>NZ_JBDLOB010000004.1:0-280115 GCF_039762275.1 Psychrobacter proteolyticus | reverse complement strand
GATTGGCGATCCTGTGACCGTCGATGGTGATGGCAACTGGAGTGTGGCAGTTGATGCCGATGACGTGGCGGCCATGGGCGAAGGGGATGAAACCCTAACCGCCACTGCCACGGACGCCGCTGGTAATATCAGTGCCCCTGTGACCAAAGACATCATTGTGGATACGGTTGTACCAACGGCACCAACTGATGCCCCTGTGGTCACTGACAATGTCGACATTGATGGTAGCGAGCTCACTCCAGCAGAAACTGTCATTAATGGTGGCCTGACTAACGACAACACACCAGGCGTTGTTGTACCTGCCGAGCAAGTAGCTAACGGTATCCCGCAACTGTTGGTTGATGGCAGCGTCGTACCTTCAACCTCTACGCCTAATGATGATGGCAGCGTGACCTTAACGCCAACCACGCCATTGACTGATGGCCCTTATACACTCAGTTACAACCTTATTGATGAGGCAGGTAACGTGAGTGAGGATTCGTCAGTCACCAATGTGACGATTGATACTACTACCATAGTTGCTCAAGATGACTCAGCCGATATAGATTTAGGTGAGTTACAAGCCACTAATAACCCACCAGTAACTGACAATAACGTCGCCGTACTTGGTATCGCTGAAGGAAATGGAATTGCCCAAAGAAGTAGTTTCGTGCAAAGGAGTAGTTTCGTTACGAGAAGCGATATTACTGCAAGGGATGTAGACTCAGATGGTATTCTTGGCTTTACTGTAAGTGATGGCGCGATTGGTACAGTTAGTATTGATGTCCAACAAATAGCGCTAGTTGCAGTAGCGGATGCCGTTAATATAGAAGTCTACAATAGCAATGGCGACCGTGTTTATGTTGGTACTACTGGTGGTGAACCACTAATAGGTGATGTAGTCGGTTTAGAGGTACTAGGCATTACTGACAACGACACATTGACAGCGACTGTATCTGGTTTAGAGCCAGGAGACTATACAGTAATAGTGCGTAAAAGTGATAGTGCATTAACTACTTTAGTCGAAGATATAGAATTGGCAGACTTAAGCGACTCTGGCATCGTTTTAGGCTTGAGTAATCAAACGGCTGTCTTAAATGCAGTAGAGGCCTCGCTAAATGCTGACACAGTTGGTCTGGGCACCACAGTCAAAGGTATTCTTACAGTTGCTTTAGGTGTGACAAATGAGCTAAGCATCGATGAATTGGTGACTTTGCTCCAAAACAACACTGTATTAAACAATTTACTTGGGGGCGTAGTTGATCCAGTATTAGATGCTGTTGCAGGTGCATTACTTAGCAATACCCTAACGTTGCTAGAAACGACCAATGTGACGACTACACTAACGGAATATAATTTCGATTCAAATGCAATCCTCACAGGTAATGTCATTAATCCTGATGGGTTAGCAGAAGATGAGTTGGGTGAAGATATAGTCACCGCTAATACTAAGCTGACTGATATCAATAGTGAAAATACTTTATTAGAGCCGACTTCTGAAATTGTTGACGGTCTCAACGTATTTACCATACAGGGTCAGTACGGTATTTTAATCATCAATGAGCTTGGTAACTACATTTACAGGGCCAATGGTGACTACGCATCGTCAGGTAAAACAGAAGTATTTGAATATACTATCTCTAACGGTGCAGCAGGTAACAGTGACACCGCACAACTGGTGATTAATATCAGCTCCACGGCTCCTAGTACGCCCATATCAGTGGCTACTGTCACTGATAACGTGGCCAATGATGGCAGCGGTGACGTACTGAACCCTGCAGAAATCATTGTCGATAATGGGTTCACAAATGACAACACGCCAAGTTTGGTGATTGATGCCAACATTGTTGATGATGGAGACACACCTCAGTTGGTAATTGACGATATTGTGGTTGATGCTATAGTCGTCAAAAATGCGGATGGCAGTTATACGCTAACACCGCAGACGCCTTTAGATGATGGCGAGTATGCGCTAAGTTACAACATCAAAGACGCTATAAACAATGTCAGTGGTAATGCACCTTCTGTGACTATCACAGTTGACACAATTGCTCCAGCTGCCCCAGTTGTTGAAGTGAATACAGATGGCACTGAAGTAAGTGGCACAGCAGAACCCAACTCGTTGGTTGAAATTGATATTGATGGCGATGGCGATGGCGTACCTGACTACAGCGGTACTACAAATGGTGCTGGCGACTATGTCATTGATACTAGTGCTAACCCACTAATTAATGGTGAAACCGTTACCGCAACGGCTACTGATGCTGCAGGTAACGTAAGTGCGCCTACTACTGTCATCGTACCTATCAAGGTGGATGCCATCGACGATAGTACTACAGCTGAAATAATCGTTACACCAGTGACGACTACTGAGATTAAAACGGACTCGGCAACATCAGTATTGAGTCTGCTTGGTGCAGGGAATATTGAAATGCAATTTGATTTTGATATTGCTGAAAATAGTACAGGCTCTGTAGAAATAAGTCTTGCGGCATCTGGGGTGGTAGATCTTCTGAATAATAGTAGTGTGGTTCTCCAAATAAAAGATGCGAATGGCACCTTTGTTGATATTGGGAACTCTGGTACTAATACTGGATTGATTGATGTGCTCGGTCTCTTAGGTGGAAATGCGAGTTACCAATTAACAGATTTACCAACCGGTGAATACCGATTGATAGGTTACGTCAGTCCAGCAATTGGTCTGATTACTACTGGAACCCTGACGGCGAATATCGTTGAGACTGATTCAACAGCGATAGCATCGGTAGCAACTGCAAATGCTACGGGCAATGTTATTGACGAGAATGATGTAGCAACCGCTGATACGGTAGTTACTACAGTTAATGGTGAACCAATTAACAGTAGTGGTACGACAAATATCATAGGTGACCACGGAATCTTGGTTATAGACGCTGATGGTGCCTATACTTATACGCCAAACTCAAATGTTGGTGGTATTGGTAAATCAGACACCTTCTCTTACACGATCGTTGATACAGTTACTGGCAGTACTGATAGTGCCACATTGACAGTAGGTATCGAGAGTGATTACCCAGCGGTCGATTTCCCAATTGATGCGGTAGATGATGTGGCAACCACAGAGCTGATTGTAAATCCAGAAACGATAGAGCAGCCTATCTCTGGTCAAGCTAGTAACGTGTTAGGTCTTTCCAGTGTGACAAGAACGTTCACTATTGACCCAGGTGATATAGGATCAGCGTTACTTACCCTTGAATCGAGTGACCTTCTAGGTGGTACTAGCTTTATGGTACAAAAACAGATTGGTACCTTCTGGGTTAATGTTGCTACTCAGACAGATGCTGGTTTGCTCGACCTTGGCGGTCTTCTAGGGGAGCGCTTAATTATTACGTTAGAAAATTTGGAAGCAGGTAACTATCGTGTTATAGCTGAGGCATCTGGAGCACTTTCTAGCGTTAATCTTAATGGATTTGTTACGAAGACTGATCCAGATGAGCCAGGTACCTATGGCTCTCAAGCTGCTGTTGGTAATGTGATCAGTGACAATGATGATGTCACGCTATCCACGGTTGTTTCGTCAGTTGATGGTACGAGTGTTATTGGCACCACTGTCATAGACGGTCTCTACGGAACACTCACAATAAAACCAGATGGTTCGTATTTCTATACACCTGATCCAGACCTAAGTGTCATCAACCAAGTAGAAACGTTTGAATACACGATACTTGATGATTTTAATAATACAGATAACGCTACACTGACTATAAATATTACTAGTGACTGGCCAGCACCAGAACCAGTCGCTGCACGTAGTATGATGGTAGATGAGAGCTTCACACTAGCTGACGAGACTGACGACGCTATTGAGCTTCCTGATACCTCGTTAATCACTTCAACCGAAGGGCTCGATATCCTAAGCTTTGATGGGGCAGATCAAGTCATTAGCTTGTCTGATCTGATCCAGCCAGAGGTACTAGATATTATCGATATCAGTGGAATAGGTGCAAATACTTTGAACATAGCAGCTAACGATGTTGATTCAACTATCTATGTTAGAGGGGATAGTGATGATACCGTCAACTTAGAAGGCGATAGTTGGTCTAATGTCGAGCAGACTGCCTCAGGTGGTGAGGTTTATAATGTCTGGCAATCAGATAATGATATTTCTAAGCAGATTCACATCGATACAGATATCACCAATATTATCTAGTGCTGAGTAATTGAACTTTAATTTTAAAACGCTCCCAAACTGGGGGCGTTTTTTACAAGGTATACATAACCGTTTTGAGCTATAGTTAATAAGCCTTAAGGGTCTATAGGATAGTGCCCAAAATACTAAAAATAGTGAATAAAGGACAATAAAAAAATGAGCGAAACCACCAGTATGAATGGCCTAATTACTCACTTAAAAAATAAATTACCAGCTATCTATGAACACTGGGTACAAACGCATATTACCCAAGTAAATACTGAAAATAGTACTGGGAATTTTCAGGATTCTGCAGTAGATACGTTGCCTATCACCTTCATTTTATCAGTCTCTGATAGTCATAAAAAAGCCAAAGTAGTCACTTTCATTATTGATGATTTAATAAAACTAGACGAAATAGATCGCATTAGCAACTTCTCTGACTTTGAACAAATATTTCCCATAATTATAGACAAGCTAGAAAAGCTATCCACAAAATTTGATGCCCCTATTATGTGGCTAAGGCTAGAATGGTTAAATCAAGCCTCATTTACCACTTGGTCGGATTTTCAGCAAAGCTTAAAACGATTTAAGCGTAATTATTATCGCTCTGGTATCGCATTTGAAGGTGTACGTGAGCCGTGGTTATTACTAACTGAGATGGAATTGAATGCCAATGCTTGCCTTTATATGGGTAATACTGTTTCTCATGCAGGGGTCAATGCTAACAACTTGAACGTGTATTTAAAGGCGCGTCATGGCAGCAGCCAAATCCCCAGCTTTCACGATGATCTGCCTGTTGTTAGCTTTAATACCGCTGGTGTATTTATAAATATAGAGACAGGTGAGTACCACACTCTCGAAACCAAACCTCGTCATAAGGGCCATCGTAAATTACGACCCTTATTGGCAAGCAGCACCCAACCCATTATTGAGCAGGCTACGAATTACTTAGCCAGACAGGTACAGCCTTTTGGCCAGTATGTGTATGGATACTTTCCTTGTTTTGGCCGCACGATAGATACTTATAATAGCCTGCGTCATGCCAGTAGCACCTATGCACTGATAGAAGGCTATGAAGCTTGTCATAGTTTTGAGGCCTATCGTAACGATGAGGCTAAGCTTGCTTTGGCTAATATGAAAGTTAGTATTGATAATGCCATGAGCTATTTGATTGATGAGCTTATTCAAACCTATGATGACAAAGCATATGTGATTGATACTGGTGGAGAGATTAAGCTGGGTGCCAATGCGGTTGCGATACTGGCCTTGGTTAAATATCTGCAAGTATTTGAGGATACGCCTTTTGCAGGTAAATATCATGAGCTAGCAACCAAGTTAGCGTTAGGTGTTATCGCGATGCAACAAGAGGATGGTAGCTTCGTCCATGTATTGCATAGTAAGGATTTATCACTCAAAGCCGAAAATCGCATCATCTATTATGATGGCGAGGCGGCATTTGCTTTAATGCGTCTATATGGACTGACTAAAGATGAGCGCTGGATCAATTGTGTCACTCGCGCTTTTGACTATTTTATCGAAGCCAAGCATCATCAAGCACACGACCACTGGTTATCATACTGCTCAAATGAGTTGATTATATATAAATCTGAAAAAAAGTACTTTCAGTTTGCAGTCAATAATATTGCAGGCTATACCGATTTTATCAAAAACCGTATCACTACTTTTCCGACATTGCTTGAGCTATCCATGGCATTTCATAAAATGCTATTAAAGCTAGATGAGCATCCGGAGTTTCATGATGTGTTAGCGGGTTTTGATGTTCAAGGGTTTTATCAGGCATTACATGCACGTGCCAATCATCTTATAAATGGTTTTTTCTTTCCAGAAATGGCCATGTTTTATAAATCTCCGCAAACTATTTTGCATGGGTTTTTTATCCGTCATCACTCGTTCAGAGTGCGAATTGATGATGTAGAGCATTATTTATCAGGGCTTATTGGTTACTTTGATTTTTTAAAAACAGTCAATTACCCAAAGCTCGCTGCAAAGAAATATCAATCAACTCATAATGTAATCCACACAGGTAATGAAAACAAAAATCAGCCAGTAGAATCCGATAGTCAGCATTTGAAACAACCCGTGTTAGCGGCCAATTCGCTTGTCCTTGCCACTAAGGGTAGGTGGCTAGTCACACCGCCAGTAGATTGGTCTGCAACAGGATTATGTATTTGGTCACCCAGTTTTGAGTCAGGTCAGTTAATCGTGGCTCGAAGAAAAAATATGGCGGTGGGTTATTTGTCTGAAAAATCGATTGAGTCTTTAGTGAAAAAAGGCGCTTCTGCCATTATCACTGATGATGCCATAGCATATAAAGACTCAAGTATTCCTGTGTTGTACGTGCGCGATATACGTCAAGCGACTATTGCGATTGGACGATATGCTCGGCAAGTCTTTGATGGTCAAGTGATTGGTATTACTGGTAGTGCTGGGAAGACTACAACAGTGCATATGCTGGCACATGTACTGAATGGTTTCGGCGGTGCGAGCTACACTCAATCTAGTGCAAATCTACCGGTAGGCATTGCATGGAATTTGGCTTCTATGCCTCATTCTATAAGTCACTGGGTATTAGAGATGGCGATTGGCTCTATGTCTGCCAATACCAATTTAGTCCGCCCTGATATAGCGCTCATTACCAATATTGCACCCGCACATCTTGAGTATCATCATAATGTTGAGACTATTGCTCTCAAAAAATCACGTATTTTTGAGGGTATGACACCAGGTTCTCTCGCCATTGTTTGCCGAGATATTGAACAGTATGATTTGATTGAGCGTTTGGCAACCACGTGGGGGATTCATGTCGTCAGCTATGGTGAACATGACGATGCAACAATTAAGCTACTCAGTTATCATCAAAAAGAGGCACAAGCACAGATAGCAGTTGATGGTCAGACTTATTTGCTGAATTTACAGACCCGTGGTCAGCACATGGTGCTAAATGCGATGGCTATTTTGGCCGTGGTCAACCATAATAATTTACCTATCCGTGCGGCCATTACTCGACTAGAAAGTTTTAAAGCCGTGACTGGGCGAGGGCAAGTACTTGAAACGACTTATCAAAACCGATCAATTACACTTTATGATGAAGCTTACAATGCCAACCCATTATCCATGCAGGCAGCACTCGAAACCTTTGAACAGTTGCAGGCACCTACCCATCAAAAAGTATTGATTTTGGGTGATATGTTGGAGCTAGGGGGTGACAGTAGTAAGTACCATTTACAGTTGGCTCCTATCATTGAAAAGATGAATTTCAGAGCTTTGATTTTAGTCGGTAGTCAAAGCAAGGTGCTGGTCGATAAGCTTAAAAGTCTAGATATAACACTTTATCACTTTGAAGACGTACAAGCCGTAAGCTTACAATTATATGAGTTCATTAAAGATCATGACCATGTTTTTATTAAAGCCTCTAATGGCATTGGGCTCAATAAGCTATTCATAGAGAGTAAAAAATCTATTGTTTATCAGCAAGAGTTAGCAGTAGTTGAGACAAAAGATACTACTGTTAAGGAGGATTTTAATACAGACGCCGCCATACTGTTTGAGAGTTTTAAATTAAGAAATAATGAGATAACCGATCAGCGTCTTATCATAGAAAACAAGTCAGCAATACCAAAAATGATGGCATCATTGGCTAAATTAATGACGGTTATGTTGGTCTGGGATAAAGTGATGCAGGATAGAATCGATCCTGTTACAACTACGGTAGAGATGCCTGTCAGTTTATTAAGGGGTAGTAGTGAGTACTATCAGTTCTATAAAAAGGGTGAAAAAATACCGTTAATAGTACTTATTGAGTCTGCTTTAGTCGCTAGCTCTAATGAAGCAGTATTTGCTTTAGCCTGTTGGCATTCCGGTAATGAGCAGACATTTGTATCACAAATGGTTCGTAAGTCACATTTGCTCAGCCTAACCAATACTCATTGGACCAGTTGCTCGGGTCTTGACAGAAAGGCTGACACGACAGCTCAAGATATGAGTAAGCTTGCCAAAGTGTTTATCAGTCAGTATGGGGCAATAGCTTCTTTTTGTTCTCTAAAATATTTTGAATTTAATGGAAAAAGAGTTTTTAATACCAATAAGCTTATGCGTTCTTACCCCAATATTCTAGGATTAAAGACAGGTAACTTAGTCGGTATAGGCTCTAACTTAATAAACTATTGGACAAATGGTGATGTGCATTATCTAAGTATTGTGCTAGAGGCTGAGAGTCGAGAGGTATGCTATGAGCTGTCTGAGAAAATCATGAATAGCTTTGCTTAAATTTAGTTATTTGTATTATGTAATATGAATTTGATAACAACTGATATCTGAATATGAGCTTTAATAAAGTTACATAACCTTAGTTAGCTTGATTGGCTATATGAGTTATTGCCTTACCAGCTTAGGTTTAGTAAGGTTTAACACAGAAGTGTTGAATACATATTTGAGAGCGCATCAACAAGGACGATTACTAAAATAATATGAAAAATTCGTCAAATCGTAAGCAGTTACTTCGTAGTATTTCAGTGCGCCATTTTATGACCGCTTTGGCGACTGGTATATGTTTTACAGTGACTTCACACGCAGCAGTAGCAGATTTCCAAATCAATAGCTTAGTGGCGCAGGCAATTCAAACGCATCCTTTAGTAGGGTCGGCTCGAGCGAGTCAAGAAGCAACTACCGAAGGAATTAATGCGGCCAAATTAAACCTTTTACCAACGCCAAGCGTAAGCTCAGGTTACGATAGAGACAATGATTTTGTCTCAGAGGTGACCATTCGACAGCCTCTATGGACAGGGGGTAAGCTCACAGCAGATGTGAATCAAGCCATATTTGATGACAAGGCTGCGGTAGAGTATATCTACGAGCAGCAAAACCTAGTGGCCAAAACAACGATTGATGCTTGGCAAAGCTATATCCAAGCCGTCGCTACGCAAAGTGTCCATGTAGAGAACTTAAAAGAGCTGAATGATTTTGAAGCCATGATGCAGCGACGCGTGGGTCAAGGCGTATCAGCTCGTATTGAGCTTGATTTGGTGACTAACCGTATCCTACAAGAGCAAACATCTTATCAAGCGGCAGTTGAGCAGCAACGTATCGCCGCTGCTAGGCTAGAACAAATCATTGGTCAGCCACTGTCTCAAATGAGTGTCACGAGCATACCGAATCTTAAGGTGTTGGTAAATCAAGCCAAGCAGCAATCCGTTGACTTTGAAAGGATGGCGTTCGATAGAGCTGGCTTTTACAATCCTACCGTCGTAAAAGAGCACTTCCAGATTGAGTCCGCGAAGCAAGGTGTCGAAGCACAGCAAGCGGCTCGTTACCCAACTATCTATGCCCAATATGAGCATGCTTACTATCATGAGGATAACGAAAACGATGGTAAGTTCTCAGTAGGATTGAGCTATGCACCAGGTGCTGGATTTTCGAATTTTGCGCTAGCACGAGCTTCACAGGCAGAGGTCAACAGCCTAGTACAAAACCAAGAAGCTGCACGCCGTAATGTCATCGAGAACATTCAAGTACAATATCAGCAGTTTGTCAGTGCCAAAGACCGAGAAACCTCGTTGGTTGCTGCTGTAGCGGGGGCACAGATTGTGGTCAGCTCTTATCGCCGGCAGTTCATTGCAGGCCGCAAGTCATGGCTTGAAGTACTAAACGCTGTCCGTGAGCATAACGATTATCAAGTCCAGCTAGTACAAACTCGTGCAGAAATGTTGGGTGCGTTTTATAGATTACAAGTAGATTTTGGCATTATGCAGTGGCAGCAGTTTTCTCATAATCGTGACCCAGTGACTTTGTTTAGCCCAGTCAACTCTGTTAAGCAATGGCTCAATAAGCAAGACAAAAACAACGCTAGTAGTCATTTCGGTTATGGAAACAACGCAGCAGAAGAATATATCGATATTAAGCTGCCCGCGACGGCAGAGCAAAGCTTGAACAATGGTGAGTATCTCATGTTAAATGATGATTACAGTATTACGCCGATAACTGAACAAGAGAATATGACAAATAATTAAATCAACAAGTCATATAAACAGGCGTAAATTATCCTACATACGCAACCATCTAAAATATTAAATAAGCGATTCATATGAGTGCACAATTACAAAAGACACCGTCTCAGTCTGTTGACCACCATGAGCTGCAACACTCAGAGCAGGTCGATCTGACCGAAACGTTGACTGATGCGATTAAACATTTACTCGGACAGCAAGGCTATCCAGTAGACAATATACGACTCCATGATGTTGTCAAACGTCATAGTGAGCAGTCGGACAGACAAGGTCAGAGCATTCATGAGTTAGGCGGTGTCATTGCAGTACTACAAGGCATTGGCATAACCGATACACCAGAAATACTAGAGCAGCCTGATGCCGCTTTTTTACCCTTACTCGCGTATCGAACGGATTTAGGTTGGGGCGTGATTGATAGCCAAACGCCGCAAAAAAGTTGGAACTTTAGACAAGCGAACCAGCAGGTACATACGCGTGCCGAAGAGTTGACTTTGGTCATGCGTATTCGTCTAAAAGAAGATCATATTAAGCAGCGAAAGGCCTCATTTTCTGATCTATTAAAGTCTGATTTGGGTAATTATAAAGGTATTTTAGCTGAAGCCGTTATTGCTACTTTTCTAATTAATATGTTGGCATTAGCTGTTTCTCTATTTTCTATGCAGGTTTATGACCGTGTCATACCAACGCGTAGTGAATACACGCTGATCATTTTAGCCAGTGGCGTCTTCTTGGTGATCATGTTTGAAGCGTTTATGAAGTTTTCTCGCTCAAGAATCATGGATAAGGTCGTTGTCGGTCTTGATCAGTACCTATCTCGAGAAGTGTTCCAACGTCTACTCAAAGTACGTATCGACCAAATGCCGGGGTCAGTTGGCTCTATGGCAGCACAGCTACGTGGTTATGAGCAAGTACGTAGCTTTTTTACGGCGAGCACGCTTTTTGGTTTAGTCGATTTGCCCATGACCATTATTTTTATCAGCTTAATAGCTTTTATTGGCTCGCCATTAGTCGCTGTTGTACCAGTAATAGCGGCGGTCATCGCAATTACGATGGGACTGATTGCACGCAAACGCATCGATGCTATTGCATCAGAGGGCGCGACTGCCTCTTATTATAAGACGGGTCTGTTAGTAGAAGCTGTAGAAGGTGTCGAGACAATAAAAGCAGGAGCAGGCAGTTGGAAGTTTCTCTCGCGTTGGCTAGATGTGATGGATGTCACCATCAAAAACGACTTGGATATGAAGCATGCCAATGACAACTTAACGTATTTTACGCAGATGCTACAGCAAGTAAGCTACGTTGGTATCGTGATAGTCGGGTCATTTGTCGTTATGCAAGGTGATATGACAATGGGCGGACTGATTGCCTGCTCGATACTTGGTGGTAGAGTGTTGGCGCCTGTGATGGCGATACCCAATCTGCTAGTACAGTATGCTCATGCCAAAGCCGCTAAAATGAATATTGAGAGTCTGTTTGCACTAGAGCAAGACAACCAAGGCGTTGCATATCCATTATCGCCTACGCATATAAAAGGCGCGTATCAGTGCGATGGATTGTCGTTCAATTACCAAGGCAACGATCGACCAGCCATTACGGTTCCGCAACTGTCGATTAAACCAGGAGAGCGTATAGCGATACTTGGGCCCATTGGTTCAGGTAAATCTACCTTGCTTAAGGTGCTGGCAGGACTGTATGCACCCACGGAAGGACGTGTGTTGTTAGACGGACTTGATATACATCAAATCAGTCGTGAGACACTTAGTGAGCGCTTGGGTTATCTGCAGCAAGATCATCGATTGTTTCAAGGAACCCTGCGTGAGAACTTATTAATCGGTATGGCAGCGCCTAATGATGATGTCCTTCAAGAGACTTTAAACAGAACAGGGCTAATAAACTTAGTATCCAGTCATTCAAGTGGTCTCGACCTACCGATCAGTGAAGGCGGTAAAGGACTATCGGGCGGACAAAAGCAACTGGTGGCATTTACCCGTTTATTATTGACCAAACCTGATGTGTTTTTGCTAGATGAGCCTACAGCTTCTATGGATAACCGACAAGAGCAGCGCTGCCTACAAGTGTTACGTCAGGAGTTGACAAAAGGGCAGACGTTTATTGTGTCGACCCACAAGACAGCATTGCTAGACTTGGTAGATCGGCTGATCATTATGGATAACCAGCGTATTATTATCGATGGTCCAAAACAAGCTGTACTTGATGAGCTCAGAAAAAACGATCAAGCAAAAAATAAAACCACCGTACAGCAAAAAGATAGAATTGTTGATAAAACCAACCAAAAGTCAAAAGAGGGTGCTGAAGAAAATAAGCCTGCTACCTCTAGAGTTAGAAATATCAGCGTAAAACCCATCAGTGCTAAACATTCAACAGACGATCAAGGGAAGTAGGCATGTCAGAGTATAAGTACACACCCACCAAGCCCAAGGTTAATCGTTCAAGATTGAGCATTTGGATAGCATTAATCGGGATCGTCACTTTAATTGTTTGGGCATCATTTGCCAAGATTGACCAAGTGACCCGTGCGCAAGCAACGGTAATTGCCAGTGCTCGAACGCAAGAAATCCAAGCGTCAGAAGGCGGCGTATTGACTCAGCTGGCTGTCACAGAAGGTGAAGAGGTTAAGGCAGGTCAGTTATTGGTAGTGTTGGAGGAAGAGCGTGCTAAAGCAGCTGTTGATAATTCTGCTTCTAAAACAGCTGCATTGACTGCTAAGCTAGCAAGACTAAATGCTGAGATTTTTGAAAAACCGTTGGTATTTCCTAAAGGGGTACAGGACTATCCTGAGTACGTACAAAACCAAAGGGCACTATACAACAGACGTCGTCAAGCTATCAACGAGGAAGTCTCTTCCCTTGAGAAAATGCTAGTGCTGGCACGTCAAGAATTACGCATGAATGAGCCTTTATTAAAGTATGGCGATGTCAGTCAGGCTGATGTTATCAAGCTCAGTCGCCAAGTTGCTGACATCGAAGCGCAGATTAATAACAAGCGCAATAAGTACTTTGAAGAAGCACAGGCTGAAATGACCAAGGCTCAAGAAGAGCTAGATACAGAGCTTGAGCAATTGCGAGATCGGGCGCAAGTACTTGAAGAGAAACGTTTGATGGCGCCCACAGAAGGTAAAATTAAGAACATCAACGTGACCACTATTGGCGGTGTCGTCAAGCCGGGCGAAGTTATCATGCAGATTTTACCGACCAGTAGTGACTTGGTTATAGATGCCAAGGTCAGTCCTGCTGATATTGCTTATGTCAAAGAAGGTCAAGAAGCGACGGTTAAGCTCGATGCTTATGATTACTCTATCTTTGGAGCCATGAAAGGAACAGTCAACTATATCAGTCCAGACACGCTAATGGAGCAAACACCTAAAGGCGAAGAGCCTTACTACCGTGTATTAATTGTGATTAATGGTGCTGAATTTAAAGGGCGCGGTGATGAGATTGTCATAAAACCTGGTATGACAGCTTCTGTTGATATTAAAGCAATGGAGCGTACGGTATTGTCTTATTTGACTAAGCCAATTACCAAAACCTTATCAGAAGGTTTGGGTGAGCGCTAACAGCTTAATATTGAGTGTTTATTGACGAGATAATAAAAATCCTAGTTAATCGCTGGGGTTTTTTTATGTAAAGGTATTGAGTCTAATTGTGCTACTACTCATAACTCTTATATTCTTAGTTAGAGTTTTCAGGAAGTCTTTGGCTATTCGCCTCATTTCTTAACTGTTGTTGCTCATCAATTTTCTGCTGGTTACGCTTTTTGACTTCGTTGATAGCCGCACTCAATTGATCGTTTATCGCTTCCACTTCAGATTTTGCTGAAAGATAGTCTTTATCTATTTTGACGTTACTTTTTTGAGCAGGAACGTCTATATCCAACAAGCTTGCATTGTTTCTAATCTCTTCTAATTTATCATCAGTGTTCGCAACTATAGATTGGGTATTGCTATCTGTTTGAACATTTAGCGCCTTTTCCTTTTGCGGAGCAGTACTGTTCGCTTGAGATGATTCTATCGATGTAGAAGCTGGTTTTTTGGGTTTATCATCGACGTTATTGGCAGCTGAAGAAGAGGGCGCTTTTCTGCCTTCCACGTTGGCTTTTTGCTCATCACTACTTGTTAGGTGAGATGTTTTAGGCTCGTTACCAATCTCAGATTTTTTATTGACCGTGTCTTCTACACTGTCGTTAGTGTCATTAGATGTCTTAGTGCTGGTGACAGTGGTGGTATATACCTTTTCAGGTAGATCTTCATTGTTGATAGCAGCAGGTTTAGTCGTGTTTGTTTGGCTATCAGCTACTTCTACTGAATCCGTCTGATGAGTATTGAGATAGAAAACAAAGAAAACCCCAACATGTACTAATACTGCAAGGCACAACGCCCAAAACCATTTTTCGCGGAACTTCATCATTATATGGCTTTACCTTTATCATATTAGTACACGTGCGACACACCTTGAGGTTATCAAATAATTGGGATTGTTGATAGAGAGAATAAGCTAAGCCTGTTCAGTATTATCTTTAATTTCAGAGTCTCTATTTCCAGAGTCATTGCTCTCAAAGTCATTGGTTTCAAAGTCACTGCTCTCAAAGTCAGCCAGCATTTCTGTGATTAGTTGATCTTTTTGATGCCATATTTGCTCTACCCATCCAAACATCTGTGCTTTTATAGCCTCATCTGTTTCATAGCCGCCGTTTTTGATCGCAGTGAACAGGTCTTTGGGTATATCAATATGTCGCACATCGACGCCTAAACGTTTGATATTGCCTTTCCATAGATCGCTATAAGTGGGTACACCGTCAGGGTAGACAATCGTCATGTCCAAAATCCCATCGATCTCTTCCCCTAATGCACTCATAGCCAGTGATAACCCGCCAGCGCGTGGCTTAAGTAAATGCGTATAAGGGGATTCTTGTTTATCGTGTTTGCTAGCGGTAAAGCGAGTCCCTTCTAGATAGTTCAATAGCGTAAAAGGCTTGTCCTTGAGCAATGCACATGCTCGTTTCGCTTCTTCGATATCCTTACCCTTTAGAGCAGGGTTTTTAGCGATGGCTTCTTTAGAATGTCGACGCATCATAGGAAAGTCGAGAAAGTAGAAAGCCTGACCAATGACAGGGATGTATATGAGCTCAAACTTGGTAAAAAAGCGCGTTAATGGCAAACGTTTTTCGCTGATATATTGCACGATACTGGTATCAACCCATGACTGATGATTGCTCACCAGTAGATACTTACCGTTGGTATGCACATCATCAGGTAAGTTAATGCGCCAGTCTTTGCGCGGTAATACGTTATCGATCAATGCATTGTTGCTATTGATCCAATAGTTCGTCACATCGATAACGGCTTTGTCAGCGATGGCAGCACCAGTGATGGCCTTGGTAGCACCCATGACCCAGACAGGTAGACCAGCTAACATGCTATTAAAAGTGATAACGCTGGTTGCCGTCGTCAGTGAGGCAGCTTTGCCCAATTTTGGAGCGCGTTCATGTAGTTTTTGAACGATTGATTTCAATCGCATATCGAATCCTTTTACTCATACCTATGATGAGATATTGATAATGTTGCTGCATGATTCTAGCAGAAATTAATCTCAGTGTACGAGTGTTAACAACAAATAATAAACAGCATTGATAAATCAGAACGTACGATCGTATCAAGATTTAGCCAAAAAGAAAGACAAATCAAACCATAAAAACAGTCTGTTTTATTTATAAAAATAAACCGATAAAAAAAGAAATATAGATTACTCAAAAGGAAAAATGTTGATGATGATATTTCGAGCTCAAATATAGCCCTTATATGCTGGCTAGTCTATGAGTTTCGTCTAGAAACTCTTTTTGTAGATTGACCTTACTACTCACACGTTAGTACTGAGCAAATACTGATGAAGTTAGATATGAAGCGACTGCGTTTGATAGCAATTAAATTATCAATAAACAAAAAAAGGGCGTATCAAGAATTATCTCGATACGCCCTTTGCAATTCAACTGGTTAGATATTGATCAGCTAAATAATCGAGTGAATCAACACTCTATATTTACTATATTAATTAGCCGTGCATACCACGGATAGGGTAGTTGTTTTCTGGGTTTCTAACAAAAGCCAAACCGTTTGCCAAGGCTTCAAGATCTGGTCTAGAGAACGGTGCGTTCGAGATATCAACAATGTGTACTTTTCCTTCAGCATTGATAACGAACACAGCAGGCTCAGCGAAAGGATGATCGGTTTCTTTTTCTGAACGTGGGTCAGAGATATATAGACCTAGCGTATTCATCTGCTCGATAGTCAGACCATAAGCCATAGGGAAACTAACATCTATCTGATCTAGATGACCTTCTAACTGCTCTTTGCTGTCTGCAGATACTGCGATGATATCGACGCCGACGTCATAGAAAGATTGTTTTACTGTCTCTAAGGTATTTAAGTATTTTGTGCAAATTGGGCAATGCTTACCACGGTATACAACGACTAGTTTCCAGTCATGACCGTTTTCAGGTTTGCCTAATGAAGTCATTTCACCGTTTAATACTTGTACTTCCATTTCAGGAAACGTAGTACCGGCTTGAATTTTTTGAGCATAATCTGTTGACATAGTTCTTATCCTTTTTAGTAGTGTCTTTATAGTTAGTTGGTATTTAACAGCCTTACATTAGCAGTCTTAAGTGCAAAAGTATTGGATGTTTACAGTAGTTCCAAGTAGTAATAGGAAAAGTTAACATTACCTTTAAAATCGATTAATAAGACTACTTAAGTAAGCTAGTAAGTCATAGACAAAGCGTCTATTTTTTCGCTTCTTCAGTTGTCTGAGCATCTAGTTTATCTTGAGTTTTTAACTCAAAATCTGAGGCATCATGACGTTCGTGTAATTGCTCAGCAGGTTCACCCCAAGTGCGATTCACCTTGCGACCACGTTGCACAGCAGGACGTTCTAAAATCTCAGCTGCCCAGCGACGCACATTTGGATAGCTCTCAACTTGTAGGAACTCTCCTGCATTGTATGCTTCACCTAGTATTAGATTGCCATACCAAGGCCAAGTGGCGATATCTGCAATCGTATACTCATCGCCACCTAGATAGCGATTTTCTGCAAGCTCTCGTTCTAGTACATCTAACTGGCGTTTCACTTCCATCGTGAATCGATTGATAGGGTACTCAAATTTTTCTGGTGCATAAAAGTAAAAATGCCCAAAACCGCCACCCAAGTAAGGAGCAGAGCCTTGTAACCAGAAGAGCCAATTCATGACTTCAGTGCGTGCTGCTGCATCTTTAGGCAGTAGTTTTCCGAATTTTTCGGCAAGATAAAATAAAATAGCGCCACTCTCAAACACACGACTACCAGTCTCTGTATCCAAAAGCACAGGAATTTTTGAGTTTGGATTTAGCTCAACGAAACCTGATGAGAACTGTCCGCCCTCACTAATTTGAATCAGGTGCGCGTCGTACTCAGCTTCTGTCACACCTAATGCCAATAATTCTTCGACCATAATGGTGACTTTTTGGCCGTTAGGGGTACCCATTGAGTATATTTGCAACGGATGTTTGCCGCGAGGTAGTTCTGCTTCATGCGTTGGACCAGCGATAGGGCGGTTGACACTTGCCCACTTACCACCGCTTTCTGCATCCCATGTCCAGACGCTGGGTGGCTCGTAATGATTAGAGTTTGACATAATGATGATACCTTTTTATATACTGTGCTCAGTAGGGTGTAATTGGTAAATCAGACCCAGTTTATTGTTTTTATTCTGGCATGTCTGCTAGTTGCTTTAAGATGTTTTTGTAGTTTTCTACACCTTGTGCGCCGCTCACCAGATGACGACCATTAAAGATAACGGATGGTACGCTCTGAACACCTTGCTGCTTTGAATGCTGTACGGCTTCACGTATCACATTGGCAAAGCGTTGATCTGCGATAACGGCAAGCGCCTCAACACGATCGAGCCCAATATCTGCTGCGACGTCTGCCAGTACGGTACTGTCAGCCACGTTTTTATTATCAACGAAATGCGTAACGAATAATGCTTGTTTTAGATCGTGCATACGTCCTTGCTGATCAGCCCAATGCAGCAATTGATGCGCATTAAAAGTATTGTAGGTACGAAACTCATCGGTAAACTGAAAGTTAAATCCAGCTTCTGCACCTGCTGCTGTCATTCTAGCTCGGTTCTCTTTAACGTCCTCAGCAGTTGTACCGTACTTCTCCATAATATGCTCACGATAGTTTCGTCCTTCGTGCGGCGTATTAGGATTTAATTCAAATGGATGCCAATGAATCTCATGCGGCGTGTTGGTTTGTTTTAGTGCCTCGGCCAGTTGACTATAACCGATAGCGCACCAAGGGCATACAACGTCTGACACGATGTCTATTTGTAAGGGTTTTTTTGCCTGTTCCATAGGATCTCTCATTAGCGATAAATTAAAATGAAAAACTGCTGCCCGAAGATGTTTCGAACAACAGTATGAAAACATCAAATGGACTGTGTCAGCGTTAGCCGAAAAACGTATTAGTCAGCTTTATGCCATTCAAATTTCTGGAATGGTTTGTCGACTGGTGTGTTAGCTAGGTGGTTCGTGTAGTTGCTCATGACTTTTTGAGCAGCACCAAGAATAACTTCAAGAATCTGACGTTTAGTGTAGCCAGCATCTAAAAATGCTTGAACCGCGCTGTCATCAACGTTACCACGATTACGGACTACAGATAGTGTGAAGGTACGCAATGCTTCCAATTTTTTAGTTGGTAGTGGCGTTTCATCACGTAATGCATCAGTGATAGCATCATCTACTTTCATGCTCTTAGCAATACCAGTATGCGCAGGCACACAGTAATGGCAAGCATGTTCAACGTTGATAGTTTGCCATACAACGGTAGTTTCTTCATCATCAAAGCTGCTGTCTAAAAACAGTTGATGTAGCTGTTGGTAGCCTTCTAGCAAGCCAGGCGCTTCAGCCATCACGGCATGTAGGTTAGGTACCATGCCAAATGCTTTGATTGAAGAATCAAGTAAGTCTTTGCTTTCTGCTGGGGCTGTGTCTTTATCGTGTAGAGTAAATTCGGTCATAATATAATTCCTAATAATAGGTTTAAGATTTAGTGTGTTTTAGAGTTTTCATGCTCGCTTCAAAGCAGTCGCTGATTTACATTTAATTATTGGCTTGAGTAGTTACTCAAAATTAGCAACTTTGCTTAGTAAGCGAGTCAATAGAGACTACTATAAATGATATTGAGCAATCGCTCAATAATTATTTGAGTAATCGTTCAAGTAAATTGTAATGGCTCAATTACATTCCTCTGCGTAATTCATATTATTCTATTAATATCAGTACCTTAATAAGGTAACACTGTGTAAGTAGTAAGAAAAAATAATGGTAAAAAGGTGATTGTTAGCATTAATAACGTTATTTTCTCTAGTGTTACGAACAAAGCTTATTGAAAAGATTGAATGAATCGAGATTAATTAACTTCTGTCATCTCATGTAGCACGAATGGTTCAACCGCGCCTTCTGTTGCGGCAGAGAAGTCTTTTAGATGTTGGTTTTCCATATGGGTTTGCCATAGCTCGCGGGTGGCCCAGCTTTCATGAAACATAAAGTGAGTGGGTTTTTCATTATCTTGGAACAAATCATAACGAATACAGCCTTCTTCGCTGCGGGTAGCTGGTATGAGTTTTTCGAGTTCAGCTTTTACGAGAGCGATGGTATCGTCCTTTGCTGTTATATGAGCGATGACGGTTAATGTAGTCATTTATAATCCTTTGAATTGGTGTGATGGTTAGACAAGTTGTGAGGATGTCTGTTGGTAAAAGAGTCTATATGCGAACAGGGTAGTACCGGCACTGTGTTTATTATATCAATATATAACATTACTTGAACGACCGTTCATTTGTGGTTATAGTGTATATCAGACAATAAAAATGTGCTTCAAATTTCGACGTCTATTTTTGTTATCTCATTACAGCTTTTATAGTCATTAGTATAGTCACTAGATTTAATAGTCATCAGACGACTGTCTTCATATAATAGGATAAAGTTATGCTTAAATTTTATTTTCATCAAACGCCAAACCCAATGAAAGTAGCATTGTTTCTTGAAGAAACTGGGCTGCCTTATGAACTTGTTGCAGTAGATACGCTAAAAGGTGAGCAGCATACACCTGAGTACCGCGCTATTAACCCAAACGGCAAAACACCTGCGCTAGAAGATGATGGCAAACGCGTGTTTGATTCTACAGCTATCTTGATGTATCTTTCTGAAAAAACAGGAAAGCTGGCAGGACAACCAGAAGATCGTAGCGAAATGCTGTCATGGCTAATGTTTGTAGCATCTGGATTGGGCCCTTTTTCTGGTCAGTCTGTTCACTTTAGACATAAAGCGCCAGAGAAAATCCCATATGCAATTAACCGCTATCTTCGTGAGGCCGAGCGTCATTATGAAGTGTTAGATACACACCTAGAAGGCCGTGAATATATGGTTGGTGATAGCTACTCAATCGCTGATATTTCTACTTGGGGCTGGATTGATAAAGCGACAGTTGTACTAGGCGAAGGCGGCTTGGATAATTATCCAAATCTAAAGCGCTGGTTTGATAGCATTAATGCTCGTCCAGCTGTACAAAAAGCCCGTGACATTCCTAAAGGTATTGATTTCAAAACTGAGTTTGATGACGTTGCTGCACGCGCGCTTTATCCGCAGAACTTTGATAAAAACAGTTAATCGATAAAAATAGTTAATCGAAGCAAAGAGACTTAATAAGTCTTATAATATAAAAAGTGATTAAAACCAGTAACTAAGGTTGATTCTACAAACTTTGCCTTAAAATAGATTTTAAGGCAAAGATATTAAGGTGAAAATTATGAGTGCTCCGATAAAGTTCAATCGTGAGGATGTGATCGAAAAAGCAAAAAATCTCTATTGGGAGAAAGGCTATCACGCGACATCAATGCGCAATTTGCAAGATGTGGTGAATATGCACCCAGGTAGTATTTATGCAGCTTTTGGTAGTAAAGATAAACTATTTACAGAGTCGCTGAATCGCTATGCTGCAGATGGTGCCAAGAGATTGGCCGACTGTATTGAGCAAAAAGACACAGTGCTGGATGGCTTAAAACATTTTATCCATACGGTGATTGTCTGTAATAGCGCTACCGCGCCTAGTGGTATGTGCATGATCGTCAAGACAGTCGCTGAGCTTACTCAAAACGACAGTCCAGATTTGCTCGCACATGCAACAAATATATTGGAAGGTATAGAGGCGTCGTTTGCCGTTCTCTTTGGACAAGCCATTGATAGCGGTGAGATTAGCGCAGAAAAAGATCCAGTTGAGCTGGCGCGTTATTTCCAAATTCAAATTATAGGTCTCAGGACGTATGCGCAGGTTACTAATGACAATGATGCGGTAGAGAAATATATCGATGATATTTTTAAAAATATCGTATAGTAAGGTTGTATAAAAAGCAGATTTTTTAGTTATGACAGCTCGCGCCTTTTGTCGTTGACCAATCATTGTAGTATTACTAAAAACCCTGATTGCTAGTACATTAGCAATCAGGGTTTTTTGTTATCTATTACTGTGCTTTTGGATTATCGTTGATGAACTTCAGGAGAAGCTCAGCCAACGTTTCGCCTTGGTCTTCTTGCAGGAAATGACCGCCATTAACAATAGTCGTATGATTTTGGTCTTTGGTACCCGGAATTAGCTTTTGCATGATGCGATCGCCGCCACCAGTTACGGGGTCGGAATCACTAAACAATGTAATGAATGGCTTGGTCCATTTGCTTAGCACGACCCAAGCAGCACGGTTGTTTTCTGAAGCAGGATCATCTGGTGTCGTGGGTACTAGGATAGGAAACTGTCTGGCACCTTCTTTATAAGACTCATCAGGGAAGGGTGCATCGTAAGCATCCAGTACGGCTTGTGGTAACGTCGTTGTGGTACCGCTTTTGATGGTGCCTGCTACATTAAATTGCGGCGTCTCCTGAGAGAACTTCTGCCACTTGCGAAAACCTTCGCCCGGATCATGATCTCCAGTCGGTAGCATCGTATTTCCTGCTGCAACGCGATCGAATTTATCAGGATGTGCTGCTACTAAGCGTAGGCCGATTAAACCGCCCCAATCTTGACAAAACAGTGTGATATTTTTTAAATCTAATTGATCAAGCACCGATTGCATCCAATCGACATGGCGCTGATAAGTGTAGTCAGTACGCGATGCAGGTTTGTCTGAACGTCCAAACCCAGGAAGGTCTGGTGCGATAACGCGGTGTCCTGCTGCTGTTAGTATGGGAATGACTTTGCGGTACAGATAAGACCAAGAAGGCTCACCGTGTAATAGCAAGATAGGGTCGGCGTCGCTTGGACCTTCATCAAGGTAGTGTACGCGCAGCTCACCACCTTCTGTATCATCGACCATCAAATAGTTCGGTTCAAAATCGTAGTCTTGCAAGTTAGCAAAACACGAATCAGGCGTCCTAAGTTTTTTCATATATCATCCTTGGGTTAGAAAAATAACACTGCATTCTGGCACTGGTGTTAGATAGTCTATTAGAGGTGAGTCTCTAAGTGCGACTCGACTATCACTGGTAATCCTAGCGATAAGGCTATCTAACTATAGTCTATATTGATTAAACGTTCAAAATGAAAACTATACCCTACATGCATTCGTTGCTGCAAACATTAATAGTAGATGCGCCAGTAGCATCCACTATATATAGGATAAGTTTTGAGTTTCATTTTATAAGGCTAAACTAATCGTGACGCCAGTAGACCTTTACCACGACATCGGTACGACTTAGCTCAAGTCGGTCTTTCAGCAATGGGCGCAATGCTTTGGCAGTATTTGCTTCTAGTGCTCCCCAAACTTTATCAACTTGTAGAGGGTTATTAGTCAAATAATCACCCAATTTACTGTCAATTAGCGTGGCTAACTCTGCTCCTGAGTTTGGTTGATTGGTTACTATGGGCAGTACGGTAAAATGATCATCCTTGCGGCTTTCAGTTTCGCAATCAAGGCCACCAAGGCTACTGCGCATTTTTACAGTATCAAAATAGCTTTGATCGCCTGCATCTTGCGTTACACAAATGACCAATGGTGGCGTAGGGTTGTTCCATAGCTCTAGCAGTCGTGCTGCCGTTGGCATCGAGGTCTCATCGACAATCAGTACCGCTTGACCGGCTCGTAAGTGCTCTACCTTTTCTGGAAACTCTCGTTTTGTGACAACGGTCTCGCCTGCTTGTAGTGCTGCTGCCCAGTTGCCGCCTGGCGTATCCCCATGTAAAAAAACATCGACCCAAGCTCGTATCTCATCATCAGCTTGCCATGCTTTTCTCAAAGTGTAATAGCAGTGAGGACGAGCAGGGCGTACGTTTTCCTTCTCGCTACCATTAGTTTTATAGTCACCAGCTTTATTGCCATCAGTACTGTCCGTCGTTGATGCATCGGTCATTGCATTGTGCTCTAAATCAAACAAGTAAGCGTAACCCGCTTCGTTGGTAGGCACTAACGTCGAGCTTGTTGCGCCTTTAACATCGCTTAATTGAGCGGCATTATTTAATGGTGTATCACTATTTAATGACGGCATGCTCAATTCAAGGCGCAGCATATTTTTGCTGACTCTATAACTACTTTGCACATCAAATACTTGCTTGGTCAGCTTGATTGTTTTTTTGCCTAGCTTTTTATCTGCTCTTTGTTTTAGCAAGATATATTGGGCTTGCAAATCATCAAGCTTGGAAATAGGTGCAGCAAAAGCAATAAAGAAAGTCTGGTCATGGATCGAGCTATCTTGAGCGCCAACCAGTTGATTCTCTGAGCTTTTTGGACAAGTCTGTATAGCGATACCCTCAGCATAAATATCAGTTATTTGGGCATCGACCAGATCCGATTCGGCGGTAGATAATGAGGTAAATGCACTCAAAAATCCAAGTAGTTCGTCGAGGTGCTCTTCATTAATATGAGCGACCACACCTGCTATTTCAGGATCGTTTAGGGGAGTGTATTGGCTGTTCTTGTTATCGGTGTTTTCTGTAAAAGCTAAAAGAAGGTTGGTCATATAAATACTCGCAATCAACAGAGCGTTGAAATTAAAGTGAATGAGTTTATAGTTAATGATAATTGTTTTTGTTATCATTTACGAGTAAAATCAGTTTTTATTGTGGTTTGATCCTAAAAAATCGGTCTATAACCGATGGCCGATAAACCATAATTTTTATGACATATTATTTTTATCAACAATGAGTGCTTATATGCTACGTGCAAACCAGCTGACTATCAGCCGTCAAGGAAATACTCTATTAGACAACGTGACTTGTGAGATTGATACCAATCAACTGGTGGCTCTGGTTGGGCATAATGGGTCTGGCAAATCGACCTTGATCAAAGCGCTAGCGGGTGAGATGGCAAGTAGTAGCGGCAATGTCACTTTAGATGAGCACAGTATCAATGACTACGGCAGTAAGGAGTTAGCGCGGCAAATGGCATATCTGCCGCAGCAATTGCCAGAAGCTGCTGGATTCACGGTGCGTGAGCTAGTCATGCTAGGGCGCTATCCCCATCAAAAATGGCTACAAAAGCCAACTCAAATAGATAAAGACAAAGTCGCGCAAGCATTAAAAGTAACTCAAACCGAAGCGTTTGCTGATCGCATCACTGCCACGCTATCTGGTGGTGAGCGCGCTCGTGCTTGGCTCGCAATGTGTCTGGCACAGGATACCCGTTACTTGTTGCTCGATGAGCCACTTGCTGCGCTTGATATGCATTATCAAATCGAGGTCATTCAGCTCATTCGTCGTTTGGTGGATGAGCAAGGCTTAAGCGTGGTAATTATTATTCATGATATTAATTTGGCAGCGCAATATGCCGATCGAGTCATCGCGCTGAAAAATGGCCAAATATGTCATAACGGCGATATCGCCAGTACCATGCAACCTACCGTGCTACACGATATCTTTAATGTCGATATGCAGCTACTCAGTCATCCTATTACTGGACAGCCTGTCGCAGTCGCCTAACGTTTGGTTTTTGCTCCTTCTTTTTAATTCGCCTACAAAGATACGCTTCTATGCCTCCCGTTTTTTATACAGATAAATTATCAAAACATCCAATAGTTACGTCAGTATCAGTAATGACATCACTGAAATGGTTCGCCCTCGCATTGTGCTTGGTATTGACGGCCTGTAATAGTCAGACATCCACGCAAAAAACCGCTACCTCAGAAGCAGAAAACAGTCATAGCGATAGGATGAATATCGTGTCTCCCGACTGGGGTAATGCAGCGACTTTAACAGCGATGGGGCATGCACCAATTGCGACAGGTGATGTCAGGGTTTGGGACAGATGGGTGGGAAGCCCCAAACTGCCAACATCGATAACGGACTTAGGCATACGCTATCAGCCCAACGCTGAGCTAATCGCTCAACTACCTGTCGATATGGTCATAGATAATTATTTTTATGAGCATGCACGCAACTTATACGGTGATGTGCCTGCTGAGTCGGTGATGTTTGCTGCCAAAGGAGAGATGGCAACTTGGGCTGACTATACCGAGCCGACGCGGGAGCTTGGCGTACTGATCGATAACCCGAAGATGGCTGAAGACTATATTGTACAAAGCCAGAAAGACATACAGCTGGTCAGTCAGCAATTCCAGCAGCGCTATCCAAAAGCCAAGAAATTTGCAGTGGTACAGTTTGCGGATGCTAATAACATGCGTATGTATGTGGCAAATAGCTTATTTCAGCCTGCGTTAGAACAGATGAATAGAGAGCTTGTAGTATTGGGCAAGGGTAATCAGTGGGGGTTTGTGCCGATACGAATGGGAGATTTGGCGCAATTAGATGATGAGACTTGTCTATTAATTATCGATCCACTAAGCCCAATCACTAGAGCTGAAATTGATGACAGCTTGATTTGGCAGCGCCTAGGTTACGGCAATACTCGCTGTGTGGGCGAGCTACCACCAGTATGGATTTATGGTGGGATGTCATCATTGGTCAGCTTAGCAAATAACTTGTCAGACGTTTCATTAAAAGGCGGGAATGTACTATGAGCGCCAATATAAATACTCACAACAATCATATCAATAACAACACCGACAGTTCTCATAACGACAGTGCTCATACGATGACATTAGCTTCTCAAGCAGCAACGGTTTCAGGTTCATCGCTATCGTCATCCTCATCAACGTCATCGAAACATTTATCATCACCACTGAATCAACCACCGAACCAATCCAATCCCCAGACTTCTTTATTTGCCAGTATATCTTGGCGACTATGGGCCATGCTCATCGGACTAGCGGCTTTGTCGTTATGGAGTAGTTGGGCGCTGTTAGATCAGCAATGGACGCGCCCACTTCGTGACTTGCTTATACCAAGCTCGCAATTGGATATTGCCAGTATGGCGATACAGCTACATATCGTGGCAACCAGCGTAGTGGCGTTGTTGGCTGGCGGGTTATTAGGCGTGGTCAGTATTTTACTACAGCAATTGGTAAAAAACCCCCTAGCATCAGATACGACGCTAGGGGTGGGCGTGGGTGCACAGTTGGCCATGCTCATCGTCACGTTGTTTTTGCCAAGCTTGGCAATTTATGGCGGACTTTATGTAGCCTTTGTAGGAGCTATCATTAGTATGGGTCTGGTGTTTGCCTTATCAGCACCCAGTCGATTTAATCCATTGATTTTGATATTGGCCGGTTTGGTGGTCAATATTTTGCTGGCCGCAGTAGCCAATGTACTAGTGCTGTTTTTTGCTGAGCGTAGCAATGGCATGCTGTCATGGGCAGCTGGGTTTTTGGCACAAAACAGCTGGCATACCAGCATTGCGCTAGTCATCACGGCTATTTTGATGGCGGTTGTATGTCTGCCATTACTAAAACCATTAACGCTAATGAGCCTAGATGACACCCAAGCAAAACGTCTGGGTGTACCTATTAATGGGATTCGCGCACTTGTTGTATTGGTGGTCGCCGTTGTGACTGCTTTAGTGATTAGTGAAGTTGGTTTGATTGGTTTTATTGGTCTTGGTGCAGCAAGTTTGGTCAATGCGCTGGGTATTTCTGCTATTGGTAAGCGTTTGGCCATTGCCTTTGGTTTAGGAGCATTGCTGTTATTATTGACTAGCAATGTCGCGTTACTGCTTGAGCCAATACTTGATATGCAGATTCCAGCTGGTGCCATGACAGGTATCTTGGGTGCACCGCTGATTATTTGGCTGATTTTGCGTCAGCGCCGCGCGCGGATAGAGACAGTGACGCCGATGCTTGCGGGTAAACATACATCCATTGCCTTTTGGCGATGGGGCGTTGGTGTGCTAGCTATCATCATGCTGGCTTGTCTTTT
Organism: Psychrobacter proteolyticus; assembly: GCF_039762275.1. Taxonomy (GTDB): domain Bacteria; phylum Pseudomonadota; class Gammaproteobacteria; order Pseudomonadales; family Moraxellaceae; genus Psychrobacter; species Psychrobacter proteolyticus_C. The sequence continues at coordinate 252,594 of NZ_JBDLOB010000004.1, read as the reverse complement.
TGTACAAGATATCAATGGTTGGGGGCTCAGTACGGACTGGGCGCTCACGCAGCAGTACCGCTTGCCTCGCAGTTTGAGCGCTGCGGCCACAGGTTTGATGTTGGCAGTTGCCGGTGTGCTACTGCAAACTTTAACGCGTAACCCTATGGCCAGTCCAGAGGTATTAGGAGTCAGTTCAGGCGCGGCACTTGGGGTTATTTTAGGGTTTTTATTATTACCAAGTTTAGGGCTATCTGCGGGAGCAGGGACGTTGCTGATTTCAGGACTGTCAGGGGCGATGGCCGTGCTGCTATTGATTATTTGGCTGGCGCGCAGGGTCAGCTCAGGTTATTTATTGTTAGTGGGCATAGGCATTGCCGCCATGATGGATGGGGTGATGCATATGGTCAAGCTCTCAGGAGACCCGCGTCTAGAAGCGATGCTCAGCTGGCTGTCAGGGACAACTTATAGCGCGCAGCCCAGTACGGTATGGTATCTCATTGGCATCGCTTCTATCTTATTTGTACTCAGTCTACTGCTGATTAAGCCTTTGCGCGTTCTTGGACTAGGTACAAGTGTGGCGCGTAATCTAGGTGTGGCAGTTACGCCAGTGACTTTGTCGTTATTGGCATTAGTAGCAGCGCTTAGTACGGCCAGTACGCTTGCCGTTGGTCCGTTGAGCTTTATTGGTTTAATGGTGCCTCACTTAGCTACCTCACTAGGAGCTGTGAAGCTTGAACGGCAATTGCCACTAGCTGCACTTTTAGGGGCAGGGGTGATGGTGATAGCGGATTGGATTGGCCGTTATGTTATTTTCCCTTATGAGCTGCCTGCGGGTACGATTGCTGCCATTATCGGTGGTGGATATTTCTTATGGCTCATTCGTAAGGTGCCAGCCTCAGCAAATAGATAGCTTATGTCTGCAAGCATTGAATAGCCGACAATTTTGACTTTATTCAGCAGAGGCCTATCAAACCTTATTTGATCAGTATTTTGATAAGAATAACGATGCTAAGTTTCAGCTAAATTGGATGACGCGCTTGGCAGGCTAGCAAAATAATAACTAGGAGTAAGTCATGCCGACCATCACCCAATTTTATGATGCCACTGCTTAATGAGCAAAGCCCCTATAAATAACACATCTACAAATGAGACGTCTATAAACGAAACCTCGAATAGTAGCAGTCATGGCTTTACCGACAAACAGGTACAGCAGGTATTATTGACACTATTACTCGGCGGTACGGTGGTCAGCTTCAGTAATAGTGCGCTTAACCCAGCCATTCCTGTTTTTATGTTGGTGTTTGATGTCGACATTGTGATGGGCGGCTGGGTGTTGAATGCTTATGTCTTGGCCATGAGTGTGGGGCTGATGCTGAGTGGCTACTTAAATAAAAAGTTTCCTTTTAAAACTGTTTATTTGGCAGCAATTTTTGGATTTATGCTGGGAGCAGTCATTGGCATGCTGGCATCTAGCATGAGCTTTGTCATCATTGCCAGAGCCATACAAGGACTGAGTGGTGGTCTGATCATTCCGCTATCTATTGGTATGCTGTATCAGATTTATCCGCAGCAGCAGCATGGCAGAGTAATGGCGCTATGGGGCGTTGTTATTATGATGTCATTAGCGTTTGGCCCTTTGGTCGGTGCTTATTTGGTTGAGCAGTTTGCGTGGTGGACATTGTTTGCCATTACCTTGCCACTCAGTGCAGCGGTCATGGCGATGGTGTGGCGATTGATACCTGATATGCGCTCACATGATAAAAAAAGCCCCTTCGATACCATTGGGTTTGTCAGTTTGCTTATTTGGCTATTGGCTATGATGGTTTGGCTGAGTACGCTGGAGATAGACTTTACTAGTGAATTGTTCAGTAGTGACGGATTATTAAAGATAGCCACATTGGGTTTATTGTCTGTCGGATTTTTACTGTCCGCAATGGTTTGGTGGGCCTATGAGCGGCGGCAGAAACATCCATTATTAAACGTGCGCTTGTTCAATAATAAAACCTATTTGCACAGTAATATCATTAGCATTACTCAAACAGTCGGTTTGATGTTGTGTCTCTTGCTATTACCCGTGCTGATACAAGACGTGATGGGTGAGAGTGCTTTATGGACAGGCATTGTCCTAATGGTCGCGACGCTCATAGCCAGTATCACCACGCATTACGCTGGCAAGATGGTAGACAAGCGCGGTGCCAGAGGGATTGGCATCGTAGGAATTGCGATTAGTGCGCTGTCTACCTTGATGCTGGCATGGTGCTTGTATCAGCCCACACTTTGGCTATTAATGTTGATTATGAGTATGCGCGGTGTCGGAGTGGGTCTAGCATACCTGCCAACCACGACCGTTGGGTTTAGCAGCTTACCCAAAGACTCAGTCACTGAAGGAGCCGCCCTAAATAACATCAGTCGCCGCATCATCTCTACCATATTTATCACGCTGTCGACCCTTTATATAGGCAGTCGAAGTGCGCAGTTATTAGCAGCAGGTAGTAGTGATGGCATGGCAAGCGCGATCCAAGAAATACTGGTGGTCATCGCGGTGATTTTATTATTCACGATTCCTTCAGCGTGCAAATTGCCACGATCCCCATAGACAAACACCCCGTATCGGGGTTTTCTTTAACTTATCAAGACTGAAATATCACTGATTTTTGGCACTAGACATTAATCGCTTTAGGGCAGTGGACATCTTGATCAATCGTCCTTTTCACCTACTGGATAAAAGTAAGTTAGGTTTCCCTGTGTTTGCGCAGGGTATCGGCGCTATAACTACCTTCAAGAGTAACCAAACACAAGGTAAGCTAGCGCCCGATATTGCCTGTCGCTTAGGTAAGCAGATAGCGATTATTCGTTCAGGCGATATTGCCATTATGGATAGTGATGATGTATTTATATTATCTGTTGATATAGCATAGCAGCTATTATCAGGTCGTCAAAATGAATATAGAGAGGATGAGATGGAACTCCAACGTTTCTTCAAGGTCTATCGTAACAATGAGCTAGATAAATTATTCAATGACTAATGAAATTATCAAAGATTAAATAGCAAACTATACCTGTGAAAACAACACAAATAAACGCTGATAACAAGATATTAATACATATGGAAATAAAAACGATTATCATTTACAATGCTCTTCACAAAGTTAGTACATACAGTATTATTAGCTAAATATTACTCATATCACTGTTTATCTATCCAACTAAGTGAAATAACCTAAGTGAAAAAATTATGAAAAGCCATCATCAAGTTGCTCTATCTGTTCTCACCCTTTGTATTAGTCAGCAATTATATGCACAAAACAATGTCAATGAAACGGATGCCTTATTAGATGCGCAGACCTCAGCGGAACTGGCTTCAAGTACTGTGTCTAACGAGACGCCTAATGTGACTTTAGACACTATCAATGTCACGGCCAAAGCCAGAACGGGCACGGCGCTGGCACAAAAAATTAGTGGGATGCCAGCAGTTACTCAAGTAATTACTGAAAATGAGATTCAGATACAGGCAACGGGTGACCGTACCACTGGTGATATCTTGGCACAGTTGATACCGAGTCTGGGTGCCAGTAGTGGTTCAACCAGTAACTATGGTACGACCATGCACGGTCGCCCTGTACAGTTCTTGTTGAATGGTGTGCCTTTAAGCAGCTCACGTAGTCTTTCACGCGAGCTCAATAGTATCGATCCTACGCAGCTTGAGCGAGTAGAGGTACTCTCAGGTGCTACCAGTATCTACGGTGCTGGTGCAGCAGGTGGCCTAATTAACCTTGTAACCAAATCTTTGGTAGGTTATGGCCCTATCAGACAGACTAGAGTTGGTGTCAGTAGCAGTCGTAATTTTGAGTCAGACTCATTGGGTTATCATGTAGGGCAAACCTTAGGATATGGCGGCGAGCGAGTGTATGGTCGCTTAGATGTTGATTACGATAATAAAGGCGGTAAGTTTGATAGCGAAGGCAACCGAATCAGCCCAGATGTTAACCAAACTGACCAGCAAGATACCGAATCGCTAAGCGTAAATGGTAGCTTGGGTGTAGAGCTCACTGACAGCCAACGTCTTGATCTTGCAGTGACTTACTATAAAGATGAGCAAGACACCGACTACGGCCCAGATTATGGTGATGGTTTGGCAGTGTTATTTGGCGCAAAACCTTCCTTAAAAGCTATCGATGGTGCAAACGTAGAGAACGAGCCTTATACCACTAAGACCTCAATAAACTTGAACTATAATAATGACGATATAGCAGGGTCAAGTCTAAGTGTGACGGGCTACTATCGAGATGAAAAAGGCCGTTTTTATCCTTCTGCCAAGAGTGCAGCAACCCAAGCAGCTGAAGTATGGCAGGCCAACGGTTTGACTGATGAAACAACCGTGAACAAGCTTACCAGTGCTGCAGTATTTGTAACCCAGTCAGAAGCTGATATTGAAGTAATGGGTTTGCGAGCAGCCATGCAAACCGAAACCGAAATCGCAGGCAAAAAGACACTGTTTAGCTACGGCGCTGATTTCGAACGTGAAAACAGTGAGCAGACTTACTACGGTCAAGACTTAAATACGTTCCTTGCTAGTAATGGCTTGACCGCCCAAACCAATGGGCTTACTTATAATGGTGGACCAGATACTACCATCGATAAGTGGGGCGCTTTTGTCAATGCAGATGTAGATATAACTGACAAGTGGCATACCAGTGCTGGTGTGCGTTACCAAAAGCTAAAATCTGAGACTGATACCTTTACGCCCATCTATGAGAAACTGCTTGAAGAGTATTTTAATAGTTCTGCTATTAGTGGAACAAGTGCAGCTTATGGCATTGACTATCAGGCAGGCGATGTAGAAAAAGGCAGCACAGACCACGACAAAACCTTGTTCAATCTCGGTACTAGCTATCAATTAACCCCAAATGACCAAATCTTTGCTAATTTCTCACAAGGGTTCACCACAGCGGATATCCAACGTGCGCTGCGTGATGTGCGTGCAGGGTTTGTAGTTAATTCAGACAACGTACAACCGATCTCGATCAACAACTACGAGTTTGGTTGGCAAGGCAAACACGGCGATACCGCAGCACGCTTGAGTGGTTTTTATAATGAATCAGATAAAGTTGTGCGTTTTACTGACAGCTATACCGTAGAAGTCGTCGATACCGATGAGCGTGTCTATGGGGTAGAAGGGTCGCTTAGTCATGATATCAGTGATAAATGGCAAGTGGGCGGTAGTGTGGCCTATACCCGTGGTCAGTATGACAAAGATGGCGATTGGCTAGAGCTCGATGCAGTACGTCTAACACCGTTAAAAGGTACGGCATTTGCTCAGTATAACTTCGATGAAGGTAGCAATATTCGTCTACAAGCATTAGCAATCGGCGGTGATGATAAAGCCTTTAAAGACCAACAACAAGACCCTGACTCTAGTGCCTTACCTGTCACGGGTTATATGACCCTTGATGTATTGGGCCAAGTGAACATGACAGTCGGCCGCGTAGATTATGGTGTTTATAACTTGCTTAATAAAGACTATCTAACGGTCTATCATCAAACCACATTTGGTGATTTAAACCGTTTACCCGCCTCAGGCACCACTTATGGCTTAAGCTATACCGTCGATTACTAAAAAGCGCCACGCATTAAAAAACCCTTCAGGCTATGAAAATTTAGCGTGAAGGGTTTTTTATGTTCATAACTCTCTAAAGTATTCATCTGCTCCAAAAGTATTTGTCAACGTTTTCCATTCTATATTTGATGAGGTGCAAAAAATTATTTTTTGGCATTTTATGATTGACTTATAGCGTATCAATGCTAATCTAACCTCTCTTTGGGGAGTAGCCTGCTTTCGTACTGCGAAAGCGTTCGTATCAACATACTTGGCCACATGCCATGGTGCGAACACCTCTCGGTTGGCGAGACCATCGATATATCTACACTGCAGGTCGGGGGTGTGGCTATGTCGTGGACTCTATACTCGACCAGAGAAAATCACATGAATCCTATCGCACTTCTATTACTTGCTTTTTCTATGTCTACGGATGCCTTTTCCGTGGCAATCAGTAAAGGCGCAAGTCTTAAAAACCCTCGTTTTACCGAAGCCTTCAGAATGGGTGTTATTTTTGGCACCATTGAAGCGATCACGCCTATTATTGGTTGGTTAATTGGTCACTCTGCCACAACCTTTATAGATGCGTCTTTTATTGAGGCGTGGGATCATTGGGTCGCGTTTGTCATACTTTTTGCGCTTGGTCTGCACATGCTGTATGAGGGACTGAAGCCAAGTGATGAAATGGCAGAAGCGCCGTCGAGACATTATTTTTTCAAACTTGCCATAACTGCATTTGGTACCAGCATCGATGCCATGGCTGTCGGTGTGAGCCTAGCATTTGTAAAGGTCAATATTTTACTGGCGGCAGGTCTTATTGGCTTGGCCACTACAGTAATGGTCACGCTAGGGGTGATGTTAGGAAAGGTATTGGGCTCCCTAATCGGTCATAGAGCCGAAATATTTGGTGGTGTGATGCTCATTGCCATCGGTGTATGGATTTTATTAAGCCATCTTCAATGATTATATAAAAACTGCCGACTACGAACAGATGGTCATTACGTGTATAGATCTGTTACTGTCTTTTGGATGTAGAAAACATGTTTATCTTAAAAAATCCTATCTATATCAATAGTTAGGCTTTTTGGGTCTAAAACTAGCACATTAAGCTGTAGCGGCTCGCAAGAGGTCTGAAAAAAAACAGCACTACAAAACTATCAATAATTATCCGTTGTCAGCGAAGAGGCTTGAATAAAGTGCCTATATCTATGCTTATACACATGAATGTTATTTACTAAAAAAACAGCAGACAATAAAAAAGACCTCCAATCTCTTGAAGGTCTTTTTTATTAATACTTAAATGTGGTGGGCCCAGTAGGACTTGAACCTACGACCAAAGGATTATGAGTCCTTGTTCTTACAACAACAATACACAATACTTATCAACAAATAGCTATAAGTATTAATGCTAACCCTTGATTCTTATTGGTTTAAGATGAGAGATGACTTCATCTGTCAACAAATAGATATATCCATCAACAAATACAGAGTATCAAAATAGTATCAAAATTAATAGTAGCAGCAGTTCTTTGAAATATAAGGGTCTACAGATGAAACTCTTTAATGATTAGTAATAAAGGATATATCTTTCGTTCAACGTATGGAGAAAGTTAGTAGCTAGCTGGCTTTTTTATAGAACTTATATCTCCAAGAAAATTTATGTAAAAATATTTACTCAATCTGAAATACAACTCTTCGGTTTAGTGCGTGTGCAGACTCGCTATTAGATGTATCAATAAGTTCACTTTCACCCATTCCTAATGAGATAAGCCTCGCATATAAGCTTGGTGTTTTTTCTTGGATATAGTTACTAACCGTTCGTGCTCGTCGTTCGGATAAGTGCTGGTTATATAGGTTTGTACCTTTGCTATCTGTATGTCCTATAACTTTAATTTGCTCAATAGAGTCGCTATTACTATTTAACGCATTAATAATTTGGTTAAGTGTATCTTTGCTGGCAAGGGTTAGCGATGATGAGTCGCTTGAAAACTTAATATCCATATCTATTTGTACGCTTGATGATGATGTATCGTCATCAATGCCAATAACAGCTAAATTTCTATTGCTAGGTTCATCTGCTTTGTTCAGCCCTATCTTTAATTCTTCTGCAGTTACCGGTACTTCTGTTAACTGCTGTTTATTTTTTCTATACAGAGCTTGATAAGATTGCTCAGATGCCATGTCCCAAGTCATTCCATTTGCTTTTAATAACTGGATCTTACGGGCGTATTGATTGACAGTTAATCGCTCTGCCTTACTATTATAAGCGTACATTAAGCGCATAAAGATATTTGCTTGTTTAGCTTGAGAGTCACTAATTGAGCGATTTAAAGTTCTAGAATAGGTGTTGATAGCATAATCTAGTTGCTGGTTTTCAAAATAAGCATCACCTAGTTCAAGTAATATCTCATAAGTTGCCGAGCATGCTGTAGTAGCCTGCTGTAAGAGCTCAAGCTTGTGTGTAATATCAGGTGCTGAAATAGCCGTATTGTACTGTTCAATGGCTTTAGCATCGTTGCAGCTTTCCGCTTGAGAGTTAGTAGAGATGGCTAAGAAAGTACAGCCAAATACAATAGCACTAAATTTATTTAAAGATTTGCTCACTTTCAAAATGCACTGATTATTCATAATGTTTCTCTACATTATTTTAGTTATATTACTATCTTAACTTTCATTAGGAAGGGTTTGAATATTTAATTTACGCATAGCGGTCGCTTTACTTTCAATGATGCTGCTAAGTTTCTTTATTTCCGGAGTATTCATTGTAGAGTTGCTGCCCGAAAATAAATTAGACATCTCATTTAGTTCTGTATGGGTTAATGGTGAAGATAAAGTAATAAAAACAATTTGATCTAGTCCAAATGGCGCCTTGACGGGTATTTTCTCTTTTTCCGGTATTGTTTTCAGTAGGTTTGCTGCTATCATTTGGTTTTCTTCAGAGTTTATAGGATACAAGATATTAATATCCCCTTGGCTGTTTATATTAAAAGCAAGTAATGCACTAGGTCGGTCAACACTAATAGCAAGCTGAATATCTTCACCTTCTTTAAAAACGTTGCCTGCCACTTCTGGCAGCGCATTGACACGCAAGTTTGCTATGCTCGGAATTTTGGCTATATGCGATCTTAGCCAGTGTTCAGTATTTATGCGATTTTTAAGTTGTTGGTTGTTTCCTTTGTCTAATATATTGGTTCCATTACCAGCCGATAACTGCCATTGGCTGTCTTGACCAGTCACTACAAAGTCTATTAAACCGCTATTTTGTGATACAAATAAGCTGTTATCTACTATTTGATTGAAAATGTCTAAGTTATCTATTTTTATTTTTAGACGATCATTGCTTGATCGTTGTCTCATCACATTCCTATTAAGTCCAAATAGGGGACGGTTCATCAGGTTATGGGCATTTGAATTGGTTAAAAGTGGTTGGAAGTGTGGGGTTTGTAGTACCTCTTTACCTATAGGGTAATTAACAATATGAGACTTCATCGTGTTCTCTAGGTCTGTGTAACTGATGATGCCGTCTTCGCCACCAGCATCAATATCACCATCTAAGATGCGTATTAATAAATCTGAGAATAGACCATGAGGCTTGTTATCAAATGTGGTGTGTGGGTTGTTATTTAAAAACGGGATATTAATATCTATAGCGGGCTGTGCTTTGCTAGAGGCCGCAATTGTCACTGTATTTTGATAAGGATATTCATCATCGTTAAATTCAGATATATTTGAGGTTGATGATACACTCAATTTTTGAGGTGTTGCTTTATTGAACGGTAGTAAGCGATTAGGCAGCGCATTTTCTGTAGTTATGCCTCTAAAGCCATGCTCAGAAAAACAAGCATCTATGATCCCTGTAATACGACGATTTTTTTCTAATTTTTGAATGATAGGTTTGATGTGGTATTGACCAGTAATAAAGTTGTTTTTAACCGCTTCTAAGACGTCTTCTTTGTCTAGTGCAGCTAGGATCTTTTGACTATCGTACTCATAAGGAACAAATGCGCCTGAGTTACTGGACAGCCCGTTTTTAAACCTGTTACTACCACCTTCCTCATCGAATATGCTAGTGCCGTGTCCGCTTAAATAAATGAGTATTTCATCGTCTGCCTCTGTTCGCTGTTCTAAATTATTTAAGGCATTGATGATTCCTTGTTGAGTGGCTTGAGAATCAATCAAGGTAACAATGTTCTCAGGTTTAAATTGCCAGTTTTCAATTAATACACTCTGTAAAGCCTTTACGTCGTTCTTAGGACCGTCAAGATCGTTCTTTTCTAGGTTTTTATAATCACTCACTCCAATAAGTAAGGCGACATTTTTTGCATAACTTATTGAGGTGGTGGATACTAAAGAGACTGTAATCGCAATTTTTGCAAGATTCTTAAAGTTATTGATCATGATACACCTATGGTTATTAAACGATATTTAAACAGTGATAACTATCTCAACCTCAAATATAACTTAGATGATAAATCAGCAATTATAATGCGGTTTTGTCATCTGTCATGAGGACATCCATTTCACGAACTGCGCTCGTAAACATTACCTTGTCTCCATGACGAATCATAAATACAAAAGGGCGATTTACTTTAACCGTTATCGGTAAGGATATACTTTTAGACACCATGATCGAACTTAAGGCTGCAGCTTCGGCCCCTGCTTCGTTCCAAGTGATGACAGACTGGTGAATTAATTTAGGACTTTTTAGTATTTTTCCGGTAACCAAATTCGACAATTGCCACGAGCTGATTTCTGGCGCAATCTCATTTAGATCTACGATGTTCCCTTGCAGATTCAGCTTGGGTAGTAATAACTGTATTTTTCTCTCCGTACTTTCTCTTAGCAGTGCTGCTACGATGTCATTATTTGGAATAGCGATACCCTTATTTTTTGGGGTTAAAAACAGCTGTAACATACTACCGTCCTCAAAGGGGATTCCTACGTACTCCCAATCTTCATGTTTTGAATATAACAGTTCAAGTTCTTGAGCCATAGTTGGTACCATTTGTGTTTTACCTGAGGCAGTAATAAACGATGAAAGTTTAGTATCATCTGTCTGAAATGGCGATAACCAGTTCGCTTTAAAATACAAGACGTTGCTTAACATGGCATCGTTTTGTATAAACATATCTGCTTTAAATACATTGTCAATCATACCGCTAGTTTGGGTGCTTACCCATTGATTGGCTTGGGTAGCAGCAGTCACAGGCTCATTGAAATTAAGAGGGTGGGCTTTACCGTTTAAAGCAGCTTTATAAATGGTATCGTAGGCAGGACTTATGGTATCGCCTTCGTGATAAAACAATTGGTTGTCATTTTGATAGCTATTAGGCAGTTTTGATAGCGGTTGATTTAGACTTAGCGGCGTCAGGTCTGATAATAGCCAATTTGGACGCTGAGCTTTCATAGGCTTAGGCATAGATAGTAGTGCTGTTTTAGCGGCTTGATCTAGACTATAAGTAGAGAACACAATGTTTTTAGTTAAGGATTTTTTGTTTAACTGCTTTAGTAAGTCTAAGTTTTGAGTAATGCTGATAGAAGGTGATGTAACCAATGAGGAATGATTTAAGCTTTGGTTATCAGTAGACTGATGACAATCGGTATTTATCATTGACGCATTATCAATGGATGCGTTTGATCTGGCAAAGTCACGTATCTTTACTGCCTGCTGTGAATTTACCTCTTCGGTATCCAAAACAACTGGTTGTGACATAGCAGTGTCGGTAGAATTACGATGGTTCACAGTATCTAGTACTTGAGGTTGGCAGCCCATACACATCAAAAGCGTGCCACCAGTAACGAAGTGATAAATAAGAATTGCAGGTTTCATAAGATATCCTCCAGGCTTTTTAGCCTAAACACATTTTTGATTCTAATGCCAAGATTAGATTTATTTTTATATTAAACGAGAGGTGTTACATTTTAGGGTTAAATTTTTTAACCCTTTTTTTTGTGTATTTACGTTTAATCTTAATAAGTACTACATAATAAGTATGACTAGATGACCAATGTTGGCTTGGATGTAATCAAGCTTGCTGGACGGATAAAAGTTATTGCCAATCTATATGAGGAGTAGGAGTATGTCTAAAAAAACATTACTGCACATCACACTTTGGGGGTGTTTAGCCAATGCGCGTTATCGTCAGTTAGGCACAGCCGCTGCTGTCGCATTCACCATTGGTATGGTGCCACAGGTAAGTATGGCAAATGACATCAGTGAAGCTCAATTTTTGGTTCAATTACAAGCGGTAGAAGATGCGTTAGATTTAAGTTATTCACCACGGATAGATAAGCTCATTGAACTGAGTAAGCAAGGCAATATCGCAGCAGATATGACTCTGTATCGATATATGCATAGAGGCGAGAATGTTGACTACACACCCAATACCACAAATGTGACGCAAGCCATCCAAATATTAAATAACAGTGTCGATGACAACAAGGGGCTAGTCGGTCTATTCAAGGGGTACAACTATACCAATGGTAATTTTAACCTAGCGATAGATTATGCCAAAGCCATACAATCAATGAAGCAAGCAGCGAATAAAGGCAATGCCAATGCCATGGCCAGTATTGGCAATCGGTATGATAATGGACAAGGCGTTACCCAAGACTACACCACCGCTATGAGCTGGTATAAAAAAGCCGCCGATAAAGGTAATACTGTTGCAATGTATAATCTTGGTGTTATGTATGAGAACGGGAAAGGTGTGACCCAAGATTACCGCACCGCTATGGGCTGGTACAAGAAGGCCGCTGATAAATATGATGCTGCTGCAATGAGAAGCATTGGTTATCTGTATGATAAAGGAGGATATGGCGTTACTCAAAACTACATCACTGCTATGGACTGGTATAAAAAAGCAGCGAACAAGGGTGATGCCTCTGCAATGAACAATATTGGTGATATATATTATCACGGGCAAGGTGTTGCTCAAGACTATACCACCGCTATGAGCTGGTATAAAAAGGCGGCGGATAATGGCAGTGCCTCTGCAATGTATAACATTGGTATTCTGTATGATGAAGGATATGGCGTCACTCAAGACTATACTATCGCTATGAGTTGGTACAAAAAAGCGGCGGATAAGGGTAATGCGAGTGCGATGGGAAACATTGGCATTATGTATCGTAACGGAGAAGGCATTACACAAAACTACCGTACTGCCATGGAGTGGCTTGAAAAGGCTGCGAATAAAGGTAGTGCTAATGCAATGTTAAGCATTGGTAGTATGTATCACGAAGGACAAGGCGTACCCCAGAACTACAGCACTGCTATAGAATGGTTTAAGAAAGCTGCGGATAAAGGTAATGCTCGTGCAATGTATAACCTTGGTAATATGTATCGTTACGGAAGGGGCGTTCCGCAAAACGGTACTATTGCTTTGGAATGGCTTAAAAAGGCTGCCGATAAGGATGTTTTGCAGGCTATGAATCACATTGGTTATCTGTATCGTGATGGACAAGGCGTCACTCAAAACTATAGTACTGCGATGGAATGGTTTAAGAAAGCTGCAAATAAAGGTAATGCTAGTGCGATGGATAATATGGGTGTTCTGTATTATAACGGTCAAGGTGTCACTCAAGACTATCGTACTGCCATGGAGTGGTTTGAGAAAGCTGCGGATAAAGGTAATGCTAATGCGATGAATAATATGGGTTTTGCGCATAAAGAAGGAATAGGCGTACCACAAGACTCAAACAAAGCGGCTCAGTTTTTCGTCGCAGCCTATGAAAGATTTGCAGCATACAACAATAAAGGTAGCTGGGAAGAAGATACTTTCACTAAAATAAAGCAAGATTTAGAAAACCTCCTCGCCACCGACAAAATAACCGACCCTGCCATCCGTAAGCAAGTAGAAAGTATATTTGCCAAACCACCTCTCATTGCATGGAAGACCCAACCACCAAGCACCACTAATAGCGAAACCCTATCACTCTCCGTCCTACTCACCGACCAGGGCGGCGGCATCGGTGACGTGCGCGTCTTACTTGATGGTATTGCCATTGACCAAAACAGTCGTGGCTTGACGCGAGCCGTCAATCAAACCACCCGTGACTTTACCCTATCTATTCCAGAGGGCGAGCATACTCTCACCGTAGAAGCCTATCCAGAAGAAAACGTAGGGATTACCAGTACTGTTAGTAAACAAATCACCTCAACCTATGACCCGATTCAAAGGCCCAAACTGCATGCCGTGGTCATCGGCATTGACCAGTATAACAACCCAGATCTTAAGCTAAACTATGCTACCAAGGATGCCAGTGCCATCTATGACGTCTTAAACAAACAAATTGGAAGCATCTATGACAAAGGCAATATCAGCCTATTAAACACCGCTAGCACCACCTCTAAAGCCAATATCACTAGTAAGATTAATCAAATCAAACAAACTGCCAAAATGAATGATGTGTTTGTCTTCTACGTCGCCGCGCATGGTTATAACTATCCTGATACTGGCTATCATCTGTTTACCTCTGATGTGGGCGCCACCTCCAGCAGGCAAGTGACCAAAACAGGTATCAATGCAGATGACTTGCAGAGAATGCTTGCGCAAGTGAACACCAATAAGAAGCTTATCTTGTTAGACACTTGTGATAGTGGCGGCTCAATCGATGCAGGGCAGCTGCTTATCTCAAGAGGACTCGATGATCAGGATGTGATAGATATAATGCAGCGTAAGTCAGGGGCGACAGTCATTATGGCAAGTACCGACAAACAAAAGGCACTCGAGGGCTATCAGGGTCATGGGGTGTTTACTTATGGACTATTGCAAGCCTTTAATGGTGCTGGTGATATGAATAAGGATGGCTATATGAAGACAGGGGAGCTGTCAAACTATATCGAGGATGAGATACCCAGTATTGCACAAAAGGCGTTTAGTCAACCACAGTATCCGACATCAAGTATGATCGGCAATGGCTTTGAGTTTAAGGTGTTTTAGTAACTCAAGAATAAAGGAATAAAACCTTGTTAAAAAGAGACCTACCTTAAGATGGATTTAAACTAGTGGCACTATGGTTTCGTTTAATTTGAGAATGGCGTATAAAAACAAATATTTAGGAGATAGCCTTATGGAACTAATTTTGAAATCAGTGTTGATGTCGTTATCTTTGCTTAGTGTCTCCAGTCTTAGCTTAGCAGCTGACAAAGCGTTAATAATTGGTGTTGGTGAATATGAAGACCCTATGAATAATTTAACAGGCATTGATTTAGATAGTGGCATGATAGATGAAATGGCACAACGTCTTGGAATTGATGAAAGTAACATTACGCATTTATCAGACAGTCAAGCAACGCGAAAAAATATCTTGAAAGAGTTAGACAGTCTGGCTAATACAACAACGAGTCAAGACCGTGTGCTAATTTATTATTCTGGTCATGGTTCGCAGGTTGAAGATACTAATGGCGATGAGCCAGATAACATGGACGAGACTTTATATGTCTATGATGGTCATCTAATTGATGATGATATCAATGAAGCATTGTCAAAAATTAAAAGCAACAATATGGTGGTTTTGATAGATGCTTGCCACAGTGGGACAGGTACAAAGTCCTTAGCTGCGAACATGTTTAGTCAAAACCGTCAACGTGTCCAAGTGAAGTCTATAGGGTATGACAAGCGCTATACAGATAGTAATTTAGCACTTATGCCTTCAAGTAAGGCTAAGCCTAAGAACAGTATGCAGCAGTATATTTCCATCGGTGCGGCTCAAGATGATGAGCAATCACTTGCGACGCCTGAAGGTAGCATCTTTACTAAAGCCATATACGAGTCATTCGAAGAAGCAAGACGTGACGGAAGTAGCAGCAGCTGGCAGGCCTTATATGATTCGACCGCATATAAGATTAGTAGTTTATCACTTGATGCTAGTGAAAGGTTCAGTCCTAAAATTGATGGTGATACATCATTGTTAAATAAACCTATTTATTTTGCTAATAATACAGACACAATTGAGGTAAATAAGCAAAGAGTGATCGATTTGGTAGGTCAACTACCGAAAGACGTTGTTATTAACTCTCCAAGCATGCTTAATGTTGGTGAAGAGTTTGTCGTTGAGCTAACAACACCTGTATCAGGTTATCTCAATGCTGTAACGGTAGGCGCTGATGATTCAGTCACAGTATTGTTTCCTAATAAATACGCTACAAACAATAAGATACAGGCACAAACCATAAGTTTGCCAGGTAATGGTAAGTTTAAAATCGTTGCTACTGAGCCAAGAGGTGAGACCTTGGTAGCTGCATTTATTACCCAAAAGCCTATCGACTTAACCAGTAAAGGTTTTGGTTTTCTAGATGCACAAGGCAAAGTTAAAGATGAAGCTTTTGCAAAAATTTCTGGAGCATCAATTGACCAAGCGTTAACTAGAAGAAACCTAGCCATTGTACCCATAGAGGGTTCAACCACGCCAATTGCAATCGCGAACTATGCAATTGTTAATATAAAATAGTATTGATAGATTTGTAGTACTCTAGTCGATGAATTCATAGCAATCTATCTGTTAATAGTCTAAGGAATGATTAATAGTCAAAAGTGGGTTCTACTGTTAAATATTAAAGGTCTTCGGCTTCAGTAATATAGTACTGAATGATTGACGAGTCGATACCACTTTTGAATAAATGCTTTTTGATGCCTTTTTTCGCATATCGCAATCTACTTTTGGCGCATTCGTGAGATTGATCAGTAATTTGGGCTATATCTTTTACTTTCAATCCTTCTAAGTAATGCAATTTTATGACAACAGCCTGTTGTTTAGGTAAAGACTGGATGGCACGACTAAGTTTTAGATGTACCTCATATTTTAATATATCGTTAAACTGTTTATTAGGATAATCAATGGCAAAGTCATTGCTGTTTTCAATAAAGGAGTATGAACATAGTTGCACAGTACGAGTTTTTCTATAATGGTCTATATGAGTATTGAATAGAATTCGATATAGATAGGTACGGAACTTAGCTATTGGCTTATAAGAGGCTTTACTTTTTATAATCTTCTCCCAAGTTTGAGAGACTATATCTTGTGCAACATCTTCAGTAGTACCATACTGATACATGATGTAGCCAATCATATTCCTATTATGCTCTTTGAACAATAAGTTGAACGATAGCATACAGTCTTCATGAGCATATTTAAGCATCAATTCTTTGTTAGAAATAAGAGAGTTTTGAGTTTTAGGTAGCATTCTATTCACCAATCTATTTATTCAAATTTAATACTATTAAATGTTGAACAATCATCAACGCAAAATTAAAACAGCACACCTCGAAATATTAAACCTTCATCACTCTGCTCAAAATACAGTGGTAATTCTTCATCTTGGCTTTTAATGACTGCACACCCCACGAAGTATTGATTTGAAAATAACTCTTTTAACTGAGATATATTCTCTCTAATCGCATCTAACGAGCAGCCCTTGAGAGTATCAGCATCAATACTTTGTAATGTATCCATTTCATCTTTACTGTATTGGGAAAGCTCTATACCTGAACACCGTGAAGGGTTATTACTAATACATTCTTGTGCTTCCTGAACTTTAGAGGCAGCTTTTGAATGAAACGCATCATCAGCTTGCAATCGTAGTTTACCAATTGTGAATCTTTCAACACTTATGACGTGTGACGGCGTACAAGTGCCAGAGGTGATGTATTGCACAGTTGTCATCAAGTAGTTTGAATCTAGCAAATTTGGATTTAACTCAGAAATCGGTACTTCAAAAGAACTCATGAACGTTAATGGGGGAGGGTTAGTTTTATTATCCATTGTGCTCAGGATATAGTTAACATCAGACTTCGACTCTATTTGTGTCAAAAAGCTATCTTGATCGTAACTACATCGACCACCATCCATTCCAAAGCAGCCGATAAGTCCTAGGCTAAGAGTACTTAAAATTGTTATCGAGCCTGCTGAATTAAGATGCATATTGTCACCTGCTTTTTTTAGTTTTTTTAAAATAAAATGGATATTATTTAAATGTAAGTCTTTTTAACGACCATTGAAAATAGTCGTTAAAGTGAATTTATACTTGCGATGTTTATTTTTTTAAGTCAATATAATATTTAAAGGAGAATATATTGGAATAAGGATGTTAAGCATGAGCAGGTTAAGCTGGCTTGTAAGACTCAGTATTATCACATTATCAATCCTAACGATTGTCTCTCAAGCTAGTGCCTCAGAAAAATCTTATACTTGTGCGCCAACATTAGACCTTCAGGAAACTGAAGGTCTTTATTTTTTTGAGGGTCTAATTGAAGTTGAAAAAAATGGTAAATATGGTTTTGTAAACAAGAAAGGTCAAAACGTCATCCCTATCGAATATGACTCAATAAGTCCTAAGTTTTCAGACGGTGTATTAGGTGTTGAAAAAGACGGTAAATATGGTTTCGTGGATAGTAAAGGTAAAGAAGTCATATCTGTGGCATATGATTTTGTGGAGTATTTTTCAGAAGGTTTGGCAGCTGTTCATCGAGAAGGGAAGGTCGGATTTATTGATAAACAAGATAAAGTGGTTATACCTATCATATATGATGATGTTAGTAGTTTTTCAGAAGGGGTGGCTGCCGTACAGAGAAATGGTGAATATGGTTACATCAATTCAAAGGGAAAAATGGTTATTTATTTTCAGTTTGATTTTGCTCAGCAGTTTTCAGAAGGGTTGGCTCAAGTAATAAAAGACGGGAAAGAAAGCTATATCAATAAAAAAGGAAGAGAGGTTATCTCAATAGATAATTCATACAATATAGCTATTTTTGAAGATTATTCAGAGGAATATGGCTTTGCAAACGGCCATTTAACGAATGGGGTGCTGATAGTACAGAATAAAGAAGGAAGATATGGCTTGCTTAACAAACGAGGAAAATTAGTCATTCCTCTAGAATATGATTATATCGTCCAACTCATTGACTCTGAAAAGATGATTGAGCGAGAAGGGAATATAGTAAAAGTCAAAAAAGGTAATGAATATGGTCTCATTAATAGCTCAGGAGAGTTAGTGCTTCCTCTTGAATATGAAGATATTAGATCGTTTTCAAACAAGTTATTAGTCGTTAAAAACAATGGTAAATATGGCCTAGTTGATGAAAAAGGCAGAGTGATCGTAGAGCCAAAATATGATGAGCTTGGTTCTATCATTTCTAATATGGCAGAGGCTGTGAAAAACGAGGAAGACAAATTTACTAACCGATGTGGTATGGGGTAATAAGGGCTAAGAGTTTATAAATATAATAAAGAGGTTAAACATGATGATGAGTCGAACTTTGAAAAAGAGTGTAGTAGCATTTTTCATGCTTACTGGTACTTCTTATGTTTTTGCCTCTCAGGTCTCAGAGCGTTGTGAGATAGATCAAGAATACCAATCCTCTCACGGCACGGTACTATGTGAAACCTCTTCTGAGGGTTTAGTGGCGGTTGAGCAAAAAGGTAAATATGGATTCATGAATAGCCAAGGCAAGCTTGTTATACCTATTAAATATGATGATGTTGGCATTTTTTCAGAAGGGCTTGCTAGTGTTGAGAAAAATAATAAATCTGGGTTTATAAACATCCAAGGAAAGATAGTCATTCCGTTTGAATACGATCGACCGAGCAGGTTCTCAGATGGCTTGGCACGAGTCAGAATAGATGGACGATATATATTCATTGATAAGACAGGGACTAAAGTTTTAGATGTCGATCGCTACTACAACTTGAATCCTTTTTCTTACTCAGAAGTGTTTATGGATGGGTTAGCTTTAGTTGAGAAAGAATCTAAGCAAGGATTAATTAATAAGCAAGGTGAGTTAGTTGTCCCAGTCGAATACGATCTCATTGACTTGCCGTTTTCAGAAGGGCTAGTAGTGATCAAAAAAAATAATAAATACGGCTTCTTAAATAAACAAGGTCAAGAGGTTGTGCCACCAAAATATGATAATGCGGTTGGCTTTTTAGAAGGGCTGGCACGTATTAGATACGAAGGTAGATATGGATTTATCAACCAGCAAGGACAAATTGTTATACCAATAGTTTTCGAAGAAGCTTCTTCTTTTTCAGAAAATATTGCAAAAGTTAAAAAAGGTAGGTTATGGATCACTATTAATAAGAAAGGTGAGGAGAATAAAAAGCGTTAGGGTTAATAAATTTTCTAATGGAGATAAAGGTTATGAATGGATTCACTTTGAAAAAGGCATTAAATCCTCAAGTATTAGCGCTTGGGCTATCATGCAGTTTTATGACAACAATAGCATTTGCTAATACGGGACTTCTCAATGAAGATATTTCTTATTTATCAGATAATATAATTAATACAGATGTTAGGCAAGTTAATAACGACTCTCCTGATACTCATTTAATGAGAGCCGAATCCTTTTTGAAAGGTAGGCATAGGGAAAGGAATTTTAAGAAGGCGTTCGAAAATTATTACTTGGCAATGAAAAATCGGGCTGATGAAACCAGTATGACTCTAGATTATAATGAGCCGATTAATAAACTTATTAGAAGTCAGAATTTTGCAATGAGCTATGAAGATGGTAAAGAATATCGTGAAAGTATCAAGTCATGGTTTAATCAAGCATGTTATGAACATGACGATATGACTAGCTGTCAACTGTTGGCTATGATGAAAAATTCAGATGACTTTTTTGAGAAAGAGGCAAACAATAAGGTCGCAGTTACCGAGAAGTCTGGTACAGATCCATCTGATGGCTCTCACTTAAGAGGTCTTCCCATGACTCGTGATTTTATTTTAGACTCATATGATGACTTTCAAAGCTTTGATTCTGCTTTTGCACAAGCAGGATCAAAAGGAAGCAAAAAAATATTTTCAATAAAACCGACTGGAGATACAAAACCAAGAGCAGTTATTTTGTTGAATAAAAAAGTATTTAGGAAAGAGAAAGGGTCTTGGTTCCCTAAACTTGATTTAACTATTAGTAGAAAAAACATAACACTTTGCGAAGGTTTTATGACATTACCTCTTGCTACTGCAAGTACATCTGCAGAATCAAGAGAAGCACGCAAAAATGAGGTTATTACATTTCTACCTGTTCTAGGTGGAAATATTAGTAATACTCTAGCATCTCCTGATGATTGTCAGCGAACACTGAAAAGTAACTATGATTATGACAGTGCTAAAGAAGAGTTAGATTTTGTTTTGACAGGTTTTAATAAAGGGAGGTCGCCTTACTTAGCAGTATATGAGAGTGACCAAAGTCCATACTCGTCTATGATCTTAAGTCTGGGTGAGTTAAGTCCAGAAGCTATCAAAATATTATCAAAAGACTGGTCTGAACTAATTATTAAGGTTTATGAAAATGGAGATAGTATTGACCCAACAGTCGCAATGGCGACAATGCTATCTTATGACCCTAGATTACAGCAAGCCCAGGAAGACAGTAATTGGACAAATATTTCTATTGCTATCAGAGCAGCTACCTGTGGAGGTGCGATTGTTGCTGGCTCAGTTATTACGCTCGGTGCGTTCGCTAATACTCCAATGTGCATGAATGCTATGGAAGAAGCAGCCTATGCAATGGGATATACAGTACCCAGCTTTGTGAATCTTATATAGAACACGATAATAAAAACTTAGAGATGCTCTCGCTAGGCACTATGCTTTTATGAAGGTAACTTGTCGTAAAATAATCAAAAATAACGGTGACGGCTATGAGAGTTCTGTAGGGCTGAAGTGACCGCTAGAACCACCGTAGTTTTACTCAATATTCAGCCTAACACTGCTGCGCTTTTCTATCATTAAATTAGGCTTGTGGTAAATTACCATCTCTTATTAGAAGACGATGAGCTTTCTGATGGTGAAGCTTATTTTGGCGGGATGTATGCAAAGGTAAAATTAGCTGTGTCGCTACTAATAAAACAGTCGTGTTGGATATTCTAAAGCGAAATAGTAAGGTTTATGCTATTTCTATAGCAAGAGAGTAAATAAATTATAATAGTACTCATTACCAAGCCTGGCAGCTTTGTTTATACTGATAGCTATCAGAGTTACAGTGAATTGTATGTGAGCGAGTTTAGATTTAACTAGAATAACCCTTTCGTCAGCTCAAAGCTTTGAGCTGACGAAAGGGTTATTCAATACTTATCTAATATAGTTCCTATACCTATTCAGTTCCTTATTTCTAGAAGGAAGATCTTGGGAACTACTTACGTAAGTTAAAAAAGCTATATTATTTCTAATAAGGTAGGAAATTAAAGGCTTCCCACAGTTTATACACAGTTTGAAAAGTAAGATTTTCCCGAAGTTCCCAAAGTTCCCAGCATATTTATGCATAATATCAGTATTGATATTTATGAAGTTCTCTTATGGGAATAGATACTAAATCGGGAATTTATATACAAATATTATGGTAGGTCATCATAGAAAAGTTTGGGTTACTGTAACAGGTAATGATGATAGAAAATATTATGGAATAAGAGTAGGGCAGAAGGTAAAGTGGTGATATTTAAATACAAAATATCTAAAATTAAAAAAATTACTTTAGATAGAAAAGATGATTCTCTGAGATATAATCTTAGAGAACCAAAAAATTAATTGCTTATACTGTATTAGTATTTACTAATGATTCACTTAGCAGTATATTGAACACTACCTTAAGATATATCAAATATCATAGCGCATGATTTGACCTCTAACAGCATGAGCGCGACCAATTTTAATATTTTTATTGTTGAGTTTTAAAGTTACTCGTTTTGGTTCATTGTAATGAACTAAGTCGTGGTCTTTTAGAACATTAAGGACTTGTTGTTTGCTATAAGGAAGGCATATTTCTTCAAATGTTTCGATGCCAAAAAGATAGAGATCATCATCCGATTTATAATAGCCAGATTGTTTATTGATTTTTTGCCTACAGTTACCAACAATCTGGAAACGACTACCTGCGTATTTTTCCAGATAACCAGCAATCTGACCAATTATCTTTCGGTCTTCTTGTTTGCCATCATGCCCATAATTATAAATCCAGTTGTTAAAGCATGTTTTTGCTGCAGTCGAAGCTTGTCCATCCTGCCAACCTGTAATGCCGGCTTTTGTAGCTAGCTCGCCAGCAGCAGCGACAACTGCAAGCCGTTTGCCAACTTTGTAAGCCTGAGATTTAACATGATTGTAACCATGCATAAATTTTTCAATTATATGGTTTGCTTCGGCGATTACTGAATCTTTATTTAGAGTAATATAATTTAGCCAACTAGTACCAGCAGTCCCATAATACTGATTCGTTAGTTTTGTTAATATATCTGCTTGTTTTTCAGGTGTAGTGGCTAAAACCAAACTATCGAAAATACCTAAATTTTTTCCTGCGTCAGCATCAATATGACATAACCGGACTTCCATACCAGGGTTATGTCGTTTACGAGAGTGCCTGAGCATAGACTGTAGTGTTTCTTCACCGCTTGATAAAAGTAAGATTCGCCAAGTTTGTACGACTCTATTACCTCCATCAGCTGTACTCCTGCTTTTACCCATCCCATTTGAAAGCATATAAAATATGTCCTCTAATGAGTTTTTCTCAGCCTGACTAATTTCATCCATAATTAAAATACCATCGTTGCACATAGCTGCTAAGTATTCAGCGGCATTTTTAGTTGCATTCCAGTTTTTAACATAGCCTCTTTTGCCCCAAACGCTAGCTGCGACGTATAAACTAAGTGATTTTCCAATACTAGATTTACCTAGCATATGAAAGCCACCGCCTTCGATATCTAAGATTTTGAGTAGTGGACCGTAAATGCACAGCTGATAGCAAAATTTAATCTACTTTGAGAACCTAGTGGAGAACACAAATTTTCTCGCCACTCTTCTAGAGTGCCCTTTTGACTATATCCGTGATTTAATGAACTATCTGGTTGATACATTATTTTTTCATTTGTTTTTCCATAGATTTTATTAGGCGTAACAAAAATGTTGTCATGCCATCCAACCTTATTAGTAAAAACCAACAATCTTTCAGTTGGATGATTGTTTAGGTAAAAGTCTAAAGCATCTTGTAGATACTTTTTCGTGGATACGACTAAACCTCTTCGAGCAAGCTCCCGACGATACTTACGACTATCGCTCTGTATAAGTTCTATCGGTACTGACCAATTGTGTAATGTATTTGATTTGTCTAACCACTCCAAAACTATACACCATTGTGTATTTTCAATATTTCGGCTGCGGGCTACAACTTTAATGGGGGAACAAATTCGTTCTCTCTTATACCCTGATCCAGTCTTATTATCAGCAATATAGTACAAACCATCGATACATTGCTTGATATATCCTTTATCATATTCCATGTCTAGTGCCGTCATACCATCGTCTGCTACAATAGCAGATGATGATGCACTCAGATCATCTATCAGTAAGGTTTGATTTACCTGCCCACTTTGCAGAGTGGGTAGGTTTTTTTTACAGTGTTAATGAGCTTAATATCTTTTTTAGTTTTCCCAAAACCTAACGCACTATCTCGATTGTTATTAATCATAATGATTTTTCCTTTAAAATAAAAACTACATAGTTCATCACTGCAACCTCCAATCCCTTTTAGAAAAAGTTGAAAGGTGATTGTTAATAATCTATTGAATTTGATAAAACTAATAACGAGCCGTGCGAGACTTCTCACATCTATCTAAATATTCATCAAGATGTTTTTTTCTATAAAGGATATGTCCTCCAATTTTGCTATAAGTAATACCGTCTGATTGGTGACAGCGCATATATTGTAAAGAGCTAGGAGACCGCCCGAGGTAGCTGGCAGCGTATTCGGGTGAAAAGGGAGTGTTCGCAGAGGCATTGGCTACGGTATTTTTCATTAAAGCTAGTTTATCATGGCTGTAGTCGGACCAACGTTTTTTCCTAGCAAGCATATTTTTCTCTTCTATTTATGAATGCTTTTTGAAGATATACTGGATAGCAACAAATAGATATAAGTAGCAAGAGAAAGAAATTATGACAAAACCTTAATATAAGTAAAAAGCAAGATTTTTACTTATATTAAGGTTTTTTGAATTAATAAACAGTTTAAGATTCTATAAGGGGGTAACGTAAAATAATTGTTATGCCTGGGTATCAAGACCTTTAACTCATACTGGTTAAAGACAATCATTACTACGGTAATGATTATCTCTATCGTAATAAACAGTTGAATTTCTAAGATAGTTATTCTGGAGCGCCTAGAAAGTGGGATGCAGCTTTATAACAGTAATTAACGATTTCACTTTAAAAAGGAGCCGAGTATGACAGTAGATAGTATTTTTAAAGATAAACAGACTATAAAAAACGATATAAATGAAAAATGTAAGGATGAGCTTCAGATAGAGCCCATACCTTTAGCTACTTTATATACGCCACAATCAGATAGCTACCTCTTGTCTGAGGTTGGGTTTATCGTTATCGAAGATGGCTGGGATGAACAGTCATTGCTAAATCTACAACAACAAGTCGGTTGCACATTGTTTGCGCTACAAACCACAGATAAGCAAATTGATAGATTCGAGGTTATAGACGGGATTATTATTTGCAAAGCGGATGAAGTTGCTCAGGTAATAACTGTATTTGAATCAGTATTATCTGATCGGGATAAGGTTGGTATAGATGTTAATGATATCAAAAGATCCTGCGGGGCTGAAAAGCCTGCTAAATTTATACAAGCTAGGGTAACGGGCATACCAGATGCAGAACAAATAAAGAGTACCGTTAATCATCTGCTCAATCAAATTCCTGAAGGTCTTAGTACCCAGTATATGATGCTTGATATTAAAAGCGATCATAAACTATCTCTTGATGAGTTTTTTAGTATCACAACTGCGGTTGAAAGTCGGATTTCTGACGATTCAGAAGTGTTTTACGGCAATAGGATGATTGATAAACCTGACCATTGCTGAATGGGGACGATATATGTGACAGGTTAGCCTAGCATTAAATACAAATATAGTTTGAGCTACGTTGTGAGTGTGGCAGGTAGGCAAATGATCATTAATTAAATCATAAGGAGTGTGAAAAATGACAACAATAGATAAAGATTTGTTTGATGATTTTATCCAAGCTCAAAATGCTATCTATTCACAAGTGATTGAAGAGCTGACCCAAGGTCGTAAGCGCACGCATTGGATGTGGTTTATCTTTCCACAGGTTAAAGGGTTAGGGCATAGTAAAATGTCTCGACGATTTGCAATAGGGAGTCTGGAGCAAGCGAAAGCGTATTTGCAGCATCAGGTCCTTGGAGCACGGTTAATAGAGTGCGCTGAATTACTACTATTGCACCCTGACAAAAGCGCTTTAGATATCTTTGGTTCACTGGACAATCTGAAGCTGCAGTCTTCGCTAACGTTGTTTGCCTTTGCAGCTGGTAATAAGTCTGTATTTGAGCAGCTTTTATACCAGTTCTTCGCTGGCAGTTACGATATAAACACTATCAAGATGCTAAAGCAAATCAATGGCCAGCAATAAAAATGAATATGATTTAACTAGTGCTAAAGTTTGATACTTCTAACCATACCAAGAAATATTAATTATCAGTGAGTATAGCAATGAAATATCATATGGACGAATCATATATAGATGACACACCTAATGCATTCCTCTACCAACGAATTATGGATCGTTACCCTAGGTCGGTTATTGGTTGCTTTATTATCAGCGAGGATTGGGATGAGCAGGCGCTACTAGAGCTAAAAGAGAAGTCAGAAGCTTGGTTTTTAGTGGGATTACAGATAGATGATATGGATTTTGATCGCTTAGATATTATCAAGGGTATTGTTAAATGTCAGCCTGATGAAGTAAAAGCTGTTACCGATCTACTCAATGTGAACGCTGCAAGTACCATCATCGGTATAGATGTTGTAGATATCAAAAACCTACTTGAATGTAGTAATTTATTCCAATTCGTTCAAGCAAGTGCCATAGGTAACTCTGAATCAAATTTAGTAAAAGTAACGACACATAAGCTTGTGAATCAATTATCAAAAGCACACCATACTAAAGGGTTGTTTATTGGAATGGAAAGCGTTCAAAGCTTACCAATAGAAGTTTTTGCCTACATAGCAGATGCTGTTGAAAGATTATTACCTAATATTGGTGAAAATATATATTACTGCTCAAGTATGACTGATGAGCCTAACTCTTTTCATTTAAAAGCAATATATGCTGAGGAGGAATAAATTTATATTATATTTAGGAAGCTCTCAGAAGGGCTAAACAACTTAAGCTGTCTTATTTTTTCGATCAATCCTAGTATGTATCAACTTTTATTCTGTAAAGTATGGACAGGCCACTAAAGTCTTGATTTAGCATAAACTTATAGTGGATTAGCTTTTCATCAAGTAGACGATTTGTTGATGTATCAGAAAGCATGTCGATTAGGTTTTGAACAAATATTGAGGTCTTTGTAGAATTAGAGAGCTTAGCCTAGGTTTTTATTCACTTTTGTCGCTAGCATACCTGCAGAGCATTACCGATTATTTTAAATGTACTAACAATACTTTTACTGAAAGAATTAAGATAAAGTTAATGTCAAAAAATGATTCATCCATTCTCCACTAATCAAATTATTAGACTCTACACAAAATGGAATTACCCAAAGTCGTAAATCACTATCTAGCTTAAAGTAAGGCATGGGTAAGGTAAACTTATCATGCTTAGGATAAATAAGCACCAAATCACCATTACCAGATAGATACTTATGGCCGTAGGCAAACATTTGATAAATATCACTTTGGCTCAGATCAAAGTTTTTTTGACTATTAGAGCTATTAATTAACTTCCATTTTGTGTCCATCACGTAGCGGTGCTCACCACGATGATCAATCAGTAAGTCTGGTTTTAAATAGAAGCGGTTTTTATCTGTATCAGACAGCTTGTCTCTTGCTTCAATCATGTGCTTACTAGAGGCTTGAGTTTTAAGCTGCCATGGAGACGTAACCATTTTTTTCAGACAAGCAGCAACGTGTTCTTCGAATAAACGTTCCATTGGAAACAGTAGAGAGATACCTCTATGTAAGCCTTTTTGGAAGTGAGGGTTCATTTTTTCCAGAATTATTTCACACCAGGGTTTTATATCCCTATAGTTATCCAATGTTTTGCTATTGGACCATCTAGGCATTAGATTCAAGGGATTGGTAAGGCTTTGAACAGGGTCTAATATATGTGATAGCTCATTTGCCAGACGCCAGTTTTCAGGACTACGACAGTTATCTTGGATGTAATCTAGTGCAGATTTCATAAGACGGTTTTCTAAACGATTAGGATGATAGATATCATGTCTTATATGAAAAAGGTGGGCACGCTCAGCAGGTTGACGCTGCTGAGCAGTAACGTTCAACTGACCACGTATGAATCGACTTTCTTCTTCTATTCTTAGATAGTCAAACCGCAAGCCTGAAGCAACTAATCCGTTTAGTTGAGCTAAGAATTGATGATAAATCCACTCATGTATAGGTAGGTTCATGCGGGTGAGCTGAGCTGCATGAGCTTCCTTGTAGGGAAGGTTCAAGGCTGAGCACAGCATCTTACACAATACAGTTCTGCCGTTTTGTAGGTTATACTCTGAATTACTTATCTTAGGTAAGACTTCTATACCTTCACCAGCAGGACTTTGTAGATACCCTACATAAGAATGCAGCCTCAGGCAGTCAGGTTTTTCAAAGCTAATAAATCTACCAGAATTTGGCTGTTCGCTTAAGCTCACTAGCCAGTTAAAAGTATCGGGTTTTATGACCGCTAAATCTGGGGTAGGACTAGCCGAGGTGTCAGTAGTGAGCCTAGCGTATTCTCTGACCTGAATATGTTTTAGCATTATTCAGCCTGTAGATTAGAAGAGACAATCCCTGCATATGCTTTGGCACGATTGAAAGCCTCATTATTGATACGATAACGTCTGTCCATAATTTGGTCGGTCACACTATCATGAAACAGCGATTTAACATCGGGTGTTAAGTTATCAACTTGAATGAATTTATCATTACTGTCTTTTGCAGGGTCGTTAAGCACCCAGCCAATACGCTCCCAATCTGAGAAGAAATACTCCTGTAGTAAAGGAATAATACGGTTCTCAAATATACTGGCGAGCTCTTCTTCTCTTTCTTCATCTGATTGTAGGCCCATAAGTGACCAGAAGTAAGCATGACCTATAGTGTGCTCTCGATCTAATAATACTTCGATACGTTGATTTATCACTTCAAGTAGTTCAGATACTGAAACGTTATAAATTCTTACTTTCTCCAAGCGCTTAGGTTCTGGTAGTAGCTCAATAAATTCAAACCTACGGCGTAGCGCGAAATCAATTTGCGCCAACGATTTATCCGCAGTGTTCATCGTACCAAGTACGTATAGGTTTGAAGGTACTGAGAATTTCTCCTTAGAGTAGGGCAACGTAACTTCGCGGGCATCGCTCCCGTCTTTGCGTTTATCAGCTTCTAATAATGTAATCAGCTCACCAAATATACGCGAAATATTACCTCTATTTATCTCATCGATTATGATTAAATGAGGTTTATTAACTGAGCTTTCAGTTGAATGTACAGTAAGTAGCTCTTTAAGTTTATCTCGGTTAATCGTACTGTCTTTAAGATTATACAAAGTCATTTGAGAGAGCGCTTTTTCAAATAGCTTTTCTTTCGGAAGGCTTGTTTCATACACTCGTAGCCATTTAACCTTTCTTGACTGTTGGTAGCCTATACGATCAGACAAGTCTAGAAATTCATAGTTTCCAGTTACCTCTGCTATTGCTCGAAATTTATGATTACCATCGGAGATGATTACTAGGTCGCCAGTTTTAATGACGTTCTTAAAGCTATTAACGGCAGTTGCTAGATAATTGTAAGGGTCATCCGAAAGAGAGATGTTACGGGTAGACTCAAACTTTGAAACGACCTGCTTTCTATTCTCACAACCCGTAAAGTTAATATCTTCGCCCCAGCCTAGAAGGATATAGTTATTCTCAATACACTCATTGAAAATATCTTCACCCTCGTCTTCTAGTGTATTACCAAGGGACAACTTCCAAATTTTCTTACCATCAATATTAACTGACTGCGTTGATCCAGTTCTTTCTTTCGCATTGGTATCGGCCAAACTGCATATACTCCTGAAGATACCTGGTATAACATCATAGCTGATTATTGATTGGTTATCAGGTCCTTTATTGACGGTAGGTCTAATGCCCTCAATAAAGTCTTCGTAGGCAAAGCTTTGATGAAAGGTTGTGAATGCAATGCGCCCTTTACTAGTTAGCTCATCATACTTTTGCTTCAGCAGGATACGCTTTTCATCATCTGCTAGGTCCTTAAGCACCAACGTTTGATACCATTCGGGCTCAACACACTCCACAGCAAGTTCTGTTGTTTTATAGGTTTTACCTGTACCAGGAGGGCCGTATAAGATTCTGTTTAGTGGCTGTGGTATATAATCGTCATCGATCCCATATTCAGTACTTTTGGATGAAACAGTATTAGAGGTTTTAGCTTTATTCTTATTTTTATTTAATAACCATGCTTCATACGAAATCTCATAGAAAGTCTGATCGGTTTTTGAGGCTACGTTATCCATGGTTTCTTGATAGTTAAGCCAACCGTCTTTAGGGGCATCAATGTTCTTAGAAATAAGCCAAGGACGAGTTTGACTATCAACAGGTAAATACTTTGATGGGTCTATGTAAAATAGATTTTGGGTAAGTTTGGTAAAAGCAGTACCTGGAATATCCATAGCAGAGTTGAATAAGTCATCATCAACATTATGAGCGCGCGCTTGATGAAATATCTGCCAAAGCATAGGGATGTACTCTGGCTTTCGTATATAACCGTATGGAAACATCCAGACCTTCTGTGGATTTGATCTAGGCAAACCATTTAAGTCAGTTGGTATAAGATTTTGTAGTTCTAGCTTAGTAAGTAATTTTGTAAGGATTTCAAGGCTTCGAGTTTCACCATACTTCATTATTAACGAAAAAAATGAGAAGGGATCCATGACCTTGACTTTGCTTTTTTCGTTTTTTATTGATTGATCCTGAAGCCCATTATCTATCCCAATCGCTATGAGAATGTCGACTAAATCTTCTTGCTTGTTTTCAAAATCAACCAGCCAATCCGAAATTGCTTTGAAGGCTGGTATCCAAGTAAATTCATATTGTTTGTTTTGACTCAATGTCATCTCCATATCTTTATAGTTATTGTCTACAAAGTTTAAGTCTTCCATTGCATCTACCAGCTCATCTCGCATTTTCCACTCAAATAAATTGCTAGAGTCATATCTACCTGTCATGACAATACGCCAATAAATTTGACCACCTTCATTGCTGACAATCTGAAATCTATTCAGTTCTTTTTGAACCTGTTTACCGAATTGAGTAATAGCACCATTGAACGTATTGTGGTGTAGATCGTACTTATCACCAAGAGCTTTACAGGTGGATTTATGACCAGGTTCTAAATAAAACGCTATTAAGACATCTAGATAGCTACGCTTCATTATATTTTTATTAGAAAGTAATTGCTTCCATTCATCTTTGGTAACAAAGGCTGGAGATACGTAGTCACCTTCTTTGACAGTTATTATTTCCATTGATAGTTCCGTTAGCATTTAATGATGCATGGTGAAAATTGATACTATTTATTAAGGATGTATCCTATTGGATTAGGTTGTTTAACTATCGCAGCTATCTTCCTGATAGCTGCTATTTTTTCAAATAAAACTTTTAGCCATGCTATCAAGTTGAGTCTTAACTTTTTTCTAATGTGGCATGATCTGAGTGAGCAAGTGCCAGAATCATTCACTATAGTTGTATTCAGCAATATGACACGGCTCATGCAATATCACGTAGTCGATGCTTAAAGTAGATACAACTAATATATTTATTTAACCAGTATTGGACGATGATTTAACTCTAGGTTGTTTAGGTGATCCATTAACTCAACCATTTTGGCTGACAGATCATCTAAATCAAAAGTTTTAAATGACCAAGATATACCCCAATAAGTATTGTTCACTTCATACCAGGTTTCATTAGGCAAGCTCAACCATGAATCACCAATGATAGTTTTGAACTCTTCTACCAACTCATCAGACTGCTTGGCAATATGCAAATTAATCTTATGCGATATATCATTATCGCTAGCCTTCATCCAGAGAACGATATCAGAGCCTGTTGTCCAATTAAGATTAGAGAATTTAATGACAGGCTCATAGTAATACCACTTAGCGTGTTTTACTTTACATTCAAAGTTTTGTAGGCCACTAGTATTTAAGTCTGATGAAATTCTTGCTCCAATCTTAGGCATTAGATTGTTGTAGATATAATCATTTAATTGGGCAAATTCATTTAAGTTTTCAGTTAAAAAAGAAATCTCATTTGTATTGATATCAGTCATTGTGTTTAAGCCTTTTAAATGTAATAGGAACTCTCTGGCAAACAAAGTCCATTTGTTATAAGGGTTGTCGAACATAGTTTTTGATAAGCGTTTTTCAATATGCTCAACCAGTTCGTTGTATGAGATACCATGCCAGCCATCTGCTGCCAGATCTGCACTGACGCTACCATTGAGGCAGAGAACCAATTTAACGAGTGCCTTTAGAGTTGAGCCTTCAGTTCCATTATTGATACGTTCATTACCAAAGGCTGTGTATTCATCAAAAGGGTTGTTTTGATGATGGTAGATTTTACATTCGATCACTATGACTGCTGTGTCGGTCTCTATGAGTAAGTCAATACGCTTGCCAGTTTGCGTAGATACTTCTGTTTCTACACTCTCAAAAGTACCTAAGTCAGATAGTATGTTCTTTTTAGCGATAGCAGATTCTAGACCTCTAAAGAAACTGTTACCTAAATTATGGTGGTTGGCTGAATTTAAAAAGAAGCTGAGTAGCTCAGTTGTTGGGTTCTCAAAATGCCCTCGTGTGCCAACATCAAATAGATTTAACTCCTCATCCGTAAAGTCTAGTGCTCTGAACTTATCTATAAGGGCTTGAAACCTGTCAAGGTCATAGAGGGCTTGCGCTGATGTCATTGTAATTCCTTTTATTGGTCGTTTTTATATTGTTGGCTTAGAGCTTCTTAGGGATACCCTTAAATTGATGCACAGCGTAGTGTACATCACTGCTAATGTTCACTACGACAATCCGAAACTACCATTGGCTACGTACTTGCGTTTCAAACTCATCAAGCAAACTTAGTTTTTCAATGAGAAACTCATGTGCAGTATCTTTGTCAAAAGACTCATAAGGTGATTTATAGCATTTAACTTTGCCTGAACCCTCACTCCAAGTTGAGCTACAATCTTCCTGCTTTAAAAAAGAATCTGCTATTTCACGTTGCTCTGGTGTGTTGATATCAAATGCATAGTAATTTATACAAAATTTATTATTTTTACGCCCATCAAGGAATAGAACAGCATCTGTCTTGGTTTCCCAAGATTCGAATGAGAAACGAAGGGCAGGATAACCATGCCAATGATGAAGCCTGGTGCGCACCTTCTCATTTGGGAAAGCCCCTTGTAGTTTTTCTAATAGTTCTTTCTGATAAGCATTAATGACCTTTTGTTTAATATCCTCTGCTTGTTTTATTTCAGCCAGATTGTCCAAGATGTACGATACAGTCTCATGAGGCATGGTTGAATCAGACATAATACCTTCCAAATGTAATATAAATTCACGAAGCAAGACCAACCATTTATTAAGTGGCTGAGTAATAAAGGCACGTGCTAACTTTTCTCTAATGCTATCAAGAAATATGGGGTAGCTTAAAGAAAGCCAATTATTAGGCGCTTTACCATTAGGCGATAGTACAACATAGATATGCTGTTTATTTTTGAACTTATTATTGGACTCTATATGTTTCTGATAAGTTGTAAATGGATTCACTTGCTGGTGATAGATTTTATTTTCAATCACCATCACCCAGTCATTACCCTCTAACAGTAAGTCAATTCTTTTATTACTCTTGGTGGTTACTTCACGCCCAGGCTCAGTGATGACAGAGAAATCGCCAAAGTCAAAATTTGCTGACTTTGGATTGGCAACAGTTAGAGCATCAAATAGAGCCTCCATCATCAGGTTGCCTAAGCCATGCGCACCTTCACTGTCACAGAAAAAGGCTAGCACATCAGAGGTTGGGTTTTCGTAGTAACCACGGCTACCAATGCTGAATATCGTCTGTTCAGATATTTCTGGAATAGGTAAGCTCTTGATATGTTCTATTAATTTTATTAACTGAATAATATTCATTAATTGACCTTAATTAGTTTATTGCTTTTTAATAATTGCGATGTAATAAAACATCCGCTATTGATATCAATTTTGAAACTATAACTATAGACTGGTTCAAACAATCACAATGGTCAAAGCTACTGATCGAGCAACTAATGCTTTTCGAGTTTTTTTGAGAGATTATTTCCTTTTTACTCTTTTTAAGTAATCAAGATATTGAGTTGTAGAATCTTCTTTGACCTTGAGGTTCTGAGCAGTATTATCTGTGCGTCGAGTTCTTATTGTTCGTGGTTTGGATTTGGTTCTTAATGTGTTTTCACTTATAGTATTAGCTGTGGCTATTCTTCCGTAGGTGTTCGATGGCACTTTATCTCTTGGGATGCGGACAAATTGTTCTTTAGTGACTGGTTCAACCTTACTTTGAGAGTTGGTTTTATCTTCATTAACGAGTTTTAATTCAGAGATAAGATGCTCATTACTTTGTTCTAAGATACTGATATGTGTCTGACCTCTTTTAATAACTTCTTTCAATCTGCTTATTTCATCATTTATCTCTACAAACGATTTACTCTTTTTAATTAGCTGATTCTCCAATTCAGTTTTTTCATAAGCTAGGTTATGGTAGATGGATAGAGTTACTGGTTTTCTTTTTTTGTTCTTTCCTATTCGTTGGTCTGTTGCTATCTCAACAGGTCGCTTTCCTTCCATATCAAGTTCTAACTCCAACATTTCGCACCATTCATTCAACATCATTAGTTCATTTTTGAGTTTATAAATCTTATTGTCTTTATTTTCAAGTATATTGAACGGTTCGAAATCAGGCTTTAACATTGAAGTTAAGGATAAGATTCTTTCATCTTTATCTGCTACTTCAGTAGTTAGTTGCTGGTTAATAAGAAGTTGGTTGTGAAAGACGCTTTCATAGTGACTGCGACTATTTTTAGCCGCGATCATCTCAGATTTAGTTTCTTCCATTCTGTATTCTAATTTTTCAATTATTTTATTTAAGTTCTCAATCTTTTTATCTCTGTCTTGAAGAGTCTCTAGCACATTAGTTGTTGTACCATGTATTGATTCAAACTCAGACCTGTACTTCGCAACTGCTTCACGCAACAAGTCTATGACTTTTTGCTTGTTTTTTAACCGCTTTTCCACCTTTAAATGTTCTTCATACAGCTCGACAATTTCATCAAAATTAGGATCGGTAACAATTTTAAGTACTTTCTCATACTCTACTTGGACTAGCTCTAACTCTTTGGAAACCTTAATTTTAATAAAACCTAAGTCTTTATTAGAGCTTTCCTCGTCAATAGCGTTCACCTGACGCTTAGATTCTTCTAGGCTTTCATATAACCGTTCTAGGTTGTCTTCTAAAAACTTTGCAAGACCCATGTATTAACTCCTCAAGTAACTAAGTCGATAGTAATCCAGTTGGTAAATAGGAGGGGTTATCAGAGTTTGATGACAGACTAGGTTGGATAGTGAAGCCTGACTAACGATAAGTTAATTTAGCTTAGCTTCAACATTTAATTATTCAAAGCGTCTTTTGGAATACTACAATTAATTCTACCCAAAGTATTTTTGACAAGAAAATTCAGGGTGTAGTAGTAATTCAGGCGCCCCCTCAAAGCTTACATATACCACAGCATTTTGATGGAAGTCGCAACATAACTTAAGACTGGTTTCTTTATTTACTGGATAAGCAAAGAAACTGTCTTCTCGCCACTTAGCATCTTTACTTTCACCGTAGCCGTCAATTACATTGAGACCTTGTTTAAGTAGTTCTGCTTTCAACTTTTGATTAGCTATCTTATTGTCTTTAACCGTAAGCTCTTTCCCCAGTGGATTCCAAGCTGTAATAAATAATCCACCATCAGGAGTAAATGGCTGTAAAAGAGAGACAGCTTTAGAGCATGGCTTATCAACATTAAGTAAGGTGTTATCAAAGCCATAATTGGTTTGACGATAAGCTTCTAAAAGGGAAGGGTCTAACATAAATCGCTCGCTATAGTAATGGTTTAAGGGGTTGATGAAAGTAGAAAGCGTTTGTCACTTCAGAACCACCTTGCCAGCCGCACCATCCATTCGATAGTCTTTAATATCCCCAGCGATAACCAAGTTAATGGCCTTTTCTATTTCAGCAAGAGGAACATTGAACCATTCAGTTGCTTTGTAGAGATTATCGTTTGCTGCTTTTAAGGATACTTTGACTCTTTGATCATAGAAGAAGGCATGTAGTACACCTTCCACGCTTCGGGCATTGGCGTCATACACTTGCCACTCAGCAATGATATCTACGGGCTGTTGCAGGAATGCGGTATCCCTAACTGAGTGTTTGGTTCGCGCCTCACCTGTAAGGGTTGAGAAACCAACTTTATGAAGGTCTCTATAGTGCGCCAAGGTGTTTGGGGTTTCAGTCAGCTTGGCAACATAAATGACCCCAGTAAGTTGCCGATTATCGCCAAAGTTTTTGGCCAGTTCATCATCCATCCAGTCGGGATCAGTAATTAATAGCTGGTAACTGTTTTCATATTTATACTGAGCGGTAGCCAATGAATAAGTGAGCATATTTGACTCTGTACCATTAGAGAATATTAAGCGTAGTCTCTCTTGGCTACGAGCATTCTTTCTAGCTTCTGCTTTATAAATATTAGCCACATAGCAAAGCATGCCATTTAAAACAAAGACACTGCCGATGTTGATTGCTTTCACTGATGAAAAGTTAGTTTTAGTAAAAGCACCCGTTTGAATAGCTTTAGATATGCGCTCAAACGTCGCTTCAAATTTATAAAAGTCCTTACATTCGAACCGGCTGGCTATATCTTCGTCATTATATTGATCGTAGCTGGCACGTGTATTGCTCTGATGGTCATTGACTAAGATTTCAGAGTGGATGTTGTCAAAAATCCCTAGGTCATCACTATCAAAAATATCGTCTAGACTATTAATAACAGCTGGCTCGCTAACAGCCTCGATGGCCGGCTCAGCTTCTTTACTGCTATCGCTGATCGCCTTTTCAGACCCATCACCCTTATTAATTATGCTCTTGCCTGAGAGTGTCGGTTTGTCGTCAGATAGGGTATAAGTATTGCTTTTCACGGCTAATAGGCCATGCTTATCTAAAGCTAGCAGTTCTTGCGAGTTTGCGTGGTTGGTTTGTATGGTAGCTAAGAGGCGAGCACTTATTTTTTCATTAATGTCGCTGGCACTACTACTAGGCACGCGTCCCTGTTGATCGATAAAAAGGTTGATAGTGTCAAACTGCTGCGCTAAAACGCTATTATTTGCCGAGCTTTTAGTAATAGGCTTTACATCATCTAATAGCCCCGTACTGTCATTAGAAAAAATATCTTCTAGCGTTTTGTACTCACGACTTTGATAGATCTCATCGAGTTTAATCATGACTATTGGCTTCTCGTTTGGCTTTTTGGTTCCTAACATAGGAGATAACTTCAGCCATACGCCGCTCGATAGCGTCTTCTGAGTTTCTGTTTGGCTGACGGCCTTTGTTTTTCATGAATGCAACTATTTTTGGCCACATCAGTACGGCTTCTGCTTCAGTTACGGTAGAACGGCCGGCATGTACAACATCATTTATGGTTTGCAGCACTTCTTTATCGACGGTTCTAGAGAGAACTTCATAAGCATCATGAAATGGGTTGACCGATTTCACAAGGTCAATGGGAAGGTTGTTCACATTGACGAACTTACTGCCCACCTTCACAAAGCCGTTGCTAGGGTTCGAGTCGTTGCTACTGCTTGATTGGGTTTTGGGATTATAAATTTTTGCATCAGCTGGCAGGTGGCGCTCTTTAATAATGTCACTTTCGTTGAGCTGATTTTTGCGCTCTGCATTTAGCGTATTAACATCTAGATACTCATGACCTTGCTTAACGAAAAATCGTTCATTTTCAATAACGGCATCTTCAGGAATATCTTTACCTTCAACCACACCGCCTTGACGGTTGATGGCCATATACTGCATGACACCTTCTTGCACTTGCCGTACTTCATTGGTATCCAGCGCTGGGTACTTACTACGAATAATACTTGGAATAACGTTATCTGACACGGCTTCGGTTTCTACGTTATTGGTTTCAGCGGCGATATACTTTTTGATGTTCTCTGTATTTTGGGCTAACTGTGCCAATATCTCATCACGGTCTTGGTTGAGTATCTTCATGACTTGATCAGAGGGAGGGTTTACTGTATCGTCAATGATAATGGTACCTGCCGGCAAGTCTGCCTTACCTAATATATCCAGCTCACTACGGCGTTTAAAGTTAATGTTAGGTTTGAGCACTTGCTCCATCAGTAGCGATAAAGTAATGGCTTTTAATAAATCATTAACAGAGCTTGTCACTTCAGATTTATCAGCTTCTGGCTCAGCGATTAGATTGGTAAATTGAGCATGGTGTTTGCCCGCGCTATCGCGTGTTGAACGTCCAATAATCTGTACCACCTCAGTCAGAGAGCCTCGATAGCCAATGGTCAATACGTGCTCACAATACTCCCAGTCAAAGCCTTCTTTTGCCATGCCAAGAGCAATAATGATATCCATCTGATCGCGAGAGGTAATATCAGCCAAATAAGCCTGAGTATTAGCCCGCATAGCGTCATCAGTCACTAGGTCTGCGAGTAGCAATTGCTTACCGTCATGTGTGCGTATTGTCATAACACCCGTAATATCATCACGAGACTCAACTTCACCAATGACATCTATGATACGGCCAACGGTCTCATATTTGTCTGTTTCAGCAGTGAGACTATTGACGTTAGGAATGTGGATGATGGTTTTTTTACTGGTATCCAAGCATTCATCTAAGGCGTCAAAGAATGATTTTTTATAAAAATGATAGCCGAGTCCCAATGATTTCAAGTGTTCATAACCATTAAGCTGTTCGTAGTAGGTGTAAGTTACCTTATCGAACTTTTCTTCGTCGCTATCTGACAAGATGGGCACTGAGTCACCACGGAAATATGAACCCGTCATTGCCACAATATGTGCGCTAGTCCGCGTCATAATGCCATCTAGTATGGCACCTAAGCGGTTTGATTCACCTGCTGATACGTGATGGAATTCATCAATACCAATAAGAATATCGTTAAATAGCTCAATACTACCGCCGTCCTCGATTATCTTATCAAAGCCATATCTAAAACTGTGATGAGTACAAACTAAAACCTGAGGTAGGGAGTTGTCATCTACGTTTGAAGTGAGAAACTCTGAAAATATAGCACTCTTGCTCGTGTCACTTTGAGCAATATTTAAGCATAAGTTATAGCGATCTGCTACTTGCCAATCTGCAAAGAAACCATAGTTACTGAGCGCTGTTGACTTAAAAGACTTGCCAATACTCATCTCTGGTACAGTAATAATAACTTTCTTGATACCTTGGTTAATAAGCTTATCCAAGGCCAAAAACATCATGGCGCGTGACTTACCAGAGGCAGGTGGTGATTTGATGAGCAAATACTGGCTATTACGCTTCTCAAATGCACGTGCCTGCATTTCACGCATGCCAAGCTCGTTATTTTTTTTACTTTGACCCGTGCGGGCGTAATTTTGATTTAGGATATTAACAGTGGCAGTCATAGTAGATTCATCATAGGTAGAGATGCTTGTAAGGCTGTAGCGTCGTAAAAATAAAACTCATTTGTCATAGCAATAGTGTGAAATCAATAGACACAAGTTATCGTATTATCATTACGGTCAAACCTAGCTTTTGAATCATACAAACCGTCACTCATATAGTCTGATGTTTGACGTGTTTTGAAGTGCTTCCACACACTTTGCATGTCTGCATTTTTAGCAAACTTCAGAACGTGTGCACCACCTTCTGACTCAGGCCTAAACTTATATTGATACTCTGTTATAGGTTGTTCGCGGTATTTGACACCATCTGCAAATTTAATATGGTATTCGGTATATTCATAATTAGTATGAATGCTGATATCCTTCATGAGTGCGCTATAACCAGGAGTCCATTGAGATCTGGGTGTTATAGAAAACTCATAAATATCATCATTTGCATTCGGTTTTGCAAGCGTCTTCATTTTCATCGTTTTATCAATGAATTTATTATGATGTTTATTGATAGAGCTATAAATAGGACCATCACCGATACAGCCATCTTCCATCCACGCAAACAATATAAACATATCGCCTTCAGGAAGGTCTTGACCATTTTTGCCTTTTAGCGATATGAGATCACTTTGTGACGCAGCTGATGCTTGACCTGCAGAAAACACGAGTAGGGCAGCAATTGCTACGCTTGGTAAGATTTTGGAAATCATAATAGAACGCTCTTTATAATGTGTTTGATGTTGTTTGTCATAAATACTAAAGGACGCTACTTACTTTTCTTTTGGGCTTTCTTGTTACCCTTACTCTGCTGCTCTGCCTCGATAAGCTGCTCATAACGTGCCAGCAAATGTGCCAATCGCTCTTCGGTATTGGCAAATCCTTGCGGACGATATAGCTTGTCCACCGCATCATCAAGCGTGCTATGCGCTTGTTTTAAATCCTCAGGCATCTTATCTGGATCGTATAGCTCAGCTAGGGTCATGCCAGCATTACTGGCGCGGGCAAGTAGGATTTCTTCCGCGAGGTTTTCAATACTCTTCTTCTGCTCATCAGTGGCATCAGGGAAAGGGAAGGTATTGTAGACGATAGTGCCAGAGTAGTTATAACGGCTTTCCAGCCTACCAGTTACTAAACGCATCCAGTCATTATGAATTAGCGAATTAAGTATTCCAAAGTCATATATATCCCCTTGAGGTATTATCTGATTTCTGTCTGTACAAATAGAATTTTCATTCATAAAGCCTATTGGTATATATCTTCTTCTCTCAGAAGACACCCTCGGAATTAAGAGATAATTTTTAGGATTATTGGTCTCACGAAACTCATGAGGGCGTTCTGCTAGTTTTCGAGTCCCTTTATCACTACTCTTTAATCGCATTTCTTTAACTTTATCAATTCTTTCTTTAACTAAAGGTGATTGCTTAATTTCATCTTCATTAACATTAACTAGCCACAAGCACCATCTATCTTTAGAATTAACGAATTCATCAGAACCAACTAGTTTTTTGATCCATTTTTTTGATATAGGGTTTTCCTTAA
Source organism: Psychrobacter proteolyticus (assembly GCF_039762275.1). Taxonomy (GTDB): domain Bacteria; phylum Pseudomonadota; class Gammaproteobacteria; order Pseudomonadales; family Moraxellaceae; genus Psychrobacter; species Psychrobacter proteolyticus_C. The sequence goes on along the minus strand of NZ_JBDLOB010000004.1, from coordinate 211,725 downwards.
TTAATTCATTTTTATCTTCTTCCGAAAGTATTAAATTACCACCATCTGTTGGTTGATTTCCTCTAAGAATAGGTTTTGTTTTTTCAGAAAAAGGTTTATTCCGGCTTTTTACTGCAAGGTTTGAACCGTCAACTAAGTAAGGACTTATATTTTTAACTGAGTTACTATGCCAAACTTTGTCAAAAAACGTGTATATAGTATTTCTATGGCTTAGCTTTGTAGATAGTCCTACTATGACTACATGAACACCTGCATTATGTTTAGCGCTATTTTTCCAAGGGAAACTTTGGTACGCAAAGCTAATATGGATACCTAAATCAAAAATATAGGGGAATAGCATTGCTACTTGCTCGCCTTGCGCAATCGAGTTCGTCGATACCAATGCAAGTTCAGCATTAGAATTAGTAATATACTGAGATCCTTTCCAAAACCATGAACTTACATAATCAAGAGATTTGAATTTTTTAAAACCTTTAAATACGCGCGTCATATCCTCCGTTTGTTCATCTGTACGATTACCAGTGCCTCCAAATGGAGGATTACCAATAATATAAATCTCATCACTGACATTATTCGGACAGACCTCATTCCAGTCGATACGTAAGCTATTGCCATAAACGATGTGCCCACTGTCTTTGAGTGGCAGCATTGGCTGAGATGCACCGAATTCTTGCTCGAACAACACATTCATTTGATGTTCAGCGAGCCAGAGTGACAAACGTGCAATTTGACTGGCAAAGTCGTCATACTCGATACCGTATAGATTATCCAAGCTGACCACACTATCAAAGCCTAGACCTAATAGATTGTCATTAGAGCCTAGTAAGTCGCGTTGTGCCTTTAATACATCAATCTCTAGCTTACGTAGCTCTTTATAAGCAATGATCAAAAAGTTACCTGATCCGCAAGCCGGGTCAAATACTTTGATTTTGCTGATACGCTTAAGCAGGGCATCTAGGCGTTCGGCTTTATTATTCTTATGGCGATTGTCATGACTCAATGCTATGACTGTATCTAGCTCTGTACGTAGCTCGTCTAAGAATAGCGGCTGTATGACCTTCATGATATTACTAACACTGGTGTAATGCTGTCCTAAGCTGCCGCGCTGTTCAGGGTCGATTACTGCTTGAAACATGGAACCGAAAATATCTGGGTTAATCTCGGCCCAGCTCAAACGTGCGCACTCTAGCAAGATACGGCGAGTACGCGCATCAAACTCAGGAATGGCGAACTGATATTCAAATAAGCTGCCGTTCACATAGGGGAATGCACTTAGGTGAGTGGGCTTGGCATCACGCTCTGGGCTAGACTCAGGTAAGTCTAGAACTTCAAATAGCTCATATAAGATGCTATCGACGTCACTGCCATCTATATTGGTAGTTCTGTCAATCACGTCATAGAACTGGTCTGCTTTAAAAATACCAGTGTCTTCTGCATAAAAGCAGAACAGTAGTCGCGTCAAAAATATATTGAGAGCATGTAAGTCATCAGCAGTATTAAACTCATTGAGCTTGCGGATGTGGTCAAACAAGCGCCCCATTTTCTCCGACGCTTGCACATCAGCCGGATGCTCTGAGTATTCGCGAGCACGCTCTAGGCCGGCAAGTGGCAATAGGAAGTGATAGTTCTTATAAAGATCAGCAAAATCGCAGTCAAGCGTCTCATCATACTTAGTATCGTTAATCAGTACGGTGTTGAAGTCTGTCACCATTACCATACGGATTTTGTGCTGATTGATGATTGGGCCGCTTACCACCTCACTTAGGGCTTTAGCAAGGTCTTGGCCTGCATCGATAGGCTTAAAGTAGATGCGATGCTTATTGGCAACCTCGCCAGCTTCAGGATTGGCTGCGACATTGAAACGACCGTCATTTTTTTTGAGTGATGTGATAGTAGACTTAGAGACATCTAGCAGCGTTAGGAAGTCAAAGATAAAGTCTTCTTTTTTATGCTTATCAATGACTTTGGTGGTTAATTTTTCTAAATCTTCAAAAAACTGGGTTTGGTTAAATGCCATGGTTGTCTCTATAGATGATTTACTAATGTAAAAAAGTAGGCTAATGTGCAATTATAGCGCTATCTTAGAATATTTAAAGGCTTAGTTGCTCTGAATAAGATGATTTTGATCTTATCAATTGCAATATTAAGGCTAGAATTTTGTTAATGAGGCTTAGCAATGATAGTTGGTAGTTATTTTCACGGTGACTCTACCCGTATTGGATTGATACAGCATAGTTGCTATGGAGAAGCATTACATATCATCGTTAATTTTGCTAGCGCTAAGCATCGTAAAGCTGAAAGGGTAGTTTCTGTTCGCACTGAACTGAGCGACTTGCGTGATGAGCTTATAAGTTTTGATCATAGAACTTTACAGTGGTTGCATGATCGTATAGCAGCCGCGTTCCGTATGGAGTATTGTCCTAATGCGGATTTTTTTACTTATAAGATACCAGACCCGCATACGCCCGACGAGACTGTGACACTTTGGTTTGACTTTCTTAGAAAAGAGCTTGAAAGAGTGTTTGCTGAGTACTTGCAGCTTCCTCGATTAATTCTTACTGCAGCTCTCTACCCAAATCCTGATCAAAAGGGTAAAGATGCAGAAGATGAGCTTTATGAAATGACAATGCAGTTATATCCCGATATAGAAATTAATCATACTGAGGGCGAGAAAGGTACAGTCGATCTGTATCAAAGCAAGACAATTGGTTGCGATTGCATAAAGCCCGAACAGAGCCAAACAGAATCTCAGTTCGATCATGAGCTATTGCTTGATGGTATGACTCTTGCCGGCGCGTATTTTGAGATTGGTGTTCATGACTTTAGTGATTACGCTGCAGCGATGATTAATGATTTGGGTACTGAAATAAAGCCCTACTTGCTTTCATTTTGGGAGGGTATTCGTGCTTGGGAAGACTTTGACACTCAGGAAATGACCAGTGTAGAGAGTAGTAAAAGAATGTATGAGAAACTACTATTAGAGCATGAGCATGGACTTAGCACACAAATGGTAGCTAATATTAGAAAAGAGCGCCAAAATTATGAGCGCGAGGAAGTAATGCATAACCAGTCTCTACACAAAGAGATACTGGAAACGTGGAGACAGGACAGCCCACAAATGACAGCACGATTAAACAAGCAAAACTTACTGGACGATCTAGCGTTCGTGGTACAGGAAAGAATGTGGCAAGCGAAGGAATTGTACCAAGCAAGCGGAATGCCACGGTCGGACGCAAAGGAACAAGCGTACAAGGATCATCTGATGCTAGAACCTGAAAATCTAAAACAGTAGATAAACTCTCGATATAGCGACAACTTCAACCCATCATTAACAAAGTTATTAGTACCTAATAAATGATTAGCCACCCTATGAATCTGCCATTACAGGTCAACATTCTTATTTAGATGAGCGTTTTAATTCTAAATCAAACCGAAAACCTCATCTATCCATCTAATATAATATAGCCGCAAACAGTCTATTATTTCTTTAATATCAGCTGTCAACAAGTTTCCAGCCATTTGTTTGTTATCTCCAGTCTGATTAATTTTGATAAACAATAATTGGTTTATGTTACTATTCTCTCTTTTAAGTTACAGCTTGTAATTAAGGGTATGTAATACCGTCATGAATACTTATTGACGTACCTATTTCCTATAAATTTAAGCTGACATTAATTTAGTAACATTTAGGATTGATAAGTTAAATAGTTAACTGTCAATCTCTTATTTGATAGGATAGGTGATATTGATGGATTGGTTCAAAACGGCGCAATTCGTGCAAGAGTTTTATATATTCCCTATATTGGTTTCTATCTTATTGATATTAATATTTTTAATTTTTATTTTCAGTTATTTGATACCTGCTGTACGATTAAATAAAAAACTATCACAATTGGTGGATAATTTAGAAAAAATAAATCGTGATGTCAATAAAGACTCATTAGACGACAAGTTTGATGGCAATCCTTCTTTGAAGCAAGCTTGGATAAGTTATAAACAAACCTTTCATAATACTTATGAAACAGTGGATGGCGAAGCTAAGGTAGCTTATTCACGGGCAACGGTGCCCAGTGAGGTGTTTTTTAGCGAAGCCATCATAGTCGATACCCCCCTAAAAGTAGAGTTTTATAGGCACTTACCCGGTATGATTACGGGTGTCGGTATTATCGTGACATTTGCGGGTCTGTTGATTGGATTGTTAGCGTTCGACCCTGCTGGCAACCCTGACAAGGTTCAAGACAGCTTGACATTATTGCTAAAAGGCGTGGGAGAAGCTTTTATGGCTTCTGGATTGGCTATTGCAGTCGCTATGCTGATTACACTTCTTGAGAAGTTTTGGTTAAGAAAATGTTATGAGCGGCTACAGCGCTTACATGCCGCCATTGATGATACCTTTACCTTTGATGACAGTGGTGAAGAGTATCTTGCAAAATTGCTTAAATCTTCGGAAGCCAATGAAACCAATGCGCGCCAGCTAAAAGATAGCTTAGTTAATGACTTAAAAGCCATGATGACTAACTTGGTTGAAGAAAATAAAAGAAATCAAGCTGCCTTCGCAACTCAGTTAACTGATTCTTATGTTCAAACAAGTCAATCGATGGCAACCCAGATTGGCGATTCGATTAAGGATAGCCTTCAAGATCCTTTAGATAAGATTGCCTCGAGCGTGCAACAGGTAAGCGGTGATCAAGGTTCAGCCGTACAAGAACTTATGACTGATGTATTAGCCGCTTTCATGAATAAGCTAGAAACAACATTCGGTGGTCAAATGGCAGGTATGAGCGAAATGATGACTCAATCTGTGACGGCCATGCGTGAAATGCAGTCAGGATTTTCTCAGCTAATCACAGATATGCAAACTAACAGTGAAGTGTCGACCAAAACGTTAGAGATCCAAATGGCAAAAATGATGGATGATATTCATCAAAAGCAAAATGAGATGTCTACCCAAATGAATGAAATGGTAGAAAATCTATCTGCAGGTTCGGCCAAAATTGGCGATCAAGGACTGCATGCTGTTGAGCAGCTGAATAGTAAAGTGTCAGAAATGGTGTCGGGTTTAGGTACTTCAATGTCAGGTCTGTTATCAAATGTGGCAGAGCAACGTATCGATCAGGATCGCCAAATATTAGACAATCAACGAAAATTGCATGAGCAGTCATCTGTATTGATTGATAACTTAGGTAGTGAAATTAAAGAGCTGATTGTTCATAGCCAAAATGCAGTTCAGAGTCATAAAGAAAATATCCAAAAACTGTCTCAAGTGACCACCGATAGTATTACTGGTATGAATACTGGCGCAGACAAGATGCGCTTAGCTTCTGAGCAGTTTACGACAGCTGGTAGCTCACTAGTCACAGTGACTGGTAAAACCTCAGAACTTATTGCAGAGGTGAATACCACTTCAACCAACATGACCAGTGCAAGTAGTAACCTTATTGAGTTGATACGAGATTATAAGAACTCTCAAAACAGCGTTAATATTGCTATTGAAACACTAGAGAATCTTATTCAGCAGTCAAAGTCTGAAGCTGGCATGAGTAGTAAAATGCTTAATGACATGCAGAATATGACCACAGCTTTAGACAAAGTGAAGATGGAAATGCAAGAGTATCTATCAGAGGTAAGTGATGTTTTGGTGAAGAGCTTTGATAGTTTTGGCACCTCCGTTGAAAGCAGTCTAAATCATTCGTTATTGTCTTTTGATAATACACTTGACCAAGCTGTCAAACGTCTGGCAACTGGTGTTGAAGGTCTAGGTGATGTAGTAGAAAACCTTGAAGATCTTACGCAAAAAACCAGACGCTAATTCGGGAGTGTATCGCTAATGATTGGTAATAGGTACGCTAAGAAGCATCGTTCAAAAGATGAGGGTGAAAAACCTTTTTGGATTTCATTTGCTGATTTGATGACAGCGCTAATGACACTCTTTTTGGTAGTGATGGCAGTATCTTTAATGGTTGTCACTAAGAAAATTAATGAAGCCACACAAGCAGAAAAAGAACGCAGTTCAGAGGTCTTAGATATCTGTACTAGTATTAAAGACGATCCTACTTTAAAGAATCAGTTGATCACCGTAGACTGCAAAGAAAACCGTATAAATTTTGGTGAAGCGGGTCGGTTTGGGTACAACAATTATCGATTGAATGAAGAGGGTATAAAAGCGCTAAGTGCCTTGGTGCCAGTTGTCTTAGAAGCTGCTAATAGTGAGAATGGCAAAAAATGGTTTAAGCAAATTGTGATTGAAGGTTTTACAGACACAGATGGATCGTATTTATATAACCTAAATTTAAGCTTGCGTCGTTCGGAGTGGGTGATGTGTAGCTTGTTGGATCCCACATTTAATCAAGATCTGGATTTAACTGACACGCAAAAAAATCAAATTAAACAGCTGTTTCTAGCGGGCGGTGTGTCATTTAATTCAGCAAAAGACAGTAAAGAAGCCTCGCGCCGTGTAGAGCTACGAATGCAGTTCTATGGTTTAAAAGAAAAAGACAGTGCTGAGGCGCAGCCTATTTTTGTTTCTGCTCCTATTGAAACCTGTCAGCTGGCAAGGTGAATGTGATGAGTATCGCTATATTAAAGCAGAGGCTGAATCAGAGTGTCGACAATTTTTCTGAAGCCGACCAAGTACATAATAAATTTGTCAAACCGACCAAATTAATGAAGACGTTAGCGCTCATTGAACGTAAGTTTGATGATATGGAAAATACGCAGCCTATCGAAGAAAAGATTGCCAAATCAATTTTAAAGTTAGAAGAGCATGGCACAGACTATTTGACAAAACGTGATTGGAAGAATCTAGCTTGGTCGCTCAGCAAAAAGCTTTTAAATTATGAGGATAAGATACTTTTCACCTTTATAGGTGGCCAACTCATTGAGCAGTTTAGCAAAATGGAGCCTGAGTCTCTAAAGTCTGTCTATTTTCCGCTGCTGTACAGTTATTTTGCAGTAGAACAAGATGAGATAAATAAACGGCCTAATAACTGGATTCAGCTTAGAAATATCTTAAATAACAATCGCTCTACGTTGTTTCAGGCCACTCTTAAGCCTAAAAAATGGCTTACCACGTTAACGGATCATCCTGAAGTACTCTCACTAGATCCTTCAAAACGATTTATTCGTGATTTTTTACAGAATAGCGATGACAGCAGAGTCAGTAAGCAGTTAGAAAGTTTGAGCATTGCACCAAACAGCTGGTTTTGGGACAGTTTGGTCAACTCATCTATCAAGTCTGTTAAGACAATGAAAGAAGAGGATTACTTTAAAGTAATTCCACGTTTCTTACTGCTATTGGAAAGAAATCCAATCTATACCACCGCTATTTTAACAGCTTTACTTGAACGTTATGCCTCTACCTCAAAACGCGCAGTCGTACATGAAGCATTAAAGCACACCTGTTTGACGCAATGGGATAATCCGCAATACGATTCATCAGCAGGCTGGCGGAATGTCAGTTTAGACACTAAAAAAATGGTAATTCAGTGGTTTGTCCGAGCTGACTTAGAAGCTTTCTTCAAATTATTTAGCCAAACAGCTGATGTCGACCGATTTGATTATTGGATTAAATTTATTGATAAAATCTCATTTTCTCAGATATTTTTAGGCCCAGCAGCCGTGCAATCTAGACATGCTGAGCATAGAAAGTTCAGAGAGCTAAACCGCGGCAGATTAAAAAATATTACGGGTTCTACTCCTAGTAATAATGCTTTTCTATTAAAAATTGATAACGTCCATATTGTTGATTTTTCAGATACTGGGAATGCCTGCTATGGATATAGTGACTTACCCTTTAATCTTAGTAAGAAAAACATCACGGTTCATGAGTTAAAGAATAAGCCTCACTCAATCTTTAGGAATGGGTTTGGTGATACGATAGGGTTAAGCCATGCAGGAAATTGGGAAGCGCGGTTTGACAAAACACTTGCTGAATTAGGAGTTTTCTCTGATCAGCCTAACGGCGGTTTGAGTAAGAGAAGACGTAATCGTTATTAAAGAGTCATTATGAAACTAGCATTTTGGAAAAGGAATAAAAGCAAGCAGACTCCAATGTCAGAAACTGTAGTCAATAGTGTCGAGCCTGAGCCACTACAATATGATGACATTGGTTTAAAGCATAGCTATAGCTCAGAATCTAAAATAGATGCCGACTTTTATTGGGAGAGCTTGGTGGATGAAGAGCTCGCTTATCAATCAGATGATGGCTATGTCTTGCCATGGGAAGCGATTTTTGAGATACAGCAAGACCCTGAACATACTATAGACAGTAATGCCATTGAATGGCTCAACCTGCCGTTATCAAATGATTTATGCCCGATTATTCGTAGTGAAAATGGTATAAGCGATTCGGATTTTCAAATTATTTTGGATGGCTGGTGTGATAACAACAAGGTTAAATTCAAAGGCTCAGTCAAGCGTACAGGGGCAATCATTACTCTTGCCGGTGAAGAGTATCTGTTGAGTGAGGCGACTTGGAAGCTATTAGAGAAAATCAAAGGATTTTCTCGTGTCACGGATAAAAACAAATCATTAAATCAAAAATATTGGGCGCAAATACGCAGTTTAGCGAATAAAAGTGAAGCGAACTTAGATGAGTTTCTGCGTAAAACCATCGTACTTGCTCCAGAGCAGCTGCAGCTTAATCTTCGTAAAAACTTAGTGAGCACAGAATCAATAGTTGAGGTGCAGCCTGACTTTAAAGACGCGCCTGCAAACTGGCTAAAAACTTTCGATAGCTATAATGACGTTCAAAGTGAATATACAATCAGCTTACCAGAAGGTGGTCTTGCGCACGTCATCATTGAGCCACAAGTCAAAAGCGTACTCAGTGAAATCAAAAAAATGCCCAATCGGCGTATCTCTGGCGAGCGTGCACAGACTTTTTTGCACAATCCTTATGCTCAGTTAGGAGAAGATGCCGTAGAGGTTATCTCTTCAGAGGGTTTCGAGCAATCGAAAGAAGAGGCAGAAATCTATAGCTATCGTATGAGTATAAATAAAGCTTACGATGAATCATCATATTTTATTTCAGCTCAGCTGACACTGCATGAAAACTCAGATCGAGAAACAGACCCTATTTTATTAGCGCTCTCCAATGTAGTGCAGGCTGAACATTTTATTGCTGCTTATGAGAAGCCATCTCCCGTTTTTCTATGGGCAGGCTATAACATCGATATAACCAGCTATTTAGATGAGCAAGTAGCCGCGCTTAAAAATGATCTAGAAAATATTAAGCAGTACGAAGATGATTTACAAGCTAAAAACGTACTGGACTTGAGCAATTATAGCTATAGGGTTATAGGAATTGGGGAAGCGGAGAAGCTTAGCCCTAGTATGATACAGAAATATAGTGGTGAATCCACATGGTTGCCACAGAACCTTATTGATGAGTCAGCCAATTTATCTCAGTTTACTTCCGAAAATATTGATGCCAGCACTGAACTGCTTGAGCAGCGTATCCAGAATGCAAAGGCAGAGGGGGAAAGTTTTGTTCTACATCCAGACAGCAATGTATCTATTGCATTAGAAGATGCAAAAAACTTACTTGATGAGCTTCGTGAGTCACGAGGTGAGAGCGCAGCTGAAAAAGATATTGAACAAGAGCAGCTAGATACTGATGAGAAAAAGAAAAAATCCACTTTGTTGATTGCCAACAATATCGATGAAACTAACTTTACGAAGAAGCGAACTGAAATTCTGAATTTTGATGAAAGTAATCAACCTCCGGCCAGATTGCCATCAAGTTTTAGAAGCCAAGAATTTAGTCTAAAAAAGCATCAAGAGTATGGTATCGCTTGGCTACAAAACCTATATCAGTATGCACCAACTCAAGTAAGTGGTTGCTTGTTAGCGGATGATATGGGGTTAGGAAAAACGCTGCAGTTACTTTGTTTTATTGGTGAGTATTTAGAAACTGCAGATTCTAAAAAACCTGCACTGGTCGTAGCGCCAGTTTCTTTACTAGAAAACTGGGAATCTGAAATCAATCGATTTTTTAGTGCCAAGTTTGGCAAAGTGTTGAGTCTATATGGTGATAATTTAAAACAGCGAAAAATACCTAAGCACTTAATATCTTCTCAATTAAGAGATGATTATGGCATTACAAAGCTACTTGAAGATCATTGGTTGGGCGGTGCAGATATTGTGCTCACCACTTATGAAACCATGCGAGATCTTGAGTTCTCCTTAGGGAGGGTGGACTGGAGCGTTATGGTCTGTGATGAGGCGCAAAAAATAAAAGCACCCACGGCGATGGTGACAAAAGCTGCTAAAGCGCAAAAAGCTGACTTTAAGATTGCTTGTACCGGCACACCTGTAGAAAACTCACTGGTAGATCTGTGGTGCTTATTTGACTTTATACAAGAGAACTTGCTCGGCTCTTTAACTGAGTTTAACAAAGAGTATCGTCGTCCTATTGAAAAGAAAGACGATGAAGATAGCGCAATAATAGATGATCTACGTCAATTGATTGAGCCACAAGTGTTAAGACGTATGAAGCATGATGTCGCTGAATTACCAGCGAAGCACGAGGTGGATGATTGTAAGGATATTGCAATCTCACAGTTACAACGTACGTTATATAAGCAAGTATCCAATGATACTCAGAGTTTATCTGAGCAAGGCAATAAAGGCGTGATGTTAACTGCATTACATAAAATGCGAATGATTTGCGCTCATCCACTCAAGCTACATCGGCAAGCAACGATCAATGACTCGCCTAAAGCTAAATGGCTAATAGATACTTTAGAGCTCATAAAACAAAAAAATGAGAAGGTTATTATCTTTACTGAGTTTAGAGACATTCAAGTATTTATAAAGCGTCTTTTACTTGAGCGATATGGTTTAAATGTGACGACTGTAAACGGCGACACAAATACCGACAGTAAAAAAGGGTTAACTCGGCAGGCGACTATTGATAAGTTTCAAGAAATAGAAGGGTTTAATGCGATTATCTTATCTACGGTAGCTGTTGGCTTCGGGGTGAATATCCAAAAGGCAAATCATGTGATTCACTATACAAGGAGCTGGAACCCCGCTAAAGAAGATCAGGCGACAGATAGGGCGTATCGCATTGGACAAGATAAGGAGGTCTATGTGTACTATCCGTCTATCTCAGCACAAGATTTTGAAACCTTTGAAATCAAACTGGACAAACTGTTATCTAGTAAGCGTCGACTTGCTGATGATATGTTAGAACCAAACACTGAGATCACACAAGAGCTGATTCAGTCAGTTTATTGAGTTGAGCGCTTATGAGGAAAATTGCTTAACCCCTATAATGAGAGATGTTAGCTATGCTAGACAATAGTACTGATATTTATGTTACCGACGATGAAAAGCAGCGTTATGCATATAATATGCTACCAACTTACTTATTGGTGAAAGGGTTGCCCGAGGGCAAACGTCTTATCAAACAAGCAGCTAAAAATATATCTAAAAAACCTTATAGGCAGAAAATTCATTTTGCTCATATTTTTAATGAATTGGCAACTACGCAGACATACTCACACATTGGTATGAATGATATCAAGCTTGAAAAAGGCGAGTTATCCAATCATCCTTATGAAGGTCTATTACGCTCATTTGGTGCTGAAACGGCAACTGAACTATTAAGACATACGAAGCTTATAGACGCATGCTTAAGTCAGAAACTACATGACCAGCTTATTACAAACTTTAAAGACTATATGTTTGAGACGTTTGGCTACGAAGATAATGAGCTAAATATTAACATGTCAGCAGAATCGTTTTATCTGCACTTAGTTTTGAGTTTTATCGCACATCTTGACGCTTGTGTTCATCATGCAGCCTATTCAGAAAAGGTTGCACCGATCAGTCTAGGCTGGTTATTTATGCAAAAGCTAGACCCAGATAAGTGGCAGTATAACCATGAACAAGACAATTATTACTTAGTCAATCATAACGGTAGCCCTTTTAGCTGTACCTCTCGATCATTTATTGACTTCATGCAAACGGTATTTTACTGGCAAATATATGGTGATATGCCTACAAGCTTATATGGTATCGATAATGAAATCATTCAAAAGGAATTTGAGCGTACTGATTCTAGATCAGATAGTTTTATCCGCCGCAAAAGAGAAGGGGGTTGGCTCACTCTGGAAGACGTTTTTTGGTTTGTTGGTATCCAAGGTTCTAAGGAAGATGAGGTCAATGAAACGCTGGCAAGCTGGCAAGAGTCGATGATCGCATATATCAAAACGGATAACGTTAATGACCTTGGAGGTCTGCCTCCTAGTGCGGAGGGCTTGATATGGCTAATTTATGCCTTTTATCAAAACATTTATGAGCATACGGATAAAAGCAACAAAGCAAATAAAGAGCAAAGTTGTGTGACCTATGACGATTATTATGGGCTATGGGAATCAATAACAGACTATTATGAGTTAAGAATAGATAAAAATGTAAAAGCGGAACGCGTTCAGTGGCCACAGTATTTAGTAAAGCAAGCCATGCCCGTTAAGCGCATGACTTGAAATGAAAAACGAGACTATATACTACTTAGACGTTTATTTATTGCTACGTCCTTTACCGGACTTCTTAGACGGTTGCATGCTAGGTTTGTTTTCTGGGTATTGAGGGCGAGATTTTGTATTCTTAGACATTGTAGTTGCCTTCTTGTTAATTGATTTACTTACTTGGTGGGTTGTTATCCCGACCACCGCCTGAGGGGTTGCCTGTTGTACTTGGCCAGCCAGCACCTTGTCCGCCATTGTTCATATAAATTCTCATAGTTGTTACTCCATTAAATATTAAGTTTAGATTCTATAGCCATTTACTTACTGACTATGATTAATAGAGTAACCTTCAAAAACAGTTTAATCTCCACCAAAAATGGGTGTTTTGGTTAAAAAACATACAAACCAGTTCAAACCCCAATATTGCCCATGCCACCTGCATATTTCTTAATAAGCAAAAAGATTCTCTAAACCATACTAAATAGTGTTTAGTATCGCTTTTTTATGCGAGGTTGTTTCAAATACTCGGTTTTCTGTTCTACTAAAATTGATAGTGACATACCCCAAAAAATGCTGCTAATTTCACCTGAGCAGTAGAGTTTGCATAGTAAAATCATTGGCAGTTTTAAGTATTATTTTTTAGATGAAGAGGCTGATAGATAGCTCAGCTAAAATGTGGCGTAAAAATTTAGGTATGTTGATTGGTCTTGATACTGAGTTGATACAAACGATTGATACTTAATGAATACGCTCAAACTTTTACAGAAGATAAGATCATTCCTATATGTTTACAAACGCATGATCAAAGCAATTATAAGGCTATTCTAAACGATGGCTTTTATCCAGTAATGAGAAGAGATTTATTAGAAGTTTTTGATGGTAAAAAATGCTGTATTGCAGAAGATTGATATATAGTGATTATCGTAACTACTTGCAATCTATTAAAAAAGCGATGCAAAACTTTAAATCGAAACTCGTTAAAGAGGGGAAAAGCGGGCTTGTATTGGCTTTTTCAATATTTGTAATTTTCTATAGGAGAAAGCAATTGAAGGTATGTAGCTAATAAGTCAGAAGGATTCTGGGTTTTCGGATACTCAAGAAAATGGTAAGTAATGTCTTTGTTCATTTACTACTAGAACAAGATAGATTTTGCTTTGAAGTCTCTGCTCCTAGTAGGAAAGGGCATAGCAAGATTAGGAATAACCTGCATAAACTGTTTCAGAATATAGGTTTTATTTATTTTATTATGAACTGACTATAGTACGTGGTTCAGTTAGTATTTATTTTTCAAGTATTTAGGTCAGAAACACTGATTAGTCACGCCACGATATTTTGGCTGCAAATAAAGCAGAGTTCGGTAAATGGGTGGCAATATTTGGTGCATTATCAAACTAATAATGACTATAATATATTACCAAACTAAAATTGGTAAATAACTAAATTTGGAGAGTATTTGATGAACCGTAAAATTATCGCTTTGAGTACTGCTTTGGGATTAAGTATGAGCATGAGCACGACAACTATAGCTGCAGACTACAATCAATTTTTATCGCCAAGCTCTTTAGGTAAAGATGTTAAAGCTTTAAGTAGTCAATATAAGCTCGGTCTTAAAAAGCAGAGCTGGGGTGGCTATAGTAATAGCGAAGCCTATGACTGTATGTTAAACGTTGAAGTCAATAGTCAGGGTAGAATTAATAGTATTAGAGCCGAACCGAACAACGAAAAGTGTAGATTTAAGACCGCGTCAAGCGGCGTAACCTACAACACCGAGTCTACAAAAATTATAGACATACTCAATCAGGCTAATATCGATAGCATTAAATTTCTACCCGGTTGTTTTAACTGTCCTTCTGGTCTTGAACTTGCAGACAACCTTGTTATCAGTAGACCTCAGGACAATTACTATACTGAGTTTGAGATAGAAGGTTACAACAATGAGTACCTGAGGTTCATGGGTACTAAACTCATTGGTAGTTTTAATCAAAATAACTATTACTCAATTATGGATAAGCTGGATGCTAAGCTTAATAGTGATTCTCCTGAATATAATCGTAAAGACTTTAAGCTAAAAGCTATAAAAAGTTATGATCTGCAGCAGCAGCCCTGGAGCTACTATAAGATTGGCTTAAAATAAACATTAATTGCCATACTATTTGAGAACTTATAGATAACAGCTAAAAGGATTTTTACTGATGATATTAAGAAAGATATCTAGCATACCCGTCAGAGCTATGACGTTGACACTTATAGTGAGCACGGTGTTAATGGGCTGCAGTGATATGAATACGTTTATGGATGATTTGCAGACGATGACTAGCTCGACAATGCCAAATCAAAATGCATCTAAAGTTAACAAAACATCGCCACCAGCTACTGAAAAACTAGATCTGGTCGGATTGCTTAAATGGTTTGAAAATAGTTGCGGATTTAATGAGGTGGCTTATACTCCGGGTACTGAAGAGAGTAAGAGACAGCAAGCTTTCAATGCTTTTGAAGAGAGTTTTATGGGCAAGCGCTATCAGGAGAATGGTGATTATACACCATATGTTAAACCTGATTATCGTCAAAATTTACCTGCTTTACTGACTAATGTTATCAAAGATATATCAGTAGTCCAAGATGATGAAGGCATCCACTACTACGTGAATTTCAACAATGCAACTTATCGTGGGTATGATTTATCACGCTTAGAGCTATTTAATCGGCCAGAGTCTGACTATGTCTACAAATCATTGTATTTCAAAAATAGTAACTTTATGGAACTAAAGCCAATTTTTAAAACCACTAGAGATGATCTAGACATCTCTCGAGGGGGTGAGTTTGATAGTAATAGTCGTTCGGTAATGTGTTATTTGGGGTTATAAGATGATCTTATAGTTTTAAGAATAAGAAGGAGTACGAAGATATTACGTTTTCGTGCTCCTTTTTTAATAAATACGAAGAAAACAAGGAGGATTTTAGGAGTAAACATGCCTCAATTTGAGCAAGCAAAATTAATCTAAATATACTATAACGACTCAAAGCTACAGTTATCAGTTTTAACCGTAATCACTACGATAGACACTAACTGTGCAATATCAAACCCCAACTCAGACCTTTTCACTTAATAAAAGTAGAAAAGGAAATAACCTCTTGAAGCTATATATCCTATAGTGTTAAGAGGTTTTTTTATGCCTAAAATAATACTAACTGCTTAATAATACTAATTATTTTACGATATTAATCCCCACAATACTAAAGCATTTGACACCTAAGTGATTATTGGATAACATGAATTATATTCACTATAAGATTATAAATAATGAAAAACAATAAACTTAGGGTTGGGCAAAAACTTGCCAACCCTAGTAAGGATGATCTGTATGTACATCCGTATGCTAGAACTGCTTTAGGTGTTTGGCAGAGAATGAGACCTAAAACTCCTTATATCGATATGAAGTTTTTGGATAATTTTTACCGTCCACCACTTCGGTTAGTTGATGGAGGGGATAACAATTTTTATTTCTTTAATGATTTCCAAAGAGTCGATCAGGTCTTAAGGTTCGAGAATAATAGGGATTATCCATGCTTGATAATCCCTGAAAGTATTAAAGACGTTCAGCAGCTCGCATGGAGGGATGTTATAGACTTAATTTTCTTGAAAGGTATTCACCATCCCGATTTGTTTAAAGCGCTTAAAAGTACGGCGCCTCAAAGTGTGATATGTCAGCTTATGGGGATTAGGCAACTGACTGTAAGGGAGTATTGACATTTTGCAGGTATTAGCCAGAGTAGTTATGAATATCGCCAATGTAAGTTTGCACTAGAAGAGTGAGTTCTAGGTATTCCTCAAAGTATGAGCTGGTTGAGTGGTGCACCCTAATGAATATAAAGCAGTTTGATAACAGCGAATTACAGAGGGTTTTAGATCATCTAGTACCACTGGATTCACCGTACTGTATAAAAGTACAAACCTTGATTATTAATACTCTTTATATTAATCCAAGCTTCTGCCTACATATTGGTGAGTATGCCAAGATAGATATGCCAGTATTTGCATCGTCTGAATGTGAAGCTATTGCCAGGAAGTCGTCAAAGAGAAAAAGATCGAGGCTTGGGCTGTGACTTATATGCTGGTCTTGTTTTACCAGAGGTATGGCCAAGCACGTAGGGATGATGAAGCATGGCAGTTTATGAGTGCATATCTGCAGATAATTATAATGATTGCTATACGTAAGGATGAGCACTCTGCCAAAGTCAGTCAGCTAAGTGTGCGTCTAAGGATGGGGTTAAAGGACAATAACCCACAGTCTGAGATTGTTAAAAAACTGATTGATATCCATGCTCAACGTGCTTCACTGACGAATGCACTAGCGGCGTTACGCGTATATGAAGCTAAGATAAGAAGTGATGAAGAGTCAGGCAAAGTGGTTAATCAAAAGCTGGCTGGAAAAATTGGTCAAATAAGACTTGCCTATGAAGTGGTTGCAGAGAACAAAGCGTTTGTAGGTAAAACCTATACCAACTCACAAAAAAATGAGCTTAGTAAAGAACACGCTAATAAGCGATACCTTGATAGTGCTGATGAGCCAATACGAGTCACAATATTTGGCAGACCCCATAAAGATGATAACGTGGCGGACGCTGAAAATATTACTGATGATGACCCACCTTCGCTTTTAGATAATGACTTTAAACCTTCTAGGATAACCGCTAAATCTTCAGAATTACAGCAATGGAAGCTAAAAAACAATTATCGACATGCCCGCCGTAATCAGTTTCATTTTCCTACCAATCTACGTCAACTAAGTCTACTAAGCTATCAAATGCTATTTGCTCGGGTGTGGCAGCTTTTTATTATTGTCAGTTATAAGCAGCGTCAGGTTTATGCGGTCATATTACTATCACTATTAAGTGGTCGGAAGATCCAAGAAGTGGTTTATGAGTTAGAACTAGATAAAAGTCAGCGCAAGTGGTTAAGTCATGAGAGCGGTTCGGTTGCTGATAGTTATGCTATGAGTAACGCTATTAACGTAACTTCGAATCGTAGAAGTCACTTATTGCCACATCGTCAAAGCCATGATAATGAATTTAAATTATCTCTGCCAGCTAGACTGCAAGCATTTATTGACAATAAGTTTTTGGTAGATAGTAATGAGGTCTCTAAAGTGTTGGCAAGCTTAAAAACGCAACTAGAGCTACCAGTGTTATCAAATCAGCATATTGACGCTTGTTTATATACAGTTATAAAGAATGAGCTGCAAGAGCCTTTACATGCCGACATGATTACTGGGGTTGATGTTAAACACAGCTCACCTTTGTATTACACCAGTATTGAAACGAGAAGCTTAGAGAAGACTTACTACAGCGCTATACAGCTATTGACCGAATACTGTACGGTAGACAGCCAAGATGAGCTGCGACAGCTTAGTATGTCTAGCACTAAAAGTAATCGTTATAAAAAATATATCGGTAGTGACATGACTTTGAATGCTGATATCTGCCAAAAGTTTTTTGATGAGCTTGCTGAGGCAGCTGAGAGTTATAACGGTCGATTAAAGCGGAACGTAAGCATACGTCAGGAACGTTATATTGAGCAGTTTAATACCTATGGTGTCTGGCTATGGCACATCATATTTATTCAGACTGGGATTAGACCCGTAAAGCATGCGCCTGGGCTTTTAAATCAATTTGACTTTAGACAGCGGCTTTTATGGATTTCTGATAAAGAAGAGCGTCATGGACAAGGGCAGGGAAGGCTTATTCCTCTTAGTAATTTCTTAATCATAGCCATTCAGAATTACATTGAATATATCAAGCAATTTGCGGTTATACATAATTCTATATATCCCAATGATCAATTTCCTATAAATAACATTTTGAACTCTAGTCAGCCACTCATTCAGCTATTTAGCCAAAACCCAAAAGGGTTTACCGGTATTACGCCTAGTAAGGTCCGTTACCAGATAAAACATTTTTTTAGTCACCAAGATAACTGGCTAAGACATCAATTACGCTCACTACTTACGAATAGGTCCCCCGAGCATTTGATCTGAGCCTTATATGGCCATGAACATCCAGATCAGGAGGTTATGCATCCAATGTCGTCATTATCCATTAATGAACTAAAAGAATTATCCTTCGACTTAGATAAAGTTGCAGTTGAGCTTAACCTACGACAAGTTGAGGTAAATATATATGGATAATGCCGTTGCCCATCAGTTAAGAGAAGAAAATAAAAGCAAGAGTCATGAAAGTATCAAAAATGAGGCGAAAGCTTTGATAGCTTCGTATATTGATGATAATCAGATACCCATAGGAAAAGACCTAACTGAATACTATCAAACCATTGGTAGCATACTTGAAATGCATTTTGATACGGCACATAGCTATTATTTAGCCAGACAAGGGTTTTTAGAATACATACGGAGTTACAACAAAGCTCATGAACTGAGTATGGATGAACCAGTTGTGCCAGTCATAGCAGAGCGTGATCATTTAACAATATCCTATGATTGGATGGTAAGTGGTACTCAAGTAAGCCTTGCTAGCCAGCAAATGATTGAGATATGGCAACGGAAAAGAAGGTTCTCAAACAATGATTTGATTGAGTCAGTGCTCTACTGTAGCGTGATGTATGGGGGATTGAATGACATAGATGTGTTAAAAGCTCTGTATCAATGGCTACTAGACGAACGTGAGATATATCAATTGCAGATACCAGCAACTGATGAGTTGCCAGGTTCATGTGCCAGTAGCGAGAGTTTGGCGCTAATCTTGCTCAGTATTGATGATGACAATTACGGTTGTTCTTATACGCAAAGTCATACCTCAGAGGATGTATCTGCTACAAGCTTACATCGCTATGTAGAGTACATACCTGATGATATGACACTTTGCTTTTTATACGCGCTAAAAGATAAAAAGTTAAAAAAAGAAGATGTGAAGTCGTTTGAAACCATTATCAGTGATATTTGTAAGAAGCTAAAACTACAAAATAAAGATAAAAGTAAACCGCATTTATCACAGTTAATAAAATACGCTGACTATCATTGGCGGCAGATGAAGGGAGGCGATATAGACACTGCACTGGCTATTGTTAGACAGGGCAAGATTAAAACGACGGGCTTAACCACAAATAAGCTTATTAATTATAATCAAGAGGTGATTAACTCAAATCTACAGCCGCTCACTTGGGAAGAGTCATTTGTAGCAAGCTTTTCAGAATCTGACGAAAAAGGTACCAATAGTAGGGAGTATCCAATTTTTAGTAAGAATCTCATTAAAGAGGTTCAAGATGCCCTTAAAGGCAGTAAAGCATCCGCTATTATACAAGTAGAGCTGTTACAGCAGGAGTTAACCCAACCCAACGCCATGCGTCTTTTAGGATGGGTAAAGAGTTTATTGAATGATAGCAATAACAGGTTAGATACCATCAGTAAATATCTGGGATGTATTGGTCGGGATTGGCTGATGCTAACGATGGATGAAAATCTTGATGAATGGTCTAATGAGGACTTTGAAGCTGTATATGAGGAAATCATTCAAAGTAAGATTAAGGATGGAAGAAAGCAATCTATTTTGCACAAGGATACAGGCTTTAATGAAGACAAATTAGGTAAGGATGACAATTTAGATATCTATGCAAACGATGTATCAAGTCAAAGTATTATTGACAGCTCAACTATTGAGATTGTAGAGAAAAACAAAGTTTCAAGTTTATATAAACTTAAAGATACTCAGAAGTTTACTTACGGTCGGTTGAAAGCGTTTCATGATTATCAAAAAGAGTTTTGTGATGCCCCATATGTATATTTTCCATGGGGTAATAAACGTCAGGTTGTGAAAGCGAACATGATATCACTTCGAATATATCATACGATGAAAGAGTATTTGGTCACCTCAGATTTAGACGATGAGCAGAAAAACCTGTGCTTAGTAGTTTTGAGTCTTGCGTACCGGACAGGAATGCGAATCAAAGAACTTATCGGTGTTAAAGTTCGTGATATAGCTGACATCTATATTGATGAGCATGGACAACGAATAGAGCAGCCACAAATATGGTTAAGACCAAATCGCTATCGGAGATTGAAAAGTAGCAGCGCAAGCCGCCTTATACCGATTAACTGCCTACTTATGAAAGATGAGCTAGAACAATTTACTCAGTTATATCGTCAGCAGAAAAGATTGAAGCGTCGTTACTTATTTTCTCAAGGTTCAGGCGATCAGCCATTACCCAGTGTGGTTTTTAGTAATCTAATGAAGTTAATTTGGGATAGATTGCTAGGAGAGCACGACTTCACATTTCACAGCTTTAGGCATACTGCGATTAGTCAGCTGGCGTTAGTACTAAGTAAGTCGCCTTTGGCACAGGTGATGACTGATTATGATAATGAGCAGTGTGAAAAAGTCATAAAAGGTATCCTGGGCTATCATAAAAAGCAGGGCGCTTGGTTTGGGCTGGCTAGCCTTTCAGGACATTTAACGTGCGACACAACCTTCGAGTATTATATTCATACTGCTCATTTGCTGGCAGGGGAACAGCTCAGTAACGCTTGCTTAGAGCTACCTATAACCGTTTTAGACTTAATAACAGGACTAGATTATTCTGCTATATATAGAAAAGATAAAACTGCTTATGATGCAACGACGAAGACAGTGCATCTAAATAAGATAAGACCATATTTACTTAAAAAAATAGCTATTAATAAAACACCATTATTTAAGAACGTAGATGAACCTGATAACAATGCTAGTCACCAACTGTTAAAAGGTAATTTGGATGAACTTGAAGAATCGAATACGAGTTCAATTTTCATTCATCCTAAATATGCGGACGTTATAGGTTTTTTAGAGGAGCTGCAGAGGTTAAATATAAATTCTCGAGATAAACTGTTATCTGAAGTTGCTATTAGACATGGTATAAGTCTAAATGAATCTAAATGTTTATATCTGCGCGCTAGTGAGCTGTTCGACGATGATAGGCTATTACTAGGCAGGCCTAAAGGTAGTAAAAACCAGGAGGTAATGATTAGAGCACTGGATAGAGCTTATCAAATGTCTATAAACAATCCTGAGCAATTGCAAAGGTTCGTTGAGATATTTGAAGATAAAAATAACTTTAGAATATCAACAATTCAATTTGGCATAAGGCCTAATCAGTTAGAGAGCCTGAAGGATTTCATGGCGGTAGGCTGTCAGCTTATTGATTCGTCCCAATGGCAGATTAGAGCATCGAATAAACAAGCCGTTATTGATCTAAAAAAGAAACTTAAAATTGATAAGCGAGTAAGAATAGGGTCTCGTCAGAATTTCCACGGGTATGATGTACGGGTTATAGAAAAGAAGCGCAAAAGATCTGATAAAAACATGGCTAAGACAGATCTATATGATGCTTCATCAGGTGTATTGAGATATATAGGTTATTTGGCGATAATATTAGTGAGACTTTAAAGGCTGTGGAATATATTTGTTCTATGTATAAATCTAATGATGGTTTTATCACTGTTCTATATAAGCTCTTCTATAAATTCACTTTGTGTCATGCCAGCATGCTGACAATAGAAAGACTCTATTCAATTTGAAGCGTCTCTTAGTTGCCGCTGTGACACTTGGATATACTGTAGGGTAACATCATCGCTTGATTTAGCTTCACGATGATTGAGCAAGCGTTTAAGGACTGGATAGCTGATGCTTGAGTTATTAGCTACCGTTCCAAAAGTGCGGCGCAAATCATGTGGTGTAATATATAAGTTTGTTTGATTACTTATGGCCTTATAACTACGGCTTAAATCTTTTATATGGTCATCGCTGTCTTTCAAGTGACTTGGGAATACCTATTGCTTGCCTGAACTCAACCTCCACCTTTCCTTAAGTATAGCCTGTAGAATATTACTAGTAGGCATATGATAATTAGAGCCATTTTTTGTGGCTTTGAATACTATCCTGCCAGCTTTAAGGTCGACGTCAGACCACTTTAAGGGCTGCGCTTCATTTAAACGCACACCAGTGAACATAAAAAGTAGCATGATATCTCGTGCATTATTGCTATGGGGCGCTTGCATGTGTGAGCTTCTATCAACATAATTCAAAAGTGTTTTGAGGTACATACCTAAATATTCTTCTTCAACATGTTTAGTACGCGGCTTAACTATATTCCAATCTTTCTTGGCGTTAAGTATGCGTACTGGTTGCTCTTTAATTAAAAAGTCTTCGTTATCATCTAAAAAGCTATCACGGCAATAATTCCAAACTGACCTTAGAGCTCTCATAGTTGCGTTAGCCTGAGCTTTACTATGCTTGCTTATCTCTTTATGTTTATCACTTATCATTGACTTAGATATATCGTTTAAGGATACATCTAGCCAGTCTTTCAGATTCTGTAGTATTTGACGATCATAATCAGTAATAGTACTTTCAGCTAATTCAGTCTTTACTGATTTAAAGTAGGTATAGGCATCTCTTAGTGTTGGTACATTATTAGTCTTATCTTTATGCTCTTCCAAGTTTTCATGAAGCCCGTCATAAACATGCATACCTTTTTTTATATTTACCATCATTATGCTGGCTTTTTCACGTGCTTCGGTTAGTGTAATCAAGTGTGTTTCTTCTACTTCATCTCGATATAGCTTTCCATTTATGCGCTTATGTAATATATAGCGTTTAGACTGCTTACCTACACGTAGTGCAAATCCAGTCAATACATCATCCATATAGATATCAGTACCTTTAGTGGTATAGTCTATTGAATCAATAAATTTTTTGGTAAGTTTAACCTTCATATATCACCCATGTAGCAGCAAATAACCATAGTGTTAGTAGTTATCATACTTTAATTACTGCACGGGTCAAAGTATCAAGATAGTATCAAAAAACTAATTACATCAACGCTTTCACATAGATTTTAGACAATAAAAAACCCTTACAAGTCAATGACTGTAAGGGTTTGAATTTGGTGGGCCCAGTAGGACTTGAACCTACGACCAAAGGATTATGAGTCCTCTGCTCTAACCAACTGAGCTATGGGCCCTAACGTTAGACGCACAATGATACCTGATTTTTCTAATTTTTCAAGTAAAAGATAGGCAGTAATCAAGATATTTTTTTATTGAGCCATATTTTTGTATTACAGGTGACCACCAGCTATGGTTAGACTACGGCCACCATCCACAGTGATAATTGCTCCTGTGACATAATTTGCCTGCACAAGATACAGCACGCTATGAGCAATCTCATCAGGTTGGCCTATTCGCCGCATAGGGATAGCATCGATGATACTTTTCTGTTGCTCGTTATCAATAGCTTGGTCGCTAGTAGGGTCAGGCAAAATGTTGACTCCAGGAGCAACCCCATTGACCCGTACTTCTGGTGCCATCTCTAGCGCTAGCGACTGTACCATCATTCGATGTGCAGCCTTTGCCATATTATAAACAGTATAGTTGTTAAACGGTCTATCATGCGCGTGTATGTCCAACAAACTGACAATACAGCCTTGCTGCTGCTTTAGATAAGGTAATAGGGCTTGGCTTAGTAATAAAGGGGCCTTGGCATTGGTCAAAAGCAACTCATCCCACTGTGCATGATTGATACTACCGAGTGGGCTAGGATAAAACCGTGAGGCATTATGCACCAGTACATCAAGCTGTCCAAACGCCTCTATAATACTTCCAACAAAGCTGTCTAAAGCCGCTCCATCGTTGACTATCATTAAATCAGCAACGATAACTTTTGCACTATTAGCACGGATGTCGTTCAGATGGTCACCCAAGTCATTAGCGTCTTGTTCACTACGATGACAATGAATAATGACGCGATAACCTTGCCTATGAGCCGCTTTAACAATAGCCGCCCCAATGCGCCTAGCACTACCTGTGACAAGCATCACTGGCGCTTGGTTATTTATATTTTCTGCTTGGTAGGCATGAAGTTCTTGGTCCATAGCAATACTACTTTTTTCTCTAGTGCACGTGTCTATATCATTGTTGCGCTTGCAAGTGTTCAATCCTGCTTTGGCGTAAGGCTGTACCAATAGCAGGGCCTTTAAGGTCTGGCGCAATGTCAGTCATGCTGACAGCGTGAAAGCTATTTAGTGCTAGCATCATTTGGCGATGCTGTGTTGCCAGCTGTAACACATGACTGCACACTAGCAGTTGAGAGAGCTTATCAGGCTCCTTATGCGCACCGCAGGCTTGGATTAGATCGATTTTTTCAGCCGCATTTAGACTGTTTATTGTGCTTAGTTTTTCAGCTTGCTGAGCGAATAAAGTTGCGAACTGAGTATGTGCTTTTGGGACTTTGGCTTTATTACCGATAGCGTTAATATTTTTTATAGCGGTTGATACGTTAGACGTAGACTCAGAGTTTTCGCTATTAAATAATGATGAGGTCAAGCTAGTCATTAGCAGTGCCCAGCGCTGTGATAAATTCAAATGCATCTGTCCTGCAAAGTATAATGCAGTCTGCACTGTTTCTCTTATTTGGACATTGTCCCAAGCATGATGCAAAGGCGTGAAATACTCTGTGAGTGCACCAATTTCAAACAGTTTTTTCCAATAGACTTGCGGTGATAGCTGCATAGTCGCACGGCTTGACTCTTGCCAGATGCGCTCGGCGCTCAAGTGAGCTAGCTCTCCTGTATCGACCAATTGACGCATCAGCGTTAAAGTGTCATCCGCGATGGTAAATCCCAAATCGTAGTAACGACTATAGAAACGTACTGTTCGAAGTACACGTAATGGGTCTTCATTAAAAGCATTAGACACATGACGCAATGTCTTACTTTTTAAGTCTTGTAGGCCGCCATAGTAGTCAATGACTTGTCCGTCAATAGAGGTGTCATCAGTTAAGCTGGTAACTTCGATTGCCATCGCGTTGATGGTTAAATCACGACGGCGCAAATCATCCTCTAGACTAACATCAGGGCTGGCATGTACGCTAAAACCTTTGTAGCCTGAGCCTTGCTTGCGCTCTGTGCGTGCCAATGCATACTCTTCATGACTGGTCGGATGCAAAAACACAGGAAAGTCAGCGCCCACTTGTTGAAACCCTGCATCAATCATTTCTGCCACAGTAGCGCCAACGACGACGAAGTCCTTGTCCTTGATAGGACGCTTGAGCAGTCGATCGCGTACAGCACCGCCTACGAGGTAAATTTGCATAGAAGCCTCTTATTATTATTGAGTTTTATATCGCTAGCTCAATTTTTATAAATCAAAAAAACAGCCAATGCTTTATAAGTTGCATTGACTGGTTTTAGTATAGCAGAAGGGCTCTGTCAATGGATGACAGAGCCCTTCTTAATATAGTCAATCCTCTATAAATTGGGTAGGGTGTCAGCCTCGCTCAGTCTACTATTTGTAGTACTTTCACTCGGCTTCCTTGTATCCAAATTATCTTGAACCGACTACAGTGCATTCATACTGGGTACGATATATGACTATTTTTCGTTTTCTAGGTCTTGCGCTTCAGTAACGGTCAATGCAGTCATGTTGACGATACCACGTGCTGTCGCTGATGGCGTCAAAATGTGTACCGGCTTGTTAGTACCTAATAGGATAGGGCCAATAGAAGCACTGCCGGTCGCTGTCTTAAGTAGGTTGAAAGCGATGTTTGATGCATCAAGGGTTGGCAAGATAAGCAAGTTCGCTGCACCTTTTAACGGGCTTGATGGCATATCGTTTAGACGAATATTTTCGTTAAGCGCGGCGTCACCTTGCATTTCGCCTTCAAATTCAAAGTCGACGTTCATATTCGTCAATAGCTCATGAACCTTACGCATTTTGACAGCGCTGGCACGATCTGAAGCACCAAAGTTAGAATGAGATACTAGCGCAACGCGTGGCGTGATACCAAAGCGACGTAATTGATCTGTTGCCAAGACAGTCATTTCAGCCAATTGCTCAGCTGTTGGGTCTTCATGGACATAAGTATCAGCGATAAAGATATTACGATCTTGCATGAGTACGGCATTCATCGCATAGAAGTCGTTCATACCTTGTTTTTTGCCAATGACGCTTTCAACGTATTTTAGATGCAATTGGTAATGGCCAAAGGTACCACATACCATGCCATCTGCCGCACCATTTTCAACCAGCAAAGAACCAATCAAAGTCGTCTTACGGCGAACATCACGACGAGCAAGCTCAATGCTTACACCGCGGCGTTTGTTCTTCTCGTAGTAGCCCTGCCAGTAGTCTTTGTAGCGAGGATCGTCGTCAACGTTGACGATGGTAATGTTCTCACCAGCTTTTAGACGTAGGCCTAGCTTTTTAATATTTGCTTCGATAACTGAAGGACGACCAACTAAGATAGGTTGTGCTAGCTTCTCATCAACGACCACTTGTACAGCAAGCAAGATGTTGTTGTCTTCACCTTCACAGTACACAATACGTTTTGGATCGGCTTTAGCACGAGCAAAGATTGGCTTCATCACAAACGCTGAGTTATAAACAAACTCAGACAGACGCTGACGATAGGCTTGCATGTCATCGATCGGTAGCGTGGCAACGCCCGAATCCATCGCTGCTTTGGCAACAGCAGATGCGATCTCAATGATTAGATTTGGCTCTAGAGGGCCTGGGATTAAGTAGTCACGACCAAAGCTCTGCATCTTTTCGATGTTTCTAGCGCTGGTAGTTGGAGTGGCTTCGACGTGTGCCATCGCAGCGATTGCTTTTACGCAAGCGACTTTCATCTCTTCGTTAACAGTGGTTGCACCAACATCCAATGCGCCGCGGAAGATATATGGGAAGCATAGCGCGTTGTTTACTTGGTTTGGATAGTCTGAACGACCAGTTGCCATGATGACGTCTGGACGTACCGCATGTGCCAATTCTGGCATGATTTCAGGTGTTGGATTGGCAAGTGCAAAGACGATAGGGTCTTTTGCCATACGGCGAACCATATCTTCTGATAGTGTACCTGGCATTGATAGGCCTAGGAACATATCGACATCGTCCATGACTTCTTCGATAGAAGTAGCTGTAATATCACGAGCATAACGCTGTTTGGTTTCGTCAAGGTTTTCACGGCTAGTACTGATGATACCGCGTGAGTCTGAAACAATAATGTTGTTCTTATTAACGCCAAGCGCGCAAATGATATCTAGGCAAGAAATGGCTGCTGCGCCTGCACCTGAACAAACAATTTTAATCTCTTCGATTTTTTTGCCAGTAATCAACAAAGCATTTAGCATGGCTGCGGCAACGATGATTGACGTACCATGTTGGTCATCATGGAACACAGGAATGTTCATGCGCTCACGTAGTACGCGTTCAATTTTGAAACATTCTGGTGCTTTGATGTCTTCTAGGTTGATACCACCAAAAGTAGGCTCAAGCGAGGCAACCGCTTCGATGAACTTATCTGGATCATTTTGAGCAATTTCAATATCAAAAACGTCGATACCCGCGAACTTCTTAAATAGAACGCCTTTACCTTCCATAACTGGCTTCGACGCCAATGGACCGATATTACCCAGACCCAATACAGCAGTACCGTTAGTGATAACACCAACTAGGTTGTTACGTGCCGTGTATTTAGACGCAAGTTTTGGATCTCTTTGGATCTCAAGACAAGGTACAGCAACGCCTGGAGAGTAGGCGAGTGCTAAATCACGTTGGTTGGCTAGCTGCTTAGTAGGGGTTACCGAAATTTTACCTGGGCGTGGAAACTCATGGTAATGTAAGGCAGCTTGTTCAAACTGCTCTTTTTCTGTACTGAGGTTATCCGTATTCGAAGTGGTATCGTCATTCATAATAATTGCCATGGTTGGAATAAATTGGAATAAATTAAATGGTGATAAAAAACAACGTCTAACCCTCCAAAAATCATTGAATGATAATAATTGAAAGGTATAAAAACGTTAAACGACTCACGACCATCAGAATCATGGTCGACGATCAAAGATCAGGTCAAAAAAGCAAACTAGCTAAAATATTCATTCTAGCATTATTGCCAATTCACTGCCTAGTCAACAACAGTGAATTGTGCGAATAATATAATAAAATGATATTCATTATTTATCTTGTTGATAATGCCAAAAAACGCGGTTAGATATCAACCTTAATTTCATAATGTTTCAAAATATTACAGAATTGAAAGGTGTTAAGATGGGCAACTACTAAGATGAGCAACTAATAGGCATCTGCGGTGTATCCGGCGCAGGCGCACTGCTATCTAAATCATTAGCGATATCTTGCACACTGTAAGGATTGGCTAGTAAACGGAATACCCGATCAACCTCTTCAAACTGACCTTGTTCTGCGGCAGTAATCGCACGCTGCGCCATGCTATTACGAAGGACATAGACAGGATTGTTGGTCTGCATGGCGTTAACTGCCTGCTCAAGTGGCAGCTGCTCGATCTGTGCCAGATAACGTGCTGACCAGTCTTGCCATACTTGCTGCGCATCACTGCTTAATTCAGTGGTCATGGTAGCCAGTAGCTTTTGCTCATAAGGATGATCTGCTGGTGCGACCAGACCGAGTAGGGCGCGGAAGCTATTGGTGTAGTCGAGCAAATTGTCTTCTAATAGTGTCAACCATTCAAAAGCCAAGCTGAGGCTTTCTCTTTGATGCGGTAGGCCAAGCTTGCGGCACAGACCTTGCTGATAGTGCTGCATAAAGGTTGCTTCGTAAGGCGCTAAACACTCAGCAAGAGTCTCACGAGTGACGCCTTCTAAACGCATAAAATGTGGTAGCCAAACGTTTAGGTTCCAATGCCCGATAGCAGGCTGATTCTGATAAGCGTATCGACCCGTATGGTCTGAGTGATTATTAATCCATGCAGGATTGAAGCGCTCCATAAAGCCAAACGGCCCGAAGTCCAAAGTACTGCCTGTGATAGATAAGTTATCTGTGTTCATCACACCATGAGCAAAGCCAATCAATTGCCAATCAGCAATCATACGAGCCGTACGCTCAACCACTGCGGTCAAAAACGCCAATACAGGCGCTTCGCTATCGCGGCACTCTGGATAGTAAGTGTCAATCATATAATCAGTGAACTCGCCCAGTACATCAGGGGCAAAGCTGGCAATCCATTCGACATGACCGAGACGAATATGACTGTCTGCCACACGCATCAACGCTGCACCTGCTTCGATACGCTCACGGCGCACTCTCGTATCAGATACCACAAACCCCAACGCGTTAGACGAGGGGATGTCAAGCTGGGTCAATGCATGACCGCACAGGTACTCGCGAATAGTACTACGTAAGACTGCGCGTCCATCACCCATGCGTGAGTAGGGCGTCAAACCAGCACCTTTAAGATGCAAGTCTTGTGGCTGCCCATTATTATCGAGTACCTGCGCCATCAGTAAACCGCGCCCATCACCCAATTGCCCAGCCCACTGTCCAAACTGGTGACCAGCATAGGCCATCGATAATGGTTTGAAATCAGCTGGCACGTATTGACCGCCCAATATCTCAACCCAATTGGTCATCAGGTCCTCGTCGTTTGCCCAGCCTAACTGCTGAGCAACTTGAGTATTGAAGTGACCGGCACGAGGATTGTCTAGTGGCGTCGGTGGCTGCTCATGATAAAGGCGCGTGTCTAGGTTGACGTAAGTGTTTTGATAACGCATACAGGCCGTTTCCATTAAAATATAAAAGTGAGAATGTCACTATAGCATAGCTCTCATATGGCATCGTTGCACTCTGTCCGTCTCTTGTAATATCTGACCAAAAAGTAAATTTTTCGGTCTTTAATTAACTGAATGTGATGAACGAGATTGTTATTGTTTTTGGATTAGAGAAAGCAATAGTTCAGCCAAGGTATTTAACCATTTATTATGATAATAAGGTCGTTAGAAGTAGCTGGAATGACATAAGCGATAAATTATAAGCAAAAAAATCCCCCTATCTAGGACGGATAGGGGGATGGAGAAGCTTCAAAATTATAAAATAAATCAGAGGCTAATTAAGCCGCTTTTTCGTTCGCACCGATAGAGCGGAAGGCGGTTTTTAGATTGCTGTTATGCTCAAGGATTTTTTGTTCGATTTTGGCATAATCATGCTTTAACTTATCATCAACTTCATGCAAACGATCAGCAAACTCTGTTTTCTTAAGCTCGATAGTTTTTGCTTTTAGCGCTTGCCATTCTTCAACAGTCTGCGTAAAGGCATCATATTCAAACTTAATACGGTCTTGGAAGCTCTTCATCGCATGAGGAAGATCAATTCCGCTTACTGCTGCTGTATCGATTTGTTGCTGAGCTTTCTTAAACTGCATTTGCACTTCTGCATGCTTGATAGTCGTATCATCAACAGTACGCAGCTCAGAAGTCAAACCAAGTTTTGATAAACCAGCAATTAACCATTTGGTTGGGTCATATTGCCACCATTTCACGCCATTACGATAGTCGTATTGGAAGAAGTGATGGTAGTTATGGTAACCCTCACCCCACGTAAAGATAGCCAAGAAGAAGTTATCACGAGCACTGTTGGTATCCGTATAAGGACGTGTACCAAACATATGGCAGAACGAGTTGATAAAGAACGTAAAGTGATGCGTCAATACCAAACGTAGTAGGCCTGCAATAACCAATGTACCCCAAACATCACCAAGCAACCAACCGATAGCGGCAACCATACCGACGTTCATGGCAACTACCCATAGACCGTAGTATTTATGCTGAATCTGTAAGACTCTATCTTTAGTCAAATCAGGAATGTTTTTGTAGTCGAACTTGCCGCTAGGGTAGTTACGTAGCATCCAACCAATATGACTGAACCAGAATCCACGCTGTGCTGAATACGGATCATCCAAACGATCATCTACATGACGATGATGAGTACGGTGACCAGAAACCCAGTCAAACGCAGAACCCTGTACCGCTAGGGTAGAACCAAGCAATAAAAAGTTTCTGACAATTGGATGCGCTTTATAAGCACGATGCGCCATCAGACGATGGTAACCTGCCGTGATACTGATACCAGTCCATACCATAAAGGCACCAAATACACCCCAAACAGGCGCGCTCACTTGATGAGTGAACAAATACCATGGCGTAATGATAGCAGCAGCAATCGGTGTTGCTACCAAAATAGTCGCCGGAATCCAGTTAATCGGTGCTTTGGTAAATTCAAACTCGCGCATATCAATGCTTTGCTCTTGCGCAGAAAGATCCGCTTGTTCAGAAGCTTTAGCATAATTGCGTTTGGCAACAGGCTGCTCATCAAGCGCCATTTGCGCTTTTTTCTCATCAAAACGAGTCTTAAAACGCGTTACTTGAGTGCTGGCGGTCTTTACAAGCGTGTCACCAGATTTGATAGCGAAACGTAAGCCTTTAAGCGGTAAGCCAAGTGCTTTTTTTGCAATCATATAATATCCCTAACGGTATTAATTTAAGCCACCATAGTACCTTAAAAAGCGTGTAAAGTGAACACTTATACACTATAAAAATATTGCTAAATAACAATAACTTGTATGGATTATAGAATGTATTGGTCAAAAATACGAGTGACTTATCAGACATGAAGGAGAAGTGTAACAAGGAGGGTAGATATGTAGGAAAGAATGCGTTTGACGAAAAATCGATTAAATATCAAAAAAGTACGGACAACTCGGTCAAGGCAACAGCAAATGACTTGGAAAATCCGTAATGATGACATCGGTCTGCCATTTGATGAGCTGCTCAATGGTGGGAATATCATTAACCGTCCAAGCACTTACGGGCAATCCATAACGGTGGCTATGCTTGATGACGGCTTGGGTCAAAAGCGGATAATGAATGCCCAGTTGAATACAGCCGAGTTGCAATGCAGTATTGGTCGCGCTTGCCAACGCTTCTGGCGTACGAATGAGCAAGCCGCGAGGCACATGAGATAATAGTTTGTGACGTTGCAAACGGTTGTGTAACTCGACATCGAAGCTCGTCAACACAACTGGTAAGTTGGCAAGAGGTGTATTAATAAATGCCTGCCGAAGCGCTGCAATCAATACTGCATAATTGGTACGGCTATGCGTCTTAATTTCCAGCTCAATAACGTTAAATCCACTAAGCGCAGGTGCCATGCTCGCCAATGTCATAATAGGTTGGCCAAACTGCAATTGGCATTGAATCTCAGTCAGTTTTAACTGGTCAATACGTGATTGCCGACCGCACATACGCTCTAGATCGTCATCATGGAATACGATTAAGTGACCGTCAGCGTTTAGTTGTATATCAAATTCTACGCCTGCTAAGCCTCTTGACTTGAGGTTTTGAGAGTATTGAAAGCCTGAAAAGGTATTTTCTAACGCCTCACCGCGTGCGCCTCGATGACCTAGTAATAACGTATCTCTAAAATTTATCATATGCACCAATTATCGATGATTTTTATGCCCAATCATATAGCGTCATATCCATGACGTCTAACAAAAACTGCGATGCAATCCGTACTTTTTTAAATATGACTTCTTAGGGACCAAATCTGCGAATGTTTGTTATGTTTTTGCAACCAAACGCATGTTTTTTCCACAATGAGGGGAACTATTTGTGTATCCATGGGCTACACTAATGACCATTTGATTTAAACACCGTATAATGATGTGGTTTTCATATCTGTAGCAGCTAGCGTTGCATTTGAATGTTGAACACTGTCAGTCAGTGGCGGTACGAACCTGTAAATTGGGAGTAGAGTTAGTATGAGCGTAGCAAATATAAGTTTGAGCAAGTGGCATAAAGTTGCTGGGATTGGATTGGTATGTGGTTTAGCGCTTGCAGGCTGTGATCGCTCAGATAAAGAAGACACTACTGAGCAGGCAGAGCTAACAGAACAAGAGACAGTCGATGCTGAAAATAGCGTTGCGCCTGCGATCAGTTGTGATGATCCTATGGTACAAGATCGCCTTAAGTCAGCTCTGAAAAATACGCTCAATCAACAAGCACAGTCATTGGCTGCCAATTATGCAAATGATGCTGAAATCAGTTTAGCAAATGGTGTGGTTAGCGAAAAAATCAATGGCGTGGTCATTGACGTTCAAAACGCTGCTATCTTGCAACAAGCCAATGAGAACGGCATGACCACTTGCCAAGCCAGTGTCAGCATGACGCTACCAAGTGAAGACTTGTATCAAGCCAGTCAGGTACAAGCAGCCAATAATCAGCCAAGCTTACAATCGCGTTTAGCGCAAGACAATATCCGCATCAATAACAATATGCTTGTTGATGACGCGTTTACTTACATCGTTGGTACTCAAGGCGGTCAAGTGCGTACGCGTATTGCAGGTCAGCCTGCTTTGATTACTGTTGTTGCAGATGTGATGGCAGGTTCTGTATTCAAAACTGCAATGGATGAGCAACGCGCCCAACGTGCTGCTGAGCGCCGTGCAACACAGAACAACGATACGACTCAAACAGCGCCAATCCGTCAGCCAAGAACCGTAACGCCAGTCGAGCCAATTCGCCCCACTGAACCAACGCCTCCACCAACCATCAATAAGCCTGCTGAAAGTCAGAGCAGTTCGACTGCAAACACCCAAGCAACTGCTGCCGAGCCTAGTAAGCCTGCCACACCAAAAGCAGTGCCTAAAGATGAAACCATCGATATGGTCATCATTGAAGACAACAGCGCGACTTATTAATTTATCATTGTAATAAGAGATAGTGATTTCCAGTAGAGCGAATTGTTATCGCTGAATAATAAAAACCCCGCAACAATCATGTCGCGGGGTTTTTAGTGTTTAAGTGTTTAAGCTATTTATTGTCAAATACTTAGTTTGTCTTATTGATTTTCAGTGAACTTTTTCAATGCTTGATTGTCCCACAACACCTCAGAGACTTTTTCTGGGTCTGTACAGAAGCGTGCAGCGACAAACAGCCAATCGGATAAGCGATTGATAAAGCTGACAGCAGTACTTCGAATCGCTTGTGGACGCTGCTGTTGCAATATCACAGCTTGACGTTCAGCGCGGCGACATACACTACGCGCCACGTGTAATTGACTGACCAATATAGAACCTGTTGGCAAAATAAAGTCTTTTAGCGGTGGCAATGTGGTATTCATCATATCTATTTGCTGCTCTAACCATTCAATATGAGTGGCATTAACTCCTTCATACTCTGGCATAGCAAGCTCGCCGCCTATATTGAATAACAAGTGCTGAATGATGACCAAGGCTTCAGAGAACTCTTTCTCTATAGATTGCCCTTTATTGTGCTTTAGTTGCGCACGTACCAAGCCGATATGTGAGTTGAGCTCGTCGATGTCACCCATGACGCTAAATAGATCGTCCGCTTTACTAAGGCGGCTGCCATCAGCCATACCAGTGCTGCCGTCATCTCCAGTACGTGTGTATATTTTGCTTAAGCGATTGCCCATCTTTACATCCTTAACGGTTTTTATGATTGAATAGCGTTAGTTGCACGCTCATTGTAGTATTTTACGCCTGTTTTCGCTAAGATAACGGGTTACGTTTTATGTCACGACGTTTTTGGTCTGAATTTTTTATTTTCTTGATTTATAGTCATGGTCGTTGGTATGGCTTATTCATACATGGCGGCTGAGATTTCCCATTTCTCTATTTTATTTACGTTACAAGGCTTTTTTACTATGACCACACCACTTGCAGATGCGATGTCCCAACTTGCCATTTACGATTCATTGACTGGCAGCAAGCGTCAGTTTGTACCACTAAAAGCAGGGCAGGTTGGTATGTATGTGTGCGGCATGACCGTTTATGACTATTGTCATATTGGTCATGCGCGAGTGATGGTCGGTTTTGATATGGCTTCTCGTTGGTTGGCACGTTTGGGTTACGACGTGAACTACGTACGTAATATCACTGATATCGATGATAAAATCATTGCCCGTGCTGCTGAAAACGGTGAAGAGATTGGTACATTGACGCAGCGTTTTATTGAAGCGATGCATGAAGACGCGACTGCGCTTGGTTGTGAGATGCCAAATGCTGAGCCACGTGCGACCGATCATATCGATGATATGCAGGATATGATTGAGACGTTAGTCACTGGTAACTACGCGTATGCAGGCGATAACGGTGATGTCTACTATGCCGTCGATAGCTTTGACGGTTATGGCAAATTATCTAAGCGCAATCTGGACGATATGCAGGCAGGTTCGCGAGTCGAAGTTGAGAATGATAAACGCAATCCATTTGACTTTGTACTATGGAAAGCGGCAAAACCTGATGAGCCACAGTGGGCATCACCATGGGGTCAAGGGCGTCCAGGCTGGCATATTGAATGTTCAGCGATGTCGACTAAGTGCTTAGGTAGCACCTTTGATATTCACGGCGGTGGTCATGACTTACAGTTCCCGCATCACGAAAACGAAATCGCCCAGTCTGAGGCAGCGACTGGTTGTGAGTATGCACGCAACTGGATGCATGTTGGTTTTATCAATGTCGATGGCGAAAAAATGTCTAAATCACTGGGCAACTTTTTTACCATTCGTGATGTCATGGCAAAATACCTACCTGAGACGGTGCGTTTTTTCTTATTATCGAGCCATTATCGCAGCCAAGTTAACTTCTCTGATAGTGCTTTAGATGAAGCGCATAATAGCCTAAGCAGATTATATAATGCACTAAAGTTGGCTGAGCAACAAAAAGGACAGTCAATCGTAATTAATGAAGACTTAGTGGCTGAAGCTTACAATAGCGCGGTTGGTCAAAACTTCATCAAGGCGATGAATGACGACTTCAATAGCTCAACCGCCATCAGCGTCTTATTCGGATTGGCTCGTGATATCAATAAAGCTATCAAGGCGGAAGACGTCGATACGGCATGGCAATTAGCCCAGCAACTAAAAGCATTGGCTCAGGTATTGAATATTTTACAGCAGCCAGTGCAGCAGTTTTTGCAAGCAGTGACTGGTGATCAGGCAGAAGATGGTCTAACGGATGCGGTTATTGATAACTTAATTATCGAACGTGCAGAGTCTAAAGCCAACAAAAACTTTGCCCGTGCTGATGAGATACGTGAGCAACTAAAAGAGGCGGGTATTGAGCTCGAAGATAGCCGTGCTGGCACGACATGGCGCCGCGCTTAAAACAACTCTTGCCGTTTATAGGGTAAATAGCTACAAATCTCGTAATAAATCAAGTCAGCTTTAGGCTGGCTTTTTTTTGCTTACTGAATTAAGTTAAAGCAGCAGCGATATATTTTTTATACTTTCCTTTTGTAGACTGATGGCTTTGAAAACATGAATACACTTAAAGACAATCCTATGAACCATCATTGTGCCGTTTTGCGCTCAGATGATAATCATCAAGTAGATGTAGAGAAAAGTCGTTTTAAAAGCCACATGCTGCAAGTATTGTTGGGCTTTTTGATTGTCGCTATAAGTGTCATCTATGTGCCTGTTTATGCAGCAAATAGTGAGAGCGGGCAGAGTACAAGCGAGCCAGAAAAACAAACACCTAGTAAACCTGATAGTTTTACTGAATATGCAGCTCAGCAAGTCAATGCGCTTAAAGATGAGAGTGTTAGTATTTCTGGTATTACTGAAGAGATCTTCGATCCTACTGAGCGTAACGCAGTGGAGCAGGCAGGCAGGCTACAAGGTGATACGGCACTGACCGGAGAATACAGTGAGAGCTACTATATACTCGATAAATTAAATGCTGGGTTGCCGCCGTTATCTGAGCCAGCTAACTTAGAAACACCGCTTGCAGCTTTAGAGTTTTTTCAATCAGCGTTAATGAAACAGCAGTATGATTTGGCCGCTTACGCGCTAAACATGAATTTGATTGATGAGAAAAGCCAACGGAGCCGTGCGCTTGATCTCACAAAACGACTGGATTTTTTATTGTCTGAAAAAGAGCTCTATGTATTCGACGATATGCCAGATCGTCCCGATGGCTTAATTGAACCACCGCTTGGTAATAATAGCAGTGTCATGGGTATTGCCAGACGTTCTATTCAGCTTGGCTATGTTGATTATCGCGAGCGCCGTGTTCCTATTTATTTGCAGCGAGTGCGAGTAGGAGATCAAGCACCTGTTTGGGTGTTTTCGGCGCAGACAGTAGGCAATATTGATAATCTCTATGAGCAGTATCATCCAGCCGAGTTCGAACGTTATTTGCCTACTTGGTTAAAGCTAAAGTTTTTTGGGATTGCGCTATGGGAATTCTCAGCGCTGATATTGTTCTTTTTATTAACCATGGGTATGGGTTGGCTACTGAGTAAAGGTACTGCAAAAATCATCAATCATTATATTGATGAAGAAAAATACAGCATGTATGTTGGCAGTACCAACGGCGTCGCCGATTTGGTTAGCAAGCTAACAGTACCATTAACCTTTACCATCAGTTTTTCACTCGTTTTCACCTTAGTTTCTGGTGGTTTTCCTTATTTAGATGCAGTTGCCTCATCTACGCGTCCACTCATTTGGATTGGACTGGTATTTAGTACCATGTGGTTGGGTATTCGTATCATTAACTTTTTTGCCAATCGTTATCAAGATATGCAGATTGAAAATTTGGCTGCAGAGCATTTTGATAAAGAACGTCGTCGCCGTACCTATGTATCGATATTCCGTCGTGTGTTTATTTTCGCGATGATTTTGGGAAGTTTCTGGATAGGTCTTAGTGAATTTGCCAATATGGAAGGCCTTGGCAAGACGTTACTGACTTCAGCGGGTATTGCAGGTGTGGTTATCGGCATTGCAGCACAGCCAATATTAGGGAATATCATCGCTGGTGTGCAGGTAGCAGTGACGCAGCCAGTACGGATTGGCGATAGTGTGATAATGGATGGTAATTTTAGTACGGTTGAAGACCTGCGTTACACGTATGCCGTGTTAAAAACATGGGATGAGCGTCGCTTGCTCGTGCCGATGCGTGAGCTAATCACTGA
The DNA here is from genome assembly GCF_039762275.1 of Psychrobacter proteolyticus. GTDB lineage: Bacteria > Pseudomonadota > Gammaproteobacteria > Pseudomonadales > Moraxellaceae > Psychrobacter > Psychrobacter proteolyticus_C. The sequence goes on along the minus strand of NZ_JBDLOB010000004.1, from coordinate 173,463 downwards.
ACGAGTGGAAAACTGGTCGCATACAGAAGTTCATCAGACCTGTCCTGTGTTTTTATATATCGATTATGGCGCAGATATCGACGCTATCCGAGAGGCATTTATATCGATGGTCAAGGACAATAAGCTTTGGGATAATAAAACGGAACCCGAAATGTATGTGGTTGATGTGACCGAAAATACCATTCAACTGCGCGGCGCTGTTTCATCAGTAGGGCCTATAGAAGCATGGACGCTGGCCTGTGAGATACGGGAGCAAATGCTTGGTTATTTGCATGCGCAGCAAAACAAATATCTACCTACAGAGCGCTTTACATTAACAAAAGACGACTAGAAATTGGGAGTAGCGATGAGCTTTGCGAACTTGAATAGCTTTAAAAGCGAAGTATTCATGGTTTGAAGCACAATTACCATCGATAAAGACGCACTCGTGTAAAATAATCTGACAAATATAGTGTGTCAGCGAGGCGCTTATTTGTTATAATGTGGCGTTATTTTTATAGGATAACTGAGTGGTTAGCTATGAGTCAGCACTGTATATGCAGCTGCAATGATTGATACGCTTAACCCTGAGCTCCTACCCATCAAAATAACCACCACTAGGGGTCTGTATGTTGCGAATTGTCGATGAAGCCTTAACCTTTGATGACGTTTTATTATTACCAGCCTATTCTGAAGTTCTGCCAAAAACTGCTGATCTGTCTACTCGTTTGACCAAAAACATCACACTTAATCTTCCGCTAATCTCTGCGGCGATGGATACTGTGACTGAGTCTGAAATGGCTATCACTATGGCACAGCTTGGTGGCATGGGTATTTTACATAAGAGCATGGACATCGAAAAGCAGGCTACACAAGTACGCCGTGTCAAAAAATTTGAAGCGGGTACCGTCGTTGACCCTATCACTGTGCATCCAGAGATGACCATCGGTGAATTGCTGCGTTTGACTCAAGATAATAATATCTCAGGTGTGCCTGTGGTCGAAAAAGGCACAGATAACGTTGTGGGTATTGTTACTCATAGAGATTGGCGTTTTGAGACCAATTTGTCATTGCCAGTTAGTCAGATTATGACACCTAAAGAGCAGCTAGTAACTGTGCATGAAGGTGAAAGCAACGAAAATATCAAAAGATTGTTGCATGAGCACCGCATCGAAAAAGTCATCGTTATTGACGATAACTTCCGTCTGCGTGGTTTAATTACTGTTAATGATTTTGCTAAAGCTGAAAACAATCCAAATGCTTGTAAAGACGAGCAAGGTAGATTACGTGTTGGCGCAGCTGTTGGTACAGGCGCAGACACGCAAGCACGCGTTGAAGCATTAATCGCCGCTGACGTTGACGTTATCGTCGTTGATACTGCGCATGGTCACTCAAAGGGCGTGATCGATAAAGTCTCTTGGATCAAGAAAAACTACCCGCATGTACAAGTAATCGGTGGCAACATCGCTACAGGTGAAGCTGCAATCGCTTTACGTGACGCAGGTGCTGATGCAGTAAAAGTAGGTATCGGCCCTGGTTCTATCTGTACCACGCGTATTATCGCAGGTATCGGTGTACCACAAATCTCAGCCATTGATAATGTTGCTAGTGCTTTAAAAGACAGCATTCCATTGATTGCTGACGGTGGTATCCGCTACTCAGGTGATATGGCAAAAGCAATCGCTGCTGGTGCATCGTGTATCATGGTTGGTTCACTCATGGCTGGTACCGAAGAAGCACCAGGTGAAGTTGAGCTGTTCCAAGGTCGCTACTATAAAGCTTATCGCGGTATGGGTAGTTTGGGTGCGATGTCAGGATCAAATGGTTCTTCAGATCGCTACTTCCAAGATGCAAAAGATGGCGTAGAGAAGCTAGTACCAGAAGGTATCGAAGGCCGTGTTCCTTATAAAGGACCAGTTGCGGGTATCGTTAATCAGTTGGTTGGTGGCTTACGTTCATCAATGGGTTATACTGGTTCTGCCACTATCGAAGATATGCGTACCAATCCGCAGTTTATCAAAGTAACTTCAGCGGGTATGAAAGAGTCGCATGTGCATGATGTGCAAATCACTAAAGAAGCACCGAACTATCGAGTAAACTAAATCGTTCCGTGAAATACTTCTCTTTTATAGATTTAAATCGTATTAATGTTAGCTGAGACGTAAGGCTGCAGCGAGCTTAGGATACAAACAGCCAACAATGCTCTGTTATTGTTGGCTGTTTTTTTTGTAAAATACAGAAACAGATTATTACAACAATAGCATTGCCTGCGTATACGTTTGGCCTTTTATTTTTTTGACTTGAGGAACACATAATGAGCTATTTTGGCACTGATGGAATTCGCGGAAAATTTGGTGAATTACCAATTACACCGGACTTTATCTTAAAATTAGGCTATGTCACTGGGCTTGTACTCATAGAAAAAAATGAAAATCCTACGCGTAAGCCAAGTGTGGTGATTGGTAAAGATACGCGTCTGTCAGGCTATGTGATAGAGGGAGCATTACAAGCAGGTTTTAATGCGGCTGGTGTTGATGTTTATATGCTTGGTCCATTGCCGACTCCAGCGATTGCGCATTTAACCCGTAGTTTTAATGCAGATGCTGGTGTGGTTATTTCAGCCTCGCACAACCCTTATTATGATAATGGCATCAAGTTTTTCTCAGGTGACGGCAAAAAGATAAGTGATGAGATGCAGACTGCAATCAATGATAAATTGACGGCAATTATGAACGACGTTGGTAGTGATGTTGCCATAATGCCTATTCTTGATCCTGCACATTTGGGCAAAAACAACCGAATTGATGATGCAAAAGGTCGCTATATTGAATTTTGCAAAGGCAGCTTCCCTTATCAATATGACCTCAGTCATCTGACGGTAGTAGTGGATTGTGCCAATGGTGCAGGCTATAGCGTAGCACCTAGAGTGATGCGCGAGTTGGGGGCCAACGTGATTGCCATCAATAATACGCCAGATGGTATCAATATCAATGCTGAATGTGGTTCTACCCATCCTGAAAGCTTACAAAAGGCTGTGCTTGAGCATGACGCAGATGTTGGTATTGCACTAGATGGTGATGGTGACCGTATCGTAATGGTTGATGAGACGGGTAAGCTAGTCGACGGCGACGGTATCTTATATGTACTTGCTACTCAAGGTAAAACCAAAGCTAAAGGCGTAGTGGGCACGCTCATGAGTAATATGGGATTAGAGCTGGCGCTAAAAGATGCAGACATTCAATTTACTCGCGCAAAAGTGGGTGATCGCTATGTGATGCAGGACTTAGAAGCTAATGGTTGGATATTGGGCGGTGAGCCATCTGGTCATATCTTATGCTTGGACAAAAGTCGCACAGGGGATGCTATCATTGCTGGTTTGCAAGTACTGGCAGTGATGCAAGCTAGAGAACGTGCGCTAAGTGAGCTTGTTGAAGGTTTTGAAGTGTTGCCGCAAAAACTAGTCAATGTACGCTTATCTCAAATGCAAGACCCATTCAAACATGAGGAGTTGGTTGCTGCTTTTGATAAAGCACAGGCAACGCTAGAGGGTCGTGGTCGTCTGTTGATACGTCAGTCAGGCACAGAGCCTATGATTCGCGTGATGGTTGAGTCAGATGATGAGATAGAATGCGATGTAATGGCTAATGACTTAGCTGATCTTATAAAATCAGTACTAGGCTAATAGTATTTAAGACAACATTATAGTTTTCAAATAAGGAACTGCTATGAGCATGGACTTTACCGACCAACGCCTCTCATATGAGAAAGGTGAGCTTGACCAACAGTTAGTACCAACGTCACCATTCGAGCTTTTTAAAGCTTGGATAAATGAAGCGCTAGCGCAAAAGGTGCAAGAGCCTTATGCAATGAGTTTGGCAACATGTGGCGCAGACAATAAGCCTAGCGTTCGTATTGTGTTACTGCGCGAGATTACTGAGACAGGTATCGTTTTTTATACCAATTATGAAAGCGCAAAAGGGCAGGATATTGCAGAAAACCCTAACGCTGAAGCGCTATTCTTTTGGCATGAGCTGGAGCGTCAAGTCCGTGTCAGCGGTAGTATCGCTAAAATTAATGCTGATAAATCGGCTGCTTACTTCCAAAAGCGTCCCCATGATAGCCAAGTAGGCGCTTGGGTCAGTCAACCGCAAAGCGGTGAAGTGGCCAATCGTGAAGTCATGGAGCAAACGTTTGAACAGCTGCAAGCAGAACACTCTGACAATACTACCGTACCAACGCCAGAGTTTTGGGGTGGGTATGAGATTACGATTGAAAGTATCGAGTTTTGGCAAGGTCGCGCCAATCGTATGCATGATCGAATTGTGTATACGCAGAGTAGTGGCGACAACAGTGAAGTCAATGAAGGCAATACAAGCTGGACAACCAAGCGTTTATTACCATAGTTGTTGTAGCCTCAAGCTATAAATTATAGAAAACTAAAAAAGCCACTCTAAACCCAGTTTTTCTGGTATCTAGAGTGGCTTTTTTACGTTAACTATTTACCTTATTTGACATTATTTTTTATTTATCTTTTTATTCAACCTTTCATTTAATATTGGTATCGACATCCACTGAGACTGACATGCCAGGGCGTAAGCGCGCAAGCTCAGGCTGGTTTTGGTCTAGGTCGATACGTACAGGAATACGTTGAGCAATTTTTATGTAGTTACCTGTCGCAGGGTTGGCAGCAGCAGCACTGAACTCGCTACCAGTCGCTGGCGAGATATTACTCACACGACCCGTAAATTTGGCACCGCCAAGCGCATCGACATGAATGGTCGCAGGCTCGCCGATTGCCATATTGGCTATTTGAGTTTCCTTAAAGTTTGCAATAATCCAAATGCCCTTTGGCACGATATACATGAGCTGCGTACCAGCGCTGACGTATTGGCCTTCTTTGACACTAACTTGGCTTAGCTGGCCAGATTCAGGTGCAGTGATGATAGTATTGTCTAGATTGATTTGCGCTTGCTTGACGCCTGCTTCAGCATTTTTGATATTTGCGTCCAGCGATGAGCGACTGCCACTGGTCTTTTCACGGTTTTCTTGAGCCGCCTGTAAATTAGCTTCTGCTTGCTGTACCCCTGCTTGTGCTTGAGCCAATTGTGCCTTGATATGAGCAACTTCTGCCTTTGATACCGCACCAATAGCATCTAAACCTTGATAACGGTTGACATCTTCACGCGCGCTTTCTACATTGATTTTGGCACTATACAAATCAGCTCTACGTGCTTCGATTTGTGCTTGGCTGGTTTGCGTATCCTGGTCATTGGTAGAGCGGTTAGTAAGAGCTACCTCAGTATTTGCTTGTGCCTGATCGAGCTGCTGCTGAAAGGTTCGATCGTCAATCTTTATGAGTAAGTCGCCAGCTTTTACATTAGCGAAATCTTGCACTGCTACCTTAGTCACATAGCCAGAAACTTGCGGGCTAATAATAGTCGTCTGACCTTTAACAAAAGCATTATTGGTTTGCTGTACGGTTGGAGTGAACGGTGGGAGCTTCCATGCATACAAAATCAATGCCACGCCAATGACAATCAATAAAATTAATAAGCCTAAGTTTAGATAGGATTTTTTCTTAGGCGACCAACCAGTAGTATCAGGTATTGGCTCTTTTGGCGGCATCGGCGGTTCATTGCTGTCTGAACTGTTTTCTACATCACCTTCTGCTGTCTTAGTTGCTGATGGCGAAGAGGTTGCAGCAGCCTCTTCTTTACTTATATCGGACGCTATAGGTGTGTCTGTTGCTGGAGCGCCAGTGGACGTCTGAGGTATTTGATTAAGCTCATTTGGTTTTTCTTGGCTCATGACGTGCTCCTAAACTTTCAATAAATATTAAAATAGACTGGCTATAAATGAATGAGGTGAAACATGATTAATATAATAAGCTGAGTTATTTTGACTCACGCATTTTTGCAATAACGGCAAGCTCTTTAGCAAGGGGATTGCGTTTGTGGTAACGGTTATAAAAATAATTGATTAATAAAATAGCTGTAACGAAAGTAGCAAAACTGGCCATCAAAAAGAACAGATCGCTATAAGCGGAGACAGTTGCTTGGCGCTGAATCCCTTGCAACACTTGACTCATTGCAGCCACATTCGCTTGCGCTGCGTCCGTCGTTTGGTTTGACAATACACTACGAGTACCGACAATTTGAGCGCTGAACGTAGGATCACCCAAGTTCAGTGAGCTGACCATATCTGCATAATGGGCCTGTGTACGAATGGTCGTAAATGCCTGAATAGCCGCTGCACCTGCCAACCCACCAACCGTTTGGGAAATACCAAAGATAACCGAAAAACTAATGATATAAGCAGGCCCACTGGCAATAGCACGCAGAAATCCTTCGAAAACCAAAGGTCCCATAAAATATACCGCGGCAAATGCAATCAAAAACTGACTAATATAAAACATATAAGGAGCGGAGTTGATAGACACCCCAACGTCCATCCAAGAACCCAAAGCAATCAATGCCACTGCAAAAATAACAGGACGGCGCAAGTCCATTGGATTGGTACTAAAAATACTAATCACCAAAGCCAACACACTGGCAGCCATTATGACAGCATAAAAAGTAACTAACTGATCGTTACCATAACCCAAATTAGCAAGTAGGCCTGCAGCACCGACATTTTGCTCAGATAGCAAAATTCGCATGACCGCGCCGGTAATCATAAAAGCAATAATATTGCGGCTACGCATCCAGCGCACTTGTAGCATCGGGTTTTTGCGATGTGTCTCAATCCATAGAGCGACGCCAATTCCAACGATAGCAATCATCAGTGGATAGACGAGCCAAGGTGTCGTCCACCATAAAATCCTACCTTGCACCAAAATTACAGCCAGTGCAGCTAGACCGCTCGTAAAAAAAGCAAAGCTGAGAAAATCGAGTTTCTCAAACACTTTTTCTGTATTGCCTGGTGGTAGCTCCAATATATTAATCAGTCCAAAACAAATCAGTGCCAAACCAAATTGAAATAAAAATAAATTCTCAAGCTGACCGTCGATGGCGAGATAGGGCGAGATGATTCGTGATAATGGAATACCAAACTGCACCAAGCCAAAACCCAATATCAAGCCACTGGTACGCTTGACGGTTGGCATACCTTGCAAACAATAGAATAAACCTAAAATGGTCATGCCACTTGCGACCATACCACTAAGTCCTCTGGCGACAATTTCTAGATAATAAGGCTCAATTCTTATATTAGGCGTATCTAATAAGTGACTACTGATTAGCCACTGTAGACTCGTGGCAGCTAACAAAAAGAACAGAGTGATTTTGCTAAACAGTGACATGCCAAACTGTTGGCGGATCTTGTACAGCAGAACGGTGATACAGGCGTTGGTCATATTATAGCTAACAGATATCCAACCGCCTTCAGCTGGCGTTAAGCCTAGTTGACCTTGAATTTGAGTAAGATTTGCGACGAGCAGACCGTTTTGGAAACTGGCTGTGAGACCAACGAAAATTCCGATCAGTAAGTAAAATAATTTGCGGCGTGCAGGATGATCAGGATTGGCAGGAGAGCCTACCATTATCGGTTGTTCGTGGGGCTTAAACTGATATTCGTTACTCATGGACGTACCATAATCTGTATAAGGAAATAGAATGGCATAGAACAGATTCCAGACGCAAAATCAGGTCAGTACGATGAATGTTCATAGCTTAAAACGCAGTGGGGTAGTTGATATAAATGCTGGTCAAACTGGAAAGATAGCCCAAGAAATGCAGGGCATATTTTATCATAACTTCTACAACGCTTTTGTCATCACCGCGTAACTCATCAGCGCTGCTGAATAAAGATATACCAGTATTTCGTGCAATTTAACGAACATTAAAACAAACGATGCAACAAGTAAAAAATGCTATAGGCATAAAAAAAAGCTCTATACAGAGCTGTTTTTGTGTATCGAAAAATTAGGTGGTCAATTACTACGTAGCATTTTGACTAACACCATAGTATCAATTAATACCAAATACTAAATCGATTCATCATATTTTGCTTCTAGCTGCATCGCACGCTGATAGCTATCAAGACCGGCCAGCTTTTCAGCATACTGTTTGATATGCGGATAAGCATCAAGTTTCTGACGCTTAGCAAGAATAATCAAATCGAATGACAGCATAAAGTCGGCACCACTTAGCTTGTCACCCACGATAAACGACTTACCTTCAACCGAAGTATCCAGATATTTAAATAGTCTGGTTTTCTCTGTTTCGATATAGCCATTTAAAAACTCATTGTCATTAATGCCCGCTTTGTTAGTAAATAATTCAAGCATTAATGGCAACATGAGCGAGCTTTCTGCAAAATCAATCCACTGTAGATAGTAGCCGTAGTCTGAGCTTCCTGTAGCAGGGCGCAGACGCTCTGGCGCAAACCGTTCAATTAACAGCTCAGTGATAGCACCTGACTCAGCATAAATCTGTCCATCCATTTCGATAACCGGAGACTTACCGAGTGGATGTACAGCTTTTAGAGAATCTGGTGCTAAATGAGTTTTGGCATCGCGCTGATGGCTGACTACTTCATAAGGTACGCCTAGCTCTTCTAAAAGCCATAGCGTACGTAATGAGCGTGATTGATTGAGATGATGTAAGCGAATCATGGTATCGACCTTATTGCGTAGTGAATTTGACTAACCTTGCAGCTTCGCCATTAGACGCTTAGCAGCTTCTTCTGATGATGCAGGGTTTTGACCTGTGATTAGCAGACCATCTTCAACAACAAATGATTCCCAATCAGCCGCTTTTTCGTAGTTACCGCCATTGGCTTTCAATGCGTCTTCTACTAAGAACGGTACTACGTCTGTTAAGCCAACTGCGTCTTCTTCAGAGTTAGTGAAACCAGTCACTGTTTTGCCTTTTACTAAGTACTCGCCATCGACTTTAACGTTTTTAAGCGCTGCAGGAGAATGACAAACAAAAGCAACAGGCTTATCTTGCTTAACAAAAGTCTCGATCAGATTGATAGAGTTTTCATCTACTGCCAAATCCCACAACGGGCCATGACCACCAGGGTAGAATACTGAATCGAAATCTTCAGCGTTCATATCAGCAAGTTTTTTAGTGTTAGCCAGATGCTCCTGAGCGTCTTTATCCTCTTTAAAACGAGTGGTGTCTTTGGTTTGCGTGTCTTCTGTGTCACTACTAGGATCTAGTGGTGGTTGACCGCCAGCTGGAGAGGCTAGAGTTACATTTACGCCAGCGTCAAGAAATGCGTAGTAAGGAGCAGCAAATTCTTCTAGCCAAAAGCCAGTTTTCTTGCCAGTATCGCCTAAACGGTCATGAGAAGTTAGTACCATTAAAATGTTCATAATTATCCTTGTTTATTATTTATGTGTTAGTAACGATATAGCCAACAGTCATAAGTTTTCCGTTGCATCACTAGCTGTTTTTACTTAATTAGCCTAAATGCAAATAATGACTGTTAGCATTATTCCTGCTTTGTAATCAATTTTCAGTAGTGATATTAGCAATTTATGTTGTTAAGTAGTTATTCACAACGATTGCTAACTGTCAGTGGCTACTTAACTAGCGAATGTTTAACCAGTAACTATTTGACGTCAGATACTTTGATTACAGTCTTACCAAAGTTATCACCGTTTAACATACTGACAAATGCATCTGGGGCATTATCTAGACCGTCAATAATGTGCTCTTTGGTTTTTACTTCGCCTGACTCTACCCATTTGCTCATGGTTTCTAAGAACTCTGGGAAGTGATCGCCGTACTCTTCAAAGATAATGAAGCCTCTGACAGTTAGGCGTTGGCTTAAGATAAGACCCATTAACATACCTAGGCGATCTTTGCCATCCGGTAAATCAGTTGCGTTGTACTGTGATACCAGACCACATACTGGAATACGTGCGTGGTCGTTAAGTAATGGCATTGCCGCATCAAATACTTTACCGCCAACGTTTTCATAGTAGATGTCGATACCATCTGGACATGCTGCTTTTAATTGCTCAGTGAAGTCATCGGCTTTGTGATCGATACAGACATCAAAGCCAAGCTCATTGACCGCAAAGTCGCATTTCTCTTTACCGCCTGCCACACCGACAGTGCGCAGACCATATTGATTACCCACTTGACCAACAGTGGCACCGACCGGTCCAGTTGCTGCTGCCACAACTAAAGTCTCGCCTTTCTGTGGTTTACCGATATCAGTCAGACCCATGTAACCGGTGAACCCTGGCATACCTAACACGCCTAAACCATAAGAAGGGTTTGACATGTTTTTGTCCAGTTTTAGGACGCCTTCGCCATCACTGACACTGTAGTCTTGCCAGCCTGAGTTTGATACGACTAAGTCGCCTACCGAGAAGTTGTCAATATTTGACTCGACCACTTGCGCTACGGTACCACCCATGATGACGTCACCGACTTCTAATGGGTCTGCATAGCTTTTTGCATCGCTCATACGTCCACGCATATATGGATCTAGTGACAGATATACCGTGCGTAGTAGCATCTCGTTATCTTTTGGCGTAGGAATGTCGCTAGTCGCCATGTCAAAGTTGTCAGCAGTTGGCTCGCCATTAGGACGGCTAGCCAATTTGATTTGACGGTTTGTTTGTTGATTCTGTTGTTTGTCGAAGCTCATTGTAGGACTCCTTTATATTTATTAATTGTCATTATTATAGTGGTATTAAATGTAGTAGCTACTCAGCATGGAATAGCTACTACTATAAATAGCATAACGATATGTACTTATTATTACTGTCGCGATTTTTCTTATAATTGTTCTGACAGTTCTTGCTATAGCGCTTATTAAGACGCTTTACTAGTGACAGCGCGCTGCAAGATACGACGTGATACTTCTAAGTCGTTGGTACCATGTTCACCAAGCTTGACCATGTTATGCACTTCAAGCTGCTTGATAATTGGATCAATCGCTGATTCCGTCAAGTCAACATCTTCTAGGCTAACTGGCAAGCCAAGCTCGCGGAAGAAGTTTTCAGTGTAAACAATAGCCGTTTCGATGATGGCATCGTCATCTAGGTCAGTATCGGTAATGTTCCATACGTTACGTGCATACTGAAGCAGTTTTTCTTTTTTGCTTTCTTTTAGCTCACGCATGACTGATGGTAATACGATGGTTAGCGTACGTGCATGATCGATAGCGTGTAATGATGTTAGCTCATGACCAACCATGTGAGTTGTCCAGTCTTGTGGTACACCAGTACCGATCAGACCGTTCAATGCCATGGTCGCTGTCCACATAATGTTCTTACGTGTTTCTAGGTTTTCTGGATCTTGCTTAACAACTAGACCTTCATCAATAAGGATTTTAAGCAAGCTTTCAGCAAAGGCATCTTGTACTTTAGCGTTTACTGGGTAAGTCAGATATTGTTCCATTACATGAACAAATGCATCAGCCACACCATTCATCACCTGACGCTCAGGCAAGGTAAGTGTTTTGATTGGATCTAGAATCGAGAATTTAGGGAAGGCAAGTGGGTTACCAAATGGTAGTTTTGCTTGACGCTCACTATAGTTAATCACGCCGCCTGAGTTCATCTCAGAACCTGTGGCTGGGATAGTCAATACAGCACCCAAGTCGACAGCAGAGTCGATGTTTTTGCAATAACCAGTTAAGGCATCCCAAGCTTGGTCACGTGAGACAGTGCCGTCTTCTTCAGTCAACGAAGAAACGAGTGCGACAAATTTACTGCCGTCAATCACAGAACCACCGCCAACTGCTAATAAGAAGTCGATGTTGTGCTCATTAACCATATCAGCGGCTTTTAATAACGTAGTGAATTCTGGGTTGGCTTCGATGCCACCAAATTCAAATACAGTACGGTTACCGCTTGCCGCTAATGCTGTTTTCACTTCGTCTAAAGTACCAGTACGCTGTGCTGAACCACCACCATAAGTAATGAGTACACGCGCATCAGTAGGGACTAGATCTGATAATTGCTCGATTTGACCTTCACCAAAAACGATACGGACTGGGTTGTAGTATTGGAAGTTATTCATAAGATTCCTAATTAGTAATAAAAAGTTTTTAATAAAAACGGTTCAATTAAATGGTTTTGACATGGGATATTGTCTGATATCAATCAATGAATGATAAGTAATGTTCGTATAGACATTCATTGATTGATATTTATGCGCATTGTACACCAATTAGACCAGTCGTCTAGTTATATTTACAAAACTCTCGTATAACTGTCTAAGCCGTATTCAAATGTCTTTAAGAAATTCGTTTAAAAAAGAGAAGGCAATGAAGCACACTGAATAATCAAGCATAGTACTGACAGCTACTATCTATGAGCGTTATGAATATTCAATGTGCCTTAATGGTTACGTTAGAAGTGCAGTCGCTAGAAATCCGAACAGTTGACGATTAGCGTCCCATTTGGGTCGTGGTCATCTGCCAAATTTCTGCTAAAGGGGTATTGGTTTGGCTAATCTTTGCAATCAAGCTTGCGCCAAGCCATGCAAAATACCAACGCTTGGCCATACTCTCAGCCGAGATGTTATCGTGACGAGGGACAGATTCATCGAGCCAGCCAGCTTTGATCTGCTTAGCGAGCCACATGGTCGTCTGCTGATAGCCAGTATCGAGTGCTTTACGCATGGTTTCTGACATGTCGGCTACCTCTGCGCTGAGCTTTACTACCAAGCATTTCTCATGGTCACAGCCGTTCTGCTGAGTGTCATACCAGTTTTGAAAATAATCATATAGCTTTTGCTGCGCACTGACATCTTGTGCATCGATGACATCTAATCGAGTCTTATATAAACTAAAATAATGATTAATGATGGCTTCACCAAAGGCTTCTTTAGAAGCAAAATAATGGTAAAAGGAACCTTTTGGCACACCTGCTGTATCTAAAATTTGCTTTAAACCAACAGCGGTAAAACCTTTTTTAGCAATTAATTGGTAGCCAGTAGCAAGTAAATGAGCTTTGGTATCTGGGGTAGTTGCGTCTGTATTAGACATAAACAGGATTGTCTCCCTTAGTAGTCGCTTGTATTAGCGTATGTATTAAATAGTCAGTTGAAACAGTTAGCGTTCATTTGAACGTCACGTTGATGGCGTATTGTAATAGGATATAGTTATATGTGTTACGTTTCATCAACAATATTCACTGACAAAGTAGTCTTGTTTTATTAGTAGCTATGGTAGCATTAGACCAGTCGTCTAGCAAGGTGGGTTTTGTTGTTATCCGTTACCGTTAGTATTTATTGCTAAAGATCATTTTTCATTAGAGCTTTTTTTAATTGATGACTATTGATTGATCTAGTCGATGCAATTTAAGAGTAGTACAAGGCAACCGAGTGCAGATGTATATTTGATACCTCAAGCAAGGTTAACGCTGTAATACTTTTATAGTGTGATGACTATAGATCGGTAACGATTTTAGACTTACTACTTGCCAGATATTTTCTCATTAAGATATCGCCGACTTAATAATTTTATTTAAATAATCGCAAACCAATACTTAACATAACAAACTAAAAATAAGGATGATTATGTCAACCAATACTACGAGTACATATAGTGATTTCCATTTGCAATTCATCTCTGGTGAATGGCAAACCGGTAAAGACGATAGCACCAACACCAATACCAATCCATACAACGGTGATACGCTTGTAGAGATTCAACAAGCCACCAAAGATCAGTTAAACGAAGCCTATGATGCTGCGACCCAAGCTCAAGAAGCGTGGGCCAAGCAGACACCAGCAGAGCGCGCCGCAGTGTTGTATAAAGTGGTCAACATACTCGATCAGCGCAAAGAGGAAATCGTTGATTGGCTAATCAAAGAGTCGGGCAGTACCCGTATCAAAGCCATGGTCGAGTTCGGTGCGACGCGCGCGATTACCCTTGAAGCAGCGACATTCCCTAATCGTGTTCATGGTGAGATTCGTCCATCAAATACCCCTGGTAAAGAAAACTTCATTTATCGTGAGCCAATCGGCATTGTCGCTGTTATTAGTCCATGGAACTTTCCGCTGCATTTAACTCAGCGCTCTATCGCGCCTGCCTTAGCACTTGGTAACGCGGTGGTACTCAAGCCTGCTAGCGATACGCCAGTGACAGGTGGTTTGCTATTGGCCAAAGTGTTTGAAGAGGCAGGTCTACCAAAAGGTCTATTAAACGTCGTGGTCGGCTCAGGTAGTGAGATAGGCGATGCAATCGTTGAACACAAAGCGCCAAGTCTAGTGTCGTTCACAGGTTCGACTTCAGTGGGCAAACATATTGGTGAGTTGGCCAATGGTGGTGAATACATCAAACAAGTGGCGCTTGAGCTAGGTGGCAACAGTCCATTTGTGGTACTAAAAGATGCTGATATTGAGCAAGCAGTAAAAGCGGCTGCCTTTGGTAAATTCTTGCATCAAGGTCAAATCTGTATCGCGATTAACAGAGTCATCGTAGAAGACGAGATATATGATGATTTCGTGGAGCGTTTCTTAGCACACGTCAAAACATTGAACGTCGGTGATCCTAATAAGCAAGATACCGCTGTTGGTCCAATCATCAACGAAAAACAAGTTAAATCGCTCAAAGAAAAAATCGCTAAAGCGCAGGAAGAAGGCGCAAAAATGATACTCAGTGGCGAGATTGAAGGCCAAGTCGTACCGCCGCACATCTTTACCGAAGTGACTCGCGAAATGGATCTATCACGCAATGAAGTGTTTGGACCATTGGTTGGTATCATCCGTGCTAAAGACGAAGACGATGCGCTATCGATTGCCAATGATTCTATGTATGGTTTGTCTAGTGCCGTGTTCACTGCTGATATGCAAAAAGGTCTGCGTTTCGCTCGCGGTATCAGAGCTGGCATGACCCACATTAATGACATCTCAGTTAATGATGAAAGCAATACGCCGTTTGGTGGTGAGAAAAACTCAGGTATCGGTCGCTTCAACGGGGAGTGGGTACTAGAAGAGTTCACTAGAACACATTGGATCTCAATGCAAAATGAGCCACGTGAATATCCATTCTAATTGTCCTAAATTAAAATCTAGCTAAAAAAAAAGACCGCTTTGATAGCGGTCTTTTTTTGTGTGTCATTTGGCAACTTACTGATAATGACGTATTTGAAGTTGGTCAGTCTCTTATCTGGCATGAAAGCCAAGTAACCCTTCAATTTCTTCCATCGTCATCCGTCTTACCAGTGCTTGCTCTTCTACTGACAGGCGATTGGTGTGTTCTTTTATCATCGTATGAATACTTCGCGATATCTCAGAGGTAGTCGCGTAATACATTTGAGGCTGTTCTTTTGTCAATCTCATCAAAAATCGATTGATAAGTTTACGCTTTTCATCTGATTTATTTTCTTCAGTCGTAGTATTATTTTGAGTCATGGTGTTCTCCTAGAGGTAAGCCATTTAAGCAGTCAGACATATGAGAGTCAATGCTTATAAATGGTTTCTGGGGCTGAACGCATTGCCTTACAAGTATTAGGCTAGCATCATGGTTGGATGCTAAGGATTTTGTACACTGTATATGATATTTCAAGATTAAAGAATAAATATTAAAAATAATAGATAAGCGCTAAACAGTCAGAAGGATAGGGTATGTCAAATCAAGCAGCGAACAACTCAGATAACAGAAATGTCACATTGGTGCTATTCCATAATGACTTGCGGGTAGCGGACAATGCCACTCTATCAAAAGCATCTGAAATTTCCACTGATGGAAAGCTGCTATTGGTTTATGCCTCATCGTTGACAGATATATTAGACGATAAAGACCATTACGACGCCTATTGTTATGAGGCTATGGGTCAAGCTCGTCAGCAGTTTTTGCATGAGAGCCTAGCTGATTTAAATACGTCATTGATGCAGCGGGGTAATAGGTTGCTGTATTTACAGAAAGGCGATAAAGCATTGGACGTCTTTACTCAGTTGAGTGATCTAATAGCGCAGCAACGAGTGACAGATATCTGCATCAGCCAGACGGCAGATTATAATCAAAACAAAGTATATGAGCTTCTACAGGCGAAATATCCAGAGATACAGTGGCACATTCAAACAACAGCGACTTTGTTTGACGAGTTACCGCTAGAGAGCTTACCCAAAAGCTTTACGCAATTTCGTAAACAAATTGAGACTGATTATGATTTGCTGCATGCAGAAAAAGATATAGCCATTTCTCCAACGCCAGAATCACTTGCTCCATTGCCTGAAAGTGTGCAGAGTAGGGACGAGTACTTTTTTGAATCGCAGTTGTCTGATCATGCAGGGCTTGATAAGCCATCACAGCAGCTATCCAGTTTTACAGGTGGTGAGTTAAATGGCCTCAAGCACTTAGATAGCTATTTTGATTCCGATGCGCCGAGCACTTATAAAACAACCCGAAACGCGCTTGATGACTGGACACATTCTACGAAGCTTTCCGCTTGGCTGGCAAACGGCTCACTGTCTGTAAACACAGTATTGAATCGTCTGCGTCGCTATGAGCGCGATATTATCGCAAATGACTCTACCTACTGGATATGGTTCGAGCTGCTGTGGCGTGAGTATTTTTATTGGTATGCTGTCACCCATCGGCAAAAGTTGTTTTGGTTTAAAGGCATCGCTCAGCACGCGCCTTCAACTCAATTAGACGAAAATCTGTTAGCGCAATGGAAGAGTGGTACAACACAATATCCTATCGTCAACGCATGCATGAACCAATTGCGGACGACAGGTTATATGTCGAATCGCGGACGACAACTGGTTGCCAGTTGCTTTATCCATGAGCTAGGCCTTGATTGGCGGTATGGTGCAGCTTACTTTGAGCAACATCTTGTTGATTATGATGTCGGCAGCAATTGGGGCAATTGGCAATATCTGGCAGGCGTCGGCGCTGACCCAAGAGGATGCAGACAGTTTAATCTCGACAAGCAAACCCAGCAATACGATCCAAACGGTGATTTTATTCGTCAGTGGCAAGGTAACACTCAAAAGAGCGATTAATGTATGTGGAAAATTTCCACTCAACAGGTGACAACTATTATTAGATTAATCATAAGATAGGTTTAAACAATGAAAAAGCCCAGTCCTTATCTCACTTTTGCAGGTACGATTCCATTTATAGCCTGTGCATTTTTATTGATGGTAGACGTTGTTACCGTGCCTATGCTTGGTTCAGTAGGCGATGTATTAAGTGCTTATGGGCTAGTGATTGCATCATTTATGGCAGGCGCGCATTGGGGTAATCATTTGGATTTAGCTGACGACAATAAGTGGGCTGTTAGGCTTCCACTGTATAGCAATGTCATTGCACTTGGCCTTTGGCTTGGTTTTTTAATCTTATCAGATATTGATTTTATTTGGCTATTAGTGATTGGGTTTATAAGTTTGTTGGTTATTGATTATAGTCTGCATCGAGCGCAGATTATCAGTCACACATATTTTAAAGTTAGGCAGTATGTCACGGTGATAGTGGTCATATCGTTAGTCATCGCGGCATTACAGTTGTAAATGGTATTAACTAAGTCATGGCCAAATAACAGCTAAAGAACAGCCAGCCTGATTTCTCTATTTTTATAATTGGGACATTGATTTTAGAGATTTCCGTAAATGCTATCTCTAAATGTTATTACCAAAAATGCGACTTACTTTGTCGAGCTTAATATATAAAATTTATAAAAATAGGAACGCAAGTACATGCGACTGACCAATTATAGTGACTACGCGCTACGCTCATTGATTTATTTAGCCGTGCGACCAGATCCATCACTATTGGCTAATATTAGCGATATTGCTGACAGCTATGGTATTTCCAAAAGTCATTTGACCAAAATTATTCATCAGCTGGGTCAGCTTGGTTATATAGAAAGTGTACGTGGCAAAAACGGTGGCATACGCTTGGCACGTGCGCCTAAAGATATTAATTTGGGCGTATTGATCAAACAGATAGAGCCTGATTTTAATTTGGTAGAGTGCTTTGCCGTACCAGCGTCTCATAAGGATAGTGAGCAGGGCGCTCATCAGGCGGATTTGCCAGTGACATTCATTGAGGAAGAAAAGAATAAATCACTAGGCTGCGTGATTAGTCCAGCCTGTCAGCTAAAAAGCGTGTTTTTTGAAGCACTCACCGCATTTATCAATGTGCTTGAACGTTATACATTAGCAGATATTCTTAATAATGAAGATGAGTTGACTACTTTGCTGTTTCGGTAACAGCTTCGATAATAGTGGCGATATGATTATAACCAGCTCACAAAAATGGGTCGCTACACTAGTAAATCCAGTAATAGCGACCCATTTTTATGTTTAGCAAAGATGTTTTCCTAGGGTGTGAGAAATTAGGCGTTTTCTAGTTTTGGACGAGCTTTCTTAATGGCTTTCACCAGTGCTTTCTCAAACCCACCTTCTTTGAACCGAACAAGATAAGAATGCGCTGCACAGAAATTGCGTACGTCACGCCATTCATGAGCCAAATTAGTCGCCCAGTCGCAGTATTGCGCGCCAGCGTTTGGCTCGTTTTTCAGAGCTTTTTTGGTCGTAGGATGCAATATCAGTTCAGGTAATACAGCTTCTAATAGCTTTGTTGGTGGGCTCATAAACGTATCATCTACGTGCAAGCTTTGGCTGGCAGGATGATAAGCCAATAAAGAACCTGCATGAATCATTTCATTAGGCGAGATATAGTAAATGCCCTCTGACATTGAGAACTTGAGCTCAGGATAGCGTGCAGCGACTGCGTCACTTTCTACCAAGTCATCTGCCCAATCGATTTCTGGTACTTTTTTATGGTGACGGCTACTGCCATAAAATGTCGCTTGCGGAAAGTCTTTGGCCATTTTAGCACAGCTGACTGTATGAAACGGATGTACGTTAAGGACGGCTTCAACATCTTGACCATTGTCAGTGAGTGCCATAATCTCGTCTCGAACATCACCCGTTAGAGCGTAACTGTCCAAAAAGATAAATTTCCCTGATGGTAGCTTGACTAGCGAGCATTGAGTGCCGATATTTAACACGCCACCGAGACGGAATGTTCCGCGTATGTTCCAAAATCCTGCACCTAAATCATGAATGTGATCAGTCATTTATAATTTTCCTCGTCTAGTAAATGAAATAAAATATGTAAATAAAACAAAGCTACTTTTTCATTGTAAACTTTGTTTTTCGAGTTGTTTTAATAATATATTTTCTAAAGGTTCACGCTTTTATGCTTTTTCAAGCTCAGGGCGAGCCAAATCAATCGCTGAGATAAGTGCTGTCTCAAACTGACTTTCCTCAAATATCACCAATCCCGAATGCGCACCGCAAAAATGACGACCATCACGCCACTCACTTGCCAGCTCTACTGCCCAATCACAATAGTGCTTAGCTGCGTTTGGCTCATCTTTGAGCGCTTTTTTGGTAGTAGGGTGTAAGCCCAGATTAGGCTGCACGGCATTTATTAACTTGGAAGGGGGTATCTCAAAGGTATCATCGACATAAATGCTCTGGCTAGCAGGATGATAGACCAATAAGGAGCTGGCATGAACCGTCTCGTCAGGTGAGATGTAATGGATGCCTTGAGGTATAGAGAATTGGAGTTCAGGGTAGCGCGCAGCAACGGCATCGCTTTCGACCAAATCATTTACCCAATTGACTTCAGGTACCTGCTCTGGATGTCGGCTACTCCCATAGAATATTGCTTGCGGAAAATCTTCTGCCATTTGAGCACAGTGTACTGTATGAAACGGATGAACATTGAGGACGGCTTCGACATTTTGACCATCATTGGTCAATGCCATGACTTGCTGACGCACATCACCAGTTAATGTATAGCTATCTAAAAAGATAAATCGCTCTGATGATAGTCTTATGAGCGAACATTGGACACCGATATCAAGGATACCGTTTTTGATAAATGATCCTCGAATACTCCAAAATCCTGCACCTAAATCATACATTTCATCAGTCATCAACATTGCTCCTTAATCGTTCATTTATTCAATCATTTTACTTGTTTGTAGCACCCTACAGTCGGTCCAATATAATTTGGATACAAGGAAGGCGAGTGAAAGTACTACAAGTAGTAGACTAAGCGAGCCTGACACCGAATCCAATTTATAGAGGATTGACTATATGATTATTAATTTTTATGGCAGTAATGTCTGTAAGAAAAAAGATAGCAGCAATGTAGATGTGTAAAAATAAAAAAGAGTTGTTATTCAAATGTCATCATCAGCAGTGAAAGCTGTTCTTCCTTTCGTAAGTAGGTTAAAAATAGCTTATAAACAGTCTTCGTAATCATAGGCAGATATACGAGGATTATCCTTGTAGCTTTCATTGCCACATAAGAATTTATCGAAACGGGTATCACCGTTAATATAACGCTGCATCCATGCGATAGCAGGCTTACTTAATAGTTTCTCGTTAAAACGATGACTGGCACAGAAATGACTGCCGTTGTTAATCTCGACCTTCATTTTTGGACCGTCAGCTTTTTGATAAAAGGTATTGGTATATTTTTTATTCGGGGCGATACGGTCATTTTCACAAGCGATGAATAGAGTAGGCGTATCCATCGCACTATAGCTCGTATCGTGATAGGGCGTTTGTGCAATAATGGCTTGCACCGTACTGCGCTCAGTTGCCAGTCGTAGCGCACCGCCGCCGCCCATTGACCAACCAATTGCGCCCAAACGATTTGGATCTATCATATGCCCCACTGTTTTATCAGCGATGAGATGATCGAGAGCCGCGCTCAATTGTTCAGCACGGCTATCTGGGTTATCGTAAATGGAGCTAGTATTAATAGTAATAACGACAAATCCCCAAGAGGCCAAACGCGGTCCCCACCATTTGATAGAAGACTCATACGACACGTAACCTGGCACCACCGCGATACCACCTAGCAGACCACAATTAGCAGCATCCGTTGGATAATGTATGGTACCGCCACCAAAGCCATTGGCTGATTGGCGACTCACATGCTTGGTACTGACAGAAAACGGACCGTTATCACGTGTTTTTGTGAGCTCAGTAGCAGTAATAGCGTCATTCTTTATACGGTCTACTGCCGCTAGTGAGTTTGTAGCGTCGATTGTTGATCCAACTGGACTGAGACCTTTAACCCTAGTCTTGGATACAGTTATTTCTGCTACAGCCATCGTAGAGAAAACCAATATACTCATCGCGATAATAATTTTTGAAAGCACCATATTTTTCGTCATTGTAAACCGTACTCTCAAAGATTGTGTGGTCGTGCACGTCTCTAGGTTAGAAAAAATAGACGTAGGTAGTGATTGTTAACTGTCAACGTCATCAATCGTTAAAGTAGTTAAGTACTTAACAATTGCACAAATAGCATCTAACCATACTATCCTGTATATACGATAAACGTAACGTTGATTTTGACCTCGTAAGTCGAAAACTGTCTTCACCGTCTCAAGTCGAAATGTGATTCCTAGTCAAGTTTTTCTACGATAATCTCGAACCCAAATAAAGAATTTATCAAGCGGCAATAACACTTTTAAACCTGAGTATATTAGTGAATGTGCTACCATAATTTGCTTGTCATTATGATGAGCATTTATCGTTTAATCACGGTGCTTTTGTTTATACATTTAGCAAAAATCACCGTTATTCCTCTCTACCATCCACGCCAGTGACGGTTATTATTTGCAGTCATGGTATAACCAATATAGTCAGATTCCCTGTGAATAATTCTAAAGATCAGATCCAAGATATAACAGCTGTGCCACCAGTCACCTCCAATCATTCAACGTCGTGGATATTGAAGCTCACAATTGGCCTAATAGGTATGTTTGCTTTTTTGCAAGTGTACTCTATTCAAGCGGTGCTACCAGTCATGATGGTGGACTTTGCTGCGACCGAAGTACAGGCTGGCATGATCGTTGGTGCCACTGTGTTAGCCATTGCGATTATGTCACCATTTCTGGGTATGCTCTCAGATGCAGTCGGGCGCAAATCATTTATCGTTGGTGCTTTATTGTTTTTAGCGATACCGACAGCGCTCATTGCCCAGAGCTCGAGCATTGAATGGGTCGGCATTTGGCGCTTCATGCAAGGATTGTCCGTACCGGGTATTACGGTGGTGACAATTGCCTATATCGGTGAGGAGTTTGAGGGCCGGGCAATGACTGAGCTGATGTCCTTTTATGTGTCAGGATGTGTGCTTGGCGGCTTTATGGGTCGGTTCTTGTTGGGGCATTTGCATGAGCTGATAGGCTGGCGTCATGGTTACTATGTGATGACGGCAATGACCTTGCTAGGCGCGATATGGGTCGGCAAGATGCTACCTTCGTCTCGTCACTTTGTGGCCAATCCTAATTTCCGCTCAGCGATACAGACGCTGGGTGAGCATGTCACCAATCGCTATGTGGTAACAGCATGTCTGCTTGGCGCTTGCGTGCTGTTCTCCCTTGTAGGCTGCTTCACTTTTATCAATTTACATTTGGCAGATAAGCCTTATGAGCTTGGTACTGGTGCGCTCGCCAATATTTTTGCAGTATATTTGCTTGGTGTTATTATCACGCCATTATCGACGACATTGCTACGCCGATTTGGATCGGCGCGTACCGTACGGGTGGCTATTGTCGTGTCTATGGTTGGGGTGTTATTGACTCTAGTCACGCCATTATGGGGGGTGATTATAGGACTGGCTATTATGTCATCAGGTGTATTTATTACGCAGTCAGCGACCATCAGCTATATCGCGGTCAATGTGAAAAAAGGCCGATCATTAGCTTCGGGTCTATATTATATGGGCTATTACACAGGCGGTACGCTAGGGGCATGGCTAGGTGGCATAGCTTATGCGCGAGGGCAGTGGTCTCTTACCGTATGGTTGTTATTGTTTGTGCAGGTACTGGCGTTATTAATAGCCAGTTTTGGAATGATTAAAACCACAGTACGGGCAAAGTGATTAGCTGTCTTATGTAGCATAGGTGTGGTCGGCCATCTTATGATACTTAATGTAAGACCGCTTTACACAGCGCCGCTTTTTTCTTACTATCAATAACGATGTTATTATAAAAATTAAAATGGTTAGCGCAGTAGATTTTATGCTGCTACTAACTTGATTGTTATTATTATTGTTATTTACCCCTTATCAGTACAACAAACAAGGAAGTCAGATATATGTCAAACATTTACCACAGTGCACCATCTGCCTACGATTATCCATTACTGGTCAAGCAGCTATTAAGCCGTGCAAAAACGGTATCGCAAGATCAAGAGATTGTGTATGCGGACAAAAAGCGCCTGACTTATAAAGAGTTGTTTGAGCGTATCAATCGTTTGGCCAATGTATTGGCAGACTTAAAGCTTGATGCAGGTGATGTGGTTGCCGTGATGGATTGGGACAGTCATCGCTATCTTGAGTCTTATTTTGCCGTACCAATGTCAGAGTACGTTTTACAGACCGTTAATATCCGTTTATCTCCTGAAAAAATCCTCTATACCATCAACCATGCCAAGCCTAAAGTGCTCATGCTCAATTCTGAGTTTGCGCCATTGGTTAAAGACTATCAGTTCGAGAATTCAAGTATTGAGCATATTATCTGGCTTGATGACAACGGTGTCACTGCTGAAGGTATCTTTGGTAGCAACCAAAGCCGTGTCACAGGCGAGTATGAAGCGCTATTAGAAGCTGCCAATAGTGAATTTGATTTCCCAGATTTTGATGAGAATACTATCGCGACGACTTTTTATACGTCAGGCACGACAGGTGATCCAAAAGGGGTCTTCTTTAGCCATCGTCAGCTAGTGCTACATACCCTAGCAGAAGCGGCAACTTTGGGTATGTTGCCTGATAAGCAAGGCGTAAGCTATGGTGATGTCTATATGCCGATGACGCCAATGTTCCATGTGCATGCATGGGGTTTTCCGTTTACAGCAACGATGGTAGGTCTAAAGCAAGTCTACCCAGGTCGCTATGCGCCTGATACGTTGATGGATTTGATCGTCAATGAAGAGGTCAGTATCACCCATTGTGTACCAACGATTTTGCAAATGGTGCTCAAAGAAGCACAAGACCGTGACGCTAGCTTTAATGGTCTAAAAATGATTATTGGTGGCTCAAGATTGACCGAAGGTCTAGCCAAAACGGCGATGGCCCAAGGCATTGAGGTTTATACAGGTTATGGAATGTCAGAGACCGCCCCGCTTATTAGCTTAACGGGTTTTAGTCTCGATGAGCCTGAAATGACTGAAGAAGAAGACATTGCTCGTCGTTGTATGACAGGTAAGCCAGTGCTTATGGTCGATGCCCAAGTATGGGGCGAGGGCAACAAATCCGTAGGTACAGGACCAGAAAATACAGGCGAGCTTGTATTGCGTGCGCCTTGGTTGACCCAAAGTTACCTTAAAAATGACGACGCTGGCAAAGAGCTATGGGAAAATGGTTATATGCATACCCAAGATATTGCATACATACGTCCTGATGGCTATATCAAAATCACCGATCGCTTAAAGGATGTAATCAAATCAGGTGGTGAGTGGATTTCATCACTAGAGATTGAGACTATTTTATCATTACATCCGTCAGTGGCTGATGTGTCAGTGATTGGGGTGCGTGATAAGCAATGGGGTGAGCGTCCGTTGGCTTTGGTGGTATTAAAGCCTGATGCTAAGGATACCAGTGCTGATGATATCAAAGCGATTGCAGAAAAAGCGGTAGAGCGCGGTATCATTCCTAAGTATGGCGTGCCAAGCCAGTTTAAGTTCGTTGATGAGCTACCGAAGACCTCCGTTGGCAAACATGATAAAAAAGTCATGCGTGAGATGTATGCCAATCAAACTGAGATTTAATTAGTATCAGATAGATTTTCAAGTATTTGTATTCGTCAAAATGTAGTGCGTATTACACGCTTAATAGTTGACCTTTCCGATAGGCTCTGCTACATTTTAAACCGATACGATATGTATCGGTTTTTTAATTCTGGCAAGGATGACCAGTATTTACTAAGACATGGTTCTTTATAGTTGAAGCATTTTAGAGTTGGTATCAGCCAGTTGCACGCAGACAGTGCGCCGCGCGAGGTGAGTACCGTTATAACTTATTGAGTGCCTTAACTATAAAATACTATTGCCTCATTTCTCGTTTATGCTAAGGACAGCTACTATGAGCGACCATTCCCAATCCCCAGTTTCTACCCAAATGACAGACACGCCAAACTTCGCTGATATTTATCATGAGTCTATTACGGATCGAGAGCAGTTTTGGGCTGAGCAGGCGAAGCGTATATATTGGCATAAAGAGCCTGAGCAAATTCTAGATGACAGCAATCTGCCTTTTGCCAAATGGTTTGTCGGTGGTGAGACCAATCTTTGTTATAACTGCGTCGATCGTCATCTGGCAGACCGGGCAGAGCAAGATGCTTTTGTGTGGGTGTCATCAGAGATTAATCAAGAATTGATAGAAACCTTTCCAGCAGTCGTTGATTCGTTTAAGGATCTAGGCAATAACGTTGAATTTTATACAGACTATACCAAGCGTCGCCTAACTTATAATGACTTATATAAAGAAGTTAATTATTTTGCCGATGTGCTACAGCGGCACGGTATTGGCAAGGGTGACCGTGTCATTATCTATATGCCGATGATATTAGAAGCGGCTTACGCTATGCTGGCTTGTGCTCGTATTGGTGCCGTCCATTCAGTCGTATTTGGTGGGTTTGCTGCCCATAACTTGGCTATCCGTATGGACGATGCCGAGGCAAAAATGGTCATTACGGTAGATGCAGGGCTACGCGGTGGTAAGGTCGTCAATTATAAAAACCTAGTTAATCAAGGCGTTGAGCAAGCGACTGTCAAACCAGAGCATGTGCTGGTGGTCAATCGCGGTATATTGCCATTTGCAACAAAAGACATCGATGTTGATTATGCGACCGAGCGTCGTCATAGCTGTGAGGCCAATGCAGTCATAGAGCCGGTTTGGCTTGAGTCCAATACCCCGTCTTATCTACTTTATACTTCTGGTACTACTGGCACACCTAAAGGGGTGCAGCGCGATACAGGTGGTCATGCCGTCGCGCTGACGACGTCGATAGATTATGTCTATGATGGTAAGGCTGGCGAGACGTTCTGGGCGATATCTGATATTGGTTGGGCCGTCGGGCACTCTTATACGATCTATGCGCCGTTACTGGCGGGTATGACCAGCATTATGTATGAGGGTTTACCGCATATGCCAAACCCAGGTATCTGGTGGCGTATCGTTGAAGCTAACAAAGTTAATATTTTATTCACCGCACCCACAGGTGTGCGTATGCTCAAAAAACAAGACGAAAGCTGGATGACGCGTTATGATGTGTCTAGTGTGAAGTCGTTCTTTCTCGCAGGCGAGCCGCTTGATGAATCGACGGCTAGTTGGTTGACTCAGCATCTAGGCGTACCAATTTTAGATCACTATTGGCAAACAGAATCTGGTTGGCCAATCTTGAGCCATACGCCAAAGTTCAATCATAAGCCGCACAAGCAAGGGTCACCTGGTTACCCGATGTATGGCTATGAAGCGCATGTCATCAATGAGGAAACAGGCGATCCTTGTCAGGCTGGTGAAAAAGGATTGCTTGCAATTAAAGCACCATTACCGCCTGGCTGTCTTACCACGGTATGGCGTAACGACGAGCGCTTTATCAGCAGCTACTTTGGTCTGTTTGATGGTCAGCAGTACTCAACCTCGGACTATGCAGTGACAGATGAAGAGGGTTATTTCTACATCTTAGGGCGTACCGATGATGTGATTAACGTCGCAGGACATCGTATAGGCACACAAGAGATTGAAGAGGCAATCAGTACGCATCCAGAGATGGCAGAGTGTGCCGTAGTGGGTATTCAAGACGAGCTAAAAGGTGAGCTACCTATTGCGTTCTGCGTCCTAAAAGATCAGACGCAAATTGAAACCACCGAAAACCGTTTCCGTATCGAGCAGCAAGTGATAGGCGCTGTCGTCAAATCTTTGGGCGGTATTGCGCGACCAGCCGCTATCTACTTTCCGCAGGCACTGCCAAAAACTCGCTCTGGAAAAATCTTACGTCGCTCAATTCGTGCTCTGGCGGAAAACCAACCGACAGGAGATATGTCAACGCTTGATAACCCAACTGCTATCGATGCGATCAAGCAGGCGATGAAAGATTATTGATTGGTATAAATTAACCTTATACAAAAATAGTGATGTTGTTCATCGCGTATGAAAGTCAGGTTAACTTTAAAAAGCTCATGAGTCATCATGGGCTTTTTCGTTTTTTTTATTTAAGCAATTTTTATAGGAACACGTGCTATTAAAATAAACTTAGATATAATTTCGATAAAGCGCTTGACCGTAAAAATGGTTTATTGTTATAGTCAATAACGATACAAAATAAATCATTTTAAAATTCAGTTTTTAATAATGTTTTATAGATAAATACCCATCGCTTTTATTTTTCTAATAAATATCTAGGTGCCGTCACACGGTAGTCTCGCAAAAAAGATAAGGATATCTTATGCACCACGTTCAACAGCTCATCAATGGTCAGTTCGTACAATCTAACACCGACGAATGGATTGATATCACTGATCCAGCGACGCAAGAAGTCATCGCAAAAGTTCCGCAAACCACCAATGATGAGATTAACCAAGCTGTCGCCGCTGCACAGACTGCGTTTGAGACATGGCGCAAAACGCCAATTACCACGCGTGCGCGTATCTTTTTAAAGTATCAATCTCTTATTCGCGATCACATGGATGAGTTGGCAGAAATCTTGACCGCAGAGCAAGGCAAGACGATTGCTGATGCACGCGGTGATGTGTTCCGCGGTTTAGAAGTAGTAGAGCATGCCGCTGGTATTGCCAATCTGCAAATCGGCGACTTTGTAGAAAACGTTGCGTCAGGTGTCGATACTTATAGTATTTGGCAGCCACTCGGTGTTTGCGCTGGTATCACACCATTTAACTTTCCAGCGATGATTCCGCTATGGATGTTCCCAATGGCGATTGCTACAGGCAACACATTCATCCTAAAACCTTCTGAACAAGATCCGATGGTGACTATGCGTTTGGTAGAGCTAGCGATTGAAGCTGGCGTACCAGAAGGCGTTCTTAACGTCGTACATGGTGGCAAAGCAACCGTCGATGCTATCTGCGACCATCCAGATATTAAAGCGGTTTCTTTCGTCGGTTCTACTCATGTAGGCAAACATGTCTATGAGCGTGCCAGCCAATCAGGTAAACGTGCACAGTGCATGATGGGCGCAAAAAACCATGGCGTTATCCTGCCTGATGCTAACAAAGAACAAACGCTCAATCAGTTAGCAGGCGCAGCATTTGGTGCAGCTGGTCAACGCTGTATGGCGCTATCGGTCGTCGTACTAGTAGGCGCAGCTGGTGAGTGGATTGATGAGATTAAAGCAAAAGCAGAAAGCTTAGTCGTCTCAGCTGGCAAAAATGATAAGGATTTGGGACCACTGATTTCGCCTGCTGCAAAGGCCCGTGTCGAGCATTTGATTGGAACTGGGGTGGAAGAAGGCGCGAGCTTGATTTTAGATGGTCGTGGCATTACCGTTGAAGGGTTCGAGAAAGGT
This sequence comes from Psychrobacter proteolyticus, assembly GCF_039762275.1. Taxonomy (GTDB): domain Bacteria; phylum Pseudomonadota; class Gammaproteobacteria; order Pseudomonadales; family Moraxellaceae; genus Psychrobacter; species Psychrobacter proteolyticus_C. The sequence continues at coordinate 144,998 of NZ_JBDLOB010000004.1, read as the reverse complement.
AACTTTGTAGGCCCGACGATCTTTGATAATGTCACAAGCGATATGCAAATTTATCAACAAGAAATCTTTGGTCCTGTACTGTGTATTATGCGTGCTAATAGCTTAGATGAAGCGATTGAACTACTGAATGCCAACCCACATGGCAATGGCACAGCGATATTTACTCAGTCAGGGGCGGCTGCACATAAATTCCAGCAAGACATTCAAGTTGGTCAAATCGGTATTAACTTGCCAATCCCTGTGCCACTACCTATGTTCTCCTTCTCAGGGTCACGTGGCAGCAAGCTCGGTGACCTAGGTCCTTATGGCAAGCAAGCCGTCCAATTCTATACTCAGACGAAGACCGTGACTGCGCGTTGGTTTGATGATGAAGCAAGCCGTGGTGTGAATACGACCATTTCAATTTAATCGTCAGCTCACTGTTTTTTCAGTATGACATTTTGTGTTTTCGGTATGACGATAATGCGACTTGCGATACTATTAAACGCAGTTTTATTATCGTTATGCCGCTATCATGTCGCACTAATGTCTTATAAAATCTCTGACCAACATTTTTACTAGCGCTTTTATTAACGTTTATCTGAGATTTAAGCCCTCTATTTGATCTATAAGAACAAGGATGACCCTATGGATTTTTCATTGACCGATGACCAAGTCGCCTTTCGCCAAACGGCTCGTCAGTTTGCACAAAAAGAGCTAAAGCCAAACGCTGCCGAATGGGATCGCAACTCGCACTTCCCAATAGATGTAATCAAAAAATCTGGTGAGCTTGGCTTTTTGGGACTGTACACCAATCCAGAATATGACGGCTTGGGCTTACCAAGACTCGATTCAGCGATGGTATTCGAAGAGCTTGCATGGGGCGATACGGCTGTGGCCGCCTATATGAGTATTCATAACATGGCCGCATGGATGATTGGTGAATATGGCAGCGATACGCTATGCAAAAAATATCTACCTAACATGGTTAGCGGCGAGTGGCTTGGCAGCTATTGCCTAACAGAACCAAATGCAGGGTCTGATGCAGCCTCCTTACGTACCAAAGCGGAGAAGCAAGGCGAACATTACGTACTGAACGGTGAAAAAACCTTTATTTCTGGCGCAGGCTCAACCGATGTATTGGTAGTAATGGCACGTACGGGCGCGGCAGGGCCAAAAGGCGTGTCAGCGTTCGTCGTAGACGCCAATAGTTCTGGTATCGAATATGGCAAAAACGAGCATAAAATGGGCTGGAAAGCACAGCCAACACGCACGATTAGTTTTAAAGATGTTAAAGTCCCAGTAGAAAACCTTATAGGTGAGGAAGGTCAAGGCTTTCGTATCGCGATGAAAGGTCTAGACGGTGGTCGTATCAATATTGGTATTTGCGCGGTAGGAACGGCACAATCTGCATTAGAAACTGCAACCAGTTATGTCCAAGAGCGTAGCCAATTTGGCAGTCCAATTGCTAGCTTGCAGTCTGTCCAGTTTAAACTTGCTGATATGTTGACTCAGACCATCGCAGCGCGCCAGATGCTCTATCTTGCGGCGAGTAAAGTCGATAACAATGATGGGCAAGCGTCTACCTACTGCGCAATGGCAAAACGTCTGTCTACGGATCTTTGTTTCGATGTTGTCAATGAAGCCCTGCAGTTGCACGGCGGCTATGGTTATCTAAACGAGTATCCGCTTGAGCGCCATGTGCGAGACTTGCGTGTTCATCAAATCTTAGAAGGCACCAATGAGATCATGCGCGTGATTATTTCACGTCAAGTCTTGCAAGATGAAGGGTTAAGTCAGCTCCGCTAATTTATCTCGTTTTACTGAAACAAGGATGTTTTATGACAGACTATACAAATCTAAAGCTATCAATTGATGGTCATACCGCAACATTGACGTTGAATAACCCACCGGCACATACATGGACGATGGACAGTCTGCACGCGCTTAAGCAGCTCATCACAGACCTCAATGCCAATGACGATGTCTACGCATTAATCGTGCATGGTGATGGCGAAAAGTTCTTCTCAGCAGGTGCAGACCTAAACAATTTCTCAGACGGTGATAAAGGCCGCGCAATAAGCATGGCGATTGCATTTGGTGAAGCGTTCGAAGCATTGTCTGCCTATCGCGGTGTCAGTATTGCAGTTATCAATGGCTATGCGATGGGCGGAGGACTAGAGTGTGCACTCGCATGTGATATCCGTATCGCAGAAGCGCACGCCCAGATGGCACTGCCAGAGACAGGCGTAGGATTATTGCCATGTGCTGGCGGCACGCAAAATCTAGCTATGTTAGTAGGAGAGGGTTGGGCAAAGCGTATGATACTGTGCGGTGAACGCGTTGATGCAGAGACTGCATTACGTATTGGCTTGGTTGAGGAGGTCAAGGCAAAAGGCTCGGGACTACAAGCCGCTCAAGATTTGGCAAAGAAAGTAGCGAAACAATCGCCTGTCGCCGTCAGTTATTCTAAAGCACTTATTCAGGCGGCTAGAGAAACGCCGCCTGCACAAAATCTTATCCATGAGCGTGAAGCTTTCGTTAAGCTATTTGACACAATGGATCAGCGCGAAGGGGTGCAAGCCTTTTTAGAAAAGCGTCAACCCAATTGGCAAAACAAATAAACAGCGGTCAAAACCCTTGAGCCATTTTTATTATTTAATTTTGTAGGTCACTTTTATGACAGCAGCTACGACATCGACTAACGACACCAACAGCACTAACGCGCAAACATCAGCCAATAATACAGCACAAGAAGCGTCTGTATTGTTCAATACTGAACCGACAGATTGTGGACGCTTGATTGGAGTCATGACACTTAACACCCCAAAATCACTTAATGCACTCAGCGTTGATATGTGTCAATTGCTCTCAGCGCAGTTAGAGCAGTGGCAAGCGGACGAGCAAGTGGTAGCGCTTGTGTTAAAAGGTGCGGGCGACAAAGCGTTCTGTGCGGGCGGCGATATTCGTAAGCTCTATGACAGCATGTCTACCAGTGCACCAATGCCAAACCCGTATGCTACTGAGTTTTTTAGTCACGAGTATCGTCTCTATCGTAAAATGCACTTTTATCCGAAACCACTGATACTTTGGGGTGACGGTATCATCATGGGCGGCGGTATGGGACTGATGGCAGGATGTAGTCATCGTCTGGTCACTGAGCGCACACGTTTTGCCATGCCTGAAGTCACTATTGGACTGTTCCCTGATGCTTCTGGCAGTTGGTTTTTACAGCGTATGCCTGCTAAGACGGGTTTGTTTTTAGGTCTAACTGGCGCGATGTGCAATGGTAGCGATGCGCTATTGGCTAATCTGGCAGAGTATGCCGTTACCAGTCATGATTATGATGCCGTCATACAGCGTCTTAAACAGAGCGACTGGCAGGCAGTCGATAACACGAGCGGTGCAGATAAGTGCCATAGCAATAGCGCACATAGTATTGTCAGCGGAGCACTTGCTGAACTACCTATTGCCGAACTACCTGATAGTAAGCTTGCAACATACTGGCAGCCTATTCAGCAACTGATGAATAGTGGCGGTCTGGCTGATATCGATGCATTGCTACAAAGTGATGAAGCACTCATGCAGCTAAACCAAGACTTTGCAGAAGACAGTTGGACTCAGCGCGCAGTTGCAACCTATCGGCATGGCTGCCCAGTCACGGCTGCATTAACCTATGCGTTATATCACAAAGTCGCTGACCTATCGATCGAACAAGTACTGTATTTAGAGACCAATGTCGCAGTACATTGCGCGGCCAATCCTGATTTTAAAGAAGGCGTGCGGGCATTATTAATTGATAAAGATAGAAATCCCAAATGGTCGCGTTCATTGGCAGACTGTCTAAGTGTAGAAGGGCAGGCATATATCGATCAGCATTTTGGCAATCCTTATCCAAAAGGTGAGCATCCTTTGAGTGATTGGCTGGGTGATAACGCTTTGAGTAGTCAGTATGTCCGCTAACTGCCTAAAAGAAATTTATAACATAAGAACAATCAGCGATTTTATAAAGTTTTAAAGAATGATGCTAAGACATAAGATGGCAGCATTCATTAATAAGCAATATTCACTAATAAATACTGTTAAATAGTATGTAGCAATGGCTACATCATAATCATAAATCATCAAGGAGTGATGAGATGGGTACAAAGGATATAAGTACAATGAATAATAACTCTAAACCAAATATTGCTTTTATTGGGCTTGGTAATATGGGTGCGCCTATGGCAGAGAACTTAGTAAAGGCAGGTTACGAGCTATCTGTTTTTGATTTGTCTGAGGCTGCTACTAAGCGCTTGAAGCAAGCAGGGGCTAGTGTCGCAAAAAGTCCTAAAGATGCTGCCAGTAATGCTCAAGTTGTGATTAGTATGTTACCTGCAGGTCAGCATGTACATTCTGTATATTTAGGTGATAGTGGCTCTGATGGATTGCTCGCAGAGTTACCAAAAGGCACGCTTGTTATTGACAGTAGTACGATTGCGGCAGCTGATGCAAGGAAAGTAGCAGAGGCGGCAAGTAAGCTTGGCATCGACTTTTTAGATGCGCCAGTCTCTGGTGGCACAGGTGGGGCAGTTGCTGGTAGCTTGACCTTTATCGTCGGTGGCGATGCTGCTGCTTTTGCTAAGGCTGAGCCAATACTTGCTGTGATGGGGAAAAACATCTTTCATGCTGGCGAGCACGGCGCAGGACAAGTCGCAAAAATCTGCAACAATATGCTGTTAGGTATTCTGATGGCAGGCACGGCAGAAGCGATTAATCTAGGTGTCAAGAACGGCTTAGACCCCAAGGTGCTATCAGACATTATGCTACAGAGCTCAGGGCGTAATTGGACACTAGAAGTTTATAATCCTTATCCAAAAGTCATGGAAAATGTGCCTTCTAGCAATGGCTATCAAGGTGGCTTTATGAGCAAATTGATGCAAAAAGATCTAAACCTTGCGATGCAGACTGCTCAAGACACTGAAGTAGACACGCCAATGGGTGCTAAAGCAACAGAATTATATGCCTCACATACTGTAGAGAATGGTGATAAAGACTTTTCTAGTATTATCGGACGTCATGATGTCTCATTATTGTCTTAAACATGACTCTCTTAACTGTGTTTCTTTTGGGTGTAACCTTCTTAGACATATCAATTTTTAGACATGCCAACTCTTAAAAATACTAATATTAAGAATTTTTCGTATCACTAGTAGATGGCATTAATTAAGAGAATGCATTTGCTAAAAAGAAAAAGGTCTACGCTAAAATCATAGCGTAGACCTTTTTTGATGGCTAATAGATAGTATTAGCTCTGCAGATCATAGACGAGCGTCTGAACGTCTTGTGCGGCTTCTTGCAGTCTTGGTACGTGCGTCAGCAAATCATCTAAGGAGACGCGTATGGTGGGCGCATGCAGATAGAGAGAAGCCAGATAGCGTTGCTTTTTATCCAAGATAGGTACAGCCACTGCCACCATCTCAGAGATAAACTCCTCATTATCAATGCCGATACCAGTATCAGCGATACGATCAAGCTCGGCATTTAATGCATCGATATCAGTAATCGTATTCTTAGTAAACTTATCTAATGGCAACCCTTGTAGAATTTTCATACGGCTAGTTGTAGATAGTTGGCTTAGATATAGCTTGCCAGTTGCTGTACACCACATAGGTGACTTTGCCCCAACAGGAAGATAAATCTGTAGTGGCAAGGTCGTCTGAGCTCGATTGGTATAGATCATATCCATATGATAGGGGATGCCAATACCGCAAGTTTCCTTTAGCTCATCAACCAGTTTTTGCAAAATCATCTGTCGCTCGTTAAAGAACAGTCTTTGTTGCCATAGCTCAACGCTCAAATTGCGTACGCGCTTACCAGGGATAATGCCACCACCAATATCAACAGTTAAGAAACCATCATCAACCAAGTTTTGAATCAATCTATGAATGGTCGGTTTAGGGATGTCTAGCTCCTGTGAGAGCTCAAGTGGAGAAAGCGGTTTTGAAGCATATGACACCGCTTCGATGATTTCTAGAACACGGGTAATTGACGATACTTTAGGCATATATATAACTCAGTAGGAGTAAAGAAATAGAGCAGACAGCATCACAAGATTTTCATAAATAAGACAAATAGTGACAATACTGACGTTCTATAACAAATCTATTATAACAACTAATTTAGCATAATATTCGCTTGAGGCAAGCGTTAGTCGCGTTATATGAGATCATTTATATCGTTTTATTTGTTGGTGTAGATTTTCTTATACAAGTAACAATAGATACGTCAACTCACAAGGCAAACTATTCTGTAAGGTTAAGCCATATAACTGTCATTGATTCAAAGTGCGTTCTAGATAATTATGTGGACATGTTTTGCAATACCCTTACATAAACATTAAGCAAGCGAAGTCTCATGTTTACGCTGTTTGGTTACTTTAAGGACGTTATGTAACATAAAAGCGAATTTTTGCAGATTGGTGTAGCAATTATTACAGTACCTATGCAATCTTTACATAATGGCAAATAAAAACAGCATCAGTAGGGGTGACTTTCCAAGTCAAAATTGTTTTAATCACCTCAACAAAATGATGGTTTAAAAAAAGCACAATCATCGTTTTTTATGGGCGGGTTTATTTCACACTTTAGGAGAATAATTATGAAATTGATTAAATTGACGGCAATCTCTGCTGCTGTTCTAGCATCAACTGCTGCATTAGCTGCTGATCCAGTTATCGTTGTTGATGACAACGCTGCAGTTGCATATGAAGCTGAGCCAGTTGCAGTTGCCTATCAAGCAGAACCTGCTTCTTATGCATACGATGCTAACGCTGGTGTAGTAAGCAACACTACTGGCGCTGTTGTTGGTGGCACTAAAGGCTTCTTCAATAAAGTAGTAAACCCAGCATCAGTTAGCGCTGAAGTTGGTACTCTAGGTTATGGTGCGAACATCGGTTGGTCACTTAACGAAAAAACCGAATTGCAAGCTGGTTGGGCAGGTGGCGATGTAGCTGACCTTTTCGGCGGTGATTTTGACGCAGACGACGTAAACTATGATGTAGACTCTGACTTTAGCAACCCGTACCTAGGCGTACAATTACGTCCTACTGGTAACTGGTTTACAGTTGGTGCTGGTATCATCGTTCCTGACAACGATTTTGATGTAACTGCTAACTCTGAAGGCGGTACTTACAAAATCAATGATGTGTCATACAACGCAGATGATGTAGGTACTTTACAAGGTACTATGGAGCATCGTAATAAGCTAGCTCCTTACGCTACTATCGGTTTCCGTCCGAACATCACGAATAACTTCGGTCTATTTGGTGAAATTGGCGCAGCTTACATGGGCAAAACAGATGCTACAGTAAATGCAACTGACCCAGATAGCCTTGTAAGTATTTCTAATGGTGTTACTGATGTACCTTCTGGTCTGACTGCTGGTGATGTTGCTAATTTAGCTGAGCAAGAGCTAGAAGATAAAGACTGGTTAGAGTGGTTGCCAATCGTTAAAGTTGGTGCAACTTACCGTTTCTAATCTAAATACAGTTTAAATACTGTCATTAGTAGAAAATAAAAAAACGATCCTTTTTAGGGTCGTTTTTTTATGCTTAAAATAAAGTATTGAAAGATATACTAAAACTCAAGTTTGAACCTTACTGAGAAAACCTTGCTCAAAAAACGATGACAGTTTGCTGAGATTGTAACGCGGCAATACGGTAAACAGATTGGCGCTTCGTATCCTCAATATTACTGAATAGAGAAGAAGCGTTAATCTCTTTATTATTTTCAATCAAGCTAGGAATAAGGTGAGAGTAATCCATACCCAAGCCTTGAGCTAATGTATATTGGTTGACTTTAATAAAGCTTTCTTTTATTTGCCATAACAGTTTGGCAGTGCGTTCTCGCTGATCTGTAGAGAGCTCCTGTAAAATAGCCAACTCGCTCTTTGAGTAGAAACGCTTGACTACATGCCACGCAATATTATTGGCCTCTATATCGATACCAGCAGGACGCTGATGACTGATAACAACCGCTATTTTGCTGTGTAAATGCGTAAAATTTGTCTGATTTGATTTTGTGGTTTGCTTTGAACTACCAGCTCCTGTATGGCTAAAGCATACGTAATGCTGACTGTTGACGAGTCGATAGGGAAAGCTTGACTCATCCAAGGTGTCATCTATTTCTAACTTCTTGAGCAGCTCTTGCAATAGTTGCCTGACGCCATGCCGCTGCTGCTGACGCTGTTTACGTGCTAGAGCAGGTATTGAGTGTTTAGGAACTGCTAGCGCCACCTGATAGTGCCAGTTTAGGCTGTTAAGCTTGATGATGTCTTTACACGACGTATTATAGGATGATAACCATAATGACTTTTTCCACAAGCTTTCAGTGACTAAATGACTAATTGACTCGCTCACTTGAGCCGTCACACACCATGTTGTGGTGTCGAGTTGAGTGTACTGTAACTGGGTAAGGTTAGAAGTCGGCATATATTACTAGTCGTCAAAAACGATTATTTTGGAATTGAGTATATAATACTATGTAAGTCTGAACGCTATGTATTTGATACATAGATAGTCATACAATAGCTATATTTAAATAGTTTATATCTAATTAACCTACTAAAAATCCAAAAAGCCCAGCAATATACTTTTGCTGAGCTTTTATTTAATCATCGAACGCTATAAATAACGCTAAATCACAATTTAGTAAGACAGCTCAGCACGACGGTTTTGTGCATACGCGTCTTCTGTGTTACCAGCTGCTGCAGGGCGCTCTTCGCCATAGCTAATCACACGGATGTTGTTTGCAGTGACACCTTGAGCAGCAAGGTAGTTACGTGCAGCTTGTGCGCGTCGCTCACCTAGTGCCATGTTATATTCACGGCTACCGCGCTCATCAGTGTGACCTGCGATAACGACAGTCGCTGCTGGGTTTGAATTTAGCAGGCTTACGTGTTGGTTAAGGACGCTCGCTGATTGAGCAGTAATTTCGCTGCTATCAAAGGCAAAGTAGACCACTGCTTGGATATTCTCAGCGCCAGTAATGACAGCGTTTGAGTTATCAACGATAACCGCACCATTATAGCCAACTTGTCCACCTGGAATACCTAGCGGAGCAACAACAACTTCTGAGGTAGAACGCTTGGTCGCACAACCAGTGGTTAGTGCAACGGCGCTTGATAGCACAGCAAGAACAGCGATCTTAGAAAAACTGATTGACATGACGAGCTCCTAAAATTTTAATTAAATTTGTTTTTTTAAACTGCTTCCGATAAAACTTAGGCAATCTCTATCTATAATATACTAAATGTTAATTTATGTAAGTATTTTTACTGTAAATTACGATAGATAAAATTGAGCGTATTACCAGCGGTGTTTGCCCCAGTTTTCAGGGTTGGCCCAGTAATCAGCATTGAGCCAATTTGGTAGTTGTTTGTAGTCATATAAATTAAATTGCCAAAGCGTCGCAGTAATGGTTGATGAGGTAATAGATTGAATGTCATCAATATTTAGAGATGGTTCATTCAATATATCAAATGGCGTGAAGCCATAAGGTTTCAAATCTATCGAGCTGTCCAATGCGATAAGTAAATGCGCGGCATACAGGTCACGGTAGCGCATGAGTAGCGGTACATAGTGCTGAGTTAGCTCTTCTGACAAGGTAGGCAGCCAAAAGCAAGCAAGCTCATAACGATCAGGTACATGCTGTTTAGCAAGATCTGATAACGTTGATAAGTGTCGTGCGTTCAGCTTCGCTTCAGTGTTCTCATTAATAGATGTAGTATCGTCAAGTTGTGCTTGTAGTGCCAATAAATCCGCATTGTTATGTGTTACCCATAATGCTTCACTATTATCTTTGTTATGCTCAGGTGACTGTTCTGTCTGAGCCGTCAATGAGGGTAGTAGCGCGTCAACATACTCTATAAGCAAAGGTAGGGTAATGTTTGCGCGTTTCACCGTATTTTTTGTCATATAATAAGCCGTTAGTTAAATGATTGGTCATCAGTATGACTATTAAATCATTTTCAACGACATTATCCAATTGATAACGTATGTTTCATATTTAAATCATCTTGAACCGACGATATCTTACTTTACATACTTGAAATTTAGCGATTTAGGTCAATCTAGCTATAAGCTTGATGAGAAAATCAATTTAGTATAAAAGTTAGCTTAATCATTGCAAAGCTTGCCTATGTGCTTAGTTTATTAAGTGCTTAGCTGATTAGTTAGCCTAAAGATAAAGTCTTTCTTGACACTAGTGCCTTTTGCAAATAGCGAAATGATACTACTCATTATTATATTACTCATTATTATATTACTCATTATTATATTGCTCATCCCTAGTAAAAATAACTTATAACCAAATCACCGATAATAATAGGACACCATATGTCTACTGCTGAAACTGATGCACAAATCATCAATCCTGAAATGCCAGATGTGCCGCCCCATGCGCCAAGTAAGATTAACTTAAAAGACTATACCAAACCAAGTTTTGATGTCGATACGGTACATTTAGATATCAAGCTGTTTGAAGACTATGCGCAGGTAGATAGTACGCTTGAGATGGTGCGTCAGACAGCAGGGGATATTGTCTTATTTGGTGAATCATTAGAGCTGCTAACGATTACGATGAATGGTAAGGTGTTGACTACTGAGGATTATCAGCAGGAAGCGGGTAAGCTGACGATTTATAATGTTCCTGAGAGAGCTACTTTAGATATTCAAGTGCGTATCTGCCCACAGACCAATACGGCGCTTGAAGGCTTATATATGGCCGGTAGTGGTGACGATACGATGTTTGTGACTCAGTGCGAGCCAGAAGGTTTCCGTAAGATTACTTTCTATCCAGACCGCCCTGATGTGCTAGCGATATTTACCACGCGACTCGAAGCAGATAAGCGCTATCCGACGTTATTGGCCAATGGTAACTTAGTCGAAGCAGGCGAAGTGGCCGATGCGCCAGACCGTCATTACGCTATTTGGCATGATCCAACCAATAAGCCAAGCTATCTATTTGCCTGTGTGGTTGCCGATCTAGATGTATTGACAGATTCTTATACGACCAGCGAAGGTCGAGAAGTATTGCTTGAGTTGTATGCCAAGTCTGCTGATATTGATAAATGCGATGTTGGTATGCAAGCCCTAAAAGATGCCATGAAGTGGGATGAGGTCAATTACGGTCGAGCCTACGATCTAGATCGCTATATGATTGTGGCGGTCAGCCAATTCAATATGGGTGCAATGGAAAATAAGGGTTTGAATATTTTTAACACCGCTTGTGTGTTATCTAGCCCTGAAACAACCACCGATGCCCGTAGTTTCAGCGTAAAAGCCATTATTGCTCATGAGTACTTTCATAATTGGACTGGTAACCGAATTACCTGCCGTGATTGGTTTCAGCTGTGCTTGAAAGAAGGCTTTACCGTTTACCGTGATCAGTCATTTTCAGCAGATCAGCAGTCAAGTGCGGTGCAGCGTATTGATGATGTAGCGACTCTACGTGCCCATCAATTCAGCGAAGATGCAGGTCCATTAGCGCATCCAGTACGTCCAGAGAGCTTTGTTGAGATTAATAATTTTTATACGACGACTGTCTATGAGAAAGGCGCTGAAATTGTACGGATGATTGCCAATACGTTAGGGCCAGATGACTTCCGTAAAGGAACAGATGAGTATTTCCGTCGCTATGATGGACAAGCGGTAACGGTTGAGGACTTTTTATCAGCACTGAGTATCACTGATGACAAAATCGAGAATTTCATTGATTGGTATCGTCAACCTGGTACGCCAGTGGTATCGGGTTCTCAAACTTACGATAGCACCGCACAGACACTGACTATTACTTTGAATCAGCAGACACGACATGTCAAAGGCTTTGATGCACCAAAACCATTGCCGATACCTGTAGCAACGGCATTGTTTGATAAAGACTCAGGCGCTATTGTTGCTGAGCGTATGTTATTGCTTGACGAAGCGACGCAAACGTTTGTCTTTGAAAATGTCGCAAGCGAGCCTGTCGTGTCATTACTGCGTGATTTTAGTGCGCCAGTACAGCTCAACTATGACTATCAGGATGCAGATTTAGCGTTTTTGCTTAAGCATGAAACCAATGGGTTTAACCGCTGGCAGGTTACTCAAATGCTGGTAAATCGTATTTTGTTGCAAGGACAAGGTGTGAAGAGCAGCCCTGATGTATACCTAGAAGCATTGGCGCAGACGCTGCCTGTCTTATCGGCTGACGATGCGATGCTAGCGGCACGGTTACTTGATATTCCATCAGCGCAAGAGTTGGCTTCTGCTATTTCTAAAGACTACGATCCAGTTTTGGTTAAAGAGCAGCGCGATGGGCTGTACAAGCAAGTGGCTGATAAGTTAAAAGACCAATGGGCTGAGCTTTACAACAACTTGCCAATGCAGTCTTATGAAGATAGCGCTGAAGCTCGAGGCATTCGTGCGCTGCGTAATGTCGTGCTCGATATGGCGTTGACTGCCAATGTAGATGATGCAGCAGACTGGGCAAAGCAGCAGTATGATAATGCGAGCTGTATGACTGAGCGCTTCGGTGCATTGAAGACCATGGTCAATCATCAATTGGCAGGTGCAGATAAGTACTTGGCTGACTTTTATGAGCGTTTCCAAGCAAACGATCTGGTTATCGATTTGTGGTTCAGTGTACAAGCTGCGGCTGACGACGTGACGCCTGATATGGTCAAGTCGCTACTGACGCACACGGACTTTGATTGGAATACGCCTAATCGTGTCCGTTCAGTTGTCAGCGCTTTTAGCTCGCAACCGACGGTACTCTGGACGGCAGAAGGTCTAGAGATGTATACAGGCGTGATTCAAAAATTAGATGATGCCAATCCTGTATTAGCCTCACGCTTACTGCAAGTACTAGCCCGCTGGAATACGTTGGCTGAGCCGCGCCGTCAAATGGCGCACGAGCAGCTGGTAGATTTACAAAAGAATGTCTCATCTAAGCATGTGCTCGAAAGCTTAGAGAGCGTGCTAGATGCTGCAAATAGTTAATTGAGAGCAGGGTTAGCTCTGACCAATTAATGAAACACGTATCGTTGATGGTCATTGCTAATCGAGTTTTAGAATACATTATTTCTTATAGAATGTTCATAAATAAAAAGCCCCTTTCACATCAGTGCGAAAGGGGCTTTTTATTATTTGCTCGACGATAATTTATCGCGGATAGCGATTAGCGATTTGGTAGTACATCTTTTACCATATCACGTAAGTCACGTAATGCTGTGACGGTGCTATCCCAATCTAGGCAACCATCGGTGATCGATTTGCCGTACTCAAGCTGGCTTAAATCAGCAGTCAATTTTTGATTGCCGCCTTTTAAGTGACTCTCGATCATCATACCGATAATCGATTTATTGCCATTTTGAATTTGTTCGGCAACGTTTTTGATAACCATCGGTTGTAAATAAGGGTCTTTACCTGAATTGGCATGACTTGAGTCAATCATAATCTTGCTATTGGTTTTGCCTTTTGCCAGCTCGTTTTCAACTTGAGCTACCGCAGTTTCATCATAGTTAGGTTTACCGTTACCACCGCGAAGTACCACGTGCGCGTAAGGATTACCTTTAGATTTGATGATAGAGACTTTACCATCTGATGATAGACCTAAGAAGCTATGACCTTCTTTAACCGCTTGCATGGCGTTTACAGCAACCGTCATACCACCATCAGTACCGTTCTTAAAGCCAACTGGGCATGATAAGCCAGAGCTCATTTCGCGATGCGTTTGGCTTTCAGTGGTACGTGCACCAATGGCTGACCAACTGATTAGATCCTGGATGTACTGCGGTGTATTTGGATCAAGTGCTTCGGTCGCGCAAGGTAGACCCTTTTCATTCAAATCAAGTAGCAATTTACGAGCCGTGCGCAAGCCTTTTTCTATATCAAAGCTATCATTCATGTCAGGGTCGTTGATCATGCCTTTCCAGCCAACCGTTGTACGAGGTTTTTCGAAATAAACACGCATGACCACAAATACACTGTCTTCGATTTCTTTTGCCAATACGGCTAAACGATCGGCATATTCGTGAGCGGCTTTGATATCGTGAATAGAGCAAGGGCCAATGACCACAAACAAACGCTTGTCTTTACCATCCAAGATATCTTGAATAGTATTACGACCTTTTAGTACGGTGTTATACGCGTCGTCTGACAGAGGCAGCTCGGCTTTTAGCTCGGCGGGGGTAATCAAAGGAATAAATTTTTCAATATTCACGTCGTCAATATCTGCATTATGGGTAACTGATGTTGTCATGGTTATATATCGTCTAGCTGATTTATAGGAACATTCATTATGCGGACAAAAGTGTTGGTTGACAAGGGTAGTCGAGCAGTTAATTGACTGATAACTGGAATGAGAAAACTAAAACTTAGTTATACTTATAGAGACTTAGCATGATATTTGACATTCTAAATGCACGTTTAGCATTTGGTTTTTCTATCTATTAATAAGAGTTGATTGAGTTTTTGGTGCATAACGCTCAGATTTTATGCGTGAATTTCGCTATTTGTATCATCGTCAAGTATGATAGCAACATTAGCGATGGGTGACCCAAACTGTGTCATTAAAACAGTACGGATGAGTGTGCACATTATCCGTGAGGTCGTATCGCTGATTTATTACGTTATATTTTATAATAACGGTTTATTTTATTTTGTGTATTTCTAATATCGAGAGCTTGTCATGACAGATTCTGCTACGTCTCATCACCATACTGACCTTATTCATCAAGCTGAGACGGATTCTCAAGTAGCAAATATAAATGCTACGCCGCTAGTGATAGGCATCGTCGCAGGTGAGGTATCTGGTGACAGCTTAGGCGCAGATTTTATGCGGCAAATGAATAATCTACGTGATGACATTGTCTGGGTAGGCGTAGGCGGTACGAAAATGCAAGCGCAAGGGCTACAGAGTATTTTTCCGTTAGAGCGCTTGGCAGTGATGGGTCTGGTCGAAGTCATGTCGCAGCTACCAGATTTGCTTAAAGCGCGCCGTGAGCTACTGAGTGCATTTAAGGCGGCCAATATTGATTGGTTCGTCGGTATTGATGCGCCTGACTTTAATTTGCGAGTATCCAAAAAGCTAAAGCCCCAAGGCGTATTCTGTGTGCAGTACGTCAGTCCTTCTATCTGGGCGTGGCGCGAGTCGCGTATCCATAATATTAAAGCGGCGACCAATTTGGTGCTATGCCTATTCCCGTTTGAGTTGCCAGTTTATGAGCGACATAACCATCCAGCGATCTGTGTGGGTCATCCCTTATTACGAACCATTGATCAGAACCTAATCGATACACCAATCAATCAACGTCGCAGTGAGTTGGTCTGGGACAATGATGGGTTGCAGCAGTTTTTTATTGAACGCTTTGATGATGTGAGTCAGCTTATTTGTGTGATGCCAGGATCTAGACGCGGTGAAATTACGGCTATTCTGCCATTGATGCTTGATGGTATCCAAAAGTTAATCCTGTTAGATCCTAAGCTGTGCTTTATTATTCCAACGGTCGATCAAAACCATCAATATATCGTGCAAGAAGTGATCGACCAACGCTCAGAGCAGCTGCGTGCAGCAATTGTGGTGGTCTACGATGATACCCAGCCAGAATTTAGCCAACATGCCATGGCGGCGTCAGATATCGTGATGCTGGCATCTGGGACAGCAACGCTGGAGGCAATGCTGCTTGAACGGCCGATGGTAGTAGTCTATCAATTAAATCAGCTGACTTACCAAATAGCCAAGCGTCTGGTAAAAGTGCCATATGTGGCATTGCCTAATATATTGGCTAATGCGCCAATCGTACCTGAGCTTATTCAAGAGCAAGCGAGCGGTGACAATATTTGCCGCACCGTAATGCGATTGCTGCAACCACGCGCTTATGCCGAGCAATTACACGACTTACTAGTGACAAAGCAGTCGCTACAACAGCAAAGTAACCATGAGCCTGCAAACAGCGTGATTGAGCAGTGGTTTATTCAAAATACCGATACCGTCAATCCTAATTAAACAAGAAAGATCTTCTAATATTATGCATATCAACCAACATACAGAAAGCTCAGTTCAAATAATTGACATCAATATTGAGCATATTGATGTTAAAGGACAATATATTCAGTTAGCAGCGCCCATACACTTATATGGGCAAATGAATGCCGCTGAGTTGCTCACTCAATATCTGATTAATGATAACCAAGATACGGAGCAGTCAATACTACGAATCGGCGTTGATGAAGCAGGACGAGGGCCGTTACTAGGTAGCGTCAATGTGGCGGCGGCAATATTACCTGCGACTTGGTCAGGTCTAATTGAAGAACAACCGCTTAAAGACACGCCGTTGTCGATACTGACAGACTCCAAACAACTGAGTGAAAAAAAGCGCGATATTCTTTATCCATTGGTTCAGCAGCATGCTATCGGTTATATCATCGCCGATATACCGGCAGCAGTAATCGACCAGGTGAACATCTTGCAGGCAACAATGCTTGGTATGCGCTTATGTACTGAATCATTGCTAGCAGTAATTTTTGAAAAATTTTCGACTACTGGAAATGATAAAAGCACGTCGCTCAATCAATTAAAAATCGAAGTACTGTTTGATGGAAATCGTTGCCCGGATTTGAACTATGATAGTTTTAAAAAGTTAGAGGTAGCGCCATTTGCAATTGATTGCCAAGCGTGGGTAAAAGGTGATGCGCGTCATACTAGTATTGCAGCGGCCAGTATATTGGCAAAAGTAAGTCGTGATGAATCAATGTATGCACTGGATGCTCAATATCCGGAATATGGTATTGCCAAACACAAAGGCTATCCGACGCGCGCACACATGGAAGCAATCGAAAAACATGGTGTCTTGCCAACGCATAGACGTAGTTTTGCACCAGTGAGAAAAGCGCTAGAAATACAGTAGCTATAAAACAGTGTTTATGACAAAGTGAATATGAAAAAGTGACTGTATAGCGGAGACAAAAGAATCGTACTTTATAGATGATATCTTTTCCTCGAAAATAGCCTAAGCTTAGTGTTGATTTATAGTCCTAAAAAGAAACCTGTTACTTGCAACCGCGAGTAGCAGGTTTTTTTACAAAATAATGAGCAAAAGTTCATAATTTGTAATACAATAGATATGATATTGAAATAAAACACTGTTAAATCAATAACTAACTACCCTGTAGCTGATTTTTATTTTCACTGCTTTTCACAAGCAGGTTATTATTTTATAGGATGAGCGATGACTTCTTATACTTCTCAGAAAAATCTTGCGGCAGTGCTATTTTTAACCATATTTCTCAGCGCGTGCGGAGGGGGCGGTGATTCTGACAGCAGTTCTACATCTGCTAATACACCAGATAACTCACAAAATGATGAAACTGCCGAGCCAACCACGTCAGAACCTATTATTTCTGCTCCGATTATAGCGACACCTACTAGTCAGGGTGACGAGCCAAGCGATGGTATTCCTAACGCTGGTGGCAATGGGTCAGCTGAAAACAATGTACAAGCAGCATTAAGTGCGAACAATCAGTTCAGTCTAGCAAGAACCAGTTGTGGTCTAAATGGTCTATCTGTTGATACAGAACTAGATGATATTGCTATTCAGCACGCAAATTACATTAAACATGTATTTGCTAATAGCTCACCAACCAGCTTTAACGCGCATTTCGAAAATGAAATCAGCGATATTGCTAGTGTGACAGGTTCTAACAATCCTTTTTTCAGTGGATTAGATCTGGCAGATCGATTGATCAATGCAGACTATGGCAACTCTCAATATGGTGTCACTGAAAATATTGCCCAGTCTGTCTATTACAGTTCGGCAGGCAATTTTTTAAGTACAGAAGCCGTGGCAAGTTCTATGGCAAAATCGTTGTTGTCAGCGCCTTATCATTTACGCTCTTTAATGTTGCCAACCTCAGGAGTAGTAGGAACAGGAGTGGTTACCTATACGCCTAGTAGTAAAAATGCTGCTAACAACAAAGGCTATGTTTTGGTAAGCAATGCTGCAGGGACAAAAACCACGGCAAATAAAACGCTTGAAGGTGTTTTTACGTACCCATGTCAAGATGTGATGGGGACAGTCACTGCACTTTATAACGAAACCCCAAATCCAGTCAGAGGCTCTGGGCGCAATTTGCGTACTGATCCTATCGGACAGCCAGTTTATATCAACATGCCATCCGCTGATAAAGTTAAAGTGAGTAACGTTAAATTCCGAGATGTGCAGCGCAATATAGATGTGCCGATTCAATTGCTTGATTCTGACAATGATCCGTACAAAGGTACGAATTATGCGCTACCAACGAATGAAGCATTTATTTTGCCATTAACGGATGCGCTCAAAAGCTGTGAATCAGGTAGTAATAAAGGTGGTAATTGTGGACTTTATGGTAATAGCGAATATAAGGTCAGCTTTGATATTTTGGTTGACGATAAAGTATTAGAGCAGCAATCATTTACGTTTACTACTGGTAAGGTAAATTACTAATAAGTATTTAATACTCTCTAAATATTTGTCGTAAAAAAGAAGGTCTGAACCAGTGATATGATTCAGACCTTTTTTTATATAATAATTCTTTGTGTAACAACTTTGAGTATCTTCAGGCAGTACTAGGAATCTCGCTTAAAACGATGAATTAGGCTGTTTTAAAAAGTTCTTTTCATCTTCGGTTGAGTCGCGATTTAGTACCTCGTTGCGATGTGGATATCGCCCGAATTGATCGATAATTTGTTTGTGACGATGTTCAAAGTCTAATGTGTTTGCATCATCTAGTTGTTCAAATAGCGGTAGATAACGCTTATGAATCATGGCCGACTCAGAGTGCATAAACGGTATAATAATAAATCTACGCCATTGCATTGGTAGAGTATCAAAATAAGGCTGTTGAATGGCTTCTTGGGCGAGTGCTAACGCCATACCGTCTTGCGCAAATGCACTTGCTTGTCCGCGACATAAATTGCGTGAAAACTGATCCAGCACAATAATTTCTGCCAAGCGTCCTGCCAACGCCGTTATCGAACTATTACCATCTAACGAAGACTCTGCGATACGCCAAGTGACACATTCGCCTTGTTTTGCTGCATGCCAAATGTCGCCAAACTTATCCTGTATCTGCTTATCAAAACGATCGTTTTGTTCAAACCAGTACGCTTCATTGTTTTTATCAAACCAAAAATCCAACACGGCGCGCGCATTAGGATCTAGATAAGTCAAATCTATGTTTTTCGGATCCAATTGTGATGAATGGGATCGACTGGCTGAGGTGGAATAATCGGTTGAGAGTGCCATAAGATATTCTAATTATGATGAATTTAGTCTACTATAGCGCAAATATTTATATCTGTCTGTCAAGATAGCAACAGCAGAGTGTCTATTAGGTAATCTATTATGAATGCAAAAAATCTAGAGAATTCTATCAACGCGGCATTGCCACCAACGCCTTACTACGTGCTTGATGAAGCGGCCATCGTTGCCAATATGAAAATCATCGCTAGGCTATGTGAGCTGTCTGGTGCAAAAGCATTGTTAGCACTAAAATGCTTTGCCACATGGGGCGTGTTTGATGTGATGCAGCCTTATCTGCATGGCACGACTTCGTCTTCACTTAACGAAGTCAGATTGGGCTATGAAACCTTTGGTAATAACGATGATGCCAGTAGTAGCGATAAAAAAGAAACGCATGCTTATAGCGTCGCCTATAGTGCAGATGAAATCCCTGAAGTGCTGAACTATGCGGATAAAATTATCTTCAACTCAATCTCACAGCTCAACGCTTTTAAAGCGCAAGCCGCCGCACAAAATATACCTGTAGGTCTACGACTCAATCCAAAAACCAGTAACTCGTCGTTTTTAATTGCTGATCCTGCACGTCCATTTAGCCGTCTTGGTGAGCACGATAAAGAGAAAATCGCAGCGGTACTTAGTGATATTACTGGCGTCATGATTCATAACAATTGCGAGAATGACAGCTTTGAAGCCTTTAGTGAAAGCTTGGCAGATATCGAATCTAGATTTGGTGATATTTTAGCGCAACTTGAGTGGGTGAGTTTGGGCGGCGGCATTCACTTTATCGCGCCTGACTATCCGCTCGAAAAGCTCGCCGACAGACTAAAAGTGTTTAGCGAAACTTATGGTGTACAAGTCTATCTTGAGCCAGGCGAAGCGAGTATTCACGGCGCAGGTACTTTGGTGACGACGGTGTTAGACACCATGCACAATCAAAAAAACCTAGCCGTCGTTGATGCTTCTATTGAAGCACACATGCTTGATCTACTAATTTACCGTGAGTCAGCACCGATTGCTGCGATTAACCATACAGCTGCCGATATTGCACCTATTGGTAATCCTGCAGAAGCTGCACCGTCTAAAGCTAATGCTGAGTCGGCAGACCATACCATTATCTATGGTCGTTCTTGCTTAGCAGGTGATATCTTTGGTGAATATGCATTACCGAGTAATCTTCAGATAGGTGATCAGATTGCCTTTGGCAATGCTGCTGGTTATACAATGGTTAAGAAAAACTGGTTCAACGGTGTCAACATGCCAGCGATAGTCATCCGCCGATTAGATGGCAGTATCGATATCCAGCGTGAGTTTGATTATCAAGATTATAAAGCTAGCCTATCTTAAGCCTTAGCTTTTAAGACTATGCTATTGTCGGGTATTTGTATTTTAATTATTAAAAAACAAATACTTAACCTGTATTAGTAGATATTTTGATATCTCTACTTTTTATACATATTTTTTACCGATAAGGGAATAAAAATTGTTATAATCGCGTCGGGCAAATAATGGAGTATTATTTGCCCGACGGGTGCGTGGGTTTTCCTCGGTCTTCCTTTTTAATTCACGCATATCATTCACTCGTTTCTGTTTTGCATAGCCGCTATCAATGGTATCGACAGGGACACAAAGGAGGATTGTTCATTGAACACAAACCAACAAGCTAAGCCTAACAAAAAAGACGTACTGATCATCGGAGCAGGCGGTGTCGCTCAAGTGGTCGCGCATAAATGTGCGATGCACAATGATGTACTTGGTGAGATTCATATCGCCTCACGTACAAAAGACAAATGCGATGCCATCGCTCAAAGTGTAAAAGAAAAAGACAGCTTTAAGCAGGCTGCGGTCTTGCATACGCATCAAGTCGATGCGATGGACAGCCAAGCACTCGTGCAGCTGATACAAGACACTGGAATACAAATAGTCATCAATGTTGGTTCGGCATTTATCAATATGACCGTACTAGAAGCCTGCATTGAGACAGGTACTGCCTACATAGATACGGCTATTCATGAAGACCCGCGTAAGATTTGTGAGACACCGCCGTGGTACAACAACTACGAGTGGCAACGTAAAGAGCGCTGTGCAGACAACAATGTCACTGCCATTTTAGGTGCAGGGTTTGATCCTGGTATGGTCAACGCTTATGCGCGTCTGGGCTATGACATGATGGATGCAGGATCTGTGACGGATATCGATATCATTGATATCAATGCGGGCAGCCATGGCAAATACTTTGCGACCAACTTTGACCCAGAGATCAACTTCCGTGAGTTCACCGGTACGGTTTACTCGTGGCAAGACAGCAAGTGGCAGTCTAACAAAATGTTTGAAGTCAAACGTACTGACGATTTGCCAGTTGTGGGTGTGCAAAACAGCTATCTGAGTGGTCATGATGAAGTACATTCATTGTCAGCCAATCTAGATGTACCAAATATTCGCTTTTGGATGGGTTTTGGTGAGCACTATATCAACGTCTTCACTGTCCTACAGAGCCTAGGGTTGTTGTCTGAGCAGCCAGTAATGACTGCTGAAGGCCAAGAAGTGGTACCACTAAAAGTCGTTAAAGCGGTACTACCAGATCCAAGCTCACTTGCACCGAACTATACAGGCAAGACCTGCATCGGTGACAAAGTTAAAGGCAAGATCAATGGCGTTGAGACTGAAGTGTTTATCTATAACGTTTCAGATCATAAAGATGCTTACAATGAAGTTGGTAGCCAAGGTATCTCTTATACCGCAGGCGTGCCACCTGTTGCTGCTGCGATACTAGTTGCGACTGGCGAATGGGATGCAGGCAAGATGGTCAATGTCGAAGAGCTAGATGCTAAGCCATTTATCAATCTACTGAATAAGATTGGTCTGCCAACGCGTATCAAAGATAGCGAAGGTGATAGAGCGCTTGAGTTTGATATTTAATTAGCAAACGTTATTTAGAAAAGCCTGTCTACTAGAGACAGGCTTTTTTATGTCTGGGTTTTTAATTTAATTTGATGAAGAAGTAGGAGGGGTTCTGCTAACCATTATTGTCTACCAGTTTGCTAGGGCAGCAGCTAATGTCGAGACAGATTGCTGCTATCATGCCACCTTTACAACCTAGCCGCTACTGTCAGGGCTAGCGGTGATATCTCATTCTTGCTACTATTTATCGTGGTTAGATATATTTAAATAAGTTTTGACTTGCATGCTTACAAGCGAGCTCATAAATTTACAACTATATATGATTTCTCGGTGCTCTGGGAGCAACCTAAGGCTAATATCTAAGGAAAAAAATGGAAGTTTATAAAGGAGTATCAGAAGAAAGTGATGCTAGATATCTTCTTTCTTATATAAATGACGTGCTGATTCCAGCGTCTGAAGAATTCTTTACGTTATTGAATCAAAACCAAGTCTTACTTCACCACGCTTTTTCTTTTAATACGATATTATCTCATGCGATAGACTACATGGTTTTTATTGCCAAGAAAGTTAATAAATCCTCAGGCAATTCAAGTGTCATCAAAAGAAAGGATTTTATATCTAAATTTGATGAAAAATATCATGTAGACGGATGTTCTCATATAAATAATAAGTTTAAATTGTTAGATGCTGTTAACAACTCGTTCAAGCATGTTGAATTAGAACAAAAAAGATATGCTGATTTAATAAAAATGTATGGTGATTTGAATTTCCATAACTTATCTGCTGACGATGGAAAGGTGTTTTTTAAGTCTCAACTATATAGCTTTGATTATTGCCGAGTAGTTATGAGGCCTATTGCAAAAATTTTCGATTGTAATATAAAAACGCATAACGACGTAGATGATTTTATCAATGGTAGGATACATGGTAGTTTTGGTTATGGTAATTTTCTCTATGAATATGAACCATACGATGCTATTGATAGAATGATTGATTTCTGTGACTCTGAATGTATTGATTGTGGTGAAATAGATGATAGATGTGATTGTGTTAGCTATATTTATGATCAAAAATCAGGTGAACGCTCACCCAATATAGATCCCAATTTTGATTTTAATGATGTAATGTCCAATATTAGTGGAACGCGTGTGTGGAGAAAGAAATAGGTTCAAAGAGTAGGATACACTTATGCACTAGATAAACGTTATAGCAGGCATAACTTATAGGCCATTAAATCGAACTATAGATTATGCCCAGAGTACATCATAGAACAGTAACCCAAAAGTTAGTCTTGATTAGGATTATATTTTCTCAACGCTGCAATACGGTCATCAAGCGTGGGGTGTGAGCGGAATAAATTTGCAATACTAAAGCCTTGAGATTGTCCAGACGAGATTGCAAATGCTTTCATACTCTCAGGCATTTGATCTGGTCTCTGTGCAGAAGGACGCAACGCATCAAGCGCACTGATCATTTTTTTGCGGCTTGCAAGTTTTGCGCCCATTTGATCCGCACGGAATTCACGTAAGCGTGAGAACCACATCACGATGGCAGACGCCAAAAACCCAAGCAGAATATCCATTACAATGCTGGTAACAAAGTAACCAACACCCGGCCTATCACTGGTATTTTTAAACACAGTACGGTCAACGAAACTACCAACAATACGTGCAAAGAACATTACAAACGCATTGACCACGCCTTGAATGAGGGCGAGGGTTACCATATCACCGTTCGCCACATGGCCAATCTCATGCGCCAGTACCGCTTCGACTTCGTCCTGGTTCATATTTTGTAGTAGACCAGAAGAAACCGCCACTAGCGCTTTATTTTTATTCCAGCCAGTCGCAAAGGCATTTGGCTGCGAATTATTAAAAATACCAACCTCAGGCATACCGATATTTACGGCTCGTGCTTGTTTGGCTACGGTATCGACTAGCCATTGCTCAGTAGCGGTGCGTGGAGATTCTATAACTACCGTACCAGTAGATCTTTTAGCCATCCATTTTGATATAAATAGCGACACCATCGAGCCGACCATACCGTAGATACCACACATAACGGCAAGGCTAATGTAGTTAAGACCACCTGCGCTGTGCACGCCGCCAATCCCAAAAAACCTCGATAAAATACCAAACACAATGCTAAATACCACAATCACTGCTAAGTTGGTTAATAAAAATAATCCAATACGCATCATGATGCTAACTTCCTATTTACAATGTCGGTATGGCCTCGATAGACGGTTATCTAAGAGGTTTGTTTGTTATGATAGATTTTACTGTGATTTTAACTGTCATGTCAGAAAAAATAGCTTTTTATAAGTGGTGACAGAGATAGGGTGATTATTTTGGGGAATGCCGTACAATACCTGGCTGGTCTTAGCAGATTAGAACAGTAGTAGACAAGGAGTAGTGATTTTTGACAGAATTAAGGACGGTTGGGCTATTTGCGCTTACTGCATTGGCTGAGATTGCGGGATGTTATCTGCCTTATCTTTGGCTGCGAGAAGGCAAGTCAATCTGGCTACTGATACCTAGTGCGCTGAGTTTGGTCGCATTTGTTTGGCTGCTGTCATTACATCCGACTGCTGCGGGCAGGGTCTATGCGGCATATGGTGGCGTTTATATATGTATAGCGATTTTATGGTTGTGGACGGTCAATGGTATACGACCAACCATGTGGGACATAGTGGGATCGATAGTGGCGCTATTAGGAATGGCGATTATTATGTTTGCACCGCGCGGAGCTTAATCAAAACCTAAGCTTAATTAAAGGCAGTGCTTAGCTAAAGGCCAATGACGAACCAAAAAAATACCAATCAAACGGTTAGGTTAGATTGGCATATTGATGTATAGATTATTAATGTTTGCCTAAAATACTACCATTGTCGTCTTTCTTGGCTTGTTTGGCAGCTTTCTTCTCTTTAGCAGTCAAAAGGGGCTTTTTCTTAACATTTTTCTTACTATCTTGACCTTTGCTCATAATCGTTTCCTTTTTTAGAGCACACTACTCTTGACGCCAAGTTAAGCGAATCTAAGACAGTGTGAATACAGCTAACATAGCTGTTTACTGAATAGAGTATAGGCTTAAGCTTTAGTAATAGATAGCGCTCGCACAATTCGTCTACGATTCAAGTAAGATTCAAATCGTTTATGGTTTTCGCTAAGTGTTCTTTGCGCAGAATGACGAGCAACCCCAATACGGTTAGTCCTAGTTCATCAATTGATTCGTTCAATCAATCATTGTATTAATAAGTGCTTACTTACGGATACATGGCGATTTGCTATAATGCGTCATAAACCGATTCATAAACGCGGCAAACTCTTATTTATTAACATTTAGCACCATAGTGCTTACTGTTTTGGTCAAATTATTATGCGTATTCGTAAACTATTCAAATTTGAAAATGCTCACATCGTTCGTAACTGTAGTTCTGAGCGTTGCAAGCACTCGATTCATGGTCACAGCTATCAGATCGAGCTGATCCTTGAAGCCACTCGTTTAGACCATGGGCAAATGGTCTATGATTTTGGTTTGCTAAAATCTTCCATCAAAGACATTATTGATAGCTTTGATCATGCCATTTGTTTTTGGAATAAAGATGATCCTGAGTATATCGCAGCGTGTAAGAAATTTAGCGCACGTTGGATAAGCTTGCCGGTATCACCGTCAGCAGAACAGTTTTCACGAGTGATATTCTTTTGGGCACAAGAAATACTACGTCAGACACAAATGCAAAATGGTGAAGCAGATGTCAGCGTTTACTCAGTGATTGCCCATGAAACCGCGACGGGTTACGCGCAGTGTTTTGCTGATGATGTTGCAAACGATCAAATGGGTAAGCTGGTTTTAGAGGACTTTGAATTCAGTGAGCAGGTTCGTGCTGAGTGGACTGACTCTGAGCTGTATGCCAAGCTGATACGCGGTGAAAGCTTTAACAATCCAACTGTGACCATGCAGGTACAGACAGAGCAAGTACAGGCAGGTTCAGTCTAATGTGGGATGGTCAATCTATAGAAAATGACAAATACTTAAAGACTCTGATACTAAACTCTGAGCAAGATACTCAATCATTGGCTGAGCAATTAGCGACATTGCCGCTAACAGGCAGCGTGTGGCTGGCTGGGGATTTGGGTGCTGGTAAAACGACACTAACGCGTTATTGGTTACAAGCGCTTGGTCATACAGGTGCGGTAAAAAGTCCAACCTATACCTTGGTTGAGCCTTATAGTATTCATCGAAAAGATGGTTCGACCAAGCCAGTCTATCATGCAGACTTATATCGTTTGCAAGATCCAGAAGAGTTGTCTTTTATTGGATTTGACGAGTATCTGGATGAGCCTGAGGCGTTAGTCATCATCGAATGGGCTAGCCGCGCTGATAGCTATCTGCCACCGCCTACGTTATTCATTGATATGACTCAAAGTGTAAGCGATGTTAACAACATTGAAGCTCGCCAAGTGCAGTTGAGAGTGTCAAAGGCAGGTCAAGCGCAGGGTTTGGATTTATCACAACTTATCATCTGAATGAATATCTAAATTATACCAATCGCTACTTTCCAAAAATATGACATCTATCAATGCCAGATAATTATCCTAATACCCGCATTAAAAAACTATCGCCGTTGCTGATCAATCAATTAGCAGCAGGTGAAGTGGTGACACGTCCAGCAGCAGTGGTCAAAGAACTGCTGGAAAATGCCATCGATGCTGGCGCGACCAATATTGAAGTGCGCATCACTCAAGGCGGTATGGGCCTGATTGAAGTGGTAGATAATGGGGTCGGCATTTATCCTGACGACATGGTCATGGCCATCACTCGTCATGCGACCAGTAAAGTTGCTGACGTTGCTAATTTGCATGGTATTACGACGTTGGGTTTTCGCGGTGAGGCGTTAGCGGCGATGGCTGCTGTCTCGCGTTTAACCTTAACCAGTAGTCATGATGAAAGCGGTATCGGTCGTCAATTACAGGTCGCTGGCGTATTAGATGACACACCGAAACTGTTACCAGTTGTCCATAACCGTGGTACAACGATCATCGTAAAAGACTTATATTTCAATGTGCCTGCCCGCCGTGGCAATTTGAAATCTATTGCTACTGAGTTCGGTCATATCGAGACCATCGTCCGAGAAGTCGCACTGGCGCGTGCCGATGTTGCTTTGACACTTTTTCATGACAACAAACAGCGGCTATCATTATCTGCAAGTGCTACGAGTATTAGTGGTAACAATGATAATAATAACATTCGCCTGCCACTGCCGCGGTTGGAACAAGCGACTGGTATGGCATTGACAGATAATGCATTAGCAATATCGATAGATTTGTCGAGTTTGGTACAGTCGTCTGTAGCGTACGATGATAGCAATGTTAATCAGGCAGCGATTAGTGGTTGGTTATGGCCATTGCATCATGAAAAATCTGACTTACCAAAGCTGATTTATGTAAATGGCAGACTGGTAAAAGAAGCATTGATTAGCAATCAGATACGTCAACTGGCACAAGGTGCGCAGCTAGCAGGTATGGGGTATGCACTGTATTTTGATTTACCAACTCAATGGTTAAATATCAATGTGCATCCATCTAAACAACGTATCAAAATCAGTCCGTTGAATAATATTATGGCGCACTTAGGCCATACAGTTCGTGCGCAGTTGAAAACGATCGATGTAGCTAAGTTTGGGTCTGCATCTGCATCTGCGTCCGTAGCGACGACCGAAACTGACAGTCAATACAAATCTACGGAACGGGTAAATAACAATGCTTCTGAAGGTCGTTCGTCTGAAACGCCCATCTCAAGTAGTCAGTCTAGCAATAACCAAAGGCAGAATAATCAAGTAGAATCTAATAAGCAGTCTTATCAGACTACTGCAAACCAATCATCTTCAAATAATCCTTCATTGCAAGAGTCAGTGCGATCTTATATCAATGAGCGATCAGACCAAAGTAACAACAGTAACAACAGTAACAACAGCACGTCATATTATTCTGATAGAGCAGCTACCTCTGCATCTTTACCAATTTGCTTAGATATTATTGAAAACGTAGAGACTATTGGTATTGACTTAAGCACAGATGATAAAAAGCTACCTTGGCTGTTATTTTATCACCAAGGGCAGTGTGTATTGATAAGTGCTAAAGATTGGCAGTTTAAAGTAAGCCAGTTATTTGAGTCACTTGCCTCTAGTCAGCAAGTATTCAAAAAAGATAGATTACCAAACAAGGCTACTGATTTTAATCAGCAACTTATAATGGTCAATGCGCAAATGTCTGCGCAAGATTCAATGGTTTTAGTGAATGATCTTACTGAAATAATCATGAACAATGCTATCAAGACGATAGATAGCTATCGCTTAGTGAATCTAATGCTATCCTGAATATCTGAAAATAATTACAACATCTTAAAGCAGTTAAACCAATTGATATCTGAGTTATCCATATATTATGAAAGGCCACTTTATGCAAAATTCGTCTGATAGCATCTCTCACAAGCTGGCGGATAATAGCGTGGTTTGTCTTATGGCACCAACTGCTAGCGGCAAGACGTCACTGGCGTACGAGCTATACGATACAGGTCGTTTTGAATTAATCTCAGTGGACTCAGCGCTGATATATCGTGACATGAACATTGGCACAGCCAAGCCAACAGCGGCTGAGCTGGCGCGTTATCCACATCATTTGGTCGATATCATTAATCCTATGCAAAGCTATAGCGTGGCTGAGTTTGTCAGTGATGTTGCTCGTCTCATTGACGAATGTCATAGAAATGGCAAGATACCACTATTAGTAGGTGGTACCATGATGTATTACATGGCGCTACTCGATGGATTGTCTCCTGTGCCCGATAGCGATGACAGCGTACGGGCGCGCGTAGAGCAGTGGCGTCAAGAGGAAGGTATTAGCGCTCTATATGATTATTTGGGGAGTATAGATTCTATAAGTCACGAGCGATTGAATGCTACTGATACTCAGCGTATCACGCGAGCAGTTGAGGTCTACCTACAAACACATATTCCAATAAGTGACTGGCAGCGCAAGCCAAAGCAAGCATTGGCACATAATCCGAATCAGCAGTGGCACGCGCTATCGGTAATGCCAGATCGTCTATGGCTACATGATCGTATCGAACAACGCCTAGATATCATGTGGAATGAAGGGCTGGTGACTGAAGTCATAGACTTACTAAAAAAGTATCCGCTCACGCCTAATATGCCTTCGATGCGATGTGTGGGTTACAGGCAAGTACTAGAATACTTGGTGCATATTGATCATCCGATATTTGATGAGACTCATCTGGATAAAGCTCAATTTTATGAAGCTTTTGGAAAGCATACAGCTGTCAACGGAAAAAAAGAAATCACAGATAACGTTGCTCAGTTAGTTGCTCAACCAAACATGGCTAGCCAAGAGACCGAGGCGCTTGCTTGTCAGGAAATGCAAAATAAGGCATTATATGCTACAAGACAGCTAGCAAAACGTCAGTACACATGGCTAAGAAAGGTAATGCAGTTGCCCAGTGCGTCATCAAATGGAATAGCAGAATCTGAGAACAAGGCTGATACTAGCAGTCGTATGATATTACAAACGTTTGAAACCATGGTCGAAGCACAAGAGTACTTGTCTTAAAGTGTAATAATAGCTAACACAATTAGTTTCAAAAATTGACATAGATAGCTGTTATAATTTGGCTCAGTGCTTTGAGCATTGTTATGATGTCTGGTCTATAAACTTTTGTAGACAGAAAGTATTAACGAAACAACTAGTTACTTAATTATTTACAATAATAACGTATTCGCGATAAAGTGGAATCACTTAAGAGCAACGAATATTTATTTAGATACGTTTTATAAAGAAAACACCTTATTGTATCTACCTTTTAGCCATTATAATTAAATTAACACTTAAAATAATTGGCACTCAAAACATAACTATATAATATTTAGGAGAGATTTCATGTCAAAAGGACAAACTTTACAAGATCCGTTCTTGAACTCGCTGCGCAAAGATCGCATTCCTGTCTCTATTTTTTTGGTAAATGGTATTAAATTACAAGGCCAAATTGAATCATTTGATCAATATGTCGTTCTCTTAAAAAACACAGTGAGCCAAATGGTATATAAACATGCCATCTCAACAGTAGTGCCAGCGCGTAACCCGCGTAGTAGTACGACGACAGGTACAAGTGCTCAGCCTCAGAGCGCAGCACCGACTGGATATCAAGGCGGTGGCTTTGAACGTGGTAGCAACCCTGCTGCTGGCGGCTTTGAAGAACGTGGTTTTGCATCGAGTCGCAGTGGATTCAATCGTGGTGGTTTTAGCCAAGGTCAGGATCGCGGCTTTGAACGCGGTAGCTTCGGTCAAGGTCAAGAGCGCGGATTTGAGCGTGGTGGTTTTGGTCAAGATCGTGGGTTTGATGCCACAGCAGATAATACAGGCTTTGAAGATAAGCCAAACGATGGTTCTAATGATAGCAATAGCTAACGTATTGCCCTAATCGAGCGTGTTGTCTGAAAAAAATATTAAGACATGATTTATTCGTTTAAAACCTGCTGATATAGTGGGTTTTTTTTGTATAGATAGCAGCAAGCTCTTTATTCAGTATGAAGCACTATATTAGTGTAGATTTTGTAGACCATTACTAATATGAAACATAGTGTAGTAAAATAGAGTATTGATTCATTATAAAAATAGAGCGGATTCATGAGTGATACCAAAAACAACTTAACCCATGAGCAATTTATTACCACTGCTATTGAGGCCATTAATACAGAGATATCTGCGTTAGCACTGCTAACAGAGCAGATTGACGACAGATTTGCACAAGCATGTGACATCATTTTGACTTGCAAGGGTCGAGTGGTAGTCACGGGCATGGGTAAGTCAGGTCTAATTGGACGCAAGATTGCAGCGACTTTTGCCTCAACTGGTACGCCTGCTTTTTTTATGCATCCTGGTGAAGCGGGACATGGCGATTTGGGTATGCTTGTGAAAGGTGATGTGCTGCTTGCTATTTCAAACTCAGGTGAGTCAGATGAAATCAAGATGCTACTGCCAGTTGTTAAGCATCTAAATATTCCTCTTATCAGTATCAGTCGTGATAAGCGCGGTATGTTGCCACGAGCAGCTGACATTGTATTGACGCTCGGTCAGTCGCAAGAGGCTTGTCCACTTAATCTAGCGCCTACCTCCAGTACGACGGCTACTTTAGCGCTCGGAGATGCGTTAGCGGTTGCTTTAGTGCATGCACGTAATTTTACTTCTGAAGATTTTGCATTATCGCATCCTGCTGGTGCCTTGGGTCGTCAGCTATTGACGCGTGTCGAAGATTTGATGCATACCAATTCAGAAAACTTGCCTTTGATTCATCAGCAAGCCCCATTGCAACAAGCTTTATTTACTATGTCTGCCGGACGATTGGGCATGACAGTAGTGACTGATGATAACAATAAGGTCGTCGGTGTGTTCACAGATGGTGACTTGCGCCGAGGGTTAGAGAAAGGCATCGATCTACAAACGCCAATGCATGAAGTAATGGTCAGTAATCCACGCCATATCAGTAAAACGATGCGTGCGTCAGATGCGCTAAGTGTTATGAATGAGAGTGGTATTAGCCAGTTATTAATTATTGATGATGAAGATCGTTTAGAAGCTATTATTACTGTGCATGATTTGCTGCAAGCTGGGGTCAAATAAGGTTTGTGAGTTGCCGTTGAAATAGTTAAGCTATATAGAATAACGCTTCGAAAATAAATATTAAAAAGAGACAAATAATGCAGGACTTGATACAGAAAGCCGGACAAGTAAAACTATTGGTCATGGATGTTGATGGTATTTTATCCAATGGTCAAATTATCTATGATGCCAATGGTGTTGAGACCAAAGCATTCTCCGTACAGGATGGTGTGGGTGTTAAGTCGTTAGCGCGTTACGGTATTTTGACAGCCATTATTACTGGCCGTAGTAGTGCGATGGTAAACAAGCGCGCAGCAGAAATGGGCGTCAACCATGTAGTGCAAGGACGTGATGATAAATTAATTGCGCTAAACGAGCTGCTGTCCTCTCTAGATCCTGCCCTGAATATCACTGCTGCCGACTGTGCCTATATGGGTGATGATTTACCAGACATTAAGGCGATGCAAACAGTAGGGTTTGCGGCCACCGTACCTAACGCGCATGCTGAAGTTATCAAGCGCAGTGACATGGTAACGACTCGTACTGGCGGTACTGGAGCGGTGCGCGAGATATGTGACCTTATTTTAAAAGGTCATGGACATTATCAAGACTTTATCGCGCATTACACGCTTGATGAGGCGCAAACTCAGGATAACCAGTCGTGAATACACGTGTCTTAATTGTATTAGCCTTAATTATTGCCAGTATCGCGGGTTGGTTTTTTCAGCAGCAAGGCGACGTAACGCCGCCAGTCAATATTGAAACGACAGATGTCGATTATGAAGCCACTGATATCAAAGCCGTGCAGACGAATGAGCAAGGCGAAACCGAATACGAGCTTACCGCTGAGTCTTTGACGCATAATCCTGAGACCAATCAGGATGAAATGTCAGGCATTACCATGAATTGGGAGCCATCTGCAGAGCAACGTTATCGTATTCAAGCGGGCAGTGCAGCCATCAGTCAACAGACAGGGGAGCTTAGTTTATCAGGTGGATTTACACTGGTGAGCGAAGGCAATAAGAGTACCCCTGATATCGAACCGATAAAAGTGACTGGTAGTACGCTAAAAGGTAATACGAAATCAGGCAAAGTATACAGTGATGCGCCTGTAAAAATCGAACAAGGCATGAATCGATTTGAAGCCTCTAGTATGACTGCCAATCTTGAGACGGGTGAGTATGAATTTGGCCAAGTGGCTGTTGCCTTTTCTCCATCTGAACGCCAAGATAAAGCATTGTTTTAATCAAAGTATTTCTTATTTACTGTGTCAAAAAATAGCAGCTAGCATAAAGTTTGCAAATCCTACCACCTATTATGAAATGAGTTATTTATATGAAACTTAAATTTTTGCCTACTTTACGCGCATCATTACTCTGCTTGCACAAATTGCGCGCACTGCCAATGGTGATGTTATTGGCGCTACCGTTATATAGTCACGCGTTGCCATCAGATTCTAATCAGCAGATTAAACTGCTAGCGGACAAAGCCACTTATAGTGAGCGTACAGGCGTGACCAGTTATGCAGGTAATGTCATTATTACTCAAGGTACTTTTAAGATGACGGCCGATAATATTACGGTCAATCTTTCTCAGCAGCGTAGCATTAACTCAGCGGTAGCAACTGGCCGTCCAGCGACTATGCAGCAAGTAGTCACGCAAGAGAAAGGCTTGGCAAAAGGGCAGGCTAATAAGATTGATTACAACGCAGTGTCTGGGATTATTACGCTAACTGGCAATGCAAAACTGGTTCAAAATGGTGCAAGCTTTGCTGGTAACGTCATTCGTTATAGCCTAAAAGCAGGTGATGTTGAAGCAACCGCTGGTGGTAATCAGCGCGTTGAATTGGTATTCCCGCCTAACAATGGTACAAACCAAAGTGGCGTACGTTAATCCAAATAAACAGGCTATGAGTAAATAAGTCTGCCTTTAGCAATGCTTAAATTTTGTGAAAGTAAGAGTAAGTTATGAGCGATGATAAAAATCTAGACCTATCGGCATCAAATACCAATACGGCGCCTGTCGCTCGATTGACTATGCAAAATTTAGGCAAGCGCTATGGAAAGCGTTGGGTAGTCAAAGACGTTTCATTTTCTGTTGAGCAAGGTCAAGTCGTTGGATTGTTAGGCCCTAACGGTGCTGGTAAAACAACTAGCTTCTATATGGTGGTGGGGCTGGTCAATATGGATAAGGGCCGCGTTACGCTAGGTAAAATGGATTTATCTAAATACGCAATGCACGAGCGTGCGCGTGCGGGTATCGGCTATCTACCGCAAGAGGCATCAATCTTTCGTAAACTGTCTATCGAAGATAATATCTTAGCTATCCTACAGACTCGTACAGAATTAAGTAAA
The DNA here is from genome assembly GCF_039762275.1 of Psychrobacter proteolyticus. Taxonomy (GTDB): domain Bacteria; phylum Pseudomonadota; class Gammaproteobacteria; order Pseudomonadales; family Moraxellaceae; genus Psychrobacter; species Psychrobacter proteolyticus_C. The sequence continues at coordinate 110,794 of NZ_JBDLOB010000004.1, read as the reverse complement.
GCTGAACAGCAGCAAGAGCTTGAAAAGTTGATTGGTGAGTTCCATTTAGAACATGTGCGCAAGTCTCAGGGTATGAGCGTGTCAGGCGGTGAGCGTCGACGCTGTGAGATTGCGCGAGCATTAGCCGCTGATCCTAAGTTTATCTTATTGGATGAGCCTTTTGCAGGGGTAGATCCTATCTCTGTTGGTGATATTAAAGACGTTATTTTGACATTGAAAAATCGTGGCATTGGCGTTTTAATTACTGATCACAATGTCCGAGATACATTGGCTATTTGTGAAAAGGCTTATATCGTATCAGAAGGCGCTATCATTGCAGAAGGTACTTCAGCTGAAGTGTTAGAAAATGATTTAGTAAAATCTGTTTATCTAGGTAAAGACTTTCAAGTATAAGTGAGAGCGTTAAATCCCTTATCTCATACTCTATTTTATATAGTGCGCTCAAAACAAAAAGGTGCCGTTAAAGTAGAGTTATGCTGGTATGGATTTTCCTTACTTCCTATGCATTCTGCGTTCCAAACGCTACGTAAAATTCATACCAACAATTTTGTATTTTCTGATTAACTAATAGAGCTGGCTAAAACTATTTTATATAGAGCTTATAAGCCAGTTACTACTTATATCTACAATTAACACCATCCTCTTTCAAGTACAGCTTGCAAAACCAATGGCTGACTTATCATAATAAATATTTTTGAATCAGCGCCTATAAAGCGTGACAGTACTTTCTTCATTATTCTCGATTGATCCTCTGAATAAGGCTTATAAGCTATGGCAAAAAATAAAAGCAGCTATGTCTGTCAGCATTGCGGTGCGCATTTTGGTAAGTGGGCTGGGCAGTGTACGGATTGCGGGGAATGGAATAGCTTGGTCGAAGCTCCAAATGTCAGCATGCCACATCACAATAAAAGCACCGCGAAGCCTAATAACGCACGAGCTGCTACTCGTGGTACCAGTGCACCAGCTGGTAACTATTCTGGCACTCACAGTGCTGTCATGCCGCTTAATGCAGTAAGTGTGACGCTCGACACGCGCCTACCAACCGGTATCAGTGAGTTTGATCGCGTACTCGGCGGTGGACTAGTGGCAGGTTCTGTGGTGTTAATCGGTGGTGATCCGGGTATTGGTAAATCAACTATCTTGCTGCAAACGGCGACCAATATGGCACGGGCGGATTCACTGGCAGGTAGTGCACTATATGTGACGGGTGAAGAGTCACTTGCACAGGTGGCTATGCGAGCCAAACGTTTAGACTTGCCTGCTGATAGACTGCGTGTACTGGCCGAAACTAACGTAGAAACTATCTGTGCTGCATTAACGCAAGAGCAGCCAGCCATTGCTATTATTGATTCTATTCAGACTATTTATACGGATGCTATTAACTCTGCACCAGGTGGTGTCAGTCAGATTAGAGAGTCTGCAGCGATTTTGACGCGTTATGCTAAGCAAACGGGAACAGCGCTATTTTTAGTAGGACATGTAACCAAAGAAGGTACACTAGCAGGTCCGCGAGTATTAGAGCATATGGTTGATACCGTACTTTATTTTGAAGGTCAGTCTGACTCGCGTTTTCGTATGATTCGTGCGGTCAAAAATCGCTTTGGTGCGGTTAATGAACTGGGTATCTTTGGCATGACTGATATGGGGCTCAAAGAAGTCGCCAATCCATCAGCGATATTTTTAAGTCGTTATGACAAACCTGTTGCGGGCTCTGTAGTAATGGTCAGCCGTGAAGGTACAAGGCCGTTACTAGTAGAAGTGCAGGCCTTGGTAGATGACTCACAAGGTTCGCCTAGAAGGATGGCGCTGGGTCTAGATTTTCAGCGTTTATCCATGCTATTAGCAGTGATGCATCGTCACGGCGGGATCCATACCAGTGGACAAGATGTCTATGTCAACGTCGTTGGTGGCGTCAAAGTCATAGAGACAGGATCTGATTTGGCCGTACTGTTGGCCTGTGCTTCAAGTATTAAAGAGAGAGCGTTACCATCTTCATTAGCAGTATTCGGCGAAGTCGGTCTATCTGGTGAGATACGCCCAGTACCTAATGGACAAGAGCGCCTGAAGGAAGCGATGAAACATGGGTTTAAGCATGCCATCATTCCAAAGGCCAATGCACCTGCCAAGGATGCGCCTCAGTTTAAGGGTATCAATGTGATTGCTGTTGAGCGACTCGATGACGCTATTGAAAGCGCATTTGAGTTATAAAGTACATAGGACTAATAGCACTTTGTTTTGAGTAGTTCAGTCGCCAATATTAGCCTAGAGCGATAAATATGAACCATCAAAAAAGCCTAACTAATGATTAGTTAGGCTTTTTTGCTATATGGGCTAGTAATATTATTGGTCTTTAAAACTGATACCTAAAATTAAGGTCCTGCAACGCGCTCGATAGCAACGTTGCCCACGCCTTTGCTCGTAATACCGAGTTTTTTGGCGGCACCATAAGATAGGTCTAATACACGGTTACCATGGAACGGGCCACGATCGTTCACTTTTACCACTACACTTTTGCCATTGGTCTTGTTAGTGACTTTGACATAGCAGTTCAATGGCAATGAGCGATGCGCTGCAGTTAAACCGTTCATGTCAAAAGTTTCGCCACTGGCAGTCTTGCGACCATGAAACTTACGACCATACCAAGACGCGAGGCCCGTTTGCTTAAATTTGCTGACAGAGTTAGAGGCAACAGCTGTTAGACGCTCTAATACATCTTCATCATTGGTAACTTGTGTCGTATCGTTGGCTAACAATGAGCTGCTAAGTGCCAATGAAGTCGGCTGACGGGCTGACTTTACCAAACTTGATGCACCATCATGTTGACGGCTTAATTCACCAAGTACACGGTCAATGTGGGAGGCGTTATCTTGCGAAATCATAGCAAGTGTGGTCTTTGCTTCTACAGCATTTGCATTGGTCGCGACTGCAGAGCCAGCAAATAACATTGCTGACATTGTAAGTAAACCAGATAAACGCTTGTTCATAAATACCTCTATAACTTATACATCAAAACCTAACTCTAAATATTTTAGATTAAGCATGGCATTAATCTATTATTTTCATATTGATTAATGAGTGGCTCTTATAGATATTAATATATGGTAATTTTTCATTTCATTATCATCAGTGTTCAGCAGAAATAGAGCTAAAGTGACTGACGATACGCTTAAATGATAGTTAGCGATAAGCATTGAATACAAAGTCCAAAATCAGGACTAAGTGACAATGTCACTATATGTCGTATTTACATGATGTGCGATATACAAACTTCATTAGAATGCTACTTTAATAAAAGGTTCAGAGGACATCGCGTATCGCTTTGTTATCAAACCGTTAATTAAGTAGTGTATTTGAAAGTCTGGAATCTACAAGATGCTAACTATACGGCTACGCTACAACCTAAATATATTTAAATGCAAAGTTTATTAGTAGCTATGTACGGGTTATGTATCAGAGTACAGTAAAACGAGGTTAACGCAATTTTTTGTAAAAAACAAGGAATAAAATCTTTCTGAACTTATAGGTGGTTAACTTATATTGGAAATTCTGCCTATTTACTATTAGAAATAAGAGGCGCTAAAACGAATAATTATTTCGGATTTGTAACTATTATAGTGATTGATACGAACATAAATTATATGAAGATCATTAAAATAAAAGAGCCATAGCGCTAAGAATAAAACTCTTCTTCGCGCCATGGCTCATTGTCTTTTATCAAATCATTAGTAGTACAAAACAATTTATCTTAATGGTACTACCATAATTATTACAACGACTTACTTTAAAGTTGGTTTGTATAAAAAGTATCTGATACAGATTAGCCGGATTTATGTGTATGGATAGACATGAGTAGGCCAAATCCTGCCATCAAAGTCACGATAGCCGTACCCCCATAACTAATGAATGGTAGTGGAACACCTACGACAGGCAAAATGCCGCCAACCATACCGACATTGACGAATATATAAACAAAGAAAGACATAGCGATAGCACCAGCCAACAATCTGCTGTAAACGTCAGGATGGGTGAAAGCGATATATAAGGCGCGTGATAAAAGGCAGAAATAAATGAACATCAGTAGCATCACACCGAGTAAACCAAACTCCTCGGAGAAGGCGGCAATGATAAAGTCAGTATGGCCTTCTGGTAGGAAATGTAGGTGTGATTGGGTGCCTTCTAGATAACCTTTTCCAGTGAGGCCACCAGAACCAATGGCTGTCTTCGATTGAATGATGTTCCACCCAGCGCCTTGTACATCTGCTTCAGGATTAAGGAGTGTCAATACTCGCGTACGCTGATAGTCGTGGAGTAAAAAGTTCCAAGCAAAAGCAATAAATGGTACAGCTAAAATTACAGCAGCAGAAATCAATCGCCACGAAAGGCCCGCTAAGAAAAGCACAAATATGCCACTAGCAGCGACCAGTAGTGATGTACCAAGATCGGGCTCTTTAGCAATCAATAGCACCGGTACAATGATTAATGCCAAGGTAATAGCAATGCTAGACGCTGACGGTGGCAAATCACGCTTAGATAAAAACCAAGCACACATCATTGGCATACCCAGCTTCATAAACTCTGAAGGCTGCACACTACCGAACCCAGGCAAATTGATCCAGCGCTGAGCACCCATACGTACTTCACCGATAATATCTACCAATACCAATAATATAAGCCCTAAGACATAAAATATGGGCGTAAAAGTACGATAGAGACTGGGCGGTATCTGCGCCATGGTAAACATTACGGCAAATGCCACCCCATAGCTGACCATTTGGCGAATGACCATACCAATATCTTGGCTTGCGGCGCTGTATAGAATCGTCAGACCAATGCAACAAACCGTCAATAACAGTAAAGTTAACCATGGGTCGATATGAATGCGTTGCCATAGTGTCGGTGCATGACCTTGACCCAAATGATGGCTCTGACGTGAAAAACGATATTGCGGGTTAGAAGACATAGGCAGAATTTGGCTAACAATTGGTGTAGGAGGGAAGTACTAACTAAATTATCTCATTATAAATAATGATGAGAAGCGTACTAAAAAGTACCGACTTTAATAAAAGTATGCGAGCAGGCAATGGCTATATAATTCACAAATAATAATAAAGTCACTCAATTATAAAAGTTGTAAGGATAAGTGTTAATTATCAATATTGGACTTCAAATTAGAAGCGATAGTTTAGCCTGCTTGTTGAAAATTTGATAGTATCGATAAAACGTTTTTAGCGGTAGTTTCTTGCAATGATAAAATCAAAAATCCATGCGTATAGGCAAATTTGCCAACCTATTATTACTCTTATCCTATGTGCTGGCAGTGTCAGTGCTCATGCCGTTATTATCAGCGACGATAGTGAACGCCGTATTCAAATACGTCAAAGTAGCAGTACAAGCAATAACAATAATGCGTATATAACACCTTCTACTAACAGCTCAAATCAGCGTCCTGGTGTCACCATGTTGAGTGGTGCGAATACATCAAGTGGCGACAGTATGCAAAACTTGATTGTGCAAAAGCAGCGTGATTTCGAGATTGATGCTAGGCTGTCCATTGAAGAAAATAAACGTGTGAATGTAGTGAGACGCGGTACTACTTATAGTACAGCAAACAACACCTATAATGGTGCTTATAACGATTCTATGAATATGGACTTTAATGCATGGTTAAATAGCAATAGTTATCGTGCCAGACAAGTAGCAGAGTATGAGCGTTATCTTAGCGCAAGAGTTGGATCACAGAATGTACCGCCATTGTCGCAACTGCTGACAACTGCCCGTAGCTGGAGTAAATGTGGGTATGAGCCGTATCAACTGCCACCTCAAGAGTTATGGTCTAACATTGTACCAACATTGCGCCTTTATAGTGAGTTGAAAAACCAAGGGATTTTACCACTCAGCAGTGAGATACGTTCGGTATATCGTAACCCAGGTTTGAATGATTGTGCAGGCGGTGCAGACGGTAGTAAGCATATGAATGCAAGTGCTATGGATATCTGGGTGCCTGAGTATGAGGACAACCTATGGCGCTTGAGTACTATGCATGATGGGTTATGTCAGTTTTGGCAGTATCAAGGGCAGCCTTATAATTTTGGCTTAGGATTATATGCGACAGGGGCTATTCATTTAGATACGGATGGTTATCGCAAATGGGGATTCAATCACGCTAGTAGTTCCTCTTCTTGCCGCTATTAATTGACTTATCAAGAGTTGAGAATTCAAATAATTATAAAGCTAGCCGAGATAACGCTAGATATATATTCATTTTTATATATACTATTCCGGTGTTTACTAAAAATAATAATTTTGTAATTATTTGGTAGGATTCATAGGGTAGACGCATGAGTTCATTAAAAATTTGTTTAGTCTTTAAAAAATATGCTCTAATAATATATGTTATCAATCGCCTTTATATTTTCATGGCTTATAAAGAAAACCACCAAATTTACTTTAAGCGAAAACTATGAAAAATCAGCGCTCGACAATGAAAAGCTATCATAAATTAAATACCGAGAAGCAAAGTTTTTTGCACTCTAACTATAAGTATGGTGCTTTATTTACTTCTGCATTTATGTCGGTATTGCTGATTAGTGCGTGTAGTACAGAGATGTCCTCTGAGAACAATATGATAGTGACGGATAAGGCTGATAGACATATACAAAGCTCCAAAGAGATAGAAGATAGTATCAAAAACTCTTATGCTCGTTTGGCCTCTAAGCGCTCTGATGTCTGTCCAAAATTAATTCAAGAAGAAACAGGTAATCAGGTTATTGAACGTATATCAGAGGTCATGGTAAATGACTACTGTGATTATTTCTTATATCCGCGAGAGGGTCAGCGCCTCAATGTTAAAGTAGATAACCGTCAAATAGAAGCGCTATTAATTGTGCCAACGCTACATAACTTTGCCAATGGTAATTATAAAGTGACGTCTTATGACAAGCACGTTATCCGTTTGAGCTATAACGGGGCTACCCATAAGCCCGAGCATTTTGTCTATGATGTTGCGCTAAAAATTTCTGACGCCAAGCATTCCTAATGCCAAGCATTAAGAATGTTCTGCTTCTTATTAATGCATCATAGTAATTCAAATATTTAAATGGACATATTATAAGCAGTATTCTTTACCACTTATAATACGTTCACAAAATTAATGAGCCTTATCTTTTCTAAACTACTTCCTAGCGATTTATTTCTTACTGGTTTTTTTTGCCGCTTTCGTTTCTTTCCACGGATCTTCTTGCCCAACCGTCACTATCAAAAAGTTATCAGGCTTTAGCGTATCTCGCATGGTTTGATTGACCTCTGAAAGTGTGACTTGATCAATGCGATTGGTATAGTCAGCTAAGTAATTATTCGGTAATTGGTAAAAGTTCATCATTCCGAGTAAGCTATTAATACCAGCATTGCTCGCAAATCCCATCGGAAAGCTATTTTTCAAATTATCTGTAGTTAAGTGCATCTCCTCATTGGTGATACCCTTGTCCAGTGTTTCGTTGATAACCGCTAAGCTTGCATCAATAGCCGCACGCGCCTTGTCATTACGTGTCGAAAAACCAATCTGGTAGGGACCTCGAGAGAGCATTGGGTTCATCGATCCTGAGATTCCATAAGTATAGCCAAGGTTTTGTCTTACCTCAGTCATTAGCCGCGCATTAAAGTCACTGCCTGCCATGACTTCGTTTCCAACAGCAAAGTTGGTCTGCTGCTGCTGTGCTATTGGGTCGGTAGCTCGTTTACTACCCAGCTGTCCCATGAGTACAGTGGTTTGAGTGCTTGGAAATGGAATATGAACGTGCTGCGCTTGAGTAAGCGGTTTTGGATCAGGTAAATCAGTGGCAGCTTGGCCAGTAGGCAATTTAGCAGTGATGTCTTCTGCCAGTTTTTTGGCTTGTTCTAATGTGAGGTTACCTGTCATAGCAACAGATGCGTTTGCTGCTACCAGATATTTGTTTTTAAAGTCTATCAGTTGTTGTTTCTCAATCGTAGGAACGCTTTCTAGCGTGCCGACTGATGGATGCGCGTAAGGGTGAGTACCATATAGAGCCTTGTTGAAAGCGACACTTGCTAGGCTATTGGGATCTTGTTTTTGTTGCTGCAGGCCTACCAACAGTCTTGCTTTATTACGAGCTAGAGCTTGCTCGTCAAACGTAGGCTCACTCACCATTTGTGTCATTAAATCAATGGCTGGCAAGAGATGCTTATCATCAGATAAGCTACGTAGTGAAACGATAAACATATCCTTATACGCGCTACTGCTTAGATTGATACCCAACGTTTCCACTGCACGTGTAAATGCGTTTTCATCTAGACTTTTGGATCCCTGTTCGAGCATCGTCGCTGTCATATTAGCAATACCAAAACCATCATTTTTGATACTACCATCACGCGCGCTACCCGCATTAAAACGCAAATCAACATCAACAATTGGTAAGGTGGTCGTTTGTACAAACATAACAGGTACGCCTGACTTGGTCTTAAACTGTTGAATGGTTGGTACGGTGACTTTTAAAGGTTTGTCATCGTCTAAGCTAGTCAGCTTAGATAGAGCAGCAATTGGTGCACTTGCATCGACTGCAGCAGGTGAGCGGTAATCTTCAGCAGCTGTTGCATCTGCCTGCGCGGTAGTAGCCAAGACGCTAAAAGCAAAAATTATGCTAGCACTGAGGTAAGATCGCTTTTTAGTTGTGATAGTGCTTCTTACAGAAAGTGAAGCAGCCTTAAAAGATTTTGGTTTTGCTTGATAGTCGTATTTATTCTGAATCATGAGTTTCTTCTTATTAAGAATACGGTGTTATGGCCATTTTTATGAGACGTTTGATAATAGACAGCGACTACTTCGCTAGGGTTTTATTGTCTTTAGGTGGCACGACATGCATCACTGTTAAATTGTCCTTGACCAAATATTTTTTACTAGCAGCCTGAATATCAGCCACACTGATACCATCGAGCTTAGTTGGCAGTTTAGCAAGTAATCTATCATCTAGACCGATAGATTGTAACGAGCCAATCATACGTGCTTGTCCTTCCATGCTGTCTTGTGCATAGATCAAACCAGTCACCGTATTGGTCTTGGCGCGACTGATTTCATCATCGGCAATAGGATCGGTTTTTAACTTTTCTATTTCTGAGGTTATGGCTTGTTGTGCTTGCTCTAAGCTGACGCCTTCACGAGGAGTTGCTTGTATTAAAAATAGCCCATCTCCGCGATCTAACAAGTCGTAAGAAGTACCAACCGTGGTAAGCAGACCTTGCTCACGTATCAGTCGACTCTCTAAGCGTGCAGATAAGCCGCCATCGAGCACATCTTGAGCGAGTGACAGGGCATAAGCTTGTTTTTCATTGTTGGTGCCTGCTGTTGCAAGGCTTGGCACGTTGTAACCCATCAGTAGAACGGGCACTTGTACGGCTTGCTCAGAGTCTACCTTTTGATAACCACGGAAGCCTTTTTGAGTCACAAAAGTACGTTTGGGTAGGTTGCTTTTTTCTAAATCACCAAAGTAACGTTTGACTTGAGTGAGTACTTCCTGTGGTTGCACGTCACCGACGATGACTAACGTTGCATTATTTGGTGCATACCACGTCTTATACCAGTCTTTTAAATCTGAAAGTTTAATCGATTCTAGCTCGTTCATAGGTCCAATGACAGACTCACCCTTTGGGCTGTCAGGTAAGGCCAGCAGACGAAATGATTCATAAGCTTTGGCAAGTGGATTGTCATCAGTACGTTGGCGGCGCTCTTCCATGACCACTTGATGCTCTTTGGTAAATTCTTTGTCATCGAATATAAGGTTTTTCATGCGATCTGCTTCAAGCTCTAGCGCTAATGGCATGCGATTGGCAGGGAATAGCTCGTAGTACCCCGTATAGTCATAGCTGGTAAAGGCATTGTTGACGCCGCCAAACTTAGCAATTAGCCGCTCATAATCATCACTAGAAACATTGGTCGTGCCTTTAAACATCATATGCTCGAGTAAGTGAGAGATACCACCTTTATCAAGAGGCTCATCTGCCGAGCCCACTCGGTACCAGATTTGTGTCATAGCGACTGGGGCACGGTGGTCTTCTTTTATAACGACTTTTAGACCATTTTCTAACTGATATTCATGTCGACCTGACATGTCCATTGTCAACTCAGACGGCTGTGTGTCTTTGCTCGTTTTATTTTCATCTGATATGTTTTGAGCCGAGCTCTCGGTTGCGATTGAGCTTATTGCAGCTGCAGAGTTAGTAGGCATCGTATTGGTTTGACACGCAGCAAGTGACGTTGCTACTGCTAAGGCACAAGCCATGCGTAATGGCGCAGCTGCTAGAGGTAAAGACAATGGCATGGTATGGTCTACTTATATAAAATAATAATAGAAGAATTAAATGCTAATCATAGTGATAGAAGGCATTACAAAGAGGTTTGAGCACCAACCATAACGCTAGCAGTCGGTCTAAACTCTTGCGTCGTGGTGCAACCGGTCACCAATATAGTCGTCGTTAATAAAACAGCCACACTGATGCTGATTTTTTTATAGTGCTTAGAGAATAATGACATAACGGATTCCTAATAAGTATTTATCGAATAAGTCTTGGTAGAGTAGGCGAAGTCTGACAAGTAACAGGTCAGAATTTTGTGTCCAAACCTTAAGCAAAACTTTCTCAAATTATCGAGTGATTTTTTAAACAGATAAATTTTGACGATAGTCTAATAGGGTAAGGGCTGAGCATGACTTGAATTATGCTAAAATAGGTCAAAATTAAGCGTCATGTCGCTCATAGCCAGATGACAACCTATAAATCCATTAACAATAAACAAATAATTAATCGTGATAACTTTTAGGGCAAACTTATGAACAACCCAAACAATAGCAACCGCGTAGTCATTAACCTTGATGCTGGTCTTGACGACTTAGATGACGATGATATTACCTTACCCAGTCTACCGGTGCAATCTGTGCCCATCATTGATAAAACAGAGAGTGTTGCTCCACAAAAGGACAGTACGATAAACCAAGACGTCTCTAGCAATGATGCTGCAGACAATATTGCTTTGGCGACGCCAATTGTCATGACAGAAGAGCATAATGTCCCTAAAGGTAATTCTGAAAGCTTTTCAAGTGCTACAGAGACAGCCGCTACAAGTCAAACTAATACTGCGTCAACTATTCCTGCTATGCCATTGCAAGAGCAATTGGGTGATACGCCAAGTGTAAACCCGGTGGCTGACAGCGACACACAGGCAGCTACTAGCAAAGAGCCTGCTACAGAGTCACAAGAGACTAAAGAAAATAAGAAAAAGGGCAGCTGGTTTAACCGTATGAAAACGGGCCTCAGTAAGTCACGCAAAAACTTAGCTGAAGGCATGGTCAGTATCTTAATCGGTGGTAAAGAGATTGATGACGAGCTATTAGAAGAAGTCGAAGATCAGCTATTGGTAGCCGATATTGGCGTCAACGCGACGAACCGTATCATCAAGAGCCTCACCGAGCAGACAGATCGTGGTGACTTGATCTATGCTCATTCTTTATATAGAGCATTGCAAAGTGAATTGGTCGATATCCTTACACCAAAGGTTGAGCCATTGGTGATTGATACTAGCAAAAAGCCGTTTGTTATATTGGTAGTAGGTGTCAATGGCGTAGGGAAAACTACAACGATTGGTAAGCTTGCCAAGCGTCTACAAGGTGAAGGCAAATCAGTCATGTTGGCAGCGGGTGATACGTTCCGTGCGGCAGCTACTGAGCAGCTACAGATTTGGGGCGAGCGCAATCATATTCCAGTGGTAGCGCAAGGTCATGGTTCTGACAGCGCTTCTGTCATTTTTGATGCGATGCAGTCAGCCAAAGCAAAAAATATCGATGTGCTTATCGCCGATACTGCGGGACGTCTGCAAAACAAGACACATTTGATGGCAGAGTTAGAGAAGGTCGTACGTGTCATGCGTAAAGCGGATCCAAGTGCTCCGCATGAAGGTATGATTGTGCTGGATGCTGGCACGGGTCAAAATGCTATCAACCAAGTCGAATTGTTTAATAAAGTTGTGCCGCTGACAGGCATCACTATTACTAAGCTAGATGGTACAGCTAAAGGTGGCGTGGTGTTTAATATTGCCGAAACGACAGATGTGCCTATCCGCTATATCGGTGTGGGTGAGTCGATTGATGACTTGCGTTCTTTTAGTCCGAAGCAATTTGTCGCCGCTTTGTTCGAGACCGACGATAAAGAATAAGAGAGCCAGTTTTAGCTGGTAAATCATTTTTGAGATAATATGGAAGTAGACGCTATGATAGTTACCACAGCAGCCTTTGGGTCACATCGATTAACACTGATTGCTCGTGTCAATGAGCATGGTCAGCCTATGCTTGTTGAAGCCAACTGGCTGCTGGCAGGTAACTCATGGCATAGCTCAAAATCTGTACCCAAACTTAAAAAGTATTATGGCCTGACAGACGAAGATTTTACTTTTATAGACAAAAATAGCCTAAGCATGAATGAACCTGCTCAAGCATTATTGATAGAAACGATTTTCCAACTCAAAGACTATGCTGATGGTAAACGTAAGACATTGGATTTGCCTTTAGACTTCTCTATGGGTACTGAGTTCCAGCAAAGAGTATGGCAGGCACTACAAGGTATTGAGTATGGCGAAACCATCAGCTATGCCACACTCGCGCAGCGTGTCAACAGTCCAAAGGGATTCCGTGCGGTTGCGCAGGCCAATGGCAAAAATCCTTTTAGCATTATCGTGCCTTGTCATCGAGTGATTGCGAGCGACGGTAAGCTCGGTGGCTATACAGGCGGGTTAGATAAAAAAGAGTATTTACTAGCACTAGAAGGAAGTTGGACGTAAAACTGAGTCCAAATCTGTCTTAATAAAAAAGGGCCAAATACTTTTAGTATCTGGCCCTTTTTACTGAACAATTAATAATTTTAGGCTTCAAGCTGAGCCATGACGTCAGCAGAGAAATTCACGTTAGTATAAACTTCTTGCACATCATCCGCATCTTCTAGCATATCAATCATCTTCATGATCTTTTCAGCATCATCGACATTGTCGATCTCAGCCGTGGTAGATGGTGACATAGTGACCTCGGCGTTGTCAGAAATAAGACCAGCCGCATTAAGGGCATCTTGGACTTGACCGAAACTTTCCCATTCAGTGATAACGAGTAAGCTTTCGCCATCATTTTCGATATCAACGGCGCCCGCATCTAGTGCAACGAGCATGACCTCATCTTCTAAACTAACATCGTTAAAAGTGATTTCGCCACGTTTAGTGAATAGATACGCCACTGAGCCTGATGTGCCAAGATTACCATCATTCTTGGTAAAAGCATGACGTACTTCGCTGACAGTACGGTTAAGGTTATCAGTCATGGTTTCGACCAATACAGCCACACCACCGACACCATAACCCTCATAACTGACTTCTTCCATATTCTCGTTATCGCCGCCACCTGTACCACGGTCCACAGCACGATTAATCGTGTCGCGCGTCATATTGACTGATAGGGCTTTTTCGATAACGGCACGTAAGCGTGGGTTTTTGTCAGGATCGGGATCGCCTTGTTTGGCAGCTGAAACGATTTCACGAATAATCTTGGTAAATATCTTACCCCTTACTGCATCCTGACGGGCTTTACGGTGTTTAATATTTGCCCATTTTGAATGGCCTGCCATATAACATCCTTAAGTTCTACGTACTATTTTTATGGGTAAAAAGAGTGATCAACAACAACCTTCGGTATCTGATTGCCTGATTTTATACTATCATTACTTTGTCTATTTGAGGTAGTAGCGCTACTGGCACGTTAACGATTTGTATGTTGTTGAGAGTGCTTTTTTGCTACACTGTGGCAACTTATAGATTGTATTCACTGTGATAGGTGAGCGATATTATAAACCAGTTTTAGCTATTTTGACCAACTTGCCCTTATCCATCACATTTTAAGTCATTGTGTGCTATCAAGCCATTGATTTTATAAAGTACTGATTCTATGAAGCAACCAACCGCCGAAGCTCTTACACACTTGCGTAACCGTACACATATCATTATTGAAGGCACAGATACTCGTCTGGGTAAGCTCTTTGATATTGTATTGCTGATTGCAATTTTAGCCAGTGTGGCCGTCGTCATGCTTGATAGTGTGCTATATATGCGTTTGCAGTATGGCACGTTGTTCTTTTATGCAGAGTGGTTTTTTACCATTTTGTTTACTATTGAGTATGCGTTAAGACTGTTTTCAGCACCCAACCGCTTACGCTATGCTTTTAGTTTCTTTGGGATAGTAGACTTACTGTCTGTGTTGCCAAGTTATTTGAGCCTAATGTTTGTAGGCGTACAGTATCTACTCGTGATACGGGTATTACGTATTTTACGTGTGTTCCGCGTTCTTAAGCTCAAGGCCTATATGCAGCAGGCTGGGTTTTTGGCGTCTGCATTAAAAACCAGTCAGCAGAAAATTACGGTATTTTTCTTATCGCTTGTATTGTTAGTAACCATCTTTGGTTCAATTATTTATGTCGTAGAAGGGCCGGAAAATGGATTTACCAGTATTCCATTGTCTATCTACTGGGCCGTTGTCACCATGACGACGGTTGGCTATGGTGATATGTCACCCAAGACCCCCCTCGGCCAAGCAATTGCAACCATGGTCATGATCACGGGTTATTCGATTATTGCGGTACCAACAGGTATTTTTACGTCAGAGTTAGCACGTAACATGCGTCCGCAGTTGAACCCAGTGACTTGTCCAAACTGTGGTAAATTCGGCCATGCAGTAGGGGCAGACTTTTGCGATCGTTGTGGGCACGCGCTACATATCTAGGGATAGATTTAATCGTGGCAGTCAATATACCTACTACGCATCGATATAGTCATCAACCAGTGGTGACAGGTCAATCTCGACGCCTAGATTGACCAGATTCCAGTATTGCCCAGATACAGTACGATCTAGCATCATAGTGGTGGCTGAGGGTTGAAACTGACCAAAGTACTTCAAAGACGTACGCATCTGGGCGATGGCCTCATGATGGACTTGGCTACTGCCAAAATCAAAGTCGCCTTCTTGATACGGGCTAATGGATAAAGGTTTTAGACCAATCGATAGCCACTTTTCATAAAACTCACCAGGGATGTTCTTATCATCTTCGCGGCGAATATCTAGGGCAATCAGATCTTGCTCAAGTGCAGTGACGTCACCTTTTAGTGCATGTTTGACAAAGCGTTTAAATAGCTGCACTTCGCTATCACTATAACTGCGGATACCCCCAAAATCATATGCCACGACACTACCGTCATGACGGAACGCGAAGTTACCTGGATGAGGGTCACAGTGCATACGGTATAAGCCAAATAGCTGACCTGCGGTAAAGTGAAACAGACGCTCTGCTATTTTTTGTTTGATGTCATTGTCCCATGTCGCAGCGACAGTCAATGTCTCTCCCATTTCTTCGGTCAGCGTTAAAATCCGTCTAGAAGAATGGCTGCTAATCACTTTGGGAATAATAAGGCCTTCATCTTCTGCATGAAAAGCACCGAATACTCGTAAGTTATGAGCTTCTTTGACATAGTCCAATTCATCGTGCAGACTCTGGCGAATCTCATTAAAAAGCTGCTCTTGTAGTTGCTTACTCATATTGAGCACGCCAGCGATTTTTAATGCCATACGTACTTGTTTGAGATCGCTATCGCAGTTTTCATCAACATCAGGATACTGGACTTTGACCACCACCTTTTGACCCGATGGCAAAGTCGCTTTGTGCACTTGTCCAATGGATGCTGCGGCAAAAGGTGTCTCTTCAAACTCGCTGAATAATTCTAAGATAGGCGCTTTCAATTCACGTTCAACTTGGGCTCGTATCTGCGCATATGGCATTGGCGGCGCATCTTTCTGTAGCTTTTCGAGTGCTGACGCAACCTCAGGCGGGAACACATCCTTATATTGTGAAGCAATCTGTCCGACCTTCATCACTGCGCCTTTCATCTCACCTAACGTCTCGGCAATTTGAACGCCCACGTCTTGCATCAGATCTGAGCGAGCTTGCAGACGTTTTTCTTCGTCACTTGAGAGATGCTTAAATGAGTTTTTAGCGGCTTTGCCAGCAATACTCGCTGTCATGCCAGCGAGTTTCATAAAGCGTTTTCCGGACGATTTTGCCATTCATGTCACCGTATAATGGGTTGTTTGCTCAGTCGTAATTCTATTATTTTAATTGCAAGATTACTGTTTGACTAATGTGTGAAGACGCGAGCAATTATTTATAAAAAAGTAAGCACAGTCATATCATTTGTTTGTGTCAACTGCATACATATTGCTCAACCAGTAATCAAGCGCTATTTGATAACCCAATTGTCCCAAGCCGCAAATGACTCCGACCGCAACGTCACTTAGATATGAATGATGACGGAAAGGCTCACGGGCATGAACATTGGATAAATGTACTTCTATAAATGGCTTTTGGGTAGCCAATAGCGCGTCGCGTAGAGCCACTGAAGTATGCGTAAATGCAGCTGGATTGATGATGATAGCATCGACTTGAGCAGATTTATCCGCCAATAATCCATGATGTTGAATGTCGTCTACTAGCTTACCTTCATGGTTGGACTGTATACATATTAACTCTACACCGTGGCGAGCGGCGTGCTCAACTAGTTGCTTTTCTATATCAGCAAGTGTCGTATGACCATAAATGTGCGGTTCTCGCTTGCCTAATAAATTTAGATTTACGCCATTTACCAGTAGTAATTTATGAGTCAATATTTGATTTGAATTTTCGTTAGTCGATTGTTCGGCTGTTTTTGATGGAGTAGAAGAGGTCATAATGGTCTCGGTAACTATTGAGCAATGTTAATAATTTATTATAGTATACGAATAATCTAAGGTGCGCGGCGTTAAGCTAAAATGGCTTCAATGCATTTTGCTCTTTATCATAACAGCTTGCTAGCTAGGTTATAAAAATTTGTCTAAAAAATTATTTAGATATCAAAAAGCATATTAAAAGTCTTTATGTTGCTAAAAACCCGTGCTATGATATTTTTTATGCAATAAATATTGCAAGTTTGTTGCTATCATCAAATTTCATGACGATAAGGGCGTTTAGCGAATTCGTTATGGAAGCACTATGTAGGTAATTAAAGCACTATATAGATGATGGTAAGTAGAGTAGTAATACTCTTAATTTTTGATTTCATAATCTTAGACCCTGTTTATATGCAATGTCGCAAAGGAAGCTAGGGCTAAGCGGACTTTTTTAGGAAGTAATATTATGTCAGCTCGTGAGCAAGGTATCGTTAAGTGGTTTAATGACTCAAAAGGCTTTGGTTTCATTCAACGTGACAGCGGAGAAGATATTTTTGTCCATTTCCGCGCGATTCAGGGTGATGGCTATCGTTCTCTAAAAGATGGCGAAAAAGTTGAGTTCAGCGTAGTAGAAGGTGACAAAGGTCTGCAAGCTGAAGAAGTCAGAAAGATAGAAGAGTAATTTACTCAGACATTAAAGCGGTTTAGTTATAATGTCTGTACAAACTACTGATATACTACTGAGTCAAGCCCATCTTATCTTACCTATGTTGAGTGAACTGCAGCATATTTGGTAGGATTGGATTTGGGCTTGGCTTTTTTTATGCCTATATGTCTGATGGTTTTCCGCAGACTCGATAAGGCTACTTTTACTGATTATGGTTTAAACGCTACATTTGACACTATAAAGGTTCATTGTGAGCCTATTTATAATTAATAAAATACAAGCAATTCATTTAAAAGGATATTTTTTTGAGCAATTTTACAACGTTTACTGATTTGCCACTTTCAACAGCGACCCTGCGTGCAGTAAGTGATCTAGGCTTTACTGAATTGACGCCCATTCAAGCAAAGATACTACCGCATACATTGGCACATCAAGATGCTATCGGACAAGCACAAACGGGCACAGGGAAAACAGCGACTTTTCTACTGACTATTATGGAAGCCTTACTTAAGCGTCCATTTACCAATGACGAAGAGCGCTATCTTGGTGAGCCGCGCGCTGTGGTCATGGCGCCAACTCGCGAATTGGCTCAGCAAATATTTGATGACTGTATTGCATTAACCAAATATACCTCGCTACATAGCGTCTGTATTATGGGTGGTACTAACTATGAAACTCAGCAGCATGAGCTTGAACGTCAATATGTTGATATCTTGGTAGCGACGCCTGGTCGTCTAATTGATCTTGCTAACAAAGGCATGGTATATCTAGATAGAGTAGAGGTATTGGTACTTGATGAAGCCGATCGTATGCTAGATATGGGATTCATTCCTGATATCAAACGCCTAGTTGGTCGAATGCCGGCCAATACTGATCGTCAAAGCTTGCTGTTTTCTGCTACCTTTAACCAAGATGTGATGAATTTAGCTTACCGCTGGTTACATGAGCCTCAGTTTGTTGAAATTGAGCCTGAACACAAGACCAGCGAGTTAGTAGATCAGCATTTTTATTTGCTGACAGAAGATCAAAAGCTAGACGCCTTGCAGCGTATTATCAGTGATGAAGCAGTAGAGAAGGTCATCGTCTTTGCCAATCGTAAAGACCAAGTAAAGCGTCTGTATCACAAACTGCGTCAAGCGCATAATATTGTGATGCTCTCAGGTGATGTCATTCAGCAAAAACGTGAGAAGTATTTACAGCGCTTTAAAGATGGTCACGCGTCTATTTTGGTGGCGACAGATGTAGCAGGGCGCGGTATCCATGTCGATGATATCAGCCATGTGGTCAATTTTACTTTGCCTGATCAGCCAGATGATTATGTACATCGCATTGGTCGTACGGGCCGTGCAGGCCAGACAGGTATTAGTATCAGCTTTGTGAGTGAGGATGATGCCTTTAATATACCGGCATTAGAGAAGCATTTAGAAACCAAGTTCACGCTTGAGCAGTGGCAGGAATAATTGCTATAAACTGAGCACTATTTAACAAGCAAAAGCCCTCAATATCGCAAATGGTATTGAGGGCTTTTTTATATGCTAAGTGTTAATAGTATCTGTTTAGATGACTTTATTGAGCGTGTTCCATCATTTCAGTATGCTCATTGTGACTCATGTCCATTGATTCATCGCTCATGTCATGCATACTATGATCCATATGGTTGTCCATATCCTGCATGTTGTGACCCATGTCTGTTGTCATATCCATATCATGATTCATTTGGCTCATGTCGTGAGAGTCCATATCAGACATCATCGCAGCGTGGCTACCATGGTTCATCTCACCATGGCCGCTATGCATATTTGCCATGACCATCGGCACGACCGCTACTGCCAAACCTGATATTACCATAACTGCACCATTCAACTGCCTTAAGCGAAAACGTCCGATCTTATCACGTAACCAACCGACTGTTTCATGCGTCGCAACCAACATCGGTATGGTCCCTAGACCAAAGACAAACATCAACGCAGCACCGCTTAATGGATTATGAGCAACGACCGCAATCAGTAGAGCGCCGTATACCAAGCCACAAGGCAGAAAGCCCCAAAGCAAGCCTGCTGTTAGTGCACGCGGAAAAGTATTGAGTGGAAATACCTTTTGACGCAATGGACTAAGATACTGCCAAAAGCGCATACCAAAACGTTCGAGCTTAGTCAAAAACGGTGCACCAAGCATCGTTACACCGACGAATACCAGTACCAATCCTAATAGAATACGCGGTGTACTATTACCCATCATCAATGGCTTTAATACAGTAATACCGATAAGCCCTGCGATTAAACCCAATAATGCGTAACTCGTTAAACGCCCAAGATGGTAAGTAGCCACCAAAGCACGGCGTTTGGCGGGGCTGACATCTTTCATAGACAGACCAAACGCGGTCACAAGACCGCCACACATACCTAAGCAATGCGGTGAACCAAAGAATCCCATTAGTAATGCCGTCACAAGTAAAGCGATGGTCATGAATGCGTCTCCTAAGAATCGTAAAGGGCGAACTTACTAGTGCTGAATTATTTAATAAAACGGCACCAATAAATTACGCATATATAAGGTAGATAAGATTAGATTTCTGAGTTTTTATCTATCTCAGAATTATCGTTATTTCCATCAGTTGCCGCTGTTTTATCTTTTTGCTGGGCAGGCGCTGCGCGTTCGTGAGCCTGCATGGTTTGGCGGCGTTCTTGACGGTCATCTAATATAATACGCTGTGATGCATTATCCAGATCTTCGAATTGATTTGACTTGACCGCATAACGCACTGCCCAAATAGCAACCACAAACAGCATGAGACTTAATGGTATTAATAAAAATATACTGAGCATGGCAAATCTCTTAAATAGCAGTGTCTTTTATTATTATACACCCATCACAAATGTAGTGGATGATCGGTAGCATTTACAGTGAGTCTCTTAATAGTATCGTATACATCTTTAACGTTTATTCGTCAGAGTTTTTTGCGGCATTGCCTCTTGGGGTCAATAGCTGCTGTGAGGTTACATCATTGGCATGGCGGCAGTCCATCTGGGGGCGTATCAAATCACGCAAGTAGGCTGCGACTTCATAGACAGCGCGCCTTGAGTGACTTAAGTTGTGGGCAGGCTTCATCCAGTCGCGTCTCACTGGCAATGGCGCAGGAAGTGGTGTGCTATTGATACCATTTAAGGCAAACTGTCTGCGTGCACGTGCCATATGATAGCTATCAGTAATCAGATATACATGGCGTAGCGGAATGCGTTTGGCTGTAAAACGGGCGTTTTCACATGTATTCATGCTGGCATTTTCACTTATCAGTCCGTCGATACCGTGTTCCATCAACCATTGACCGAGCCATGGAGCTTCAGCACCACTCAGTACAATCGGTAGGGGTAAGTCATGGTAAGCACCTGCAGCGGTACGGGCACGATTGAGACTATAGCGATTCAAGATAATTTGGTTGTTGTGGTCGTTGGTCAGACCGCCGCCTAGGACTACATAGGCGGTAGGCGGCGAGCTCATGGCAGCAGCAGGCATATCAGGTAGCGGTAATAGAGAAAAGATATAAACGATTGCTTGCGAAAACAGCGGGGTAAATAGGCTAATAATCACTAAAATGACAGACGTTGAGCCTAGTATAAAAGTAATATTGATAATGCGGAATAGTGTCACCATGCGTTCAGAAAACCGCAAGTAATATCGCCATAATCGTTTAGATAATAGCCGCTTAGACCATGATTTTTTAGGCCACATGCTCAGCATATCCAATTGAGCCATCAGCATTTACCCAGACTGGCTCACGTGACAATTGAATGGCAAACTTTTCATAGACAGTAGCAGCGATATATTTCTGTGCTACGGCTACATCCTCTTGCGTGGCTTGCTGAGGCGTATGGTTGGTTAGTACTAGTGCTTGCTGTTTATGCGTAAAAATAGGTGCAATGCCGTCGCCTTTTAATCCTGCTTGTTCAATGAGCCAACCTGCAGCAACCTTTACCATTGCATCAGGCATCGCGTAACCAACGATAGCTGGATAAGTTGCTTGCAGCGCTGTGAACCGATCCTGAGCGATAATAGGATTTTGAAAAAAACTGCCACAGTTAGGTAGCTGTTTTGGGTCTGGCAGCTTTTGTTGTCTAATATCTATAATAGCTTGCATAACGTCAGCAGGAGTTGCTTGCTCGCGTCCTTGTTGCTCCGCATAGCGCTGCGCCATAGTCTGTACATCGCCATAACTGGCTAGAATATTGGCAGGATCAGTATGTAATCTGAAACCTACACGGCTAATAAGCCATGTGTTTGGTGTGCGCTTAAAGATACTGTCACGATAGCCAAATTGGCAATCAGCAGCTGATAAATGATGCCAAGTTTGTGTCGGTAAATGATAGGCACGTACATACTGTAAGCGGTCTTCTAATTGTACACCATATGCACCTATATTTTGTATGGGTGCTGCGCCCGTCAGACCTGGTATTAGAGCAAGGTTTTCCAATCCATACCAACCTTGATCGACCGTATGTAGGACCAAATCATGCCAGTTCTCGCCAGCCATTACTTCGATATCAACATAATCGTCGGTTTGATTGGTCAGATGAATACCACGCATCTTTGGCTGCAATACTATGGCTTTTAACGCGGCAGGCAATAAAACATTGCTACCGCCAGACAGTACAAACAGTGGCAATTTGTCTGCTGTATCTCCTATATAAGCTGCCATAAAATCATCAAGCTGCGCCTCATTCTCTAACGTCACGACAGAATCAGCAACACAGGCCAATGCCATAGTATTGTCATGTGACAAGTCGATTGAATCATTGACTACGGTAGTCGATGAAACATTCGAAACATCAGAGCTGATGGTAGACTGAGTACTGTGGTCAAGGCGTGAAGCTTGGGTCATAACATAGCCTATGTGGCAAAATGATAATAAATGATAAGGTAGCTATAGTTGATTCAATTTAAAAGAGATACAAGGCAACTGAGTGCAGATGTAACTGTGATACTTCAAGCGAGGTTAACGCTGTAGCTCTTTTATAGAGGATTAACTATATTATAGAGGATACCGGATGCAAGAGTAGCAGAAATATAGACAGTATGGCTAGCAGGCTTTCCAGCTTTCTATCCAAGCTTGGGCGCTTGATTCGATACGCTCGATCACTTCTTCAAAATCATCGTTATCGCCCTTATATGGATCTGGCACATCGCTACCGCAATAGGTAGGGTCTTCTTCACTGAATAGTGCTAATGTTGCCAAATTATCCTCTGACTCTGCAATGCTGTCTTTGATAGCTTGTAGATCAGCTAGATTCTGTGAATCCATGGCTAAGATTAAATCAAAATCACGAAAGTCATTGGCACTGACTTGACGAGCGACCAGCTTATTAATTTTATAGCCGTGTGACTTAGCATGACGTTGTGAGCGAGCATCAGGCGCACTGCCAACGTGCCAATCACTGGTGCCTGCTGAGTCTACTTTTATAGATAGTCCAGCAATCGCTGCTTGCTGACGAAAAACTTCTTCAGCAGTAGGGGAGCGGCAGATATTTCCCAAACATACCAATAATACAGACGAGGGAGTACAGGCTTTCATCAGCATAATATGACCTTCTATAACAAAAAAACATGCTATAAGAGACCAGCATTTTTAATGCGGCTTTTATTAGCATGCAATCGATTGAATCAGCTGCTAGCGTAACGCTTAATGCTTGGAATGGCAAGGATAGAGACTAAACAATAGCGTCATTTAACAATGAAAATTTGGCCATATGATGCATGGCCAAAAGGTGAGATAGTGAAACGTTTTTAATCTTGATTACTTTTAAAGCGCTGTAGATCGCGTCGCTCTTTTTTGTTGGGCTTGTTGTCAGGACGAGCAAGGTTGGCCAGTTTGCGCTGTTCGGCATAGTAAGCACGGCGCGTCTCGCTCTCTTTGGTCTCTGAATATAGTACCTCAGCGGCTGTCGCATTGCCACGCTGTGCAGATAGCGCCTCAACAACGACCGTCTTTTCGGTCATCGCGGTCGCTGAGCCTTGGCGAATGGTTAGCTCATCTCCGACTGAAATCTCTTTACTGGTTTTTACCCGGCTACCAGCATAGTGCACGCGTCCACTCTCGATCGCTTGCTTGGCTAGGGTGCGTGTACGATAAAACCTAGCTGCCCATAGCCATTTATCGAGACGGATTTTCACTAAACCTTGGTTATTATCATCAGCATTAGCATTTTTCTTCATAAGAGTCACTCTGCATTCGTTTTTGTATTAAATCATAGTTTTATATAAACAATATTAGGGCAACTTTGTTATTTGCAAATAGATTTGATGACTGTGGTTAGTTGCACCATTGTTGTTCACAAGGCACACCATCGTGGTTACCATCCATTTTGGTATTATGACAGTAGTTTGTGAAATAAGTGGCTTCTGCACAGGATGTCATTTGTGAGCAATGTGTTCTGCCGTCACATGAAAAGTTTGAGGCCGATTGTGTGGATAAGACTGGAGTTGCAGTTGGCGCTGATATTGAAGTGGTACCCAAATCAACGTATGTCGGCGGTATGTCATCAATATTATCAACGTCAGTAGAGGTAAGAGTAGGTTGCGTTACGATATCTGCCGCTGCATTGGTTGTAGGTTGATGTATCGTATTTTTAGGTTGAAGGACTCTATAACCTATAAGCACGAAAATCAGACAGGTCAATATCACTAATACTTTGTTTATCACTGTGCCATATCTGCCAGCTCATAATTATTATTAATATGAAAATGGCAGCTTTTAATCGACTTAAAAACTGCCATTAGGTAAGAAATATGATATCTATTTTTACTATCTCAAAAATAACTGATAGCCAATGTTGTCATTGACCGTGGCACAGTCATAACCAATATCTAAAAGCGCGTCTTGTAGCTGACGAGAGTTGCCTTCAGAGGCTTGTAGGCCAACCAGTACACGACCTTCAGCAGCACCATGGTTGCGGTAATGGAATAGGGTAATATTGAAGTCATCACCCAATTTCTCTAAGAACGTTAGCAATGCGCCTGGACGTTCTGGGAATACCACTTGTAGCAATTGCTCGTTTTCGACATGAGCATGACCACCAATCAAATGACGGATATGCGATTTGGCGATATCATCATCAGTCAGGTCATGAGCGGTATAGCCATCGTTTGACAATTGGTTACTGATGGTTTGACGCTCTTTTTCGCCTTCTTTTAAAGCGATACCTACGAAGATTGAGGCAGGCTCCATTGAGTCTGGTGACTTTTTGCTATCGGCACGGTAGTTAAACTCAGTAATATTACGACCGTGTAGACTGCGACAGAAGTTCAAAAAAGCGCCTGTTTGCTCGGGGATAGTAACCCCAAAGATGGCTTCTTTTTTCTCACCAATTTCGGTACGCTCAGCGATATAACGCAAGCGGTCAAAATTCATATTGGCACCGCAAATGATACCGACGCAGTTTTTGTCTTGGATATTGTTGGCTTCGATATATTTTTTCATACCAGCGACTGACAACGCGCCAGCAGGCTCAACGATACTGCGGTTTTCTTCAAAGATGTCTTTAACAGCCGCACACACTTCATCATTGGTACAAGTGATCACTTCAGGCTCAACGATAGGACCTGAGTTATCGCTCTTTTGTGTACGGACGACGTCAAAAGGTAATTCACCAATCTGCGCGACTGCCACGCCATCAACGAACAATCCTACCTGCTCGAGCTTGACACGTTCACCTGTTTCAAGCGCTGCTTTTAGACAAGCTGATTGCTCGGCTTCTACCGCAATTACTTTTACATGCGGTGCCACTTCGCCTAAGAATGCGGCCACACCAGAGATTAGGCCACCACCACCAACGGCAACGAATACGTAGTCCATGTTGCGCCACTGCTGGGTCAGCTCAAGACCGATGGTACCTTGTCCTGCGATGACTAGCTCATCGTCATAAGGTGGTATAAAGGTAAGTCCTTCGCGTTCAGCACGATCGATCGCATAGCGGTTCGCTTGATCAAAACTATCACCATGCAGATCTACATTGCCACCAAGTGCTCTTACCGCATCCACTTTGATGTCAGGAGTCGTGGTTGGCATGACGATGATATTGTTTAATGATAATTTGCGTGCAGAGTACGCCACGCCTTGTGCATGATTACCTGCTGAAGCGCAAATCACGCCGCGCGCTTTTTGCTCGTCGCTCAATTGACTGATACGGTTATAGGCACCGCGCAATTTAAATGATTTGACCGGTTGTAAGTCTTCACGCTTAAATCGAATGTCATTGGCAAAACGTTGGGTCAGCTTGGGCGCCGTTTCAAGTGGTGTTTGAATAGCAACGTCATAGACGGTGGCTTGTAAGATGGCTCGTACCCAGTGTGACAGCATAGTAATCCCTAAACAGAGTGAATATAAAAAGTGTAGATGAATATAAAAACGAAATAGATTAGCCTATGCCGATTTTTAGTATCTTGCAAGACTCAATTGCAATTTTCTTAGGATTTCGTGCTTGAATTGACATGAAGTGCAAGTATTTGCCGAAGTTAAGTCTTAGCTAGGCACGATAGGACTCACAAATTAGCGTCATGATGCGCTAACATCCATTAATATCATCGGTTATAATAGCCGCGCATTTTATCTGTTTTAGCCTTTTACTTTTTTTAAGACCATACGTTTATTTTCCAAGGATTTATGATGAGTGATCAGCAAGCACAAAAGCAAGCCGCGGCCAAAGCTGCTCTAAGCTATATCGAAGACGATATGATACTTGGGGTAGGGACAGGTAGTACGGTCAACTGTTTGATTGAGTTGTTGCCACAATTGAAGCTTGCTGGCGCTGTCGCTAGCTCACAGGTGACAGAAGACAAACTTCGTGCGCTTGGTATCGAAATAGTCGATTTGAACTTTGCTGGCACGTTAGATGTTTATATCGATGGTGCTGATGAAGTTAACGAGCACTTGCAACTTATCAAAGGCGGCGGCGGTGCATTGACTCGCGAAAAGATTGTGGCAGCAGCTTCAAACAAGTTCGTCTGTATGGTCGATGATAGTAAAAGCGTTGATATATTAGGTCGCGCGTTTCCAGTACCGATTGAAGTATTACCACAAGCACGCTCGTATGTGGCTCGCCAATTGGCTAAATTGGGCGGTGAACCAGTATATCGTGAAGACTTTGTCACTGATTATGGTAATGTCATTCTAGATACTTATGATTTGGATGTGAGTAATCCAATCGCGCTTGAAAAAGAGCTAAATAATATCGTAGGTGTGGTCTGTAATGGTATCTTTGCAGCAAACCAAGCAGACGTTCTGCTAAAAGCAGGTGCTAATGGTGTGACAACGCTCACGCGTTAATCTATGATCAAATCATTTTTATAAACAAAAAAGCCATCCAGATCTGGATGGCTTTTTTATTTGGGAACTTATTTAGGAGTGTGTTAGCAAGTTACCTTACTATTTATCCCACTGTCTTTTTATAGAATAGCCTAAGTTATGCAGGTAACTTGATTTTGTCTTTAAGTAAAAACTCCATCAATGCTTTTTGTGCATGTAAGCGGTTTTCAGCTTCGTCCCATACCACAGAGCGTGGGTCATTAAGCATATCATGAGAGATTTCCTCGCCGCGATGGGCTGGCAAGCAGTGCATAAACACCACTTCAGGATCAGCTTTGTCTAGTAGAGATGGCGTCACTTGATAAGGCGCAAAACGACGTGCACGCGTGTTTTGCTCTGATTCTTGACCCATACTTGCCCACACATCGGTGACAATTAAGTTAGAATCTTTTGCCGCATCTTGTACGTTTTCTACCAGACTGACGCAATGTGAGAAGCGTTCCATAAGTTTCGGATCAGGCTCAAACCCATAAGGCGCTGCGACACGTAGTTCAAAACCAAACTGATTGGCAGCTTGCATAAATGACGAGCACATATTGTTGCCATCACCGACCCACGTGACGATTTTATTTTCAATACTACCGCGATGCTCATAATAGGTCTGCATATCAGCGAGCAGCTGGCATGGATGATAGTCATCGGTTAAGGCATTGATAATCGGTACACTGGAATATTCAGCAAAGGTTTCAACTTTTTCGTGCCCAAAGGTGCGAATCATGATGATATCAACCATGCTAGAAATCACGCGTGCTGAGTCTTCTAGTGGCTCGCCGCGGCCGAGCTGCGTATCGTTTGGTGATAAAAATATGGCGTTACCACCAAATTGACCCATGCCCGTCTCAAATGAGATACGAGTACGCGTTGAAGATTTTTCAAATATCATGCCAAGCGTACGACCAACAAAAGGCTGGTATATCTCGCCTGCGTGTTGCATCTTACGCAATTCGCTTGCGCGTTTGATTAAGTTTTCTAGTTCTTGTTTGGTTAAATCAGATAAGGTTAAAAAATGGCGCAAACTCATAGTAATCCTAGCAGTCGATCGCAGTCAGTGAAACGTCATCAGTCTTCAATAGCATCGCGTCAGTGCGTATACTGGGTTGACAACAAACTTTTAGTATAGCGTATTTACTTTCAATGTAAACGTTCATTTTTATCAAGATCAAATGGCTTGCTAAATAGACCGAAATCACATTAGCAAGCCACGATATCTTGTACGCTAATGACTATGCCGCTAATGATTATGCCTGTGTACGGTTTGGACGTATGCTTAGGCGACATAATA
Organism: Psychrobacter proteolyticus; assembly: GCF_039762275.1. Taxonomy (GTDB): domain Bacteria; phylum Pseudomonadota; class Gammaproteobacteria; order Pseudomonadales; family Moraxellaceae; genus Psychrobacter; species Psychrobacter proteolyticus_C. The sequence continues at coordinate 82,703 of NZ_JBDLOB010000004.1, read as the reverse complement.
ACTCATAGCTAATCGTCCCAGCATGACCTGCAACTTCGTCGACACGAGGCGCATCGCCCCAGAGCATGACCTTGCTATCTATAGCAAGACTCTCAGGTGCGCTACTGATATCAATAACAATCATATCCATAGCTACGCGCCCAATCACTGGGCAGCAGTAGCTTTGGCTGTCGTTAGCATCCATGACAGTGACATATGCATCATCCGTGACCACACGTGGGTAGCCATCGCCATATCCAACGCTGACCAAAGCAGTTCTGGTATCTTGTTTGGCACGCCAGCGGCTACCATAGCCGATCGCATCATTTGCGCTAACGGTTTGTAGAGCAATGATTTGAGCACTAAATTCCATCGCGGGCTGCAAGTCTAATTCTTGTGCGCTCTGATCGACGACAGGCGAGCTACCGTATAAAATAATACCTGGACGTACCCAATCATAATGATGTTCTGGGAAGTTGACGATACCAGCAGAGTTGCATAATGAGCCTTGGATATCTGGGCTAATGGTATCTTTCAAAGTCGTTAGTACGCTTGAGAAACGTTCAATCTGCATCGCATTTAATGGGTGATCGTGGTCGTCAGCATTGGCAAAATGCGTGGCTAGGATCAGCTGATAACCTGCTTTATGCAAACGCTTAGCTGCTGATAGCACACCCTCAGCGTTAAAACCTAAACGGTTCATACCCGTATTGTATTTGAGCCAAGCCACTCTAGTTGCACTACCAGCTGGCGGGACATTTTGTAGTGCCCACTCTAGCTGTGGTCCGTGGTGAATCACGCAGCTAATCTCATGATCAATCGCTTGCTGCCACTCATCAGCGGTAAACGCACCTTCTACTAGGCCGATGGTTTTCTCCCAACCTAGCTGTCTGGCTTCTAATGCTTCGGTTAAAGTCGCGACCCCAATACCATCTGCTTGCTGCAGGGCTGGCAAGACTGCCGCCACGCCATGCCCGTAAGCATTGGATTTAACCATAGCCAACACTTTAGATTGGGGTGCTCGTTGTTTGACTTGATTTAGGTTATGAGTAAGGGCTTTTGATTTTATAGTAATTGTGCGCATAATCGCCTTCTATATGAGTAGAATTATGAAGTGATAAAGCCAGTACTGCATCGATTGAGTTGATGCGGTACTGGCTATTGTATTAAAACTGGTTATGTAAAATTATTTATTGACCTATAATTAGACCTAATTTTGAGGCTTAGTATTGATCAGGCTTAAATTTATAAGGTTGGTTACTCATCATTCTCGAAACTCACGCCTTGGTAATACTCTGGCGTTAGGTTAATAAAGCGAGTAAATTGACCTTCAAAGCCTAGACGAATAGTACCGATAGGGCCGTTACGCTGTTTGCCAATAATGATTTCCGCCACGCCTTTATGGTCCGAGTTTTCATTATAAACCTCATCACGATAGATGAACATAATCAAATCGGCATCCTGCTCAATCGCACCAGACTCACGTAGATCCGACATAATAGGGCGTTTATTTGGACGGTTTTCTAGACTACGGTTAAGCTGTGATAACGCAATCACTGGACATTCAAGCTCACGTGCTAGTGCCTTCAGACTACGAGAAATCTCAGAAATCTCGCCAACACGGTTACCATCTAGACTTGGCACTTTCATCAGCTGAAGATAATCGACCACGATAGCACCCAGGCGACCGTCATGGTTTTTGGCGATACGGCGACAGCGAGAGCGCATCTCAGAGGGCGGTAGGGCGGTACTGTCATCAATATATAAATGCTTCGATTGCAAGTGTTGAATGGCGTTCATCATCTTTGCCCATTCATCTTCATTCATTTGCCCAGAACGCAGATGCGTCTGGTTAATTGCGCCCCATGAGGACAGCAGACGCATTACGATAGATTCGGCAGGCATCTCCATTGAAAACACCACGACGGGCAAATCTTCATTAAACAAAATCCCTTCTGCCAAATTCATCGCAAAAGTGGTTTTACCCATCGAAGGACGTGCAGCGACAATAATCAGATCACCCGCTTGTAGACCTTGGGTTTTGTTATTCAATTCAGCAAATGGTGTCTGCAAACCAATCATGCCGTCAGGGTTGGATTTTAGCTCTTGAATCTTATCGATAACATTGGTTAAGACCGAAGTAATACCGACAGGGCCGCGCTGTTCCGCGCGTTTGTTATGCTGCTCATTGATACTAAATATCTTGCCCTCGACATTGTCCAAAATATCACTAACGCTTTGGTCTTTTGGATTATAGGCCAGTGTCAGCATGTCATTACCAGTGGTAATTAGTTGACGCAGCGTTGAGAGCTCACGCACACGCTGGGCATAGGCTGTCAGGTTAAACAAGGTCGCAGGACTTTGGCTCAAAATATCAGCCAAATAACTGTCACCACCTGCACCTTTAAGTAGCTTTTGCGCTTCTAACCAGTCGTGTACCATGACCGTATCATAAGGCTCATTCACTGCCGCCAAATGGGCAATGGCATCAAAAATGTATTGATGTCGCCCAGCATAAAAGTCATCTTTGGTGACAATATCGGCAATCTTGTCGTACGCCTCTTCGATACTCATCAAAGACGCGAGCAATGCCTTTTCAATATCGATATTGTGTGGCGGTGTCTGATTGAGTAAGTCGTCGGTTTTGTCGTTTTCTGCCATGAGTGCCTAATGAGTTAAAATGGGTATGAAAAAAGATGTCAATGATAGAGCAATACAAACGTAGCGCGCCTCTACGATAGAAGTACCAAAACGCGGTCTCAGGTTTGTCTGTAAATGCTACAATCAGATGCGAAAGTTTAACACATAATGTGGTTTTTTAGACTTGATAAAGAACTAAATCTGAAGTGATTGTTTTTCATGAACTAAGAAATACCATAAGTTATCTAAGTATAAAAACTTAGAATAATAATTATAAATATAATAAAATCAGTAATTTAAATAAAAAGGCTATTGTTATGACAGAAGAAAAGCGCCCGCTATTAATCACTACAGGTGAGCCTGCAGGTATTGGCATGGACGTAGCACTAGGACTAGCAGCAGAGGGTAAGTTACAAGACTTTGCTCGACCAATTTGGGTGACTGCTGATGCTAAAGCCATGCAAACTCGCGCGGAGGAATTGATTGCAGCTGGCGTGCTCAAAAGTACACCTAGTTGGCATACTATCAATACAGATATAAATGCCGATAACTTCGATGTTAACTTGGTAGCGCAAATATCACAGCAGAGTATAGAAGCTGATAGAGCTTTTATCCTACTGAATATTCCTTGTGCCGCACCCGTTGTCTGCGGGCAAATCAATATCGCTAACTCAGCGATGGTGGCTCAGCAGTTAGATATTGCTCATAAACTGGCAATAAATAATACAGTCGCTGCCATCGTCACCGGACCATTGCAAAAATCAGCGTTGATAGATGCTGGTATCAAGCTGCTAGATGGCACCATGTTTAGTGGTCATACTGAGTTTTTTATGCAGCAAAGCGGCTGTGAGAAAGTCGTCATGATGCTTGCCAATCAAGCGATGAAAGTAGCGCTTGTCACTACACATTTGCCATTGAAGGACATCCCTGCTGCGATTACTGCGGACAATGTACGCCAAACGGTACAAATCGTCATCGATGACATGAGAGAAAAGTTTGGTCTCGCGCAGCCTCGTATCTTGGTTTGCGGCCTCAATCCACATGCAGGCGAGGGCGGCCATTTGGGTATGGAAGAAATTGAAATTATCAATCCAGTACTCAACGAGTTTATCAATATGGGCGTCAATATTTCAGAGGCAATGCCAGCGGATACGTTGTTTACTACCAGACATTTAGCAAACTGTGATGCGGTCATTGCCATGTATCACGATCAAGGATTGCCAGTATTAAAATCGCACGGTTTTGGTGATACGGTTAATCTAACCTTAGGCTTGCCTTATATTCGTACTTCTGTCGATCATGGTACGGCACTAGACTTGGCAGGAAACGGCGGTGCGAGTGCGACTAGCTTATACCAAGCACTAAATATGGCTAATGAGATGGCGGATAAGTCGCTTACCCATTGATATACCTCTGTTATGACTCATCGCCTAATAGGTATTGTTCACATCGTACTTGATGGTTTTAGTGTGAGTAATACCTACTTATGAATAATTAAACGTAATGTAAGTGGTTCTATTGATACATATAATCATCTATATCGCTTAAAAAAGTATTTAACTTTTGAAATAGGCTTGCTAGATTAAGGTTTCTTGATAAAAATAGGAGTGTAAGCTATGTCTGATATTGAAATCAAACTAGTACGATCTCGAGTGGAAGAAATCCTTGCACGTTATAAGCATCTGATTGATAAGGACTTCCCAGGCTATCGTAACCATGTTTATCGTGCCATTACTTATGCCATGCATTTTTTGGACAATGAACCTGAGTATGAGGCTTTAATTGAAACAATATTTGCCTATCATGACATAGGATTATGGACAGATCATAAACTGGCTTATTTGGAACCCTCTGAAGCAGTTGCACTTGCAGATAATGAAAAATATGACTGGGGATTTGATCCTCAACTACTTCGTAATGCAATTCACTGGCATCACAAAATCACCCCTTATTCTGGTAAAAATGAGGCAGTTATTGAGGCTTGTCGAAAAGCAGACTGGGTTGACATATCAAAAGGCCATATTCGTAAGGGCATGAGTAAAGCTGTTATTAAAAAGGTCGAAGCAGCCTTTCCCAATTTGGGTTTTCAAAGCACATTGCTACGATTAACTAAAGATTATGAAGGTTCAACGCTTGTTGGCAGTATCAAGGTGACACGAGGTATTATGAAATGGTGATTAACTCACTGTGCCATCAGTGAATAATCTTCTTAAAATAAAGCAGGATAATCCCCGATTTTATGTTATCGCTTATAAAGAGTACGACGACTATCCAGAGCACTCGAACCATAACCACCATTAGCCTACAGTCAAAGACCTAAGTCCTCACTAGGGAGCCACTGTTGCTTCCCTAGAAAGACTTTCATGTTAAATGATACGAGAGCAAAGAGCTGCTATGTTGGTTGCGCTACATTTGAGATAGTTTGTAGATAAAATATCTGAAAAACACAGCCTGAGATGTTCTCCTACCATGACCTTGATCCGTTGAACGAAAACTTTCATCTGCACGGTGAAGAATGGAAGAGCGAGAAGCCGATGGACCAAAACCGCTGCCACCTCCTTCATATTATGGCGGCGGTTATGGTCTTAAACGCAGGCTCGAAAGCCTAGGATCAGGACTCTAAGGTTGTCTGGTTACGGATACCGATTGATTGACCAGCTCCATGGATCCGAACGAAGTTAAAAACGCGACGCTGGATGCGTCGGACCCAACACCAATGCGAGCCATCGTGTCTGCACTTGCCATACCGGTCGGATCAATGAGGTGCCAGCTCCCTTCAAGATAGACCTCGGCCACGGCATGAAAGTCTTGTGGTGTCACGTCGGGCGCATATACGCTCACAAACCTAGCTGGTATCGACGACGCGCGCGCTAGTGTTACGAGAACATGCGCAAAGTCGCGGCATACGCCCTGACGTTGAGCAAAGCTGTCGAGCGCGGTGGTTTGTGCATGGCTCGATCCGGGTACATAGCTAAATGCCGACTCGATCCAGTCGCGCATCGCGGCAATCCGTGCGCCGCCAGCGAGATTGCCAAACTCGGCGTCCACGAAGGCATGGAACTGTTCTGAAGGGCAATAGTGAGACGGCATTAAATGCCTGATCGTCTCTCCGGGCAAAAGATGCAGGGGCGTTTGGGACAGTGCCGATATGTCTAAGGCAGGACGGTCAACGGCGATTTCTGCGAGGTAAGTGCAGCTAAAATCCCCTTCGGCGTGAATCCAAATCCGCTCTCCTATGCCATCATCGGCGGTAACCCGTGAAAAATGCGCAACGTCTGATGTCCAAATCTCGGTCGAACGCACTCGCTGATCCGCAAGATCGGCGGCTTCGATCTGAAGTAAAAGATCCATTGGCTCTGAGAGTCGATAATGAAGTGTGACGTTAAGTTTCAGGATCATATGTGAATTCCCTAAGGGTATTTATCTGGCGGGCTGACGATTGCGTAGGGCTGAACCGCCCCGACTATATCAAAGACTGGTTTACTGGAGTCAGGCAGCAATACCTGACAGGGTTAAATTATCATAATACCGCTTTTCAAACTCAAAAGGTGAAACATAACCAATTGTGTCATGCAGTCGGGCTTTATTAAGTATAAAAATCTTTAAAAATCAATTAATTATCGATTTAGTTTTACGCCGCAATCGTTATGATGACTCCATCTTTGGACTGGTTTCTGTCTACTAGCGCTTGTTTTGACGCTGCCATTTAGCATAATCAGAGTTTATATTAAATGGATGTAGAGGTAAAAAATTACTGGGTCGGTTACTCGAAAGCATAGCTCGTCTATCGATAATAATTATTCAAAAACACAGCCTAATTATGAGCTGTGGTATAATTTATCATTATAAAGTCAGCGTATCGCTGCCATTACATTATCATCGCCCATTTATCTTTTATACATTAAGACTCTTTTATGTCCAAAACTTCATTTGATGCTCAAACTATTTCTAACAGCTTACGTGCTGCCAAACATCAGCCGCGTAAGCGCTTTGGCCAAAACTTCTTGCATGATACTAGCGTCATTCGCGAAATCGTCGAAAGTATTCGTCTAGAGCGCGATGACAATTTGATCGAGATTGGGCCTGGTATGGGCGCATTGACCGAGCCGTTATTGGCAGAAGTAGATGCAATGACAGTCGTGGAGCTGGATCGCGATTTGGCAGATAGCTTGCGTATTCGTATCGGTGCCAATAGCCATCCAAACTTTGAGATTATCAAAGACAACGCGATGCATGTGGACTACCGTGAGCTATATAGTGAAGAGCGCGGTAAGCTGCGCGTAGTGGGTAACCTGCCGTATAACATCTCAACGCCTATCTTATTTCATCTGCTTAGCTATGCCGATGTGATTCAAGACATGCATTTTATGTTGCAAAAAGAAGTGGTTGAGCGTATTACAGCCGATGTGGGTAGCAAGACCTATGGCCGTTTATCGGTCATCATGCAGTACCATTGTGATACAGATTATTTGCTGACCGTTCCTCGCGGTGCGTTTAATCCACCACCAAAGGTGACTAGTGCCGTGTTCCGCCTGACGCCGCATATCAACAAACCAGTAGTCGCAAATGATGAAGAGCATTTTGCTATTGTCGTGCGTGAGACTTTTAACCATCGTCGCAAGACGCTACGGGCTATCTTTAAAAAATCAACGTTGCTGCCGACATTGAGCGAAGACGATTTTGCGGCTTGTGGTATCGATCCGCAGGCACGACCTGAGACATTAAGCGTCACAGATTTTGTGAACCTAAGCAATCATTCACAACAGCTAGACGTATAATGTATTTTCAATGAATAATAGCATGCTACTAACCGTCAATTATAATGGCGGTTTTTTATGCTTTATTTTTATGATTAGTGCTTAGATATTTATTTCTTATCGAGCTGTCTTTAACTATCGGGTTTAAATCGTTGAGGTATTATGAGTTTTCGCCATCAGTATGTTATCGGTGACTTACAAGGTTGCTATGCTGCGTATCTACAATTGCTAAAAACACTGGATTTCGATCCTGCCCAAGACAAATTATGGTTTGCTGGTGATTTGGTAGCACGCGGTGAAGATTCATTGAACACGCTGCGTCATGTCAAAGCGTTGTGTGAGCAGGGCGCAGCGGCAACGGTATTGGGCAATCATGATCTTAATTTGATAGCAGTCTGGCGCGGGGCAGCCAAGCTTAAAAATAAAGACAAAACCGCATCTATCTTTGCTGCGGATGATTGTGATGAATTACTCGAATGGTTACGCAGGCAGCCGATATTGGCGTATCCTGATGAGCACACGGTGCTGGTACATGCGGGTATTCCACCGCATTGGAGTATTGAAACTGCCGCAGGATATGCACAGCAATTAGAAGCTCAGCTGCAAAGTAATTTGGTGCAGCTCGACCAATTGCTGCCGAATCTATATAGCAAAGAAGCGGATGACTGGCATGCAGGTATTGAAGGATTTACTAAGATGCGGGCGATTGCTAATTACTTTACGCGTATGCGCTTGTGTAAGCAGGATGGGTCGCTTGAGTTTAGCTTTTCAGCAGGCTTAGATGAAGCTATGCCAACCGATTTTTTGCCTTGGTTTGAGTGGCAAGTACCGCGCACTCGTAAGATACTATTTGGACATTGGGCTGCGCTAAAAGGAGAGATTGATTTGCTACATGCGCGCGCACTCGACGGTGGCTGCGTGTGGGGTAATTATCTATTGGCTTATAGATTGGGTGACGGCAAGGTAATGACCTCAAGCGCACAGTGCCCGAGTCCATAAAGAGGATTATAAGCGTCTACAAGGCTAAATAAATAGTCTGTTATAAGTAGTTCCATTATAGCAGTCTGTTTTAAGTAGTCTGTTTTAAGTAGTCTGTTTTAAGTGGTCTGTTTTAAGTAGTCTGTTTTAAGTAGTCTGTTTTAAGTGGTCTGTTTTAAGTCGTCTGTTTTAAGTGGTCTGTTAATAGGTTTGAAGGGTAAGACAATTGGTTCCGCTGGGATATACCTTTTGAGAGAAAATAATTTATTTGTAAAAATTTATACTTGATACCCATTTATTATAGCTCGATCATTTAATAGGCTATAGACTTTTTCAAATAGCTCATCAGCTTTCTCATGACCATCATGATAGTCATGCCAAAAATTTCCATGGAACTCGATTGGTTGTAATCGATAATAGCCCTTAAAACCACTATTCAATTCATACCACTCCCAGTTTTGAGGTATTTGAGAGTCAGTCACATCAAAGAGCGCTAAGCTGAAAACACAAGGTGTTCCATCATCATTTCTTCGGATAGTAATTAAAGGTTGTTTTTCATCTGGTCTTATACTAATAGAAATAACGATATAGTTCTTTCCCAGCGTTAAAGAGCTATTATTATCATCCAACTTTGTGTATTTAACGATCATGGTGTGATAGTTCCTTTAATTTTATAGTGATTAAAGTATTCTCGAATACTAGCAGCTCGATGCCTGTATAGCGCACCGATCATAGATAGATAGAGTATGTATGGTAAGTACACCATAAAGTACACTGTGGCTATCTCAGTAATTCAAAACCTCGATATCATTAGCCTACAGTCAAAGATTCAAGTCCTCACTAGGGTACCGAACTGGCGAAAGCACCTAATTGGTTCGGCATATATATATCTTAAAGTGAATTATTCTAACATTACCGCTTCTACTAGCACGATTAATGACTCCTCTTTCAGAGAAGATTAACATGAGTAATATGCAACGATTGAAATCAACATTGTTAAATAAAAGTAACGGTAAATGGTATCAGAAGGGTAAATGGTATCAGCGCGATAAGCTATACACAGGCATTATCTTCTTTGATAAACCTGACCATCAACTTGAAGCTTATGAGGTCAAAAACGGAGAGATTAGTAAACCGTATGTCTCACCGTGTCAGATAGGGCTATCTTCACCTATTCAAATAGACTCTTCAGGGTTTTGTAATGAAGATGAAGACGAGTATGGTTGTGGAACAATACCGCAACTTTATCAAGATAAGTTATATCAAGGTATGTCATATACCTTTGATGAAGGTATCTGCGATAGAGAGATCTATACCATTGAAAATGGCGAAACAGAAAATCAGATCATGTGGAAGACCCAAACCTATGAACCATTCATGTTTGAGCTTCGATATGAGGATAAGCAGTCAGGTTTCAATTATTCGAACACTAGTAAAGAATATGTAACTTTTGGGTATGGTAAAACTTGTAAAGAAACCAATCAACTTGAGGAGATTTCTATCAAGTATATATGGAAGGAAAATACAATAGGTAAATTAACAATCATAGGCAACATTCTTACCTCAAGAAACTACCTTGACTGCCCAATTCCTTTACCAAAAATGTACGAGTTAATCGAGAACTATCGGTATTTTATATTTGATAAGTTTGTATCTCTACATATAAATGAAGATATGATAGTTAAATTATTCTATATATGGGTAGCAAACAATAGCTTGAAAAATGTAGAAAAAATACACATCAGTGGTCTGGACGGTTTAAACGATTTAGATATTTTTAGTAATAAACAGATTTTTGGCTCCCTGCGAAAAATATTCCTAAATAAAAAAACATCCTTAAAGCAAGTAGAGAGACTTAAGGCCATTGCACCTGATATTGATGTCATATACTAATATGGATAAAGCAATGAAACGACTCAAATCAACGCTATTGACTGAACTAGATGGCCGATGGTATTACCAGCATCAACTTTACACTGGAATTTTATTTTTTGATAAAGAAAATTATTTAATAGAAGTTTTCGAGGTCGCAGATGGTGTAATAACCAAACTTTATACGCCTATTTGCCAATATAAGCCTATTTCATATCCACAAATAGACTGTAGTGATTTCTGGAATATAGATGAAGACGACTATGGTTGTGGGATGATTCCGCAACGTTACATGGGTGAACCATATCATGGTATATCTTATACTTTCTTCAATGGTATATGTAAAAGTGAAACATACACAGATGAAAAAGGACAAACTTTTAATTCAATATTATGGTATGAAAATAAAGAAGACCCTTATGAATTTGAATTAAATTATGCTGATTATGAGAGTGGGAGCTACGTATATACGGAATGTTTTTCCTTAGAAGAAAGCACAGACTCTGGAAGCTTTTCTTATAGGAAGTATGACGAGAGAGATAGTAATAAAAGACTGAAGCATATTTTCGTAAGTAATAACTTTAGAACCGATAGAGTGACAGGGTTTGGTGCTGCTGGTAATGAAATCCAAGAAAAAGACTATCTTAAATGTCCTTTTTCTCTACCTAAATATTTTGAATTGCTAGAGAACTACAAGACATTGAAAATGAATAGCAATTGGTTCAGAATTTGGCTTAGCGATGATATTAATGAGTCATTAGTTAGAGAATGGATATTGAATAAATCTCTTGCTGAGACAGAGTCTATCTTGGTATTAGATATTGAACATCTTGATACCTTAATTTCTTTCAATGATAAAATTAACCTCCCATACTTGAAGAGGTTAGAATTGAAAAATAGCCAGCTTGCTGGAAAAGATACTTTTGATCAAAAAGAAATGGATAAAGTTAACGCATTAAAAGCAACTCATCCACATTTTGAGGTAGTAATAAATTGATTTTCCTAATTCTAGACGTACATTATAAAGAAAGCCAAGAAATCGATGCAATTACAGCAACTGTTGCAGGTATTCGCTTTGAAGGCATTGAGCAATCCCGTGTTCTAAGCGAGCATATTGTAGAAGTTAATGACATTGCGCCTTATGAGCCAGGTCAGTTCTATAAACGAGAAATGCCTTGCTTACTGGCCTTGATCAACCAAATCAAAGAGCCTTTTGATGTGATTATCATAGACGGCTATGTATTTTTGGATGGTGTTAGTAAAGCAGGATTGGGTAAGTATTTATACGATAATCTTGCTAATAAAAAGCCTATCATCGGTATTGCTAAAAACCATTTCTATGACATTACTAAAGACTATGCTGTTTGGCGAGGGATAAGTAAGCGCCCTCTATATGTCACCAGTATTGGTATAAACATTACAATGGCGAAAGAGATGGTCAGTGAAATGGAAGGTGAACATCGAATACCTAAAATGGCCGCTGATGTAGATAAACTCGGGCGTGTCATAAATTAGAACATCTATACCTATTGAAAGAATTTGGACTACAGCCCAACACTCACTAGGGAACCGCACTTCTTCCCATAACGGGCGTTATGACAAATAATTCTAACATCAACAGACGATCGAGCAAAAACCCACCGCAACTACCTATTTAACTAGGCAGCTTTGGTGGTTTTTTAGGTTTTGGTAAAGGTGTTTTTGCGTCACCAGTTTGCTTATCATCAGAGTCAGTATGGTGTGGCTCATCACTAACAACATCGTTATCAATCGTACTTATCGTTTTGGTGGTCTTGTCGTATTGGATATCATCGGTATAAGGAACACTGTTTAGTTCGTCATCGACTAAACCATCGTCCAAATCCATGATCTTTTCAGGAGAGCTGTACGGCTGCGTATGCTCATCTGTCGGCTGCTTTTCATAGTTGATGTCGGTGTTGGTCTGGGAATGTTGAGCATCAGCATGTTTAGATTCAGGCAATATCCTGACATCAGACAGACGCCTTACTACATAATTACTTGGTATAGATTTGCCATTTTTTTGTGCTGAAGTATCATCAAATATCATGTGACCCTGACTATCGATGCGCGCATATTTCATTGGCTTATCACGTGGCCAGAAAAAGTCAGACGGATGGCTAATAATATGGCCAAATACCAGTTTTGTGAGGCGACTCCATTCAAAAAATCGAACTTCTTTAGAACGTAGGGCGACAAACAGTGCCAGTGAAAAGCTAACGATTAAGTTGACCAGACCAATAAGTGCCACACCAAGTATAGAAATTAGAATGAGGCTCCAGCTGATGTCATCAGCAGATATGTTGAATAGTCCGTGTGCCAAGTTTGCTGAAGCAAAGGCAATGTGACGAATATCAATTGGTAAGCCGAAGATATAGCCGATAGTCGCGGTACTACCTAAGAACACCCCGAACAAGAAGTTACCCATGATAGCGCCCAAATTGGCTTCTATAAAGCCGCCTAAACGCTGAAGCCATGAGCTAGGCAATATGTATTTCAACAATCTGTGACGTTGTATACGTGCGCCTACGTTGTTATAAACTGCCAAGTTGTCGTAGTAACCGGCAATCAAACCAGATAAGAACAGATAAACCCCAGCAATGGCAGCATGGGGAAGTGCTAATGAGTGAAAGGGGTCAAGATCATGTAGCAGGTGTCCTGCTTTCTCAGTGTCAATCATTGGCGCGCCAGTATATTGCAACCAAGCAAAAGATATGATCAAGGCGACGGGTACGGCCAACATGACATTACCCATGATAGCGATAAACTGGGTACGCAAGATATCGACGACCAATTCTGATAGCTTAGTCAACTGATGTGATTTTTTACCAGAGCCTTCAGAAATAGTAGAAGCGATTGCAGCAGCGGTCATGGCTGGCTGCTTGGTCGCGACTGTGCCGCGAATAACATGAATAAATACGAAGCCCAAACCATAGATCATACTGTTGATGAACGCGCGTCCCATGGGTGCGAGCGCTAAGTGGTACGCCAGTATTTTTATAGTTGCCATAAATGCAATGATAAAGCCACCAATAGAGGCTTTTTTAAGCATCTTTTGATAACCAGCTTTATCGGTACTAATATAATGCTCACCGACGCGGCTGGCATTTTCTGTGACTTTGCGAGAGAGCAGTTTGGTATTGTTATCAATCAAATAACCAATACTATAGCGCTGATTGGCCGTAGTAATGAGCGCCTGTATCAGTTCAATAACAGCGCGATCTCGTTTCTGATTATCGTCTGTGACCAACTCAGTCAAAATCCGCATACGCTGCAAGCTTTGATCTAAACGCAGCATCATATTGGTCAAACGGATAGAAATACCAGTTTTATAAATTCGCTTGCGTACGGTAGCGACGATATCTTCGCACTGTTCAAGCATAACCAATAGAGGTGCGGGATCGACTGCTTGCTCAGGCGTAATATCTGTCAAGGTATCAAGCTCATGTGCTTGACGATATTGATTAACGAAGAGTACGGCTTCTTGATTTTGTGCAACAAAAGACGCGGAATAATTCAGTATCTGCGGATACGACTCCATCAAATCAGGATGCAAGCCGATACCGCTGATGCGATAAGATAAAATGATAATGGCGTTTAAAATACTGTTTTTTGCGGTAGCGACTAGGTTTAAATGTTTCTCTTCTACGCGAACTAGCTCAACCAGTTTGTCCCATTTTTCCTTTTCGATATTGGCCAGCCAGCGTTCATCAGAGCGTTTATTAAATAAGTAGCCCACCAGTTCAACGACAGAGTCATCTTGTGGTAATAATGGTAGAAACCGATGGCCTATTAAACGGCGTAAACTGTTAAAAAACCCTTGATCGGACATAATGCCAGTATCGGTATACAGCGCAATTTGTCGATATTGGATAATCAGTTTTAGCACAAAACTAGACAGCCCATCTCCATATTCTGGATGCTGATGTATGATATCAATAAGGGATTGAATTTTTTCGTTGGCCAATGCAGGTTCTTTATCACTGACTCGCAGCTCATCAATCAAGCGTTTGAGTACCGCAGGATCTGGCACGTCGCTCAAGGCAGTAATCTGTTGTAAAATGCGTTTTAATTCTGACACGTCGCACCCTTTATCATGGTTGTTTCAATCGTTTTTATTATTTAAGTCGGTATAAGTGGTTGAGTAATGTTTACCAATCGTTCAATTGTAGTCGAGCGACATCTTGTCTTGCGTTATTTTAATCGGAACTGCCAATTGATATTGAATTATTTTGTTAGCAGTTATTTTGACAAAAAAAAGGACAGTAACACGACTGTCCTTTTAATCAAGGTATTTTAGGTTAGTTTTAAAGCTAACTTAGCTTGCAGGAACGTCGAAATAAGCAAGATCAAAGTTCATCATTGGGTCACTACCAGCTTTGACCATTTGTGCATGAGCATCGATACGTGGTAAGACACGACCGACGAAATAGTCAGCAAGCTTGGCTTTATTAGTATAAAACTCGCCTTCTTTGCCATTAGCGGCTTCTACCATCAACGCAAACATGTACGAGTAGGCGAGGTAGCCAAACGCATGCATGTAGTCAACCGCACAGCCATTGATTTCGTTTTTGCGTTCGCCGATATTGTTAAGCACAGTGGTGGTTAGCTCTTCGATGGTATCTGCTGCATTTAACGTAGCTTGTTTGATAGCGTGGTCTGCTTGCATGTTGTTAACAAAGTCACGAATCTCACCTAAGAAATGAGTGACGTACTTGCCGTTGTTACGAGCAACTTTACGACCTAACAAGTCAAGCGCTTGAATACCGTTGGTGCCTTCATAAATCTGTGCAATACGTGTATCACGAACGATCTGCTCCATACCCCATTCGCGGATATAGCCATGACCACCAAAGACTTGCTGACAATCAACAGTTGCTTCTAGTGCTTTATCAGTCAGGAACGCTTTAGCAACCGGTGTCAGTAGGGCAACACGAGCTGCCGCCGCTTTGGCTGACTCAGGATCGGTACTAAACTTCTCTTCATCAAGATTTTTGGCAACGTACATCGCAAAACAGCGCGACGCTTCAGTATTTACTTTAGCATTCAATAGCATACGACGGACGTCAGCATGGTGAATAATAGCATCAGCAGGTTTTTCTGGGCTTTGTAGCTGGGTATCGCTACGGCCTTGACCGCGGTCATTGGCATATAACGCTGCATTTTGATAGGCAAGCTCAGAACCACCAAGGCCTTGCAAGCCCATAGTGACACGCTCGTAGTTCATCATGATGAACATTGATGATAGACCAGTGTTTTCCGCGCCAACCATCCAGCCTTTAGCGTTATCAAAGTTCATGACACAAGTCGCAGAGGCTTTGATACCCATTTTGTGTTCGATAGAACCGACAGCTAACGTATTGCGCTCGCCTAAGCTACCATCTGCATTGACCAAGAATTTTGGTACGACAAATAGTGAGATACCTTTTGAACCTTCTGGTGCATTAGGTGTTTTTGCCAATACCAAATGAATGATATTGTCAGTAAGGTCATGCTCACCACCAGTGATAAAGATTTTGGTACCAGAAATATCATAGCTACCGTCATCATTAGGCACGGCTTTGGTTTTGATAATACCCAAATCAGTACCAGCATGCGGCTCTGTCAAGCACATAGTGCCCGCCCATTCGCCGTTGTACATTTTTTCTAGATAAGTTTGCTTTTGCTCTTCAGAGCCAGCTGCATTTAAACAAAGCGTCGCACCGACTGTTAGGTTTGGATATAGGGCAAATGATTGGTTGGCAGTGAAAACCATCTCTTCGGTGAGCATGGTAACCATTTTAGGGAAGCCCTGACCGCCGTATTCAGCATTACCGCTTAAGCCAACCCAGCCTGATTCAGCATATTGCTTATAGGCTTCTTTGAATCCTGTCGGCGTAGTGACAACGCCATCACCTTCGAAAGTTGCGCCTTCTTCATCACCGCTACGGTTAATAGGAAGTAGAATGTTTTTTGACAGTTTTCCCATTTCTTCTAAAATCATATCGACAGTTTCCATGTCGACATGAGCCAAGTTTTCGTTGTTTTGCCAAAACTCTGGCGCTTTGAATACGTCATTTAAGATAAAGCGCATGTCATTAAGAGGGGCATTATAAACAGCCATAAACATTCCTTTGGTTCAAATAATTAAAATTGAAGTTGTTAAGATTATCAACTGTTCTTTTGGTATAACCTTAGCGATTAATAATCAAAGTTTAACAAATAAGCTTGTGAGCGAGTGTATTTCTTCGTGAATTGTGCGTACACCAAAAGTTAGCAGCTGCTATTGAAGTGCTTATAGACACCTCACTGATAACTATAATGTGAGAAGGTAGACAGGTCGGTACTTATAGACAGTTGCTATAGTCAAAACTATGTTGATAGTCGTCATAAGCATCTGAAAAACAAAGCGGCAACACACCGAAGTATGTTGCCGCTCAGGACTATACGATTACGAAGTTTAGCGCTTTAATTAAAAGGCAAACTGATCAACGTCCATGCTCATGTATGGCTCCACACCAGTGCTGATACGCTGTACGTGCGTAGTAGTACGTGGCAATAGCTTAGCAAAGTAGAACTGAGCCGTTTTAACTTTAGCGTCATAGAATGCTTTTTCGCCAGTACCGTTTGCGATAGCAGTCTGAGCAACCAGTGCCATACGCGCCCATAAGTAGGCTAGGGTCACATAACCGCTGAAATACATATAGTCTACTGCAGCGCCGCCGACAGCATCTGGCGTTTCAGTTGCTTGCATGCCAATGCGTGCAGTCAAATCGCCCCATTCTTTGAGATGTTTCGCAAGTGGGCGAATAAACTGACCCATTTCATCGTTTTCTTTGTTTTCTTCACAGAATTCTTGGATAACGTTTACAAAGTTAGCAAGTAGCTTACCTTGTGAACCCAAGACTTTACGACCTAACAAGTCAAGCGCTTGAATCTCTGTGGTACCTTCGTATAAGCAAGAAATGCGTGTATCACGTACGTTCTGCTCCATACCCCATTCGCTAACGAAACCATGACCACCATAAACCTGAATACCATGGTTGGCAGCTTCTAGACCTGTTTCAGTCAAGAACGCTTTAGCAATTGGTGTCAGTAGTGACAACATTTGATCAGCAAACTTCAACTCTTCGCCTTCGCCTTTTGCGACGGTATCTGCAAAATGTGAGAGATAATAAACTAGCGCACGACCGCCTTCAGCAAAGGCTTTTTCCGTCAATAGCATGTTACGAACAGCTGGATGTACGATGATAGGATCAGCCGCTTTCTCTGGTGCTTTCGTACCTGATAACGAGCGCATCGCTAAGCGGTCTTTTGCATAAGTCAATGAGCCTTGGAATGCATACTCTGCTGCAGTCAAACCTTGCACAGCAGTACCGATACGTGCCACGTTCATAAAGGTGAACATACACTGTAGGCCGCGGTTTTCAGGTCCAATCAAGTAGCCCGTTGCGCCATCGAAGTTCATGACACAAGTTGCAGAGGCTTTGATACCCATTTTGTGTTCGATAGAGCCACAAACGACATTGTTGCTTTCGCCAACGCTACCATCTGCGTTGACCGTCATTTTAGGAACGATAAACAGGGAGATACCTTTGGTACCAGCAGGCGCGCCTGGTAGACGAGCCAATACAATGTGGATGATGTTACCGGTTAGGTCATGCTCACCAGCAGAGATGAAAATCTTTTGCCCCGTGATGCTATAGCTACCATCTTCTTTAGGCTCAGCTTTGGTACGGATAATACCCAAGTCAGAACCCGCATGCGCTTCAGTAAGACACATGGTGCCTGACCATTCGCCAGTGACCATTTTCTCTAAATAGGTTTGTTTTTGCTCGTCAGTACCATGATGCTCGATGGTTTGAATAGCACCATGTGATAGACCAGGGTACATAGAGAATGACCAGTTAGCCGTACCAACCATTTCATTGATGACAGTAGACAATGAGAACGGCATGTTTTGGCCGCCGAAATCTTCTTCAGCAGACAAAGCAGGGAAGCCAAGCTCACAATACGCGTCATAAGCTTCTTTAAAGCCTTTTGGCGTAGTGACCTTACCATTGTCAAACTTACAGCCTTCAGCATCACCGCTTTGGTTCAATGGCGACAGTTCGTTTTCAGCAAAGCTTGCAGCCATTTCAAATAGGCTGTCCATTAGCTCGCGGTCAGCTTCTTGGAACGCAGGCAAAGTTTTGTAGTGGCTTTCACTATCGAGTAGTTCATGCATAACGAATTGGATATCACGTAAGGGCGCTTTGTATTGCATAACTTCCTGTCCTTTTTGGAATGTAACCGATCATAGCCAATAATGAGTATATGGTCGCACTATCCTCTAGTGCGTTATTCTTACCTAGCCAATCTGAAAATCTAAATAAAGGATAAACAGTAAAGCAGGTCAACCATGCTATCGATTACATAAAATAGTGTTGAAAAGAGTGGTGATTGTCAGAGTCAATGAGAGATTAAATGTGCTCTAACAAATTCACTATAAAAGATAGGCTTTCATAGGTGATTATACAAGTTTGGTGACAGGACTGATAAGTCATGAACCTATCTTGCATCGGTTATGCAATCGACGTTAGGCACTAGGAAACAGTAGCATTAAGCATATGAAAACTCTAACGTTACTAAGACAGATAGTCCTTTATACGACCAGTATTAACATGAAAAAATGACAGCCAAAAAAATAGCGTTCGCCATAAAGACAAACGCATCGGTATAAATTACAACACTATTTGGTAGAACCGAGCCTGTAAGTTATTTCACAGATATAAACGCGATAAACCGTGATAAACATTAAACATGATCGTATGCTAGGAGTCTGAACATAGTAGCTTATGGTTAATAAGTTATAGCGAATAGCTTAGCGTTTACTCAGAACAGTTTTGTTTAATCAGCATCGCAGTGGCAACATCAGCAGCCACGGGTTTGCTAAACCAATAGCCCTGACCAATTTTGCAACCCATATCTAACAACACATCACGCTGCTGCTCAGTTTCGATACCTTCAGCAACGACTTGCATGTCTAAAGCGACTGCTAAGTCTAAAATGGCTTTTACAATCGCGTGCTGGGTACGATCGGTTTCAATATTGGAGATAAAGCTCTTATCAATCTTGATAAAATCAAATGGGTATTCTTGTAAGTAGCTCAATGATGCATAACCAGTACCGAAATCATCGAGCGCTAGACGTACGCCAAGCTCTCTGAGCGAGTTAAGCTGTTTTTTTACATTGTCATGACGCTGAATCAAAGACGACTCGGTCACTTCGATATGCAACTGATGGGCAGCAACGTCATTCTCTGTAAGTAGTGTGCTGACCATATCAAAGAAGTCAGGGTGGCTAAATTCTGCGGCATCAGCGTTGATACAGACGTGTTGATGAAACCCTTGCTGTTGCCAAACGGAGAGTTGTTTGACGATTTTAATAGCCAGTTGCGAAAATAAATCAAAGGAGAGCTTGTGCGCGATAATGGCATTGATAAAATGAACAGGTTTGAGCAATCCGCGAGTAGGGTGTTGCCAACGTACCAATGCTTCAAAACCTGTGATAGCCCCAGTCTCTAATGAGAACTTTGGCTGATAATAAGGAACGAATTGACCTTCAGTGGTAGCCGTTCTAAGCTCAGACTCTAGCTCTAAACTACCAGCGGTGGCGCTTTCAATAGTCTCATCGTACCAGCGAATATCATCGCCACCGTGCTGCTTGACATAGTCCAATGCTTTTTCTGCTTTGGTCAATAAACCGGTTACTTCGTTATCATCTTTTGGAAAACAGCTGACACCCACAGAAATATGGTAATAGATATTTGCATCTGTCGCATGGCTCTTATCAGTAGAGAAGGGGCGTTCACACATTTGCATAAGTGTGTCTAATTGATGACGTACCATATTGGCATCTTTAACCTCAAACAGTAGCGCAAAATCATCACCACCAAAGTGAGAAAAAGAGCGTAAATTATGCAGCTTGAGCTTCTCGACTTCTTCTACAAAGTTTTTTATTAAGTCATTGGCACCATCAGGCCCTAGTAGGCTGGCAAGATTACGATAGCGATCAATGTTTAAGCGTACAAGGACAACCTCTTGGTAACTATCTAATAGCATGTCACTTGTCTGACTTAAAAATACCTTACGGTTAGGAAGCCCCGTAAGCTGATCATAGTTGAGTAAATGCGCGACCTGTTTTTGGTCTTTGATAACGGATGACATGTCACGTAACATACCCACATGGTAGGCTGTTTGCTCGACATAAATCTTGCGATAAGTGACATGACAATCAATAGGTTCGCCATAACGATTGATCATCGAAAAATCAAGTTCGTAAAATCCATGACTGTCTAGGTTTTTACTGATGTCTTTTAAGATCAGCTGCTCTGCTTCTGATAAAAACTCAGCAGCATAAATACCAAGTGGCCGACCAACCAAGAACTCTTCTTTGTAGCCAATCATAAGCTCATAACTGGCATTGACCGCTAAATAACGTAAATTATCATCTAATACAAATATGGCGTCTTCAAGCTGTTCACATAGCGTACTCATCAACTGCTGCTTGATTGATACTGGAATAGTGTCAAAATTGCTCATAATAGTGGCTCACAAAAGATAAGGGCTTATAAAAATAAGAACTGTATTATCAATTTATTAACATTGAGTTGGCATCGCGTTTTACTATGCACGATACAGAACAGACATTATTTTTGACTATAAGCATAAAAGATAAAAACTACGATAGTCATACTAGTACTTATCAGTTTTTACTAGGTGCTTAAGGCATGTAAAGTAGCTAACGCTACCACTGGTGCAGTCTCGGTACGCAAGACTCTTGTGCCGATTTGCCAAGGCTTAAAGCCAACACTCTCCGCTTGCTGACATTCATCTTGACTCAGACCACCCTCAGGCCCGATCAACAGTTTGATATAAGGGGTCTGTTGTTTGAGAGTATCAGATAGAGCGTTAGGCATGGCAGGCTGTCCTGCTGCTGGTACGCTCATCTGCACACACAGATCTGCAGCGTTTGCTAATACTTGGTAGTAAGGATCATGACTAAGCACAGAAACGATAGAACTGACGGCCATTTGCGCCTTCGTAATGTCAGTAGTCTTAGCCTCATTAGTCTTAGTATCAGAATTGGTATTGCTTAGCCATTCGTTGATAGATTGTGGCGCAAGAATAAGAGGTGGACGATTAAGACCGCATTGTTCACAAGCGGCTATTGCTACTTGTTGCCAATGCGCCAGTTTCTTTTCAACTTGAGCAGGTTTTAATGTGACTTCACCATGGTGGCTGCTGAGCAACTGAATGGCAGTCACCCCAAGCTCAGTTGCTTTTTGAATAGCATAATCCATACGCTCACCGCGGCTCATTACTAAGCCAATCTGAGTGATAGTAGGCGGCGTACGATCGTCGTCTATATGTGTAAGCAAAGTAGCAGTGGCATTTTTTTTACTGATTGCCTGTAGCTCTACTGTATATTCGCCGCCAAATCCATCGAACAAAATTCCTTGATCACCAATATTGGCTCGTAGTACACGGCACCAGTGATGGACAACACTATCGGGTAATTCGACATTGCTACCTAGCGGTAGCTCATTCAATTTAGGTAGTGATGAGGCATCAGCATTGTCGTTGTTAACGGCATAAAAAAAACGTCGCACGTGGTCTTATTCCTATTATTTGATTGAGTATAGTTATTATTAGATCTATAGAATATCACTTGAGACAATTAATGACATTTGTTTTATGAGAATTTTTCTTAATAAAGGAAATTATTTTTAGAGCAGCATTATTACATAGTGAAGAAATTTTTAAAAATCAAATAAGATAAAGTGTATGAATAAAACTGTAAAGAGTTATTGGTCAAAATTTTGACAATAAAAAACTGGCGCTCCTAGAAGCGCCAGTCATTGATAATGTATTCAGGAATGATGAAGGGATATTTTAGAATGCTTACAAATTTAAGCAGTCAATCCCAATGCTTCTACTAAGCGTTTGTTTGGCTCAACTTTGTTCATGCTATAAAAATGCATGGCAGGTACGCCCTCGGCAATCAAACGTTCACACAAGCGATAAACCACATCAAAGCCAAACTCACGAATAGCTTTACGATCATCACCAAAATCCGTCAACTGCTTACGTACATAGCGCGGAATATCAGCACCACAACTATCAGCAAAACGCAAGAGATTGCTCGAATTGGTAATTGGCATGATACCAGCGACCAAAGGCTGAGCTACTGTATCAATACCGCGTTTCTCTAACTTATCACGCAAGTACAGATAGCTGTCAGCGTTGTAGAAAAACTGGGTAATCGACGCATTGGCACCAGCTTGGTATTTATTTACCAGATTATCGATATCAAACTCAAAGCTACGCGCTTGTGGGTGCATTTCAGGGTAGGAGGCCACTTCGATATGGAAGTGATCACCTGAATGCTCACGAATGTACTTTACCAAATCTACCGCAAATGGTAGTTCACCCATGCCCACCTGACCTGATGGCAAGTCGCCGCGTAGCGCTACTAAACGTCTAATACCTAAAGTCTTATAATACTCGAGCAATTCAGCGATTTCACTTTTATCATCACCAATACAAGACATGTGCGGCGCGATTTCAGTGGTACCACGCGTACTTAGTGCCTGTACGATATCTAAGGTGCGGCTACGGGTTGAACCGCCCGCACCATAAGTTACCGAAAAATAAGCTGGTGACAACTTATTAAGCTCATCATAAGTGCTGAGAAGCTTTTCGTGACCTTGCTCGGTCTTTGCAGGAAAGAACTCAAAGGAGAAAGCAGGCTTACTCACAGTCAGGCTCCTTTTAGTATTTATAAGCGTCAGGCTTGAATGGACCTTCAACTGGCACACCCAAATACTCAGCTTGCTTTTGGGTCAGCTTAGTTAGCGTACCGTTAAAGCCTGCAACCATCGCAGCGGCCACTTCTTCGTCTAACTTCTTAGGCAATACTTTTACGTATAGGTTGTCAGTACGTTGGTCAGCTGGCAGGTCAGCGAATTTTTCTTCGAACAGATACATTTGAGCCAATACTTGGTTGGCAAATGAGCCGTCCATAACGCGTGATGGGTGACCAGTTGCGTTACCTAGGTTTACTAGGCGACCTTCAGCAAGCAAGATCAAATAATCGTTCTCATCGTCTGAGCGGAAGATTTGATGAACTTGTGGCTTGATCTCAACCCAGCGCCAGTTATCACGCATAAACTGAGTGTCGATTTCGGTATCAAAGTGACCGATGTTACATACCACAGCACCAGGCTTAAGAGCTGCTAGCATATGTCTATCACAAACATGGTAGTTACCAGTGGTCGTGACGATCATGTCAGTGTCTTCAAGCAAGCGTTTGTTGATGTTGTCTGCGCCGCCAGTGTTGTCACCATCGATGTATGGTGATAAGACTTCAAAACCGTCCATACATGCTTGCATAGCACAAATAGGGTCAACTTCTGAAACACGTACAATCATGCCTTCTTGGCGTAAGCTTTGTGTAGAACCTTTACCTACATCGCCATAACCGATAACCAAAGCGCGGCGACCAGCAAGGAACATATCGGTGGCGCGTTTAATAGCATCGTTTAAGCTATGACGACAGCCATATTTGTTATCGTTTTTAGACTTGGTAACCGCATCGTTGACGTTGATAGCTGGTACTTTAAGCGTACCTTTACCAAGCATTTCAACCAAGCGATGAACGCCAGTGGTGGTCTCTTCTGAGATACCATGGATGTTATCAAGAAGCTCTGCATAATCGCTGTGAATCAAAGCAGTTAAGTCACCGCCGTCATCCAAGATTAAGTTAGCATCCCAAAGTTGGCCTGACGCTTCGCCGCCAACATGTACTTGCTGACGTAGGCACCATTCATACTCTTCTTCTGTTTCGCCTTTCCAAGCATAAACAGAGATACCAGCAGCAGCAATTGCAGCAGCAGCATGGTCTTGAGTTGAGAAGATGTTACATGATGTCCAGCGTACTTCAGCACCTAGCGCGACTAGTGTCTCGATAAGTACGGCAGTCTGAATGGTCATGTGGATACAGCCAGCGATTTTCGCGCCTTTAAGCGGCTGGTCTGCTTCGTAGCGGCGACGCAAGCCCATTAGGGCAGGCATTTCGGCTTCAGCAAGGGTGATTTCACGGCGGCCGTAATCAGCAAGGCTGATATCAGCGACTTTATAGTCAGTGAAAGAGGGGTCGATCGTATGGGCAGATGGTGTAGTAGACACTGCGTCCATAATATGCTCCTATCAGTGGTTAACGAATGATAAAAAGAATAAAAACGCAGGTGCCGTTGTTTGCGCTGTGAGCGACCAAAAACATGGTCTTTCGACAGTTAACCGAGCCTAACATAACCTGTGATTGCATAACTATAGAATGTTAATGCAGTAAATCACTGTTATGGCGCAACACCTCTCGGAGGTCGTTATTGTAATAGATGAGTGGTTAATTGTCACCTATTGACTGAGATAAATGATAAGCAATCATGGCATAAGCACCTGTATATTTTTCATAGGTATAAAAAAAGGCCACCTGTAGATGACCTTTTATATTTAAACAAGCGCTAGAGTTTTATAGTGCTAAGTCAGCTTAGTACCAGTTGTAAGTTAGAGAGGTAAAGTAGTTAGTGCCGTCAGTGCTGTATTCTGTGCCGAACTGATTAGATAACGTGTAATCTTCGTCAGTGAGATTGTCAACGCGCAAGTTAGCACGAAGATTAGGTGTAATGTAAACAGAGCCACTTAAGTTTAGTAAGGTGTAATCATCTAACTTAGTCGTATTCGCCGCGTCGGAAAATCTTTCGTCGGTATACTTAGCTTCTAACCGCACATCAAACTTTGGCTGTTGATAGCCTACATAAATTGAACCGCTATTTTTAGGGCGGTAAACGAGGTAATTACCGTAAGTAGGCTCACCAAATGCAGGTTTTATAGGGTTTCTATCTTCTGCGTCTAAATAATTATATCCAAAGCCAAATAAGAAAGAATTGATTTGCCAATCTGACGTTAAACTTAAGCCTTTGATCTTTGCTTCTCCGATATTTTCCCCAGATGCTATTAAGTTTTCTGCATCAGTATGGTAACCAGTAAGTCGTGATAGCTGATTATCAGTGACATACTCCACGAATATTTCGGTGTTCTTAGTGGTTTCAGGTTTTAAGTTTGGGTTTTCATAGCCTGGGAAGTATAAATCGTTAAACGTAGGAGCACGAAACCCTGTGGCATAACTTGTACCAATACGTACACCTTTTAACGGACGTATAGCAGCACCTATATTGTAGGTGCTTTCATTGCCATATTGGGAATTATCATCAACACGGTAATTAGCTTGCAAGTCGTAATACGTGTCGGCTAATTGATAGCCGATAAAAGCACTTTTTATAGTGCGGCTATCGACATCGTATTCAGTAGTAGAGTCTATCTTTTGCTTTAGGTGTTCAAGTCCCAAAATCGCATGACCATCACCTGCTTTAATTTGGCTCTCTAAACGTGCATGGTCTTGCTCAGTATCAAAAACAGTGCTGTTATTTAAATCATTACCATCTTCATAAGTAGAGATTTCATCGATACTACGACCATAGCTTAGCTTAGTAGTAGCAAGATCGTTAGCGTGTTCAATAAATGATGTTGCTGAACCATTTTTCTGATCACTATGAGCATCAGGATGTACAGCTCCAGTTGTCCAATCAGCAAAACCATCAAATTCAGACGTTGATTTGTTGTATAAAGCGCTTAGACCTGCTTTTACATTAGGTGCGATTTTTTTTGTCACAGCAAGGCTTGCGGAAGTCATATTAAATCCATCGTCATCTGGATTGAAATTGCTTCCAGTTTCGACAGCATTGAAACCATCAGTATCAGTATGACTAATGCCTAAGCTAAGCGTTGTATCTTGATTGGTAAATTGACCATTTACTCCCAAGTTATAGAGGTTGTGAGACCCTGCTCCCGCCGTGACTGAAACGTTGTTTTGCTCGATGTTAGAGCCTTTGGTAAATATTTGAATGACACCGCCCATAGCGTCAGAGCCATATATACTAGAGCCTGATGCACCATATAGTATTTCGATACGGTCAATTTGATCAGCAGAAAGTAAGTTTAATGCTGGCGTGCCTAAAGAAATAGAGCTATAGCGGATGCCATCAATAAGTACAAGTATCTGCTTGCTATCGTAACCGCGCATGTAAAAGTTACTAACACTTCCCATACCACCACTTTGAGTAATGTTGATGCCCGGTTGATTCTTTAATACATCTGTTACGGTTTGACCTTGATAACGTTGTAACTCTTCCTTATTAATTACTCGTGTTTGCGCAATTACATTACTTGTCTTAGTAGGTGTACGAGTGGCTGTCACGACGATTTTATCAAGCTCAACTTGTGGTAGGTTACTATCGTTGATGGAAGTATTTTCAGAGGTAGCTGCCATTGCGGTATTTACTGCAAGTAAGCCAAGCGCGCTCAAAATACTTAAACGAAGATAGGTACGTGAAGATGCACGTGATACAGACATAGTCGATTCCAAAGTAATCAAGTTAAAAATGCAGAAATGAGAGGTAACTATTATGACGTAAAAGGGGTCAAAAGTTACAAAAAACAGTATATAAGCAAAACTGCGCTCATTATCTACAAATCGTTCTGCTTTATAAACTACTTTAACCTAATGTTTATTCAGGTTAGGCTGAATGTCATTCATGTTAGCTTACTAAATAGTCTATTGAAAATTAATTTACCTAAATATTTCATTAGCATCTTCTTAGTTTTATAGGAGAAAGCTGTCTTTAGAAATACTTATTATTAGAAATGCACATAGAGTAAGAAACCAAATACCAATACAGTTAGCTACAAAATTGCGTAATCAAAAGCACTGCTGTCATAAATAATTGTTACTATAGTATGGACGTCACCTGTCAATCTATCATGCCATTTTTAAACTAAGAGGTTTGTTTTGTCTATCAAGCATAATCTGACTCCCAGTTCTTCGCCTAATTTATTCTCTGCTATTACTAAAATGCCATTTATAGTCGCGATGCTATTACTGACTATGCTGTTGAGTATCGCCTTGCCAAATAATGCTTATGCTGTCGAGGCTGGTGCGCTTGGAGTGGGTAATGACAGTAGTGGAGAGACAGTAAGTACGCCATTGCCTGATTCGTTTGGCCGAGATACGCCGCGTCATACGGTACAAGGGTTTATCAGTGCGCTGGGTGAAAATGATTATTTGCTGGCAAGTAATTATCTCAACTTATCAAAGTCCGATAACCCAACGACCGTTGTGCGACAGTTTAAACAAGCACTGGATGCCGGAGGGCGTTTTCAGCCGGATCTACAGATTAGCAATTCACCTGAGGGTAATCTAACTGACCAACTGCCACCGAGCCAAGAAAATGTCGGTGTGATTAATATCGGCGAGCGAAGTGTTCCGCTATTGCTAGAAAGGGTAGTCTCAAAACAAAACGAACAATATTGGCAGTTCTCTAGCGATACGCTGACCTCAGTACCAGAAGTGATAGAAAATACTGAGCCGACCTTAGTCTCGCGCTATACGGTTGACTCTTTAGATGGCAAAAAGCTTTTCGGCTATCAACTAGCTGATTTGGTCGCCGCGCTCACCATGATTGTGACTAGCTTTGTACTCACTTATGTCGCGGTATGGTTGCTATACCACTTATTAAGGATTGTTTATCCGTATTTGCGTGGTACGCCATTACCGTTACCTAATAAGGTAATATTGCCACTTTCTGTGGTCATTATGGCATTGATACTATCAGAGGTGATGGTTTATGCAGGCGTATCGGTGACACTACGTGAGCCAGTCAATCGCTTTACGGATATTGCTTCTTGGTTGGCGCTGACTTGGCTACTATTGCGAGTAATCGATGCGATATTTACCCGAGCGGTAAATCTAAGCTACAAGAAAAACTATACTGAGCGTGTCTCAATTTTGGGACTGCTGCGCAAGGTTGTCAAAGCGCTACTCCTGATATTTGCAGTGATTGTCATTTTTGGCAATTTGGGTTTTGATTTGACCACTGGTATTGCGGCACTGGGTGTGGGTGGTTTAGCATTAGCCCTTGGTGCGCAAAAGACGATCGAAAACCTAGTTGGTAGTGTTGTAGTGGTGGCAGACTCACCTGTACGTATCGGTGATTACTGTAAATTCGGTACTTACGAAGGCACAGTTATCGACATTGGTATTCGCTCATCGCGTGTACGGACCTTGTCGCGGACGATTGTTACGGTACCAAATGGTGATTTTTCATCGATGCAGATCGAAAACTTTACCTCTCGCGATATGTTTCGTTTCTTCCATTACTTATATATTAAGCGTACCGCTGATCTTGACGTAATATTTAAAATGGTTAATGACTTGGATGAATTTATAAAAGAGCATGATTTGACCAATCAAGAATGGAATCAGGTCAATATTTTGGAGCTGCGCCAAGATTGCTATGTTATTCAGTTGCAAGCTTATGTGAATGCTATTGGTATCATTGAGTTCTATGACAAACAAAACGCTTTGTTTGTCGATATATTAAAGAAAGTCGCGAAATATAAAGTAGAACATGCATTGCCGACTCAGCAGTTGATTGTTAATCAAACGGAGCTTGAACATCATGTGGGAAGTAGCACTGATGAATCAGCAGAAGGAAATGAATCAGATAATAGTAGTAACTCTGCTAATAATGAAGTGTCTGATAACAAGGAAGTAAACACAAGCGTATACAGGAAAGATTACAACGACGATGGCATTAATATTCGTAAAGATAGCGACAAGACTAAAAATGATGTTGCAAGTCACCACAAATTCTCTATGGCGACCGTCAGCAGAAGTGGTGCGCTTAAGGCACTAAAGCATAAAAGTCATATGCTAAGAAAAAGTAAGTTTAAGCACACTAAAAACAAATCTGGCTTTTCTATATGGAACCAGCCTTAAAAGAGACTTTTTTATCCCGAATGGCGTTTAGTAATATTAGTGCTATTTTTGCTCAATTAGCTATAAAGGTACTGCGGTTTTATCACGTAATGAGCTGTAGCACGACCAAAGCAATAGACTGGCAGCGCTGCGATGAGGTGACCAATGCTGAGTTAGGTCTTTAAGTTGCTTGGGTGTTGGGCGCTCTGCTAAGCCTAACAACTCCATGGCTGCAACTTTAATGGCCAAATCATCGACTGCAAGTATGTCTGCACGTTTTAGCGAAAATAGTAAATACATCTCAGCTGTCCAACGCCCAATGCCTGTCACAGCTGTTAAATTTGCTATGACTTCTTCATTTGGTAAGGTTTCCAATGCTGCAAAGTCTATATCATGATCCACTAAAGAGCGTACATAACGAGTTTTCTGCTTGGACAATCCCTGCGTCTTCAAACTATCGTCTGTCGCTTCACGTATCGCTTGCGGTGTAATTAATTCTGCATCAACCAACCGTTTCCAAATGCTGGCAGCGGCAGCTACTGATAACTGCTGACCGACCATCGCTCTCATCAACTGCTCAAACCCACCTGCATTATGCCTAAGGTTAGGGGTGCCTACCTGCTTATGGACAGGGGCGAACCTTGGTTCAATGGTAATTAATGCAGCAATCTGCTGTTCTAGTTCGTTGGTGTTTTCAATAGTCTGTATGGTCATAGTGATTTCGCTTTGCTAATTAGAAGGAGCTCAAGTCAATATATTAATGCAGAATGAGAAGCTAACATTAAATGGAATGTACATTAAAGAGAGCATTCATTAAAGTACACATCGTTATAGTCTATGTCTAAACCATTAGTAAGCGATAAAAAAAGGACTGCAAATAAGCAGTCCTTTTTATGTAGTACCATATCACTAACAGTAGACCTATTCGCCATCTGCTTTAGGTTTTTTAAGTAGTACTAGTACAGCACCGTTACCACCATCTTTTGGTGGCGCAGAGCAAAACGCTAGTACTTCTGGCAATTGACGTAACCAGCCATTGATACAGGTTTTTAGAATCGCTTCGCTACCTTTACCATGGACAATTTTTACCATGGTTTCGTTTTTCTGCTTGGCTTGGCTCAATAGTTGAGTCATCGCTTCGCGAGCTTCTTCTATTGTACAGCCATGGATATCTACCGCATCATACCAACGCAGCTTGCCTTTTTTGAGCTGATCAAAGATTTTATTTTGCAGTGTAGGCTGCTTATAAGACAAATAAGCTTCAGCAGCAACAGGGTTCAGTAGTGCTTG
This sequence comes from Psychrobacter proteolyticus, assembly GCF_039762275.1. Taxonomy (GTDB): domain Bacteria; phylum Pseudomonadota; class Gammaproteobacteria; order Pseudomonadales; family Moraxellaceae; genus Psychrobacter; species Psychrobacter proteolyticus_C. The sequence goes on along the minus strand of NZ_JBDLOB010000004.1, from coordinate 52,272 downwards.
CATATCTGACAAGCCTGCACCTAGATCACTGGCTTCACTACCTTGAGCCGCCGCACGTTTTGATAGTGTCGCTGCATCAGGTTTGCCTGCCTTAGTTGCACTGGCAGGTGAGCGGACATTTTTGTCTTCTAGCTGATTGACACCGTGCATGGCTTGCATAAACAGAACTTTATCGTCATCGATATGTTCACTATCTAGCTGCTTGACTGTCTTTTTTACTTGCTTTTGAGTCGGTAGCGACACCGGCTCAGTTGGCTTTTGATTCTCACCTTCAGGTGAATTGGTATCACGGCCTTTGCTCAGCTGGCCTTTGAGTTCTTTAAGCTGGTCTTGCATTTCTTTTGAAAACAGAGAGTTTGACATAAAAGTTAACGTATCGTTGATTGATGAATGGTTGATTGAACAATGTCTATAGCGCAGACATTGTTCAAGCTATCGAGCATTTATTGAAACATAAATTATTGAGTTACTTTACCCGTCTGCTGCGACGCCCGCAAGTAAGGATTGTAACGCTTGCCCTGGATGATCAGTTTTCATAAATTGCTCACCGATCAAAAAGTGCTGAATCTCATTATTTAACATGAGACGAATATCATCACTGCTATGAATACCACTTTCGGTCACGATAAGTGGTTTTTGCTCAGCACTATCAGTAGCAAGTGCGTCGTTTAAAATATTCTTAAGATCAAGCGTGTTTTGCAGGTCAACATCGAAGGTATTTAAATCACGGTTATTGATACCGTAGATATTGTGTACTGAACGTGGCAATTGTAGCGCACGCTCAAGCTCAGATTGGGTATGTACTTCTATCAATACGTCCATACCAAGCTCTATACTTAATGCATGTAACTCTTGTACTTGGGCATCATCTAAGCAAGCCATAATGAGTAGGATGCAGTCAGCGCCCATTAGGTAGGATTGATAAATTTGATAGACATCAATCATAAAGTCTTTGCGTAATATCGGTAAGCTTGAAGTATTAGCCGCCTGAATAAGATAGCTGTCATTGCCCTGAAAGTAATCACGGTCGGTCAATACAGACAGACAACTAGCGCCCGCTTGCTCATACTGCTGCGCAAATAGAGCAGGGGTAAAGTTATGATTGATAATGCCTTTAGACGGTGAGGCTTTTTTAATCTCAGCAATGATACCGATACCATTTTCTTTAGTGCCAGCAGCACGTAGCGCCGCAGCAAAACCTCGACGCGGTTTATCATCAGCTGCGACCTGTGCTTGCAAGTCCTCTAGAGACAATGCTTCGCGAGCGGCTTTTAATTCTTCTACTTTGGTGGCGACAATGCGCTGTAGCACTGATGGTATGTCTGAATGGGTTGTGGTCATACTGGTATCCGAATATTGTTAAATGTAAATATAGTCAGAGAACTATTAATAACTACTAAATGGCTACGGCGTTTCCCTTCCTAGATGTACGACTTGTACAATCTGCGGTCGGCTGCCTGTTATCCTTTTTAAATTTCTTTGACTATAGACAGTATATAAATGCGTATAGATTAACCTTGAGCGACTAGCTGTTGGGTATAGTTGGCTAAAGACTCAAGTTTGAGTAAAGCATCGCCATTTTGAATAATTTTTTGTGCTCGGCTAACACCGTTAGGGTAGTTGCTGGCAAGTCCTGCGGTGTATATCGCGGCACCTGCATTTAGCGCAATCATATCACGTGCTTTAAGTACGGCGCGGTCATGAGTGTCGGCTCCAGATAGCGCAGCACGAATCAGCTCTAAACTTTGTGCTGGAGAGTCGACATCGAGGCCGATAAGAGTTTGGGACTCGATACCCGCATCTTCTGGCATCATGTCATAGACTGATATCTCGCCATCTTTTAGCTCAGCGACTGTGGTCGAAGTCGCAAGACTAATTTCATCAAGACCATCTTTTGCGCCTACTACCATGACATGACGTGCGCCTAAGTTTTTCATCACCTTAGCAATCGGCTCACATAACTGCGCGGTAAATACACCGATGACTAAGTTTGGCGTGCCAGCAGGATTGGTCAATGGGCCCAAAATATTAAAGATGGTACGCGCTTTTAATTCACGGCGTACAGGGTTGGCATAACGCATGGCGCTGTGATGATTGGGTGCAAATAAAAACCCGATACCTTGGTTTTCGATACAGTCTTTTGCTTGCTCTGGAGTGAGCGCAAGACTGATACCTGCTTGCTCAAGTAAGTCTGAGCTACCAGATTTGGTCGAGACGCCGCGATTGCCATGCTTAGCAACTTGTGCACCAGCTGCCGCAACAACCAACGCCGATGCAGTTGAGACATTGAACAAGTTAGCACCATCACCGCCAGTACCAACGATATCTACCAAATAATCACAGTTCTTTGGTTCAATATTGGCAGCTAGTGCACGCATGGCACTGGCAGATGCAGTAATCTCGTCAATGGATTCGCCCTTCATTCGCAGCCCCGTCAAGATAGCGCCCATCATAGCGTCGCTGCATCTACCTTGCATGATAATCAGCATCACTTGATACATTTCATCAAAGGTTAAATCGATGTGTTGAAATATTCTACCCAAAGCTATGGTTAGCAATTGATGTGTTTGCTCGTCAGACAATTTTGCAATACTCTCTGGCGTGTGCGTTTCTTCTATTTTTGTCGTACTCATTATGGTCTCACTTACTATTATTTTTTATATGAATCTGTGTGAAATTTGGCATAGGCTTATGAAAGCAGCATTTTTTACCAAGGTATTTTTAGTCAAATCTAGCCAACTTGCGGTAGCTCATCGGATGTCAGAGTAGCCAAGCCATGAGTCTGTAAAAAGTTATTGAGCAATTGATAACCTGCTTCGCTCAATATTGACTCAGGATGGAACTGGACACCTTCTACAGCAAAATCCTTATGGCGAATACCCATGATTTCCTCAATACTACCATCAGCATTCTGTGTCCATGCAGTGAGCTCAAGGCAGTCTGGTAGGCTTGTCTTATCAATGACGAGTGAATGATAACGCGTAACCTGTGACGGGTTAGGTAAGCCAGCAAACACACCTTGCTCGTTGTGATAGATAGCTGATAAACGGCCATGCATGACTTCGCCAGCTTTGACCACTTGACCGCCAAAGGCTTGACCGATAGCTTGATGACCCAAGCAAATACCCAGTATAGGAATAATCCCTTTAAATGTCTCAATGGCTTGCAGCGAAATACCTGCACGGTCAGGATCGCACGGACCTGGGCCAATCACAATGACATCAGGTGCAAGGGCTTTAATCTGCTCAATGCTGACTTGATCATTACGCCAGACAGTGATGTCCTGCTTTAGCTCACCGAAGTACTGTACGATATTGTACGTAAAGCTATCGTAATTATCGATCATCAAAATCATTAAGGCTTCAACTTATCAGTTTTATTATATTTTTAACATAAAATTGGTTCTCACTGTTATCGAGTCACTTGATTGTCAAAGACAAGCAGCTATGACTATAACAGAGGGCGTTATTGCGCGCGGTTATCTTACCACTATTTTGTTTTCTATCAAATGTAGGGTATAGGCTATCTAAGTAAGCACCAAGTAAAAACATATTTTTTATTATTTTGTCGATAATGAAAATAGTTTGAGCAGGGATAGTGTTATTAATTCAGCTATTAACGGCGCACTAATAAATAGCATTATAACGATAAATATATTTTAATTTGCACCAATTTAGTGCTTTTAGTTCTCAACTGGTGCTCTAATTAAGTGCTATTCTAAAACTGAACTAGATGAGAATTAATTAATATCTAACGATATTAATCGTATAAATCACTGTAAATATTGATAATTATATCTGCTTACAACTATATCTAGAGTTGGAGTGTCAATACATTGGCATAGCCTTTGCATTACTGCTGTTATGATTTTTTTAAAGCCAAAAAACTGGTCTAAAAATAATTATTAACAAGAGCCCGAAGAGTTCAGCATTATGAGTTGTATATTGCTAGAATGTCGTTAGGATTGAATTGGCGTATGTTAGACCATGTGCACAAATATTGGTCTGATTGAGTAAACGCTTTAGATGAGCATCTTGACTAATACGCAAAATAGTGCTGATAATAAGCATAATATCGAATGCGCTGTTTTAGTATTGAGAGCACATCTGACATTCTTGGACAAGAACATCATATTAATAATTTTAAATCGCAATTACGTGATCAACACAACGGAGACTATTCATGTCGAATAAACTATTAGATCTTATCCAATCCTCTAACGCTAAATGGGTTGATTTTCGCTTTACTGATACACGCGGCAAAGAGCAGCACATCAGCTTTCCAGCTTCTACCATTGACGAAGATGTGATGGAAGACGGCAAAATGTTTGATGGTTCATCAATCGCTGGTTGGAAAGGTATCGAAGCGTCAGATATGATCTTGCGTCCTGATCCAGAAACTGCTTTTGTTGACCCGTTCTTTGACGCGGTGACTGTGGTAGTGACTTGCGATATCATCGAGCCATCAACGCTACAAGGTTATGACCGTGACCCACGCTCCATCGCACGCCGCGCTGAAGAGTATTTAAAGTCTACTGGTATCGGTGATACTGCTTACTTTGGTCCTGAGCCTGAGTTCTTTGTATTTGACGATGTTAAATGGTCAGTTGATATGTCTGGCGTTAGTCATAAAATCACGGCTGAAGAAGCAGCATGGTCGACTAACGAGACTTACGAGTGGGGCAACATGGCGCATCGCCCACGTGTGAAAGGTGGCTATTTCCCAGTACCACCAATCGATAGCTCACATGATATGCGTGCTGTTATGTGTGAACGTATCGAAGAAATCGTTGGCGAAGGCCGCGTTGAAGTTCATCATCATGAAGTGGCTTCTTGCCAGTCTGAAATCGGTGTTGCATTCAACACGATGGTACGTAAAGCGGATGAAGTTCAACAATTGAAATATGTTGTTCACAACGTTGCGCATCAGTTTGGTAAAACAGCGACCTTTATGCCTAAGCCAATCGTTGGTGATAACGGTTCAGGTATGCACGTACATATGTCAATCTCAAAAGACGGTGTAAACACATTCTCTGGTGATGAGTACGCTGGTCTGTCTGAAACAGCATTGTACTTCATTGGCGGTATTATCAAGCATGCTCGTGCGTTGAATGCGATTACTAACCCATCAACGAACAGCTATAAGCGCCTAGTTCCTCATTATGAAGCGCCTATTAAGCTTGCTTATTCAGCATCTAACCGTTCAGCGTCTATCCGTATTCCACACGTGAGCAGCCCGAAAGCGGTACGTGTAGAAGCACGTTTCCCTGATCCAACGGCTAACCCATACCTAGCGTTTGCTGCACTATTGATGGCTGGCCTTGACGGTATCCAAAACAAGACGCATCCAGGTGAAGCTGCTGATAAAAACTTGTATGACTTGCCACCAGAAGAAGAAGCACAAATCCCAACGGTTGCAGAGAGCTTAGATGTTGCACTACAAGCACTGCGTGACGATCATGACTTCTTATTAAAAGGCGATGTTTTCACTGAAGACATGCTAGAAGCGTTTATTGCTTTGAAAGAGGAAGAAGTACAACGTCTGAACGTAACTGTACACCCTGTTGAATTTGACATGTACTACAGCTGCTAATTAGTCGCTAAAACACTCAGTTATTTTGAGTCATAAAAACCAGCTAAGTTATTCTTAGCTGGTTTTTTTATGCGTATCAATAAAGTATATCAGTCCAATTGATAAATTTTCTTTGAAATCGCTGCTGATTTCATGTCAAAACTCACGCATAATAGTTTTATAAAATTATATTAATAGTAGATACTATCTAGGTTGATGGATTATGACTTTATTAGCAAAATCGAGTTTTTTAAAGGGTAATATTAGAGTTGGGTTATGGACTACGGTTGCTCTCGCTAGTCTTTGTGCATCTTTCACGAATGCTGCACCCATTTATAAAGTGGTCGACGAGCAAACCGGTCAAGTCACCTTCACTGACCGTCCACAGGATTATGAGCAGCAAGCTGGCAAACAAGTCAGTCAAACGGCTATTACGACGGGTAATGAGACGAGCAGGTCAACTAATCTGAATACGACAACCAATTCTAATACAAGTCGCCAATCATCAAGTGCATCTCAGATAGCGACTACTACTGAGTCGCCTGCGATAAATACTAAGGTTACCACGCCAGTAAACTATCAGTTAGCCATTACTGAACCTAGCGAAGAGAGAGCCTATCGTCGTCCAGTACAGAATATCGATGTCAATGTGCAGATTAAGCCTGCGTTACAGGTAGGGGATAGTGCCCGTATTTATTTTGATGATAAAGAGGTTGCACAAGGTTTAAGTGCATCTATTGCTACTGTTGATGTTTTGCCAGGTGCTCATACAATCAAGGCGGTTGTACAAAGCGAAACTGGCCAAACACTTGAGCAAATCACACTTACTGTATATGTGATTCAAAACACGACCACATTGCAAGACAACAAAAGAAAGGCTGCGCAGCTGTTGGCTTATCAAAAGCTAGCTTGGTATCAAAAATTGATGCTAAAACTGCGTCAACAGGAAGTTGCTCAGTCACAATGATGGTCTCAATAATGAATGATGGTCTCAATAATGATTGAATATAGTTAATAGACATCGCTAGCAGAATAAAAAGGCAAGCACCGTTAACGATGCTTGCCTTTTTTAATATAAATCACTTATTTTAAATATAAGCTATCTTATTTAGTTAACTCGATTGTACCGTTAGCAGTCACCGAAATAGTGCTATTACCAGACTCAAAGCTTTGGCTTGGTACTGACTCGTCTGCCATTCCTGTTTTCATGCTCATAGCGCTATACATTGGACGTGGATAGTTGCTACCTGTGTTTAGGTTAACATTGATGACGCGGTAGCCACGAGCATCCCAAGCGCGGGTAAGGCTCTTAGCTTGCTGCTGAAAAGCGCGAGAGGCTTCGGTCATTAGCTTTTGCTCTAAAGCATCCTTTTTGGTATCTGATACACCAAAATTAAGATTATCCATCACTAAGGTTTCTTGTAAGTCAGCAATAAGCTGGCTAGTCGCTGAAAAGTCTGTACTTTTTAAGTCTATGTTTGCTTGACCTGTCCAGCCGATGATTTTATCGTTTTTGTCGTAGCGTGGATAGGTGCGCTGTTGCCCTGTGCTCACGGTCACGCTAGGGTAGCGCTTGGCGATTTTCATGGCATTGTTGATTGAGGTATTAAGCATTGTGGCTAAAGTCTTAGAGTCAGTGGCCTGTGCTTTTTTGTACAAGCTGGCGCGTACTTCGTCGTTCTGAATTTCTTCTTTTATTTCTGTCTGAAACGTCAGTTGATCATAGCCAGTGGGTTCTGCATGGGCGCTACCCATCATCGCTGTCATAAGACAAACCGTACCAGAAGCTAGTGCTGCTTTATTCAATAAAGTATTTTTCATTATTATCTCCTAAGTTGATTCTAATAATATATAAATGACAATTATCAACACTCATTTATACATGACAAGTTGTCCCTATTGTTTTTTAAAAATCGACATGGGTACAACTTCATTCACTAAAATAGCAAAATTCATATAAGTTGCTGTGAGAATTTTGTGACCTAAGTTACTGATATAATTTGTGCTCATACATTGCGAACATGAGCTAATGAACTAAATGACAGTGCTATTTAGGGACTAAAGCAAACAGTTTTAAGATAGGGGTTGTAAAATTAAAAATTTCTTGTATAATTTGCGACTGGTGGCTCCATTGGTAGCCTCGCAACATTGTTCTATGAATCCCGCCAGGACCGGAAGGTAGCAACGGTAATAGTTATAGTGTGTGCCGAGGATGTGCTGATGGAGTCGCTTTTTTTTGCCTAAAATTTGATAATTATATCAATAAAGTACAAAAGACATATTTGTGATGTATGAAGCCCTTCATTGTAAAGGGCTTTTTTTTGGTCAAAATTTTGTCTGATGGTTATCTATTTGCTTATGTAGTTTTCAATTTAGTTTCCTGTTCGATTTCCTTTGTAGTTCTGAGGTTTTATTGATTAATATGAGTTAAAATACAATGTATTAACTTTTTATTAACATTCTAGACACCTTGGAGTTTGATTATGAAGATGTTTGTTTGGCTATTCATTGCATTTGTGGTGTTGGTAGTTGTGTTTGGGGTATCCATTTTTAATAGATTGGTACGCGCACGTAACCAAGCAAAGAATGGCTTTGCTCAAATAGATGTGCAATTAAAGCGTCGTCATGATCTGATTCCAAACTTGGTTGAAACCGCCAAGCGTTATTTGAGTCATGAAGAAGAAACACTCACTCGCGTCATTAGCGCGCGCAATCATGCCCAAGATCTACAAGACTCTAATAAACATCAGCCAGACTCACTAGAACACATGGCACTATTTGCAAAAGCAGAAGGTATGTTGTCTAAAGCGTTGGGTCAATTCTCCGCTGTCGTCGAAGCCTACCCAGAGCTAAAAGCCGATAGTATGATCAAGGAACTCATGGACGAATTAACCAATACAGAAAATCGCATCGGGTTTGCGCGTCAGCATTATAATGACAGCGTGATGTTTTATAATAATGATCGCGAAGTATTCCCGAATAACCTCGTTAGTACGACTTTTGGCTTTCGTCCACTCAGTCAGTTGGTATTTGAAGATAGAGAAGCGATTGCTCAGGCACCGATTGTCAATATGGGCTAAGGTTTAGATAATTTTGGCGAACTCTAGGCAGCCTAATCTGATGGATTTTTTTGGTGAACAGCGGATACGTACGCGGCGCAGTCTATTACTTTATGGACTGTTTTTCTTAATTGTACTTGCTCATATGGCTGTAGGACTGGCTGCCATGTCTATACTGCTGACAGTATTTACAGGCGGTATATACCACTGGGTATTGGTTCTGGTCATCATTCTGACATTAGGTAGTTTCGTTGGTGGTAGTTTTTTAGAGTATCGACGCCTGCGAGCAGGTGGCCGCGCTATTGCTCAGCGAGTAGGGGCGGTTAGGCTGTTTATCGATAACAGTCAAGAAGCATGGGAGCACAGTCAAGGGGTCGCTCATCAACACGAAGCTAAAGAAAAGGTTCGCTATAGTTCACGTCATATAGCAGTACGTGACGAACGCGATTTTCCGCCAGTCTATCGTCGCTACTATGAAATCGCTCAACAACTGGCCATTGCGGCGGGTTTGCAAACCCCTATTTTGTACGTGTTACCTGATGAGCAGGGTATCAATGGTTTCGTCGCTGGTCGCCATAGTCAAGATATGGTACTTGTCGTTACTCAAGGTGCGCTAGATAAGTTGTCTGACGAGGCGCTATACGGACTCGTCGGTCATGAATATGGTCATATATTGCACGGCGATGCTACGTTCAATTTACAGCTGATGGTTGTATTGGCAGGCTTGCAAATACTGTATGACTGGAGTGATCCAATCTCTAATCGTCCCTCTAATTACAGTCACTTTGATAGCGATAGTATCTCCCAAAAGTCTCTATCACAGAGACAGGTTGATATGCTAGCACGCAATACAGAAGCGCAAACGGCCAATTTCACCACGCATAGTGAATGGGTCGCTTACTGGCAGCAGCAGTCACAACAACAGCAGTCCTCAGCCAAGCGTCAGTCTAAATGGGTACAAATGCCACCTATCATAGATCGTCAAGCCCCGCGTAGTGTCTGGACATTGCTACTGCATGGTTTAAGCTTCTCTAGTATGGCAAGCGCGCAGTTGATTAAGCACAGTTTTAATCGTGAGCGCGAGCTACTTGCTGATGCCACTAGTGTTCAATTGACACGTACGCCTGCGATTATCGAAACCTTAAAAGCCATTCATCAAGACCCGCTCGGCTCGCGTTTGTCTGGCATCGCCGATATCAACGGACTCAGCCATTTTTTCTTTGCTAGTAGTGGGGCAGACTTAGGGGATGTGTCATGGTTTGCCACCCATCCAAGCTTGACTGAGCGTATGAGCGCTATTAATGCGGATGCTTATCATCAGTTCGCGGTACAAGTCGCCAAAGAAAAGCGAATAAATCAGCAAAAGGTCAAAGAAATATATAGGCAACGCCGCTTAGGTGATTGGGGAGCAACAAAAGAAAATAGCCTAAGTGAAGATTTCCCAGAAAAAAACTTGCAGCAATCGGCGTTACTTGGATCTCAAACAGCTGCAACGATTAATATAAGAGACAATAAACAGACAAGTGACGGAAAAGTTCTTGCTGAATCTATAAGCGACAGTCGTAATAAAGATAGTAGTGAATCAGAGATTGATGACGGTTTAGAGTTTGCCATAGAAGCTGATGTGGTGGTCGATGGGCGGCTTCAAGTACAGGCCGAAGATATTGGCGCTCATCAGCTATTAAAACCGTGGCAGTCCAAACCTGACGCTGACCTACCAGGAAACACACTAATTGGATTTAATGATATTCAAAAGGTATCGCTACCTCAGTACATACTAAACCATAGTCATCATCCTCTAGGTGCGCTAGCATTAATCGAAGCTGTCTTGCTTTGTCATCAGCATCAACCCTTATCAACGACTGCCACTTATAGTTTGAATGATATTTGGAATGATGACTTCTCTAGTGCAACTGACTCGACTTCCCATGAGAAAATATTACCGCATAGGATAGATACTAAGCTGATGACAGTAGTAGCCAGTTTGGACAGGCGTTTAGACAGCGCTTTGATTGAACTCGCCTTAAACCAATTGCGTCAACAGGATTTATCTGAACTATGTATCGAAAATCTAAAAATTAAAAGTAAAGACGATCATAGTCATGACAGTCATCAGTACTATAAAAAACAAGAGAAATGCCGTACGATGTTGTTGCGTTATCAGCAGGGCATATTTGAGTTATTTAACCAACAGCTGACATTTGACTTAACCAAAAGCTTAGCTTCTGATTCGTCAGATCAAAATATATCTAGTGATAACGCTCATGCAATTGTTCTGAATAACCCATTAGCTTTAGCACAAAAAAAATCGCCAATATTATCACTATGGCAAGCGCTACATTTGCAGCAGTTGCTACCGATATTGTCTAAAGTTTTACAAGATACAGACGCGCAGTCTCTATGGCCGCAAATACTGAAGACTGGTATGGAAGACGTAAGGGCGCAACTAGATCCTTCAAGTCAGGTGTTTACAGGACTTAATAAATCAGACGTGTCAATTGCTGTCTTATTGGCTTATCGACTATCAAAAGATGCCAAAGGCCAGATGATCTCAATGCATGACCGATCGCTATTGAGTGAAGGTAACGACAGTGTGGCGCATTATATTGTAGATTTGAGACGGCATGCGCGCTTGATTGATATTGATCTTATGACAGTAAGCGATGTTAATTTGCAGTGGCTATTATTGACCGCACAGCACTTGAATAGCATTCAGTTGTTGGCGATTATTTCTGCGGTTCCTGTCTCTGCCAATCACTCTCTCAAGCGCGTGGTAGGTGCTCAGAATGCTGATAATTATCGAGAGAAGCAACAGGATGGTAGCCAAATAGATTATAATGAAAGTGAAATGAACCAGCCGACTCATAATGAGTATCGCCAATGGCTAAGTACGTTGCATACGGTGATGTTACACGATACGATAATCAGCCAAGATGAATACGATTGTTTGTTGGCAATATCAGAGCGTTGGCTTGGTATTCGACAGCTGTTTTGATGGGTATGGTATTTAGTACTTAATTAATAGTGTGAAGCATCCTCAGTGAGAGTTGCCAAAACCATAAAAAAATCTATAAATGATATAAACAAAATGAGTAGGATAGTAGAGTCGAATGAGTGATACCCAAGACCCGCTAATTGTATTACAGCGCCGTGTACAGCAACGCCAAATTCTAGCGATGATGGGTATCAATCAGTGGGTACAGCCTGTGTCAAAAACCATCAATATGGCTGACATTGCGACAGTTTCGGTTGAGCAATCACATATTGATTCCACTGACATTGAGTCTAACAACAATGAAGTAGCGAGCGCTGGAATTGTAGGCACAGTTGATCAACCGACTGATGGTTATGATATCAGTGATTATAACGCTAGCGACTATGTTACCGATGAGTATGATGCTGATTTGCAAGCTATCACTGAACAGACGACTAGCGAGCAAAGCCCTGTTACTTATAGTTTTGATTCCGTTGATTCAACTACGATTGGCTCAAATACTGTTAGTTCAAGTACTGAGTCTAACTACCATGACATCCCAAGTACTGCATCGAACCAAACTGCTGTAACCTCTACGACTGCCCCTATTGAGCAACCTCAATTCGCGCAGAGTGATTTTCCGCAGAGTATTAGTGATGACAGCATAAATGATGATAGTTTAAAAAAAGTAGTACCATTTGACCTGCAAGGTGGCCGCTATAATGACTGGGTAATATTGGTTGATATCAAAGCGCTAAATAGTGATAGTCAAAAACTATGGCAAAACATTACTCAGGCGCTATCAATCACTTGCGAGACAACATCATTCCCGATTTGTGATGGTATGGATACTGCTGAGCTTGCCAATGCCAGTCTTGCAGGATATATTTTTCGAATTGGCCGAAGCGAAGATATACAAGTTGCTGCACTGACCGCGCTGCCTGATGGCCTTCAACATCCCAATCTGACCACTGTGCCGACATTAGAAGAAATGCTCGCAGACAGTGATGCTAAACGTCAGCTGTGGGAGCAGATATCTCATTGAGTTGTATGAAAATTAACATCAATACCAATGCCTTTATCAACAAACTGAAATAAAAAACATCCTTTTATTTCATCATACCTAGGACTGTGATTATGCCTACAAACCCAACGTCTACAGCAACTGCCACACCGCATCGCCTGCCAAATTTTTGTGCTGGACCTGCTACCATGCCAACAGCCGTATTAGAGCGCGCACAGAGCGAACTGCTTGATTGGCAAGGTCGCGGCCTATCGGTCATGGAAGTCAGTCATCGTAGCAAAGAGTATATGGCCATTACTGACAAAGCGGAAGCTAAGCTACGCACGCTTATGGAGATACCAGATAACTATAAAGTGCTATTTTTGCAAGGTGGCGCAAGTTTGCAGTTTTCTGCGATTCCGTTGAATCTGTTAAATGGCGGACGCGGTGACTATTTGACGACTGGTGCATGGTCAGGTAAAGCAATCAAAGAAGCCAAGCGCTATGAAGCATTGGGTTTGGGCGAAATTAACCTAGTTGCGACTGGTAAAGAGAATAACTTTACTGACGTACCAGCGCAAAGCGATTGGAATATCAGTGAAGACGCGGCTTACTTTCATTACTGTGCCAATGAGACAATTCATGGCCTACAGATATTTGAGCCACCACAAGTAGATGCACCAATCATTGCTGATATGTCATCTTGTATCTTGTCGCAGCCGATAGATGTGTCTAAATTTGGCATGATCTACGCGGGTGCGCAGAAAAACATCGGTCCTGCAGGTCTAGTCATTGTCATTATCCGTGAGGATTTGATGGGGCAGGCAAGTGAATGGTGTCCTATGCTGCTGAATTATGAGCATCAAGCTGACAAAGAGTCTATGTCTAACACGCCAGCGACGTATTCTTGGTACTTAGCAGGGCTAGTGTTTGATTGGTTGGAAGAGCAGGGCGGTGTAGCTGCTATCGGTAAAATCAATCAGCAAAAAGCTGACTTACTTTATAAGACAATCGATGAGAGCAGTTTTTATAATAATCCAGTAGATTCTAAATATCGTTCTATCATGAATGTGCCGTTTACTTTAGCAGACAGCAACCTTGATAAAGTATTCTTAGAAGAGTCAGAAAAAGCTGGCTTGTTAAATCTAAAAGGTCATCGTGACGTAGGTGGTATGCGAGCCAGTATCTACAATGCCGTACCACTTGAATGGGTACAGCAGCTGGTTGACTTTATGATTGCCTTTGAAAAAAAGCACGCCTAAGCAAAATAATAACGGCTAGCGTATAAAGTCTTGCTATATAAAATGTAAATCAAGAAAGGCGCAACTGATCATGGTTGTGCCTTTTTTATATGTATAAGCAGACAGTTTGGTCGTGCTAGCGCGTAGTAATAATGGTTTGCCACGGATATGACTTAATGCTATCACCATTAAGTCATATCCGTGGCAAACCATTAGGTTAAAAAACCTAAGTTTGTTATGATAAAATTTTGCTATAACGCTGTTTTGCTGTCAGGCTTTACGTTTTGATATTTATATTGGTTAGCATAGAGGTTTGTTATAACGTCATGATAGTAAAAAACGCCCTGTTAAAAGCCATGTTGCTAACCATCACCGTCAGTTGGATACCGAGCAGTATCGCTGCACCTATCACGACGACCGCGCTTGGTCACAATAGCCCCACTGAGTACATCGATGCACCTTACTTACCTTATGCCAATCCAAAAGCGCCATCAGGGGGCACGCTTTCTCTAGATGCTCGCGGTACGTTTAATAGCGCCAACAAATGGATGACCACGGGTGTCGCGATGATTGGCACAGACTATCTGTATGATACTTTAATGACTGGCTCATTGAATGAAGCTTTTACCATGTATCCGCAGCTGGCAAGTAAAGTGACATATGATCCAGATGATACGAGCTGGATTATTTATCATCTCAATCCTAATGCTCGTTTTTGGGATGGGTCGGGTGTGACCAGTCGCGATGTAAAAGCAACTTTTGAGGCGATATTGAACAAAGGCCCCATGTATATTCGCAGTTATCTAAGTGATATCAAAGACATCCAAATCATTAATGATCAACAAGTAAAGTTTGTCTTTGCATCTGCTGAAAACAAAGAGATTTTACTGACCGTTGGGCAGTTTCCTATTTTTGCCAAATCTTCTATTGATACCGATTTTGAGAAAATCAGTCTGTCACCATTGATGGGTAGCGGTCCTTATAAATTGGGACGCGTCGATGCGGGACGTTCGGTAAGTTATATACGTGATCCCAATTATTGGGGGCGTGATTTGATGGTCAATCGTGGCCGCTACAACTTTGATATGATCAAGTTTGTTTATTATCAAAGTGATGAGATTGCATTTGAAGGTTTTAAATCTGGTCAATACCGTTTTCGCCCCGAAAATAAAGCATCGAACTGGGTGACTGGATATAATTTCCCTGCAGTCAAAGCAGGGCTTATCCAAAAAGAGACGATAACCAGCCAAAATCCAGTACCGATGCAAGCATTGGTGATGAATTTGCGCCGTCCAATCTTTCAGGATATCAAAGTTCGCCAAGCACTGACGGCTGCTTATGATTTTGAATGGATGAATAAAACCCTATTTCATGGGCAATATGAACGCTTGCAAAGCTTCTTTCATGGCTCAGAACTTGCCGCAACGGGTACGCCATCTGATGCAGAGATGCAGGTATTGACGCCGTTATTATCTGAGCTTGAACCGATTCAGCGTAAAGCAACATTAGCAGAGTGGCAGTTACCCACCAGCGATGGTAATGGTTTTAATCGTCAAGGGTTATTAGAAGCGCGTAAGCTATTGTTAGAGGCTGGGTTTTATTATGAAGATATGAAGCTGTATCAGCCTGATGGAGCGTTGGCTCAGATTGAAGTGCTCATGACAGGGGAGACTATGGGGCGTGTATTACTGCCTTATATTCGCAACCTAAAACGCTTGGGGTTTGATGTGTCTTTGCGCCAAGTGGATGGCCCACAATACTATGAGCGTATGCGCCGTTTCGACTATGATATGGTCGTTGATGTCTTTGCCCAAAGCCTGTCTCCTGGCGCTGAGCAAGCGGCATTTTGGGGCAGTGCTGCGGCTGATGAGCCGGGCAACCACAATAGCGTTGGCATCAAAAACGTTGCCATTGATCAGGTGGTCAAATCACTTGGTAATGCCAAAAATCGCGACGATATCATGTTGTACACACAGGTGCTTGATCGCTTGCTGCGCGCCGGTCATTATGTCGTACCCTTGTATGGCAAACCTGGCACCAACGTCGCTTATTGGGATCAATACCGTCATACTGAAAATCTACCATCCAATGCCGTCGGTATCGACTATTGGTGGGTGGATAAAGAGGCGGAAGGGCGTATCAATAAGTATTTAAAGCAATAAACAGTATTTACTATAAAGTTTGACCTTGTAACAACGGACAGCTGAGCCTATATGCTGTTTTATCAAATATATGCTGTTGCTATCAAATAACAGTTAGATTAGGGCGTGTCCTCATTTTAAAAATGGTGATAAAAATGAGATAAATTGCCGTCAAACGAGGAAAATAGTGCAGATAATATCGAGATATTGACCAACTATTTGACGATGTTTGGCAAAATTTAGCTGTTTTTAGCTCATTTAGAGGACACTCGTTTGAATTGAGTACACGCCCTAGATAATTCAAAATAACACGCAACAAAAATAACTACCGGTAAGGATTTAACATGAGTATCCGTATTCACCCAATCAAAGCATTTAGCGATAACTATATCTGGACATTGATTAATGAAAATAATAAGCAGGCGATTGTCATTGATCCAGGTCAAGCCCAGCCGGTCATTGATTATCTAGAAACGCATGAGCTTGAGCTAACCTCGATTTGGACGACTCACCATCATCATGATCATATCGGCGGCGTCGCAGAGTTACAGGAATCGTATCCGATGACTCATCTGGTTGCGCATAGTGAGCATGGCGTCGATGAAGATCAAACTATCAAAGATGGTAGCACGGTGAGCGCATGGGGCTGCTCTGCGCAAGTCTGGGATGTGTCAGGGCATACCGCTAGCCATATGGCTTATATCTTAGATATCGATGGGCAAAAGCACTGCTTCTGCGGTGATACGTTGTTTAGTGCAGGTTGCGGGCGTGTCTTTACTGGTACGATTGAGCAATTGCATGAGAGCTTTAAGCGTTTGAACGGCTTGCCTCATGAGGCGCTACTGTATCCGGCACATGAATATACGGCCAGTAACCTACGTTTTGGTCTGTCTATTGAACCTGACAACGAAGCGATGCAGCAAGCATTAGCACGAGCAGAGGCGCAAACTGAGCAAGGCATGGCAACGCTACCAGTGACACTAGAGCATGAGCGCGCGATAAATGTGTTTTTACGTACACAAGAGCCAAGTGTAATCGCAGGAGTGAAATCCAAAATGTTTATCGATGATGAGAAGTCATTGACGGTATTTGCAGCGTTACGTGAGCTGAAAAACAACTTTTAAAAAATGCTTTTGTGTACTGCTTCAACAAAAATCAATTCGCTGCTGAACGTCATTGCCCTCTCTCTTTATTTAGGAAGTCGCCATTATGGGTCGTTATATCTTAAAAAGACTACTACTGATATTGCCGACGCTATTTTTGATATTGCTTGCCAATTTTGTGATCGTGCAAGCAGCACCGGGTGGGCCTGTTGAGCAGCAGCTGGCACTTATTGAGCAGGGCGCAAAGGACAATGCGCTTGGTGGTAATATTGGTGCGGGCAGTGCAGGTGGCAACGACAGCACTTATCAAGGCACGCGTGGCCTCTCTGAGGAGATGGTCGCCGCAATCAATGCCCAATATGGCTTTGATAAATCTGCTCCAGAGCGGTTTTGGCTCATGCTAAAAAACTATGTACGGCTGGATTTTGGTGAGTCGTTTTTTAAAGGTCAATCAGTGACCGATCTCATCGTAGAGAAATTACCAGTCTCGATATCGCTTGGACTATGGAGTACGCTGCTCATCTATATGATTGCCATTCCATTAGGGGTTTATAAAGCGATGCATCATGGCTCAGGCATTGATAAAGCCACGGCTATGTTGCTGGCGATCGGACATGCGATACCTGTGTTTGTCTTTGCAGTGATTTTACTGGTTTTCTTTGCAGGTGGCAGCTATTGGAATATCTTTCCATTACAAGGGCTGACGTCCGAAAATTTTGATCAGCTAAGTGCGCTTGGTAAAGTAAAAGATTATTTTTGGCATTTGGCGTTACCTTTACTGGCAAGTACTGTAGGCGGTTTTGCAGGTTTGACCTATTTGACCAAATTCAGCTTTTTAGAGGAGCTTGGCAAGCAGTATGTACTCACTGCTCGTGCTAAAGGCTTAGGTGAGCGTCAGGTGCTATATGGCCATGTGTTTCGCAATGCGATGTTGATTATCATTGCCGGTATTCCAGCCGCTATTGTTGGTATCTTCTTTGCGGGTAATTTTTTGATTGAAATTATCTTTAAACTAGATGGCCTAGGCTTGTTAGGTTTTGAAGCCATTCAACAACGCGATTATCCAGTGATATTTGGCACACTATTTATCTTTACCTTAGTGGGGCTGCTACTGCAATTAATCAGTGATTTGAGTTATCACTTAATTGACCCTCGTATTGATTTTGAGGGGCGCTAATGTCAAATAATCAACCTTCATCAAAGAGCAGTCCTATTAATAGCGAACCAGATAAAGCGCCAATGCCTGAGCAGCTATCTACCACAAAAAAGCAACGCTTGAACCCTATCTGGCAAGCGCGTTTAAATCGCTTTCGCCAAAATAGACTTGGGGTGATATCACTGTTTGTTTTCGCAGTGATATTTGTTATTTGTATGGCAGCTAACGTCATTGCCAACGACAAACCCTTACTAGTGCAGTATCAAGGCGATTATTACTTTCCGGTATTAAAGGCCTATCCTGAAACGACGTTTGGCGGTGTATTTGAGACCGAAACCAATTATAAAGACCCTGCAGTGCAGTCGCTGATTGATGAGCAAGGGTTTTATATAATGCCGCTTATTCCGTTTGCCGACCAGACGCCGAATGTCGAGCTTGGTCTACCTTATCCAGCAGCACCCAATGCTCAAAACTGGCTTGGTACGGATGATATGGGGCGTGATGTGCTGGCACGGATACTTTATGGTATGCGAGTGTCGTTACTGTTTGGTCTGGCCTTGACGCTTGCGGGCGCACTGATTGGGATCATCGTCGGTGCGGTACAAGGCTATTATGGCGGCTGGGTAGATCTGGCAGGACAGCGATTTATGGAAGTATGGGGCGGTATGCCTCAGCTATTTATGATTATTATTTTGGTCAGTCTGTTTAGTCCTAGCATTATTATGCTGTTCGCCATGATGCTGTTGTTCGGCTGGATGGGTCTAGTCGGTTTGGTACGGGCAGAGTTTTTGCGAGCCCGCAACTTTGATTATGTGCGAGCTGCACGCAATTTAGGTGTTTCGGACAGCCAAATCATGCTCAGACATATCTTACCCAATGCGTTAGCTTCTAGCTTATCGCAGTTGCCATTTATTTTAACGGCTAATATTATCGCTTTAACTGCGCTGGATTTCTTGGGATATGGATTGCCGCCTGGCTCGCCGTCTCTTGGTGAGCTGATGGTACAAGGGAAGAACAACCTTGATGCACCTTGGCTTGCTTTGTCAGGATTCTTTAGTTTGACCTTTATTTTGTCATTGCTCATCTTCGTTGGCGAAGCACTGCGTGATGCGTTTGATCCGAGGCGTTCTTAATATGACTAAAAATATTGTCGCCACCAAGCAACACAACGCGCCAAATGAAAGCCCTAATCGTGCACAAGATAAGCTTATGCTAACCGTAGATAAGCTCACTATCACGACGACTACAGGCGTCCAGTTAGTCGATGCGCTGTCTTATGAGTTAAGACAAGGGCAAACCTTGGCCATCGTTGGTGAGTCAGGCTCTGGTAAATCGATTGCCAGTCTTGCGCTACTAGGGCTGTTACCAGATAGCCTCACCGTTACTGGTGAGGTGCAGCTGGCAAGTACAACAGGCATGTCGACCTTGTCCATAGCAAATGATAAGACGCGTAATGCGGCATTGCGGTCTATTCGTGGACAGCGTATCGGTATGGTGTTTCAAGAGCCAATGACCGCATTAAACCCGTTACATACGGTCGCCAAACAAATCGCTGAATCGTTGCGTCTAGTTGGTGTAGCTAAGAAGCAATGGCGAGAAACCAGTATCGCTTTGCTAAATGATGTCAATATTGCAGATCCTGCTGACAAGTTGAACCGTTACCCACATGAGTTATCAGGTGGTCAGCGTCAGCGAGTGATGATTGCCATGGCATTGGCTCAGCAGCCTGATATTTTAATTGCTGATGAGCCAACGACTGCGCTCGATGTTACCTTACAGCATGAGATTTTGACGCTACTAGATGATCTCAAGCGCAAGCACAATATGGCGATGATACTAATCAGTCATGATCTCAATCTGGTCAAGCGCTATAGTGATGAGGTTATCGTTATGCGCCAAGGTCAAACGATTGAACAGGGTAAAACGTCTGTGGTATTTGATCAGCCTAAGGCCGATTATACTCGCACACTTATCAAGCAAGACTTTGGGCAAGCATTAACCATAGAAGACGATAACGCAGATAAACAACCAAGCATATTAGAAGTGAAGCGCCTTAACGTACAGTTCCCAATTGAAAAAGGTCTGTTTGGTGGTACCAAGCGCTGGTTCGATGCGGTCAAAGATGTTGATATGACACTGCAAAAAGGTCAGGCATTGGGTATCGTCGGTGAGTCTGGCTCCGGTAAAACCACCATTGCGCTGGCGCTTAGCCAACTACTGAGCAACCAAGCATGTGTAAATGGGCAGATAGTGGTCAATGATCAAGATATCTCAGCATTGTCCAAAAAAGCGCTACGTAACTTTCGTTCGCAGATACAGATGGTATTTCAAGATCCATTTGCCAGTATTAATCCACGTATGACGGTCATGCAAATCGTGGAAGAAGGGCTGCTGGTACAAGGCGTGGATAAAGTCGCTCGTCAGCAAGCGGTGCTAGACAGCCTTGCTACGGTACATTTACCTTTATCATTTGCGCAGCGTTATCCGCACGAGCTGTCAGGTGGTCAGCGTCAACGCGTGGCACTGGCGCGTGCACTCATTATGAAACCAAGCTTACTTATATTAGATGAGCCGACCTCTGCGCTCGATAGTACCACACAGGTAACAGTAGTTAGTTTGTTACGTGAAATCCAAGAAAAACTGCAAGTCAGCTATGTCTTTATCAGTCATGATCTCAAAGTAGTACGTGCTTTATGTCAGCATATCATGGTGTTAAAACAAGGCACTTGCGTAGAGTCTGGACGTACCGAAGATCTCTTTAATCACCCACAACATACTTACACTCAGCAACTGTTAAAGGCAAGTACTGACTAGTTTGAACGACTTACTGTAGTCACTGAGACTGATCAGTCAAACTAAGCGACTAAATCAAGCGGCTTGGTATAAAATTGACACATTGCAGTTCATAATAATAGCGACATATTGAAAAAAGCAGTGGTACAATAATTTTAGAGAGCTGCCCATTTTATAATGCTGTGATACGTATCTTTATACATTCTGGCGCTCGTAAATTAGTAATATTTAACTGGCTGGCAAAAACGGTCTTTAACGGTCTCTATTGTAGTTAAAACCATCATTAAAAAGGATTTTTGTGCTCATGAAAACACAAAACAGTATTACTAAATTGGTAAAGAACAACAGCTTGCAGCATGCTGGTTATTTGGCTGTGGCTAAGACTCGGGCAAAGGTATTAAAAGCAGTCTCTTATGTGATACCTATCAGAAGACCAATGCTCTTTGTCGGTGATACTGCCTGTGATGAGCTATGCGATATGCTTATCAATGAAGGCAATACCAATGTGTTTATCGTCACGGATACAGTGCTCAACAAACTGGGTATACCTGCAAAAGTTACCGATTATCTAGATGCGAAAAATATCAGTTATCACATCTATGATGGTATTACGCCAGATCCTACTTTTAAAGTAGTTGAAGAAGGGCTCCGTCAGTCTATAGAAGCCAATTGTGACTCTATCGTAGCCATTGGCGGCGGCTCAGTGATTGATGCAGCCAAAATGATAGCCATGTCTCAAGGCAATAAATGCAAGCCCAAACAGCTAATCGGTATTCTTAAGGCAAGAAAGCCTGCGACCCCGCTATACTGCGTACCAACGACAGCTGGCACGGGTTCAGAAGCGACGCTTGGCGCAGTAGTATCGGATGATAAAACACATCAAAAAGCATTGTCTATCGACCCAAGAATGGTACCGCTAGCCGCAGCGATTGACCCAGTTATTATGAAAGGTATGCCAGCCCATATTACAGCAGATACTGGTATTGATGTATTGACCCATGCCTTAGAAGCATGGATGAGTGCTAATGCCAGCGTAGAGACAGATTATTATGCAGCCTCTGCCGTAAAATCTGTCATGCACTATCTACCACTAGCTTATAAAGACGGTGGCAATCTAAAAGCAAGGGAAGAGATGGGTATTGCCGCTCATTACGGCGGAATTGCCTTTAACAAAGCAGGTCTGGGTTATGTGCATGCTATCGCGCATCAGTTAGGCGCTTACTATAGTATTCCGCATGGCCGTGCCAATGCCATCGTGTTGCCTTATGTGCTTGACGTCAATCGCAAAGCGAGCAAAAAAAGGCTGGCTGCACTGGTGAAAAGAACCGGTATGGTACAGGATGGTCAAGCATCTAATGGCGATAGTGAGATAGCAGATCACCTTATCACGCAAGTTAGAGACTTGATTGCAGATCTAAATATTGATCCAACTGTCAATGGTATGCAAACTAGCAACTTTGATGATATTGCAAAGGCAGCTGCAAAAGAGGTCAGCGATACTTATGCCGTGCCAACTTATCTATCAGCCGCTGAAATCAAGGAAATTCTAACGAAGATTAAGCAGGCTAGTGATGAACGTGCTGATAGTAATAATGAAACAGCGTCATAGTTTTTTATAGAGCTAGTGATATTAAAATAAAAAAGTCTATTACTCTTTGGAGGATGGGCTTTTTTAATGCATTGAGATAATAAAGCTTCTGTCTTATTTTCATAGTTAATTCATACTAAAATATATAATCGTTATCAAACAATCGTTTAATTTATCTTGTGATTACACTCAGTTGCTAAAAAATATCTTAATAAACTGTAAATATATAACAGTATAGGAATGTTTCAGTGATACAAAAGCGTTAGGATATTTAAAGGACATTACGCTTAGGAGATTTTTATGAATCGCATATTACCATCTAAAATTATAGGGTTAGTTATCATAGCGAGTAGTGCGATTTACGCAGGCTGCGCATCAACTGAAAACAGCTCTACTGTAAAGAATACAACTGCCGCTAACCCATATGCACCGACTACGCCAGGACTGGCAGTAGCCACGGTAGCGGGTGGGTGTTTTTGGTGTGTTGAAGCAGGTTATGAAAAAATCCCTGGCGTGGTAGAAGTCGTGTCTGGCTATACGGGTGGCACCGTTGAAAACCCAACCTACAAGCAGGTGTCGGCAGGTGGTACTGGGCATACCGAGGCAGCGCAGGTGTATTATGATCCTAAGAAGATTACTTACAATGGCATAGTACAGGCGCTATGGAGAATCGCTGATCCTACTGATGATAAAGGGCAGTATGTTGATCGCGGCACACAGTACCGTCCAGCGATTTTCTATAACAATGCGCAAGAAAAGCAAATCGCAGAAGCGGCTAAGCAATCACTGCAAGCATCTGGCGTGTATGATAAACCAGTAGTGATCGAGATTGTTCCTGCTAGCACTTTTTATCCTGCTGAAGAGTATCATCAAGATTACTATAAAAAGAACCCGATACGCTATAAAGCCTATACCTTCAATTCTGGTCGTTATCAGTTTATCGAGAGTGTCTATGGTAAAAACTACGAGCTTGATTTTAGTCAGTTTACGCCCGAAGCAGATAGCACACAGCAAGTGACGCCAAATAACACATCAGATAGCAAAGTAAGCAAAGGTTTTAACCCAGATACATTTGTAAAACCTTCACAAGATGCGCTAAAGAAGTCCCTTAGTGATATTCAGTACAAAGTCACTCAAAAAGAAGGTACTGAGCGTGCCTTTGATAATGAGTACTGGGATAACAAAGAGCCTGGATTGTATGTAGACGTCGTATCTGGTGAACCACTGTATTCTTCGCGTGATAAATATAAATCTGGTACGGGTTGGCCGAGCTTTACTCGCCCATTGGATACGAGCTTAGTGGTTGAAAAGCCAGATCGAGGAATATTTGGGACTCGTACTGAAATTCGTAGTCGTTACGCGGACTCACACGTAGGCCATGTATTTGACGACGGTCCAGCACCGACAGGCAAGCGCTATTGCATGAATTCAGCAGCGCTTCGCTTTATCCCACTTGCAGAGATGGAAGCTGCTGGTTATGGTGATTGGGTAGATGATGTAAAACCAGTTAGTTAGTATTGATTTGCTAAAACTTGAAATCTTACTTAGTATAGTTAAACCAAAAAAAGGACGCATTAGCGTCCTTTTTTTGTCTTACTTTCAAGCGTTTAGCTCAGATTTACAAGTGTTTAAAACGCTGGCTGACGCTTAGGTACCGCACCCAAAAATTCATTACGGGCTTGATTGTTGTGTTGATATTCACCAAGCATCGCGGTACTACGCGTGGTTGAATGTTGTTTGCTAACACCGCGCATCATCATACACATATGCGATGCATCCATGACGACTGCGACGCCGCGGCAGCCAGTAACATCCATAATGGTCTGTGCAATCTGCTCACTTAGGTTTTCTTGTATTTGCAAACGGCGGGCAAACATATCAACGATACGGGCAAATTTTGACAGTCCCAGTACTTGGCCGTCAGGTAAGTAGCCGATATGAGCGACACCATGGAACGGTAGCATATGATGCTCACACAGTGAATAAAACTCAATGTTCTGTACCAGTACCAGCTCGCGATTCGCTGATGGAAACACAGCATCATTGACCACTTCATCTATACTTTGATGATAGCCTTGGGTCAGATGGGCAAAAGCTTTTGCAGCACGTACAGGCGTATCTAGCAAACCCGGACGATCTAAGTCTTCGCCAGTTGAAGCAATCAGTTGGCGATAAGATTCGGTACTTTCTTTATAATCTGGGGTTACGATGGGGGTGTTACTCATAAGTTTGGCAGCCATCCAAAATGTGGGTGTAGCTTAACGTTGAATCCTATCATGTGAGGATTCTTATAAAAATTGTGCAAGCTGGGAAGGGCTGTGATTATACTCGAAATCTGCTGAACTTCATACTGCTGTGGCTAGCAGTTGAGTCTTTAATCAATAAAGGGGTGCTTGGTACTTAATCGAAACAATTGTAGTGTTAATATTCGAAGTGCGATTTTTTCATAAAATAAGCAAACTACTATAGTCTGAGTATTTTATCTTTAAGCGTTGATGCTAAAATGCAATTTAATAACTCACGAAAAACTCTCACTGTCGATACTACTTCAAGTGATAAACTGCCATATAGTCATTTTGACGTTATTAGTTGTTTATATCAGTCAATCCAATAACAAGAATCAAATACAGTTTACGACTGTTTACTTAAATTAATTCGTGTATAATAACTCATCTTTTCATTTGTACTATTTAGTAGTCTCAATCTTCTAATTACTCTAAATAAATTCTTATTCTAAATCATCTCGATTGATTCAAAAGGAAATTTTATGCTATTGCAAGGACAACGATTTGTCGTAACTGGCATCGCAAGTAAACTCTCTATCGCTTGGGCTATCGCAGAAGCGCTGCACCGCGAAGGGGCTTCACTAATCCTGACTTACCCGAATGACAAAATCAAAAAACGCGTCGATATGGCCGCTGAAAAATTTGAAGCAGATTTGGTTCTAGAATGTGACGTAGCTTCTGATGAGTCAATTGCTGCGTGCTTTGAGCAAGTAACTGCCCATTGGGGTGATGGTATTGATGGTGTGGTACATGCCATTGGATTTGCACCGATGGATCAGCTAGATGGTGACTTTGTGAATGCCACTACGCGTGAAGGCAGCCACATCGCGCATGACATCTCTAGCTATAGCTTTGTTGCATTGGCAAAAGCAGCTCGTGAATTACTAGCGATGCGCCATGGTTCTATGTTGACATTGACCTATGAAGGCAGCATTTCAGTATTGCCAAACTACAATGTCATGGGTATGGCAAAAGCCAGTTTAGAAGCCAGCGTTCGTTATTTAGCAACGTCTATGGGCGGTGAAGGTATCCGTGTTAATGCGATATCTGCAGGTCCTATCCGCACGCTAGCGGCTAGTGGCATTAAATCTTTCCGTAAAATGCTCGATATCAGCGAAAAAATTGCGCCACTACAACGCAACATCACACAGACAGAAGTAGGTAACGCCGCATTGTTCCTATTGTCACCTTGGGCATCTGGTATCACAGGTGAGATTATGTTCGTTGATGCAGGCTTTAATACAGTAGCTATCAGCGAGCAGTTGATGATGCTTGATGAACCAGCACAGTAATTGTTATAGATGATTCGTTTGATAATAGAAAAGACAGCCAATTGGCTGTCTTTTCTATTTATACTATGAGTCTTTTTGGCTACGTGCTTTTTTAGCAATGCGCCTTTTTAGCTGCGTGCCTTTGGACGAGGGATATGATAACCAAGTTACCAAAGTGGATACTATGGGGCGGGGCGGTATTGGCATTTAGTGCTGGTTGCGTGAATACGACGGCATTAATGGGATTTGCCAATTTATCAGTGTCGCATGTCACGGGCAATGTAAGCTTGTTTGCTGCGGCTATCGCTCATTCAGACGCGCGTAGTATTTTATATATTGGTACCTTGTTGCTGTCCTTTTTGGCAGGGGCTATACTAAGCGGCTTTGTCATTGGACAGACATCATTGAAACTCGGTCGTCGTTATGGGCGAGCGCTATATTTAGAAGCAGCACTACTGTTGGTTAGCTATTGGTTGTATCAGCAGCATGACTACTTAGGGCAATTAGCAGCAGCAATGACATGTGGATTGCAGAACGCGATGGTGGCAACTTATAGTGGGGCAGTCATTCGTACCACTCACTTGACAGGGCTGACCTCAGACATGGGTGCAGCAATCGGTAACTGGCTTGCTGGTCGCTCTATTAGTAAGCCAACCTTAGGGTTCCAAGCCATTATCTGGTATTGCTTTTGTGGTGGTAGCGCAGTAGGTGCTTTCTTGTTTGCAAAAGTTAGCTATGATGCTTTGTTCGTTCCCATCGCCATTGTGTCGACAGCAGCATTTGTATACAACTATGTCTCAGATCATTTGCCAGAGGTTAGAGAACCGAAAAAAG
Organism: Psychrobacter proteolyticus; assembly: GCF_039762275.1. Lineage (GTDB taxonomy): Bacteria > Pseudomonadota > Gammaproteobacteria > Pseudomonadales > Moraxellaceae > Psychrobacter > Psychrobacter proteolyticus_C. Next base: position 25,253 of record NZ_JBDLOB010000004.1, on the reverse strand, counting down.
ATAGGCGCTTATCATAGTGATAAACGCCTATCTTTTTTGTTTGTACTAGATAAACATAATCTACTTAAAAATGAAGATAAATGTCATTGTTAATGAGATTTATTTTCTATCTTCTTCATGATCTTCATGTTCATGCATACCTTGCATCATATCTAATACAGAGTCGTCAGTACGCTGTTGATCTTTTTTGGCCAACCCATCTTGGTTAATGTCTTTTGGTGCCATTTTGGTGGTTGCATCAGTTTTATTTGCGTCTGTCATAAAGTTATTCCTTTTGTTTTTATTGATAATTTTCTATTCAACCTTTTGATTATGTTGTATCAGTTTTTGCTTGTATAGCCCTAAATGATGAATGTTTAGAGGCTTTATGTAATTTTTATAAATCAGGGTCTGTATGAAAAGCAGTGAGAGAGCCGTTGTTCAAAAATAAAATTAGTCGAAGGGTAACGGCTATTGACAAATCAAACAGATAAACTAAAGAAACAAAATTACTCAGATTGTATTCATACATAAATTATTCTGATATGATATTTTCCCGCGTAATATTCGCTATACGAATATCATGATGTCATAAAATAATTGTGTATTGCAATAATTTTTGATGTCATATTCCCTCTGGAGGCAATAAGGATAATTTATGTCAGAGAAAAAACTGGATAGCCATCTTCCTAATGATGGCAATGAGTATTTATTTACAGATACATTCCCAAAGGGAACGGGAAAAGGGTTGATCGTGGTCGCCATCGCGGCAATCATTAGCTTTATTATCTATAGCGTATTACCATTTGAAGTCAGTGCGAATAAAGGGCTAGCGTTGTTATTCTTTATTGGTGTGCTATGGCTCACTGAGGCGATACACGTCACTATCACTGCGATTTTAGTGGTTGTAGTTGGTACTTTGGTTGGTATTCCTGATTTTAATGCTGAAGTAGGTCTGCAGAGCTTTGCCAGCCCCATTATTTATCTCTTCTTTGGTGGCTTTGCCTTGGCTGCCGCGTTACATGTGCAAAAGCTCGATAGAAAAATCGCACTAAAAATTCTATCGTTGTCGGGCGGCAAGCTTAGTACAGCAGTATTTTTGATATTTGGTGTGACGGCATTCTTGTCCATGTGGATTTCAAATACAGCGACAACGGCAATGATGTTACCGTTGGCACTCGGTATTTTGACGCAAGTTGATAGTAAAGAAGATCGCGGTACTTTTGTGTTTGTACTGCTCGGTATTGCTTATTCAGCAAGTTTGGGTGGTTTGGGCACGATTGTCGGCTCGCCACCAAATGCGATTGCCGCAAAAGCATTGGATATCGCATTTGTTGATTGGATGAAGTTTGGTATCCCAATGATGCTGATACTATTACCAGTACTGTTGGGTGCGATGTATTTGTATCTAAAGCCGAACCTAAACCGTACTATGCAGCTAGAGCAAGATGAAGTTATTCCTTGGACTAAGACACGTGTATTAACAATTACTGTTTTCATTGTCACGGCAGTTAGCTGGATATTGTCTAAGCAAATTGGTGCTGCAGTTGGTATCGAAGATACAGATGCCGTTGTCGCGTTGCTGGCAGCAGTGGCGGTCGTGAGCTTAGGTCTAGTTTCTTGGAAACAAGTATCAGACAACACGGATTGGGGCGTACTCATGTTATTTGGTGGCGGTATTGCGCTATCAAATATCCTAAAAGTATCAGGTGCGTCATTAGTGTTGGGCGAGACGGTTGCTAATGGCTTACAAACAGCACCACTATTGGTGGTGATGCTTGCAATCTCAGCCTTTATTATTTTCTTAACAGAGTTTGCATCAAATACGGCTTCAGCCGCGCTCTTAGTACCTGTATTTGTGGCAATTGCTGAGCATATGGGTATACCGAGTGAGGTCTTAGTGCTTATTATTGGTATCGGTGCGTCTTGTGCCTTTATGCTACCAGTTGCCACACCGCCAAATGCTATTGTGTTTGGTACAGGTTTGATCAAGCAAACAGAGATGATACGTACAGGTGTCATACTTAATATTATCTCTACTATCATCGTTGGGTGTTGGGCATACTTTTTCTTATTGTAGTTAAATAGCTCATGTAGACACAGTCATATGTACAAATGCTAAACACCCCGATGTTCAAGACAAATTGAACGTTGGGGTTTTTTATGGCCTATCATACGAGCTAGCGGTATAGAATGTTTATTATTAACGTCATCTTATTAAATGGATTTGATCACATGATACAGTACTTATTAAAAGCAACTGTTCTGATATTACTAGGCGCAATTGCCGTGTTAATGGTATTTATAGCAAAATACTGGGCACCTGATCGTACCGTCGCTGAGCTAAAACAATGGCAACTACCTAGCAGCGAATTTATAAATATACAGGGTATGCAGGCACATGTATCACAGTCAGCTAATTGTCATGCAGATCGTGGCAATACAGCCGAAAAGAATCAACCTGAAACCATCGTTTTATTGCATGGTACATCGGCAAGTTTGCATACATGGGAGGGCTGGACCAAGGCGCTGTCTGAACAATACTGTGTCGTGAGCATGGATTTGCCAGGGTTCGGTTTGACTGGTCCTTATGTAGACGAAAGCACGCGATACAGCAGCGAAAATTATGCGGCGTTTGTTATTGAAGTACTCAATCATTTGAAATTGGATCGTGTCACGCTAGCCGGTAATTCATTGGGAGGCAAGGTAGCGTGGCGTACCGCTGCTTTGTATCCTGAGCGTGTCAGTCGATTGATATTGGTAGACTCAGTTGGTTATCCAGCAACGCCCAAACATGTCCCTGTTGGTTTTAAACTTGCTAAATATCCAATGATGTCACCAATTTTAAATCGTATCCTACCCAGAAGTGTCGTCGAAAAAAGCGTTTTAAGCGTGTATGCCGATGACAGTAAAGTCGACGAGAAATTGATTAACAGATACTATGAATTGACCCTACGTAAAGGTAATCGGCAAGCATTAAGTCGTCGCCTAAATGAAACTGATGATGAGAGCGTTCAAGCTCAAATAAAGCAGCTGGACATACCGACTTTGATCTTATGGGGTGCAAAAGATGATCTTATTCCTGTAGAAAACGCCGCATTATTTCATAGAGATATACGTAATAGTCAGCTTAAGATATTTGATAACTTAGGTCATGTACCGCACGAAGAAGATCCGTTAGCAACCGTTGACGTTGTAAAGCAGTTTTTGATTAGTGAGTCAGGAAATGGATAACTTAGAAAAGAAACAGATAAAAACCATCGCTGCAATTTCAGATATTCATAGTAATGTTTATGCCCTTGAAGCTGTGCTTGCCGATATAAGACATCGAGATGTTGATCAGATTGTCAATCTTGGTGATATTTTATACGGGCCAATAGCGCCTCATGCTACCTATGAGCTATTAATGGCAAATCGAGATGATATTATTACCATTAGAGGCAATCAGGATAGGCAGATTTATGAAGCCACTACAGCAGAAATTGCTAATAATCCAACCATGGGTTTTATTATCAAAGATCTCTCTAAAAAAGCGATTGAATGGATGCGGTCTTTGCCATTTGATTTTCATGTCAGTGAGGATGTATACCTCTGCCACGGTTCGCCGACCGATGACATGATATATTTACTAGAGGATATTGAAACGGGTCAACCAATAGTGCGTAATGATGCGACTATATTGGCGTTACTTGATGGTATTGATAATGATATTATCTTATGTGGTCACACACATATCCCGCGAACAGTAGTACTGTCGTCAGGACAAACTATTGTGAATAGTGGTAGCGTTGGCTATCCAGCTTACGAAGATGATTTGCCTATTATTCATAAGATGCAAACTTATTCGCCTCATGCTAATTATGCTCTTATCAAGTGTATTGAGACTCAACAAGGTAAACATTGGCAAACTGAGCATGTCAAAGTGGCTTATAACTATGAAGCAGCAGCAAATATGGCTCTAAGAAACGGACGTGAAGATTGGGCATTTGCATTGAAAACGGGTAGAGTGGTTCCAATATGACAGTTCTTAAAAACATTCTATCCTAGCAATGACAGCATTACCTTTAGATTAACTATGGATTTTGATTTAATAGAGATTACGTAAAATGGTAACACTATATATGGTTCAACTGGGCGGTCGTCCTAAAGGCCGTCTGATTGAGCAACACGATATTTTCTTTGGCGCAGCCAGCCAGGTGAGTGACTTGATAGCAGATATCAATGAGCATTGGCCTGAAGTAAAAAATAAATGGCATATTGATTCATATCGAGCAATTACTAAAGTGGGTAGTTATGCCATCAAGTTAATTGAACCAAGTCAGCAAATAACGGCTGCTGCTGACTTAAAGTTATTCTTTATCAATCTAGGTGGCTATCAGCAGGGTAGTTTTGAAGAATTTCATTATAAGCTACTTATCGTCGCACCTAACCAAGCTGACGCCATCAAACAAGCGAAAAAAAGTGATTTTTATAAGCAATTTACTTTGAAAGATGAAACGTCACCTTTTAATGCAGCTTCTCATATTGATGATAAGTTTGCAGTAGATATAGATGACATATATAACGTAAATGATCTTATCTCAAGTGTTCAGCTTTCGATTGAGCCTACTAGTGATACAGATGAGCTGAATGCTTGCGAAGACAAAGAATACGTCGGCTATCTAAGCATCAAGAATTTAAAGAAATTGGCGCTATAATAGGTTTGGCTATATTTTATAAAGTAGAGCAACATACATCTGATTCAATGAACCTAATGCATGGCTTACGAGAGCAATCAGGACTCGACTAACTTGAATCATACCCCAATTACCCCCATAATCTAACCACTTCTACATAATAAATAGCCTAAGTAAATATGCCCAATACTTCTAAGCTCAATATTCCTAAAAACAGCGATTCAGACACATCTACTGTAAATGAAACTCAAGATACTAAGAAGCCAGCAGTACCACTGGCGGATTTACCAGTACTTGCTAAAGACAGCTATTACTTAAGCCGTCTTGAGCGAGAGCTGGCACGTACTGCTGTGTCTAAAAATAAAAAATCTAATCAGGGTTCTGAGCAAAAGAACAATCTAGATGATGTACTTGCTAAAAAACGTGCTCAGTACGAGAAAATAAAAACGCGTTCTCAAGAAGCCGTACAGGCACGTATCGATAGTATTCCAAGTGATTTACCTGCCAAGCTAAATCTGGATCTGCCTGTTAGCCAACGCGCAGAAGACTTAGTACAAGCGATTATCGATAATCAAGTTATTATTGTCGCTGGTGAGACGGGTTCTGGTAAAACGACGCAGCTGCCTAAGCTTGCGATGCTGGCAGGGCGTGGTATCACAGGGCAGATAGGGCATACACAGCCGAGACGATTGGCTGCTCGTAGTGTGGCAAACCGTATCGCAGAAGAGCTGGGTGAGCCATTAGGTAATACGGTCAGTTTTAAGATTCGCTTTAATGAGCAAGGGACAGCGCAATCTGTTGTAAAGCTCATGACCGATGGTATTCTGCTCGCTGAGTTGGGTCATGATCGGTTCTTGAGTAAGTACGATACGATTATTATCGATGAGGCGCATGAGCGTAGTTTAAACATCGATTTTATTATGGGTTATCTCAAAAAGATGCTGCCCAAGCGTCCAGATTTAAAAGTCATTATTACCTCGGCGACCCTTGATACCAAGCGCTTTAGTGAATACTTTAGCCGTTATGACAATAAGCTCAAACGGCAAGTCCCTGCGCCTATTTTTAATGTAGAAGGGCGTAGCTTTCCGGTAGAAGTCCGTTATCGTCCATTGACAGATGAGCCAGTGAACAGCTCAGAAGATGACAGCTACGATGATTTTGAAGAGAACCTGCCGCGTGCTGTGGTTGCCGCTGTCGAAGAGTGTTTTAGCGATGCGCAGAGCAAAGGCCACGCCGATCAAGCTGATATTTTGATATTTGCTGCGACTGAAGCGGAGATTCGCGAAACGCAAGAGGTGCTTGAGCGTCATGGCCCGCGCCATACAGAAGTACTGCCACTCTTTGCACGGCAGACTTATGAAGAGCAGCAGCGTATTTTTCAGCCATCGGGTCGAGGTCGACGTATTGTTATCGCGACCAACGTTGCTGAGACTGCATTGACCGTGCCAGGTATTCGCTATGTGATCGATTTGGGTTTTGCGCGGATTTCGCGTTACTCGTATCGCTCGCGCGTACAGCGTTTACCGATTGAAGCGATTTCGCAAGCAGCGGCTAATCAGCGTAAAGGTCGCTGTGGCCGTGTTGCTCCAGGTGTTTGTATTCGTCTTTATAGTGAAGAAGATTTTAGTGGTCGCCCTGAATTTACTGAGCCTGAGATTTTACGTACTAACTTAGCATCAGTAATCTTGCAAATGGCTAATCTACGTCTAGGTAGTGTGGATGACTTTGAATTCATTGAGCCGCCTGATAGCCGTTTGGTCACTGATGGTCATAAACTGCTAGATGAGTTGGGCGCTATTACTTCCAAGAAAGATGCCGCTGCTCAGGACAAAACCAATAAGCCAAAAGCTAGAAAAGGTCTTGATCACCTGCGTTTGACAGCAACTGGTCAGAAAATGGCACGTATGCCAATCGATCCAAGGCTGGCACGTATGCTGGTGGCTGGTTCTGACTTTGATTGTATTCGCGAAATGCTAATCGTTGTGGCAGCGCTTGCTGTACAGGATCCACGCGAACGTCCTGCCAATAAACGTACGCAAGCGGATCAAAAGCATGCAGTCTTCCGTCAAGACGACTCTGACTTCTTATTTTATTTGAGCCTATGGAAGGCGCTGTTTGAAAAAGATGAAGACGGTAATAAACTGTCTGGTAATCAGCGTAAGCAGTTTGCGAAGAAAAACTATCTGAGCTTCCCGCGTGTACGTGAATGGCATCAGACGCATCGTCAGTTGGTACAGATGGTCACTGAGCTGAAGCTAACTGATGTCAATGAGTCAAGAACTGCTGATAAAAATGTGGCTGTTAATGATCCGACAGCGATCGAAGACGAAGAGCTAAAAGCGGTCAAATATGCCAATCTGCATAGAGCGTTATTGACGGGTTTATTGTCTATCATCGCGCACAAGACCGAAAGCCGCGGTGAGTATTTGGCTGCGCGTCAGCAAAAGGCCAAGATATTCCCAGCCAGTACGGTGTTTAAACAAATACCCCCTTGGGTGATGGCGTTTGAGATGGTGGAGACTTCACAAGTCTTTATGCGTACTGTTGCCAAAATCGAACCAGAATGGATTATTTCAGCGGCAGGTGATTTGCTGAAATATCATTACTTTGAGCCACATTGGTCCAAGAAAACAGGACGAGTTAAAGCTTACGCGCAGATTAGTCTGTTTGGACTGATTATTATTAGTAAGCAGCTGACTAACTATGAGCAAGTTAATCTGGTCGAGTCACGAGAGATATTTATCCGTGATGGCTTGGTGACAGGCAATTTTGGTCGCAATGCACCATTCTTGCAACATAACATGGACAAGATTGCTCATGTTGAGCGCATCGAAGACAAGCTGCGTCGCCGTGATTTGTTGGTGGATGAGGAAACGCTCTATCAGTTCTATGATAAGAAAATTCCTGAGCACGTTGCCAGTCGTAAAGCATTTGAGGATTGGCGTGCAGAAGTGGAGAAGCATGATGCCAAGCATCTGTTCTTCACTGATGAAGACGTACTTAATAGCCAAGCGCCGACCACAGGGGACTTCCCAGAAGTGTGGAAGCTAGGCGATCTAAAACTGCCACTCCGTTATATCTTTGATCCCGCCAGTGATGATGATGGTGTGACCATACGTGTGCCGCTTGCCGCATTGCCACAGCTCGATGCGATTGAGCTACTGTGGGGCGTGCCTGGTTGGCGCTATGAGTTGGTATTGCAGCTGCTCAAGTCGCTACCAAAAGAGATACGTCGTCAAATCGTACCGATACCCAATACTGCAGACAGTTTGTTTGATGAGTTGCAGCCAAAGGGTGGACAAGGGTTGCTGAAACAGCTATGTCAGGCATTGCATCGTCGCGGTATTATGTCGGTGACACCAGAGAACTTCAATCCATCTACGATTGATCGCTATTTGCAGCCACAAATCTGCGTGGTCGATGAGAAAAACCGTATCATCGAAAAAGGCCGTGATCTACAAACCCTACAAATTCGTCATGCATCTGAGACCAGTCAAGCGGTAAATGAACAGCAAGGCGTGCATACTGAGTTCCCTGAGCATTTTGCTTTTAGCAAGAATCATCATAGCGCAGGTGTGGTAATGAAACAGTTTGCAGCGCTCGTCGCTGATGAAGCGGGAGAAGCTGTATCGATTCATCAATATACTGATGTCAATGCAGCACTTCAAGCACATCGTATCGGGGTGCTGACTTTAATCAAAGGCAAACTTGGTGCAAAGAAAAAGCAGCTAACGAGCCAAATCGACAGTATATTTAAACTGGCATTTGCGCCACTTGGCGACATGGATAAACTCAAAACGATCGTTATAGATGCTGCGTTAGACGCGGCTCTCGAAGAGCACTACGTCTTATTCGATCATGCTGAAAATTTACCAGAAAGCGCCGATGATATTGCAGTCGGATTGAGCGAAGAGCTACCGTTTACCTCTGAAGAGTATGCCCAGACTCTCGAAGTGGTAGTGAATAACTTTTTATTAACTGGTCAAAGCGTTATCAAAACGCTTAAGAATGTCTACACTCGTTGGCAGCGTATTCGCCAAGGGTTATTGATGCTAGATCGCGAGATATTTGGTGAGTCTATCGATGATATCGAAGATCAGCTAGAAGACTTACATTTGGCTGATTTTGTTTATCGGATGGACTATAGCCATTGGCAACAGTACCCACGCTATCTTGAAGCGCTACAGATTCGACTAGAGCGTCTGGAGCACAATCTCGACGCCGACCTCGATGGCGTCTACGCGCTTGACTTGCATATGGAACGGCTAGCAGGACGTGCGGACAAAGAAGCCATCAGTGAGTATCGTTGGATGGTGGAGGAATACCGTATTCAACTGTTTGCCCAGCCTATGAAAACTCGTATGGCAGTGTCGCCCAAGCGTCTAAGCAAAATGTGGGACAAGGTAAGTTAGGCTAAATCTTAGGTTTGTATGGTACGTTATGTTATAGAGCACACATTGATCTTAAGATGCGGGCTTTATAACTAAGCGTTCTAAATGCCATATGTTACCTACTAAATTGGATATCAATCTCAAATAAAAGGACAATTAAAATGTGGGATGAACGCTATAGCGGCACAGAGTTCGCATTTGGCACCGAACCTAATGATTTTTTGAGAGAGACATTTGAGCAGATACCTGTAGGTGGACACGTACTTTGTCTAGCAGAGGGCGAGGGTAGGAATGCAGTATTTTTAGCCGAGCAAGGCTTCAAGGTGACTGCGATAGATATGTCCGAAGTAGGGTTAAATAAAGCGAACAAGTTGGCCAAAGATAGAGGGGTAGCTATTACCACCCAAGTAGCTGATTTGGCAAATTATAACTTTGGTCAGGATAAATGGGACGCCATAGTTTCTATCTGGGCACACGTGCCTGAAACGGTACGTCAATATGTACATGCACAAATTAGCACTGCTCTCAAGCCAGAGGGTGTATTTATCGTCGAAGCTTATACAGAACGGCAGCTTGAAACAGAGGCAGTCGGTGGACCACCTGCCAGTCAAAGGGAGCGTTTTGGCGCTTTAGAGAACTTTCAACATGAGCTTGTAGGGCTGAACGAAGTGATTGGTGTAGAGAAGTTGCGTATGGTATCAGAAGGAAAACGGCATCAAGGGCTTAGCGCTGTAGTACAGTTTGTTGGCAAAAAAGCCAGAAACTAGCCGTTGTAAGTTAAAGCTATTAGTAGCTATATACATAGTTAGAGAAGATAGTTTGCAAACTATCTTCTCTATGAGCTATTAAGGCTTAATGTCTGACAATTAGTGGCTGGTGTCTAATGACTAGTATTTAATGATCGGTACTTGATAATTGACACTTAATGATTGGTACTTAATGACTAATCTTTTCTGTCAGTACACCCATGCTATAAAGTACATAGGCAATCACTGTTAATGCGACGATAAATGGAGTAAGCATCCAAATCACAATATTAATCAAAAGTGATGGTAGCAATCCATTGAACAGCTCAATATCTGGTGCGAAAAAATCGGTCATGACATCGACTGCACGCTTAGCAATAGGGAATAGCAAGGTGCTAAAAGCTAACATATAAATGTACTTACTAAACCCAGGGTCACTCATGACTACCATAAAGTAGAACACTGTAAAAAACGTGATGCCAAGTGCCCAGCATTTGAGAGTGTAGCTTAAACGAATCATGTTATCTCCTCCCTAAGCTTCCTATTGATCGCTTTACATCGATCGTACGCAGAGTAAAGCTGCTCCTATACATTCATTATTTTAAATATATATTATATGTTATAATACGAATATATAGTCACGTCAATCAATTTTTCTATTTATTTAAAATACTCCATAAGTTATTTGACATAAAAATGATATGTTTAAGGAAGAATTCCATAAACATAATAGTAAATAGCCTAAGTAAATTAAATTTATTCTATTAAAAAATAAGATTATAACTACAACTCATTACTTGGGCTCAAACCAAAAAACCGCTTATATTCTCGGCTAAACTGACTAGGGCTTTCATAGCCTACTTGCATCGCTATTTGTGATATTTGCGCTCCATGCATCTTAATTAAGCGCCTAGCTTCCATTAAACGTAAGCTTTTTTGATACTGTAGCGGACTCAGCTGGGTTATTTCTTTAAAGTGCTGATGAAACCCTGAGACACTCATGCCACATCTGCTAGCCAAGCTCTCAACCATGATAGGTTCATCTAGATGTGCCTTTATCCAGTCAGTCGCTTGGGCAATGCGGTATGTATGGCTACCACTAACGACCAATTGCTTAAGTTTGTTGCCTTGCTCAGCTAAGAGTAGGCGATAGTATATTTCTTGTTGAATCAAAGAAGACAGAAAATCAATATCGTTTGGATAATCAAGCAAGCGTATCAATCGATCAAACGCGTCCATTATGGTGTCATCTAAGTGCCACTTTATTCCTAAATGACGGCCTGCTACTGGGTGTGTGGTCGGTATCTGCGCTAATACATCTCTAATCATAGCTAAATCTAATTTCATTGATAAAACAATGACAGGGTTCTTTATCGAAGCGTGTTTAATATGCATACTTAGCGGTATATTAACCGGACAGAACATCAAGTTACTATTGTCAAACCTTTGACAATCAGCACCCAAGTAAATCTCTCGTTCACCTTGTAGTACAATACAAATACTTGGCTCTTGGATATAGCTTACGGCTTTGCTTGGTTTGTCCGCGCAATAAAAGAATAAACCTGAAACAGCAGATTCAATGGTTTTATTTCTAGGTAGTACAGTAAGAAGTTGGTCAATAGTCGTTTGATTCATCACGAGTGCTTATTTTATAGAGTTGCCTAATAGTATAAATATTTGTAGGATTAGGCAAGAGTTATAGAGGTCTGTTCTAACGTATAAGTGCAGAGGAATCTATAATAATCTCATCGCAACAGCGTAAGTACGACCTCTAATAATATGAAACAAGGAATAATTACTCATGAAAATATTTTATAGAACGCGCGCAACCGCTACTGGTGGACGTTCTGGCCATACTGGATTAGACGATGGTTCGTTAGGATTTGACTTGGTATCTTTTCAAGAGCAAGACAAAGAAGGCGTGAACCCAGAACAGCTTTTTGCCATGGGTTACGCGGCTTGTTTTGATAGCGCTTTGAGCATGACAGCACAGCACATGAAATTGCCTGTTACGGCTTCAAAAACTTCTGCGCAAGTAGGTATCGGTATGAAAGCCGACGGTAGCTACAACTTAGAGATAGAGTTGTCTGTAGAAGTATCAGGTATTGATGAAGCGCAGGCGCAGCAGCTGATAGAAGCCACGCATCAGGTGTGCCCGTATTCTAATGCTACTCGCGGCAATGTCGATACTCGTCTAGAAGTGACAGTCGTTTAAGACTGTTTTTTGAAAGCTGTTGACCATAGACTAGCAATATTAAAATAATAACTCGAATATAAAACGCCCCGATTTATAAAAGTCGGGGCGTTTTTATATTGTTTGGCAACGTAATTAGCTGGAACCTTTTCTGAGCAGCTTAGCTAATGATAAATCATTAATAGCCTTATCTCATGCTGGTACTTTTTTATTTAAGGTAAACACCAAGACCGCGCCCAAAATGACTGTGCTTGCAACTATAAATGGCATAGACAGCTGTTCAGACAAAAATATCACACCTAGCAAGGCAGCAATCACAGGGACACATAGCTGAACGATAGCGGCTTGTGTGTTTTTCAATAGTGGCATCGCTGTATACCAGATACTGTAACCCAACCCTGAGGCGATCGCTCCTGATGCACAGGCGAGTAATATACCTTCAGTGGTAATACCATCCAAATTGATATTTTTAAAACCCAAGTCATCTAGATACGTCATGCCTACCAGTAATAGTATAGGCACAGCGACTAAACTACGCACAAAATTAAACCCTGTCGCTCGAAGCGGTGAGACACATGATTTGCCGCGTATACTATATACTCCCCAAGCTATGCCGCTCATAGCCATTAACGCTGCTGCCAATGGTGATGGTATGGCAGCTGATGGCAACATCAGATATACAAATCCTGCCACTGCAACAGCAAACGCCAACCATTGTAGCGCGCTGAGCTGTTCTTTTTTATAGATACCCCAGCCAATCATCGTCAGCTGAACCGCTGAAAACAAAATCAATGCCCCAGTGCCAGTATCCAGCTCTACATACGCAATTGAAAAGCACAGCGCATAAATCACCAAGCTGAGACTACTCAACCAACTGCCTTTATCATTTAATATAGCGTGGACAGTAGAGTTGTCATGATTGGGCGTTTGGCGTTGCAGTCTGTAAGCATGTATAGCCATGATAATGCCTAGACAAGCTGTAGCACTTACTAGCCTGATAATTGTAAAGCTCCAAGCGTCGATATAGCCTTCTGCCAATGCCATTCGGCAAAACAGGGAGTTTGCGGCAAAGGCGATTAACGCAATAATAGTATAAATAGTGGCTTTCAAAAGTAATTCCTACAATGAATAAATGACACAAAAAAGGCAAGCATAGGATTTTAATTTTAGGTTTTGAGATACGCTGTTATAACGAACGTTTATTTTTAGCAAAGATAATAGATTTATAACTGATTAATCTAATCTATAGCTGTCTCACAGGACAGGATATTTTGTCGTACTTATGGCAAAAAGTCTCTTTTAAATCAGAATAACGATAGTTGTATTGACGATAAGGTCTAAAAATAGGGATGATGTGCGTCGCATCAAATGAACTATTAGAACAGCACTCATGAAACACAATAATTAGATAAATAAATAGGAAAGATAGTATGAATTGGGCAAGTATTTTTATTTATGACACAACTTGGTTGTTTGCCGTAGAAATTTTAATACGTGTCACTGTAATGTTTGTATTAATTATCACATTTTTACGATTCACTGGTAAGCGCGGTGTCCGTCAGCTCTCTATTTTTGAGCTGACCATTATTTTATCGTTGGGCTCTATTGCAGGTGATCCTATGTTCACCGAAGACCTGCCCATTATCCAAGCGGTATTAATCATGGGTACAGTCATTTCACTCTATAGGCTGTGTACTTGGGCGATGATGAAATTCCAGCCTTTTGAGGACCTGCTAGAGGGGCGCTCAATGTATATTGTAGAAGAGGGCATGCTAGTGCTTGATAAGATTAAACAGGGGGAAATGTCACACGATGAGTTTTTTGCTGAAATGCGCCAACAAGGGGTTGAGCATTTAGGACAAGTTCGTGTCGGTTTGCTCGAAGCTGATGGCAATTTTAGTATTTTATTGCACACCTCTGAAAAAACAGACTACGGGATGCCGCTTTTCCCAAAGCAATACCGACCTGTCGAGCAAGTAGAAGCAGGGGTTTATTATGCTTGTATGTATTGCGGTTACGTTGATGAAATCTCTGACCCTAATCAGTGTTGCCCGCGCTGCAAGGATAATTGCAATAACTGGGCTAAAGCGTTAAACAATCATATCGTCAAATAATATAACGATTAGCTGCCTTAGCTCAGTTGATAAGCTAAGACAGCCAAGTAATTTTTTTCAAATTATTAGATAAAAACCTTTCATTTACTGGCAGTTTGTCTGACTTGCTTTATACAGCGCATGGCTCTAATAATTTATGTCACTTTATACCAGTCGAGTTTGCGAGTCATCACCATCACGCAGGCAAGTAATACAAAGCAGAATATCGCACCCAGTAACAGATTGAGATCTTCTGTACTTAAAATACCGAAAAACGCAGCATATAGCCCAGCAAGCGTCGCGGTAAAGATTACTGCCCGTTTGAAACCGCCAAATACATAGTAGCTATACCAGCCAATAAGCCCAACACAAGCACTGGCCGCTACCATATAGGCTTGCCAAAATGCGATTTGTTCTGCAAGTGGTAGTAATAAGACATAAAAGACAAATAGTGCGCAGCCGACGAGCAGATACTGAATAGGGTGGATACGACTTGATTTGAGCACTTCAAATAAAAAGAAAGTGCCAAAAGATACCAAAATTAATAACAAGGCGTACTTCATGGCTCGTTCAGTTTGTAGATATACATCGTTGGGGCTTGCAAAACTAACCCCAAAGCTGTTTAGCAGAGCACCTTGATTACTACCAGCTACTGCTGCACTGTCTGTCGTCAGACCTCTTGATGCCTCAAACGAATCAGGATTGTACGACTGGCTATCAGTATTGATCGTTGATTCACTCGTGATAATACATTGATGGTTAGGTGTGCTGAGACATTGAGAGAGGTACTGATTGTTTGCAACGGTTAAATACTGATTTTGCCAACTGGCATCGAATCCTGCAGCGGTAATGCTCTTGGTATTTGGTAATGCTTTACCGATGAAGTTTGGTGTCTGCCAATCGCTGTGCATAGATAGAGTAAAGTTCTGCCCAGTTGGGACAGTCGTTAAATTACTAATGCCAGCTAATGGCAAGTCGATCACAATATGAAGCGCTTGATTGTCTTTAGGATTAGATAACTGGCTATTTACCTCTGATTTATCTAGATTTTTATTTATTGAGCCTGTGGTAGCCAAGCTGTCTTTATTATGTTGGCTAGTAGGACTGCTTAATTGCTCCAATACATCTTTAGGAATATCTACTTCGACATAGGTTAAGTTCTCTATCATTGGTATCTGCGGATAGTTTGCTGCAATCGATTTTTGATTGATTGTGACAGTAGGCAGGGTAGCGACACCGCGTAAGTCAGACACGGGAATGATAAGTTTTGCCTTGTTCCAGTGGGTAATGGTTTTGGCTAGCTGTGTCTTATCTGCATCATCGTCAATTGTAGTGCCAACCTGATCTAAATTTTCTAGAGTCTTATCAAGCGTATAACTCTGATCGAATGTCAGCTGACCATCATAGCTAGTAGCGCTATAGATACCGCGTTTATAAGTCTCTGTGTTTACTTTTAGGTTCTGTGTTGCCTGCGTCTGAGAGGCAAACATCGTCTTAATTTTCGAGTATGACGGTTCGCATTTGCTCTTTATATTTGGTGTATCAGATGTATTTGACTGACATGCCGGTGTGACTGTCGTGGGAATAGCGATAAATGGGTTGATGACTTCTTGTGGATTGACATGCTGCTCGGTGATTTCTTTTATCACTGACTCTGCGTAGTATTGCCTCTCGTATATGATGTCGCTAATCATAGTGAGACCAATCGAAAAAACGATACACAGTCCTACAATGATGGATAATTTAGTCAATAATGTTTTTTGCATGTGGTCGCCTCCTAAGTGTCTTTAATCCACAGCTGCCGAGATAGCAGACTGTGGCTTTAAAAGACATCATAGAGAGGGCATGAAGAGAAGATGTGCAGGAAATATGGAATAACTGTGAAAGGGTAAAAGTTGATGTTTTCGGATAATTATTTTTCGATTATTAATGTGTTTAATGCTTTTTCGTGTCGCCAACGACTTTATCCATAATAGCGAATAACAAGCCAGACAATACAAAGGTCATATGAATAATAACTTTCCACATGAGTTTGTCAGCATCAAGTTCACTCATTCCGCTAGAGATATCCATAAAGGATTTCAAAAGGTCAATAGCCGAGATAGCAACGATCGCTCCGATGACTTTGAGCTTTAGACCCGAAAAGTCCACTTTGCCCATCCAGCTAGGACGATCATCATGAGTGCCAGTATCGATTTTTGAGACAAAAATTTCATAGCCACTGAATATAATGATAAGCAGTAAACTGGCAACCAGAGAGATATCAACCAATACCAATATATCTACAATCACACTGGCTTCAGAGGCCGTCAGAATGTCAGCGAACATATACCAAAGCTTTTGGACAAACTTAATAAATAATAAAATAATGCCTAGCACTAATCCTAGATAAAAAGGCGCCAGTATCCAGCGACTATTAAATATGGTTTTTTCTAAATAAAGCTCAAACTTCTTTAGCATGGATATCTCTTAGGTTTCAAATACAAAAAACTTTTAAAGACAAGAAAGTCTTAAAGACACAAATATGAATAAGTTTTTGGGTATAGCTGTTTAGTTTTAGTCATACGATCTTTTTTCTATATCATCGAGCTGCGCTACTACTTGCAGCACGCGCGCTTTTCTATTGCCACTAATGCGTTGAAATGGTTTTTGATGCTTGCTCAATTGATTGGCGAAATAAGCACTTATCTCATCACGTTGGTGTGGACTGTCTCGTAGGTCATCAGCCACCCATGGCGTATCAACCTCAGTTAGTAATATCAAGTCATAGTGATGGGCCAATGCTGCTTGCTCAAGGGCCGTAGGGCAGTCGCCATAATACCAATAAGAATAAACCATCAGCTCAAACAAACTGGTATCGCAAAACAAATAATGACTGGCATTAGACGACTGAGCGACTTGTTTGGCTAAGATATTCTCTAGTGTAATCTGCCCTTGTGCGATAGGGAGCAGATCTTCCCACGTACAAGTCAGCTGCTTGTCGTCCCACTTTGCTTGTAAGTAGGTACGCATATATTCTGACACCCAAGGAGTATCAAAATGCGCGGCCAAATCACGACATAAGGTCGTTTTACCCGTACTTTCTGCCCCTAAAACCGCGACTTTGATGACGGGTTTAGGCATGTGCTGCTCTAGGTTGTACGCGGTAGCGTCGTTGCCATTCATAGTATGCCCAGATTGCGATAAGAGTGAAGACTACATATTGTAGCGCGGTAAAAGTAAAACCTTTATAGAAGTATAGCGGTACCGATATCGCATCAGCGATGATCCAGAGTATCCAATGCTCGATTTTGCGTCGTGCCATAAGCCACATCGCCATCAAAAACAAAGCCGTAGTGAGCATGTCGGTATAGTCGACCCAAGTAAATAGATGCAGTCCAAGTACCGCACCATCTAAACTAAAGCCATTATTAATTACTGGACGGAAATAATAAACCAATCCTACAAAAGCTATGGTTCCCGCTGCCAAAGTAGAAAGTATAGGGATGTCACCTGCATGCAAATGCTCAATACGGACATTATTGGTATTTGACTGCTTGTGCTCAACAGACTGATTTTTCTTATTTTTTGACCAGTTAATCCAGCCATACAAGCTCATCACGGTATAGTAAGCATTGATGAACATATCGCCAAACAGCTGCCACTTCCACAGTAGGTACACAAATATAGCAGTGCTGACCAGACCGATAGGAAAGACTAAGATATTGGTTTTGCTGGCGAGTAAGACACTTGCTACGCCAAAGACAACGGCAATCAGTTCAAGAATGATGAATATCGTAGAGTAGTCAGCGTATTGACCAAATAACCAGTTGAGAAGTTCTGCCATTAGCATTCCTAAGTATGAGCGTGTATCGATGTTCTGAATAATTAAGAGAGTTCGATGAATAATACAGAATAAAATGATGTCAATTATAACGTAGCTACCGAAAAAGGACGCCAGTCTTTGCTAATTTATGGCAAGAAACAGATTATTTGTAACAAAGTATTAGAAAAATTATAATATTCAGGCATAATAAACACACTGATTTTAAGTTTACAGTTATTCACTGAATTTGAATGGCTATTATTTTTCCACTTTTATGCTTATTCCAAGCACCACAGTAGTAGACAAGGAAGCTTATCATGACGACTTGTATCACAGGCACTGGTCTTTATATCCCACCTTACAGCATTAGTAACGAAGAGCTAGTTGAGTCATTTAACCAGTATGTTGAAAACTATAATACCGAACATGCTGAAGAGATAGCTGCAGAGACAATGACGGCACTTGAGCCTTCTTCAGCTGCCTTCATCGAAAAAGTATCTGGTATCAAATCACGTTATGTGATGGAAAAAGAAGGTATCTTAAATACTGAAATCATGGCGCCAGTTATCCCTTACCGTAACTTGGGCGAAGAGCTGTCGGTAATGGCCGAAATGGGTGCAGCAGCACTGAGAGACGCTTTGGCTGATGCTGGACTTGAGGCCAATGACTTAGACGGTATCATCCTTGCTTGCTCAAACTTCCAGCGTACTTATCCTGCGGTTGCTATTGAAATCCAAAACGAAATTGGTATGATTGGTGGTTTTGCTTATGATATGAACGTTGCGTGTAGTGCGGCGACTTTTGGTCTATCCCAAGCACATGGTTCTATCATCTCTGGTTTGGCCAAGCGTATTGCTGTGGTCAACGTTGAGATTACCTCAGCGCATCTAAACTGGCGTAACCGTGACAGCCACTTTATCTTCGGTGATGTGGCGACGGCTTCTATTGTTGAAGAATTAGATACGCCAAAAGGTTACGAGATTCTAAACTCTAAGCTATTTACTCAGTTTTCGACCAACATCAAAAACGAATACGGCTTTATGGATCGCTCAGAGTATCTAGCAGCGCAGACTGAAATGTATCCAGATATCAAAGCACCGGTCACTGATAAGCTGTTTTTGCAAAATGGTCGTAAAGTATTCCGTGAAGTCTGTCCAAAAGTGTCAGAGATTATCACTGAGCACTTGCAAGAAAACGACATCCCAACATCTGATGTTAAGATGATGTGGTTGCATCAAGCCAATGCCAATATGTTGGATTTGATTCTACGTACCGTGGTTGGTAAAGATGCCGATAAATCGATTGCTCCGAGTGTTATTGCTGAATTTGCCAATACCAGCTCAGCGAGTCCTATGATTGTATTCCATCGCCACAAAGATGACTTAGTATCAGGCGATCTGGGCGTTATTTGCTCATTTGGTGCAGGTTACTCTATTGGATCGGTCTTAGTTCGCAAGGTCTAATACTTTAACTTCCTATCCTGATAAAAATAGCTAAGAGTCTTCTTAGCTATTTTTTTGTCTGTCGTTTTTGCTATTGAAATTAGGTCATGACATCTAAATATAAACAGAGAACTTTGAGAAGATAGCATCGAGATTACCGACAATATCAACAAGAATGATTAGAGGTTTTAATTTACCCCAAAAAATTTGCTATAATCACGGGCTTATTCATCTTATCCAATTAAAAGTCCTTTTATGAAAGAATCCTTACGCCTGCGTTTAGACCAGATGGTAGACCGTTATGAAGAGGTCACCGCTTTATTATCAGATCCTAGTGTCATCAGTGATAATAATAAGTTCCGTGAATTGTCTGTTGAGCACAGCGACTTGATGGAGATCACGACGCTGTGGCAAAACTACGTGGGTGCAGAAACGGATCAGGCTGATGCAGAAGCGATGCTAGCCGATGCAACAGATCCTGACATGAAAGAGATGATGATCGATGAGATTGAGAGTGCGCGTGATACCATCGTAGAGATGGAAGAAGCACTTAATCTGATGATGCTACCAAAAGATCCTAACGACAAAGTACCAGCGTTTTTGGAGATTCGTGCAGGGACAGGCGGCGATGAAGCAGCGATTTTCTCTGGTGACTTGTTCCGCATGTACCAAAAATACGCGCAGAGCCAGGGCTGGACACTAGAAGTGCTCTCTGCAAATGAAGGTGAGCATGGCGGTTATAAAGAAATTATCACTCGCGTATCTGGCAACAGTGTATATGGTCGCTTAAAGTTTGAATCGGGCGCTCACCGTGTACAGCGTGTCCCTGAAACTGAGAGCCAAGGTCGTGTTCACACATCAGCTTGTACGGTTGCGGTCATGCCAGAAGTTGAGATTGATGATACCGTCGATATCAATCCTGCTGATATTAAGATGGATACTTTCCGCTCAAGCGGCGCTGGTGGTCAGCACGTGAACACGACTGACTCTGCTGTACGTTTGACGCATATTCCGACGGGTACCGTGGTAGAGTGTCAGCAAGAGCGTAGCCAACACAAAAACCGTGCGCATGCTATGAAAATGCTGGTCTCTAAAATCCAACAAGCCAAAGTGCAAGCACAGGTCGATGTGGCGGACTCTATACGTCGTGACTTGGTCGGTAGTGGCGATCGCTCAGAGCGTATCCGTACCTATAATTTTCCACAAGGTCGCATGACCGATCACCGTATCAACCTTACCTTATACAAACTCGACTCCATTATGGAAGGCGACTTGGATGAGATTCTTGATGCACTATTACGTGAGCATCAGGCTGATTTGATGGCCAGTATCGGTGGCAATGACTAGTAGTTAGTCTTTAAGAGTACTAACAGTTTTATCGTTTTTATCACCATGTCTGTTCTTATAATAATAAGTATTGATTTAATTTTTCTGTTTTCGTTTATCCATTTAATTACCTAAAAATATTGAGAGTGTTATGTCAAAGCACAATAATCAGAACCAAGATCAAACCCCAGTCGTAGAAGATGCTAACGAGCTAATCGCACAACTGCAAGCCAAGCTAGATGATATCAGTGCTTCAGGTAAACAGCCGTATCCTAATACGTTCAAACGCACTGATTATGCGCAAGACTTACAGACGGCTTTTGATGGTGTCTCAAAGCAGGAAATTGAAGAAAAAGCAGCAAATGGTGAAAAAACACAAGTCAACGTGGCAGGTCGAGTCATGCTCAACCGTGGTTCGTTCATTGTGATCCAAGACATGACAGGCCGTATTCAGCTATATGTAGCACGTAAAGAGCTTGATGAGGAGACGCGTGCGAGCATTAAATCACTAGATTTGGGTGACATTGTTGGTGTATCAGGCTATATCGGTCGCTCAGGTAAAGGCGATTTATATGTGCATATTGAAGAAATTACGCTACTGACCAAATCACTACGTCCAATGCCAAATAAATTCCATGGCTTGGCTGATGTAGAAGCGCGCTATCGCAATCGTCATCTTGATTTAATGACTAATGAGACGACTCGCAATACCTTTATGGTTCGCAGTCAGATCGTTAGTGGTATTCGTCAATTTATGCTTAATGAGCGTTTTATGGAAGTTGAAACGCCAATGATGCATCCGATACCAGGCGGCGCAGTAGCTCGTCCGTTTGAGACACATCATAATGCATTAGACATGCCTTTATATCTACGTATCGCGCCTGAGCTTTATCTTAAGCGTCTGGTCGTTGGTGGGTTTGAGCGCGTATTTGAGATTAACCGTAGTTTCCGTAACGAAGGGGTTTCAACTCGTCATAACCCTGAATTCACCATGATTGAGTTCTATCAAGCCTACGCTGATTATCATGATTTGATGGATTTGACTGAGCGTCTGTTTAATCAGTTAGCAATAGATGTGTTGGGCACAACAGAGCTGACTTATCAAGAAGAAGCCATTAGCCTAAAAGCACCATTTGCTCGTCTATCAATGTCTGATGCGATTGCAAAATATGCTGAAAACTTTGACATGACACGTATCAATGATCGTGAATACCTAGCAGAGTACGCATCTACGACACTTAAGCAGCAAGTCAAAGATGTGTTTGGTGTGGGTAAACTACAGACGATTATCTTTGAAGAAACGGCTGAGCATCAATTACGTCAGCCAACGTTCATTACTGAGTACCCAGCTGAGACCTCGCCTCTAGCGCGCCGTAGTGATGACAATCCTGAGATTACTGATCGTTTTGAGCTGTTCGTTGGTGGTCGTGAGTTGGCCAATGGTTTTAGCGAGCTTAATGACCCAGCAGACCAAGCCGAGCGTTTCCGTGGTCAGGTTGCTGAAAAAGACGCGGGTGATGATGAAGCTATGCATTTCGATGAAGAGTATATCGAAGCATTGGCTTATGGTTTGCCACCGACAGCTGGTGAGGGTATTGGGATCGACCGTCTAGTGATGCTATTTACCGACTCTGCTAGTATCCGTGATGTGATCTTGTTCCCGCACATGCGCCGCAAACAAGACAGCTAAGATGGGTTTGCTTGCTGTAAATCCAAACTGATACTTAACTCAGCATAAAAAGCTTTTGCTCATTTTCACAGAATGGGTATCAGCTTTTTTGTGAAATATCGTTTATAGAGGTATTATGGATATTCAGCAAGCATCACATGCGCCATGGCAAAAAATGATTCAGCAATGTTTTTTATCATTGTATGAGTTGCCTGATGACAAAATCACTGACTCTGATCATTTTCAGGGTTATGATTTTGTTTTTGAGTTTTCTGGCGCTACTATTTATTTGCTCGTCAATACGGTTTTGATGCAGGCAAATAAGCAAGAAGTAGATAATGCTAAAGTTCGTGAGTGGAGAAAAGAAGTTGTTAACCAACTTATCAAACGCCACGCTCAGATTTATCAAAAAAATGATAGTCTAATTGTAGATAGAAGTGCCGCGACAACTGATAAAGCGGTTTATTTTATTGGCTTAACGTCATTATCTATTAATCATCAAGACGATCAATCGGGCCATTCATCTTATGCAGTTGGCTACGAATATGGAAGTCGGTTTTTTGCAGAAGACTGTGTTTTAGACTTAGATGATGAGCAGAGTATCCTACAAGTCTTTAGTCATCAAAACTTTGTTGATATCCTCAATCAATTGGTGACGCCAAGTGATTTAACAACCTTTTTAGATTTTCATCGTCGTCAACTATCTAGCTTTGCATCATTTCAAAACGAATCAACATTACTTAAACAGTTTCTACAATCGCCTGACTTTCATCAAAGAGCGATTAGGGTGCAAGAACAGCTAATCAATAGCGAGTTAATTGAGCAAGTTGAATTACGCTTGCTTAAAGCAGTAGAGCCGAATCAGACTGTATTTGCCGATGCTCTAATAGCTGAGATGCAAAAAAATACTGGTATGTGGTTCAAGCTATTCAACAGTGTGATTGAGCGTTATTATGAAGCGGGTACACCTTTACCAAATGAGCAGGTTGATATTTTGGTAGATGAGTCAATGTATACCTATGCATGTCTAGTAGAAAAAATCTTAGCTTATAGAACCATGGATCAAGACTCGCGCTGGAATGGATATGTCCGCCATGAGCATTCTTATCATGTATTTGGACGCCATTATCTTATGGTGTTTTATGCGCAAGACGATAGCAGTTCGCTGAGCGCAGAGAATGTTAGGCTCTCTTATAAAGACTTACTGTCAGATATTAATGTCCAATTACAAGAGCCAGTAATGGATGATTTGTTTTTACTGGGCGTAGAGTTTAGGCCGTGCGAAGACAGTGTAAACACTGAGGTTTATCTGGATATATTTCATCAAGAAGGCTCATTGATTGATGAAAGCACTCAGCGCCTATATGACCGACTGGCACAACTTCAAGCTCAGTTATAACCTAAACATAGTATGATTCATTAGCCCGACGCTTCCTTTATATTTGTATTATTTACATTGGCATTTCTTATGACGCAGCAATATCAAGTTTTAGCTCGCAAATACCGACCAAAAAACTTTCACGAGTTGATTGGGCAGACGCATGTGTCTCAAGCATTGATTAATGCGATTGATTATAATCGTCTGCATCATGCCTATCTGTTCACAGGTACGCGCGGTGTGGGTAAGACAACGATTGCGCGTATTTTATCTAAATGCTTGAACTGTGATACAGGTATTACCAGCACTCCTTGCGGCGTATGTGATAACTGCGTTGCTATTGATCAAGGGCGTTTCATTGATCTTATCGAGATTGATGCCGCTTCTCGTACCAAGGTCGAAGACACGCGTGAATTATTAGACAACGTGCCTTATGCGCCAAGCCAAGGGCGTTATAAGGTCTATCTGATTGATGAAGTACATATGCTGTCTACGCACAGCTTTAACGCGCTATTAAAAACGCTAGAAGAGCCACCGGAGCATGTGAAGTTTTTATTAGCGACGACTGATCCACAAAAGCTACCGATTACGATTATTTCGCGCTGCTTGCAGTTTGTACTGCGTCCATTACCACAAACGTTACTTAGCGAGCACTTAGCAAATATCTTGACCAAAGAGCAGGTAGGCTATACTCAGCCAGCCATTTGGCAATTGGCAAGTGCGGCTAAAGGCTCTGTACGTGATGCTCTATCATTGACCGATCAAGCCATTGCTTTTGGTCAAGGCGCACTGGATGATGCGACTGTCAACGCAATGCTTGGTCTTATTGATGCTGCTGACTTAGTACGTCTAATCACGGATATTTATAATCATGATAAGTCTGCGGTTGCTGCTCACATTGAGCAAATGCGCGCGCAAATGGTCGATGCGACTAGCATGTTCGATGGGCTTGCTGAGCTGTTACATCAGTTGGCCTTGACTCAACTGTTGCCTGAAGTCGCTCTTAATGTCAATGAGGCGCAAGCAAAAGATATTTATACGCTAGCTCAGCATATCAGCCCTGATGTCTTGCAGCTGTATTATGAAATTGTTGTACAGGCACGTGAAGGTGTCAAGCTTGCAAGTACACCGATGCAAGCGCTTGAGATGTGCATCTTGCGTTTATTGGCGTTTCGTCCTTTGCCAGTCGATGAAGTCTTGAGCAATACTCATGATAGTGATGGGTCTGCTACCAAAGTACCAGCTATAGAACCAGTTTCTTCCGCATCAGCTCCAGATGCTTTTGTACATGAAGCGTCAGCACCGCCGCCAGAACTTTATAGTGTTGATTATCAGCCACCAAGTCACGATGAGTTGCAAAGCGGTATTGATGATAATGACAATTTAGCACAGTCAATGGCTAGTGCTATGCCTGAACCAGTTGTTGAGCCTGAACCAGTTGTTGAGCCTGAACCAGTTGTTGAGCCTGAACCAGTTGTTGAGCCTGAACCAGTTGTTGAGCCTGAACCAGTTGTTGAGCCTGAACCAGTTGTTGAGCCTGAACCAGTTGTTGAG
>NZ_JBDLOB010000003.1:0-463890 GCF_039762275.1 Psychrobacter proteolyticus | reverse complement strand
CATCAATACCTGTTGCGGTAATGCTTGGTGTATTCGCCAATGGATCACCATTGGTGTCAAGGAAGGTTAGGCCTTCTGCACCATAGTTGCTGGTGTTAGTACCATCTGTGACAGTGGTGCCTGCACCGGTGATGGTCGTTACGTTAGCACCATCAGTAATGCTAACACCATTGGTGTCCGTGACCGTGTTGCCAGTGGTCACGCTACCAGCAGGACCTAGGTCGATATCTTGAGCAAGATTATAATTGACAGTATTATCAGTAGCGTTATTGGTCACAACTAGATTGCTGTCTGTATTAGTAAAACCGACAGTCTCTCCAAGCTTGACATTATCTACCGCACTACTACCAGCTTTAATATTGAAGCCTTTATTTGCTTCAGTGAGTGCTGTCGTTGCTGTAGTTTGGGCATTAGTAGCAGCAGTTTGAGCATTAGTAGCAGTTGTTTGAGCGTTGTTTGCGCTAGTCTGGGCACTATTGGCACTAGTTTGAGCATTACTAACATTAGTGTTAGTTGTCTCTAATTGCCCAAAATTTACTGCATCGCCAGCAACAGTGCCATTGGCTACGTTGGTGATTTTATTATTGTTTAGATTCGCGCCACCATTCAGATTAGAAGCACCAGTGACGGTTAGAGAGCCTGCATTCATTGCCCCAGTAGAAGTAACCGTTGTAAACGTTGGCGTCAATGAAGTACCAATAGTGACATTGTTGCCAGTACGGGTAATATTGACATTGTTACCATCAAGGAAAGTGACCGTATCACCTGCGGCTACTGGCGTTGCAGTATCGGCATTTGCACGTAGTCTGAATGTTTGACCTTGTAGACTACTAATGCTATTCGTATTACCTGTAATATTAGTTGTATTCGTCGTTGTACGACCATCCAAGTTAGTGATTGCAGCACCTACGTTGTTGACATTCATGCCATTTACGCTATAAACAGGGGCACTGACTGCTCCTGTCGTAGGATCATAAGTAGAAGTGCCACCAAATGCAGTGGCTGTATCAGTACCTTGTTTATTCGTTAATGTGTTTTGCACTGTTAACTGTGCGACATTTACCGCATCAGTAGGAGCAGAACCGCCAGCGACATTTTGTATGCGTCTAGTAGCACCACTGTTACCTACAGACACTACGCCATTTGCAGGTACTGCGGCAACATTGGTTAAAAATGAATTTCCTGATGCTGTCGTTGTTGTAGAACTTGTACCTAGTGCTACAGAATTAGACACACTGGCATTAGCATTTGGACCAAGTGCGATACTATTTGTTATATTCTGTCCTACGTTCGCATCCGTACCCAGTGCGATACTATTGGTTGCACCAGTATTAACTGTAGCCGTACCACCTGCCGCTATACTAAAATCTGCCAAAGCATATGTCTGACGACCCATGGCAATCGAGGTATTACCAGTTGCTTCGTTAGCTGTACCGACTGCCACTGCAGATACTCCACTGGATAAGTTGCCGACACCTAAACCTAGTGCATAACCGCTACTTGTTAAGTTACCTTGACCAATCGCAAGGCCATAGAAAGTGCTATTTACCTGGTTATTGTTACCAAGTGAAACACCACCTCCATTACCGACTGAATTAGTATCTCCTATGGCGACTGCTGTACCTACATAACCAGTTGCACCGGTAGGATAAAGTCGAGCAGTCTCGCCCCTTCTAGGAGTAATTTGCTGAGAAAGATTATTATTAGCAGCCGTAACCGTGTTTCCTTTACCCATAGCTACTGCATTAGGAGCGCTAGTAATTGTCGTACCACAACCAATTGCCGTACTATTCGTTGAACCTGTCACCGTTGCCACATTTAAAGTGCCACATTGGGCACTAGATGGTGAAAGCGCAGTGCTTGAACTTGAGGCTGCATCGGTCGATCCACCACCACTCCCTTGGGCCGCTAACGCCTGTGGAGATATGATAAATACTAGGCTGCTCAGACCAGCAGTTACCATGCCTGATCGCAAACTGCTTAAGGTGAATGCCTGCGTACCTGTTGTTGCCAGAGCGCTTACACCTGATGTCACAGCAGAACTTGAAGACTTGCCACGGCTCTTTGCATATTCTGCAACAGCCATAAAGCACCCTAATGATCTATTCCAAATTACTTTATAGTTACGATTCATGTTTAATTATTCCTTTATCAATTAGAGAACTGAGGTCAAGCGGTAAGGTCTATCGTTGTCTATTACAAAAGAGGCAACATTACTCTGGGCTTATATTTAAAACGTCCTTGTACTAGAAATACTTTAGATATATGACTAACAATTTAGATACGCTTATTTAGTATTCTAGTACAAACAATAAAATAATCAATCACCAAAACGATTATATATAGGCATTGTGTAATCAATGTTAATTAAGCAGTAATAGATTTTTTAGGTGATGAAAACTGCCCTATCTTTATACGTATAAAAAACTTGTATACAAATGATAAAATATATATATAACATACACTTACAAAATTCTCATAAATCTAAATTTTTCGGATTTTATTTGATGGTCAATCCCTTTATTTGTAAGGCATAAACTAATAAAGAAACTTAGTTTCCAAGATACATTTTTTCTACAATTTTTATGCTTTAAATAATCATTATTAATAAAGACATATAGAACATTAATATGAAAATTAGACTCAATAATATTGCAAAAGACTAATGTTTACCCTGTTTATATTCTTTTAATTGAATATATCCAGCCAAACAAATATATCCAGCCAAACAAATATATCCAGCCAAACAAATATATCCAGCCAAACAAATATATTTGTTCGCATTTTATTTTTAATGAAATAAACGGAATTAAAAATAGAAAGTTATTGGGAATTTAATCGCATAAGTAAAGATAGCTAATACAAATGATGAGGCTAGCAAAGCAGCTTGTGACATGATGAAAAGATCAAGTTGAGTGAGGACACACCAGATAGGTGTAGCACATAGATGTTATGTACTGACCAGCTATAGCCGTACAAATACTTACTAAGAGACAGTGAGACAATCAGCACTCACCATGCATAAAAAAAGCAGGACATCGTTTGATGCCCTGCGTTTGTTAGATTTAACTGTATTTACAGAATACTGCGTCTAAATTGTAGATAGGCTGCTGTGATCGCGGCTGAGTCTTCTACCTGCGGATAGTGACCTAGCATAGGCATATTGGTTATATCAGCATTGGGTATCAGCTGGCGATAACGATCAATCATATGCTGACCTGAGATGGGATCTTTGGCACCTGCGATCAATTTCATCGGTACAGTACTGTTGATAATCGCACCTACCCATCGCTCACGATACTGCTGACGCTGTGGCATATAGTTAATTAGCTTATGCATCACGCCCAACCCATCATTGTAACTTAATAGCTGCCATAGCGTATCTATCACCTCTACTGTGGGCTGCGTGTCGGGGCCAAATATCCGCTGTAGACTGCCCGCAAATTTCTGCTTATTAATCAGCTTTGATACCAGAGGGCCCAATGGCGATAGCAATAGCTTCTGTACCAAGATAGGTTTGTGCGTCTCAGGGAACAGACCACCGTTTAAGAAGCATACGCTAGCGATGTGTCGCTCAGCGCTCCCTTCGACTTGTCTTGCTAGTAACTCCTGAGCCACCGTATCACCATAGTCATGCGCTAATATATGATAATCACTGCAGCCCAGTTTTTGCAAAACAGCTTGATAAATATCGGCCTGTTCACTGATTAGATAGCGCGCGTTTTTGGGTTTATCTGACAACCCAAACCCCAGCATATCGAGGGTAATAACATAATAATGCTCGGTTAGCGCATCCCACATACCCTCCCAGTCCCAGCTAGCACTAGGATAACCATGAATCAATAGCAATGCAGGCGCACTCTTATCCCCTGAATACCGAGTAAAGATTTGATGCCCATGAATGGATTCATACTGCCCCTGCCGTTGCCACTCATCAAGAGTTATCATTAGAGACTTACTCCTCAAATGATGGGTCGGTGCGGCGCAGTTTTCTTAGTAACGCAGGCCATGCGATGTCGCCATTTGCGCCACGGGTCACTTGCTCTGATGCAGCTTGGATACCAGCCAATATCTGTGCTGGTATTGGTGTCAAGGCACCGCCCCCGCTCTGCGCTTTGATTTGAATTTCACACGCTCTTTGCATGATATACATGTACAAAAACGCATTGGCAACCGTATCGGCACAGGTGAGCAGACCATGGTTACGCAAAATCATAAAGTGAGCATCGCCTAAATCAGCAACCAAGCGTACTTTTTCTTCAGGGTTTAATGCGACACCTTCGTAGTCGTGGTATGCCAAGTTAGATAGCGGAAATAATGACTGTTGCGAGATAGGTAGTAGGCCTTTTTCTTGCGCTGAGACAGCAACCCCATCATTTGTGTGTAGATGGATGACGCAGTGCGCATCGTCGCGAGCTTCGTGCACAGCACTATGAATGATGAATCCTGCTGGATTTACCTCAAACTCTGACGGCGC
Source organism: Psychrobacter proteolyticus (assembly GCF_039762275.1). Lineage (GTDB taxonomy): Bacteria > Pseudomonadota > Gammaproteobacteria > Pseudomonadales > Moraxellaceae > Psychrobacter > Psychrobacter proteolyticus_C. The sequence goes on along the minus strand of NZ_JBDLOB010000003.1, from coordinate 459,413 downwards.
TACTTTTTCGCCTGCTTTATCGACCTTGACCAGACTAGAGGCGGTAATTTCTTCAAATAACATCCCGTACGGGTTGATTAAAAACTCATCCTCAGTACCTGGTACGCGCGCAGAGATATGAGTGAATACCAAATCATCCCAACCATAAGAGGCAATCATTCGATAACAGGCGGCAAGATTTACGCGCATCTGCCACTCTTGTTCGCTCATGTTATGGTGTACACTCGAGGTTGAATCGGTCGATGTCGCGGTTTGCATAGTTGTTTGCATGGTGTATTCCTTTACTGTGTTAGATATCCTGAATGATTACTTTATACCATTTTATAAAACCAAATCTGTCAAAAACATTACACTTATGAATATCAATCATTATTTAAATAACGACCCATGGTTTAGTCAATTACCAGCCATTGTGCAGCCGCTACTGGCAGGCGATGCTGTGCTAAAGGTATACCAAAAAGGCCAAATGATTCATGCCATCGGTGACAATGATGATGCGGCGCTACACTTTGTTGTGTCGGGTACGATTAGAGTCTGTAATGTAAGCGCTAGTGGACATGCCATGACACTGGCACATCTATCTAGTGGTGAGTGGTTTGGTGAAATATCTATCATAGATGACAATCCTCGCACCCATGATGCGTGGACGATTAACAAAGTAACGCTTATCTCAATCCCAAGAAATCTAGTCATTCAAACAGCGCAGTTGCATCCGATTTTATACAAGCACCTCGCGCTTATAACCTGCGAGCGAATCCGCCGAGCATTTGATTGGATTGACGATGCTACCTCACTCAATACCTCGGCGCGACTGGCTAGCATGCTGATTGGACTGATCGACACTTATGGACAGCAAATAGGAGATGATATCAAGATAGATCTGCGCTTATCGCAAGAAGAGCTTGGCTTTATGCTAGGCACTACCAGACAAACCATCAATAAAATCATCCAATCGTGGCAAAAGCAGAACCTTATCGATATGCATTATGGCTTTATTACTATAAAAGACAAAACTCAGTTAATGATAATGATGAATCCTGTCTGACTTAAATATATAAAATTATCTCAGAAAACACCCCAACCTCTAACTTATGATAGTTAGCATCAATCGCTTTAACATGTTCTTAACAGACCACTTGCTATGGTAAGGAATGACGTTTCCTACCATCTGCTGAGAAGTATCTGTATGTCCATACCTCAAGTCATCAAGACCAATGTGCTAAAAATCAAAGCACCCAACGCCAATACAAAGACTAGCTATCTTAGTAAGCTCTATGATCGTGAGATGAATCTCAGTTATATTATTTTCATTGTGGCTTTATATTTGGTAGCGACTGCCAATATTGGCTTTTTTGAGCAGGTGCTAAATGTCTATCCATTTAGCAAAAACGTCGGATTTATCCTGTCTATTACTGGCTTGTTGTTTGGACTGATGTGGTTGGTATTACAGCTGCTTTGCTATCGTCCGATTGCCAAACCAGTATTGATTGCGCTACTGATCACTGCCGCCATCTGCGGTTATTTTACCGATGCTTACGGGACGATATTTGACACCAATATGCTGATCAATAGTCTAGAGACCGATCAAGCAGAGGCGATGGGATTGTTTGCCCCTAGCATGGTCATTCGGGTGCTGATATTAGGCGTGTTGCCAGCATTTATCATTAGCAAAATTCGTCTGAAACGCTCTACGTGGCAGCGAGGCATACTACAAAAAACAGCCACGTTGATATTGTCTATCGCGCTAATTGCCGTTTGTATTTTGCCGTTTGGTGATCAGTACGCCAGCTTCTTTCGTCAGCATAAACAAGTTCGCTCTTATGCCAACCCGATCACGCCTATTTACTCTACGATCAAACTTGGCGAAAACTATGTTGATGAGCTACGCCGTCCTGATACTTTCACGCTACATGCGACAGACGCGAAACGCGTGGCACCTGCTAATAGTGTGGATGGCAGCGGCAAACCAAAACTAATGGTGTTTGTGGTTGGCGAAACGGCTCGCGCCGATCACTTCGGCTTGAACGGCTATACACGTAATACCACACCGCTGCTCTCAAAGCAGTCAGACCTCTATAGCTTTCAGGACTCTGTCTCCTGCGGAACCTCTACGGCCTACTCCGTACCCTGCATGTTCAGCTATGCAAATCGAGAAAACTACGATATCGATACCGCCAAGTACAATGAAAACGTACTAGATACACTAAGCAAGCAAGGGGTCAATGTCGTTTGGCGCGACAATAACTCTAGCTCAAAAGGTGTGGCCGATCGCGTTACTTTTGAAGACTACAAAACAGCTGACACAAACCCCAACTGCGATGTCGAATGCCGAGATATCGGTATGCTCGATGGTTTTGATGAACTGGTTAAATCAGGCAGCTCACAGAAAGAGATGCCGAAAGACACACTTATTCTGCTGCATCAAATGGGCAATCATGGCCCCGCTTATTACCAGCGCTATCCCAAAGCGTTTGAAGAGTATAACCCTGTCTGCATGACCAATGAGCTATCTAAATGTGATGCTCAGTCTGTGATAAATGGCTACGATAATGCGATTCGTTATACCGATTATTTTTTGAATAATGTGATTGATACGTTAAAGCCTTATGAGCAAGATTATGATGTGGTAATGGTATATATTAGTGATCATGGGGAGAGTTTGGGTGAAAATAATATCTACCTTCACGGCTTACCCTATAAATTTGCACCAGATACCCAAAAACACGTGCCTACGATAGTTTGGTCGCCTAATAGCAATAGTATCGATACTGAAAGTCTTTCTAGTATGGTCAATCAGCCAGTGTCACACGATTTTATTACGCCGACATTGCTTAGCTTTTTTGGTATTACGACCGATGAAGTCAAAGGTGAAGCAACTTTTTTCAAACTGTCCCATTCTAATTGATTGGTTAAAAGTGAGTTATTCCAGATAATTTATTAAAACAGCTCTCTACCTACGTTTTTATATTACTCAGTCCTTTTAGGTAACCACTATTTTTTAGGTCAGCATCATGTACAAGATACTCGTTATTGAAGACAACCCCGATATCGTGGCCAATATTTATGCCTTCTTTGAACCAAAAGGCTTTGAGCTGGACAACGCACATAATGGCTATAGCGGGCTAACACTTGCCTCAAACAATCGTTATGATGTGATATTGCTAGATGTGATGCTACCAGGTATGGATGGCACGCAGCTGTGCAAAAAACTCAGAGAAGAGTTACATGACAAGACTCCCGTATTAATGCTCACAGCTCGCGATACAATCTTGGATAAAGTCGCTGGGTTTGATAGCGGCGCTGACGATTATTTGGTCAAGCCGTTTTCGTTGGTTGAGTTGGAGTGCCGTATCAAAGCGCTCATACGTCGCCATGAAGACGATCATTTTGCCCACAGTATTGCCGTCGGAGCACTATCCTTAAACAATAGTGAGCATACTATTATGCGTGAGGGACAATCACTGAAGCTTACCCCAACTGGCTTTAAAATATTGCACATCCTCATGAGTGCAGCGCCTAGAGTCGTCAGTAAAACTGAGATTGAAGAAAAAGTATGGGGACTAGACGTACCGAGTAGTGATGCACTGCGCACCCATATGCACAGCGTGCGTGCACAGGTTGATAAGCCATTTGACACACCCATGATAGTCACAGTACCTGGCGTAGGTTACCAAGTTGTTGACCCTAATAAATCAGCAAGCGCGTAGTCGTGATTGCAGCATGAATTAAATAAACCTCATGTGACTTACTAACCGACTTACCATATCGTATTTATCGCTCTATTATATATAGCCCTGTTATATATCGCCTTTTTCTATTAAGTTGTCTCATGCCATGCTCAATATAGACTCGATAGCCAATAAATTCAGACTGTCTTACTTCATATTCGCGTTATTACTGTGCGCAGCTTTTGTCAGTATTTTTTTATACGCGGAGAGCCGAATAGAGCAAGATTTGGTCAAGGCTCGCCTGTTGCAGCAGCTAGAGCTTAGTCAAGAAAAATACGGTGACCAGCCTATTTATGTCGCTGACCCAGGTATCAAAATTTATCGCTATGACAAAGCACCTGCTAGTTTGCAAGCGATAGCCAATGACACGGTACAAGAGACTTCTGTCACTGTTAATAAAGCCTCTGGAGCAGGTCATGCCAACCTGCATCTTTTTGCCTATACTCAAGATGGTCAAGCTTATATTTTGACTTACCTAGAAAACACAGAAATGGTAATGGAAAATTATCCAGTCTTGGCGATATTTGAGCACCTAGAAGACATATTTGCAGATACGCTAAAAGTAGCCGTTATTTTAAGCTTACTTATTGCCGCTATCTTCTCTCAGTTATCTTCCAAACAAATCATAAAGCCTTTATTAGATTTGAAACGAGCCGTCGAGACTGACCATCATAACTTAAGCGATTTGACACATTTGCCATCTGAGGTCGGTGTTTTGGCACGGGCTATCGATGAGAAAAACCATAAGTTAGAGCAATATCTCAAGCGTGAGCAACTGTTTACTGGTGATGTCAGTCACGAGTTACGCACACCGTTAACTATTATCATGGGGGCTTCTGAAGTGTTGGCCTCGCAACTAGACGCTGACAGCCACTTAAATGAGTTTACCAATCGTATTAGTACCACGGCCAAAGAAACTTCTGAGATTATCACCGCCCTGCTCCTACTATCGCGCGCGCCTGAAAAGTTAGACGCACCGCAAACCTCTATTAACAGTATCGCCTTAGCGGAAATGCAGCGCCTAAAATACTTGCTGCGGTATAAGTCTGTTACTTGTCAGATCATTGCTGAGCAGGAATATAGCGCTTACGTACGCCCCGAACTCCTAAAAATGGCACTAGGCAACCTCATAAAAAATGCATTTCAATATACCGATGATGGTGAAGTAGCCATTACTATCGATGACGAAAAAATCACGGTGACTGATACTGGCTTAGGTATTCCTGAGGCAATGATGCCTTTACTCTATGAACGGTTTGAGCGACTAGAGTCTCAGTATAAAGACGAACAAACAATTCTGTTGTCAGAGCATGATACAAAATATAAGGTTGAAGGCTCAGGTCTAGGACTCAGTATCATCCAGCGTATCATGTCGCATATGGGCTGGCAGCTCACTCACCAAGCCAATCGCTCAGGTGGCAGTACCTTTAGTATTTATTATAAATAACCTCGTGATAGCTCAAAGACATATTCATTTCCTAATAATAATTGCTGATTGGGAAACGACAAATTTAAACAACCATTACGCTTTATTCTCATCCATCCATCTCCTCTTAACGTTTTCTTAACCTCTCCCGTCTTATACTCAGGCTATCTTAATTTTAATAGACCATTAAGAATGCCCTATGAAGCAAATCACTCATACCAACCTTGTAGCCCCATCAGTCGAGCATAGCTCTGTCAACAAAACAGCACATGATAATGCACTCGCGGCTTATAGCTTTGCAAGTCATACCAAAGGTAAAACGGGAATCCTCCGCATTATAAAAGCCACTGGTTACTCTATAGATGGCTTTAAAGCCGCGTATAAATTTGAAGCGGCTTTTAGACAAGTTGTGTGGCTCAATCTTGTACTACTAGCTGCTGTCATCGTTATGCCCTTTGCGCTTGGTATAAAAATGATACTGGTAGTCGCTTCTTTTTTATCTTTGATTGTTGAGCTAATCAACACAGGACTCGAAGCTTGCGTTGACCATACTTCAACCGCCAAACACCCACTCGCAAAAATCGCAAAAGATGTCGGCTCTGCGGCGCAGTTCTTAGCGTTAAGTTTGTTAATGGTTTTATGGGTAATGGCATTATCTGCTCTACTTTATTAAAGGATGACGAGCACTCGCATATAAGCACGCTGAGCTGCTAGCACTATCTTAAACAATAAAACGAAGGTCGTATTAAGAACTATCAACATCGCATATACGGTATTAGGTGTAGTCATGACTTCAGAAAACAACGCAATGACTTGGGACTGGCTAAAACTACTGTGCGTGACCATCATGGCCACCTTAATTTTTGAGCACAGTCAGTTAGATATACGCATCAGTGAGCTTTTTTATAATAATGGTCACTGGCTACTTGAAAAAGGCGCGCAGCCTTATGCATTTATCTTTTATGATTTGCCCAAAGCATTATTGATTCTATTGGCTGTATATTTGTTAGTTGTTTTAATCATCAAGTATAGACAGTCAAGGCTTAATGCTACTACCTTAAACCGTAACAAGTTTGATAAATTTCTGCTTCCTTTACCTATGCGCGAGATTAGCTACCTACTGATTATATTAGCGATTGTACCTGCTACCATTGCCACGCTCAAAGGCGTCACCCATGTCAGCTGCCCAAATGACTTAGTTATTTTTAATGGGGATTTGCCCTACTTCAATCTTTGGCAAAACATCGTAGCAGCAACGCCTGCCAGATGCTTCCCAGCGGCTCATGCCAGCGCTGGGTTTTCTTTATATGGACTGGCTTTTTTACCGACACTAAGAAAACACCGCTACCAGATAGTCATATCAGTAACTATTTTGGGCTGGACAATGGGACTGTATAAGATGCTGTTTGGCGATCATTTCTTTAGCCATACATTGGTCTCAATGCTACTGTCATTAACCATAGCCTGTGCGCTCGCAGCCCTATTTTTCAAACAATCGATTAAGAGTAAGGCACACAGCACCAACGATGATAAAGGATGTACTGGTCTTAGCTTGTCTAGTATTGAGCACTCTAATACTTAAAGTCAGCACTTAGATTCAGTACTTATGCATCAGTACTTAGCTTCAATAATTAGGTATCAATACTTATGCATCAATATTTGGAATTGACGTTCGGGCATAACAGAGTCGTTCGTTATCTCTTTACTAAAATAGCACTACTAAGTATTTGAAAAACCCTGTATAAATAATAAACAATCACTGGCTTATTGTTAAGCAAACGCAAGGATAGCGCTTGTGAATAAGCTCCTCTATATTAATAGCCTGTAAAGGAATATAGCTATGCGCTTGTTGTCTATTAGGCCAAAACCATCGCATATCTATTCTTTTTTGACCATTCCACTGCTGCTCGTAGGCGCTGCAAATAGCAGTCAAGCTGCCAGTTACGCTATTAATCCTGCCAGCACTCATATTCGATTTGCTATTGAACGCTTTAAGAGTTCAGCCACGACTGGTGGTTTTTATAATATCAAAGGCCAGTTGCAATACGATCCAAACTTAAAATCAGGTGATATTTCATTAATCATACCGATAAACTCCTTAAATACAGGCAACCCTTCTTTTAATAATAGTCTAACTGGGCCTGAATTTTTTGATATGCAGAGATTTCCTTTAGCGCAGTTTGAATCGACAAAATGGCATTTTAATCAAGATAAAAAAAGCCCTCAGGTCACTCGGGTAGATGGACAACTGACTCTGCATGGCGAGACCCACCCAATTAGCCTAACCGCAACTAAGTTTGATTGTTATCTAAACACGAGCATCAGAAAGGATGTTTGCGGTGGCGAGTTCACTACTACGATTAACCGTACAAAATGGAATATCAATAAATTCGCTTGGTTTGGACTGACCAAAAACCTTGACTTAAGTATCAAGGTCGAAGCCGCCAGACAATAGTGTTTTTAGTGTTTCGCCACTGGCTTAATAGATACTGGTAGTGATTTGCAGGAAGCTTAAAAAGGAATTAGACATGATTCATCGATATTATAAGAGCATTGCGAAGCCACTTTCTGCCATCGTGCCAGCATTGTCATTTTCTTCGATAATAACACTGACGTTAACACTAGGGCTCAGCTCAATCTCTACCATAGTAATTGCAGATACTGTCAGTTTGCCAAGAGATACTTTGCCCAGTCGAATAACCCTACCAAATGTTAGCCCTGCTAATAGTGCGCTTGCCAATCGCGGCGCTTACGTGGCGCGTACCGCTGACTGTATGGCTTGCCACCGTGATGACTATAGTGGCGGCGTACCAATTGAGACACCCATTGGCAATATCTATTCAACCAATATCACACCATCGACGCGCTATGGCATCGGCAACTATACTGAAGCCGATTTCAAAAAGGCTTTGCAAAAAGGTCGTGCACCCAATCATCAGCTTTATCCTGCGATGCCTTACCCGTCCTATCATGGCATGACAGATGAGGATATCAGCGCCTTATTTGCTTATTTCCAGACCGTACCTATCGTAGACAAACCACCTGAAAAAACCACTCATTTGCCTTTCCCGTTAAATATTCGTAGCTTAATGCTGGCATGGAATTTCATCAATGTGCCCTCTACTGAAAATCGCTCAGGGCTGACGACAACCCAGCAACGCGGTGAATATCTGGTCAATAACTTAGAACACTGCGGCACCTGCCATACCCCGCGCAACTTAACCCAAGGCCTCGATAAAGACCGCTACTTATCTGGGGCGCCACTCGGCAAATGGTTTGCCCCAAATATCACCCCTGACAACGACACAGGTATCGGCCTTTGGAGCGAAATGGACATCGTAACTTATCTGCGTACAGGAACGCTTGATAAGCGCGCTTATGCGGGCGGACCAATGGCAGAAGCCGTGGCACATAGTACGCGCTATCTCACTGACGAAGACCTTATAGCGATGGCTGACTATTTAAAAGTCGTTCCAGCCATTAAGACCGATGATTATTTGCTACCTGTCAATGTCTCTCGCCTACCGCAGCCAGTCAGCAACTCCATTATTTATGACTTACTGGAGCAAAAAGACTATCTAGCGCAGGCTAAAGCGAATACTGTTAGTCATGCTAATGGTAACAGCGCCAACAATAACGGTCTGAACAGCAACGCGCCAAAAGACTTATATCTCATCCATTGCGCCAGTTGTCATGGGGTCGATGGTTACGCCCAGCCCGATGCACGCTACGCCTCCATCGTTGGTTTGAGTAGTATTCGCCGCGTAAAACCTGATGCACTCATTGGCGTCATTGCCTTTGGGGCAAAAGGTGCGTTCAATACAGCACCAAAGATGCCCGGCTTTTCAGAAGATTTAAGCCCTATGCAAATCGCTAGTATTACTAACTATGTACGATTCACCTTTGGTGGTCTATTAAATAGTGATGTCAGCGCGGCGGATGTCACGCGCGTGATAAAAGAGAAAAGTTAGCTATAAAGAATATGCCTCAATTACTATTTTTGATAATACCGCAAAGACCAGCACGATAAGGATAATCCTATGAATGACCTGCTCCAATCTCCCACGCGGCGGCAACTGCTCTCCATGATCGGCAAGACGGCAGGCGCAACCGCGATGTATCAAGCGATGACCACGTTGGGGTTTGCATCCGAGTCAAGCTTTAAAGAAGAAATGAATCTCAAAGGCGCACCAGCTGGTGCTAGTATCGTGATATTGGGTGCAGGGTTGGGCGGTCTGACTGCCGCCTATGAGCTACGCAAAGCAGGCTACAAAGTGACCGTGCTTGAGTACCAAAACCGTGGCGGTGGCCGCAGCTGGACACTGAACAGTGGTGACAAATATACTGAGCTTGGCGGTGCTGAGGTCACTTGCGACTTCGAAAAAGGCAATTACTTCAATGGCGGACCATGGCGACTGCCCATCCACCACTACGCGGTCTTTCATTACTGCAAAAAGTTCGGTGTGGCATTGCAGCCTTTTATCCAGACCAATGATCGCGCTTATCTGCATCGTACCAATCACTTCGATGGTGCGCCGCAGCGCTTGGGCGAAGTACAAAGCGATATTCGCGGTTATGTATCAGAGTTATTGTCCAAGGCCGTCAATAAAGGTAGTCTCGATAGTACGGTCAATAAAGAGGATAAAGAAAAACTCCTCGAAGGACTAAAAGGCTGGGGCGTCCTTGATAATAACTATCGTTACGTCAAAAGCCATGAAACCGGCAAGCATCGCGGCTATAGTGTGTATCCCGGTGGTGGTCTTATGCCAGATGCCAAGCCATCAACGCCAATACCGATGGATAAGCTACTAGACTCAGGCATGTGGTCGGACATTTATAGCAACTATACCGTGCATGTGCATCAACCAACGATGTTTCAGCCTGTCGGCGGTATGGGAAAAATCGGTGATGCGTTCACGCGCGAGTGCCGCGATATGATTACCTTCAATGCCAAAGTCACTAAAATCAATCAAGACGAAACTGGGGTTACCGTTGACTATGTCGATAGCAACAGCCCTGACGGTGCCACCAAAACCGTGCGAGCAGATTGGTGCATTTGTACTATTCCTTTGTCCATATTGACTCAGATTGATATCAACGTCTCCGCTCCGATGAAGAAAGCAATGGCAGCCGTTCCTTATGATAGCTCTTACAAAGTGGGTTTGGAGTTTAAACGACGGTTTTGGGAAGAGGATGAATGGATCTATGGCGGCATCACTTATACCGATATGCCCATCTCGCAAATCTCCTACCCGTCACAAGATATGTTTAGCTCAGGCTCAGGTGTGTTGCTTGGTGCTTATGGATTTGGGGAAGCCTCATACAAGTTTAACTCGTTGACTCCCAAAGAGCGTATCAATGCCGCGCTCGCCTATGGCAAACAGATTCATCCGCAATATACCAAAGAGTTCCGCTCAGGCACATCCGTCGCATGGCATCGTATCCCTTGGTCGCTTGGCTGCTACGGTATCTGGAGCGAGTCAAGTCGTGAGCAGTACTATCACACATTATGCGAGATAGATCATCGTATTGTGTTAGCAGGAGAGCATTGCTCACATATTCCTGCATGGCAAGAAGGCGCGATATTATCCGGTATGGATGCTGCCAAACGCTTACATCAAAAGACCAAGAAACTTGGATAGCCAGCTTTTGAGTAATGAGCTTTGAATAACCAGGCTGCCGTTCAAGCAAGGATGATAACAATGAGACTAAGCACATTAGGAACAATCATGAACATGGTGACATCAAACTTAATCAAACCATTTAGCCCACTCAGCTCAGGCAAAGCAATGATGATGTTCATGGTTGGTGGGTCGTTAGCGTTAACAACGTTGCCAGGCTGTAGTCAGTATAAGGCAAAAAACGCAGTTACTATCGCCAACCCGCAGACCGCACCCATGGTATTTGACAACAATTTTGACAATCAGGCCAGTCGCAATCAGGGCGCATGGGGCGGCGTATATATGGCTAAAGAAGAATTGGCTGAACCCACCAGCAATATTGTCGATGTGCGCTCAATACCAAACATGAGTGAAGATACCAACCTGCAAAAATGGCTCGCAAAATTTGAAGGCAGCACACAAGGTAAAACGGGGTTCTTTGCCACTAATGGCAAAAAGCTCTACGATGACTCTTGTGCTGGTTGTCATATGCAAAAAGGTGAAGGCGCGCAAGGCGCAGGCTACTATCCACCGCTAGCCAATAACAGCAAGATGCAATCGAAGTACTATATTATTAGTGTATTAATCAATGGTCTACGCGGCATGCCATCATTCCACCGCATGATGAGCGATGAGCAAATAGCAGTTGTCACCCAATACGTGCATAGCGATCTAAATAATTTCACAGATACAGTGACTACTGCTAATGTCGCGCAGCTACGCCATGAGTTTCCACCAGGATCAGACCCTAGTGAGTGAGTAAAATACGCTACAAACTAGCTAACCTTCAATACGCTTAGGCGGCACCGAATACGTACCAACTACGTGAGCCACGATGTCATCAGAGCCTTCTGAATAAAGAGATACCTCGCCTACTATCAACGTGCGCCCTACTTTCATTAAGGCACATTCGGCGATAATATGCGCATTTGCTGATGGCTTGCGCAAAAAGTTGATGGTCAAACTCGTCGTCACCGTTAATGGAACGATACCGATTCTTCCGAGTATCGCCACATAGATGGCTACATCAGCAACGGCCATCATGACAGGTCCCGAGACTGTGCCACCGGGACGAAGCTCATTTATACCAATCTCGTGCGATAAGGTCGCGCCTTTTTCGCTGACCGCCTCGACGACACATTTGGTTTGTGGAAACTCCAATGCCATAAAGGCGCTGATTTCTTCTTTGGTTGCAGACATAACTCTTCCTTGAATTGAACTGCCCATGCTGATTCGTTTAATACATGTATACGATCATCGCTAGTTAGCAAAGTAGAAACTACTTCCGCCTATGCTACTGCGCGCCTTTAATATTCTAAACTACGCACCGACTATACATATATCAATGTATCACGGGCGTGCCTTCTGTACTAAAGGCAAATCCTTTATTGCTAAAATTACCAATCATGACCGCTTCTATCACTGGTCTGACTGTCTCATCTACACCTTCGACTTCGATGATAAAGTTAGCGCCAGATCCGCCTTTATCCTCTTCTTTTTCGACAATATAGTTGAGCGTGGCCATCGCTGGTAGCTCGATAGGCTTATCTAAATATGACTTGACCAATGCTCCATCTGTATCATAATAATCAATTTTGTTGATATACAGTGACTTTTTGAGCGTGGTGTTACGTACACTCAGCGTCGCCGATAGCAGCACTTTTCGAGCGTCTCTATCGGTATAGATATCAGAATAAATCGGCACATAAAAGGTTTGCTTATAACCAAACTGACTGTGATCCACGTCTGAGGTAATCGCCAACTCTTTAATCGGGTCTTTTTGATGCTCAGACAAAAGAACGTTCGGGTCTTGCGCTGATTGATCACAACCTGACAGTAGTGTCATTATGGCGATCAGTAGGACAGATATACTTCGCTTATTCATAATCATTTCCCTATACCTTCTGGTATCACTGCGATGGCAAGCTGCTATTTTATTTTCACACCCACACTACGCAAGAACTGATTGATGTGTTTGTTGGCACCATAGATCACCAGTACATCGCGCTCTTGCAATACTTGCTCAGGCGTCGCCAAACCTTGAATGCTAGGCTTGCTCTGCGTACGACCAAAACTGTCTTCATAATACTCATAGCGCAACGTACTAAGCAATCGGATATTGAACTTTTGCTCTAACTGTAAGTCGTCGACAGTCTTACCAATCAGCACATGTGGAATCTTAATCTCTACCATGCTGAAGTTATCGCTCAACTCAAACGAATCAACGAAATAGCGTAGTGACAGACGCTTGGCCCAGCGATTGGCCGCTTCTTTTTCAGGGTGAATCAAATCATCCACGCCGATGGCTTGTAGGACTTTTTCGTGTAGCGGATTGATACTACGGCTGATTAAACGCTTGGCTTTTAACGTCTTAAATAGCGCCGTTGCCATGACATTGGCTCCTTGATCTTCGCCAATTGCCACAATGACAATATCAGTATCAACGATTGGTAATCCGCTAACCGTATACTCGTCCGTGGCATCCATACACAACGTATGAGAGATCACTTCTTTGTAAGCTTCAACCCGTTGCATACTACTATCAATAGCAATCACTTCATGCCCTTGACTGGTCAATGCCGAGCCCAATGATGCCCCAAAATTCCCTAGTCCTACGATGATGTACTTCATAATTTATACAACCTTTGTTAATATTTTTTTGCTATTTATTAAGAACGACTCAGTCTGATTGCGACGGATTAGTTAATCGTAATCTCTTCAGTAGGATAGCGATAATTACGTTGGCGCATATTTTTAAGCAGTGCGATAAATATCGTCAGCATACTAACGCGGCCAACGAACATAATGACCGAAACCACTATTTTACTAAAATCTGATAAGTCTGCTGTCAGGTTTAAACTTAGCCCCACCGTGCTATAAGCTGAGAAGCACTCAAACACCACTTTAATCAAATCGAGCTCTGGCTGATCATAACTGATGAGCGTCACGCCCGTACCGATGACCAGTAACGACAACCACATAATAGAAAATGCGCGGCGAACTGAAATCTCAGCAATCTCTCGTTTAAAGACCTCTATCTTGGTCTGACCACGAGCTAGGCTTAATGTATTCAATAGCGCAATCGCAAAGGTACTAGTCTTAATACCACCACCTGTCGAGTTGGGTGACGCCCCAATCCACATCAGAAATATCGTCAGCATAACCGTTGGAAAAGTCAGCTCACCCATATCAATGACATTGAACCCTGCGGTTCGCGGCGTGGCAGCCGTAAAAAACCCTGTCACTAGCTTGCCGAGGAAGCTAGTGTGGTCAGCGAGCACATTATTGTATTCAAATATCATCACCCCAATCAGACCGACTAGCAATAATGCACCTGTGGTAATCAGAGTAATGCGGCTATTAATATTAAGTAACCAAGGCTGATAAATATAGCGTTGGTCATGACGATTGATCAGCCGCTGAGCACGATAACGTAAATACCTAAGCACATTGACCACGATGGTAAAACCCATACCACCGAAGATAAATGTCATTGCCAGAATCAGCTGTAGTGAATAATTAAAACGTAGCGAATCATCGTACAAGCCAGCACTAAATGTCGAAAATCCAGCATTACAGAAAGCAGAAATCGCATGAAAGACTGAAAAGAATAGCTGCTCAGACCAATCCATATTGGGTATATCATAAATACTGATATAAATCAGCGCAGCCGCTACCGCCTCGACAGCAAATGTAACGTATAAGATAGACTTGAGTGTCGACACTACATCACCCATACCGCGCATGTAAGACATCTCGCTGATGCTGGCTTGTGTCTCATAACTGACACCGCCCTTAAAAAAATAGCTAAAATAGGTCACAAAGGTCAAAATACCCAAACCACCAATTTGTATCAGACCCATAATAATGACTTGGCCAAAAGTCGTAAAATAGGTGGCAGTATCCACTACGATAAGCCCTGTCACACAAACCGCGCTAGTCGCAGTAAAAAGCGCATCAACAAAAGACAGTGGCTGCGTCGTCGCATTGGGCATCATCAATAGCAAGGTACCAACCAGCACCACGACTAAAAAGCTTAGAATAAAAAACTGCGCAGGATGTAGAAAGGTACGATTGAGATTAAAATTATGATCGGAGAGTTCGCGGACGAAGGTGACAAACACCGCTATCTTTATCGCGACAAAGCCATCAACGGCAGCAGATAGGCCCGAACGTACTAAGTCCGTAAAATGCGCGGTCAATAAAATGATAATGGCAATGCTAGTCAGTGCGTCAAAGACGGCGACTTTATTGAAGGTTAATGGCTTTTTGGTATAGATGTAACGCCCAGCGGTCACCATAAAACTAAGAAAGATAATGACCAAATAGAAAATATGGAATACTTGTTGGAGCCACGTCGGTAGTGTAAAACCACTATCTAACAAGGCAATCGCTACCCCGATGACACTAATGAGAATCGTAAAATTATTTAATAATCGATAACGCGTGGCTGCATTCATAGCCTGAGTCCATGACAACAATAACCACGATACTTATACTCCTTTTTTGTCGTATCCACAAAAAGTGATTGAAGTTAATCGTAACCAATTATTGAGTCATAGCAGCTATTGATAAGCTAGATACTGATAACGAGAGTGAGATAAGAAGTACCCATTAGGCAGTAACGGTTTTAATAACTCTATAGTTTAATGCTATCGCCTATACACATTTATGAGACTTCTTCTTTTACTCTTGCTATTTTTACGCCGCCCCATGTCACCAATGCCACGCCAATAGCAATCAAAGTAGCGCCTAAAAATAAACCTTCTGGTGGACTCTCCCCTTGCAAGAAAATAGCGACGGGTACGCCGACAATAGCCCCTACTGCACCTAATAAACTTAGTAACACGGGCCCACCTGTCTTTTGTAGTAGGAATAATAGTAAAAACTGTCCAGCGAATACGCATGCTTGTATAGCTATCATGCTTAGCGGTAGCCAACTCTCTAAAGATACAGCGATAGAAAAGTCTGACATCATACCAAACAAGCCTAGCAACAGCGCTGCCGCAATCAACATACCTGGAGCGAGTACGCCAGAAGACGCATTATCAGGCCAGCGTAATGTCCGATATATATTGCCAATAGCGAGTAGCACTGGTCCACAAAGCGCGACTAAAATCCAAAACACACTAGAATCTGGCGCAGAGAATTTATGTATGGCTAATGTTCCTGCCCCGATGAGTGCTGCGATGACCCCAAGCGCACGGACAATATAAAATTGCTCTATACGTAGTATCAGCGCACCAAGATACGTTAACAGTGGCGGTAATGAGAGGATTAAGGCGACAAAACCTGCGCCCACATGAGGAATGGCAGAGAATAATAATAAATTGGCAGCCGCAACACTGACCAGCGCCGCGACAAAGTAATACTCTAAGCTACGAGCATTAAGAGGAGGGAGTTCTTTTCTGATGAGCGCTACTAGTAATAAAATAACAGCAGCGCCAGTAATCGACCAAAACAAAAACCCTAATGGGGTCAGACCGACATCGATAGCGTACTTTGCCACATTAGTTGAGATACCAGTGAGTGCGCCGCCTGCCAGTAGACAAACGAAAGGCACTAGCCAAGTGGTTTTGTGAGAGGTCTCTTGCTTGAGCGAATCATTCATCGACTATCCTATAGGATGATGAATTTTTGAGTCATGTTGAATGGCTTTTATGATAGCTTACAACAGCACCCTCATAGCTACTGGCATAAAATGTCAGCAGGTAATCTTTGTACAGCGACGGTTGCTGCATCAATTGCTCCAGCGACATAGCCAGGGAACTGCGCCGACCACTCACTACCACAACCTGTTAGACAGTCTTGCCACACGCCTGTCTTTGGCTTGGATGGCGGTGCTACTGCATGCTGACCGTTACCGTTGGCATCAGCAGGCATCGCTGTTAATGGGTCTTTTGCCCAGTCTTTGAGATATTCAGCTTTTGGAGTACTTGCCTGTGTACCAAATAGTCGCACTAACTGCGCACGGCAATGTTCTTTTAGCACCGTATCAGAAACGCTCTGTCGTACTTGAGCAGGAACGCCAAAGAAGCCAAACAATGCCCCATTGCCCTCTAGTGTAGAGGCATCATGTATCTCAGTGAGCGGCCCTATCGCACTGCGCGCAGCACCCGAGAGACCAGAATCTCGCCAAAATGGTGATTCATAAACAGCGACGTATTTGGCATGGGGCGCCATCCAAGTGGCTGTCTTGCGCCACTGTTCACTTAAGTCTTGCGGTAGTGCTGGCTGAAATACTATCCGACCTTCTACCAATCGAGGCGGTAACGCAAGTAGCACATGCTGCGCGCGGAACGTCGTCACATGTCCGGTCACATGCCCAGAGCTGTCTTCGCTCTGTACTTCAATATATTGAGATGTCTTATTTAATTGCTGTACAACTTGACCGGTCATGATACAACTGGCATCTAAGCGAGCATATAGCGCATCAATCAAAGCGGCCATACCACCGACTAGACGCATAGAAGGTGGTGCGCTTTTATAACCTTGCATACGTACAGGTGGCTGATTGGCAGCGCGCTCAACCATCATATCGCCTTCTTCGAACTGCGTAAAACGTGATAAATCTAACGACTCAATAAGCGTACTTAACTGCGTTTGATAATCCGGCCAAAACCATGACGGCCCTAAATCAAACGCGGCGCTTGATTCTTTTTGTTCGATATCAGTATTGTTATTAGTAGCATGCGCATCTGGATATTTAGCAACTGCAATGCGACCACCCAAGGTATCACGCGCCTCTAGCAATCTATACGCTATACCCTTTTGCTCTAATAAGAAGGCAGCATATAATCCGCTTAACCCACCACCAACGATTACCACAGGTATGTCTTGCATATCGGATTACCCTATTTATAGACGGTTCAATATCATTTGAATATAAGGAAGCCGAGTGAAAGTACTACAAGTAGTAAGCTAAGCGAGACTGACACCGTACTCAATTTATAGAGGATTGACTATAAATCAAACTACTCTGCCAATAGCTTAGTAAGCATCTCATCAATCTCAACCTTGAACTCTTTGTCTTCGATCTTATTGGCTGTGATTTTGGCATTTTGCAGACTTTGGATAGCAGCTTCTTTTTCGCCTGTCTCAAGCTGTAGCACCGCCATAGAAAAAGCAATCGATGACATATGATCTTTTGAGTTAATGGCAGTAGCCTTGGCCAATGCTTTGTCATAAATCACCAGTGCTGCGTCCAAATCTTCTGTGAAGTCAGCAAGCGTTTCCCATTGTTCTGGGTGGTCTTTGTCAGTACCTTCATTATCGGTACAAATGGCATTTAGTTCAGCATACAGCGAATCAAATTTTTCTTGATTGCCTCTGCGATCCGCTTCTAATAACTCTTCAGCTAAGGTGTAAATGGCTTTATATATTTTGGTATTAATCATTGTTTACAACCTTTTATGGACTATATCGTGTGTGGTTAGGATTATAACGTAATTCTGGCGGCTCAGATGATTGCCTTAAAAGAAGGTACGATATTTATGTGGCTGTTATTAAGATTACTATGAAAGTTATCAAGATTACTATTCATACTATAGTTGATTCAATTTAAAAGTAGTACAAGGCAACTGAGTGCAAGTTATACATTAGTATGCTTAGCGAGGATGACGATGTAGCGGATTTATATAGACTTAGACTTGACTATATTAGGGCTACAACTCTCGCCAGTGTAACCACAGTCGCGTATCCAGCTCAAATTGATGATACTCAGGCTCCATATGGCAGCATAATTGATAAAACGCTTTGTTATGCTCATGCTCTTTGAAATGGGCAAGCTCGTGCACCACTATCATGCGCAAAAACTCTGGCGGCGCGTCTTTAAATAGGCTGGCTACCGTGATGCTATTGTGCGATTTTAGCTTACTGCCCTGTACACGTGATTGCGTCGTATGGATACCCAGTGCATGTTTTAAAACCTTGAGCTTACTGCTATAGCTGACATTTGATAGCTGACCAATCTTACGCATGTATTGGGTTTTTATCTCATTTATATATTGATAGAGCGCTTTGTCGCTTTGGATTTGATGCTGAGTCGGGTACTTTTTTTCCAGATACTCGCCCAACCTACCATCAGTTATAAGCTGAGCAGCTTGAGTTTGAATCTGCTCTGAGTAATGCGCTATGTACTTTAATTTGGTCACAAGTGTATCCTTTGCTAATACGTTGCAGCGTATCAGTCGATCAATTTAATCTTAATGAATTTTACCTTATATTTGCGGCGCTTGTTTGCCACTTGTTTGAGATATGTCCTCAATTCAAACGACAGTTATTTATAAATAGTTATTCATAAAAAAAACCCATAAGCTGCGTTCAACTTATGGGGGCATTTTTACTAATAGTTTTACTTAAAAAGTGTGTCTGATTAACGCTCTAAATGCAAATACTGCAAATGACGCTCATACTGATTTAAAATATCAACCAATACTTGCTCTTTTGAGTAGCCAACCAAATCATACTCTTGCGAGCCTTCGCTTAAGAACACTTCCGCACGGTAGTAATACTCTGCGTGCTTGGTAGATGTGCTCAATGTAAAGTTAGGGCGATGAGCTTTAATCAGATTGACTTCATAAATAAAGTCATCTTCATCGCCATGACCGACACGCAGTTTTAGACCATCTACCTGACCACTGTCTTGATCCATACCTGCATCGATACCTTCACCGATACTAGCAAGGTTTTTAGTATCCAAAGAAGTTTTGAGACCACCTGCTTTAAACTCTTTTTCGACCTCAGACATCGCTGGCATCACGACCGTATGCAAGAATTTTTCAACCTGCGCATGTCCTGGGAAGCTCACAATACGTTGCAAGCGCGCTTTCCAGCTCTTCCCGCTGTCCAACACATTTGCCGTGCCGATTGTACTGGCTTTACGTTTGTTGCCTTCTTCTTTTAGCGACTTCCACATAGACATCATGTAAAGCACAAGAATGATAGAGAATGGCAAACCTGCAATGACAGAAACAGATTGCAATGAGGCAAAACCACCTGCAAATAGCAGTCCTAACGTAATAAGACCAGTCGCTGCTGCCCAAAACAGACGTAACCAAACAGGAGCATCGGTATCATTGGTCATACCTCTTGAGCTCAAGTTCGCTAATACTAACGCGCCTGAGTCAGCAGAAGTCACAAAGAAAATAAGACCAATAACCACACCAGCAAATGACAACACTTCGCTGTAAGGGAAGTACTCGAAAAGCGCAAACATGCCCATTGCCGCATCATTGACCGCGATTTCGCCAAGCTCTGTTGCGCCATTGGCAACCAAATCTATCGCTGAATTACCAAAGATAGAGAACCATGCAAAAATAAACCCAAGCGGAATAAACATTACGCCAAATACAAACTCGCGCAATGTACGGCCACGGCTAATACGTGCGATAAATAGACCTACAAATGGTGCCCAAGCAACCCACCATGCCCAGAAAAATATCGTCCACCAAGATTTCCACTCGGCACCAGCAGCACCGTCATAAGCATAAACATCAAAGGTTTTATAAACGATGGTTTGGAAATATTGACCGATATTTTGAGTAAAGGTATTTAATAGATACACCGTATTGCCCATTACCAATATGGCAAGCAACAACAGTATTGACGACAACATGTTGAATTCAGATAGACGACGAACACCTTTTTCGACACCTGTCATCGCAGAGACAGCAGCAGCAGCGACAACGCCCACAATGATCAGTGCCTGAACCATTTTGCTAGATTCGATACCGAACACATGCGTCAAACCAGCATTGGCCTGTAATACCCCAATACCCAAACTGGTCGCAATACCCATCAACGTACAGACGACGCCGAAGGTATCAATACCATCACCCAACCAGCCTTTGATTAAACGTTCACCAAATATCGGTGTCAGCGGCGAGCGTAGCGCGAGTGGCATGTTTTTGCGATAAGCAAAGTAAGCCAGCGCCATACCGATTAGTGCATAAATCCCCCAACCGTGTAGACCCCAGTGCAAAAAAGTCTGAGCAAGTGCTTCGCGCATGGCCTCAGTACTAGCAGGCTCTAGGCCTGTATGCGGGGTCAAATAATGCATCAAAGGCTCAGAGGCACCAAAGAACAACAGGTCAATACCAATACCCGCTGAGAACAGCATAGCCGCCCACGCTAAAAACGGAAATTGTGCTTTTTCGTGGTCTTGACCGAGCTTGATATCGCCGTACTTAGAAAAACCAACAAACAACGCAAAGATACTATAAGCGGCAACCACCAACATATAATACCAGCCAAACTTGTCTGATACCCAAGTCATGCTCGCGCTCAACAAGGCCTCACTATAATCTGGAAAAGCGATGGTCCAGATTATCAATAAAATAGAAATAATAGCTGAGCCCATAAACACGGTTTTGTTTAGGGTCAGAGGTTTCGTCACATCTTGTGATGGCGAACTGTACATAAAAGACCTCAATAAGTAAATTAAACAGGGTCCGATATTGCTTTGTCCGGCATCGTCTAATAGTAGACTGATGATCTATAACCGTATAACGTGGAACCAACCGCATGACGGACAAAGCAGTACCAATAAATAAAAAGCTAATAAAATTATAAACAAATTCAACCTGAACAGTATTCATTATTCTAATACGTTAGCGCTGATAGAAAAGGCCTCTACTTGGAAAGGCCTTTTGGTTAAAATTTTCTCATATCGTTATTTAGTCAGTATCCTGTATGCAGGCTTATATCGCAGCCTACACTGTCGAGAGATAATCACGCATCGGCTCTGAGCGCAGCGGTGCACCATTGGCCACGTAATAATCTGCCGTTGAACGTGGCAGCTGTACGCCTCTCATCTTGTCGACGATTTTTTCGGCCAACATGATAGTTGTAGCATTGAGGTTACCACTAATAATGTTTGGCATGATAGACGCATCGACGACTCGCAAGCCATCAATACCATGTACCAGACCTTCGCCGTTTACCACCGAATCGTTATCTTCACCCATCGCACAAGTACAAGATGGATGATAAGCCGTCTCACTATGATTGCGTACGTATTCATCTAATTGGGCGTCGGTGACCAGATCATCAGTCGGTGCGATCGCGCGACCACGATAAGGATCAAGCGCTGGCTGATGCATGATCTCACGTGTAATACGCATTGCAGCACGGAACTCTTGCCAGTCTTGATCATGCGACATGTAGTTAAATAAAATACTTGGATGTGCTTTTGGATCACGTGATTTTAGCTTGACGCGGCCACGGCTTGGTGAGCGCAATGAGCCGACGTGTGCTTGGAAGCTATGTGATTTTACAGCACTGCGGCCATCGTAGCGTACAGCTAATGGCAAGAAGTGATACTGAATGTTTGGATGGGTAAACTTCTCATCCGTACGGATGAAACCACCACCTTCGAATTGATTCGACGCACCAAGACCTGTGCCATTGAATAACCATTCTGCACCAATCGCAGGCTTATTCCACCATTTATTGGCAGGCGCGATCGACACTGGCAGTTTGCATTCATACTGCATATACAGCTCTAGATGGTCTTGTAAGTTATTACCGACACCTGGCAGATCCAATATTTCAGTCACGCCAGCGTCTTTTAACCACTGACCAGGTCCGATACCTGAACGCTGCAGCAGTTGCGGTGAGGCAATCGCACCAGATGAAACAATCACTTCGCGAGCGGCATGGAAGTTTTTGGTCTGGCCTTCGTGTTCGACTTTGACACCGACAGCGCGCTTGCCGTCGAATAAAATTACGTCAGTCAATGCACCCGTCAAAATCGTAATATTGCTACGCGGTTTGGCACGATCAAGATAGCCGCGAGCCGTTGAAGCACGGCGACCGTTAGGCGTCACAAAGCGATCCATCGGACCAAAACCTTCTTGCTGATAGCCGTTTAGATCTTCGGTACGTGGATAGCCCGCTTGTACGCCCGCTTCAATCATAGCTTGGAACAGTGGATTGACCCCTGGCTTTGAGGTAGTCATTTCAACAGGACCACCCACACCGTGATAGTCATTTTCGCCAGCGTCACAGTTTTCCAGCTTTTTGAAGTACGGCAGGCAATCCGAATACGTCCAGTCTGATAGGCCTTTTATCTTAGACCAGTCATCAAAATCTAGCGCATTACCACGGATGTAGCACATACCGTTAATCAGTGATGAACCACCTAGCCCTTTACCGCGGCCACAGTCCATGACACGGTTATTCATATAGGGCTCAGGATCTGTCTTGTAACCCCAGTTATAAGTCGTCCCTTGTAGCGGCATGGCAAGCGCAGCTGGCATTTGGGTACGGAAATCAAAACGATAATCTGGACGACCTGCTTCTAACAGCAGTACCTTAATATTGGCATCTTCGGTCAGACGTGTGGCCAGCACATTTCCTGCTGAGCCTGCTCCGACGATAATATAGTCATACTCAGGTGTGGTTGATGTCATAACATACTCCATAATATTGAAAAAACATAAATCGTTTAGGGTCAGTAAGGTGTCCTAAAAAGGCTAAATAAAAGCTGATAAGCAACCTTACTGGCTTGGTTTTTCTCAATAAGATTGATTAAAAGACAGATTCAAACGCACCCAACTCTACTTGGATAGATTTGTTCTGAGTATAGTGTTCGAGCGCTTCGATACCGTTTTCACGGCCGATACCAGAATGCTTGTAACCACCTACTGGCATTTGTGCTGCCGACTCGCCCCATGTATTCAACCAGCAGATGCCAGCTTCGATCTGAGCGATGACTCGATGTGCGCGTTTTAGATCTGCAGTCACAACCCCAGCGGCCAAGCCATAATCGGTATCATTGGCACGGCGAATGACCTCTTCTTCGGTCTCGTACGTCAATATCGACATTACTGGGCCAAAGATTTCTTCGCGTACGATAGTCATATCGTCCGTGCAATCAGTGAATACTGTCGGTGCAACAAATGCGCCGTTTGCAAGCTCGTTTGTTGTAACGCGCTCGCCACCTGTTAGCAGACGTGCGCCGCCTTTTTTACCTTGCTCGATATAGCCAAGCACGCGTTCCATATGCGGGAAGCTAACCAGTGGACCCATATTAATGTTCTCATCCATAGGGTCGCCCAGTCTAATACGCTCAACACGGGTTAAGATGGCTTGCTCAAACTTAGCTTGTAGCGCTTTAGGGACGAATACGCGCGTACCGTTGGTACATACCTGACCAGTACTATAGAAGTTGGCCATCATAGCGATGTCAGCAGCGGTATCGATATCTGCGTCATCAAATATGATCAATGGTGATTTGCCGCCAAGCTCTAAAGTTACGTCTTTTAGAGATGAGCTTGCTGCGCTCGACATGACTTTTTTGCCAGTCGGTACGCCACCCGTGAACGATACTTTTGCAATATCTGGGTGATCGGTTAGCGCCTGACCCACTTCATAGTTACCTTGTACCACGTTGAACACACCATCTGGCAATCCAGCTTCTGTCAATATTTCTGCCAGTTTTAATGCCGTCAACGGTGTCACTTCTGATGGCTTAAAAATCATCGCATTACCAGCAGCCAATGCAGGTGCTGCTTTCCACATCGCGATTTGAATAGGATAGTTCCACGCGCCAATACCTGCGACCACGCCTATTGGCTCGCGGCGAGTGTATACAAAACTAGTATCACGCAATGGAATCTGACGTCCTTCAATCATAGGCGCCAGCCCTGCATAGTATTCAACGACGTCAGCACCAGTGACGATATCGACGTACTTCGTCTCAGAGTAGGCTTTACCTGTGTCTTTGGTCTCAAGTAGTGCCAACACATCATTGCGCGTACGCAATATCTCAACAGCCTTTGATAAAATTCGGCCACGCTCAACCGCTGTCATCGCCGCCCAAACTTTTTGACCTTTATGTGCGGCTTTTACGGCTTCATCAATCTGCTCATTGCTCGTTTGCTGAATCGTTGCCAATACTTCACCAGTGGCTGGATTGATATCTTCAAAAGTCGCTAGCGACTCATCAACCGCTAGATAGCGACCGTTGATATAAGCTGTTTGTACTTGGTCTAAATCGATAATATCTGTCAAATTATTAAAATCAGTCATAAATTCTCCTTGGGACAATATACAAAAGCCGCTATATAAAGGCTTTTATCACATAATGTCGTCGTTAGTTAAGTTTCGAAATTTAGTCTTTAAGAAATTTAGTCTTTAAATAGTGAAATAAAAGTTATTTTATAAATAAGCATCGTTTTATAAATCAAAGTCTTGTTGTGTCATTTTTATCAAGCGATCGCGCAATGATTGTTTGTCTGCGATATCGATACCTGAAAAGTCTGAGAGCCAAATACCGTCAGCGACAAGGCGAACCATACATAATGTCTCGGTATTATCCGTTGCTGCATGTTTTTTGAGTTGCTCATTCGCCCATTTAGCCCACAACTCACGCAGCTCACTATCACCTAGCATTAGTACATATAAGGTCGCTTGATTATCGTATTCTTCCTGCCCTTGTTCACCGAGACTGATGGTGGCATCTATATAAGCGCGGGTGAATGAACCGTACTTAACAGGATCATCAGCCATTGCTGCGTTTACTTCTGCCTCAAATTTAGCCATTGCATCATTGAAGACTTCTAGCACGAGTGCGTTTTTGGTAGAAAAATGATGCATTACACCACCCTTTGTCACCCCAACCGCATCAGCGACTGCCTGAAACGTCACTTTGGATAGGCCTTGCTCCAACGTGATACGTGCTGCCTGATCTAACAACGCACGACGAATAACTTCTGGCTGTTTTTTACGCTTATAAGCATTTTCCATATCAATGCACCACAGAATTAGACAATAAGTTCATCACAACAACACCGCCGACGATCATCGCGATACCGACCACTGCTGCTGTATCAAGATTTTGCTTGAATAGCACCACACCAGCGAGTGATGTCAGTACAATTCCAAGCCCGCCCCACAGCGCGTACGCAATGCCTAGCGGTATGGTCTTGAGCGTCTGAGCCAATAAATAAAATGAAACCGCATAGAGCGCGCCCATCATCAAGGTTGGCACCAAACGGGTAAACTGTTCTGACTTTACCAAAAAAGTCGTACCCACCACTTCGCATATAATGGCAATAGTCAGATAACCGTAAGCAATCGTAGTAGGACTCATCTTTAGAACACCCGCCTTTGTTCAACGCATGCTATGAAAAAACATAGCAAAGAAACCACATGGTCGGTATTTTATAGAACTCTACTGCCAATGTGAAGGGCTGTCTTGCAACTTTATTGTGTCAAACGGTATCGCATCACCTTTACATTCAAAAATACAAAGCATTAAATCCAGTTTTACTTTGCCGAATTGATGTCTGGTTCTATATTTTTATCGTTTGTCCTATGTGCCATATAAAATTTTCTGAAAATAATTTTTATTTCTAAAGCACATTTTATTTTTAAAACACATTTGTCGTCATTTCCTACTAAGTGCTGCCTTGAAATAGCCTATCTGATAAGGGATTGGCGTTAATTTTCAATAATTGCGATAATATTTATAATTAAACGCATAATAAGGTTGACAGCCTGTAGTGACTTGGCTAAAATGTGCCCCACATAACGCAAACAAGCTAATTAACTGCTTTAATATAAAGCGTCAATAACTTGCTGTTATGACCAGCTATTCTCCAATAGCTCAGTTGGTAGAGCAACGGACTGTTAATCCGTGTGTCCCTGGTTCGAGCCCAGGTTGGAGAGCCATATACTAAAAACCTTCATCATAATTTGATGGAGGTTTTTTTATTGCTGCGTCTTTTATATTTACTTCTAATAATATTAGCACGGCTGTGGTGTTCTTTTAGACATTTTTGTTGTATGGTAAGATTAGTTTTGATTGGGTTCGTTTTTGTTTGAGTGCTTCGCTCTTACTCACTAAAAGTAATGGTTTATTATGATACCTGTACGTATAAAAAATAAGTTTTCTGATCATCCGCAAAAAATCATGCGCCCGATTAGTATTCGTTTGTCTGAAGAAATGATTGGTCTATTAGAAACGACGTCATCAGACTTGGGCTTTAAGCGCATTCAAGGGCTTATTCGTCTTTATATTCGTCAGGGCTTGGATCGTGACCATCAGGATTATACGCTTGCCCATGATGAAGTATTCATCGAAACGCTACGTAAGCGCGGTGTCAGCCAACATATTATCGATGAAGCGATTGTAGTGACGCATAATAACAACATCACTCATCCGCTATCTGAGTTACAAGACAACGATTAAACAATTAATAGTATCGCTGCTAAATAGTATTAAAATAAAAAAGACCAAGTTTGCTAACGCGAGCTTGGTCTTTTTTGTGGCTGCTATAAAAGTTAAAGCATTACTGATTCTTCTCTAACTCTCTTCTTGTTATGTCCTTCTTGCACCTGATTCATAGTACATATGTTTTTAAGTACTCTGCGATATTTGCGATTTTAGTTAGCCATAATTAAACACAACAGATGTTTAAACAAGGTATATTAAGCATATAGTCGCGACTATTTATAAGGTTTCAACATAATAAAGATCTGTAAGGAGGGGTACGATGACGGACTTACATCAGCGTTTCAACAAAACTTTGTTTTCAACCATGATGGTAGCAATGCTAGTGATTGCGACTGGCTGCTCATCGCCGCAGACTGATCCAAGTAAGACAACCATACCGACAGATTCTGACCAATGGCAAAAAAAGTTAGGGCAAACTTTTGAGCAGTTGTCTGAGGCCGATCAACAAGTACTCAGCCGATATATGCTGCGTATGAAATTGAGCGACGCTTATGAATCAGGAGCCATGCCGCGCACCACTATCAAGCAAGCGCTAATACAACAGCGTGAATATGAACGTCTGCATCCAAACAACCCAACGGGTAAGAAAAGCCCAATTGTCAAAGGTCAGGCGACTAATGCTACCGCACAGATGTATCCTGTCGCCCTACTACCTGTAAAAACCAGTGATAGCGATAGCTTAAATCAAGTCAAAATGCAGTTTATGCTATCCAATCATGGCAAAAGCGCGATAAAAAGTTTTAAAGGGACGCTAACCATGAAGGATGCCAATCTGACAAAGGGCAAAAACTTTAATGTGCCTTTGACAACGTTTGATCCACCTATCGCACCAGAGCAGTCTGGCAAGATCATTATTGAAAGCAGTATTGAGGATATCAATGTCATGCGCGCTATCAAAAATGCTAGTGGCATCACTATTGAGATTAATAAAGGCACGCTTACCTTAATAGATGATCAGACAATCGAATTTGAAAACTCACTGGTGAAGTAGCTGTATAACCTACTATTGAGGATCTTATAGAAGGTACTAATTAATACTTTTATCAATACCATAAAAAAAAGCCCCAATCATTGCTGATTGGGGCTTTTTTGAATTTGGCGGAGACGGAGAGATTCGAACTCTCGAAGGGCTATTAACCCTTGTCGGTTTTCAAGACCGGTGCATTCAACCGCTCTGCCACGTCTCCATTGGTGCATCATTATATAGATATCATTTTATAATGCAAGCCCCTAAACTAAAAAAATCCAATTAATTTTCGAATACTTGTAAATTGATGCATTATCGCTTGCTTGAGGCCAGATGTAAGCACATATCGAGCAACCTATTAGCATAGCCCCATTCATTATCGTACCATGCAAAAACCTTATATTGACCGCCTACTTGCATAAGCTGTTGCCCATCAATGATAAGCGACTCAGTCTGATGGATAAAGTCACTAGATACCAGTGGCTCATCGGTATAAGCCATGATGTCATGCAAATGCGCCTGACTGGCAGACTTGAGTACTTCTCGCACTGTCTCAACATCGACATCTGGCGTATCAAATACAAAGGTGACATCAATCGCAGCTACGTCGATAGTGGGCACCCGTATCGAATGTCCATTTATCTTGCCGACCATGGCTGGTAGCACTCGTTCTGTCGCAGCGATACTACTGGATGTCGTTGGGATAATGTTATAGCCAGAAGCGCGCGCCCGTCTTGGATCTCGATGTGCTTGATCGAGCACTGTCTGATCAGCAGTGACTGCATGAATCTCTGTCATCATGGCGGACTGCACACCGAACGCCTTATCTAGCGTATCAATCAACGGTACCAATGCCTGCGTGGTGCAAGAAACACTAGAAATAATCGGTAGCTCAAGCGTGAGCGCATCGGTATTCACACCCATCACGATACAGGCATCCACATCGTCAAATGGCGCGGCACCGATAATTACTTGCTGCGCGCCAGCATCAATATGTAGCATCGCTTGTTCATACGAGCGAAAATGCCCAGTACACTCTAGTACTACATCGACACCCAGCGCCTGCCAAGGTAAATTTTGAGGATCAGGCTCTGATAGCATATTGATGCAGTAAGTCAGATTGTTTTTGGTCAGACAGAGCTCAGTCTTGCTCATATCACCTGACTCACTTTCTACAATCTCAGCATTTACCCCTAATCGACTGAGGCGACCATGGGTGCTGTCAAACTTGAGTAAATGCAACAAGATATCCGCTGGCGCTAAATCATTAATTGCCACTACATGAATCGCACGGCCCAACACTTCGAAGCGCTCTAGCAAAGCACGAAGTACATTGCGCCCTATACGACCAAAGCCATTGATAGCGACTCTCAGTGGCTGTGTGTGCTCACCAGTAGTACGGAACGTCGCCGCTATCGGGTCAGAGGTCAATTGATAAGTAGCGCTCGAAAAATCAGGCATAACATCGGACATAAAGGGTATCGCTATAAATGGGTGTAAAAACTGAGCGTTATCACGTTAGGTCCGCTAATGACTGCTAAATACTAAGAAATAGCAAAAATAAAGCCTATAAAAATAAAGGTGACAAAGTTATAGGCAATAAAATTATAAGCAGCAAAACTATGGAGTGATAAAAATCAATGCGAGGCGAATGGTATTGTAGTCAATGCTCTGCTTAAGATGATCATATATCGGACGGAGTTTGATGCTACCATCATCATTGAAGTCATTTGGATTATTGGCGACTTTAATAGCGACATAGGCGTTACCAACGGCTGTCATTACCTCATCATCTGGACGCAAATGATCGCAGGCAAGGCTTGGGTCTTGCGATTTTAGGTCAGCAATGTGACGCATGATGGTCGACTGTGACAACTGACGCGCTTGTGATATCTCCGCAATGGTCAAACTCTCTTCTAACAACACTCTGGTCGCAAGTAGAGTACTGTCTGATTTGTCAGAGACCTGATTGCCTAACTTCTGTTTTTTATCGATTTTCGCTTGCTGTTGTTCGCGGCGCTTCTTTTGTAGGGTGGCGTAAGCATCGATTACCGACTTGCTCAATGTCCCACCTGACTTCAGCACGAATTTTTCATGTGCTTGCTGCATGCTTTCTTCATCTAGCATCGCATAGTTGGCATCCGCTTCTTCAGACAGTACTAGAAACCGCTTGTCTGCGCCGCGAGCCAATGGATCAAGTTGCAAGCTCATGTCGTTCATACCCAGCAGCTGTAGACCTGATAGCGATTTGAGGCGTGATAATGCTACATAGCCTTGTCCCAACTCAAAGGTACGCGACAAATCAATTTCAGCCGCATCGAGGGTCATGCCCTGCGATTTATGGATGGTAATCGCCCATGCCAGACAGAGCGGCACTTGTAAGTAACTTGCCAGCACATCACCCGTTTCGTCTTCGATAATCCATTCTTCAGGCTCAGCGATGACTTCTCGTCCTGAATTAAGCCGCACGACAGGCATTTTCTGGGTCGTTGGTTTCTTTGACTTCGGTTTTTCTTTGTCTTTTTTAGCAGCGGGCTTTTTACCTTTTGTCGTTTTTTCGCCAGCAGCATCCTCATCAGCGTCATCACTGCTATCGTCTTCAATTAACGCATCATTACTGTCTTTATCGTCTATTTTGACAGCAGCAAACCCTATCAACTCGCCCATCGTTCCGTTAGAGACACCAAGCTCAGCATTGTTTTTGATAAACATGACCTTGGCGCCGACTTTGAGAATCAGCTCGTCTTGGGTACGCACGGTCTTTTTTAGCGTCTCAACCAGCTTACTATCGCCTGTCGCCGTCGCCTCAAAACGCATCATCTCGCCATCTAGAGACGCCAGTTCTTTGTCATTGATTTTATTGACGTTGAGGTTATGGGTATACAGCCGAGTACGCTTGATATCGACACTTTGGTCATACGTCGCTTCTAAAGCAGCAATCGCCTCAAAGGTTACTTCCTGACGGCGGATTTGGTTAAGAATGTCATCCAAATCCAGACCGCCATTGGCTGCATCGCTGACTTGACGATGCTGCTCAGACAAGTAGCAAATATGGAACTTGGCATCGAGCCACGCTTCGGACATAAAGGCAAACTTTTCACGATTCGTCTCACCTTTACTGCCAATCGGCGGTAACTGGAAAAAGTCTCCTGCGACTACGACCTGAATACCGCCAAACGCTTTGTCATTTTTGCGAATGTGCTTGAGCACTTGGCTGACCAAGTTAAGCTGCTTGGCATGTAGCATTGATATCTCGTCAATGACCAATACCGCAGTATCTTTCAATCTGTCTGCTAAAAACTGCTTGCGTGACAAAGTAGATAAATCTCGATCAGTGAGCTCATCTTTGATACCGATGCCTGACCAACTATGAATCGTCGTGCCATTCATATGCGTGGCGGCAATACCCGTACTGGCTGTCACCGCAACAGGGACACGGCGGGCGCGTAGATAATCGATGTATTGATTGAGAGTATAGGTCTTACCTGAACCTGCTGAGCCAGTCAAAAAGACGTTTTGACCTGTTTTTAGGATATCAAGAGCAGAAGATTGACGCATAGATCCAAACCAACCAATATTATTAAGAAGAAATAGTACAAAAAGAAAGCCGCCATGATTAACTCCATAACCATAGCTAGCCAAAGTAGATGCTCACAATTATAACAGCTGCATACCGTTTGCGAACCATTTTAACCGACTCATATCACATAACTTAAAGTTATGCGATACAAAATATATCATTATAAAAAGTCATTATCGTTCTGCTAAAAAGCTCAGTACGATAGGATGATAACTTGGTTAGGAAGACCAAGAATGTATTTTTAAATGGTCACACCTAAGTAACCATATTTTAAATAACCATAATACACAACAAGGAGTGGTTAATGTTATACGCTTATCCCAATACTGAAAACAGTCCCGTCCAATTCCGCGAAAAATACGATAACTTTATTAATGGTGAGTGGACCCCTCCTGTCGATGGAGAGTACTTTGACAACCCAAGTCCTATCGATGGTAAAACCATTTGCCAAGTCGCCCGTTCAAAAGAAGCAGATATCGAAAAAGCCCTAGATGCCGCGCATGCTGCCAAAGACGCTTGGGGCAAAACCAGCGTCGCTGAACGTGCCAATTTATTATTAAAAATCGCAGATAGCATGGAAGCCAATATAGAAGCGATCGCTATTGCTGAATGCTACGAAAACGGCAAGCCTGTACGCGAGACCTTGATGGCAGATATTCCACTAGCCATCGATCAATTCCGTTATTTCGCCAGTGCCATCCGCGCCCAAGAAGGCGGTATCAGTCAAATTGATGAAGACACCGTTGCTTATCATTTCCATGAGCCGCTAGGCGTTGTCGGGCAGATTATCCCATGGAACTTCCCTATTCTAATGGCAGTATGGAAAATCGCCCCGGCTCTAGCCGCTGGTAACTGTATCGTCATGAAGCCTGCTGAGCAAACGCCTGCCTCTATACTATATATGTTAGAAGCGATCGGTATCGCTGATATCTTACCTAAAGGCGTGTTAAACATCGTCAATGGCTTTGGTGTCGAAGCTGGTAAACCACTTGCCTCAAACCCACGTATCAACAAAGTTGCCTTCACTGGTGAGACCACAACGGGTCGCCTCATCATGCAGTACGCCAGCGAAAACATCATTCCAGTGACGCTAGAGCTTGGCGGCAAAAGCCCAAATATCTTCTTTGCTGATGTCATGGACGAAGACGATGACTTCTTGGACAAAGCGGTTGAAGGCTTAGTCATGTTTGCCCTAAACCAAGGTGAGGTTTGTACGTGCCCATCACGTGCGCTCGTACACGAAAGCATCTATGACGAATTTATCAAACGCTGTATCGCTCGTGTCGAAGCCATCAAAATGGGCAATCCTCTAGATACTGAGACTATGATTGGTGCGCAAGCCAGCTCAGATCAGTTAGAAAAGATTCTATCTTATCTTGATATCGGTAAAAAAGAAGGCGCAAAAGTCCTAGTCGGTGGCGATCAAGCCAAACACGATGGCGACCTAGCAGACGGCTATTATGTTAAGCCAACTATCTTTGAAGGTACCAACGACATGCGCGTGTTCCAAGAAGAAATTTTTGGACCTGTGCTCGCTGTCACTACCTTTAAAGACGACGAAGAAGCTATGCAAATTGCCAACGACACCCTATATGGTCTAGGCGCTGGCGTTTGGACACGTAGCGTACATAAGGCCTATCGTTTCGGACGTGGTATTCAAGCGGGCCGCGTATGGACCAACTGCTATCATCTATATCCATCACACGCGGCATTCGGTGGCTATAAGCAATCAGGTATCGGCCGCGAAAACCATCTGATGATGCTCGATCATTATCAACAAACCAAAAACATGCTGGTCTCGTACAGTCCTAAAAAAATGGGTTTCTTCTAATCTAATCTGTGAACGCATGACAGTACTTAGAAAACAAATGCAATCTGTCGCAAGATAGGTTGCATTTTCACTTTAAGAAGTCGTAAAAAGCCATGTTTTGAATAATAGCTTTTCATAACGATATGGTTTTTCGACACTGATAACATAGGAGTTGAGTATGAAAATTGCAGCAACAGAATCTTGTAAAGCGTTAATTGAGCTATTGAAATCCAAGCACGGTGAGCTGATGTTTCACCAATCAGGTGGCTGCTGCGATGGTAGCTCGCCCATGTGCTATCCATTAGGAGAGTTCAAAGTAGGTGGTCAGGATGTGCTGGTTGGTGAACTTGCTGGCTGCCCATTTTATATGGGCAAGGCACAGTACAATTTATGGCAGCATACCGATCTCACCATTGATGTCGTCAATGGGCGCGGTGCGAGCTTTTCATTAGAAATCCCTGAAGGCAAACGCTTTATCGTACGCTCAGAAATCTGTGCGATATAAGGTCGTTTGGTGCAAAACTAGGTAGCATTAATCTTAAATAATGTACCGAATATAACAGTCTTAGCTTGTCCTATGATATTGGCGCAAACAGATACCGCAGAGTCATTTTTATTTTATTATTTCAGCAAAATAATAGTTACTGTAAAGCGTACCCTATTTTAATTAGCATGGATGCTATAAGGAATATGAAATGGAATTTGACACAACATTTGACTATGTCATCGTCGGTGGTGGATCAGCAGGTTGCGTGCTCGCCAGCCGTCTCACTGAAAACCCAGATATCAGTGTCTGTTTATTAGAGTACGGCGGTGATGGCAAAGATCTAGCAGTACGCGTGCCTGCTGGACTGATTCTGATGGTTCCTGGTAAACCGCTGAAATTGAACAATTGGTGCTTTCACACCACTCCGCAAGAGCACCTTAATAACCGTAAAGGTTTTCAGCCGCGTGGACAATGTTTGGGCGGCTCATCAGCTATCAATGCCATGATCTATACGCGCGGTAGTAAGCTAGATTATGAGCGCTGGGTAGAGCAAGGTTGTACTGGCTGGGGATTTGACGATGTATTGCCTTACTTTATCAAAGCTGAAAACAACGTTCGTGGTAGCGATGACCTACATGGCGATAGCGGGCCGCTGCATGTTAGCGACCTACTCAGTCCACGAGACATCTCTAAGGCATTCGTAGAAGCTGCGATTGCCAATGGCCTAGATCATAACACCGACTTTAATAGCGAAAGGCAAGACGGTACAGGGTTGTATCAAGTCACTCATTTCCATGGTGAAAAACAAGGCCAACGCTGCTCTGCCGCGGCCGCCTATCTACATCCTGTACAAAACCGTACCAACCTAACTGTTATCACTCATGCGCAGGCTAACCGCGTCATTATCAAAGACAATCAAGCGACAGGTGTCGTCTACGAAAAAGACGGTGTCGAACATACTGTCACGGCGCGTCATGAAGTCCTTCTATCAGGTGGCGCATTTGGTTCACCCAAAGTCCTAATGCTCTCAGGTATTGGTCCTGCAGAGCATTTGCAGTCTCATGGTATCGATGTGGTGGTAGATGCACCTGAAGTCGGTGGTAATTTGCAGGATCATTTAGACGTCGTCTTTGATTACGAGGTCAATACGACTGATGTCATCGGTATTGGCATGGCATCGATTTCGACATTGACCAAAAGCATTCGGCAGTGGAGAAAAGACGGTACAGGGTTACTGTCTACCAACTATGCAGAAGCAGGTGCGTTCTTTAGCGTCGGTGATGACCCAAAAGAGTGGCCAAATACACAGCTGCACTTTGTCATCTCACGCGTGATCGAGCACGGTCGCGATCTCAGACGCGGCTTCGCTGTCTCCTGTCACAGTTGCTACTTACGACCTGAAAGTCGAGGTACTGTCAGATTGGGCTCAGCCGACCCATCCGATGCTGTCTTGATCGATCCAAACTATCTGTCGCATCCAAAAGACGTAGAGTATATGGTAGCCGGTGCCGAGCGTACTCGCGCCATCATGCAAGAGTCTGCACTTGCTAAGTACATCACTGAAGACTACCCCGCCCCTTACCTCGAAAAAGACGGCATGCTCGGCTATATCCGAAATAAGTCAGATACCATCTATCATCCGGTAGGTACTTGCCGCATGGGCTCAGATGACAGCTCTGTAGTTGATTTGGAATTAAAGGTACGAGGTGTGAGTGGATTACGAGTCATCGATGCATCAGTGATGCCAACGCTTATTAGCGCCAATACCAATGCGCCAACTATTATGATTGCCGAAAAAATAGCCGATCTCATTAAGGCAAATCATGGCCCTATTTGATGCTGTATTGGGCAAACTGCTTATAGCTAATTGCTTTAAAGAGACATAACTTTATTATTTCTAATTGTTTACACTTAGTAAAATTGTAACTAGTTAGAAATTTAAAAGTGTGTCTCTTTGCTACTTAGAGCGAATAAACATAAAGCCATAGAATTTAGTATTTAATATCTTCTTGATGCTAAATACGGTAAAACCGTGCATTTTTTATCAAAATTAGTCTATTTATCACTTGCATTACCACAGATTAAGAGAGTATATTCGAACGACTTGTTTATATTTTTAGTTTCTATCCATATAATTTAAAGTTATAACAACCTTTAATATGTTTTATTTTGTATATATAAAATACTGCATAGATAGATACTTTAGAGGTCACTAAACGCTTTCTCACCGTATTCATGATCGAGTACGAACATATGGATACATGAGTACCTACCTACCATTACATAGGATGTAATAATGCAAAAATCACTCTTCAAACTTACGATGTTGGCGACGTTTGTCTTAGGTATCAGCGCCTGTAGTGGAGACAACAAAACTACGGATGACTCTGCTGCTAGTTCAGATGCCAAAGCCGCCAAAACATTGCTCTATTGCTCAGAAGGTAGCCCTGCCGGATTTGATCCAGCGCAATATACTTCAGGTACGGATTTTGATGCGAGTGCCTTCCCTATTTACAATGGCTTGGTAGAATTCAAAAGAGCGGAGACTGAGATTCAACCAGGACTTGCTGAAAGCTGGGATATTAGCGAAGACGGCAAGACTTATACCTTTAATCTACGTAAAGGGGTTAAGTTCGGTACAACCGACTACTTTACTCCGACACGCGATTTCAACGCGGATGACATTGTCTTTACGCTAGAACGTATCACTGACCCCGACTTTGAATTTAACAAAGCTTATCCTGCTGAATTCCCATATTCAGTCGGCATGGGACTACCTGATATTATCTCTAATATCGAAAAGGTCGACGACTATACGGTAAAAATCACCCTTAGCGAAACCAATGCGCCGTTCCTACAGAACCTAGCGATGCCTTTTGCTTATATTGGTTCTGCTGAGTACGCAGATCAATTACTAGCCTCTGGCAATGCTGCTGATATCAATACTAAGCCCGTCGGTACTGGACCTTTTGTCTTTACCTCATACCAGAAAGACGCGCAAATTCGTTATACCAAAAATCCAGACTATTGGAATAAAGACGACATCTATATCGACAACTTAGTGTTTGTCATCACTAAAGACTCAGCTGTTCGTGCTCAAAAAGTGCAAGCTGGCGAATGTCACGTGTCCGCTTATCCAAAACCTGCCGAAATCGAATCTGTTAAAAAATCAGGTAAAGCCACCGTTCTGGATCAGCCTGGCTTCAACGTTGGCTATGTCGGTTACAACGTAGAAAAACCTCAATTAAGCGATCTTAAAGTGCGTCAAGCATTAGATATGGCGATCAACAAAGACGCTATTATCAATGCGGTTTATCAAAGCGAAGGCCTCAAAGCAACCAACCCAATGCCGCCAACGCAGTGGGGCTATGATGAGTCACTTAAAGATGCGCCTTACGATGTTGAGAAAGCAAAAGCGCTGATCAAAGAAGCTGGCGCGGATAACCTTTCTATCAATCTATGGTATATGCCAGTTCAGCGTCCGTACAACCCAAATGCCAAGCTAATGGCTGAAATGCTACAAGCAGATTGGGCGAAGATTGGCGTCGATACCAAGCTTGTGACTTATGAGTGGGGCGAGTACCTAAAACGCGCTGCTAAAGGCGAGCCTGATGTCATTCTAGCAGGTTGGACTGGCGATAATGGTGATCCAGACAACTGGCTTGGTTCGTTATTGTCTTGTGACGCGGTCGGTGGTAACAACTACTCGCGCTGGTGTAACAAAGACTTCGATAATTTGGTGACCAATGCCCGTCAGATTAACAATCAAGATGAGCGTGTCAGTGAATATGAGCAAGCTCAGCAGATATTCAAAGAGCAGCTTCCTTGGACGACGATGGCGCATTCGGTAGTAACCGTATTCACCGCACCGAACGTGGTCGATTATAAAATCAGCCCACTCGGCTCAATACGCTTCGATGGTGTAAAAGTTGAATAACCTTGACTGATTAATCCATTACAACATAAGCAATTTATTCATTTTATTCATTCATATAAGTGCGGCTGGGTCAGATACTCTGCTCCAGCCGAATTGATATGAATGATATGAACAATATGAACTAAGCGCTTTGTCACGGATCTCTTCATCATCGCTAATACTCTAATCATTGAACCACAACTATTGAGCAGCCCATGCTACTTTATATTCTGCGTCGTATTGCCATTTTAATACCCGTCTATCTTGGCCTAACGCTATCGACCTTTACTCTAATTCGTCTCGTCCCTGGAGATGCGGTCGAGATTATGATGGGCGAGCGTATGGTCGATCCCGAGCTACATGCCCGTGCCCTAGAAAGGCTAGGATTAGACAAACCACTCGTTGCCCAGTATTGGGATTATTTGACTGGCATCCTAACGGGTGATTTTGGTCAGTCCTTTCGTACTCGTACGCCCGTATTGCAAGACTTTTTTGCCCACTTTGTTCCTACTCTAGAATTGGCGTTATGCGCTATTGTTATCGCTAGTGTCATTGGTGTCAGCTTAGGCATCTTTGCTGCCCTGCGCCGTGGTACATGGATTGATTACACCCTAATGTCAGGCGCGTTGGCAGGCTACTCTATGCCCATCTATTTATTAGGCCCCATCCTGACTGGTATCTTCGCTCATTATTTAGGTCTCCTGCCCGTCGCTGGGGTGATATCTGTCGCACAGTTTTTAGATGTGCAACCACTGTATGGGTCATGGTTACTCGGCTCACTAAGCTCAGGAGAGCCTGACGCGTTTTGGAACGTGGTCAAACACTTTATATTGCCCTCTATTGCCTTGTCGACCATTCCGTTAGCAATGATTGCGCGAATGACACGCTCTGCGATGCTAGAGGTGTTAGATGAGGATTATGTGCGTACAGCACGGGCCAAAGGCTTATCTCCACGCCGAGTGATACTAGTCCACGTAATGCGTAATGCCTTGATTACGGTGGTTACCGTCGTTGGCCTACAGATGGCGACATTGCTCGCAGGCGCCATTATTACCGAGACTATCTTTAGTTGGCCAGGCGTTGGTAATTGGCTACTCGATGGGTTTTTCACTCGTGACTACCCTATTGTACAAAATGGTATCTTATTGGTCGCCACCGCTTTGATTTTGGTTAGTTTATTTATTGATATTTTGTATGGTCTGATCAATCCACGTATTCGCCATACTTCTTAATTCAACAT
Organism: Psychrobacter proteolyticus; assembly: GCF_039762275.1. Taxonomy (GTDB): domain Bacteria; phylum Pseudomonadota; class Gammaproteobacteria; order Pseudomonadales; family Moraxellaceae; genus Psychrobacter; species Psychrobacter proteolyticus_C. Next base: position 420,356 of record NZ_JBDLOB010000003.1, on the reverse strand, counting down.
TGATAAATACTCACATTATAAATAGTGATGATTAGCGCTTACATGGTTACAAAGGTTTTGGCAAATTTCTAATGATTGTCAGGAAAGGAAGCCCAAACGAATCCAATGCGCTAGCCACTATAGGAAATGCTCATGAAGCCTTCTGTTCTCCCCTCTGATGTCAATCTGATGGCAGCCACACCGCCGTCATCTTGGCAACTATTTTTATCGACGTTCTGCCGAAACAAAGGTGCCGTGATTGGTTTTATTGTACTGGCATTGATGGTCCTAGTTGCCATACTCGCCCCTACTATTGCGCCTCATGATCCTTATGAATTATTCACCGGTCAAGAACAATTGCCACCTGCCTTTCTGGATGGCGGCAATACGATGTTTTGGCTCGGCACTGATGATGCGGGTCGAGATACGCTATCTCGGGTGATGTATGGTGCGCGTTATTCACTGTTTATTGGTCTGAGCGCCACGACTCTTGCGATGTTGGTTGGTATTTCACTTGGGCTAAGTGCTGCGTTTTGGCCAAAGGTCTGGGGCAAGGCCGTCATGCTAGTCAATGACATTTTGATGTCTTACCCGAGCTTACTATTGGCCATCATCATTGCCGCTATCTTAGGGCCTTCTATGACCAATACGATTATTACGATCGCACTGGTCTGTACACCACCTTTTATTCGGCTGACTCGTGCCACTGCGATGGTAGAGCTACAACGTGAGTATTTTATTGCCTCGCAGGTAATGGGCGCTGGCGTGCTGCGCTTATTGTTTATCACCATTTTACCCAACTGCATGGCACCGCTTATTGTACAGGCGACGATGATTTTTTCTTCTGCTATTTTGGAAGCAGGCGCGATTGGTTTCTTAGGCTTTGGCGTACAGCCACCAGATGCCGAATGGGGCGCCATGTTAGGTACGGCACGTCAATACATTCAAAGTAATGTTTGGCTCGCTATTTGGCCGGGTGTCGCTATTTTCTTGGCTGCCCTGTCGATTAACTTGACTGGTGATGGCTTACGCGATGCACTAGATCCCAAATTAAAGCAGGTGACCTAACATGACTGATCCATTAATTAAAACGCCTATCAACCATACCTCTATGAATGGCGCATCAAAAAAAGAATCACCCTTGTTATTAGATATCGAGAACCTATCGGTTACTTTCGGTCAAGGGATACGTGCATTTCGCGCAGTCGATGATGTGTCGTTAAAGATTACACAAGGTGAAGTCATCGCTGTCGTGGGTGAATCTGGCTCAGGCAAGTCCGTCACTATGATGGCGCTAATGGGACTGTTGCCACCCTCTGCGACAGTCCGCGCACAGCGAGTGGTCTTTGATAACAAAGACATGCTTAGCATGCCAGCCAAAGAGAAGCGCGGCATCATTGGCAAAGACATCTCTATGATTTTTCAAAATGCCATGTCTTGCCTAAATCCAAGTTTCACCGTTGAGATGCAGTTGGGCGAAGTGCTACGCAAACATCTTGGTTTGCGAGGCGCAGCCGTACAGACGCGCATCCTAGAGCTGCTAGAATTGGTCGAAATGCCCGATGCCAAGAATCGTCTCAAGGTCTATCCGCATCAGCTATCAGGTGGTATGAGCCAACGGGTTATGATTGCGATGGCGATTGCTTGTGAGCCAAAACTACTGATCGCCGATGAACCGACTACGGCTCTGGATGTCACCGTCCAAGCGCAAATCATGGACTTGCTGAGCCGATTGCAACGCGAAAAGCAAATGGCGATGGTATTGATCACTCATGACTTGGGACTGGTCGCACAGAACTCACGTGATGTCGCGGTCATGTATGCCGGACAAGTGGTTGAAACCAGTACTGTGCCAGAGATTTTTCAACATCCTGCTCACCCTTATACTGAAGCATTACTGCAAGCTATCCCTGAGTTGGCTATCGGTCAAGATAGATTGAACAGTTTACCAGGGGTCGTTCCAAGTCAATACGATCGTCCAAGTGGTTGCTTACTGTCTCCTCGTTGTACATACAAGGAGCCCACTTGTGAAGTACCACCACCTATTTTAGATACGCCTACTGGCAAGGTGCGTTGTATTGATTCTAATATTACTTCTCGCCCCTCTCACGCTGCTACTTTGGAGTCCCAAGTATGAGTAACAAAGTGGTCTTAAAAGCAGACAACCTACACAAGCACTACCCAGTATCACAAGGTCTGGGCAAAGCAAAAGCGTACGTGAAAGCCCTCAATGGTATCTCGTTCGAGCTTGAAGCTGGCAAGACATTGGCAGTCGTTGGTGAGTCAGGCTGCGGTAAATCAACCCTTGCCCGCCAGCTGACGCTGATTGAAGCGCCTACACATGGTGAACTATTTATCAATGATGAAGGCACCACTGGCTATAGTAGAAAAGCGCTCAAAGAGCTGCGTACCGAAATTCAAATGGTCTTCCAAAACCCTTATGGCAGCTTAAATCCGCGCCATACTATTGGCTATCAGTTGACTGAACCATTGGATATCCATACCAAACTGTCCAAAGAAGAAAAGCGTGACAAAATCAACGAAATGATGAGAAATGTTGGTCTACGTCCCGAACATGCTGGTCGTTATCCGCATATGTTTTCGGGTGGTCAGCGCCAACGGATTGCCCTCGCCCGTGCGATGATGCTCAATCCTAAAATCGTCGTCGCTGATGAGCCGACTTCCGCACTCGATGTATCCATTCAGGCGCAAGTACTAAATCTATTTATGGATTTGCAGGATGAATATCGTACCGCTTACGTTTTTATCTCGCATAACTTGTCGGTCGTACGCCACGTCGCTGATGATGTGATGGTCATGTATTTAGGTCAGGCTGTCGAGCACGGGCCGAAAGAAGCGATTTATAATGCGCCAAAACATCCATATACCATCGCCCTATTGGCTGCTGCACCAACGGTAAATGGCCATAAAAATGATTTGACGCTACAAGGTGAGCTACCAAGTCCGCTCAACCCACCAAGTGGCTGTGCCCTACACAAACGCTGCCCATATGCCAAGCAGCAATGCAGCGAAATAGAGCCGCAACTGCGAGAATGGGACGGTCGATTGGTTGCTTGTTTACGTTTAGAAGAAATATATGGTTAAGGTGACTAAGGTTAAAATGATTAAGGTTAAGATGATTAACGATTAATCAATATTCACCACACCGCGACATTTGGGAAATTGGCTACAACCAAAAAAGGTCTGCCCTTGATTCAGGCCTTTTTTTGCCACACGCTTTATCATCTCACCGTTACATCTCGGGCAGGTTGGTGTTTGAATTAAATCAGCTGTATGGTCTATCACCTCAACTGTCGCAGAGGAACTCGCTGCTAATTCAGGCTCTACAACCTCAAACGGCGTAAGAAAAACCTTATCAGCAATATCGTGCGATGTAATGGTATGCTGAGGGACTGCCTGCTGAGTGTCCATACTATCAATTGGTAACTCGCTAGATTCAACTTCAGTCTGTCCAGACCATCGATGCACTTCCCTACTTTTTAGAATAGCTCGTTTAGCGGTTTCTTTTATTATCAGCTCTGGTGTAGGCTTATTAGCCACTTTAGCAGCAGCAACTGGTTTATCATTAGCGTTACCGCTAGGCTGTTTGTTTGTATTCTGGCTTGGATTGCTATGCTTGTCTTTTAGATAGGCTTTATGCTCTCTATTGGTATGCCAAGACTTACTAAATCTATTGCTATTAATCTGCTCAACGATAGATACAACCTCATCTTCAGTGAGTATCTTATCTTGCTTTTTCTTCACATACGAGACCATACCACTCGTCAATACGTGCTCGGGTAACTCATCACGGGTTTTCAGTTCGCACTCACCGATGAAAGCAATCATCGAATGAAAGTAGCTCAGCTCCAAGCCTAATAAATTTGCGAGCGTCTTGATATGCAGATAATTTTGGCGCAGTGGGTTTTGGAATTTGAATTTACTTCCATTTGGGAATGATTGCGTCCACTGCTTTTGGTTCTCGCTACCATATATCCAGCCTTTATAATTTTTGGTTTCGATCACAAAGATGCCGTATACAGAGACGATAATATGATCTATTTGAGTACTGCCACCATTGGCTCGTGGTAAGGTAATACTGTTTAATCGGTGATAGACGTCTTTTTCAAGCTTGAGCCACATGGCGACGTTGATGACGGTCTCACCTAGGAAACCTTTGAAGGAGGATTTTAGGGACATGGTAGCGATCTTTAGAATGGTTATAGAATGTACTAGGCGTAATAACAAAACTCTTTACATTTAATTAATCAGCACTCTCTTACGATGCTTTAAAGGCTTGGCATAAGCAGAAGAACATGATTTGATATGTTTATAAAAGCTTTTATAAACCCGATCATACTCTTCATCAAGCTGTTTAAGTACATCTAAAGTACTATCGCTAGGATTAACTTCATGTTCATGCTGTGCATTTATCAGGTTTCCCCCTGCATTTAAAAACAACTCATATTTTTTCTCAAGCTCTGGAAAATATAAAGCTATTAATATTTCTATCTTGCCACCTTCTCTATAAAATTCATCAACGTCCAAAGTTTCATCGCAATTGCTTGAAAAACTTTTGGATTGAACTTCCTGAATAATGGCTGCAAAATCAACCAGTCTAAAAACCACTTCCTCAAACTTTATTCTCAAAAAGGCTTCATACTCCTTTTTGCGTTCAGCTCTCTGAGTAATGAGAATACCGCACAGTCCAAATATTCCGATTATGCAGGCTGCTATCAAGCCTTCACTTAGTTCAATCTGTTTTAGCCATGTAATAGCATTTGCCAGTTCGATACTATCCATCTAATTTTTCCAGTTCTATAGTCGTATAATTTATTTTTATATGAGAGCTGCACAAGAAGTAAAATATAGCTTTGTGAGCAATCAATCTATTCTAATTTACCACTAAATCATTATGTTGAGGTACAGAATTTAGTACTGATTGCAGCAGTTATTTCATCGATAGCCATATTGATGAAAGCAGACCAAAAGAAAAGCCAAAGATTAAGCCATAAAAAAAGCCACTAGATTTCTCTAGTAGCTCTTTTTTTAAATACTAACTAAGTTAGGTTTATTACACCAAACTATTTACCGCTTCAATCACAGCATCAGTCGTGATACCAAACTCTTTATACAAGTCGCTAGCAGGAGCAGATTCGCCATAAGTGGTCATACCGATGACTTTGCCATCTAGACCAACGAACTTATACCAGTAATCTACATGCGCGGCTTCTACTGCGACGCGAGCACGAATATTGGCAGGCAATACCGCTTCACGATAGCTAGCATCTTGCTCAACGAAAATCTCAGCACATGGCATAGAGACCACACGAACGCCAACACCATTTGCACTTAACGCTTCATACGCTTCCATCGCTAGGCCAACTTCTGAACCAGTAGCGATGATGATCGCTTGTAGCTCGCCTTGCTCTTTTGCCAGTACATAACCACCTTTAGTGATATTCGCTACTTGCTCGCTATCACGTGCTTGATGTGGCAAGCTCTGACGGCTAAAGATCAATGCTGATGGGTTGTTTTCTGATTTGATCGCTTCTACCCAAGCGCTTGCAGATTCAGTCGCATCACACGGACGCCATGTACGTAGGTTTGGCGTAGTACGTAGGCTAGTCAATTGCTCAACTGGCTGATGCGTTGGGCCATCTTCACCCAGACCGATAGAGTCATGCGTATAGACATGGATGACGCGCTGCTTCATGAGTGCGCCCATACGTACTGCGTTACGTGCGTATTCCATAAACATCAGAAAGGTCGCAACATAAGGGATAAAGCCGCCGTGCAATGCGATACCATTGGCAATCGCGGTCATACCAAACTCACGTACGCCATAATAGATATAGTTGCCGTCAGCGTCTTTCTCGATGCCTTTAGCGCCTTTAAATAGCGTGAGGTTTGAGCCAGCTAGGTCGGCTGAACCGCCCAATAGTTCTGGCAATAGTGGCTGCAAGCTGTTGATAGCATTTTGACTGGCTTTACGACTAGCAACATCGCCGCCCGCTTCTTGCGTTTGCTGAATATAGGCCTGTGCTTGGCTAGCAAAGTCAGCAGGCAACTCGCCATTTAGACGGCGTGATAGTTCTGCTGCAAGCTCTGGATAGGCTTTCTTATACGCTTCAAAGTCTGCATCCCAGTTCTTTTGCTGGACATCACCTTTTGCTTTAGCATCCCACGCTTCATAGATTTCGTCATCTAATTCAAATGGGGCATGTTTCCAAGACAGCGCATCACGAGTCAAGGCAATTTCATCATCACCAAGTGGTGCACCATGACTGGCGGCTAGACCTTGTTTGTTCGGGCTACCAGCACCGATCGTGGTTTTACAAATAATTAGACTTGGCTTAGTAGTCTCTGCAATCGCTTGCTCAGTTGCTTGCGTGATTGCATCAGTATCATGACCATCGACTTTGATAACTTGCCAGCCGTAAGACTCAAAACGCGCTTCAGTATCATCAGTGAACCAGCCTTCGACATTACCGTCGATTGAGATACCATTATCATCGTAGAAGAATACCAATTTGCCAAGAGCTAGTGTGCCAGCCAATGAGCAAACTTCATGACTGATACCTTCCATCAAGCAGCCATCGCCCAAGAACGCATAAGTATGATGATCGACGACGTTATGACCGTCGCGGTTGAACTGTGCGGCTAGGGTTTTTTCTGCAATTGCAAAACCAACGGCATTAGCAATACCTTGTCCTAGTGGACCAGTCGTCGTTTCTACACCAGGTGTGTAACCAAGTTCAGGATGCCCTGGGGTTTTTGAATGCAGCTGACGGAAACCTTTAAGGTCATCAACGCTCACATCGTAACCTGATAAATGTAGCAATGAATAAATAAGCATCGAGCCATGACCGTTTGACAGTACAAAGCGATCACGGTTGTGCCAATTAGGATCTGCTGGATTGTGCTTCAAAAATTTGCGCCACAAAACTTCGGCAATATCAGCCATACCCATTGGCGCACCCGGATGTCCAGAGTTGGCTTTTTGAACCGCGTCAAACGACAGTACACGGATGGCATTGGCTAGTTTACGTTCGCTAATTGGAGCTGGCATAGAGTGTCCTAATATTCGAATGAGTCGTATAAAGATAAGAGGAGAGTTTACTCAGAGGATAATCCATCAAAAACGCGGCAGGCGTCTTCAATGGATAGGCTATAAAATAAAGATGCAATATTAACATATTTGCTATGAGCCTAGCCAAAAATGCGGTAACAAGACCGTTTATATTTAGCAATGACTCACATCAGTTTTGTTAAACGATAAGTAGTTATAGGTTTTAATTTAAGTTATCAGTAACAAGCTGCGAGTGACATAAGTGTCAAGCAGCTCATTACTGATAGTCAATTTGTTAAACTAAAATAGTCTCAGCACCACCCATAAACGGACGCAGCACTTCTGGAATCGTGATGCTACCATCGGCGTTTTGATGATTTTCCATAACGGCGAGTAGCGTACGACCAACCGCCAAACCTGAACCGTTTAAGGTATGAGCTAAGCTGGTTTGCTTGCCATCTTTGACACGTGTACCCATGCGGCGCGCTTGGAAATCACCACAGTTAGAGCAGCTAGAAATTTCGCGGTAGGTATCTTGGCTCGGTAGCCATACTTCGATGTCATAGGTTTTTTGTGCGGCAAAACCCATGTCGCCAGTACATAGCTGTACCGTGCGGTATGGCAACTCAAGCTGCTGCAAGATATATTCAGCCTGCCCTGTCATCGCCTCTAGCAAGTCATCGGACTGATCGCTAGTGCCAACATTGACCATTTCAACTTTTTCAAACTGATGCTGACGAATCAAGCCGCGAGTATCACGCCCGTGCGAACCAGCTTCACTACGGAAACATGGTGTATGCGCCGTGAATTTTAATGGAAGCTCTTTAATATCCAAACGCTCGCCGCGTACCAAATTGGTCATTGGCACTTCAGCGGTTGGAATAAGGTAAAAATCCATCTCATCGTTATTGGTGTGATTGCTTAGCTTAAACAAATCATCTTCAAACTTAGGCAGCTGACCCGTACCTTTTAAGCTATCGCTATTAACGATATAAGGCACATAAGTCTCAAGATAGCCGTACTTCATCGTGTGCGTGTTCAACATAAATTGAATTAGTGCACGATGCAATTGCGCCAATTGTCCTTTAAGCACGTTAAAACGGCTACCAGTCAACTTAGTCGCTGCTTCAAAGTCCAGCATACCAAGTGTCTCACCGATATGAGTATGATCTTGAATTTCAAAGTCAAACGTACGCGGCGTGCCCCATTTACGCACTTCTACGTTATCGTCTTCTGACGTACCGACTGTTACATCCGCCGCCGGAATATTCGGAATTTGCAAAGCCGCTTGAGTGATGCGCTCTTGTAGCGTACGTAGCTCGTCTTCCGCAGCTTTAATCTCACCGCTAACGCTCTGCATCTCAGCCAATAGCTCACTGGCATCTTCACCTGATTTTTTTAGGGCACCTACTTGCTTAGCACCAGCATTACGGCGCGATTGCAACTCTTCGGTTTTGATTTGTAGAGACTTACGCTCGTTTTCAATCGTCTGCCAGAACTCCATATCAAGCTCATAACCACGGGTGGCTAGTTGCTGCTGTAGGTCGCTTAAATCGCCGCGTAAGAGTTTCGGATCAATCATAGTAGTTGCCTGTAACACTAAAGGTGAGTAAAAGGTTTAAAAGTATTATTAATAGGGTAATTGCCTAGCGTATCGCTATCACGGTCTTTGTGATAACTGGCTATGACGTTATGTTTTATATCAACATATCTTGTAGTCGCTATAATACCAAGACACGGCAGATTTGACCATGTTTTGGATATCTTTGGCTGCTTTTCGCTGTTTTTGGCTGACTTTCTCTAGGTTTTGTTCATTATGCTAATCGCTTATAGCAAGTTATTCTGTTTTTAATTTCTGACTTTCGCTTTCGTCTAGTCTTAATAAGCTGAGTATAGAGCGTGAACTACGTCATTAATATGACATCTATCCGTGAACAGTCTTGCTTATATGTTTCATTTAGGAGTACTTTTCGGTAAGATAAGTGCATACCTTTATTCACTTCTAGCCAAGTACAGCATCGCTGCTTCGCTTTGGCAGTTTTAATCCAACGCTTTTAATATAAGTATTTGAGAAACCTTTATGGCCCTGTACCCCTACACGCTCCAACCTGTCGCCTTAAACCTAACTGAGGCTGAATTTCACCAAGCACAGTATGAACTGTTTGCCAGTGCCAGCCCGTCTTTTGGTTTATCAAGCTTTAAGACCAAAGAGTGGATCATCATGGCAGTGGTTGTGGTACTCGCTATTGCAGGACTTATCTTTGTGACAGGCTATTCAACCATTATATTTTGGTTAATGCTGGTTGGTGTGGTGATTTATTTATTGGCACGTACTTTAGGTTTTAAATGGTACGTGAAAAGAGAATTTGACAAACAAGTTGCCGACCAAGAGATGCCAGATGAAATGCGCCAGATGAAGTTAGGTGTGCAAAAGCATGGTCTAGTCATGGCGATGCCAAGCAACCAGCCTGATATGATGAAAAACTCGCAAATGCGCGGTATGCAAATGCGTGCAGGTGCGACTCAGCAAGCAGTTATTCCTTGGACCTCTATCAAGAGCTGGGATGAGACTGATGACTATATCTTTATGATGTTTGAGCTAAAAGGTCAACAAGGTAGCCAAATCGTACCAAAACGCTTGCAAGCACAGAAGTTTCCTATTGATACGATACGTCAACATTTACAAGAAGTGGTGCCCGTGAAAGGCTTAAATCCTGAAAACTTGCAGCCACCAGCGTAAATGTAAAAAGGTCTCTCTATCGTTTAGAAAAACAGTAGAGAGACTTGGTTTCAGTTTTATAAAACCAATCGTAAAATTGTATTTATTAAATTTAACTTATTAATAATAGTTTGTTATTATTATAAGCATCAAAGGAAAAGATAAGATCTATATTAATAGTTACAGATGAAAACTAAAGTATTTTTCGCTGTATGTTAATTTATTAGAGCCTTTATCCTTCTTTACTTATTATCGTATAACTACACTCACACTATAAGGACAATACTATGAGTAATTCTAATAATGCTACTAACCAGATCGGTCTAGAAAAAGCAGACATGAGCGAAGTCATCGCCAAGTTAAACAATCTACTATCAACATATCACGTGTTTTATTTAAACGTACGTGGCTATCACTGGAATGTAAAAGGTGAGCATTTCTTTACTTTGCATCCGCAATTTGAAGAGCTGTATACATCACTACAACTTCAAATCGATGAAATTGCTGAGCGTATCTTAACTTTGGGTGGTACACCACTTCACGCTTATAGCGATTTTGCGCAGCATACTAGCATCAGTGAAGACAAAAACGTCAAAGATGGCACAAGCTGTGTCAAAGGTGTGGTCACTGGCTTACAAGCGTTAATTGCAGAACAACGTCAAGTATCAGCCCTAGCAGAAGAGAGCGAAGACCAAGGTTCAGCTGACTTAGTCGATGCTTACGTACAAGAGCAAGAAAAACTCGTATGGATGTACAACGCATTCTTGGGTTAAGAATCATTAGATTTTACTAGGATAAATTTTAATAAGCATAATGATCATCAAGTTCTAAATAATAAAAAAGCACCTAATTAGGTGCTTTTTTATTGTCTATCTTTTAGAAAAGACTGTTTTATTTTTCGATCCATTGACGCATTTTTTCACGTTCAGCAGGCGTGGCTTGTAGCCATACTTGCATAAACGTATCTAGCGTACTGGTAGAAGTATTTACGCTAGTAGTTTGCTTAACAGTAGTCGTGCTAGTGTTGACGTTGCTAGTAGAATTTACTACTGGTTGATCTAAAGAGGCAATAGCACGTTGATTCTGTAGCTCTGCATCACCTGCACCGCCGAACACGCCGCCTAGCGCTTTACCAAGGCCTGAAAATAGACCGCCTTGGTTACCGGCCATACTTTGCTGGCTAGCAATGACAGTATTGTTCTGTTGCACAGCGAGCGTAGGCTGCTTGGCATATTCTCTAGCAGCTTCATAATCTTCTGGTTGATTAGGCATAGTCAAACGATATGTTTGATTGTCGGCTAATTGTGCCGTCACACTGACATTACCTGAACGCAAATAATCATGCTCATCACGACGCAAGTTATATAAACGGTCATACTTAGCAGTAATAGCATGTTGTCCAGGCTGTAACGTAAATGTTTTTTGTAGCGGCTGAAAAGCGCTCTGCTGAATTTCCTGCCCATTAATAGCAGTTACTTTGATATGGTCATCAACCTGTAGAGTAACCGCTGCCTGTGACAACATAGAAACCGAGGCAGCCCCCACCAACAACGTGCCTATCGTTAATTTCTTTAGCAAAAAAGTATTCGATTTCATAAGTTATTCCATTAATAGTAAAAGCGAGTTGGACAAAGTATTTGTATTCTAACGGTTATTCATTTTTTGCTGCTAAAGGTCTTACTACTAAGAGTTTTGCTGCTAAAAATCAAGTGGCATCGTATGTTGGTCTTGATCAGGAGTGTCGTTATCTACTTGCGTCTCTTGAGCGATATCCGCCAACTCCGCGGCAAGCGTTTGCTCATCGATGGTACGCAGAGCGTCACTTATGACCGCTTTTGAGATATTACTGCGACCAAGGTTGGAAAACATTGGTTGAATATAATTAAGTACTTCCATCATCGCACCGATACGATGCGGTCCATCAGTCAGTAAGTGATCAATAATTCGATCGTCAAACTGCCACCCACGCCGACGCAAAATAGACTGTAGTAATGCTTGTCTGTCTGCCAAATCATGACCAGTAGGCACTTTAAAGGTAGGCGCTTGTGCCAAACGCGTCATTAAATCTCTTAACTGAAATGGTAAGTCGTCGGCTGGTTTATTAGCGGCAAATAATAACTGGCGTTGCCCTTCTCGGCTACGATTGATCAGGTGAAATAAAGCTTCTTGCCACTGACTGCTCTGCTCAAGCACTTCCAAATCATCGATGGCAATCAGATCAAAGTTTTCTAACGATGATAGTACGTGGACATCTGTATGAATCAGCTCATTAAGGGACAAACAGATAGCCGATTTGTCCATCTCGATAAATGACTCACAAATAGCGGACAGCAAATGAGACTTACCTGTGGCAGGGCTACCAAACAGATATAGTTGACCGATCAGGCCGACATGTAACTGCCGTACTGCATCAATAATCGACATCCAACCGGGACCGGCAAAGTCGCTGAGACTTGCATCATGCTTAATGTCCAGATTGAGACTTAGCTGTGCTTCTGCCATGAATCATCAACTCGTGTTGCGTAGTGCAATGGAAAAATATAATAGAAAAGATAGGTTACTTTGAGCTGTATTCATTACTATCAATACTAGCCGCTACAACTGTAAGTAATGGCCCTATAGTATTTGCAAAAATAGGTCAGTCACTTTGTTGAAAACAACGTTAGCAAAATTGGTACCAAAACGGTTGATACTATCAACACTGCGCCTATATATAACATATTTACAAAATGACTGACAAGTCTTTTACCCATTAAGCCTTATCAATCATTGCGTTCATATCTTGATATTACATAGCAATCTTTATCTAGTATGTTCAATAATAAGATAATTATCTTTTTTCAAACAATGCCAGTTGTTTACGACCTTTATAAAAGTCAGTGGTCCGATAATAGTTGTATAAATGGCGGAACAGGACGTTTAAGACAGCGGACACTGGTAAGGCGATTAACATACCGACAAAGCCTAGTAAACTGGCACCTGCCAATACGGCAAATATGACCCACAATGGCGATAGGCCAATCTTATCACCTAACAGCAATGGTTGTAGGATATAGCCTTCTGCAGCTTGTCCAATCAAGAACGCACCTACGACCAATGACAAATACGTCCAGTCCAATCCGAACTGAAATAAGCATGCGATAATAGCTGCGATAAAACCAATGCCGAATCCTAAGTACGGCACAAAACTGGCAATGCCTGCTACCATACCAATGATAAGCCCAAGTTCCAGCCCAATGAGCTGTAACTGTACAGCATAAATAGCGCCTAGCAACACCATCACCAGCAATTGACCTTTGATAAATGCCATCAATGCCAGATCACACTCTTTAGCTATTTCAGTCACTTTTTGACAGTAAGCACCTGGTATCGCCATCTTCCAGTTATGCAAACGCTGATCCCAATTAAATAGGAAGTAAAAGGTCAAAATAGGCACTAATACAATAAGACCTGCGTTATTGATGAAGTTCATACTTGAGGTCAGTATTTGGCTCATCATGGTGCTAGCATCAGCGAACTTATAGTTCGTTTGCATATAATCGACGAGAGTATCGGAAAACTCTTTCGACTCTAACTGGGGCAGTTTGATACGAGTATTACTATTGAACCACTCTCGTACTACTTGGTTGTACCAATTAAATATCTTAGGTAAATAATCCCAAGCCGCTTGCAGCTGATGCCACAATGTCGGTACCAACCACCACAATAATAATGCCATCCCCAAAGTAATTGTCGAGTAAACAATAATAATCGCGACCCAGCGCTTGATATATTTTGATAGGCGCTTGACTAGAGGATTAAATAGGTAAGCCAACATAAAGGCAAAAACGAAAGGTACGATGACGGGCATCATCAAATACAAGAGAAATACAGCCACCACTAACGCCACGACAATAAATAAACGCCGAAAAAAAGGATCTATTGGTTGGTTCATCATGGCAAGTAATCCTATAGTTGGACGAGGTTAAAAAAGTGACAGGTTTGAAAAAGTGACAGGAAGTCAGTGATAGCGATTTCTAAATGATATAACTATAGTCATCACGATGTGTCACTAGGCAAATTACTTTCTTTTCTCATTAGTTTTAGCTAGCTAAACTGAGACGTATCAAAGTTCCTAAAAAATCTAATTTTTGATAAATTTATGTTTATTAGTTTTTATTCTGTCAATCACATTTGGACTTGTATTAAGACCATTATTGACAATAAATTTAGCGTTCTATTATCGCAGAGTACAACAAAAAATCAGTCATTTTTTGTTTCTTAACCGCTTATTTGCCACTTAATGCAAATCTTAGTCAAATATTGGCAAGTTGCTTTGCGAGTACGGTCTGTTTTTGGGTATAATGCGCGCACTGTCTTTAAACTTTGCTTTTGAACTTTATAACGCTGATTTTTGCGTGCTCAATTACTTTACCTTCTAACCCCAATTATCTATCCCCAACTGTGAGATGACTATGAGTGACAAGCCTTCTTTAAGCTACAAAGATGCCGGTGTTGATATCGATGCAGGCGATGCTTTGGTTCAGCGAATCAAGTCCGTTGCAAAAGCCACTACTCGTCCTGAAGTCGTGGGTGGACTTGGCGGTTTTGGTGCGTTATGCCGCATCCCAACAGGTTATACTTCGCCACTATTGGTTTCTGGAACTGATGGCGTCGGCACCAAACTAAAATTAGCTCTACAGCTGAACCGTCATGACACGATTGGTATTGATTTGGTCGCGATGTGCGTCAATGATCTATTGGTTTGCGGTGCAGAGCCATTATTTTTCTTAGATTATTATGCAACTGGTAAGCTAGATGTTGATGTTGCGGCGACTGTCGTGACTGGTATTGGTGATGGTTGTAAACTTGCTAACTGTGCACTTATCGGTGGTGAAACTGCTGAAATGCCAGGCATGTATCAAGACGACGATTACGATCTAGCTGGATTCTGTGTAGGCGTGGTTGAAGAAGCAGAAGTCGTCACTGGTGAAAATGTCGCAGAAGGCGATGTATTGATTGCCCTTGCCTCAAGTGGCGCGCACTCAAACGGCTACTCATTGGTTCGTAAAGTCATCGAAGTTAGCGGTGTGGATGTTACGAGTAGCGATGAGCAACTAGACGGTCAGCCTATTCAAGACGCTCTAATGGCTCCTACCCGTATCTATGTAAAAGCCATCAAAGCATTACAAGACACGCTTGGTAGCTCAGCTTTACATGCGATGTCACATATCACAGGTGGTGGTCTAACGGATAACTTGCCACGTGTACTACCTGACAATCTAGCGGCTAGCATCGATACCAATAGCTGGCAGTTCTCAGAGCTATTCACTTGGCTACAGACCCAAGGTAATATCGCGCAGAGCGAGATGTACCGTACCTTTAACTGCGGCGTTGGTTTTGTCATCGTTATGCCAAAAGACAAAGCAGAAGCTGCTATTCAGACTTTAACTGATGCAGGCGAGACAGCTTGGCAACTAGGTGAAATGGTCAAACGCAGCACTGATGATCAGGCGGATGCAGTGGTGTACCGTTAATGTCAATTGATAACGCAAGTCAGCCTATCAAACCATTACGTATTGCTATTCTAGTCTCAGGAAGTGGTAGCAACCTGCAAGTATTAATTAATGCAATGCAAGCAGGTGCGCTACCGATTGAAATCGTTGGTGTCATTAGTAACCGTGAAGATGCTTATGCATTGACACGTGCTAAAGATGCCAATATTCCAGTTGCAGTATTGTCACACGTTGCTAGTGGTAAACGTATGGGCATCAAAACATTTGAAACCCATGCCAACGAGCAGCTAATAGCGTGGCAACCTGATTTGATCGTCTTGGCTGGGTTTATGCGTGTACTAAGTGGCTCATTTATCGATAATGCACCAGTGCCCATGATTAATCTTCACCCTTCTCTACTTCCAGTTTATAAGGGTTTAGATACTCATAAACGAGTCATACAAGCGGGTGAACGTCGTCACGGTTGTAGTATTCATAAAGTGACCGCGGAGCTCGATGCGGGTCAGGTATTGACTCAAGCTGTATTAGATGTCGATATCAACGACACCGCAGAGAGCTTACAGTCACGGGTACAGAAACTTGAACATCAGCTACTACCTTGGACTATTTTACTACTAGCAAAAAATGTATTGTCACTTGAAGCAAATAATACATCATCGCAAACACAAACTTATTTACCTAAGTTGCCTTTGCAATTGCTTATAGACGGATAAGAATTCTGGCCTATTAAGCTGCTTTTAATAATGCTTTATATAGCTCAATAAAAAGCCCAGCTACTCGTAATGAGTAACTGGGCTTTTTTATTTGATAACTATTTATTATTTACTATCATTTAAAATCGTAAATAGTTATCTATTTAGCTAATTCGTCTAATCAATTCATTCTTAAAATACATGAACTGCTTTAATGTTGACAAACTCTTTGATACCGAAGCCGCCATGCTCACGGCCATAGCCTGAGTTTTTCACGCCACCAAATGGTAGTGCAGGATTGGCAAGACCATAACCATTGATATAGACCATACCTGTATCGAATTGCTCACGTGCTAAACGAACAGCTTTCTCTTCATCTTTTGAGAAAATCGCGCCACCTAGACCATAACGACTGTCGTTAGCGATGCGCATTGCGTCGTCTTCATCTTTTGCACGAATTAGTGAAGCGACGGGGCCAAATAGTTCGTCATCGTATGCAGGCTGACCTTTTTCAACGTTCTCTAGGATAGTTGCTGGATAGAAGCTACCTTTACCTTCAGGTACCTTACCGCCAACAGCAATCGTTGCACCTTTAGCCACACTCTGTTCTACTTGCTCGTGTAGCTGCTCACGCAAATCTGCACGTGCTAATGGACCGATATCTGAGCTGTCGTCCATTGGATCACCCGCTTTGGTACCTTCAAACTTCTCAACGATACGCTTACGGAATTCGTCGTATACGCTATCGACTACGATAAAGCGTTTGGCTGCTACACAAGTTTCACCGTTATTGATTAGACGTGCTTGAGTACAGGTTTCTACAGCAGTTTCGATATCAGCATCTTCTAATACAATAAATGCGTCATTTGAACCTAGCTCTAATACCGCTTTCTTAATCGCCTTAGCTGCTTGTTGTCCAACGATCACGCCTGCTTTGTCACTACCTGTCAATGTCACGCCGCGTACTTTGTCATTACCAATCAATGCTTCTGACTGGTCATGATCAATGATAATCGTACGGAACAAATCACTTGGTAATTCAGACTCGTGAAGAATTTTTTCAATTAATAAACCAGAGCCTGTTACGTTAGATGCGTGTTTTAACAGGACACTATTACCCGCCATTAGATTTGCAATGGTGTAACGGAATACTTGGTACGCTGGGAAGTTCCAAGGCTGCATGCCGTAGATGATACCGATAGGTTGATACGTCACTAGTCCTTTTTTCATGCTTTCAATATCACGTACATCATCAGCTAAAGAAGCAACACCGTTTTCAGCAGTATAATCACAGATAGCTTTACAGAGATCAATCTCTTGCATGCTCTGGCTGTGTAACTTGCCGCGCTCTTCAGTCATCAGCTTAGCCAGCTCTTCTTTGTATTCCATCAGCTTATCACCGATAGATTTGATGACACGACCGCGTTCCTCATGGCTTACTGTACGCCATTCTAGAAATGCATTATGTGAAGCATCGACGATCTTGTTGACTTCGTCATTGCTCATATAATTGTAGTTACTGATTTCTTCGCCAGTGGTTGGGTTAATAGTAGTAATGTCTGACATGGTTACTGTCCTTATTATTCGAATTTATATTTGGGATCTATAATCGGGTTTATTGCCACTTGTAGTTGTTTTGCTGTGACAGTTTTAGTTATTAAATTTACGTCGATAGCACAATCTATTGGTAGCTCGTTTTCTATCTGCCATTATCTTAACAAGCTATTTGATGAAGAGTTTTACAATATATTGTGAAGTGTGTTGAAGATGTTAATAGTGTGACTGACTTATTAAGTCTATCTAAATGTAAAATATCAATTATTAATCTCTAGAAAATAAAAAACCAGCCTAACAGCTGGTCTAATAACTATATAGAGTGGGAGCTAAAGAAAAATACTTTTATTAAAAATTCAGATAATCAGGAATATTCCGCTCTAATAAAAGATAGATTCAACTCACACAAACCAATCAAAACAAATGATTAATAACCGGTATCTCTTGCGGCGGATTTTCTTCTTCAGCAACGACTTGTCGTGCCACATGCATAATTAACTGACGTAACCAGCGATGGGCTGGGTGATGCTGCAACAAAGGAGACCATGCCATCGTAAGCTCAAACTCAGGAATAAAAAACGGCGGATCTTCCATCATAATACTGTCGTTATTTGCCTGCATTCTTGCCACACGCGTGGGCAAAGTCGCTATCAAATCTTTATTTGCTGCAAGCATAGCAGGCATTTGATAATGTCGAGTAAAGACACTGATTTGACGTTTTTGCCCAAGGCGCTGCAGGGCCTGATCGATAGATCCTAGTCCACCAGATTTTTCTGGATTGACCCCAAAACCCACACCCATACCGGTTTTAGATACCCAAACGTGCTGTGCTTTAAGGTAGTTTTTCAGATTAAAACGATTCGCATAAGGACTATCAGAAGATAATAGGCAGCTAAAAGTATCGCGCCATACCAGAACTTGATGGAAGCTTTGAGGTATTTCATTAAAACGGTTAATCGCTAAATCAACTCGTCCCTGCTCCATATCTCGATAAGAGACGTCTGATGGAGTCAAAAAGTCCAAAATTACATTGGGTGCTTCAGAACGTAATGCTTTTACGAGCTTAGGTACTAGGGTCGCTTCGGCATAATCCGATGTCATGATACGGAACACACGAGAGGTACTATAAGGGCGGAATTCGGTACGTGGCTCCAACACCTGAGTCAAGTCAGCGAGTATCTCGCGGATACGTGGCTGTAGCTCAAGGGCACGTTCAGTCGGCGTCATACCCTCAGATGAGCGTACCAATAATGGATCATTAAACAGCTTACGCAAACGGCGCAAGATATTACTCATAGCAGGCTGAGTAATCCCAAGCTGCTCGGCTGCGCGAGTAACGTTTTTTTCTCGGAGCAACACATCTAGATGGACTAATAAATTTAAATCGACCCGCTGCAAATTCATATTTGGTTCTCTTGGCTTTTGAGTAAACGCCATATTAAGGCTGGCATTTGTAGTGCTGCTACGTTGATTTGTGCGCTATAACAGCATAATTTCATTATTTTTTACTAATTTTGTTCTGGATTTTTCTATTAGCTATCCATTATAACTCATTCAACCTATCGTAAATCCCTGTTATATAAACATTATATCATATAGAAATACCAAAGATAACTATCATAAATTAGATAAATCTTGGTAAGGTGGTTATAGTGAGTTCTATAAAGGATTTGCAGCATAGAGGACGAACCTTAGGTTCATAAGCTGTTTTTATCCGATTAAATATTGTCGCTAAGTAATATATTAATGGTTTTTATCAGTCATTAAATACGGTTAATTGACCTCATTATTGTAACATCTCTTGCTACCAATTATGACATCACTGGCTATTAAGTATTCAGATACCTTTTAGATATTTCAGATACCTTTTAGATATATAGTGAGAATCGATAAATATTTATAAATCAGCAATTATTTTCAACTGTTGAGTTCAGCAAACTTCTTGTAATAGCGTAGCGGTTTGTTTAGGGTAAATAGAGCTTCGATAGATAAATGATAGACCAAATTTTGAATATTACTTTTTAGTACAAAGATTTTAGTAGAGCGACAGACCCATTATTTTAACAATTAACTTATTTGTTTTTACACCCCACCAAGGAGACTATAGATGTCAACTGCATATAAATCAGCGATCGACTTAGTACGTGAATTAAAGCAAAAGCACGGCAACTGGCAGAACATTAGCGAAGTTGATGCTGCACGTATGATGTCACAAAACCGTTTCAAGACGGGTTTGGATATCGCAAAATATACTGCAAAAATCATGCGTCAAGACATGGAAGATTATGACAATGATACGTCTCAGTACACGCAGTCTTTAGGTGCATGGCATGGTTTTGTTGCACAGCAAACTATGTACGCTAAGAAAAAATATTTCGGTACAACTTCTAAAACTTACATCTACCTTTCAGGTTGGATGGTAGCTGCCCTACGCTCTGAGTTTGGTCCACTACCTGACCAATCTATGCATGAAAAAACGTCAGTACCTAAGCTAATCGAAGAAATCTACACCTTCTTACGTCAAGCAGATGCTAAAGTGTTGAACGACTACTTCCGTGAGCTAAACGCTGCTGAAGAAGCTGGCCAAGACACTTCAGCTATCCTAGAAAAAATCGAAAACTTTGATTCACATGTTGTGCCAATCATCGCTGATATCGATGCAGGTTTCGGTAACGAAGAAGCCACTTACCTATTGACTAAGCAAATGATCGAAGCTGGTGCTTGTGCCATTCAGGTTGAAAACCAAGTTTCTGATGCTAAGCAATGTGGTCACCAGGCTGGTAAAGTAACTGTACCGCATGAAGACTTCATCTCTAAGCTAAACGCTATCCGTTATGCATTCCTAGAGCTTGGTGTTGAAGACGGCGTTATCGTTGCTCGTACTGACTCTGAAGGCGCATCACTAACACAAAAAATTCCAGTATCAAATGAGCCAGGTGACCTTGCTTCTAAATACATCGATTTCATCGAAATGGAAGAAGTAACGCTAGAAAATGCTCAAGAAAATGACAGCCTACTTAAGCACAACGGCAAACTAGTACGCCCAGTTCGTCTACCTAACGGTCTATATCAGTTCCGTGAAGAGACTAACATTGACCGTGTTGTACTTGACTGTGTAACGGCTCTAGAAAACGGCGCTGACCTACTATGGATCGAAACACCGACTCCAGACGTAGAGCACATCAAAATGATGGTTGACCGTATCAAAGAGCAACAGCCTAAAGCCAAGCTTGTATACAACAACAGCCCATCATTCAACTGGACGCTTAACTTCCGTAAGCAAGTTATCGCTCAGTGGGAAGAAGAAGGCAAAGACATCTCTGCATACAATAAAGATGACTTGATGAGTGCTGATTATGACGGTACTGAGCTTGATGCAGCAGCTGACGTAGCCGCTAAGAACTTCCAACGTGATGCGTCACGTGAAGCTGGTGTATTCCATCACTTAATCACGCTACCGACTTACCACACAACTGCTCTTAGCGTTCATGAACTTGCTAAAGGCTACTTCGGTGAAGAAGGTATGCTTGCTTATGCAGCTGGCGTACAGCGTAAAGAAATCCGCGAAGGCATCTCTTGTGTTAAGCACCAAGCAATGGCTGGTTCTGACCTTGGCGATGACCACAAAGAAATCTTCTCAGGCGATAACGCTCTGAAAGCTGGCGGCGGCAAGAACACGATGAACCAGTTCTAATAACCGACAGACTAGCAGTATTTATCAAAAAACCGCCCTACATCATGTAGGGCGGTTTTTTATTGCGGTTTAAATAATCAGAGAATGGTAGACTAATAATGGTTTATCAAAACCATCGATCAGAGCCATTAGTCAGAATTATTAGGAGCTAATATGCAAGAGATAGAGCTGAAGTTTTTGGTACTAGAGTCACGGCTAAAGGGTTTAATGCGTCAAACGCACGTTAAATCCTCACAAGTGATGCAACTGGCTGCACATTATTACGATACGCCTGACCAACAGCTTGCACAGGCAGGTATCGGTCTGCGTATTCGCAAAGAAGGCGATACATGGGTACAAACCATTAAAGCTGGTGGTGATGGTATCGCGGCACGCTTGGAGCACAATGCCGTACTCGATAATGAGCAAGTACAAGCGATGCTCGATAATAATGAGATGATGCCTGATTTGACAATATATGCAGACACTCCAATCGCTGAGGCATTGGCTGACTTTAAACTCAAAAAGTTAGCGAAAAACCTGACACGACTTTATGTTACTGACGTCGAGCGCACTATGCGGTTGCTAACAGAAAGTAATGAGGATGAAACCGATAACTGTATCGAAATGGCTTACGATCAAGGAGAGATTATTCATGGTACTGATGACTCGCTACGCAAAGCCATTCAAGAGATAGAGTTTGAACTGGTGTCAGGAGATTTAGATTTTCTATTTACGACTGCCAAAACATGGTGCAAGCGCTATAAGCTGTGTCTATCTACCGTGACCAAAGCTGAGAACGGTGGCTTACTTATTAATGGACAAAAACACAGTTCAGCGGTCAACGCAAACCTAAGTCAATTGCAAATAGACAAAGACAGTAGTGCACCAGCCTTTATACGTGCGGTCGTACACAATTGCTTATTGCAAATATTACCAAATAGCAGTGCTATCGTCGCTGGCAGTATAGATGACGATCATATTTTACAATTGCGGATTGGTATTGATCGCTTGCGTACTGCGTTGAAAGCATTTGCTGACTTCTCTGATGAGATTAACCCTGAATGGCTGCCGATACTAAAGCAAACTGCAACCTTGCTTAGCGATTACTATCAACTTGCTTATATCAATGCACAGATCGAACCTGAGCTACAAGCATGTGGCGCGCCTGCCGTTGACTGGACAACAGATATTGAAAGTATCAAAATCACGCCCATCAATACGCTGCAAGCCAATGACTTTCAGATAACCTTGCTAGAGCTGATTGCCTTTACTATGAGCGACTCAAGCATTGAACCTCAGACTGATCAGCTTGCCCACGATAAGCTAACGAAAGTCCTTTCTAAACAATATAAAAAATGTTTTAAAACCAATAAACAAGCTGACGAAGTAAGTGACGAAGTAAATGTTGCTAAGCTTGTGAGCAATAACGTAGACGTAGATCTAGATGTAAACACAGACATTGCTGATAATAACCAACCTGAAAGCGAGCTGCTTAATCAGTTAAGAGATTTGCGTTACATCAGTGAGTTCACCGCACCTTTACTAAGTAAGAAAAAAGCTAAAAAGAAAACCAAACGTTGGCTAAAACGGCTGATAAAAGCGCAAAAAGCGTTAGAACAACTGAACGATGATAATCAATATCAGCAGTTCTATGAATTAAAATCAACAACAGATACTAATGCTTTATATGGTGCGGGTTGGTTTACGGCCATACTGACTGATGACCAGAGTCATATTGATGCACGTTTAGCAAAATTTGCAGATAGCTCAACGTTTTGGTAGAAGTAGTAATATTATTTTTATGACGGATACTGCTTTCATAAAGTAAAACCACTCCATAAAAAAGACAGCTTGTTATATAACAGACTGTCTTTTTTTATTGTATTTAAATAGTTTCTGTCAGCGCCATGGCTAAATGTGCAACATGTCCTAATTAGCCACAATCGTAACGGGCATACCCTCTTCTACTTGCTCAAATAATTCTACAATATCTTTATTACGCATACGGATACAGCCATGTGATAGCGGAATACTCATTGGTTCAGTATCTGGTGTACCGTGAATATAGATATAGCGCTCATAAGTATCGCAACCACCTTGGCCATTACTACCTTTGTTTAACCCTTCTTCAAGACCGCTTAACCAAAGAATACGGCTCAATATCCAGTCACGCTTAGGATGTAGCTCACCAAGATTTGCATCGTATATCTCACCTGTCGGCACACGCCCGACAAATACCGCATTCATAGGCTCACTACTACCTATTTTTTGTTCAATGACATGCCTACCGAGCGGCGTGCAACCACTATCCTGCTGACTACCAATTCCATTCTTTGCAGTGGAGACTACGTATCTCGCAACCTCAGTCTGCTGCTGGTACATCGTTAATGTTTGCTCAGCGATATTAATCACGAGTTGTTTATCAAGCGTCTTATTATTGGTCATAAATGCTTCCAACTATTAGTCATTCATCAGATTACTATTAAGGTTATTAGTAAAATGATTGAAAATTTCTATTATCAAGGGATTGTATCAAGACATTTGGCACCGTAATATAGGGGCACACTTTTTGATGCTAGCAGATTATGACGACTATTTCACCGACACGTGTGTCGATGTATGATTTTTTATATCATGATACCCAGCCTATGCTGTCACTTTTGGCCGATGCGGCACAGCTCTCTCTACCGCAAGCTCGCTTAGGGATGGATGCCAGTCTACAAGCCATCGTAAGTGCGCTTCTCGCCTATCAGCAGCGTCATCAGGGACAAGCAGTCAGCAAAAAGCTGTTTGGTCGTGGTGCTGTCAAAGAGTTACGACAGTATAATTCAATGAACTTTGCAACTATTAGCGCCACACTCTACCATCGTCACGATGCAGCAGATGCCGTATTTAGTGACAACGCCCGTGTCATAAAGGCAAGCGAGCATATCGCTGAGAAGATTGATGCAACGATGCAACAGACTCAAACTCTACTCACCTCCTTGTGCGTGATTGTGCTGCGTGAATTGGCTATCCTGACAGAATACAGTCAACTAGACAGTGATGAGATCAATAAATGGTTTGCACTACAACCACAGTTTTTATCAGCGGCCCGATTTAGCCCAGAGCATACGCATACCTCATCTGCTGAGACAGAAAGCAATAGTGACCTGCTCGAAACAACTACTGAGGCTGTTGAAGCGATAGAGAACAACTCAGATAGTAATGCGGAACGTACGTTATTAAATGCTGAGCAGTTATCAAGCACTCCACCTTCTTTTGATCCTTACTGGTATGAACTGTCTGGATTCAAACCCGAAAACTATGAACCTGTGCAAGACATGCAAATGGCGACAGGCAATTACCTAAAAGCCATTGGACGCTCACCAGACAATCTACAGCAAGGTCGTCACAACGATATGCTAGTATTTACCGAGATGCATGCCGTTGCCTTACCACATCAACGCTGGCTGCTACAATTAGCCAAAATCTCAGATATCTATCTCAGTCGAAATCGACTACGCGTTAACTCTGAACCAGCCAATCCACCTAAACCGCCTTTAGTAAGTTTGGGACTAATCGGCGGCAATAACGACAATACGCCAACCACCACTAGTGAAAAGCCTATCGAATATGAGGCTTCCACACCGCTATGGAAAAATCCTGTCATTCTTATCATCATACTTGTCGTTGGTGTCCTTGGTGCACTCGCTACCTTGAAATACCAATCGCAAAAGTCTGACGGTGCGATTCTGGCAACTGAAGAAGTATTAGAACAAGATGCCATTGATGAGCGCCAACAGCAAGATGTAGCCATCGTCATGGTAGATGAAGATGAACCTGACATTGCAAAGACAGAAAAAGCTGAATAAAAAGCTTTACTATTAAGACAGCTATCCTCAAAGCAACCATTTTAGCAATCATTTACTAACCATAAAAAAAGAGACCCTATCAACATAGAGTCTCTTTTTTGTTGTGCGAGCTAAGTTATGAATTGGCTATCAGTAGCCTAAAAAATTACTTAGATAAATCGCGACCACGGCTAGCTTCGATAGCTAAACGTAGACCATTTAGACGGATAAAGCCTTCTGCGTCTTTTTGATCATAAGCGCCCGCATCATCTTCGAAAGTGGCAATTTTCTCATCAAATAATGAATCGTCAGATTTACGACCAACAACGCTCACGCTACCTTTATACAGTTTTACACGTACGGTACCGTTGACATACTCTTGTGATTTGTCAATCAATGCTTGTAGCATCATACGCTCAGGGCTGAACCAATAGCCATTGTAGATGATTTTTGCGTAGCGTGGCATTAGCTCATCTTTTAGATGGGCAGCTTCACGATCAAGCGTTAACGACTCAATACCGCGATGCGCTTTTAGCATAATAGTACCCGCTGGCGTCTCGTAGCAACCACGTGATTTCATGCCGACGTAACGGTTTTCAACGATATCTAAACGGCCGATACCGTGTTTGCCACCGATTTCGTTCAGCTTAATCATGACTTCATAAGGCTTAAGCGCTTCGCCATCGATAGCAACGATGTCGCCTTTTTCGTATTCTAGTTCTAGATATTGCGCTTCATCAGGTGCTTCTTCTGGGCTAACAGACCAGCGCCACATGTCATCTTCTGCTTCAGTATATGGTTCTTCTAGGACACCGCCTTCATAAGAGATGTGTAATAAGTTAGCATCCATTGAGTAAGGAGATTTTTTCTTATTGCCCGCATAATCAATTGCGATATCATGCTCTTCAGCATATTTCATCAAGCTTTCGCGGCTTGATAGATCCCACTCGCGCCAAGGAGCAATGGTTACTACGTCTGGTGACAAAGCGACCGCACCTAGCTCAAAACGAACTTGATCATTGCCTTTACCAGTCGCACCATGGCTGATAGCATCGGCATTATGCTCTTTAGCAATCTCAACCAAACGCTTGGCAATCAATGGACGAGCAATAGACGTACCTAATAAGTACTCACCTTCGTAAATGGCATTAGCACGGAACATAGGGAATACATAATCACGAGCGAACTCTTCGCGCAAATCTTCGATATGGATATGCTTGATACCCATTGCTTGAGCTTTGGCTCGTGCTGGCTCAACTTCTTCGCCTTGACCGATATCAGCGGTAAAGGTGATTACTTCCGCATCATAAGTTTCTTGTAGCCATTTAGCGATGATTGAGGTATCAAGACCACCTGAATAAGCCAAGACGATTTTATTGATATTTTTTGGATCAAGTTGAGCCATGAAGAACTCCTATTATGAAATATAGTTTTAGAAAAGGCGACGATCAAATCGAAAGCAAGTCGAACGATAATTACCTGCTCAGTGTACATCATATTTACTATGGGCAAAAGTCTAACTGCCATAAGGCATGCGCTTTTGACTTAAATTCTAATCAACCTCATTTTTGCCACCAGCATTTAAACATCATTTAACGACAAGATATTAATCTTAGCTCAATGAATTATGTACAGATATCTAGCCTTATATTTAGTCAAGTGGGCAAATCTGTTATGATAGTCCCACAATATCACTCCCTTTTGTTTCCTTTATTTGACGATATAGAGCGCTTTGACACTATGACTGATTCGATTAGAGAATTGACCATCCTTCAGCCAGATGACTGGCATATTCATTTGCGTGACGATCTCGCTTTGAGCACGACCGTACCTCATGCAGCAAGCAGCTTCAACCGTGTCATCTGTATGCCAAACCTTGTGCCTCCAGTCAAAAATGCGCAGGATGCTATTGCTTACCGCGCACGTATCATGGAGCAATTAGCAGCAAGTGATTTAAGTCTTGAGCGCAAGTCAGCTTTTGATCCGCGTATGACTCTATATTTAACGGATAACACCACTGCCCAAGATATCGAGTTGGCAGCGCAGTCAGGTATCGTACAAGCTGTCAAACTCTACCCTGCTGGAGCGACTACCAACTCCGCAGATGGCGTCACCAATATTAATGCCTGCGTCGATGTGTTTGAAGCATTAGAAAAGCACAACTTGCCACTACTGATACATGGTGAAGTTACTCAAGACCATATAGATATCTTTGATCGCGAAAAGCGTTTCTTAGATGAAGTGTTGGCACAAATTATCGTGAAATTCCCTACATTGAAAATAGTAGTAGAGCACATCACTACCAGCGATGCAGCAGACTTTGTATTGTCACAAGGCAACCATGTTGCTGCCACTATCACACCGCAGCATTTGATGTTTAACCGCAATCATTTATTAGTTGGTGGCATCAAACCACATTTTTATTGCCTACCTATTTTGAAGCGTGAGAGCCACCAAAAAGTGCTATTAGATGTAGCTACTAGTGGTAATCCAAAGTTCTTTTTAGGTACTGACTCTGCGCCACATGCGACAGACAAAAAAGAAGCCGCTTGTGGCTGTGCCGGTTGCTATAGTGCAGCCACGGCGCTGCCTTTGTATGCGACTGCCTTTGATAGTGTTGGAAAAATAGATAAGCTGGAAGGCTTTGCCAGTCGTTTTGGTGCTCAGTTCTACGGCTTACCTCTAAATGAAAGCACGATCACGCTTGTCAACACGCCTATGCAAGTACCGACTGACTATCCTTATTTTGATGGTGCATCATTGACGCCCTTGATGGCAGGTGAGACGCTACCTTGGTCAATTAAGGCTTAATACCCGCAAAGCTGAGCATTAAAAAGCGACCTATTATTTTATCCTATGATATTAATGATACCTTTGTAGTAGATTTATTTGTACTAAAGGTGCAGTTAGTATCATAGGATGCTTATTTCTTATTCAATATATTAGTACGACTGATAAAAGTGATTTAACTTTATATGACCAATCAAAACATAGCGACCTTGCCTGACGAAGACTTATCAAACCCTAGATCTGCTAGTTCTGATGCTACTCTAAGCACTTCCGCTGAAGATGCAGCTTCAGTGACAGATGAGCAAGCGCCTATGCCCTTAAAAGACCGCTTTCGCAAGTTCTTGCCTGTCGTTGTCGACGTGGAAACAGCAGGCTTCAACGCCCAGACCGATGCCCTGTTAGAAATTGCCTGCATTCCTGTCTTACTGAATGAGCAAGGTGTATTTTATCCAGGTGAAGCTTTCAACGCTCATATTGAGCCTTTTGAAGGCGCAAACTTAGAGCCAAGTGCGCTTGCCTTTACCGGCATTGACCCTAAAAACCCAATGCGTAAAGCCATTGCAGAAGATGAAAAGACAGCATTGCGCCGCATTTTTAAAGGGTTAAAAGACGTACGCCGTGACGAAGAATGTCGTCAATGTGTCTTAATTGGGCACAATGCCCATTTTGACTTGGCTTTTCTGAATGCAGCCGTGCTACGAACCAATAGTAAAAACCACAATCCATTTCATAACTTTTCAGTATTCGATACCGTAACCTTATCAGCATTAGCCTTTGGTCAAACCGTCCTAGCACGCGCTTGTAAAGCAGCAGGATTGGAGTTTGATGGCAAGAATGCTCACTCAGCTTTGTATGACACTCAAAAGACTGCTGAACTATTCTGTCATATACTAAATAACTACCCTATGTTGGCCAATGCGCTGCATGATGAAAAGGCGAAAGAAGAGTCAGCTGATAGCGACAGTCAATAAATCACATATCCTATATTGCCAATCATACATAATAGTGCTATTTGTAATACTTGATGACTTTAACATCTTGATTTGGCAATCAATAGGGATATGATTGATATCATAATATATAGACGGAACTATTTTCATGATTACAGACATAGTTATTCTATTGGATATGAATAACTGTCTGATGATAAAATATCACTCTTAAGCGATGTAATTATATCCTATAGATGGTTTAAGTTGCTCACACTGTCTTGATAGTAAGCATTATCAAGATTAATAGGAGGGACTTTATTATGGATCCACAGCTCAAGTTATGGGGCACCATTCTCGGCTATATGCTACTCGCATTGACGATTAGTGCCTGTACTTCTTTATGGATTCGCTATCATTTAAAGCGAAATGACCTGCATCCACGTCGCGCAATTAAAAAAAGATATTTAATTTTAAAAAGACGTAGAAAAAGGCTTGACAGGAAGCGCCGACGCTATTAAAATACGCACCACTTCAGCATAAATGGTGAAAGCAGTTGAAGTGTTGTTACTAGTCCCCATCGTCTAGAGGCCTAGGACACCGCCCTTTCACGGCGGTAACGGGGGTTCGAATCCCCCTGGGGACGCCACTATTTGGCGTCACTTGTTAGCACTTTTGCTTAGCATTAGATCAGACTAACAAGCGTACCACCAAAACCCAGTTCATAATTTATTATGAACTGGGTTTTTTTATGTCTCTCATTAAGAGCCAACTTATTCTTTTAAATAAAAAAGCCAGCATCAATTGAATGCTGGCTTTTTCTATTTGGTTGTCTTATTAATTATAAATATAGCTTTGCTTAATAGACTACTTTATTCATATCTGTCGATTACAGCAGTAACCATAGCAACGTAGCCACTATCATCAATCCTAATATTGTCTGGATTAAAAAGAACGCCTGATGCTGCCCTACAACCTTACTTAAAGTGACCCCTAGCGTACTATATTTGACAGGAGGCGTATCAACGTTACCTGTTCTCGTTTGCTCTTCATAGTAGCCTTGCAACACGTCCAAGAACTTCTGCCACTCCTTAGAATCCCACTCATACGGCTTAAATGGCATTAACTTTTTAAGCTCAGGCTCTTTAGTCATCCAACGCTCAAGGGTAATTGAACGTAACGACCAACCGGCAAAACGACGTTTGGTAATTTCAGAAAAATCTAAAATCTTTAACTCTTTATGTCGATCATCTACCAACAAACGATTTTTTAGATTGGTTAGTGCCTGCTCTGATCCCTCGACACACTGTAAAAAGTAGCCATTGCCATAGCAAAGAATACCCGTGACATTATCTATTTGATTGCGTTCAACCGCGGTCTCTGAGATATCATTAAGCGTGCTAGGACTTGAAAGACCAGTAGAGGTAATCCGGCTTATATATACAAGCTGGCAGAGATCTGTCGTTACTGGATTTGTTGAATCGTTGATTGTTGACAATCAGCTTCTCCCTATTATCAGGTAAATGTCGCTAAAACAATCATACTAACTTCAGAAAAAATATAGAGACAACATAACTAAGCGTAATGAATCGGTCTGATATATTATTGATTTTATAAGTTTTTATATTAATTGTATTAAGTTAGTTACATCATAGGTTAGTTTGGTCATTAAAGCAACCTATTACTGGATATAGGCCTGCTCAAACACAAAAAACATATGTAATAACCATATTATATTCTAAAGTAGATTATATATATTCTTAGTACAAGCTTTAGTGATAGTTGACTTCTGGATTCATTATTTTTTGAAATAGTACAGAAAATTTTAACGAGGATATAGTGATTACTGAAGCCATAATTCTTATCATGGCCACCATTAAATATAAAAGGAGTAAAACTGATGCTCGTTAGCAGAAGCAGAGTTGAAATTAAGACTGAAGCGCCATAATCGCTGTTAACAGTACCGCATCATCAGGATAGGTCAGTTTTATATTCTGGCGACTACCAGAGACTAAGCGTATTGGTAAATCTAGTTGTTCAAAAGCACTGGCTTCATCTGTAATGCTTAGCTGATGCTCAAACACATATTTTAGGACTTTTTTTAATTGACCTAAGCGAAATACTTGCGGGGTTTGTGCTTGCCACATGTTGCTACGATCAATAGTAGATTTGGTATAAGAATGTGGACGACTCTCTTCTGCGGAGGTAGCTAGCTGATAGGAAGCTTTTAACGTATCAGCCACTGGTGTCGCTAGAATAGCGCCGTAAGGCTCCAGCATCGCTGCTTCAATCACTTGATCGATATCTACATTCGGTACAGCGGGACGTGCTGCATCATGGATAAGCACCAAATCTGAATCATCAGCACCTGTCTGACTAATCGCTTCAACGCCTGCTTGTACTGACTGCCAACGCTCTGCTCCGCCGACTGCATAGCGTACAGGAAGTGCAAACTCTAACTGTTGAGCCGTGCTGTCATCGGCTGATATGACCAATAGACAATTATCGATGTAATCGCTACAAGTAAGTCGTGCCACGCTATGCTGCAACAGCGTCTGACCTTCTAGCATTGTATATTGCTTGGCAATAGACGCACCAAAACGGCTACCGCGACCAGCTGCGACGATCATGGCATGTATATTAGGGGTTGTATTCATAGTAGTGTACTCATGGTTTGAGCCCATGACAGTATATGTAAAGAGGAATAAAGCAGGTGTTAAGTGTAATGAATGGTGTCAGATAACAACATTATGATGCTGCATCATGAAGATTAATTCATGTCGTAAAAATTAGTGTATTCGTGAAAGCTAGTGTACTTATAAAGCTAATAGTTGCTGTGCGTGGTGGGTGCGGTGGATACTTGGACAAAAGTCTCATTTGGTTTGATTAAACCTAAATCTAAGCGAGCATGCTCTTCTACGGCCTCAAGTCCCGTTTTTAAATCTTGGACATCGGTGCGTAGTAAGTTGTTTGCTGCAACTTGATTGTCATTCAAACGTTGTTGCTCTTCAATTTGAGCTGTCAACTTATTGTGTTCAAAACGGCCATTTTCACCCAACCAATACTGATATTGCAATCCTAAAAGCACTGCAACGGCTAAAGCAAGTAGTATAAATTGGCTAAAATATTTCATAAGGTGATAACGCCAAACGGTATAAAAGAGGATAGTAAAATTTAAGCTGATTAGGCGATATACAAATGATTATATATCGCCCAAATATTGACTTCAGCTAATGAGTCTAGGCTTTTCAACGTATATTACGCTAAAAAGCCAGTCAGACTCTTAGCCACGTAGACCGATAAACTCTTCACGGCCACGATAGCTTGCACGTACTTGCTGCTCGATACGTAGCAATTGGTTGTACTTCGCTACGCGGTCTGAACGGCATAGTGAGCCAGTTTTGATCTGGCCAGCAGCGGTACCAACTGCCAAATCTGCAATGGTGCTGTCTTCAGTTTCACCTGAACGATGTGAAATGATGGTTGCATAGCCATTTTTCTTAGCCATATAAATCGCATCTAGCGTTTCTGACAAGGTGCCAATTTGGTTAAATTTAATCAAAATAGCATTGGCAATATGCTTATCAATACCTTCTTGCAAGATCGCAGGATTGGTTACAAACAAATCATCACCAACCAATTGGACTTTATCACCAATCTGCTCGGTCAGATATTTCCAGCCATCCCAATCCGACTCGTCAAGACCATCTTCGATAGAGATAATAGGATACTGACGTGCCAGCCCAACTAGATAGTCTGAGAAACCTTGGCTATCAAAGGCCTTATTACCTTCGCCTGCCAAAACGTATTGACCGTTTTTGTAAAATTCACTAGCCGCACAATCTAGCGCAAGGTGGATATCTTCACCAGCTTTGTAGCCAACTTGTTCAATCGCCTGCATAATAACCGTGATGGCTTCTTCGTTACTACGTAAGTTCGGTGCAAAACCACCTTCATCACCAACGGCAGTGTTTAGACCTTGTGATTTCAACACAGACTTTAAGCTATGGAAAATCTCTGTACCAGCACGTAGCGCTTCTGAGAAGCTTGTGAAGCCTACAGGCTCAATCATAAACTCTTGGATATCAACCGTGTTGTCCGCGTGCTCGCCACCGTTCAAGATGTTCATCATCGGTACAGGCATGGTCAACGACGTTTGATTACGTAGATTAGCGATGTATTGATGTAATGGCAGATTCTGTGATTTGGCTGCTGCTTTGGCCGTAGCAAGT
The DNA here is from genome assembly GCF_039762275.1 of Psychrobacter proteolyticus. Taxonomy (GTDB): domain Bacteria; phylum Pseudomonadota; class Gammaproteobacteria; order Pseudomonadales; family Moraxellaceae; genus Psychrobacter; species Psychrobacter proteolyticus_C. The sequence goes on along the minus strand of NZ_JBDLOB010000003.1, from coordinate 387,385 downwards.
GACACAGCTAGCATGGCATTAGCACCCAAGCTTTCTTTGTTTTCTGTACCATCTAGTGCAATCATGGCATCATCAATGGCCTGTTGCTCAGTCACATCTTTGTCAATCAAGGCGCTGCGGATTTGACTGTTGACATTAGAAACGGCTTTTTTGACGCCTTTACCCATAAAGCGGGTTTTGTCGCCGTCACGTAGCTCAAGCGCTTCACGTGAGCCTGTTGATGCGCCACTTGGAGCAGCAGCACGGCCAACGGTACCGTCAGCTAAAATAACATCAGCTTCGATAGTTGGGTTGCCGCGCGAGTCTAAAATTTCACGAGCGCGAATGTCTTTAATTGCGGTGACGTTGTTGGTTTCTTCAGCGTACATAATGTCTGTTAATTCCTTTGGTCATGCCAAGTTTGTGAGATAAATAACGGCAGCTAGCATACAAAAAAGATAAAGCAAAATATCATATAGCGCGTAGTCCTAAAAACCCTTTATACCTTTCTATCTTGTGGCTATCGTTACCTAGCAATTAGAGGGATATAAAGCATATTAATAGTCGGCTATAGTACTTGGCATCATAGCATATATTTTACCAAACTTCCCTTATCTTACACCGACTTGCCGTCATAAAAACAATCTTAGAGATACATATATGCGATGATTGCCTCTTTTATATTTGTAGAATACCTAAGCAAATATGATAGCTACTATTTCGCTATGCGCTTATTATCCGTATGAGAGGTGGATACCGTATTATCTAACTCAATCTCTGTCTTAAACCGTGTCAATCGTAGTGCATTCATGAGTACTGAGATGGAGCTAAGCGCCATAGCAGCGGCAGCAATCATCGGATTTAAAAACCCAAACGCAGCAAGCGGAATACCAAGACAGTTATAAATAAAGGCAAAAAACAGATTTTGCTTAATATTGCGTAGCGTTGCTTGAGCGATTTTTTGTGCCGCATCGATATGCATGAGCGACTCACCCATGAGACGTGCAGATGCACTATGCTGAGCGACATCAGTCCCCTCAAACATCGCAAAACTGGCATCGGCAGTGGCCATCGCTGGCGCATCGTTGACGCCGTCTCCTGCCATCGCTACCTTATGACCAGCAGTCTGCAATAGTGCAATTTGGCAGGCCTTGTCACGTGGGCTCATCTTGCCATAAGCCTTATCAATACCCAACTGCCCTGCTACATGATCGACGACGGACTGCTTATCACCACTCATCAAAATGACATTGATACCCGCATCTTGTAGTGCAGCGATTGCTTGCGGCGTATCTGCTTTTAAGTCATCGGCTAGGGCAAACGCACCTAGTGGCTCATTATTGATACTAATCGCAACGGTACTGGCAATTTGCCATACTTTTGGCATCAGCTTAGGCAGCGTCAAATTAGCAAACTCTGCCGTACCCACTTTTATCAATCCAAGCCCTTCGATGTTGGCTTGTATACCTGCACCTTTTATCACGCTGATATCGGTCACATTAAATAAAGGCAGTTGACGGTCTTTGGCTGTGTTGACCAGAGCGGTTGCTAGTGGATGACTGGCATGCGCCTCGACACTGGCGGCAATCTGCAATACGTCATCAACAGCAAGCGATTTGTCCACCATGACATGATCGACGATAGTCGGTTTACCAATAGTCAATGTACCTGTTTTATCGAGTACTACCGTATCTATATTACCTGCTGCCTCCAGGCTTTGTGCATCCTTGAACCACACACCATGACGCGCAGCAACGCCCATACCCGCCATAATTGCCGCTGGCGTGGCCAAACCAAGTGCACAAGGACAAGCAATGACCAATACCGATACTGCGTGCATTAAAGCAGTATCAACCATACCTGTTAGCCACCATGTGACCCCAAAAGTAACCAACGCAATCGTTACCACTACAGGGACAAAAATAGCCGTTACTCGATCCGCGAGACGCGCTAGATTGGCTTTTGAGCCTTGTGCATCACTCAACGCTTGTACCATATCGCCGAGTTTCGTATCACTGCCCTTTGCACTGACACGATACAGTAGACTGCCATTCTCTACCAAGGCACCTGCCAGCAATCCATCGCCTTGCTCTTTTTTGAGGGCTACCGACTCGCCAGTTAAATGACTCTCCACGCACCAACCGCTGCCTTCTATGACGATACCATCTGTAGCGACGCGGCTGCCTTGTTTTGCACGTAGGACGTCATCCACTTGCACATCAGACAACGCAATACGATGAAATTCACCATTTGGCTGTTGCTGCTCTACTTCATCAGGCGTCAATGACAATAATAAATCAATACTGTTTAGGCTATGCTTCTTGGTACGTTCCTCAAGATATTTACCCGTACGTACAAAGGCAATGACCATCACCCCTGCTTCAAAATATACGGCTGGGCTATTACTAGCACCGTGTCCGCCTAGATGCCCATTTTGCAAAAGACTGTTTAAAGTATCATCGCCATGCGTGAGCCAAAGATAAGTCGAATACGCCCATATCGTCACTGTACCGATGACCACCAGCACGTCCATATTGGCAAGGCCACCTTTAATAGATGCCCATGCGCTCTTATAAAACGGTAGCGCTAAACCAAACTGTACTACAGTCGCTAAAATAAATTGCACCCAGACTGGCGGCATCCACGCCATACTAAAACCCGTCAACATACCTGCCATACCCACTAAAAATGGCACCAAACAAACCCATAATCCGATCAAACGCCATGGGTATTGAGTGGTGGTATCTTCGTCAGTCTGAGCAAATAAGCTATCGGCTGCCTGCACATTGGCCACAAAGCCTGTTTTATTTACCCACTCTGTCAACTGTTCAGGCGTCGTTTGGGTTGGATCATAATCAACATTGGCGGTCTCGCCAGCAAAACTCACACTTACCTCGTACACCGAAGGCTTTTTGTTAAGCACCTTCTCGATTCTTGAGGCGCAGGCCTGACAAGTCATGCCATCAATCGCCAATTGCAAATGCGCGCGTTGCGGTGTCAGTGGCGTATTGGACTCAACATCAGTTTCGACATCATAAGACTCATCTTTGGTAGTACGGGTGGTATCGTTCATAAATAAAACTCGTCATGGTGCCTATAAATTCGTAGGAACCACGATAAAATATCAGTGGGTAGGCAAAAAATTCAAATAAAGGAATTGGGTAATATCGTATTCAGTATGAGTATTTTAGACAAAGTAGCAATTTATCAAAGTATTGAGACTGAATGCTCATAATCGTTAATCATTAAAAAACCAGCTATCATGCTAGTAATAACATGATAGCTGGTTTTTTAATAAATGATGCAATCTATGAATTAGCGACTGTTGCCTCAAATCCAGCATCATCAATAGCCGTAGCAATGGCCTCTGCACTGGTTTTGCTATCGTCAAAGGTTATCGTCGCTAGGTTATCAGCGAGGTCAACAGTAATAGTCTCTAATCCATCAATATCGGCTGTTGCCGTATGTACGCTTGCCACGCAACCGCCACAAGTCATACCGTCAATTTTAATAATACGTGTTTGATCTGCCATATTAGGCTCCTTATTTTTATTAGTAATGAGCAACTCTAATAGTGATTCTGTTAATGCTTACTTTGATGTTTTTTAAGTTATCAAAGTAAGAGCAACTATCAAAGCTACATTAAATAAGCATAAGCCCTATTATCCTCGACAACAAGACACTTTGGTTGTTGCTTTATTAACGAGATGCTACTAACGAGACAGCAACTTATTAATAAAAACGTAAAAGAGCGCATCGACAAATTTATAGCAATAGCTATTTGTGATTATAAATCGTTATGGTGCGGGTTCTGCGGTGAATCAATCGGAAATGGCTGAGTCACATAGTCCACCATACTAATCGCCGCCGTCAAGGCATGGATACTAGTATCTGTATCATCATAGCTTACCGTTGCGACATTATGCTTAGGATCCAAATTAATAGCCGTCACGCCTGAGATATTCTTAAGCACAGTCATTACGCTATCTAAGCCCTCTGCATCATCGATATTTTCGATGCTTACTTGCGCCATCTGAATTGCCATTGTATAGCCCTCTTATTACGTACCGTATCAATGAGTATCCAATACTTCAAAACCTTTGACCAAATCGTCAATTTGCTTAAGCTGACGTAAGAACGGCTCTAGTTGGCTCATACGCAGCGCACATGGACCGTCACATTTTGCAGTTTCTGGGTTTGGATGCGCTTCTAAAAATAACCCTGCCAACCCTGTAGCCATACCTGCACGGGCAAGCGTTGTAATCTGCTCACGGCGTCCACCAGCACTATCACTACGTGCACCTGGCTGTTGTAAGCTATGCGTCACATCAAAGAATACCGGTATATCCATCTGCTTCATGGTATCAAAACCAAGCATATCCACGACCAAATTATTATAGCCAAAGGCACTACCACGCTCACAAAGTATCAATTTATCATTACCACCTTCTAGGCACTTATTGACGATATGACGCATCTCATGAGGGGCCAAAAACTGCGCCTTTTTGATATTAATAATGGCATCTGTTTTTGCCATCGCATGTACTAGATCTGTCTGACGTGACAAAAATGCAGGTAGCTGAATAATATCAGCCACTTCAGCGACTGGTGCTGCTTGATGTGGTTCATGCACATCAGTGATAATCGGTACTTGGAATTTTTCTTTGATCTGACCTAGCCAATCGATACCCTGCTCTAAACCAGGCCCACGATACGAATGCAGACTTGAGCGGTTGGCTTTATCAAAGCTCGCTTTAAAAACATAGCCGATACCTAAGCGCTGGCAAATATCAACATACTGCTCAGCAATCTCAAATGCCAATTCTTTAGATTCTAAAACATTCATACCACCGAACAATACAAAAGGTTGGTCGTTACCAATGTTAATCGTATCGTTGTTAGGAGTGTTGAGCGTGATATGTGATTGTGCGGTCAATAAGTTTTCCATGAAGCCATTACCTCTTATTTTTTTATGAATATTGCTATCGTCTATTGTAACGGATAGCTCAATTAAAAAAAGTATGCAAGCGTAATTAGACGTCATTAGTAAAGATGATTGCTGATTAATAACAACAAACAGCCTGAATTAAACAAAAAAAAGACCAATCCGAAGATCAGTCTTTTTTATAATAAATACTTTTAATTTACACTACATTATATAGAGTTACTCTATTATGAAAACTATTTTGCTTCGCTATGGTTCTTAGCGGCTTTTACAAAGCTATTAAACAGTGGATGACCACCGCGTGGTGAGCTAGTGAACTCTGGATGGAACTGTACAGCAACAAACCATGGATGCTCAGAGATCTCTACCGACTCTACCAAATGCTGCTTGGCAGAATAACCAGAGATGGTCATACCTGCTTGCTCTAACGGCTCGATATAACGGTTGTTCATCTCATAGCGATGGCGATGACGCTCAGTGATATTGCTCGCACCGTAAATTTGGCTTAGCTTACTGCCAGAAACCAGCTCTGCTTGCTGTGCGCCTAGACGCATCGTGCCACCAAGGTCTGAATCATCACTACGAATCTGTAGCTCGCCGCGCTCATCTAACCATTCAGTGATTAGACCAATGATAGGCTCAGCCGTCTTACGATCAAACTCAGAAGAGTTCGCGTTAATGTTAAGTACGTTACGTGCGTACTCAATCACAGCCAGCTGCATACCAAGACAAATGCCTAAATACGGAACGTTGTTTTCACGAGCATAAGTGATGGCTTTTATTTTACCCATCGTACCGCGCTCACCGAAACCGCCTGGCACTAAGATAGCATCAGCATCGTTTAGCTGCGCAAGCAAAGTATCATCATCTTCTAGACGTTCAGCATCGATATAGTCAATTTTCACGTCTACTTTATGAGTGATACCTGCGTGTAGCAATGCTTCATTAATAGACTTGTAAGCATCTGGAAGCTCAACATATTTGCCAACCATCGCAACAGTAACTGTTCCTTCTGGATTCAACTGTGCTTCAACCACTTTGTCCCAATCGCTCAAATCAGCTTCAGGCACATCAAGACCGAAACGCTCACAGATTAGATCATCAAGATCTTGCTCGTGCAATGTACGCGGTATCTGATAGATACTCTGTGCATCTTCACACATAATGACTGCACGCTCTTCAACGTTGGTAAATAGCGCAATCTTACGACGGTTGTCTTGTGAAATATGATGATCAGAGCGGCAGATTAAGATATCAGGCTGTAAGCCAATAGAGCGCAGCTCTTTTACTGAATGCTGCGTTGGCTTGGTTTTGGTCTCACCAGCACTAGCAATATACGGTACTAAAGTAAGATGCATTAGCATGGCTCTATTACGGCCAAGCTCTACCTGCATCTGACGTACGGCTTCCATAAAAGGAAGTGATTCGATATCACCAACCGTACCGCCAATTTCGATAATAGCGATATCATACCCTTCGCCACTGGCAAGGATTTTGTTTTTGATTTCATCAGTAATATGTGGAATAACCTGTACAGTACCGCCGAGATATTCACCACGGCGTTCTTTATTCAAAACGTTCTGATAAATACGGCCGCTGGTAAAGTTATTACTCTTACTCATTTTTGAGTGACGCAAGAAGCGCTCGTAATAACCCAAATCTAGATCGGTCTCTGCGCCATCTTCAGTGACGAATACTTCACCATGCTGAAACGGGCTCATTGTACCTGGATCAACGTTAATATACGGATCCATTTTGGTCATCGTGACAGTCACGCCACGTGCTTCTAAGACCGCTGCAAGAGAAGCTGCGGTGATACCTTTTCCTAGTGAGGACACTACCCCACCGGTCACGAATATAAACTTGGTCATAGTACTCTGTCGGTAATTGGTAAAGAAGGATTTTACTAAAAATACGCCATAAAATATAGGGCAAAAATGCAAACTGTCTGAAACTCTTATATTTTCGTGTTGGTAGCAAACATTTTTCTATTATTAAAACGCTACACAACAAAAAACTCACCCCGAAGGATGAGTTTCTATGAAATCAGATTCTAGTTGTTACTAGAATAAGTATTCTAGACCAGTACCAACTACAACTACTCGTGCATCACCGTTTACAGAGGCTATAGAGTCATCTGCGTATGAGTAATTCACGTTGTCCGCATTGTTTACGCCAGCATAGGCATGAGCAATGATGTTGTCTTTAAACATGTATTTACCACCAACAACGATTTGGTCTGAATCAGCATTGTTAAAACCATTCAAGTTGTCAGTTTTGTTGTACTGTGCATATACAGCTGCTGGATAAGCAAAGTTATTTAGACCCATCTGAGCGCTAACAACTAGACCTTTCTCATCTTTATCTTGACCATCATAGTCGCCTACTTGATATAGCGCGCCTAGAGTAACAGGAGCTGCCATGTACTTACCTAGATCAACAGTCGCTGTACCACGGATGATTTCACCATCGATGTTTTGGTCTTTATCGTAAGCAATACCAGCAGTGAAGCCAGTACCTTGATCAAACAACATTGCTACACCGAAGCCTGCATTGTCATTACCATTTGCATCATCAGAGCTATACATTGCAGACAATTGTAATGGTAGGCCATCATATTTTGGTGCAGTCCAAATAACTGAACTGTTGATACGGCTACTATCCGCCATGTTTAAAGCGTTCACAACTTCACTTTCGTTTTCAGTTTGGCCTAGGTTATCCCAGTAACCTTGGTTAACAACAACGTTGTCAATACGAGCTAGGCTTGATTGGTTTTTACCAACACGGAACTCACCGAACTGCTTGTTTACAACACCAAGATACGTATCACGGTTACTGAAAGTAGCGTTATCACCATCGATGCTTGTACCGTACTCTAAACGATAAATAACATCAGTGTTAGCAGTCATGGCTTCAGAACCTTTAAGGCCAATGCGTGAAGCATGAGAGTTAATCTGTACTGTATCTTCGTCATACATGTTGCCAGCAGGGCCATCAAATTCAGCGTTTTCATAGTCAGCCGCTAAGAAAGCTTTACCGTATAGAGTTGGTGCTGCATTGGCTGCAGATACAGATAGGGCTGCGATTGCTGTAGCTAAAAGTAGTTTTTTCATGGGGTATCTCCACTTTACAATTGTAGTAATGAGCAAGCTATTATTAGCTGGCGCCCATAATGGTATCGTCACAAATCCTCAAAGATATAATGTGTAACTGGCTACCGAGATTAGTCAGAAACAAGTGTGGCGAAGTTCTATTACAGTAAGATGAAAAAAACCATGATTTACATAACTGGGATTAAAAAAGTAACTGCCATGTAATCTTTAGTTTTTATCCTTCCATTGCGTAACATCCGTTACCAAACTCATACTTCGAGTACAAGCATAACAACTTTGACATAATTTGCAACATATTTTTTTGCCTTTTCGATACATCTATTATCAAATAACAGACCCTTCATTTTATTTGAACGATTGTTAAAAAACTTCCGCTTACTCAACTAGATACGAATAATATTGGTTAATATGATTACCAATATTCTTAAATTTTTATAATAAACATCGAATAATAGTCCAAAATAAAGCGCTATTTACTAAAAAATAAATAGCGCTAATTAAGAAGTTAATAATCTATTTAAGCAAATTTATCAGTTACAAATGAGCAAGACTGACTGGCATACTTGCTCATCAAGTATGCTCAAATACCTGTCATATTTAGTCTATTGTTCTAAGCGTTTGCTTTAAGATCCAAACGTGCTTGATGCAATAATGGCTCAGTATAACCACTAGGCTGTGCGCGACCTTTGAATACTAGATCGCAGGCGGCTTTGAATGCATAAGAGCTATCAAAGCTATCTGCCATCGATTGATAGTCATCATCACCTGCATTTTGCTCATCAACGACCTTAGCCATGCGTTTCATCGTATCCATCACTTGCTGCTCACTAACCACGCCATGATGCAACCAGTTAGCAATATGTTGGCTTGAGATACGTAAAGTAGCACGATCTTCCATGAGACCGACATCGTTGATATCAGGTACCTTGGAGCAACCAACGCCTTGATTTACCCAGCGTACGACATAACCCAAGATACCTTGAGCATTGTTTTCAAGCTCTTGCTGCTTTTCTTCATCAGTCCAGTCGGTATTTTTTGCTAATGGAATGGTCAAGATGTCATCCAAGCTAGCACGCTCGCGTGATTTTAGCGTGTCCTGTACATCAGCTACGCTTACTTGATGATAGTGTATGCTATGCAAGGTAGCGCCCGTTGGTGATGGTACCCACGCAGTGCTAGCACCAGACTTAGGATGAGCGGCTTTAGTATCCATCATCTCTTTCATTTCATCAGGTTTGGCCCACATCCCCTTACCGATCTGCGCGCGACCTTGTAGGCCTGTTTCTAAGCCGATATCGACATTCCACTGCTCATAAGCAGGCTGCCATGCTTGCGATTTCATCTCGCCTTTTGGTACAAATGGACCTGCATTCATGCTGGTATGCATCTCATCACCAGTACGATCTAAGAAGCCGGTGTTAATAAAGATAACGCGCTCTTTGGCTTGGCGGATTGCTTCTTTTAAGTTGACCGTCATACGGCGCTCTTCATCCATGATGCCGATTTTGAGCGTATTGCGCTCTAGACCTAACAGGTCTTCTGACGCATTAAATAAGTCATTGGCCATTTTCACTTCTTCAGGGCCATGCATTTTTGGCTTCACGATATACATTGAGCCTTGACGTGAGTTTGATAGCTCGTTTTTGCCTTTAATATCATTAAGTGATAATAGTGGCGTGATTAAACCATCCATTAAGCCTTCAAATATTTGCTCTTGGCCCTCGCCCAAATCGACTAAGATGGCAGGGTTCTGCATCAAGTGACCGACGTTACGAATCAATAATAGCGAACGACCTGGCAAGATCAGCTTGCCACCATCTGGCGTGTTATATTCACGATCTGGGTTTTGCTTACGTGTACGCGTTTTGCCGCCTTTTTCAAAGGTTTCTTGTAGGTCGCTGTTCATTAAGCCAAGCCAATTACGATAGACTTCGACTTTTTCTTCTGCATCTACAGCAGCGACTGAGTCTTCACAATCCTGAATGGCTGTCATGGCCGACTCAAGCAGTACGTCCTTGATGTTTGCTGGATCGTCTTTACCAACTGGATGACTACTATCGATTTGAATCTCAGCATGCAAGCCGTTGTTCTTTAACAGCACACCTGTAGGAGCTTCAGCGTCACCGACAAAGCCGACAAACTTAGCCGTATCTTTTAGCTCGGTACTGCTATCACCTTGTACGACCTCAAGCTTACCATCGACTACTTTAAAGCCAGTCACATCATTGTAAGAACCTGATGCTAGTGTGAAGTGCTCATCTAAGAACGTTTTAGCGTAAGCCACAACAGCAGCACCACGAGTAGGATTATAGCTACCACCCGCTTCTTGACCATTGTCACTACTGATAACATCGGTGCCATACAACGCATCGTATAAGCTACCCCATCGCGCATTGGTCGCGTTGAGCGCATAACGAGCATTACGAACTGGTACAACTAGCTGCGGCCCTGCGATGTGTGCGATTTCGTCATCGACGTTTTTGGTATCAACCGTAAATGCTTCGCCTTCAGGTAGCAAATAACCAATTTCTTGCAGGAATGTCTTATAAGCTGGATAGTCGATTTCGCCATCTTTTGCAGGATTATCTAGGTGCCACTGGTCAATCTGCGCTTGAATCTTGTCACGAGTCGCAAGCAACGCTTTATTGCGCGGGGTGAATTCTTTAATAACCTTTTCGAAACCTGACCAATAATCGTCTGAATCCACACCGACTTTCGGTAGTACTTCGTTTTCAATAAAGTCATATAACTGCTGATCGATGGCAAGACTGCCTTTTTGAATACGATTGGTGTTAGAAGACTGGCTCATATTGTTATCCTTATCTGTTCGTGAGGGGTACTAATACTGAGTTGTGACAGTAACTATTTAAGAGATTTTTAATCTTGTGAGGTTTTAAACGTTCATATCTCATTCGTTGTGGAATCTTTGATTCTCTAATTTTTCTGAGAAGATATATCTACAAATTTGATGTTCTAGTAAAACGCAATCTATTGATATCAGGTTTATTCTTTACTAAGAGTGAATCATAAAAGTAAGACGAAATGCTTAAAGAGCAAAATCTCATCCTACTATCAAATAATAAAATTAACAAGGAAACACCATTCACTAAGTAAATACTTAGGCTGTTTAATAATGATAACGTATAAGTGGCCTACTCTAGGAGCTATAATCAACATCTAGAAATTATATACAGCAAAATTAATATAAACAGTAAGTAATCATTAATACCTTTAATTATGCTTAACCGTTATCTATTAATAAATACCTATTGATGACTGTCAGTTATTTAACATCGTATCTAGGTCAGACTAACGATATAATTACTATATTATCATTCATAAATAAAGCTTCCTTAGACTATGACTATCAATCAACAAGACCTCGCAACAGTACAATCAACAGCAAATACTATAGATAACGATAGTATCGAGAAAAAACCTATCGAAGAAAATATTTCTCAAACTGTAAATAATAGTACTAGAACAGATTTAATCGAAAAAGAGCTGCCTGAAGAAGACAGTGTCGATATTACGCATCTGCGTACTCCTATAAAGGTAGACTTATCTCCTGTTTATAACTTCTTGGGTGCTCGAACCACGCAAGCTTGGGTAAATGCCGCGATTGAAAACCTACCTATGATCATTCAAGATCATGCTAACTGCGAAAAAAAGGCCGCTGGCACTGCGATGAATTTGATATTTCGTTATGAGTTCTCGTATGACTTGCAGCGTAAACTCGCACAGCTAATACGTGAAGAGATGCTGCACTACGAGCAAGTACTGGGTATCATGAATGAGCGTGGGCAGGAATGGAAATATCTAAGTGCTGGACGCTACGCTAAGGGGATGTTGAAGCACAAGCGCACTTACGAGCCAGCAGCGATGGTTGATGTATTAATAATTGGCGCATTTATTGAGGCGCGCTCTTGTGAGCGTTTTGCAGCGTTAGCCGAGGTCATCAATGATGAACGTTTAGTAAAATATTATCGTTATCTGCTCAAGTCAGAGAGTCGTCATTTCGAAGATTATCTTGCACTCGCTCAATCATTGTCAGATGAGAATATCGATGAGCGAGTTGCTTTCTTTAAGGAAGTAGAGGCTGAATTAATAAGTAGCCCAGATGCTGAGCTACGTTTTCATAGTGGTACACCTGCTTAAAACCCACGCCTTACCTAAACCTACTACCTATATAATGTAGAAAGTAAAAGTATAGTAAGCAAAAAAGGCACTGTGTTTGATACGAGTTATATACTCTTACCAAACACAGTGCCTTTCTGTTTATGTACAAATGCCTATTTATGTACAAATACTAATAGCTACCGATATAGTTAATTCTTACTTTTTATCTTCCATCAGTGGACTATCATACTGTTTGTTACTCTTAGCGACATTATGCGGATCATGATCTTCCGTAGCTTTTTCTGCTGCGGCTGGATTTGCTTTCTGTAATGCATCATCAGGGACAATACCATTATTATCATCTGCATCTTTTAAGTTATGATCGCTATTGACGCTTTCATTATGTGAGTTATTCATTGGTACTCCCTACTATGATAGTTACTTATCTAACCCAAGAAACACTATAGATCTGTCGAGATTTATACCTATTTAATCTTTCTCATCAGGATTTAAGATACGGGTTTGTGCATTATCAATGTTGGCATAACGATTTAAATCATTAATGCCTTCGCTCTTTGGTGCTGCACTACCGACAGTATCTTCATTGATATTGTCATCAAATGCGGTACTTCCTTCTTGATCACGACGATCTGGTTGACGTGCTGGATTGTCATTGACATTTACGTGTTCTGAGTCAACAACAGACTCATCAAAAGTATCAGTCCCTTTGTTCTCAGTGGTATTTTTTTCAATGGCACTATGATCGTCAGATCCTAGTACTTTTTTCTTGTCTATTGCTGAGTCTTTGGCTTGCATTATAATATCCTCTTTTTATATTTATAATTTTGTCGATTTGGTTAGCCCGCAGTTAGCTATACTCCTTTACTCATTACCTTTTTGGCTCAAGTCGTAGGCACTTAGTTCTGCTGCATTCTTGCCACCTGCTGGAAGATTCTCTTCTTTACGTGGATCAGCATAAACTTCGTCAGTCTCTTGCGAGTCTTGCTCAGGGCCATCGATTTCAGGCTTATGCTTGCGCCCTGCATAGCTATCTTTAGGGTTTTCTAATTCGTTAGCAGCAGGGTCATCCACGATTACCTTTTCTTCTGTACCTGTTACTACTGGTTCTTGCATAGACATGGCGTATCCCTCGCTTTATTATTGGTTGTTATTAATTATTAGGTCGACGTTCGATGTTATAGATTACTTATCAGTACGTAAATCATCGTCGATAAAAGGCGTTTGCTCTTCTTCGCTTAATGATTTAGGGGCGTCTACTGTCTTATTCTCTGCTAAGTTCTTCTCAACTTCCTGAGCATTTACCTGTTCTGCAGCTTGCTTGATATCTGAATTGTCATCGTTAGTAGTACTCATGGTTTATTTCCTATTATTATAATTTGATTAAATTGTTTTGAACTTGTACCAACGCTCAAGTGAGTAGCCAATACTTATCAAGTAGCGTCAGAATTGATATTAATTATAGGTATGACCTTAGGTAATGCACCAGTGTACTGCCGTATCAATATGTGAATAATTGTGAGGTTGCAAGTCAGTTTGTAACTTTTGCAATTGATGAGCATAAAAAAACCAAGCACCAGTATTTACCAGTGCTTGGTCAGATAGATAATTGAATAGCTGATTATTGCCTAAAGGTATCTTTGCAAATTAGCTAGATTCCTCGACACGATTGATCGTTTTTAATAAATGCTCTTGTGCGACGTGTGGCTCCTCACCTGCTGCTGGCTGTAATTGCTGCCAAACGCCAGTGCCATCAAGTGTCCACGCTTGCGTATTATCCTGTAAGTAGTTAATTAAGCCATCCTGATAAATCTGCTTAAATAGCTTTTTATTCTCAATCGGGAACGCCACTTCTACACGATGGAATAGGTTACGATCCATCCAGTCTGCACTACCGCAGTATAGACGCTCATCACCATTGTTATAGAAATAATAAACGCGCGTATGCTCCAAAAACCGTCCGATAACAGAACGCACAGTGATGTTTTCAGAGAGTCCTTTCACTTGTGGACGTAGACAACACATAGAACGCAGAATTAATTCAACCTTAACGCCTGCCTGCGAGGCATCATATAACTTATCAATAAGGCGGCGCTCAGTGAGCGCATTGGCTTTGATAATGATATGAGTACGTTTGCCCGCTTTGGCATGAGCGATTTCATCATCGATAAAGCTCATCAATTTCTCATGCAAAGTAAACGGTGCATGTAGTAGTTTTTTGAGGTTGGCAGGCTTACCCATACCGGTTAACTCTTGGAATATTTTGTGAACGTCTTCTGAGATATCAGGATCTGCGCTAAACAGACCATAATCCGTATAAACCTTGGCATTGGCCGCATGATAGTTACCCGTACCCAAATGCACATAACGGCGGATTCGGTCGTCCTCGCGGCGTACGATTAACATGAGCTTGGCATGGGTCTTGTAACCAACGATACCGTAGACCACGACCGCGCCTGCTTCTTGTAGATAGTTGGCAACTGCGATATTAGACGCTTCATCAAAACGCGCACGTAGCTCGATAACAGCCGTGACTTCTTTGCCATTACGAGCGGCAGCAGCAAGTGCTTTGACGATTTCTGAATTGGTGCCTGAGCGATATAGCGTTTGTTTAATCGCCAATACTTTAGGATCGCTGGCCGCTTGCCAAAGTAAATTAATAATCGGAGAAAAGGCATGAAAAGGATGATGAACCAATACATCACTTTTACGCATGGCAGCGAACATACTGGTCGATTTATCTGACTTATCCATTTCTCGGCGAAATGCCTTTGGCACGACATGGGTAAATGGTTGGTAGCGTAGTGCAGGAATATTAAAGTCAAATAGCAAGCGCGTTAGGTTGACTGGACCATTGACACGGTATAGCTGATTGTCATGCAGCTCAAACTCATTGAGCAGATACTCACTGATATGCGTTGGGCAATCGGTTGTGACTTCAAGGCGCACCTTATCACCAAAGCGGCGGTTTTCAAGCTCGCCTTCTAGTGCTTTGGCAATATCTTCGACATCATCAGCCAAATCTAAATCGGCATTACGTGTCAGCCTAAATTGATGACAGCCTGTCACACTCATCCCAGGGAACAGCTCACCGATATGCTCATGAATGATAGCGGATAGCATCACATGATGCTCTTTACCACCAGTTAGCTCATCTGGCAGACGAATCACACGCGGTAGACTACGTGGCGCAGGCACAATCGCCAAGTTAATATCACGTCCAAACGCATCTTTGCCTTCCAATGTGGCGATAAAGTTTAAGCTTTTATTTACAAGACGCGGGAATGGATGCGCCGGATCAATACTAATCGGCGTCAATACGGGTACAACTTGCTCCGTAAAATAACGCTTCATCCATGCAGACTGCTCAGCGTTTAGCTCATCACGCTTTAAGTAGCGAATATCCTCAAGCGCAAGCGCTGGCAGGATATCCTCATTGAGAATACGATACTGCTCACTGATTGCCGCATGAGTGATAATAGATATCTCGTTTAGCACTTCGCTAGGACGCATGCCGTGAGCACTGGTCGATACATCACCGATGTTAAGCTTTTGCATGATGCCAGCGACACGAATCTCAAAAAACTCATCAAGATTGGATGAAAAAATAATCAAGAAAAATAAGCGTTCAAGCAGTGGGTGACGCGAACTAGATGCCTGCGCCAATACCCGCAGATGAAACTGTAGTAAAGACAAATCACGATTGATATAACTGCTCGGTGAATAGCTGCCATCTTCTGAGCGTTGCCATTCGATTTCTGCCAAGTTATTTTGGATATTATCTACACTAATGTCTTTATCAATATTGTCATTAGCGCCCTCGTTGATCTTATTAACGTCAATCATATCGTTAACATCACTACTGCCCTGACTACTAGTCATCTCTACCACGTCACTACTCCTTTTGCGTTATCGATACGCCATCATCTTTTATCGTTCTGTCTTTTCTAGGGTCTGTCCTAGTTTTATACGAAATAGCCGAGCCTACAACATCCGATTCTATAATCTAGCCTAGTCCTAATGCTTTATGTTTACGAAGCTGCTTGCGGCAATACAGCATTTTTCATGCGTTTTTTAATAATACGTTGCTTGTTACGTAAACGCTTATCGCCTTGATTGTCTTCGTAGTACTTTGGATTGGTAAGCATTGCAATCAGAAGCGCTGACTCATCTCGGTTTAGGTTGGCCGCAGACTTATCGAAATAATGATGCGCTGCCGCGTCTATACCATAAATACCGTTGCCAAACTCCGCCACATTTAGGTAAGCGGTCATGATGCGCTGCTTATCCCATAGCGTCTCAATCATCACAGTAATGACAGCCTCTTCCGCTTTACGCACATAAGAGCGATGCGAGGTGAGGAACAAGTTCTTTGCCAATTGCTGAGTAATCGTTGAGCCACCAGCAGACATTTTGCCTGTCTCTTCATTTTTCTTTTGCGCCGCTTTGATACCTTTAAAGTCAAAACCGCTGTGCTGACTAAACGTCGAGTCTTCACTCACAATCGCCGCTTGCTTGGCAGATTTGGCAATCGCATCATATTCAGCCCATGTCTGAGTGACTGTGCCGCCCGTTAGGCGATGCGTCAACATAAACATACTGTTGTTAATTGGCTGTGTTTTCCAAATTAATAGTAGCCCAACGACCAATATATGGAATGCGACAACCAATAGCATAATTGCCAATAACAGACGTTTGATAAATGTGCCAAAACTTGCCATGCGCGATATCCGAGTGGTTAAAAAAGTAATAAGATAAGGTTGATACTCTATCAATGACTATGAGACATCAACTAAGAATCAATGATTATAAATGGGCTATGTATAGCCAATCATTAACTGTTGAGCATTAGTCATTAATAACGATCAATAGCAGGTCATCTTACCTAATCTCACAATCGCTGTCATTATTTACCCCATTTCTTTATGATGTAATGACCGTTAAAGTATTTTATGCTTTAAATAAGCGCGTGCTGAGCATCAGCGCTTTGCAATCAGTATGAAGATAAGAGATTACCCATGCACGATGATAATATAGAAGTATTACGAGCGCGTGTTATTGCAGCAAATCCAAGCCTCAACACCGCTGAAAATAACAATCAATGGTGGCTACTCGGCACCTCAGGCTGCCATTTATGTGATATTGCTGAGCAAATAATTAATCAGTTTCAGGCTGTACAACCGATTAGTTACCAACATGTCGATATTGCAGACTTTGATGAGGCGCTGATGATGGAATTTGCCACCACTATTCCTGTAATTTTGACGCCGTCTAAACGATTAAACTATCCGTTTTCGGTGATGGATTTGCAGCAGCTGCTCGCTTAATAGCATTATACCTATAACAAAGACGCCCTATTACGATGATAAAGTGGTGAGAAATCATGAAAGATTTAAAACCTCTCTTAAAGAAAATAACAGAGATTGAAGACCTACGCCGTGTCGCTGAGCGTAAAGTGCCGCGCATGTTTTATGACTATGTTGATTCAGGCTCATGGACTGAGACCACGTATCGCAGTAATGAAACTGACTTTGACCGTATCAAACTGCGCCAGCGAGTATTGGTCGATATGGACAATCGCAGCCTAGCGACACAAATGATTGGTGAGTCCGTCAACATGCCAGTAGCCATTGCTCCTACTGGGTTCACTGGCATGATGTGGGCAGATGGCGAGATTCATGCTGCGCGTGCCGCTGAAAAATTTGGCGTTCCCTTCTCGCTCTCGACCATGAGCATCTGCTCTATCGAAGATATCGCTACTCATACCAGCAAACCGTTTTGGTTTCAGTTATATGTCATGCGCGATCAAGACTATATGGCCAATCTGATTCGACGGGCCAAAGATGCCAATTGTTCAGCACTAATATTAACTGCCGACTTGCAGGTCATGGGTCAACGCCATAAAGACATCAAAAACGGCTTGTCTGCACCGCCTAAACCGACACTTACCAACATCATCAACCTAATGACTAAGCCGCAATGGTGTATGAATATGCTAGGCACCAAACGTCGTAGCTTTGGCAATATCGTCGGTCATGCCAAAGGCGTTGAAGACTTGTCCTCGTTGAGCTCATGGACAGAAGAGCAGTTCGATCCACGTTTGAGCTGGGATGATGTGGCGCGTATCAAAGATATGTGGGGCGGCAAGCTCATCATCAAAGGCATCATGGAGCCGGAAGATGCCATCATGGCTGCCCGTAGCGGTGCCGATGCACTGGTCGTCTCTAACCATGGTGGCCGTCAATTAGACGGTGCGCTGTCTTCTATTTCTGCGCTGTCTGACATCGTACAAGCCGTCCATGCTGAGGATAGCGATATCGAGGTATGGCTAGATAGTGGCATTCGCTCTGGTCAAGATGTGCTAAAAGCGATTGCGCTAGGTGCGAAAGGCACGATGATTGGTCGCGCTTTTCTCTATGGATTGGGCGCTTATGGTGAAGATGGGGTACGCCGTGCGCTCGAAATCATCTATAAAGAGTGTGATATCTCAATGGCATTCTGCGGTCATACCGATATCAATAAAGTTACGGATGATATCTTGGTAAAAGGTACTTACGAGAACCTTAAAGTTGGTAATTTTTAGAACTGTTCATTTTTAAGAACTATCAATTTTTAAGAGCTATCCGTTTTTAAGAACTTTCGATTTCTAAGAGCTATATAGTTTTAAAAGCTATCAGTCATAAACATTATGAAAACTTGTACCATGATGTCCTGCGGATAAATAACATTATCTGACCATACCCTTTATACTATCTATACAACATTTTGATGATATCTCGCTTTTATGACCATTCAACAACTATTAAAAACAGCGCCCGTCACTACCCTGCTACTAGCTAGCTTTATAGGGCTATTTATTATGCAGATACTAACGGGTGTCGATGCCAATAACCCTTCTACTGAGGCACTGCTCAAATGGGGTGCTAATGCGTTGCCCTTTACCATGGGCGATGATCCTTGGCGACTGGTCAGCAGTGCGTTTTTGCACATTGGTTTGATGCATTTATTGTTTAATGGGTTTGCTATGTATTTCTTTGGGCAGATTGCAGAGCCTATGTTTGGCTCAGCCAAATTTTTGGCGTTATTTTTGCTGGCGGCCATCGGTGGTAACTTGCTCAACAGCTATGTGACATGGCAAAGTATCTTGGATGGTACGGGACAGCCTGGACTATCAGCTGGCGCATCGGGCGGTATCATGGGTATTGGCGCAGCATTATTAATTGCGGCACTGTTTAAAATATCGGTCAACGGCATGGTGCTTAACCTCAAAAGCCTAATATTTATTATGGGCATCAATCTCGTCTATGGGTTTGCTGTACCGGGTATTGATAATGCTGGTCATATCGGTGGCGCAATCACAGGTTTAGTGATTGCATTGGCTTTTGCCATTGGCTACCGTCAGCGTCTAGCAGTCGCTATACAAAACGCAGCGATTCAGCAGCAGCGCACATTAAACGCTTATCAAACCAACTATTCATACAGCGCTCACGATAACCCATCATATAACAGTCAGTATAGTGGCCAGTATCATAATCAACCTGATAATCAAAGTCCGTATGATGCCACTTCTATCGACCAGTCACCGCATATTGATACCAATTCAACCGAGCAAGATACTGCGGTTGCAAAAAATGAAACGAATGTGTCTGATATAAATGCTAACAATAGTGCTGAAAGTATTACTGCTAACAATTCACCGTTAAGTAATGAAGCTGTTCATCATAATAGTATTGAACCCGAAGCACTTAGAAAACCTTCCGTTATTTGGCAGCTATTACCATGGCTTGCGATGCTATTTATTAGCATTGGTTTTGTCTGGTGGTGGCAAGATATTCATCAGCAATTACTACAAGTACTAAAAGCCATTGAGTAAATGCTCATACTTATCTATCATTGCTATATAGACTCCAAAAACAGCATACTGACCTATATTACTGATTCGTTTTATTGTTTGTCCTTTTGAACACGTTTTGCCTAATCGCACCACTCAGTTATTTATACTCACTTACGAGATCCAATTATGTCAAAACTTGCAGCGCTACCTAATATCTCTACACGTACTATGTTTAGCGCGTTCACCGCTACTGCACTATTTAGTGTGGCTAGCCTGTCTAACGCCGCACTTTTTAATGACAACTTGCCGACTGACAAAGATGCTGAGCTCAGCGTTGGGTTCAATGTCATGGCGGTCAAATCAGCCTATGATCTCGAAGACAGTACTGAAGTGCGCGTGCTACCAGGTGCATTTTATGACAACAATAAAGTCTATGTACGCGGTGCGCAAGCTGGTGCGTATCTGATCAATGATGGTGTCAATCAGTTATCTGCTTATGCCAAGCTTGCGGGTTCTGAGTTTGAGCCTGATGATGCTAATGGCGCACTGCAAGGTTTGGATGAGCGTAAATCATCAGCAGAAGCAGGTCTAAGCTATCAGCGTCGTACGGCTATTGGCGGCATCCGCGCGCAGATAGGTGCTGATGTATTAGATCGTAGTGGTGGTAACACGGCTCGCTTGACCTACCTTTCTAGAATCACTAAAGGCAAGCTAACGGTCTATCCAAGTATTGGCTTTGAATATCATGATGCTGATTACAATGAATACTACTATGGCGTCAGTGAAAAAGAGTCAGCAGAGACAGGCGTTGATGCGTATAAATCTAACTCAAGCCTGAACCCATATATTAATATCAGTGCTAACTATGACTTTAATGAGCGCTGGGCAGGATTTGCCAATCAAAGCGTGAGCTATGTACCAAATGAGCAGTACGATAGCCCAATGGTCGACTCACGTACTGAAGCGGCGACCACGCTTGGTTTGCTTTATAAGTTTTAAAGTTTTTAATAGACTTAATATAAAAAAGCCGAGCATTTTGCTCGGCTTTTTTGTATCAAAATGTGTTGAACATTAAGTTGACATGCTGAATAATCATGTAAAAGACCTTCATTAACAATAACTGTTAATTTAATTATAAAAATCGTATATATTATATAACGATTTATACCATTGTTAAGCTACCCTACTTGCTATAACTATCGCAAAATATATAGCTTTTTTAATAGCTTCAGAAATCAATATAAAGGAAGAAGATATGCATGGAATAAATATAAACAACAAACCAGAAGGAAATATAATTTGGAGAGGTTTAGGAGGTCATTTTGACTCTATCTCTCAGATAATAAATGAGTTTATAGATAATTCAATTTCGAATTTTAAAGGTAATAACCCTATTATTAAAAATATTGTGATCTGTATTGAGGAAAAGGCAAACAATAAAGTTTTTATTTCGATAGAGGATTCTGGAACAGGTTTTAAGAATTTAGACTCAGCATTTACTTTAGGAGCTCAAAATGCCAAAGACTCTCCTATGAATGAGCATGGTTTTGGATTCAAACATGCTCTTGCTACAGCAAACCCTGATAATAATTCTTGGCATATTTGTACTAGAGATGAAGAACAATCCAAAAAACAAAAGTATACTGAAATTGAAGCTTCTTATAAATTTGAAGGCTTTAAAGCATATCAAGTGGATACGCATGATAAAGAATGGCCTGGTCGTTTAAATGGATCTGGAACTTACCTATCTTTTACTTGTTCTGAAGACCTGTTCAAGACAGTGACTGAAGGTCACCAAGGAAACTTTGGTTTCGAGACAAGAGTAGAGTTTTTAATTGAAGACATTGGTTATATATATTCAGATCTAATTAAAGAAGATATTGCAAACATTTCGATAGTATATACTGACATCCGAGGTATACAAAAAAATAAAAACGTTAAAGCAGTAGAGCCTGATTATGAAAAATTCATTGAACCAGGAAAAGGTAAAGAAAAAGTTCTTCTAGATGGAAAAAGCGTAAGTTTAGAATATGAATTCGGTGTAATGAAAGTATCGGGTTATAGAAAATATTATAAGAGAAATATGTCAACTTCTGGAGTAGAGATTAGGTTTAACGGTCGCGTAATAGCTACGAACATTTTTCAAGAAATATGGGATATTGAAAAACATAATAGCTATAATTATTTACTGATCAAACTGAACTTGATTTCCGACGATTTAGATGACTTACCTACAACTAGAACATCTAAAAATGGAATTAGGAAAGGAGACCCTAAATTAAATGATTTGTTTGCTTGGGTCAGAGAATATTTGTCAGAGCCAAAAAAAAGCATAAAAGACATAAAGCATGAAGTAGACCTATTTAAGAAGCTTCAAGAATTGAAAAAAAGCCAGCTCCCTAATTTGCAAACTGTGACCACAGAAAAGAATGTTTTTTTAGGAATAAAAGAAAGAATCAGGATAGACCTTTATCAGAAAACTAGCGATGGGTTAGTCATCTATGAGGGAAAGAAAGATTTTACAAGCGTTCAAGATTTGTATCAGCTAAAAATGTATTGGGACGGCTGTATAATTGATGGATTAAAACCTAATACTGGAGTGTTAATAGCGAGTACGCATCCACAATCTGTAAAAGATCTAATCAAATATATGAATCAAATGACAGACTCTAGTGGAAATAACTATCACTTAATCTTGAAGACTTGGAAAGAAGAAGGAATTGATTATCCTGAGATATGAGCATAAGAAATGTAGGTAGTAACGCCAGTATTAAATTTTAAAACCAAAAAAAAGACCTTGCCACATTCTCATATAAGAAGTGGCAAGGTCTTTTTATTTTTAAGCTCTAAGTGGAACAAATATGATGCTGCTACCAGAAAGACGAGGGCAAATGGTACTTATCGTACATTAAGCGAATCTGACGCCGTAGCAGGTCATTATTTTGTCTACTGCTTACTTAGGATGTACCATATCAGCAGGAATTACCCACTCATCAAACTGCGCTTCAGTTAGTAGCTCTAGCTCAACCGCCACTTGCTTCAAAGTTTTGTTTTCTTTATAAGCCGTCTTAGCGATTTTAGCTGCATTTTCATAACCAACATGACGGTTCAATGACGTCACTAGCATCAATGAGTTGTGCAAAAAGTCATCGATTTTGTCTTTTACTGGCTCGATACCAACGGCACAGTTTTCGTTGAAGCTGTTGCAAGCATCGCCAAGCAGCTTGATAGATTGTAACAAGTTAAAGGCGATAACTGGCTTATACACGTTTAGCTCAAAGTTACCTGACGCACCAGCCATGCTGATAGTCGTGTCGTTACCCATGACCTGAGCGACAACCATAGTCATTGCTTCTGACTGAGTTGGGTTTACTTTGCCTGGCATGATAGAAGAGCCTGGCTCATTTTCAGGAATCGTCAACTCGCCAAGACCACAACGAGGGCCAGATGCCAACCAACGTACGTCGTTAGCGATTTTGTTTAAGCTACCCGCTAGGGTTTTTAGTGCGCCTGAGGCGAATACTTCTGCATCACGAGCGGCTAGTGCTTCAAATTTGTTTGGTGACGTGACGAATGGCAAGCCAGTCAAAGTCGCTAGTTGCTCAGCTGATTTTACTGCATAGTCAGGATGGGCATTTAGACCAGTACCAACCGCAGTACCACCTAGTGGCAATTCATATAAGCCTTGTAGCGCGTTGTCGATACGAGTTAATGAATGGTCAAGTTGGCTGACATAGCCGCTGAACTCTTGGCCCAAGGTCAAAGGCGTCGCGTCTTGTAAATGCGTACGACCGATTTTTACGATGCTATCGAATTCTTTGGCTTTTGCCGCTAGCGTATCGCGTAGTGCTTTTACTGCTGGAATCAATAAACTGTTGATTTGACGCGCAGCAGCCACACGAATCGCCGTTGGGAAGCTGTCGTTGGTAGACTGTGCATGGTTTACATGGTCATTTGGGTGAATTGGCGTATAGCTGCCACGCTCAGAACCAGCGATTTCGTTGGCACGGTTGGCCAATACTTCGTTCATGTTCATGTTTGACTGGGTGCCAGAACCTGTCTGCCATACGACCAATGGGAACTGATCGACCAGACCACCATTGATGATTTCGTCAGCGGCTTGTACGATGAGATCACGCTTGTCGCCTTCGATACGCTCTAGGCTTGCATTGGTAATCGCAGCGGCTTTTTTGACCAGTGCCATCGCTTCAATCATTGGACGCGGCAAAGTCTCGCCACCGATTTTGAAGTTTTCGCGGCTACGCTGAGTTTGCGCGCCCCAATAAGCATCAGCTGGGACTTCTACATTGCCCATGGTGTCTTTTTCGGTACGAGTTGCCTGATTCTGTGTCGACATAACTACCCTCTTTACTGGTTTGTTGTTAAATAACTGAACGATAAAAAGTGCAACAGCTGCTGCACATAAACGGAAATACGATGTAAAGTGGCGTTATGATAGCATGACTAAGGCGTGTTGAATATTCACAAATAGCCTTGAGCAATGCCTAAAAACGAATGTCTAAAAACGCCTGTCATCACCAATCTGATACTTCATTGGATAAGATACCTATGCACTCTAAAATTATGCACTCTGAAACTATGCATCCTAAACCAATACGGCCTGAGCCAAATAACCTTAACCCAAACAACTTTGATCCAAACAACCTTGATTCAGATAATTCGGACTCAAAAAACGCTGAATTATCCGAACCTGTCATCAGCAATCCGCCTAGACGGCACTTTACTCGCCAACGCCGCCAACTAACTGATGGTGAACGTAGACAATTTGCTCAGTCTGCAAGCTTTCATCTAACCAAACTACAGCAGCGATTGCCAAAGCGTGCGCGTATCGGGCTGTATTACGATGGCTTTGGTGAGCTACCTACTCAACCAATATTGGACTGGTGTCAACGCTTAGGCTATTTACCTTATTTACCAGTCGTCGGATCACTTGGTCGTACTAGCAATGGCAGCGATGATAAACGATTGCGCTTTGTACCTGTTTATCATTCAAAACTGGTCAATGTCCCCACTCGCATTCATCAATTAGGTATGAAGCAAAACCACAGCCGCGCTCTATTATGGGCCTCAGAACTAGACGTGATTATTTGTCCACTGGTGGCAGTAGACCTAAACGGCAACCGTATGGGCATGGGTGGCGGGTTCTATGATACAACGCTTGGTAACAGCTATCGATCAGGGGCTTCAAGGCCGTTAAAAATTGGCTGGTGCTATGATTTTCAAGTGGTTGAACAATTAGCGCGTCAACCGTGGGATGTGCCATTAGATGGCTTAATTACGCCAAGCGGCATAAGGTGGTTTTGATGAAAGATAACGATGAAAAGTCTGAAAAAAATTCTAGCGCTGACAATGTAGATCAGTATTTGCAGACGTTGGGCAATGAGGACGCTAGAGAGATACGTTACTACAGTCAAGAGCAACCGTTTAGCGCTGATGAGATGACACGGCTCGTCAATGAAGAACGCTTAAATGAATTGCTCGCGCAAAGCGATGCGTTTTTGAGTAGTTTGAGTGGTGAGATAAATGATTTTGATGATAATGGTCTTTGATTTGAGTAAAGTGCACCCAGCACACCAATAACTATCATCAATTTATTTTTGGTGCGCTCGACTTTAATTACACTCAGAATGAGATACTGACATTGTCAATATTCATGTTATACCCCTACAAACTCAATAGTTGTGTTGTCTCTAGTCATGTCTTCAAGTAAAAAAACTTCTGCATTTTCAATAATATAAAATAACTGGTTAACAACTTCTCTTTGGTCTTCATCGGTTGGTTTGTTAATGTTGTCATGAAAACTCAATGTTACGGAATAGGGACGACTACCTCTTATATCTACATTTACAATAAAATCCTTATTCAAAAACACGTACGTTAAGGAAGATATCGAGCCTTGTACCCCATAAAAGATAGCCTCTTCTGTATTAAAGATATAGTAGGCTTCTTCAAAATTTTCAGATGGAGTGGTATCTTGTACTTTCTCTTCAAGAATCCTTAGAAGTGTCTCTGCTCTTTTCGGATTCAAATGCTTTCTGTCATTGATTATATTCTCAAGCTGCGTCGCGCTCATGTGTTCTTTGAACTGCATTATTTCATCCTTTTTTATGTGCTATGTTCTATTCCCACCTTAAAGCAAAAAAGCCATCTATACGATGGCTTTTTATAAAATCACATTTTAGCTAAATCAGCCTACAACACCATCGCGGCAATCCAACCAAAGGCCAGTAGCGGAATGTTGTAATGCAAGAATGTCGGTATCACACTGTCTTTGATATGGTCATGCTGTCCATCAATGTTTAGACCAGAGGTTGGTCCTAATGTCGAATCTGACGCTGGCGAACCCGCATCACCCAGCGCGCCCGCCGTACCTATAATCGCTACAGTTGCTAATGGTGAAAACCCTAACGAGATACATAGCGGTACATAAATCGCGGCCAGAATCGGAATGGTCGAGAATGACGAGCCGATACCCATGGTCACAATCAAACCAATGAGTAGCATAATAAAGGCAGCCATCGCTTTGTTACCAGCGAACAGTGACGCTGCCCCATCGACCAATGGCTGAATCTGCTCAGTCGCTTTCATTACTTCAGCAAAACCTTGCGCGGTAATCATAATAAAGCCAATCATCGCCATCAACTTAATACCGTCATTAAAGACGCCATCAGCATCACGCCATTTCACCACGCCAGTTGCCATAAACACACCGAAGCCAAACATTGAGCCAAGTAGTAGCGAATCAGTGTATAACTGCACCACAAAAGCAGTCACGATAGCAGCCAGTGCAACCAGTGTCTTTAGCTTGCTTTGTGACTGTGCACCAGCAGCAGTTTTGCTTAATGCATCGCCTTCTACGACGGCATCATGCGCTTGCTGATCTATCGCAATCTGCTGATATGCGCGTGGCTTACGGTAGCTGATAAAGACGGCAACCAGCAAACCAATTAGCATACCCAATGCAGGAATCGCCATGGCTTGCACCACAGAAATATTGGCAACATCAATGCCTGCTTCACCCACGTTTTTTAGCATAATCTGATTGAGATAGATATCACCAAAACCATAAGGAATAAACATATAGGTGGTGACCAGTCCAAACGTAATCAGACAAGCAATCAGGCGTCTATCAATCTGCATGCGATTGAATGCTAGCAGTAGTGGCGGTACCAGTAGCGGAATAAAGGCAATATGAATGGGGATTAAGTTTTGGCTAAAACAGCTCATAGTAATGAGGCCTGCAAACAGCATGTACTTAATCATGCCACTCGTGCCAGCAGCATCAATACGCTTGATGACCGCACCTGCCAACGATTGTGGCAAGCCTGAATGAGCAATCGCTACCGCAAACGCCCCAAGCAGTGCATACGACAGCGCAATCTCTGCGCCATTACGGATGCCTTCTTGAAAAGCATTGAGCGTATCAGTAATACCAAGCCCTGCCAGCAGTCCACCTGCTAGCGCCCCGATTAATAAACTGAGCACCACGTGCACTCGCGAAAGTGACAGTCCTAGCATGATAATAACTGCTAGCAATACTGCATTGATGGCCATGTGTTGCCCCTTGTTCTTTATACTTTGGTCGTATTAAGACCTATGAATATTGAAACTAATGAATATCGCTCTGTTGTCTAAAACGTCCCAATATGAGAGCCTGTTTTAGACGCGCGCCAGTTTACCTTATTTTGGGTATAAAGCCTACGCATAGAACCGATTAGGCATCAACATAGGTAGCCAAATACCACCTATACATCTAAACCCTCTTTTATAATTTCTGACTGTCTTTATCCTTCATAGACCAGTTATACCGTTGACGACACGTCATTGGTAACATTGATTGCATTAATAACTGAGCACTCAGACAACTATTTAACAAAGATAAGCAGACGACTTCACCAATCAGCCTTGCAATTTTTTTCGTGAGCACCATTTATCTAAACATGAACCACGAACTTGACTTT
This sequence comes from Psychrobacter proteolyticus, assembly GCF_039762275.1. Lineage (GTDB taxonomy): Bacteria > Pseudomonadota > Gammaproteobacteria > Pseudomonadales > Moraxellaceae > Psychrobacter > Psychrobacter proteolyticus_C. The sequence continues at coordinate 359,395 of NZ_JBDLOB010000003.1, read as the reverse complement.
ACAAGTCTGGGGAACGAGGAAAAACATATGAGTGAACATAAAATAACCCAAGACAATATCGACATTGATGTCGACGTTTCAACGCCTACTGCAGAAAACAACGAGGCTGATACCTCGTCTAATGATGCGCTAGAGACAGCGTCAACTGATGTCAAAAATACTGATCTTGATAATACTGATTCTAATAACAAAGACGTAAACGACAACCAAGATGAAAGCTATCTGCCACTGCTAGCATTACGCGACGTCGTCGTTTATCCACATATGCAAATTGCACTGTTTGTGGGACGCGCGCCATCGGTGAAAGCGGTTGAGTTGGCACAGGCTGAGTATGGCAACAAAGTACTGGTAGTCGCGCAAAAAGACTCACTGACCGAAGATATTGATCAAGATAATTTGTATCAGTACGGTACGGTGTGTCGCATCGTCAGCACCATGCCACATGACAGCGATGAGAACTGCATTAAAGTATTGATCGAAGGTCAATACCGCGCTCGTGTCGATAATATAGAAGGCCATGACGATTTATTGATGGCGAGATTTGAGCGTGCCGATCTTGATGTCAGCATGGATGAGAGCCAACAGAAAAACACCATTCAAGCGTTAACCACATTATTCGAAAGCTATGCAGATGCGCGACTTCGCAATGCACGTGAGCTGACTCGTGTGGCCAAACGTATCGACGACTTGCTTGAGTTGGTTTATTTCATCTCAACTCGTGTGTCGATGGATCTTGATATCAAACAGTCTTTCTTAGAAGAAGACGATATCAAAACGCATATCAATACTTTGACTGAATATTTAGTCAAGCAAAGTGCTGAGCAAAACATCGAGCAGGACATCCAAGATGCTGTCCGTCAGCAAATGGAAGACAATCAGCGCGAATACTTCTTAAATGAGAAGATGAAAGCCATTAAAAATGAGCTGTCAGATATGAATGACGGCGCGTTCGATGGTGAAGATGATGTGGCTGAGCTAGAGCAGCGCTTAGAAGATGCTGACTTGCCAGAAGACGTGCGCAAAAAAGCTGAGCAAGAGTTCAAAAAGCTCAAAATGATGCCACCTGCGTCAAGTGAATCATCAGTGGTACGCAACTATATTGAATGGATTTTGGACACGCCGTGGAATGCGACGACCAAAGTCTCGATCAATTTAGACAAAGCCAAAACAGTATTAGACGAAGATCATTATGGTCTACAAGATGTAAAAGACCGCATCTTAGAATATCTCGCCGTACAATCACGCGTGAAGAAACTTCGTGGCCCGATTCTATGTCTCGTCGGTCCTCCAGGTGTTGGTAAAACCTCATTGGGTGAATCAATTGCCCGTGCCACTGGTCGTAAGTTTGTGCGTATGGCGCTTGGCGGCGTACGTGATGAAGCCGAGATTCGTGGTCATCGCCGTACTTATATCGGTGCAATGCCAGGTAAAATTGTTCAGTCATTGGCAAAAGTAGAAGTCAAAAACCCGCTATTCTTATTAGATGAAATTGATAAGATGGCGCAAGACTTCCGCGGTGATCCAGCATCAGCGTTGCTTGAAGTATTGGATCCATCACAGAACGATACATTTAACGACCATTATTTAGATATGGACTTAGATTTGTCACAAGTGATGTTTATCTGTACGGCAAACAGTATGGATATTCCACCTGCACTGCTTGATCGTATGGAAGTCATTCGTCTGCCGGGTTATACCGAAGAAGAAAAGGTCAACATCGCACAGAAATACCTAGTGCCAAAAGCAATTAAGCAAAATGGTCTCAAAGAAGGTGAGATTGAGATTGTTGAAGCGGCATTGCACAGCATCGTGCGTAGTTATACGCGTGAAGCAGGTGTGCGTAACCTTGAGCGTGAAGTGAATAAAATCTGCCGTAAAGTGGTTCGCGGTTCGGTTGAAACTCATGGTGCTCGCGCTCCGAAAAAAGCAGAACGCCAGCTAGTGACAGTCGATGATAAGAACATCGATGACTATCTAGGTGTGCACCAGTATGACTATGGTCTGGCTGAAGAAGAGCCTGAGATTGGTCGTATTACTGGTCTTGCGTGGACTCAGGTCGGTGGTGAACTATTGACCATCGAAGCGGTCGGCATGAAAGGTAAAGGCGAGCTTAGCTTTACCGGTTCACTAGGCGATGTGATGAAAGAGTCGATTCGCGCAGCCATGAGCGTGGTTCGTGCTCGCGGTGACAGCTTAGGTATCGACTACGAGACGTTTAAAACAACAGACGTCCATGTACATATGCCAGAAGGTGCCACGCCAAAAGATGGCCCATCTGCTGGTGGTGCACTGACGACAGCGCTAGTCTCTGCGTTGACAGGTATTGCCATTCGTCCAGATATTGCGATGACAGGTGAGATTACCTTACGCGGTAAGATATTACGTATCGGTGGTCTCAAAGAGAAGTTGCTTGCGGCACATCGTGGTGGTATCAAGCACGTCTTGATCCCAGCGACCAATGAGCGAGATTTGGCTGATATTCCTGATAACGTGAAAGAAGGCTTAATCATTCAGCCAGTCGCCACGATTGAGGAAATCTTAAAGGTTGCTTTGGTCAGTATGCCAACACCAATCAAGCCTGCCAAAGTGACCGTTGATAAAACCTCTGGTAAAGCACTGCACAATTAATTGACCCTTTATTAAGCCAGTTCTATAGCTTAGGAAGCCGCTCATCACTATGATGGGCGGCTTTTTTTATGCCTGTTTATTGTTCATTTGCTTGCAGTTCGTAGCCTTCTTAATAAGGTTCTCACACATTTAAAGCCATTTAATTTCAAAATTATTTATGCTACTTCGTTTTTCAAACCCATACGATACTTACATTTATTAACTGATTGTTGCGCATTTGATGAATAACTATAGAGTTAGCTTGGCTATACTGACTCCGATGTTAACGAATATTGACACCGATTTTATAGAACAATAACGATAGATATTCGTGGCTTTAATGAAGATTAAAAATAACAACTCAAACAATTGGAGATAATAATGAATAAGACATTACTTGCAAGTACCCTATTATGCGGTTCAGCGTTAGCAATGACTGGTTGCCAAACCGTAGAAAGCCAAATGCAAACAGGCAATCCTTTAGCACAGCCAACGTTAAAATCAACCATACACACAGTAGATGGTGAGAAGAAAGAAGTTGGTCAAGTTTTCTTACGTCCAGTCGATGGCGGTGTCCAAGTTTACGGTAAACTCACTAATCTACAGCCAGGCAGAACTGTCTCATTACATATCCATGAAACAGGTAGCTGTGACGTCATGGGTAAAGCAGCAGGCGGTCACTTCAACCCAGACAACAAGCTACACTCTAATCCAGATGATATGAATGGCCATGCTGGTGACTTGCCAAACTTAACTGCCAATGAAGACGGTATTGCTACTATTAACTATGTGAACAAGAAAATCGCGGCAACTGAAGCAGGTAAATACAGCGTAAATCGTTTGGCCTTTATCGTACACGCTGGCGTTGACGACTATACCAGTCAGCCTTCAGGTAATGCAGGCGATCGTATTGGTTGTGGTATCATCGTAAAAAATTAATACTGTCCAAACCTATGAACTTAAGCTAAGTTTGCAAACGTAGAAATAGCTTAAAAGAAATATTATAAGTACAAAAAAACCCTCTTAAATGATAAGAGGGTTTTTTATTGGAAGTAACTATTAGGTTCGTTTAAGCCAATACAAGAAAGACCAATGCAGATTGTACCTGTAGTACATTAAATGAGTCTGACGCTATAAAAGCACTATATTGGATGTAACAATATTTACTCCTCTACCCATTCACCTTTACGCCAGTAAACACCCCAACGTGTGGCCTTACCGTTTTTCTCAGAGCCGATATACTGCTCTTTTTTCTTACGTGACCAGCGCAAGATGGTTGGGTTGCCTTCAGGATCCTCATCTGGCCCTGCAAACAGATACTGGAACTTATCTTCCATTTTATCTTTAATTTCTCGTAGCTCAGCCAGCTTTGGCGGACGTGTCTCGCGCACTTTTGGAAACTTAGACGCTGCTAAGAACATCCCAGCCGCCCCTTCACGCAAGATGAAATAATCATCGTGCTTGGTCGACTTTAGCTCTGGTAGGTGGATTGGGTCCATACGTGGCGGTGCTGCTTCGCCTGTTTTTAGTACCTTGCGCGTATTATCACAGTTCTGACAAGCAAAGTACGGACCAAAGCGTCCTGTTTTAAGCTCCATCTGTCCATCACACTTGTTACAGTCAATGGTTGGTGCATCTGAGCCAGGTACTTCAAATTTACCTTCTTCTAGAATATAACCATCGCAATCAGGGTTGTTACCGCAAATGTGTAGTTTGAGACCACCATCTACGATGTAACCATTCATCGCCGTGCCACATTTCGGACAGCGTTTTTTCTCCATCAAATCTTTAACTTCTGCCGCTTCGTCATCACCTTCCGCATCATCTAGATTGGCGAATGCTTCGACTGGCATTAGATTTTTGGTGCCTTTACAGCGCTCTTTTGGCGGTAGATTGTAGCCAGTACAGCCTAAGAATACACCTGTTGACCCTGTGCGCAGTTGCATAGGACGATCACAGATATCGCAATGGACATCTGGCACGTCAGTCGGATCGTTTGGACGCATACCATCTTTTTCTTTGGCACGCTCTAGAGTCGTTTTGAACTCGCCATAGAAATTATCAAGCACATCTTTCCAGTCTTGATCACCCTCTGCCACATGATCGAGCTTGTCCTCTAACGCAGCGGTAAAAGTATAATCCATTAAATCTGGGAAGCTAGCCGTCAATCTATCAGTGACGATATCACCCATTTTTTCAGCAAATAAACGCTTGTTCTCAAGCTTCACGTAGCCGCGATCTTGAATGGTTGAGATAATTGAGGCATACGTCGATGGACGACCGATACCTTTTTTCTCAAGCTCTTTTACTAGACTGGCTTCAGTATAGCGAGGCGCAGGCTTGGTAAAGTGTTGACTTGGATCTAGCTTATCTAGGTTTAACTTATCGCCTTTTTTGACATCAGGCAGCAAGGTATCGTCAGTCTTGGCCGGTGGCATGACTCTTGTGTAGCCATCAAAAACCATGGTACGACCACGGGCTTTTAGCTCGATATCATCTGCGCCTACAAACAGGTTCACTGACAGATATTTGGCAGGTAACATCTGACACGCCACAAATTGACGCCAGATTAGCTCGTATAGACGTATCGCATCACGCTCAACACCTTTGAGCTGCGTTGATTTCATATTGACATTAGAAGGACGAATCGCTTCATGCGCCTCTTGTGCGCCTTGCTTGTTACCATAGAAATTTGGTTTTTCTGGTACGTATTTTGCGCCATAGCTGTCTTCGATATGACCACGGACAGCAGCAAGCGCGTCGCCTGATAAAAATGTCGAATCGGTACGCATATAAGTAATATGACCCGCTTCGTATAGACGCTGCGCTAAGATCATGGTTTTCTTAACAGAGAATCCTAAGCGCGTACTAGCAGCCTGTTGCAAGGTCGAAGTAATAAACGGTGCGCTTGGGCGCGATTGCGTTGGTTTCTCTTCACGCTCTTTGACGATAAAGTCGCTTGCTTTGAGCACGTCTAAAACTTTATCGGTCTGCTCTTTATTCCCAAGCTTTAAGGTTTTACCGCCTTGTTTGGTCGCCTCTAAGCGGATACCGATTTGCTCAGCGTCTTTTTTTCCATTAGCAATGTGCGTGTCTGCATGAATCTGCCAGTACTCTTCTGGAATAAAAGCGCGAATCTCATGCTCACGTTCGACGACCAAGCGCATAGCGACTGACTGTACACGGCCTGCCGACAGTCCACGAGCAATCTTTTGCCATAATAGTGGCGATACCATAAAGCCAACAACACGGTCCAAGAATCGACGCGCTTGCTGCGCGTTCACGCGGTCAATGTCTAATTTCGAAGGCTGCTTAAATGCACTTTGAATAGCTGATTTGGTAATCTCGTTAAAGACCACACGTTGATACTTACTATCAGGGCCACCGATGACTTCTTTTAAATGCCAAGCAATCGCTTCCCCTTCTCTATCCATATCCGTTGCCAGATAGATTTTGTCAGCGTCTTTGGCTAGTGCTTTGAGCTCTTTGATGACTTTGGTTTTGTTGGGTAATACTTCATAGACTGCTGCCCAGTCATGCTCTGGATCTACACCCATGCGGCGTACCAGTGCTTGCTGCGCTTTTTCTTCTTTGGTCAGACTGTCATCTTTTTTAGCAGTTGTTGCTTTTTTTGCGCTTTTGCTCGCACTAACCGGCAAATCACGGACGTGACCGATACTTGAGCGTACGATAAAGTCATCACCAAGGTATTTATTAATCGTTTTTGCCTTGGCTGGTGATTCTACAATCACCAAAGACTTACCCTTTGGGCTGTCAGCAGCTGGTGCTGGACTTTTTTTGGTTGTGGTTTTTGCCATGTTTGACGACACCATAATATAAGTAAATTAAAAGTAAGGTTAAATTCAGCAGCACGGCAATTTATGGAAGCGGATACTCATGGTTTGACCATGGTTCAACTATTTATAGTAATAATCGCTGCTGATAAAAAAGGTTATAAAACAAATAATAACCATAAAATAAAGATATAGTTATAAAGACGTTACACTGCTAAGCGTTAAACTGTCAACTTTAAATAATTTGAATATGACAAACCGCTTGCATATTGCCCTTTAATGGAGACGAAAAAACGCTTTACTAGGTTTATGCTTTTTTTTGCATCTGTAGCGCCCATTTCTCAAGGTTTTCTTTGAGCACTAGTAAGTCCGCTTCGATCCGTTTTTGATGATACGTTGGGTTAGATGCTGGACGTACATAAGCAATATCTTCCCAATAAATAATAATGCTATTTGCCTTGGTCAATAGACCTTTAACAAACGGCTCGATACTTACTGGCAAATCTAACGGCACTTGATCCAAGCTAAAATCAGTTTTTTTGACTACTGGATTATTGCTGATTTGACTAGAACGAATCGCGCTGGGAATAGTAAGCGTTTTGTCATCTGTACTGGTATCAACAAAACTGCTGTCTGGTCGCCACTGTCCATCAATCACTTGATAACGAGTATGCGGCAGTTTAGTGTCTTCAAATATCAGGCAGTACTGTCCAAGCATGCCCCGACCATACTCATTATCACGGCCTTTGATCCAATCAGGGCACGAAACGAGTTTTGGATTGAGCTGTAAACGACGCGCGGTCATACGCAGCTTATCCAAACGCTGATCGATACCGTTCGGTTTGAGCGCCATCATACTCCCTAATACGAATAGTACAATGATAACGCCAATCAATGTTCCCATGATGGTCTGGCCTTTTGACTAAATGAAAAAGATACTAAGAGATATAGCGATAAATATTGCTAATGAACCGTTATTTATAAATAGCACATATAGATTTGCGGATAGTACGATAATAAACAGCGATATATAAGGGCTTATAATGAGCACGAACCATTAAAAATCAAGCGTAGTCGTCCAATCGCGGTACAACAAGTACTTTTAAAGCATATGACAATCTAGCAAGTTACTGTATTAAATCAATTATTTAGCATACATAATCATACAGACTAGAGCACGCTATAAAAACCAGATACGAAAAGTGGTCAGCGCAAAAAAGTGCTATGATAAACCATAATTTTAAACGCGCGCAGGTTTATTATGAATTATCTTATTGAGTCAAACTCATCGGGCGCTTATCACGCTCGCAAGCTGACAAGTAAAGTCATGAGCAAAGCAGGCATGAGCTTATCGCTACTTGGCGCGGTCGTACTGACATTATCGGGCTGTGCCACGACTCAGAGCCTAACCCCGCAGCAGTGTCAAAGCAGCAACTGGCAAGAAGTCGGCTATGCTGATGGCTCGCAAGGGCGTTCAGGTGCCTACTTCGGTCACTATACCAATAGCTGCGCCAGTGTCGGCGGTGCTAGCCCTAACCGTATCCAATGGGAGCAAGGCCGTCAACAAGGTCTCAAAAACTACTGTACCGAGCTGAATGCTTATAAGCTCGGCCGCGAAGGCTATGACTGGCAACCTGTCTGTTCGTTAGAGGGTATTGATAAGTTAGAAGAAGCCTACTCCCAAGGGCGCTACTACTATATCCGTCAGCGCGATCTCGACTACTTACGCTCACCTTACCCATTTGGCTACAGACATGCAGGCTTCGGTTACGGCTATCGCCCATTTGGCTACGGCTGGTAAAAAAAGAAAACCTCACTAACGACTTAATTTGAGGTTTAAGTAGTTAATGAGGTTGGAGAAAATTTTATTATTTTAATTGTTTTTATTATAGCGGTGCTTGTCGTCTTACTGGTCGGGCTATTGATTTATCTAGCCAGTTTTCTCATATAAAGCCAAAGCTACTAGCACTAACTCACAGTGCTTAAGTTATTCAGTGCTTAAACTCTTAGAGGCTTAGCTACTAAGCTACTCATTCACAAATGCGATTTTGGTCAGTCCAGCGTTACTTGCCGCTGCTAAGACTTGAGCGACCGTATCGTACCTGCCTTCTTTATCCGCACGTAACTGTACTGCTGGGTTCTTACCAGTCGCGCCTTGTTGCTGCAAGCGTGTCTCTAACTCTTCCATACTGATTGGATCGCTATCCCAGAATATACCCGCGTCTTTATCAATACTGACTTGAATCGCTTCTGGCGGCGTTTCATTGAGCGCGGCACTAGTCTCTGGCAAATCTAAAGGCACCGTCGGATTCAACACGGTCGCTGTCAATAAAAATATAATCATCAATACCAGCATGATATCGATCAGCGGAATGAGGTTCATCTCATCCATGCTTCGTACGTCATCATCACCCAATTGAAATGCCATAGTTACTCTCAATGCTTTTGGTTATTTTCACACAGCCAAGCCGTTTTTTGACGGTTTTTCGACTTGTCGTTTGAGCCTTTACAGACCTAGCGTTTACAGAATCAGTATCTGTAGAATCAACACTATCTATAGCTGTTTTGGCACAGAATTACTGTAGTTGCTAGTATGCTGCGTCTCGCTCGTCGTTGAACGACTGCTTGTTGCAGCGTGCACTTGTGAGGCGCTAGCATGATTGCTCGCAGTTACCTTGGTAGTATCCACAAGACCCGTTGATTGCGCCAATAAATCATGTGCTCTGTCGTTGGCTTGATACATTATGCGGCGATTGATACGTACTGCAAGGTTATAAAACACCACGGCTGGAATCGCTACTGCAATACCGAGACCTGTCATAATCAGTGCTTCACCGACTGGTCCTGCAACTTGTCCCAATCCGGCCTGACCGCTCATACCAATGTTGTGCAAGGCATGGAAAATACCCCATACCGTACCAAACAAGCCGATGAACGGTGCAATCGCTGCCGTCGTACCAAGAATCGGCAGACCGCGCTCACTAGCAAAGCGATAGCGACCGATATGTTTGAGCAAAGTCTGCTCAGTCACCAAACGGCGAGTGGCAGCATCAGAACCAGCCAAGTCAGACTGTCTGGCTTGTAATTGTTGGCTCAAATCATCTGCTACATTGTTCGCCAGTTTGCGGCTTTGCAATACGCGGACGATACCTGTCACCCAAGATAGAATAGATAACGCAAGCAACAAAAAGAACAACGTTTTTGTCACCATGTCGCTGATCTGCCAGTATTGCATAAAGTCCATGTCAGACTCCTTAATGTGTAATGCCATTACATGATACTGAGGTAAATATCACGTTTAGTTTTATAATGAAAGATGATCAATAAATACGTTGTTATAAAGTATGAACTATCAAGGAACTGCGTAACTGATCGGTAGGGTCACATCACCTACCACGGGTACGCCATTCTTAGTAAAGGGTTTGAACTTGCCCGATCGCACTTGACGTCTGGCCTCTTTGTCTACTAGCGGATTACCTGATGATTGAGCAACTCGCACGTTATCGATGCCGCCTTGCTTGTTGACACGTAATACCAAGACAACGTTGAGCGTATCACCAGAACGGGCTCTACGTGCAGCGCGCTCAGGGAAACTAAAGTTTGGCGCAGATGCCCAGTTGGCTGAGCTAGCAGTAAAGCTCACAGGCTCATTGCTCTGTGCTAAAGCAGCTGCTGCTTCCGCCTCAGCTCTTGCTTGTGCAGCGGCGGCCTCTGCGGCAGCCTTCGCTTGAGCGGCAGCTTTGGCATCAGCGACTCTTCTAGCTTCTTGCTCTGTCCTAGCTTGTGCTTCTTGCTCAGCTTTTCTGGCTTGTCGCTCTGATTCAGCTTGGGCAGCTGCTTGACGTTGTGCTTCGGCTGCTGAGTTATCAACCTTTGGTTTCGGTAGCGGCTCTTTTGGGGCTACTTTTTGACTGGTATCAAGACGAGGCTTTTCTGACGCTATCACAGGCGTCACTTTCGGCTCTACATTTTTTACAACAGGCTCTTTTGGTTTTACTGGTGTCTCTGTTGGTTGTTTAACCGGCTCTTTAGGCTTTGGTTCAGGTTGCGGCGCTGGCTGAACTTGCACCTCAGGCTGTACTTCTTTTTTGGCTGTGACTGTTTGTTTTTCTACTTCAGTTGAGACCGTTTTTGCCGGTAATGACACAAACTTTATCTCAAGTGGTGACAGCTCTTTTTTTGGCTCAGGTTTGAGTTCAGGCGTTTTTATTGCCACTAGTGCCATTGCGGCAAGCACATGGAGTCCTAAGACTGCAACAATAGCTAGCAATAACGACTTAAGTGGTGGCGCGTCTAAATCCGTTGAACTCATAACAGCCTAATGTTTATTACTCAGAGTAGAATGGCGTAGATAATAATGCAAACGATAATTATTATCAATAATAATTTACAATATTTTCGCTATTTAATACACCTCTGACACGTGACATTGCTTAGTAGCTTTACCTCTCAGAACGCTCATTTCTATGAACGTTAACTACTTCTAGATTTCATTACTATGAACCTTACTTTTTCATCAAATGATACGTTGCGTTTAATATAGCAAGTACTGTTAATAAAAACCATTATCATTTATATTGATAATGAGTCTCAACTACTTTATTATAACCGCTATGTTGTCTACCCATACTATTTTTATAAAAACTATTCGTATAAAAAGTTAGTAATTGGTACTAAGTAGACTGTTTATTTTATGCTTTTTATCTAAAGCATCTTTCAGACTTAATATTTTTAGCATCATTCATTTGCAATTATTTTAGACAATTGCTTAAACATTTTTTGATAGACCGAGTTCATTATGCCGACACCCTTATTATCTAGCAGATCTACCGCTTCTTTTTTCAAACGTCCATTACTGACTGCTGCCATGACAGCGTTATTAGCTTCGGTAGTGGCAGGATGTAGCTCGCCTGAATCTAATGACTCTGAGCCAGCAGACGCCAAAACCGAAAACCCAACGGCTGATGAATCACAGAACGTTGCTAATAACGACGCTGTATCTGCTGAGAAAATCATGGTCAATACTGTAAAAGGTGATGTTGAGCTGGCTATGAACCCATCGCCACTTGTCGTTTATGACATGACGTTGATGCAAGACTTGGCGGCGCTAGATGTGGCAGTCGATGGTATGCCTGGTGGTCTATTACTAAAGAATCTACACTCAGAAACACAGCCTGATCCAAAATCAGTAGGTACTGTGTTTGAGCCGGATCTTGAAGCGTTGAATGCAATGCAGCCACAAGCTATTTTGGTCGGTTCACGCATGGCAGAAAAATACGACGAGCTATCAAGTATCGCGCCGACATTGGACATGAGTATTGATACAGCCAATATCTATGAGTCAAGCAAGCAGCGCCTGCATGATTTAGGTGCATTGTTTGGTAAAAGCGATCAAGCCGCTAAGCTACAACAGAATATCGATGGACTCATCACTGAGACCAAGAGTCTAACAAAAGAAAATAAAGGTACTGGCCTAGTGGTCATGGTCAATGGCAATAAAATGTCAGCCTATGGTGACAAGTCTCGCTATGGTTTTATCCACACTGTGTTAGGTGTGCCAATGGCAGACGACAAAATTGCCGATGCGCCTCATGGTCAGCCGATATCATTTGAATATATCCAAAAAGCCAATCCTGATTGGTTATTTGTCATCGACCGTAGTGCTGCAATTGGTGAAGACGGTATTGGTGCTAAGGCCATATTAGATAATCCATTGGTTGCTCAGAGCAATGCATGGAGCAAGCAGCAAGTGGTTTATCTTAGCCCAGATTCTTACTTAGCATTTGGCGGCTACTACCAGTGGATGCAGGACCTAACGACGATTAAAGATGCTTTTACTAACGCTAAGTAACGTCGTTGCTTATAAAAACGACTATTGCACAAATAGATAATTATTACCGTTAACCCTGCTCATTTCTAAGCCAGTAGAGATTATGTCGTTATTTTCACACCGTACTCATGCTAGGCTCAAATCCAGTACTGCTCCATCAGCGTCAAATTGGCAGAGCGGTACTGGCAATGCGTTACATCGGCGTACTGTCATACCACCGTGGTTCATCAATACAGCAAGCCTCATTCTTATGGGGCTTTTGGTGTTATTGAGCTTATCTATTGGGGTGGCTGACTTTTCGTGGTCAGGTATCTTGCAGAGCCTGCTGACTCAGAGTGCCAACTCCGATAGCTCATTGTTATTGGTTAGCCGTATACCGCGTACCATCGCCATTATTTTGACTGGTATTGCGATGGCTGTGGCTGGGATGATTATCCAAGTAGTGCTAAAAAACCGCTTTGTAGAGCCATCTATGGTTGGTGCGACTCAGAGCGCTGCACTTGGTTTACTGGTGGTCAGTTTACTGTTCCCTGCCAGTACGCTCATTGTCAAAATGAGCGTGGCAACCATCGCTGCCGTTTTTGGCATGATGCTATTTATGCTACTCATTCACCGAATACCGCCCACTGATTTTTTGATGATTCCACTGATTGGCATTGTCTTCGGCGGCATTATTGAAGCCGTCACCACCTTTATCGCCTATCAAACTGAATCACTGCAGATGCTGAGTGTTTGGCAGTTTGGTGATTTTTCTGGCGTATTGGCAGGGCGCTATGAGCTGTTGTGGCTCACGGGTGGACTGTGTGTGCTGGCTTATATTATTGCTGACAAGCTGACCATCGTCGGCTTGGGTGACAATATCGCCTTAAACTTAGGTATTAGTAAGCGTCAAGTCACTTGGATTGGCGTGGGTATGGTAGCCATGATGAGCGCTGTCGTGGTCGTGACTGTAGGCATGATTCCTTTTATTGGGCTGGTCGTGCCAAACATTGTGAGCCGATTGATGGGCGATAAATTGCGTCGCAGCTTGCCAGCAGTTGCCCTACTTGGTGCTTCAGCTGTGTTGCTGTGCGATATTATCGGACGCTCTATTCGCTATCCATTTGAAGTGCCGGTCGCCACTATTTTTGGTGTGGTTGGTACAGTGCTGTTTTTATGGCTGTTATTACGTGCACCAGCTGAGCAGTAGCACTATGTTCACTAACTGTGTATTAATTTGCAGCACTCACTTACCGTCGTTCATTTTTTGCCTTATCAGATAAGCTTGGCACCATAGGATTTTTGTATGTTCTCATCAACTAAGCTTACTTCCACCAAGACTGATGCTACCAAAACCAGCACAGCGATAGATAACTCATCTTCAGCAGACGGTCAGTATTCAGCCGCTGCCCAAGGTCAGTTGGCAAAGCTTTGGGCATGGATAACTGCGCATCCAAAATCCATAGCAGCTATTATTTTACTTATCTCGATGACCTTGTTTATGACGCTCAATGTCAATGGCTATTGGGATTTTGCGCTACCATTACGCGGCAAGAAACTGCTGGCACTGATGGTGATTGGCTATGCGATTGGCGTGTCGACGTTACTTTTTCAGACGTTGACTCACAATCCAATTCTAACGCCCTCCCTACTCGGGTTTGATTCACTCTATGTTCTGTTGCAGAGCTTACTGGTTTTCTTTTTAGGTGCGATTAGCTTTACCAGTCTCGATCCTATTGCCAAGTTCACGTTAGAGATTGTCCTGATGTTTGGGGCATCTCTATTATTGTTTAAGTTATTATTTTCTAAAAGCAGTCAGGATCTGACGCGGCTAATATTAGTAGGCGTTATCTTTGGCGTATTGTTTCGCAGTTTATCAGCACTCATTGCACGGCTGATAAACCCTGATGATTTTGTGGTCGTACAGTCTGCCAGTTACGCGCAGTTCAATACGGTCAACCCTCAGCTGCTGGGCATCAGCTTATTTATCTGTGCCATCACCGCGATATTTGTATGGCGCTGGCGTTATCAGTGCGATGTATTGATGCTCGGACAAGCACAGGCCGTTAACCTTGGTATCAACTATCAACGTCTGGCATTTGGTCTATTAACTGTCATCGCTGTACTGGTTGCCACGGCCACTGCACTGGTCGGTCCAGTGACTTTCTTTGGTCTATTGGTTTGCGCATTGACCAATCGTATCGCGCGACATATGTATCACACCGAGCGGCTGATATTGGTCAGCTTAGTCGCTATGATTTGCTTGGTGCTGGGTCAGACTATCTTTGAGCAAGTGCTAGATATGGCAGGCGTATTGTCCGTGGTGATAGAGCTAGCAGGTGGATTGATGTTCTTAGCATTGATATTTATGTCTCAGCGTCGTTCTTTATGATTACTTAGCCGACGTTGTTTATTTAGCTGATGCTGTTCATCAAGAAAAACCTAAGACTTTTTAGATAAGACTGACTATGATTAAACTGAATAATATCTCTCACCATATTGGCAAACAACAAATCTTGCATGACATTACATTGTCCCTACCAACGGCGCAGGTGATTGCTTTAATTGGGCCTAACGGCGCTGGGAAGTCTACGTTGTTTTCTGTCATGGCTCGCTTGCAGCCGCTGCAATCTGGGCAGGTGAGCTTCGCTGTAGATAATGAAGAGCGTGATATTGTCAGCTGTCAGGCGCGGACGCTGGCCAAGACTGTCGCGATGCTTGGGCAAGACAATCATGTACAAGGACGACTGCGCGTACATGAGCTACTGATGTTTGGTCGTTATCCTTATCATCAAGGGCAACCAACCGCAGACGATCAGCAAAAAGTACGGGAAATCCTCGAGCGCTTTGAGCTTGAGCCACTTGCCGAGCGTTTCTTGTCAACGCTATCAGGTGGACAGCGACAGCGCGTGCTGATCGCTATGATTGTCTGCCAAGATACACCCTATCTATTGCTCGATGAGCCACTAAATAACCTAGACATGTATCATGCTGGTCGACTCATGCGTGAGCTGCGTCAGCTAAGCCACAATCAGCAAAAAACCGTGGTGATTGTCCTGCATGATATCAACCAAGCGGCACAGTTTGCCGATACAGTAGTTACGATGAAAGCAGGAGAAGTGACGGCTGTTGGTCGTCCTGCTGATGTTATTACTAAAGAAACGATGAAAGATTTGTACAACGTCGATGTCACTGTCCTAAGTCATCAGGGTCGTCCAGTGATTGTTGATACGGTTTAATGACTGGTTAGACTCAAGTACGCAATAAAAAACTCAATATAGTGCCAGCACATTGGTACTAGCAATATATTGGCACTATACTGAGCACATTAGTTTTATGTCTTAATATCTATTTAAGTTTTTGCGACGCTTTAAGTCGTTGCTGTCGACCTTTCCACCATAAATAGACGCCGGTAATGGACAACACTGTCACAGCCAAACCTACCAGTGCTAAAAATATTTGATATAGTAAATGGCCGATGCCATGGCTAATATGACCCATATGTAAAGTCATCAACCAATTGTTGGTTTTGCTACCAAATGATGAGTTCTGGTAGCCAAAGTTCACCTGTTCAACGCTACCCATTTTTGCATTGATCGTGATGGATGATGCACCGCCTTTTTTACCAATGTCTTTATCTGTCTTAAAGCGCAGCTGCCATTGATCCTCATCCTCAATCCAACGTATGCCTAAAAACTCCCGTACTAGCATACCCTTGCGTTGGGCAGCGATGTTTGCCTGCTCACTTAAATAAGCAATACTATTGGCTTTGTTGACCACATCAATAACCTCGACATCGACAGCCTCATTGCTTACAGCTTTAACTCTAGTCGCTGTTTCTGCACCAGACGCCTGCTCCGTTTTTTCTGATGGTTTTCTTGAGTTCTCCTGTCTTTCATCTCTTCCCTCAAGCCCTACGACAGCGTGCATCACAGGTTGATAGACCTCTCTTAAATTAAAACCAACACTCGACCACGCAATGACAAACAGCATGATCCATAACCATAGCCCAAAGGCATGGTGTAGATCATAATTTAATTTAAACATATTACTTTTGGTACGAATTTTCCACGCTGGTAACCAGCGTTTCAAAAATGAGGCACGTTTTTTAGGCGAGGTTTGGTTCTGTGCTTTTTTCTTGATCGCTCTAGGAAACGTTAAGTAAAAGCCAATAAAGCAATTAATCGTCCACACGAGCGCGACAATCCCTAGTAGCAATTTTCCAATGTCACCCAGTAATAGATCGCGATGTAACCAAAACACTTTCCACATGGTGTTGTGCCATGCCCACTCATCTCTATCACGAGTACCAATGATATCGCCAGTATAAGGGTGGACATAAACCTGGTGAAACGGTGCTTTTGGTTGGTTTTGGGCGGCTTTTCCTCGTGCTCTGTCTACAGAAAATACGGCTGACCTCTCTGCTGCTATCGAGGTTGGCATACTAGAAAAAGCATATTGAGGGTACGCACTGATGACCTTATTATGAAGCTCTGCAATAGACAGATGTGATGCATTTTGTTTTTCAACCTGAGCCAGTTTATGGTTGAAGATATCGTCTAGCTCGTCATGAAATGCCAATAATGTGCCAGTAATACCAGTGATAATTAAAAAAGCTGCCATGGCAAGACCAGTATAACGGTGAATCCATAGGCAAGCTTGACGAAGATTGAATGAAATCATTAGTGTTAGTTCTTTGTCATATGTTGTTTTAGTAGATGCTTATCAGTTAATACATCATTGCTGTTATAGCCAATGTAAAAGCTAGTAGGCAATAAAAAGCCAGCTCCCGTGTAAGACAGCTGACTTTATAAGTACGATTAGACTTAAATGCGATAAGCTAGATTAGAACTGATAGGTTAAAGACGTTTTGATATTACGTCCCATCTCAAAGTCAGTATAGTCATCATCAATAGAGTTACGTGACGCATGGCTTGCATAAGTCTCATCAAAGATGTTGTACACACCTAGTGTGGCCTTTAAACCTTCGATTTGAGTTGGCGTGTAAGTCATAAAGATATCGTGCACGTCATAGCCTGGTTTTTCGTTGTCATCATCAGCAGTATTCGGTGTCACATCGGCGACATAAGTACTGCGCCAGCCAAGCTCGGTAGTGTTGGTTGGAGCGTAACCCAAGTTGACCATATACTTATCGCCAGACTCAGAGCCACTACCACTGACAGAAGAGATATTGTAACCTGTATCTTCGCCTTTGCTACGCGCACGAGCATAGCTTAGACCCATGTTGAAGTTATCTGCGCGATAGTCGGCCGATAGCTCTACACCTTTGATTTTAAAATCTTCGTCATTATTAATGACACCTTGGCAGGCTTCAGGGGCAGCACTTGTACCTAGTTGCCCAGTTGTGCAATTCATGCCAGTTCTACTACCACCTGCACGTACAAACTCAATATAGTTTTCGATATTGGTTTCAAAGTACTTAGCACTTAGTTTTAAAGAGTCATCAGCCACTGTCAGACCACGCAGCGTTGTAGCAATACCGACTTCTGCATTGTCACCTTCTTCTGCTTTTAGGTCATTGTTCACATACGTATCAGCGCCATCAGTGTTAAAAATCGTTTGGCTAAGATCTGGACCATTAAATAACTGAGTATAGCTTGCAAATAGCTGGGTGCGCGGTGCAATCTCATAGCTAGCAGCCAATGCGCCAACAACATTGTCATAAGTCTTGCCAGCAGATACATACTCTGGAGACTCATAACGGTCATAACGGACGCCTGGCGTTAAGCTAAGCTTACCCATTTGCCATTGGTCTTCTAGATAGACTGAGGTATTGGTTGCTTCATCGGTGCTCGCATTACCAAAGTCGCGTGTCATCTCAGACTCTTTTTTGTAATGCTCAACTCCAGCGATTAACTTATGAACCCCTGGCACACCATTGATGATACTGCTATCGATGATACTGGTGTTTTGTACTTTTGCGCCTGTGGTTTGGACTTCTGCATCAAACTCAAACCCAGGTACGCCATCAGAGTTACGCAAAATCTGCGTGCTGGTCTGATATACATTGGCATCTACATCGACCAACTGGTTGGCAGGACTGTAAGCGTAGTCAAGCGCATAGGTATCGCGTTTGACTTCCTGCGGGATAATTGGGTTCCAGCCACCAGCAGGAAAATCTGGACGTAATGGGAACTTGCCTTTGTTTTCGGTACGGCTAAAGCTAGCGCCTACATGATGATCACTACCGACATAAGCACCAGCTTTTAATAGGATGTTTTCGCCTTCGCTGTCTTCCGTTTGGATTTTACGGCCTTTACCGTCTTCACCAGCGTCTGCATTGCGTTTGCCATAATAAGCCAGTAAATCAATATTTTCTGTTGGCGCACCATACACAGTAGCTGAAGTTAGCAGTTCATCATTGTTGCTAGCATAACCTGTATGCAGCTTAGCACCTACCTTTTGACCTGGCTTAAGTAAATCTGCCGCGTCGACTGTCTCAAAAGCAACCGCACCGCCGATAGCATCATTGCCTAGCGTCACTGAGTTATTGCCCACTGATACCTCTGCTTGTTTTAGCAGATCTGGATCAATAGTGACGTCACCCATATGGTAGAACAACGCGCCTTCTTGACGTGCGCCATCAATCGTTACTTTTAGATTGGTATCATCAAGACC
This sequence comes from Psychrobacter proteolyticus, assembly GCF_039762275.1. Lineage (GTDB taxonomy): Bacteria > Pseudomonadota > Gammaproteobacteria > Pseudomonadales > Moraxellaceae > Psychrobacter > Psychrobacter proteolyticus_C. The sequence goes on along the minus strand of NZ_JBDLOB010000003.1, from coordinate 340,546 downwards.
ACGTACACGAATACGTTGGTTGACCGATGAGGTACCGCCCACGCTTACCCCTGGTACAACGTCCAGAAAATCGCTCAAATGGCTGGCTTGTGCAGCTGGGGTGTAGTCATCTATGTAGACAGAGTCTTCTTGTACAGCGTCACGTACTGAGCTATTCGCTGTTACAGTGATCGTCTGCAATGTCGTGTTTGGCATATCTGCTGCCATTGCGGCACTGGCAGCTTGCGTCCACAATACAGCGGCGACACCGATAGACAATACTGTCAATTGACTAGATAACTTTACTTCGCGCATAACACATTTACTCACTTTGTTTACTGTCAGAAATTAGAATTTTTAGAATTATTTTTAAGGGCTATCATCGAAAACTCTTAAAATAGTGCCTACCAGAAGATGGAATATCTTGAAAACGCTTAAACTCATCGTGCGAATAACATGATTAATGTTAATGATAATGATTAGCGTTTAAATAATGATAGGCATCATAACGAAGTATTAACACTTTGGCAATAATTAATATTATAAATTCTCAATTTTAGCTCTGAATATACTGATAGAGCACAAAAATGCTTCGATACTAGTTATAAAATTATCATTCAATATAATTTTAGCTATGTATTAAGGCTATGTGCAGTCAGGCGTAGGAACTCATCACGTTTATAGCAGTCTGTTATTAACTTAGCTCATCACTTGTTTTTTTTGTACTATTGTACTAGAATACTGAAACAAGATGGTTCTCAGCGAAAAATCGCTCAACAAGCGACCTATCTATTTTCTTTGGCTAAGATGACCTATTATGACTACCGATCCTTATCAGAGCTTAGTGAAACATTTGACCAACTGTACTGATAGCGCAGATATCGAAAAGCTGCTCAGTGCCTTGCTGACCGATAAAGAACAGCATGACATCGCCAATCGTATTCGCATTTTTGACTTGCTAGATCGTGGCATCACCCAACGTGATATCTCTGAGCAGCTAGGGGTTGGTATCGCCACTGTCTCTCGCGGTGCCAAGGCCAAGCAAAGCCATGATGTCAGCGCGTTACTGGCCACTCATAGAGACCGCTCTTAGCCTCTGACGACGATACTATCTAGCTTTTTACTGACGAAACTTATACTTATTAATCAACACATATTTGAACCATTTCGGACTTTGTTATGACCTCTAGTACTCGCACACAGACCAAACCTGCTCCTATCGATATTCCGAGCAAACCACAACGTATCAAACTGACGCAAGATATCGATTTTTTTGCATTATTCAAACGTATCGAAAGTGCGTTTGATACCTGCTATTTGCTCGAATCATTAGGTGAAGACAGCCATATCTCGCGCCATCATGCGATTGGCTTTGACCCTGTGACGACTATCGCCGCATTAGACCGCAACACGCTTGCGATTACCGACAATAAAACTGCTGAGACAAGCCATTATCAAACCGACAATCCTTATCAGCTACTGCGCAACATAACGCCGCAGCATGTCATCGCTCGCGATCAAAGCGGTGGTCTGGTCGGGTATTTGGGTTATGACTGCGTGAACTTCTTTGAGCCTAGCCTCAATGCAAAAGCCAGCGAAGACTTTGAACCATTTAAGTTTGGCGTGTATCTAGATGGATTGACCCTAGATAAGATGACTGGGGAAATCTTCTACTTTTATTACCCCACTGCTCAACAAGAAAACCGTATCGAGCAAATCAAAGCCCTACTCGATGAGCCAACGCCCAGCTATGAAGCGCCTAGTGTTGAATTTTTAGGTGATGGTATGAGCCAAGAGGAGCATGCCAATGTCGTCATGCAAGTCAAAGAAGACATTATCGCTGGGCGTATTTTTCAGTGTGAGGTTGGGTTTAAATCTAAGTACCGCATTGCCGGTGACAAGATGCCGATTTATGAAAAGCTGCGTGCCGTCAATCCATCGCCGCACATGTATTTTATGAAATTTGCGCAGCAGTGCATCATTGGCGCTTCTCCTGAGCTACTATTCCGCTTGCGTCAGGGTGAAATGGAAACCTATCCGCTCGCAGGAACGGCTAAACGCGGTGCAGATGTAATCGAGGATCGTAAGCTTGCCCGCGCCTTGCTCAACGATGATAAAGAGATTGCCGAGCACAATATGTTGGTTGATTTGCATCGTAATGATATTGGCCGTGTGGCACGTTTTGGTACGGTAAAAGTACGTAGCTTGATGGATATCAAACGCTTCTCTCACGTACAGCATATTTCTTCTGAAATCGTTGGTATCCTCCATCCTAACGAAGACATGTTTAGTGCCCTTGCCAGCAATTTCCCCGCTGGTACGTTGTCAGGCGCGCCCAAAGTAGAAGCCATCAAGGTGATTAATGAGCTAGAGCCAGATGGTCGCGGTGCTTATGGCGGTGCATTAGGCTCGTTCAATTTTAATGGTGATTGTATCTTTGCCATTCCTATTCGCAGTCTATTTATCAATGGCGAGTCTGCCTACGCTCAAACTTGCGGCGGTAACGTTTACGACTCAAACCCAGCCGATGAATACTTAGAGATTCAGCGTAAACTGTCGGCGATGAAAGTCGTGTTAGACAGCTTTATGCAATCATAATTGCTACTAGAAGTACTGCATAAATTGACCATATTTTACCTAGCACTATTTTTATAAAAGAGTTTATGACCCATGAATGTTTTAATTATCGATAACTACGACTCGTTTACCTTTAATCTCTACCAGTACGTGGGTGAGATTTTGCAAACCTTAAACAGTGATAAAGAATCCAGCGTCATCGTTAAACGCAATAACGAAATTACCTTAGCAGAGGTGCAAGCAATGAATCTAGATAGAATCATTATCTCACCTGGCCCGGGCTCTCCTGATGATCCCGCATACTTTGGTATCTGTGCAGAAGTGATCAAGACACTAGGTAAGACTGTGCCGCTATTAGGCGTTTGCTTGGGTATGCAAGGCATTGCGCATGTGTTCGGCGGTGATGTGGTACGCGCCAGTGTACCGATGCATGGCAAAGTTTCATCAATTCGCCATGATAACTCAGGTATCTATCAAGGTTTACCACAAGAGCTTGAGATCATGCGCTATCACTCACTGGTGGTAAAAGCCGACACCATCCCAAGTTGTCTGACGATTACCTCAGTAGTCGCCAATGACAGCTGTGCTGAATTAAGCTTTGCTGAGTCAGCATTGACTGGTGATGAAGTTATGGGACTGGCGCACAAAGAGTATCCAATACAAGGAGTACAGTTTCACCCTGAATCGTTTGCCACTGAGGGCGCTAAGCGATTGCTGAGTAACTTTTTGCTGCAGGTATAAAACTATATGTCTGTCTCCATATTTAGCTCAAGCCTAAATACATCTAGCTTACTCAGACGTACTGCGTTGCTCTTGAGCTTAATACTAATGACGTCTATCAGTTCGGCTGTAGCTCCTGTACAGGCAAACTTTTCAATGGGCATGGATATCCAAGGTCAACGTCTTAACCTTTATGAGAGCTGTGCAGAAGGAAGCGTTACTTGCAACAATATGCTGCTAGTCGCTCCCGATTTAGGACGGCTATTACAGCTAACACCAGAACCTAGTAAGTCGCCCTATGCTGTCAAATACTACTCTGCGGAAACCAAGCATAGCTTATGTAAAGATGGCGTGACCCCTTGTAGATTTCAGGGTTATATCTTTGAGGGCGAAGATTTTGACGGGTTTATAGATACATCGAACCATGAGATATCTATAAGAAGTAAATGGACAGTCGATACCTATAGTGCCACCTACAAAGAAAACGCGACTTATCTGCCATTAGCATCGCAAGCTGCTCTGATTGATCAGATATATAACACGTCTGATCAAGCATTGAATGAAAGCTATAGAGTAACGCGAAATGAAGTCAGACGCCTGTACGGTGAAGATATGGCAGCTGACCTCAAAAAAGAGCAGACTCAGTGGATAAGACAGCGCTCAAAAAATTGCGGAGCTGATACGGATCATTTACCAAGAACCCAAGTGGAAAAAGTGTGCTTTATTCAGCAAAATGCTCTCCGAGAGCAAACATTCTTTTTATGGATTGATTAACAGAGACCATAGAAATAAAAAAGTTATGCGAACACAAATATGATATGAGTTAATGATTCGATATTGTTTAGGTTATTTAGCAAACGCTAGCCATGTTTTAGCCATTGGAATAACTATTGATTGAATTTAGGACACGCCCTAGTAGTCATTTATTATCTTTTAGTGATAGACTCAAAAGAACAAACAAAAGACAGCCTTTAATCAGGTTGTCTTTTCTTATTTCAGTATTGCTTGGAGAGATTGTATCAATAGCAATCTTATAACATCTTGTGTCACTTAGATCGTAAGAAGAAAATAGTATGGCAAACATCGACAACGGAATGACGACCCATTCGCATCAATCATGGCTAGGCACCATTCAAATCATCACGGCTGCTATCTGCTGGGGTACGTTGGGTATATTCTCGACTTACCTAAACCAAATTGGATTTAGTGGTTGGCAAGTAACCATATTACGCATCGTCACGGCAGCCTTTATTATTTTAGCCATGCTACCAACACTGTGGCCCCACCTTATCAAATTACAGCCAAAACAGTGGCTTGGACTGGCGATGCAGTCGTTGATAGGTGTCCTTGGCATGTCGGTCTGCTATTTCTTTGCGGTCAGTTATGTCGGTGCTGGCCCTGCCGTTGCCTTACTCTATACCGCGCCTGTATTTAGTTTATTGTTCTCGAAGTTCTTACTGAGTGAGTCCATCACTCGTAAATCAGTGTTGCTAGCACTCATGGCAGTATTTGGTGTTGGCTTGACGATGTTAGGTGAGCAAGCAAAAGTTAACTGGGGAATTTTACTCGGTCTATCAGCAGGGATGTGTTATTCGTTATATGGCGTATTGGGCAAGCGCGCAATGCATTACGCTCACCCTGCCCCTTTGGTGTTTTTCACTTCCATTATCATTAGTGCTGGCGTACTACTGCTCTTACCTGAGACCTATAACACTTATGAGCAGCTATTGAGTCTGCCCTTGATGACTTGGGGCTACGTTTTAGGATTATCACTGCTGGGAACCGTCGTGCCATTTGGGCTATATATGAAAGCATTGGAAAAGCTGCCCGCCACTCGTGCATCGGTATTTACGATTTTCGAACCGTTAACTGCGATTGCGCTCGCGATGCTATTACTACATCAATCTTTGTCTTGGATTCAATATCTAGGCGTAGCGCTTATTTTGCTAGCGGCTTTATTAAATGCTGTGTTGAACGGTACTGCTACTCGTGTACCTCGCTGGTTAAAACAACGACAAAGGGCATAGTTTACTGTCTATTCATTTAAAATACGTCCAATTTATTTCAACAAAAAAGCCCCAACCATGGCATCATGATTGGGGCTTTTTTGTTTCATCACTTACGTAAAAACAAGCGTATTTACTGCTCAATACGTTGCAAAAATGCCTGCGTACGAGGATGCTTTGAATCTTCAAACAGCTGCTTAGCACTGCCTTCTTCAACCACATGACCGTCTTCAATCAGTACAACATGATCAGCAACGTCACGAGCAAAGTTGATTTCATGTGTCACCACGACCATTGTCCAACCTTCAGAGGCGAGCTGCTTCATGGTTTCAAGGACATCTTGTACCAACTCTGGATCCAGCGCCGACGTTGGCTCATCAAACAGTAACAATGACGGCTCAATAGCAAGCGCACGAGCAATACCAATACGCTGCTGCTGACCACCAGATAGCTGGAAAGGATAGAGATCCGCTTTGTCCGACAGTCCGACTTTTTCTAGCAGTACCAATGCCTGCTCACGGGCTTGCGCTTTGCTCTGCCCTTGCACCACTGTAGGCCCAAGCATCAAGTTTTCAATGGCTGTCTTATGTGGAAACAAGTTATAAGATTGAAACACCATACCTGACTTACGCTGTAAGGCTAGTAGCGTTTTTTTGCTTGGCTTAGTCGCAAAGTCGACACTCAAGCTATCGTCATCAAAAGCAATCACACCTTGATCAGGAATCTCTAGCGCATTTAAGCAACGCAAAAAAGTGGTTTTACCCGATCCTGAAGGTCCTAATATTACGACCACTTTGCCTTTGTTAATGGTCAAGTCGATGCCTTTTAGCACCTGATTGCCACCAAAGGCTTTATGAATATTAGTGACTTTGATCATAAAAATTCCTGTTGTGCTAGGGCGTGTCTATTGAGCCATAATTTATTTTACTACGTAGCTTATTTTGCCACATATCGATCAAGGCGCGTTTCAAGCTTGCCTTGGATGAAGGTCAAGAACAGACAGATACCCCAGTAGATAATCGCCGCTTCTGTATAGACCAGCATAAACTCATAGTTACGAGCTGTGATAATCTGCGCTTGTTTGAATAGCTCAGTGACCAGCACCAATGAAGCAAGTGAGGTATCTTTTACCAAACTGATAAAGGTATTAGATAACGGCGGCACCGATACTCTAAGCGCCTGCGGTAAAATCACATGACGAAAAGTCTGTAGATACGTCAAACCAACCGTCGAGCCTGCTTCCCACTGCCCTTTTGGTATCGACAAAATAGAAGCACGTACTGTCTCCGATGCATAAGCACCGATGTTCAGTGAGAACGCGATAATCGCTGAGGGAAAGGGATCAAGCTTCACCCCGACACTTGGCAGACCATAGAAAATAATAAACAGCTGAACCAGCATCGGTGTACCGCGAATCGCGGACACATAGACGCGAGCGAGCCGATAGATGATTTCATGGAACCAAGTGGCACGCGGAATGATACGAATCAATGCCACTGTCAGTGCAATGGCCATACCGATCGCAAATGAGATCAATGCCAGCGGTATCGAATAATAGATACCGCCTTTGAGCATTGGCCAAAACGACGAGATGACAATCTGCGCTCGATCAGGACTCATAAATGGCAATACGGCCAATAAGTCCGCGAACCATGATGTAGACATTACAGAAGCTGACATGATAGAAACTGACATTATTTTTGTTGACTTATATCAGCACCAAAGAACTGTTCGCTAAGCTTAGTTAGCGTACCTTCAGCCGCCAATTCAGCCATTGCTTCATCTAATTTAGCTACAACTTCATCATCACCTTTGATAAGCACTAGGCCTGAACCACGTAACTCGCTAGCAGGTGCAGTTAGCTTAATCTCAAGATCAGAATCTGGGAACTTTTTGAGATAATCCAATACCGCTAGATTGTCATTCATCGTAAAGTCAGCGCGATCTTGCTTTACTAATTGAATCGCTTGCGCCATACCATCGACAGGAACGATCTCTGCGCCATAACGCTCTGCAAGCTCACCGTAGTTACTGCTAAGTGATTGCGCCGTACGTAGGCCTTTTAGACCTTCCCACGAGCTATAACGGTTGTCATCAGTAGGTGCCAATACAACCGCACCTGACCAACTATAAGCCATTGCTTTGTCATACTTTGCTTTACGCTCAGGCGTGGTCAAACTAACTTGGTTAGCCACCATATCAAAACGTTTTGAATCCAAACCTGCCAGCATCGCATCCCATTGGGTTTCTTTAAACTCAACGTCTACACCTAGTTTATCCGCTACTGCACGCGTTACTTCGACATCATAACCCGTTAGTTTGCCGCTCTCATCATGATACGTGAACGGAGGATAAGTACCCTCTGTACCGACGTTGATAGTGCCGCCGTTGTTGATACGTTGTAGTAAATCAGAACCGCCTGTTGCAGCGCTGTCAGTTGCACTGGTATCGGCTTCGTTGGTAGTAGATTGACCACAAGCAGCAAGGAACATAGTACTAGCGGCAAGGGCTAAAAGAGTACGACGTTTCATAAGACGTCCTTATAAGAGTGAATGAATAAAGTAAAAACGCATAATGCTAATAAAATATACGGTGCTAATAAATAGGACAAGCCGACACAGAAGAACAATATAAGCTCTTCTATGATATTCGGCTTTGGTTGCCCGATTTGAGGTTATTCGGGCTATTTTTCAATACTGTTTCTATATTATATTTTAATTTTTAACGATTGTTCAAATATTCTGACGAGTTTAATTAGCGCCAATTGCTATCTTATTAAATAGCAACTTATGGATATAGTATCTCACTTTAGACAGAAAAACGTACAAAATCAGTGAGCATACGTAAGCTATAGACAGTTCAATATAATTTCGATACAAGCAAACCGAATGCAAGTTATACATTAGTATGCTTAGCGAGGATGAAGATGTAGCGGATTTATATAGGCTTGACTATATCTGCTATAACTCGCCTGAGAACTGATAGCGATCACCCGCATGCCACATTTTTACAAAGGTAACGACTTGGCCAGCCGAATAGGTCTGCCGACGCAACACAAGCGTTGGTGACTGCGGCGCAATTTGCAAAAACTCAGCAATCTCATCAGGGGCTGCCAATGCTCGGATGGTATAGCTTCCACTCTCTAGAGGACTTTTGGCAATCAAGTAATCACTGGTATTGACTACACTAAAATCCTGATCGATAAACTTCGGTACTTTTTTGGCATCGACCCAGCGTTCTTCAAACTGTATGGGCTGACCATCGGCAAAGTGAATGATTTTTACTTCATACAGGACAGCTTCATCACTAGCATCTGTCTGAGCAATCGCGTTTACAGACGTAGCCCCTTCATCAATTATAGCCCCTTCATCAATACCAAACTTACGACGCAGCTCATTATCGAGCATATCAGCCGTAATAGCACGCTTACTCACGACCTGTGCCTCATAGTCGCGATTGGCCGACTTTAAATCCTCAGCGATGTTGCGTACCTCAACAAAGGTATGATTAAACTGCTGCTGCGCGACAAACGTGCCCGACCCTTGTCGACGCTCTAATACCCGCTCCTCGCTCAGCTCTTTTAGCGCGCGATTGACCGTCATTCTTGACACACCAAACTCTTCAGCCAATGCCATTTCTGTCGAAATCGCGTTGCCCGCTTGCCACTTACCAGAATGAATATTGTCTAGTATGGCGTTTTTTATGCGTTGATACGCCGGAATCGTCTTTGTCATATCCGCCTTTGACCGTCAGTTTTGCTAATAGGAATGACCACATAATATCACGAGACCACCGTGCAAGCCTTAGTCAAAATGTCTGAGCGTTCAGTATTAACTAGGGCGCTTTTCAACTCACTCGATGTTATCTAAACCGGCTGAGTTAATCACAAAAATAATCAGCTCACGAAAAAAAACCTTGCATGAAAAAAGTATCTTTGATAATTTGTATATACAACTTTACAGCGGTGCTAGAAAATTTGTTTTATCGATTCGATATTTCTATGAATTTAGATGAATGCTTAGTAGATAAATACTTAGACTGACTGTAAGACACTTACTTTAATGACTTTATCGCCCTATTCGCTATCACAAGGATATGATCATGACTACTGATAACAATAGCAACAAACCTACTCGACGCGATGAGAGCCGTAATATCGCTGCGCCTACTGGCTCTACGCTACATTGCAAAAGCTGGCTAACCGAAGCCCCTTACCGCATGTTGCAAAACAATCTGCATCCTGATGTGGCAGAAAACCCAAAAAGCCTGATCGTCTACGGTGGTATTGGGCGCGCAGCCCGTAACTGGGAAAGCTATGATCAAATCTTAGAATCGTTAAAAGAGTTAGAAGATGACGAGACGTTGCTAGTACAGTCTGGCAAACCAGTCGGCGTGTTTCAAACACATGAAAACGCACCACGTGTATTGATTGCCAACTCCAACCTTGTACCGCGCTGGGCAACGTGGGAGCACTTCAACGAGTTAGATCGCAAAGACCTGTTTATGTACGGTCAGATGACTGCAGGTAGCTGGATTTATATCGGTACGCAAGGCATCGTCCAAGGTACGTATGAGACTTTTGTGGAAGCGGGTCGTCAGCATTATGACGGTAGCTGGGCGGGTCGTTGGATTTTGACCGCCGGTCTGGGCGGTATGGGCGGCGCGCAGCCACTAGCTGCTACCTTTGCAGGTGCGACTTCGTTAAACATCGAGTGTCAGCAGTCTAGCATCGATTTCCGTTTGCGCACGGGTTATGTCGACAAGCAAGCAGATAATCTCGACCATGCTTATGAATTGATTAAACAACATACCGATGCGGGTGAAGCCGTCTCTATCGCTCTACTTGGTAATGCCGCAGATATTTTGCCTGAAATGGTCAAGCGTGCTAATGCGGGCGGTATGAAGCCTGACTTGGTCACCGATCAAACCTCAGCACATGACTTGATCAATGGCTATCTACCAAGTGGCTGGACGGTAGAGCAATGGAAAGCCGCCCAAGAGGATCCAGAGCAACACGCAGCACTGACCAAAGCAGCCGCTCAATCTTGTGCCGTACACGTACAAGCGATTTTAGACTTGCAAGCGATGGACATTCCAGCGACTGATTACGGTAATAACATCCGTCAGGTCGCTTTTGATGAAGGGGTCAAAGATGCCTTTAACTTCCCAGGCTTTGTCCCTGCGTATATTCGTCCGCTATTTTGCCAAGGTAAAGGCCCATTCCGCTGGGTAGCGTTATCAGGTGATCCAGAAGATATCTATAAGACTGATCAAAAAATTAAAGAGCTGTTCCCTGAAAACCAGCATATTCATCGCTGGTTAGATATGGCAAAAGAGCGCATTCAATTCCAAGGCCTGCCTGCTCGTATCTGTTGGTTAGGGCTTGGTGAGCGTGACAAAGCAGGTTTGGCATTCAATGAAATGGTCAAAAACGGCGAGCTAAAAGGCCCAATCGTTATTGGTCGTGATCATTTGGATACTGGCTCTGTTGCCAGTCCAAACCGCGAAACAGAGAGCATGAAAGATGGTTCAGATGCGGTATCTGATTGGGCACTATTGAACGGCATGCTGAACGTGGCAGGCGGCGCGACGTGGGTATCACTACATCATGGCGGCGGTGTTGGCATGGGTTACTCGCAGCACTCAGGTATGGTCATCGTCGCAGACGGTACGGACGCTGCAGCCAAACGCTTATCGCGAGTACTGGTCAATGACTGCGGCTCAGGCGTTATGCGCCATGCAGATGCAGGTTATGAGCTGGCGATTAAAACAGCGAAAGACTATGGTCTAAATCTGCCAATGATTAAATAGTTCGAATCATTTTACTTTATAAAAATAAATAGCCAGATAACTATGCAACTAGGATTACCCCTATGAACAATATCAAACAACTAACCCTACATCCTCGCCAGCTTAGCTTTAAGATGCTACGTGATATCTACGATCAGCCTGTCATATTGACACTACCTGAGAGTGCTTATGAGGCGATAGATGCCTCGCACGAAGATGTACGTACCATCATTGCACGAGACAAAAGCGCTTATGGTATCAATACTGGTTTTGGCCTACTTGCTAAGACACGTATCAGTGATGATCAGCTTGAGCTACTTCAGCGTAACCTAATCGTTTCTCACTCAGTGGGCACGGGTGAAGCACTTCCTGCCGGCATCGTACGACTGATTATGGTAATGAAAGTTGCCAGTCTGGCGCAAGGCGTTTCCGGCGTACGCCGCGAGGTAGTTGATAGTTTACTTGGATTAATCAACAATCAAATCACACCCAATATTCCAGCCAAAGGTTCAGTTGGTGCATCTGGTGACCTAGCACCATTATCACACATGACGCTTGCAATGATGGGCGAAGGTGATGTGTTTGTCGCTGGCAAAAAAGTACCTGCGGCTGATGCTCTAGCGCAGCATGGACTTAAGACAATCACATTGGCAGCCAAAGAAGGCCTTGCACTAATCAACGGTACGCAAGTATCAACTGCACTGGCATTACGTGGTTATTTTTTAGCGCGTGATTTGCTTGAGACTGCGACCATTGTAGGCTCACTATCAATTGATGCGGCCAAAGGATCAGACTCACCATTTGATGCCCGTATTCATGAAGTGCGTGGCCATCATGGTCAAATCGAAATCGCCAAAGCACACCGTCAGCTAATCAAAGGCAGTGCTATTCGTGCCTCACATGACGGTGAGCAAGACGATAGAGTTCAAGACCCTTACTGCCTACGCTGCCAGCCGCAAGTCATGGGTGCCTGCCTTGATATCATCAACCAAGCCGGTAAAACCTTATTAATCGAATCCAATGCAGTAACTGACAACCCACTTATCTTTAATAACGAAGATGGGCCAGTTGCTATATCAGGTGGTAACTTCCATGCCGAGCCTGTTGCCTTTGCCGCGGATATTTTAGCGTTGGCTATCGCTGAAATTGGCTCTATGTCTGAGCGCCGTGTCGCTTTGCTAATCGATGCGACGCTATCAGGCGGTCTACCGCCATTCTTGGTTGATAATGCTGGGGTAAACTCAGGGTTTATGATTGCTCATGTGACCGCCGCAGCACTGGCGTCAGAAAACAAATCTATCGCCCATCCTGGTAGCGTCGATAGTATCCCGACTTCTGCCAACCAAGAAGACCATGTGTCTATGGCCACCTATTGCGCACGCCGCCTATACGAGATGGCGCAAAACACCGCCACTATTATCGGCATTGAGCTATTGGCTGCTGGTCAAGGTATCGACTTCCATCGTGGCCTAGATACCTCAGAGCCGTTGACAGTCGCGCATCAGAAATTACGTGAGAAAGTGACTTTCTATGATAAAGATCGCTACCTCGCCCCTGATATCGAAGCGGCCAAGCAGTTGGTATTAGACGGTACGCTTGCCGAACATTGGCAGTCACTACGCAGCGATTGGTACGAGTCTAAATAAAGATCAATGAGTGAACGGAGAGCAGCGATGACCATAGCGAGAACAGCAGAAACGACTACCACACGCATTAGCCATACACCTGCTGATATGACCCAGTGGACAGGGCGTGCAGAGCCATTTGAGACTACGCGTGCCCGCTATTGGTACCAGCTTTCTCTGCCTTACGAAGATCAAAATATTGGGCTAATTGGTTTTGCCTGTGATCAAGGCGTCAGACGCAATCAAGGCCGCGTAGGTGCTAGAGCTGCTCCGCCATTGATTCGTCGAGCGTTTGCTACGCTGCCAGTCATCGCTGAATTGCAACAACGTTTTGATGGTCAATTATCAACATTATTGGGTGATGCTGGTGACATTCATTGTGATGATAATGATGGCTTTGCCGAGAGCACCCTTGAGCAAGCTCAGCTCAAATATGCCAATGCAGTGAGTACAATCGTCAAGCAAGGTGGTCTACCCATCGGACTTGGTGGTGGTCATGCTATTGCTTATGGTAGCTTTTTAGGATTATGGCAGGCCTTAGAAAATACCAGCGAAGCAACTATCAGCACAAGCACAGCGCCTACTATTGGGATTATTAATTTCGATGCTCATCTTGATATTCGTCAGTCTGATGTAGCGACCTCTGGTACACCGTTTCGCCAAATTGCCGAGCACCTTGACGCACACGATCAGCCTTTTCACTATTGCTGTATCGGTGTCAGCCGATTTTCTAATACGGCGGCGCTCTTTGATCGTGCCGAGCAATTGGGCGTACAGGTCATTAGTGATGAAGACTGTCATTATCAGTCTTGGGATACACTTGCTGAGCAGGTCAAAAGCTTTGTAGATCAGGTCGATATCATATATTTAACCATCGATATGGACTGCTTCCCTTCTAGCGTTGTCCCGGGTGTAAGCGCACCTGCTGCCTTTGGTATTGAGCTGGGTTTTGTTGAGCGTATGGTCAAAACAATCATGGCATCAGGCAAAGTAAAAATGGCAGACATTGCTGAGATTAATCCTACTATTGATATTGACAGTCGTAGCTGCAAAGTTGCTGCGCGCTTACTAGCGACTATTGTAGAGCAGCATTTAATTATCACTTAAACACATTAGCCTCCCAATAATTTAGGAGCATATTATGAATAAATCAAAGAACTCCGTATCGAAAAATCCTACAGAACAGATGCTAGACGAGTCTACTATAACATCATTTGACCATGTCATTATCAATGCCAATCTTGCGACTTTTTCAGCGCAGCATGGTTTTGGTATTGAGACAAGTGATGATGAAAACGAGGATACTGATAGCGTCCCATACGGTCAGTTAGAGAACGCGGCTATCGGTATTAAAAACGGCAAAATTGCTTGGATTGGAACACAGAATCAAATCACTGCTCATTTGCCTAAATATCAAGCTAGCCAAATCACGGATGTAAATGATAAATGGATAACTCCCGGACTCATCGATTGCCATACGCATATCGTTTATGGTGGCAACCGCAGCAATGAGTTCGAAGCGCGTTTGCAAGGTGCTAGTTACCAAGACATCGCTGCACAAGGCGGCGGTATTGTCGCGACCGTTAGCGCGACCCGCGAGGCTAGTATTGAGACACTATTTGCCCAAAGTGAGAAACGTCTACTCGCGCTCATGAAAGAAGGCGTCACCAGTATCGAAATTAAATCTGGTTATGGCTTGGACTTAGACACTGAACGTAAAATGCTCACGGTCGCTCGCCAACTGGGTGAAAAGCACGACATTCATGTAAGTACCACGTATTTGGCGGCTCATGCCTTGCCACCTGAGTACAAAAATCGTGCAGACGATTATATTGAGCAAGTCTGCGAGTGGCTGCCAATTCTGCATTCAGAGGGCTTGGTCGATGCAGTCGATGGCTTTTGTGAAAACATTGCGTTTAGTAGCGATCAAATCAGATGCGTCTTTGAAGTGGCTCGCTCATTAGACCTGCCAGTCAAACTGCACTCTGAGCAGCTGTCTGATATAGGTGGTAGTGCTTTAGTTGCTGAATATAAAGGCCTATCGAGCGATCATCTAGAGCATTTGTCAGAAGAAGATATCAAAAAAATGGCCGCTAGCAATACCGTTGCCGTGATATTGCCAGGGGCGTTTTATACATTACGTGACACTAAGTTGCCACCAATTGAGGCATTACGCAAGCATCAAGTTCCTATGGCAATTTCAACTGATTGTAACCCCGGCACCTCACCGTTGACGTCGCTGTTATTGACGATGAATATGGGTTGTACGTTATTTTACCTGACACCTGAAGAAGTACTGGCAGGCTCGACCGTTTATGCAGCACAAGCGTTAGGGCTGTCCAACAAAGGAAAAGTGGAAGTGGGCTACGATGCTGATTTAGCGCTATGGGATATCGCTCGTCCTGCTGACTTGGCCTATCAGATGGGACTAAATCCTACCCAAGGCATTATGGTTCAAGGACAATGGCGCGAGACACTGTAATCAACCTACCTTTATTTATCGTCATTAGAAAAGCCCCAATCATTGAGT
Organism: Psychrobacter proteolyticus; assembly: GCF_039762275.1. Taxonomy (GTDB): domain Bacteria; phylum Pseudomonadota; class Gammaproteobacteria; order Pseudomonadales; family Moraxellaceae; genus Psychrobacter; species Psychrobacter proteolyticus_C. The sequence continues at coordinate 325,319 of NZ_JBDLOB010000003.1, read as the reverse complement.
GATTGGGGCTTTTTTAATAACAATGTTGCAAATTTTATGGAATTGAAGAAAAAAAACTTCATAACCTCACTTTAAATAGGGATTTACTATATCAATATTATTAGTAAGGATTTATAATACCCTTTTTTAAACAGGGTTATTTTTGGCTAACTATAGTTCATAAATAAAAATTAACAAACAGTATAGAGAAAGCGATATGCGTACAGATTCATTTCAACAGATATTGGAAGACTTAAACAGTTCATCAGCAGATGTTGAAGCATCTGCGCTAATCTCTAACGATGGTCTTATGATTGCTTCAGCTCTACCAACTGGCGTGGATGAAGATCGCGTGGGTGCTATGTCAGCAGCATTATTATCGTTAGGTGACCGTGCAGGACGAGAGTTGGCACGCGGTAGTATCGATCGCATTATGATTCAAGGCGAGAAAGGCTACGTCATCATGACCTCATCAGGCGATGAAGCGGTACTTACCATCATGGCAAAACCCAATGCCAAGCTTGGCTTGATATTCCTAGATATTAAGCGCGCTTCAGAAGCGTTGGCAAAGCTCATTTGATTGGCGACTGCTTATCGAATTTATTAGCTTTTAATTACTATAAACATAGTTGGTTCAATATAATTTGAATATAAGAAAACCGAGTAAAAGTACTACAAGTAGTAGGCTAAGCAAGGCTGACACCGTATCCAATTTATAGAGGATTGACGATATAACGATCAACGAAGGAGATGACCATGGGTTCTCCAATCCCTGATGCACACAAACCCGATATGCCTGCTGAGCAAATCACGATGACTTATCATGATGGCACGTCACGAACTGTCTATGATACTGGTATAGAGCGCCCCTACCCAGACGGTAAGCTGATTGTCTCACGTACCAATCTCGACGGTATCATCACTCACGTCAACGACGCCTTTGTCGAAATCAGTGGCTATCATGTAGATGAATTGATTGGCCAACAGCACTATATTTTGCGTCATCCTGATATGCCAAAAGCCGCCTATAAAGACTTATGGAGTACTGCTGAGTCTGGACAAAAATGGCATGGCTATGTCAAAAACTTATGCAAAGACGGCAGTCATTATTGGGTCTATGCCACTGTGGTGCCTAACGTTCGTCACGGCGAAACCGTCGGCTACACCTCGGTACGACGCAAACCATCACGCAGCAAAATTGAAGCAGCGATGACTCAATATGTCCAAATGAAACAAGATGAGGAAGGCTAAGTCATGACGACACACCATATGTTAATCGCCCCTGATTTTTCGCCTGATCGCTTTGCAGGCTGGCACATGTTCAATACTTTGATTCAAAAACGTGCCAACTTAAACATGCATCTCAATATCCCTGCCTCTCACGCTGAGCAAGAGCAGGTCATTGATGCTGGTGACATTCAAATCATTTATGCCAACCCTTTTGATGCAGCTACTCTCATCCGCGAGCAAGGCTATCGAGCCATTGCCCGACCTATCGGCAAGTCTGATGAGATGGTCATTGCAGCCGCAGCTAATAGCGCTATTAGCCGTTTGGAAGACATTCAAGCAGGGGCTACTGTCGCGATGGCTGACAACCGAGATGTCAAACTGATTGGCTTGCGCTTGCTAGAAGCCGTCGATATAGAAGCGTCTGATCTCAACTGGGATGTGACCGAGACCTATCAAGCGGCTGCTCGCAAAGTCATTAAAGGTGAAGCCCAAGTCGCGTTTTTCTTGGCAGAGATATTTCATAGCTTTTCACGCTTGACCAAGACTCAGCTGTCAGTACTTATCGAAAGTGACTTGGCTGATATTAGTCATGTACTCCTTGTTAAAGAAGACTTTCCCGATGCGCAAATCTTCCTAGAAGCCATCCTCAATTTGCATAACGATGACGATGGTAAAGAAGCATTGTCTGAGCTTGGCATGCCTCAAGGATTTGAGCCAATGAACGAAGAAGATGCCGAATTTATGATTGATTTGATGCAAACGTTATTGGACTAATCGCTCAATCATTGTATTGATATCAAGCGCTATTTTGCGAGATGAAGTCATCGTTTGTCGTATGACATCATTATCACTGAAGCAAGCACCGTCGTCATAATAGCGATGACAGGAGGATATTATTATGTCTGATTCAGACCTGATCAAAGAAAATGAAAGAGTCGCGCACCGAGTATTTCGGTTTTACTCTCGTAAAGTATTTTTGACACCCAATAACCGTCACTTTCATGAGCAGCGCATCAATGCAGCGTTACTGTTGACGGAGAAAGAACCGCTACAGGGTGCAGTGGCTGACTTTTTTTATGGTTGCTGGTTTGATATTCCATATGATGTAAACAATCTATTTACTCGTATCAAAGATCGTTTGTATCCTCATGTCCAGCAAGGATTTCGCGATTGCATTGATAAAAAAAGATACATCCAGCGCAATAGTATGTTGGCCACTCGTTGGAGTGTGCTGATATCTCCTTCTCTCAATGAGCAAAAGCAACGGCTGCGTATCAGCAGCGACGATGCCCGAGAAATCGCTAAAGACATCACCACTGAGCTGATGCAAGCGCGTGATGACGAAGATTGGGGTACGATTGAGCAAATCGAAAATGAGTTTTTTGCCCATTGTACTGCGCGCAATGATCGTCTCGCATTTTCGTTGGTATGGTTTCGCTTGGGTAGAAGTGATTGGCAGTTCGATGCGCGTTGGGACAACTGCCAACATCATCTCGATCAAACTATAGTCAAATCCATATAAAGCTGCTACATCGTCATCTTCACTAAGCATATTAATGTATAACTTACGCTCGGTTTCCTTGTATCGAAATTATTTGAACTCAACGATATAAAAGCCTAATTTGTCACTTATTAATCACTTTTATCATAATGGTAGTTACTATGTCTTCTTACTTAAATGCTGATAAAACCTATCTTACTCTGACGCCAGCGGGTATTTTTGAAGCGTTTTCACAGAACGAACCGACTGATGAGCAGTTGGCATTACAAGATTTGCTGTCTTATGATCAGACACTGCTCGCCGCTGACTGGCTTCAGCGATATTCTGAAAAATGGCTACAGAGCTTTATAGAACAAGGCTGGATTGAAAAGCTGTCACTGTTTTTACCAGCGCCTAACTTGCCATTGGACCAGTTTTTGCCTTATGTCGTGGCGAGCTTGTCTGGTAAACGCCGTGCCGCGATCGGCTCTGATGAAGGGTTTTGTTTAGCGCGAGTTGGCTATAGTCAAGAAGAAGCAGACATGCTCAGTGTCGCCGCCGCTGATTTTTCAGGCTTTATGCTTCGCCAAAAGCAACGTGGATGGGCGGTAGAGAGTCAGGCAATCTCGTTTTTTCAACAGGTCGACCTACTCATTCCTGAGACCAGCTTTGTGTTTTTATGGATAGATAATGCAGGCTACGTTCTCATCATCGATGGTGAGCCTTTGACCAATAGTCGTGCCTTTGTCGAGCTAGTATGGGCACTTAAAACCTCTGGATTGAGATTTCTTAACTGATTTAACTCACTTAGTTGATTCCGCTGTATCGACTGATTTGATGATCAAGCTCTATCTTTTACTCGAGCATAAGCAGTGCGCTTAGCTAAAGTTAAGCGCAACGCTTATGCTTATACGAAAATGTTCGTACCATTCTTATCTATATCACTCTTTGATATCAGCCAACTTTATGCAGCAATAACATTACTCTTAGAATTAACAATAACTTGTGAGAATTTAGGTCATACTCTCCTCATACTTAAGTATTTTCTTGCCACGACTTAAGTTGCCATAAACCCATAACCATTCAAACATCTACACAGCTTCCAATATTTTCATCATCTTTTCCAATGTTGTACCCTACCGAAATCGGCAACCCCTGCCAAACCTTGCATTCTTGCTTATTTTTTAGGACAGTTTATGACTTCGCTGACCACTGTGCGCGTGCGTTATCAAACGATTGAAATTGGCAACACCGACATTCATATTTGCACTTTGCGTGACAATCAACAATTTAGTGACCCTGACGATGAAGCGTTAAACCTGGGTATCTGCTCCGCTTCTTGGCCGATGTTTGGGGTGATATGGCCGTCAAGCTTGGTGCTGGCCAATCATATGCTTGATTACGATATTGCAGGTAAACGTATTTTGGAAGTTGGCTGCGGTATGGCGCTCTCTAGTTTGCTACTGAATCATCGACATGCGGACATCACAGCGACTGACTATCATCCAACGGTTGAGTATTTCCTTGATAGGAATACCACGCTGAATAATAACAAAGAGATTAATTTTGAGCGTTTAGATTGGGCAGAGGATAATAGCCATCTTGGCAAGTTTGATATGATTATTGGCAGTGACTTGCTCTATGAAGACCAACACATTGATATATTAGCCGAGTTCATTGACCGCCATGCTATGCCGACTTGCGAGGTCATTGTGGTCGATCCTGGTCGCGGTCGCAAAAACAAACTAACCAATAAGATGATTGAGTTTGGCTTTAGTAGTAAGCATGTAAAACCTGAAAATACTACCTATCTAGACTTACCATTTAAAGGGCATATTCTGACGTTTTCGCGAGATAATAGTATCCAAACAGAGTAAAAGACGACCGTCAATGCAATTAAGTGAGCACAGTATCCTGCCATTGCTGCCGAGTTATTTTGTACAGCACATGCTCAGCAAGTCGATGATCGCGGTCAAGCATAGGGTGAAAAAAATCCTCCTGTGTATTGGTCATACCAAGGCGCTCCATAACTAATTGTGAGCGCTTATTGATAACGGCCGTAAAGGCAACCACTTCGCTAAGTGCTAAAATATCAAACGCAAAATTTAATGAAGCCCTTGCCGCCTCTGTCGCATACCCTAATCCCCAATAGTCATTATGTAAGCGCCAAGCAATCTCGACAGCAGGAGAGAATGGCATATCGGCATGCGCGTTATTTAACCCAACCATACCGATAAAGGTATCTGTCTCTTTTAGACTCACCGCCCAAAACCCCCACCCATTATCATCAATCAGCGACTGGCATTTTTTGGCGATAGTATTACTCATGGAAGTAGTTAATAGCTTAGGAAAGTATTCCATTACTTTAGAGTTAGCATTCATCTCAGCGAATGGCGCAAAGTCGCTCGCTTGCCATTGTCGTAGGTACAGTCGTTCAGTTTCTATCGTATGTATAATTTTATTCTCTCGCATTTCGTTGTTCAGAAGGAATACTGTTCAAAATCAATTAAATTAATCAGGTTAGCTATCAAGCCAGCCTTGTTGTTTCGCATAAGCTAGCTGCTCCGGTGTGTCAATATCGTAGCTAAGTTGGTCATTATTGACCTCACCTATTTGATCAGCGGGCAATTCTCTAATTAGGTGACGAAGCCCTTTATCTCCTGTCAAGTCTGACTGCCATTGTATAAGCAGTTTATAATTGATTGCTAAAGGTAGACCTATGATATCAGATACCTTTTCAGCTTGATTTTGATGTGTTTCTAAACGTTGCCAATTGTGATAGCGACTGGCCACTACCGTCTGCTTACCCGCTAGCAAAGCAGTTAAATGTGGCTCATCTAATAATACTTGATCGACTCCCATGATGAGCACTCGTTCGATTAAAGTCGATTCAAGAGCAGCAATTGTCTCAATACCCAGACTTAAACTATGCGCCATACCGGTATCAGCTTGTGAGTTCACCACTATCTGAACCGTTGGATATTGATTGGCCAACGCTGTAATCGCACTAGCAATCAAATGATGGTTATCAGGAATGACAATGACAATAGCTTTCGGATTGGTAGTTATTGCCAGTCGAGTCATATAAATAATCAATGGCTCGCCATTCTTAATAAGCAGCTGCTTGGGTTGACCGAGACGCTGACTGAGGCCACTTGCCAAGATAATGACCGCATGGTTTTGGCTCTGTCGTTCAGTACTTTCTGTATGTTCAGCACCTTCTGTAAATGCACGCTTGCTCATACGCCACTCTGGACAATATTGGCATCCGTATGGTTACTCACCACTGGGATATTTGAAACATTGTCATATGAACCATTTACTGGAGCGTCTTGATTGTGCATGACCGCATTAATCTCTGCCATGATGCCAAGCGCAAGTGCCTCAGGGCCATCTCCACCCAACTTATAACCAATCGGATAATGCAATTTATGAATGCCAGCTTCTAACATAGTAGGATTGCTAAGGTTTATGCTAATCTCATTAATTAAACGTTCGGTACGATAGCGCGGCCCTAATTGTCCTAAGTATTTATAATTATTTGAATGCTTTAGTAATGTCGCTAAGCGAGCGCGATCTTGACTCAAGCTGTGTGACATCAGAGCAACGGCTGCGCTGTTACTAAGCTCCAGCAAAGTCTCACTGTCATCTAATGGTAGCGACATCACAGCATCCGCTTGAGGAAACCGCATACGAGTTGCATATTGTGCGCGGCTATCTATAACTGTCACATGCCAATCTTGTAGTTTAGCCATGGTCACTAGTGGCATCACATCGTTACCTGCGCCGCAAATCAATAGACGCAATTGTGGTTGCAGGCGCTGCACAAGCCACTCTGTTGTTACCTTACCGTTTTCCACCGTCACATATTCGGTATTTTTATCAGACAGCTTATATTCTGCTAATTCTTCTACAGTATTGGCAATTATGCTTGAAAGAGCTGTTTTCCCTAGTGCAGAAACACTTCCCAAACTGCGATGTTCATCTAAATTAATCCGCATCCCTATTTGCAAGTTATCCCTGTCTTGCGATATAGAACCTCGATGCTGATAGTCGTTAGCACGAATTAAAGTCGCTACAGTAATCGGCTGCTGAGTACGTCGAACATTACGGATTATCTCTAGCAATGGCGTTGCTGTCGTTAGTCGCTCAAATAATACATGCACTCGCCCATTACAGCCCAATCCAAAATTTAGCTCATCAAAGTCCGCTTCATCTAAACCGCCATCTAAATCGCTATTTAAACTGTCATCTAAACCGTTATCCGACCCATTATATATATCAGACTTAGTTTGCTTCACGCCTGCTTGCGCTTGGCCATCGTCAGCATATTTAATATCATCACCCGTCTGATAAACTTGCACATTGGCACCGTTACGAGTAAGCCAAAAGGCACGTTTGATGATGTGCGGCTCCAAGCAGCCACCACTAATCATCCCAACTGAGCGACCATCCTCACAGATGAGCATCATCGCGCCAGCACGGCGATATGCTGAGCCTTCAGTACGTACGACCGTTGCCAATACAGCATCAATACCTTGTTGCTTAGCTTTGATTGCCAGCTTAAGAATGTCAGCGACCTGATTCATAACGCCTCTTATTTGGTAGTTATTTTCTTGATAATGACGAGATATACTGCTGATTGAGTTATAAAAACCCGCTCATTAAGCGGGTTCCTGTCGTACATATGGCTTAAAAAATTACTCTGGCATCTCGTAAAGCAATTTATCAAGCGTAATCGGAAAATCATAAACACGTACGCCGACGGCATTGTAGACAGCGTTAGCAATCGCGGCGGCAGCACCGGCAATGGCCGTCTCACCAATACCTTTGATATGCATCGGGTTGGTATAAGGGTCATCCTCTTCGACCAATATCACATCTAACTGCGGTACATCAGCATTGACTGGCACATGATATTCAGCAAGGTCATGGTTACATAGGCGACCGTCACGTTTATCATGAATGACCTCTTCCATCAACGCTGAGCCAATACCAAATACCATGCCGCCATAGCATTGTGAAGTCGCTGTCTTATGGTTAAGAATACGACCTGCGGCAAATGCGCCTGTCATGCGTTTTACACGAATCTCACCAGTGACTTTATGCACGGCTACTTCAGCGAAGTTTGCACCAAAAGAAGACTGACGATACTTCTTACCATTCTTACCTGGCTTTATCTGGCCTTTGGCGCTGACTTTTTGCTCCTCATAGCCTGCGATCACGTCAGCAAGCGTGTATGATTCTATATTGTCAAAATCATATTTTTCTGACGATGACTGTTTTTTTAATACATTCTCTGATAGTGAAATTCCTGTCGTTTCAGATATTTTATCAATAGTGCTATCCGCGAACGCTTGACCGTTTTCTTTGGTTGCCTCTATCGCTGTCAGATCGTGCTTACCTACTTGCTTAATGTGACCATTATCTAGCTGAATCGTATCAGGGTATAGACCCACTTTTTCTGCTAGCATTTCACGCAACTGTTCACAGGCAAGATAAACACCACTCCCTGCACTTGCAGCGCCCCAGCTACCACCAGAACCTGATGCAGGCGGAAGGGCACTATCACCCAGTTTCATCTCTATATGGTCAATGGGCAGACCCAATAAATCTGCAGCTATTTGAGAGAACACAGTATAAGACCCTGTACCGATATCCGTCATGTCTGTCTCTATAATGGCTTTGACACCGAGTTCTTTTGATGTGTCTACTTGCAAGGTGGCGCGTGCCTCAGAAGATTGCAGTTGGTTGCCACGTGCCGCAGCAGCCATGCCCGTCCCTATCCACCAGTCGCCTTCTAACTGACTGGCAGGCTTTGCGTTACGCTGACTCCAACCGAACTGCTCAGCACCTTGCTCCATACACGCAATCAGCTGGCGCGTCGAAAATGGAATGTCTTTACTAGGGTCTTTTTCGGGTTCATTACGGCGGCGCAGCTCTATAGGATCAAGGCCTAACTGCGCAGCCAATTCATCCATTGCACATTCAACAGCAATCATACCGACCGCTTCACCAGGCGCACGCATAGAGCCTGATAGCACTTGGTTCATATCAACCATTTCGTAATTTACACGGCGATTTTTACCATTGTATAGATAGTGCGTAGACAAGGCAGTTGGCTCAAAGAACGCTTCGTCTGGCAAATTACTAGAAATGGTATCGTGAATCAACGTATCAATAACGCCATCTTTGTCACAGCCGATTGCAATGCGCTGACGAGTGTTTGATCGTCTGACTGTCGCTTCCATCACCTGTGGACGGGTCATGGTAATCAATATTGGACGACCAAGCTCTTTTGACGCAATAGCAGCGGCAATAGATTCAGGTGCAATACCGAGCTTGCTACCAAACCCACCACCGACATAGTGCGCGATCAACTGAACTTGATCTTTGTTTAAATTTAGCGCATCCATCACTTGCTGCTTACAAGACGCAAGCATTTGATTGGCCGTGTAAAGAACGAGTTTCTCACCTTCCCAATGCGCCAATGTTGCATGTGGCTCCATCGCAGAGCTATTTTGACTTGGCGTATGATAAAAGCGATCAAGTGTTACCTCAGCATCAGCCAATCCTTGCTCAGGATCGCCTTGGACATAATTTTTGTCAGAGCCTTTTTTTTCATCGACAGCATGGGCGTTGGACAACTCTTTGGTAAAATTCAATGCCGCCTGATCAGTCTCATCTTTATAAGTGACTTTAAGCGCATTCGCTCCTTCCGTTGCTGCCTCAAAGGTTTCAGCGATGACCACTGCAATAGGCTGACCATGATAAAAAATCTCAGTCGCTCCCTGCTTCGGCGCTTTTTTTAATCCGCCTTGCTGAGAATTACGCAAAAAGTGCTTAGAGTCTGTCACGACCTTGATAATATTAGGAATGCCATCTAAAGAACTGCTATCGATATTTTCGACTTGTCCTTTGGCAATGGTCGCACCGACCAAGACACCGTACGCTTTATTGTCTAAATGGATTTCGGTACTATAATGCGCTTGACCACTAACTTTCAACGAGCCGTCAACACGATTAATTGGCTTACCAACCAGTTTACTCGCTGTTGTGCTAAATAAAGACTCAACAGGTTCATCCATGGTCATTTTTTTGGTCGGTTCTGACTGAGTGATTGATTCAAATAATGACATGATTATGCTCCCTCGCCCGCTAGTGCGCGCTGAATGACTTGTTTTAGTAGGCGACGCGTCAACGGTATCTTAAAGTCATTTTGACCATTACCTTTGGCATCATTCAATAACAGATCGGCAGCTTGCGCGATAACGTCATTGTTGCCATCGGTACCCGTTAACAGTGATTCAACTTCCTCGTTACGCCATGGCTCAGTACCGATACCACCAAATGCCAATCGTACCGTTTTCAGATTGCCGCTATCATTAGCGTCTATCACTGCAGCACAGGACACAAGCGCAAATGCATAAGAGGCGCGATCGCGAACTTTGTCATAGGTGTGCATACCTTTGATAGGCGCAGGTAATACAACATGAGTAATTAACTCGCCTGCCTCTAATACGTTTTCGATATGCGGCATATCTTTTGGTAAGCAATAAAAGTCCTTTACATTGATAGAACGAGTCGATCCGTCAGCTTTAACTGTCTCGATAGTGGCATCCAGCAAGCGCATCGCCACTGCCATGTCAGATGGATGCTGAGCAATACAGGCATCGCTCGTACCTAAAATAGCTAGCGTACGGTTCTCACCATTGATAGCAGGACAACCTGTGCCCGGTTCACGCTTGTTGCATGCGCTATCTGTCTGGTAAAAATAATAACAACGTGTGCGCTGTAAGAAGTTACCGCCAGTCGTTGCTTTATTGCGCAGCTGTCCAGTCGCTCCTGCCAAAATCGCTCGGGATAATACGGGATAATTTGCAATAACTTCAGGATGCGCCGCCAAATCACTATTGGTCACAAGCGTACCGATGCGCAAACCACCCTCGGCAGTGGTTTCAACTTGCTCTAATTCTAAACGGGTAATATCGACCAATTTGATTGGCGTCTCAATCTCCAATTTCATCAAGTCTAGTAAGTTGGTACCGCCTGCGATAAATGACGCATCTTTGGTACTGGCAGATATTGCCGCTTGCTCTGGTGCATCAGCACGACTATATTCAAAGCGTTTCATGAGCGGCCTCCTGTTATAGCAGTTGCTGTCTTGTTATTCGCTGAGGTCTTACCAAGTTGCGCCTCGCTCGGTGGCGGTGACCAGATACCTGTCACGCTTGAGTTTTGCACTGCGTTGTCCGCTATTTGACTACTAGGCTCTGGTACTTGACTCTCCGATACCTGACTCTCAAGCACTTGTGAAATGGCTTTAATGATATTTGGATAAGCTGAGCAGCGGCAGATATTACCGCTCATGCGCTCAGCAATTTCTTGTACAAGGCGACCATCAGGATTTTTCAAGTCGGTGCTCACATGGCTTGGCCAGTTTTGCTTTACTTCTTCTATCAATGCGGTCGCTGAGCAAATCTGACCAGGCGTGCAATACCCGCACTGAAAAGCGTCATTATCCTTAAATGCTTGCTGCAATGCCGATAATGACTTTGGCATTCCAATGCCTTCAATTGTTGTGATGTCATCACCATCATGCATAACAGCGAGTGTCAGACAGGAATTGACCCGTCGTCCATTGATGAGCATGGTACAAGCCCCGCATTGACCATGGTCGCAGCCTTTTTTGGGTCCAGTAATTTGTAGGTGCTGACGACAGACGTCGAGCAGTGTCGTACGAGCGTCAAGATTTTCAAGCTGATAATCTTGCTTATTTATTGTTAAGGTCAAAGTAGACATGCTGGCTTCTCGCTGGCAGATGAATATAATAAAATGGTGAAATACGCTTCAAAATGACAGCGTCAATAAATTTATTATGACGTATGAAAAAAGTTGTTTTGTTTTTACTTTGTAGGGATTGCAGTGTAGTTTCTAATCTGCGATAGTGTCGAAATGTTAGCGCTGCTAATAGGTGGTATGTTTTTTATCCTCAGTTTTTAACGTTATTTCAAAGAAAATCTGGCTAAAAAAAGCCCCATAAACAGTTAGTTTATGAGGCTCTTAGATAGACTTTTTACGTATAGTATTTAGTAGATATGTCTATTAAAAATGTTCTTTGCTTAGATAATAACTGGCTAGGCTTTCGTGATAATTGTTTCTTCATCAAAACGTGATTTTGGCAGCTCAGCGTTAAAGTCATCTTTACTACGATAACCAAGTGATATGACTGCCACAGCGGTGTAGCCTTTACTACGTAAATCAAACTCTTCATCAAGTGCTTTCAAATCCGCCCCTTCCATCGGCACCGCATCAATACCTAAGGTTGCAGCCCCTAGTAGCAAAGCGCCCATATTGAGATACAATTGCTCTATCAACCAATGTGGCTCGTCCTTTTGCTCATAACGACGAATGTCCAAAAACATTTTACGCGTCTGATGCATTTGCTCTTTAAATTTTGGCTCTGCGAAACGACCATCTGCATCTTCTTTCTCTAAGATGTCATCCAAAAACTCATCATCAGCATAGACACGGCTACAGAATACAATAACGTGCGAGGCACCTTTTACTTTGGCATCGTTGAACTCGTACATGCCCTCCGTGCCTTTTGCGATTCGGGCTTTACCAGCTTCATCATCAGCAATGACAAAATGCCAAGGCTGAATGTTGGTACTCGAAGGACTGAGGCGTAGAATATCCTTTAGACTTTGGAAGTCTTCTGCTGAGATTTTCTTATTGATATCAAATTCTTTTGTGCTATAGCGCCAGTTCATTGCTTCAGTGATATTTTTCATCTGTGACTCCGTTATTGATATTAGTTTTTTATTCTTTCTTAGAATTTTTCTTCTTCGATTATCATTTCAACGAAACCACTTTAAATAAAAAGCTATTTTATGACCATGCTTGCTTGGTTAAGTATTCGTAGGTTTTGTTATGACTGAGTCAGCGTATTGCAAAAACGCCTACTTTCTTATTAGTAATGGTTACAATTACGCTACCGAATTGGCGACACCGACTGCGCAGACTACATTGTAATCACTTAGTCATTCTCTTAGTATGAACTGACTTGATATATGGTAACTAGTTATAATTGTCTGATAACTAGGTATATCTGCTTGATTCCAACTGATATGCCTCTATCTATACATCTCAAATAAAACATACATAATAATACCCGCGAGGAAATATGAGCACATCAGAAAAACCACTCCGAATAGATATCGTCTCAGACGTCGTCTGCCCTTGGTGCGTCATCGGCTATCGCCAATTAGCAGCAGCACTTGAGCAAACCAATACTTCTTATACTATCCACTGGCATCCGTTTGAGCTAAACCCAAATATGCCAAGCGAAGGTCAAAACCTACGTGAGCATATTATCGAGAAGTACGGCTCTACTAAACAAGAATCAGATGCTAGTCGAGTCAGAATGACTGAAGCTGGACAGGAAGTTGGCTTTGAATTTAATTTCAATGATGACACACGTATGCACAACACCTTTAACTTGCATCAGCTACTACATTTCGCTGATCAACAAGGCCGCATGCATGAGCTAAAGCAAGCCTTGTTTGCCGCGCATTTCACCAACAACAGAGATATCTCAGATATCAATGTGCTTGCCGATATTGCAGCAGAGACTGGGCTTGATCGTAGTGAATCATTGGCAGTGTTAGAAGGTCAATTTTTTGCAAAAGAAGTACGAGCAGAAGAGCAGCATTGGCAACAGCAAGGCATCCAAAGTGTACCAGCGATTATCTTTAATGAGCGTCATCTGGTCAGCGGTGCGCAAGGGGTCGAGAACTACATCAGTATCTTAGAGCAATTGGCCAATATGACTGAGTAAACCACCTGACGTTATAAAAATGTCACTCTATAAAAGGATGCTTTATGTCTTCTGATACTCGTCTTTAATGTTAATAAGTTCTTACTTCATAGAAAATGCTATTCCAATGATAGGAGTAGCATTTTTTATAGATTTAGGCCGTGTCCTTATTGCACAGAGGTTCATAAAAATCAGGTCGCTTGGTTATTTACATTTAGGTAAATAACACGTCTTATATGAAATTTATCAGATAAAGTGTGGAGCGTGTATAAATTTAAAATCAGAATCTAAAACAATATTGTTAACTAACATCCGATTTAAAAGCAATGCATTTCCTATTTCTTCTAGAACCTCAATTTCAACAATTGCACCTTTGTCAATCTCTAAAAACATCTCATCAGGTAATTCTTTTGCGATAATATTCAATTTTTTCACAAATGTATTTTGTTGCGCTATTTTGATTATAGACTGAACATTCACATCAAACCTTGTAAATAAATAACTTCTCAAATATTTTGCCCAGATGACAGCTGCCATATTTTTATCCATATGGTGATCTCCACGCTTTTTATTTCTATATTTGACATGGGTAAATTTAGTATTACTGTTTATAAAATCTATTGTAGGATCGATAAAATCAATATTTTTCAACATGCAGTATTTTTCAAGCTCTTTATTAAAATACAATGTGAGCTCTGTGCGCTCTTTAAAGTTAGCATCAACCTGACGTCTTCTTAAAGATATTATCTCACCTACATGATCATCATCACTTATAGTTGGTAAAGTTGCTGATGTAACAATAATATTGTTAAATCCTTCTAGTTTTAGCTCACTAATAAAATTCATATATATATCTATTGTTTTTGTACATTCTGACTTTATATCACTTCCGTTTTTTTTAGCTTTTAGCCACATCAAAATACCGCAGTCGACCTCGCCTAAATGCATAAATATATAACTATTTTTAGGTTTATTTACTAAAAAATCTTTATATGTTTTTGATGCAGCTGTAAATGAATTGGGGTTTTTCAATCCTGAAATTGTAGCACCATGAGCAATGCAAACATCACCTACGAATGGCTTTAATAAATTTTTTTTAATTGAATTTAAAAAATACATTCCATGACTATCTGTTAGAAAAATAAGCTTCGGCAATTTCTTTATTGAATTCATTTCAGTTCCTTTTTTATCAAAATTAATATATAGCTAACGAACTTAACAACTATCACAGATAAATCTCCATATGAAAACAGCGTTTCAATACAACCTATACGTCACTTCTTACGTTCTTGTGTGAACCAAGCCCATGTCCATTTGATAGGGTTTAAATCACAGCTATAAGATGACAACTATAGAATATCATGACCTTCTTGTTCAATAACTTGCTAAATATCTCATCCGTTATGGAAAATTGCATTATCCATAACGATAAATCTACCGTTATGCAGCTGTGGCAGTGAAAGTTGTACTACCCAGCTGTAAAAGATATTGTTATCGTATAATCCCACAGCAAAGAGCTGATTGATATTTATTAACACTAGCAACCTAGTCTTATCAGCTTTCGTGTAGCTTTTTTTGAGCGACAACAAGACGCTTGAAGGTTTTTCCTGTGCTTTCTTAGATGCAGTTAAACCATTGTTATCTCTCATATTTATAAGCATCGGGATAACTAACGACATTTTTTCTAATGCTTTATTACCAATCTTGCTAGCATTACAGTAATAATTTTTCTTTGGAATATTCTTTCCAGCCTTAGACTATTTTAGTGCTAACACCAAAATCTTTAGTAACGCAGCATCCTATTTTCCCTAATGCAATCTTATCTTGTACGAGGTATCAGAAGCCAACTGAATATGTTGCTTAATTACTGTAATGATTTTTTGAGTATGTTATAATTCAGTCTTTATAAAACCGATACAATCTGTATCATAAAAAATTTAGCTAAGCTATTCTCAATCTAACCTTGGCACAGAAACTTTGCTGACGTTTATTTTCTATTTATAGAGTTGAAATCAGGGTTATAAAATAGTGAAAATAAAAGCATTTTACCGTGCCTATAGAGTGGTTTTTGTACACGGTTATAAAAACTAGCGTTATTCATTATAATCACACACTTGGTCAAGGTATCTGAACTAGCGTTCACTTCCACCAGCCTTAAATTATATTGTCATTGGTATTCTTCTCGAAGCAATTCATGCAAGCAGCTTTTTTCCATAAAGAATACTAATAGCCTTGGCACTTTTTTTTTGCCTGTTAGTTATCGCACTTAGTGCAACGGCTATCGATTGGTTGTATCCGCAACAACAAATATTCTCACGCTCGAAGCCACTTTCAAATCTACATACAATAGGAAATCCTTGAGCGATGTTGTCGTTAAGTTTTTTAGATGTTTACCTCTTTTTACTAGACATCATTCTGAATGTTCCAAGGTCTTTTTTGACTGATGTCAACTAACAAGCTTTAAGTTCGAATCAGCGCCTAACTTCCTATAGTTAAAACACTCACTAGGTTCATACACATAATGCTCAAGGTACTGTTTGATACTTTTCAGTACTGGACCATCAAGTATTTTTGTCAGTGGTTTATTACGAGTCAGTTTGATACTAAAATTTTTAAGCCAATACTGTAGTGTTTTTAGTAATATAATAAAAGGATACTTTATGTCTTCTGAACGCTTTCCCTCGATTATTGTGTTCGACGTCAATGAAACATTGCTCGATATCGACACGCTAACGCCTTTATTCATGCGCGTCTTTGGTAAGCAAAGAGTGCTGAGAGAATGGTTCGCTCAGCTAGTACTGTACTCGCAAACTATGACATTGTCTGGCCTCTATACGCCTTTTGGTGAACTTGGCGTTGGTGCTCTGCAAATGGTTGCTGATATCAGACAAGTGACTTTGACAGACGCCGACATCAATGAGTTCAAAGAAAGAATGAGCGCGTTGCCGGCTCATCCTGATGCTGCACCAGCACTGACTCGTTTGCGTGATGCAGGGTTTCGACTGGTTACGCTGACCAATTCAGCAAGCAGTGCATCCCCAACGCCATTAGAAAAAGCAGGTCTCAGTCAGTACTTTGAGCAGCACTTCAGTATTGAGACTGTTGGCAAGTTCAAGCCAGCACCTGATACTTATCAATTGGTGGCTGATACGCTAGCTGTTGATACGTCAGACTTATGTCTTGTTGCCTGTCACCTCTGGGATACTATAGGTGCACAAGCGGCAGGTTGTCGCGGTGCATTTTTGACCCGTCCCTATAATGCAATGCTAAACGCGCCAAATGTACCAGTTCCTGATTTGACCGCATCGGATTTATCGACACTAGCGGATCAAATCATTAGCAAAAAGAGTGCTTGAGACTTTCAATCACTAAGCTATGTGTGGAAATAATATTAAAAAAGGCTGCCTCAATATCGAAGCAGCCTTTTTATTTTTAACAAAGCATTTCTAAGACAATAATGTCGTTGCTGCCATCATTGATTACTCTGAGAAGTGTACAACTGTACGGATACTTTCGCCTTTGTGCATCAAGTCAAACGCTTCGTTGACGTCTTCTATTGGCATCGTATGAGTGATGAAGTCCTGTAAAGGAATCTCACCCGCTAGATAACGCTCGACATAACCTGGTAGTTCTGTACGACCTTTTACACCGCCAAATGCTGAGCCTTTCCAGACTCGACCAGTCACTAACTGGAATGGACGGGTTGAGATTTCTTGTCCAGCGCCAGCCACACCGATAATGACCGACTCGCCCCAACCTTTGTGGCAGCACTCTAGCGCTGAACGCATAACATCGACATTACCGATACATTCAAACGAATAATCAACACCGCCATCGGTTAGCTCAACGATCACTTCTTGAATCGGCTTGTCGTAATCTTTCGGGTTGATACAGTCAGTTGCCCCTAGCTTTTTGGCCAACTCAAACTTGCTTTCATTGATATCAATCGCGATGATACGGCTGGCTTTTGCCATGGCAGCACCGATGACCGCTGACAGACCAATACCGCCCAGACCAAAGATAGCCACTGTAGCGCCCTCTTCAACTTTTGCAGTATTCATGACTGCGCCCATGCCGGTAGTTACGCCGCAACCAAGCAAGCAGACTTCCTCTAATGGCGCTTCTTTATTGACTTTAGCCAAAGAAATCTCTGGTAAAACTGTGTATTCAGAGAAAGTTGAGCAACCCATATAATGGTAGATCGGTTCGCCGTCTTTATAAAAACGTGTAGTACCATCTGGCATCAAGCCTTTGCCTTGAGTCTCGCGTACTGCCGAGCAAAGATTGGTTTTACCTGAGCGGCACATTTTACAAACGCCGCATTCTGCCGTGTACAACGGAATGACATGATCGCCGACCTGAACACTGGTCACGCCTTCGCCAACTTGCTCAACGATACCGCCGCCTTCATGACCCAAAATCGCAGGGAATACGCCTTCTGGGTCTTCACCAGATAAGGTAAAAGCATCTGTGTGACAAACACCACTGGCAACGATTTTTACCAATACCTCGCCTTTGCGCGGTAGCATGATGTCCACTTCTTCGATAGATAGTGGCTGCTTTGGACCCCACGCGATGGCGGCTTTTGATTTAATAAATTTATCTGACATAAAAATCTCTCTTTTTAATTGATTGTTATTTATGGGTGACGACATAACAGTTTTGTTATAAGTACAAGCATTTTTGAAAGTTTGCTAGCGCATCTTATGGATTTTAGCAGTCACTATATCCACAGTTAAAACAAATGAAGATAGACTGAGCTTATCTCGCCTGCCCTCTATAGGCAAGCATCGATGACAGTAAAACACCATCTGTTTACATTGATACTAACCATTATATTTATTTCTGAGCGGATAACAATATGCTATATTTGCAAATATCTTTTACATATTGGTAATAATCATGCGTTGGGAAGGGATTAGTGAGTTTGTGTATGTCGCAGAATATGAGAGCTTTACACGTGGTGCAAAAGAGCTGGGTATCTCGACGGCACAAGTCAGCCGCCAAATTAGCGCGTTAGAGAAACGTTTAAATATAAAGCTGCTATATCGAACCACACGCAAGGTCTCATTAACCGAAGAAGGACGTGTATTCTATCAGCACTGCCGCAGTGTGCTCGATGGCTTGGATGCTGCTGAGCAAGCCGTAAGCAACTTACAATCAAAGCCCCAAGGCAGGATAAAACTAACAGCGCCCGTTACTTATGGTGAGCAGCAGTTATTACCACTCATCAATGATTTTATGATGCAATATCACGATATCGAAGTGACTGCCTTTTTGAGTAATCAGAAAATAGACTTGATTGAAGGGGGTTATGATTTGGCCATTCGTATTGGCAAATTGCATGACTCGACGATGATGGCAAAGAAACTTAGCCTGCGTACTAACTTTGTCTGCGCTGCGCCCTCTTATCTAAAAAAACACGGCGTACCACACCAACTGAGTGATTTAAGTCAACATAACTGCCTATTGGGTACTCGTGATTATTGGCACTTTATAGATACTGCTAAAGCAAAAGAGAATAGCGATACTAATGATAAGACGGACAACCAACAAACGAGCGTAGAAAGGAACCTGCGTGTCTCTGGTACGGTGCAATATAATAGCGGCTATAGTCTGGTCGATGCTGCGCTAAAAGGGTTAGGTATCGTACAGCTACCTGATTACTATGTGCAAAAGTACTTAGCGTCCGGCAAGTTGGTCAGTTTACTTGATGACTATAGAGAGCCCGAAGAAAGCATTTGGGCCATTTATCCGCATAACCGTCATTTATCACCAAAGATTAGGCTACTCGTAGATTATCTGGTAGAACATTTGGTTTAACGTTCTGTTAAGACGTATTGCAATCACAAACCTGATTACGCACAATGAATATTCGATGTTGCTCATTATAGTTAGGACTGACCATACTACAGATAACTTAAAGGTGTAATTATGATTAAAATCGTCTCTATCACTGCGCTAGCAGTGGCCGTTTCCTCTTGTGCCAGTATCGATACGCTGTTGGATAAAACCAATAGCACTGGTGCTATGACAGACACCACAACCTCTATCAATGCCGAAAAAGGCTTGGTAACTTTACAGAGCAATCACTCCGTCCAAGATACCGCAGACAAACTGGTTTCAGTTATCGAAAGCAAGGGTATGAAAGTATTTGCACGAGTCGATCATCAGAAAAATGCACAGAGTGCCGACTTATCATTGAGACCAACGCAAGTCGTTATGTTTGGCAACCCTAAAGCGGGTACGCCATTAATGAACTGTGAGCAAACCGTTGCCATTGATTTGCCGCAAAAAATCTTAATTAGCGAAGATGCTGATAAAAGAGTATGGCTGTCATATAACAACCCTGACTACCTCAAGACACGCCACAATATAAAAGGTTGCGATACTGAGATTGCTAATATCTCAAAAGCACTTAACGCTATCAGTACTGTAGCAATAGCAAAATAATGTGTTTGGTATAGTTGAATAAATAAGTGAACAGGCAATTGAAACATTACTTATTTACTTGAAAATCCCTCATATTAAGAATGACTAGATTGCTCTATCTGGTCATTCAACTCTATTTTTAATTTCTTTGCACACTCGATAATCTTTTTTCTATTGGCAGGAATAGCACCTTGTGCAATAGCGATTTCACGCATTTGAACCGTGATATCATAATGAGGATAGCTAGCGTTACGATGAAATAGGCGTGCATCCACATCAATAAATGCCGCAAAATCATGCAGCTCTTGCAAGCTATCCGCCAGCATATGGCACCACTTATGGCCTTTGAATTTTATCTGCACAAAATCTACATATATCGCCATATAACCGCCTCTCTACTTATTCACTGATTCGCTTATCTGACTTGTCGTCAGCTAAAAATACTTTAGCAACTTAATAACACTGTCATCAAAAACCTTTATAACAATGCGCGTACATCTTTTTTAAGTTGTTTGAGTCGTTCTTGATATTCACTATGACTGCTATCAAATGTACTCAGTCGTCCATAGCGTAACTGACGGTAGTTTTGTCTGATTTCAATAAGCTTTGTCTGAATAACGATTGGGTCGCTACTATCTGTTAGCTGACTCGTAGCAGAGTGAACATTGTTACCCTGACGGCTATCAATAGCCGATGCCAAACGTTCCAGCCAAGCTAGCTGCCCTTCATTATCATTGCGGGCTAATAATTTATCATGCTTGGCAACACGTTTTGAGAGCTGAGCAAGAGGTAAGTCTGCTGGGTGCCAACGTTTGCGGCGGCGATACCAAATGACAAATACTAAGATAGCCATAACGGAAACCGCACTGGTGGCTAACCAGATAATTTGCTGCATGATTGAGCTAATATTGAACCATTTGAGTAATGAGTCTGCCTGTTTGTCTTGGTCATAGCCGACTACGTCTTTTTGCCAGTAGTAGCTCGCTTGGTCTGATAATCGGCGTAGCGTTTGTAGCATTTGATACTGCTGATAGCTGATTTGTGCACTGGCACCATTGCCAAACATAGCCGCCCCTTGCTGCTGGGTCATCGTGTTCATGCCTTGCTCTACTCGCTCAGGCGCCACAAATGCTGTCGGATCCACACGCACCCAGCCTTGGCCCTCAAGCCAAACCTCAGTCCACGCATGCGCATCCATTTGCCGCACTTCCCATACGTTACCATTGCGACTCGGCTCACCACCTTGATAGCCCGCTACTACTCGTGCAGGGATACCAGCAGCGCGTAGCATAAAGGTAAAGCTTGACGAATAATGCTCGCAGAACCCTGCTTTGGTTTCAAATAAAAACTCGTCAATCCGATTGGTATTGAGCCGTGGTGGCGACAACGTATAGCGAAACTCTGTCCGATTGATCCATTGCTCGATAGCCGCTATGTAGCGCACAGGGTCTGAACCTGACTGCTCAAATAACTGCTTAGCAAGCGCGCGTGCTTGTGGATTACCTTCGTTAGGCAAAGCAAGGTTCTCACGTCTTGATACCTCTGTTAGAACTGGATCAATACGCATCTGTGCAAACTGCAACACATCATAGCGAAGCTGCTGCGTAACAGGTTGATCCTTTGATAAGGTAAATTCAGAGGTAGTATTGATATCTGGCTGCTCAGAGAACGGATAATCAAGACCAAATAGCCAGTTTTGCTGAGTGGGTTCTAAGATAACCTTGTAATTGACAGGTGCCGCCCTTGATTCGTCAGGGACAGTAGCAAAGGCATTCTGAATCCATGCAGGTGCTTGCAATCTCGACGACCATTGATCCTTTTGAGAAGCCGGACGCCATGTGACACCATCGAAATCACTAAATACCAAACCGCGCCAATACAACTGCTGTTGCGGTGGGCGCTCATCAGCAAACTCTACCCGAAAAGCTAGCGCAGTTGACTGCCCTAAATTAGCAAAATCACCAGGAGACATACTATCAGAGACACCTGTAGTAGCTTGCTGACCTGAGAGCTGTACTGACCACAGTGGGGGCAGTCTCGGAAAAAACAAAAATAGCACCACCAATAATGGCAATGCACCAACCCCTAACACGCCCAATGTACGCAAGCGTCCATCACCGTTAGCATTGCTATCATCATTAAGCGCAATAAATGCTAGCAATACAATGACTGCGCCAACGATCACTTCTAAAGTAGTTAGTAAACCTTGGTCCATCAAAAATAATGCCGCAAGCACGAACAGTGATAAATTCAGCACCACATAGGCATCGCGGCGCTTATATAGCTCCCATAGCTTACTAACTAGGCATAGCACCAAAAATGCCACACCCATATCAAGCCCAAATGCTGTATTGTAGGTTAGCCATAGACCTAATAGCCCCAGCAGAAAGCCTAGCATTTGTACACTTTGATAAATACGCTTTAGGTGCGATAGTTTTTTGAATTTAGCTTTGATATGAGGCAATTGAGCGACGATACTGACGGCGGCAAATCCTATCAGCCATAATGGTAAATGTGCGGCATGCGGTAACACAACGACGACTTGAGCAATTAATACCCAATAATAAGCTGGCAGTGCAAATAACTTACGATACCATTTAGCGTCATTTCGCTCAGGTTGAAACGAGACTTTTTGACCTAAAGCCAACTGCTCAAAGCTAGCCCTTTTTGTAGCATCGAGCGCAGAATACTCTATGGACAGTGTATTAACATTAGCAGAAGATAAGCGTTTAGAATTGGTCATGGTGCTTTCGCAAGCCTTAGCAAGCATGCTTGCGCAAAGGATTCTCCGTTCCCCATCTCCGTAGTAGCAGGAGTATCACTAGGTAAACGCATTTGAAACGGCACGCCTAGCTGACCTAGCGTCAATGCGCCATAAGCCAATTGTGCAAGTTTGTGCTCGTGATGTGCAGCTGGCATATCTGCATAATCAAGCGTTTGCTCATGACCGACCGGATCAGCGAAGTGCTTGGTTAGCATACCTTGTCCCCGCGCCACATGCCCCCAAGATACTCGGGCCAATGACTCACCCTCGACATAGTTGTCTAGTCGCTCAAAGTCGTCCTGACCCTGCCTATATTGCCCACCTGTTGGTAAACCCTCTAAGCTTGCGATTGCATATTTTGCTTGCCAATCAAATACTTCAGGTTTTGGATATACCCACGCTGTACGCGCAAAGTAGACATAAGACCATGCACGCATGATACCTAAGGGATAAACTGTTTTTATTTTTAACCGCGGTAGTTCAAGTTGACCACGGTTGTAAGTCTGGACAGGAAGTCGAACGACTTGCTCGCCTTGTAATCGTGTGATAAGCACTGAGCTTTGCGTGTTTGTGCCGTTTTTGTTTTTTTTATTGGTTATCTGCTCAAATTCAAATAGCAACTGGCGCCTTGGTTGGCGACTATCACTATTCAACTGTAGTGCAACCCAAACAGGCGAGCCTGCTTCTGTCATAGTGACTTCTAGCAGACGCACTTGTAGACCAGATATATGAGCAAAAGTAACATGAAAACTAATTAGCCAAACACTAACCAGATAAAAGCACAAACCAAGCACTAAGTTGTTGCCATAGTTGATACCCGCGATAAAGGTAATTACTAACAATATGGCGAATAGCATTCCTTCACGACTAAAGAAAATATAGACATTACGCAAATTAAGCGTAGCACTATCACTCTTAGGTGCGCGCGCGGCAAACCAGCGGCTCAGAGCTGATTTTATTGGTGCGGTTAAGGCCTCTGGTAACAAGCTCATGACTACCCTATTATTACCATCTGATTGACAATGTTGCCATCATTTGTATTTATATCTGACTGACAAGCAAACTCACGAATAGAACGATATAGTTGATTCAGGACAATTCGAATACAAGAAGAACGAGTGAAAATACCGTAAATAGTGAACTGAGTGACTTTAATATTTTCTCTAAGTTATATAGATTTAACTATGTGTAGTACTATATTTCAGCGATGCAATTAATCAATACGGTCAAACAGCATATCAGCCGCTAAGCGACGACTGACACTTCTGCTAGGATGCGTTGGGCGATGGTTTTTGTTGCTTGCCCACCAGTCACATGCGCGGGTACGAAACGCTGACCGAGGCGATGATCAGTGACCGCAGCAAACACCGCTTGGATATCTTCAGGGGTCACTTCCATATATCCTGATACATAGGCATGCGCTTGGGCAGCACGTTGTAGTGACAATACACCGCGAGGTGATAAACCATGATAATCCTGACTCGCACGAGTTTTTGCAACCAGTCTCTGCAAATAATCCAATACAGTATCTGCTACATAAACTTGTCTGACACCATGCTGAGCCAGCAGCACAGCCTCAGTATCAAGCACTGTATTCAAATCTTTGAGTAGCTCGCGACGGTCTTTACCTTTTAGCAGCTCACGCTCTGCGGCAGGCGATGGATAACCCAATGACAAACATAACAAGAATCTGTCTAACTGCGACTCTGGGAGCGGATAGACACCTGCTTGCTGCAATGGATTTTGAGTGGCAATCACAAAGAACGGCTGCGGCAAAGGATAAGTCTGGCCATCTTGCGTGACTTGTCGCTCTTCCATCGCTTCAAGTAACGCACTCTGTGTTTTGGGACTGGAACGGTTGATTTCATCAGCAAGTAATAACTGAGTAAAGATAGGTCCCGGACGAAACTCAAATTGCTGTTTACTTTGGTCGTAGATGCTCATACCTAAAATATCAGCAGGCAACATATCGTTGGTAAATTGCACTCGGCTGAAGCTCAAACCTAACAACTGTGCCAAGCCCTGTGCCAAAGTCGTCTTACCCATACCAGGCAAGTCCTGCAATAACAAATGACCGCCTGCCAAGATACAACTGAGTGCTAGCCTGACTGCTTGCGGCTTGTCCAACACAATCTGATTTAATTGCGCTAACAGCTGTGCGATTTGCTGCTGATTGCGTTGAAAATCAGCCGTACTAGGTATGGACTGGCTAAACGGTTTCGCTATTTTGTGAGAGGTGGATAATGATCTATCGTTAGCTGCATGGGTCATAGTAGGTTATTGGCTCATTTTTTAGGTCATAACGATGATAAGTCAGTTCACATCATCTGTAACGGTTGGTGCAGCGGCACGGAGCGTAGATAAATAAGCAATGATATCGGCACGCTCTTTCGCATCTGGCATCGGGTCAGACAGCATTTTAGAATCTGGCATGGCTTTTTGGGCATCTGCAATATATGGATCGAGTGTCTCTGCATCCCATACCCAACCTGAATCTTCTAGCCCTTTGCTGTAGGTATAGTCTTTTAACTCGGCAGCTGGCGCACCATATATATTCATTAATTGTGGGCCTTTTTTATTCAGACCTGCATTACGTTGATGACATTGACCGCAAGCATCTTTATAGATTATTGAGCCGTTGTCCGCATCTCCCTCGGTATATAAGGGCAGGGTCACAGGAGCACGGTGGTCAGGTGGCGTTTTCTCACAAGCTGCGAGCAACAAAACAGCAGCCAAAAGGCTGCTCATTTGATATCTACTGATAAGGAACATTTTTAGCAATCTTTGGTTGAGGAATATTATCGCCATGACATAAACGATATGACGTATAGCCTTTTAACTCGCTACCTTTATTGTGCTACTAGGCTCTTCTAAATAATACCCTTGCAAATAGCGCGCGCCCACACTCCAAGCGACCGACATCGTTGCTGCATCTTCGATATAAGGCATGAGCACATCAACCTTGATATCATTAGTACGCGCAATAAGAGATTTAACCGTTTCTAGATTTTCTGCTGAACCAATATCTTGGATATAACTGCGCGCTAAGCGTACCATATCAGGCTGGACAAAATTGGCAATTTCAATAGATTTGACAGAAGAGCCAAAATTATTGATGCCTATTTGACAGCTAACATCGCTGAGTGCGGAAAATTGAGATTTGGCGACGGTTAAGTGATCAGAGATATCTATTTCATTGAACTGTAGTGTCAATACACCAGCTGCGCCGCCTACCGCTTTTATCAATTGACTGGCGACAATCGGCAGTTTTTTATCAACCAGTGAAGCATTAGTTAATTGTACTAATAACTTAGCCTCAGGATGAACTTTACGGACGTCATTAATTTTCTTACAGGCATTGATAAGCACCCATCGATCAATCTTTTCTAACAGTTGATGTTTTTTAGCCACCGCCATAAATTGATCGGGGGTTAATACCGTATTGTCAGCATCTGACAAAGGTAACCGTAGATAAACTTCAAAGAAGTCGCTACGATCGTTGTTGATGTCGTATATCGGCTGAAATGATAGATCAAAACGGTTATTAGTAATGGCATCCACTAATGACTCAGCAAGCGCATGATCATCGCTATTGGCATGTTCGCTTGGGTCATATATACGGTAAGACCCACCACTGTTAGAAGTCTCTACCATGATTTGGCTAATAGCATCCATGGCACGTTCTAATATGATGACAGGCTCTACAGGATTTTTTTCAATCTTGACAACAGCCATACTAACTGTTGTATTGGTTGTACGTTTATCAACTTCAATAAACATACCCTTGATTGACGAACCGATATGCGCAGCAAGTTCTTCAAGATCATTCGTCGTCTTGTTTTTTACTAAAATCGTGAATGCGGTATCGCTGAAACGGCTTACATGCCCATCAGGTACTAGCTCAGTCAACGTATGGGCAACTTGCTTGACCGTTGCATCTATTCCTTGTAGACCTAAGCTACTTCTGATCTTACCTACATTATCAACCTGCACATACAGCAGGGCTGCGGTTATTAGTCCTTGCGTCGCCTGCTGATGTATTGCTATCATCTGATCTTCAAAACCGCGACGATTATCTAGGCCAGTTAAATTATCTTTACGTTCAGCTTCAGCTAAACGCTTAGCAACCTCTGCACTATTATTACTATTCTGCTGAATAATAATCTGAATGACTGGCTCGCCCTCTAACGTGGCTGATGCTAGTTGTAGCTTTGCTTCAAAAGTACTGCCATCTGTCCGTACACTTTCAAAATTAAACTCAACGTCTTGGCGACTGCCTTTGTCAAACTGACGTAAAAACTGTTTAAACCCTTGAACATTATCTCTACCTGAAATCAGGTCAATAATAGGCACGCCTACCACTTCATTCATCGATTTAAAGCCGAATAGCTGAAGATAGGGCTCATTAGCAAATATATGAATACCCTCGTCTATATAAGCGACCGCGCTCTTAGAGTTCTTAATCAACACATTGGCACGTTGTTCTGCTTCAGAAAGCACTTGACGTAAGGTTTTTAGCTCACGGCGACTGCGCAAACTATTATGTTGCAAACAAATGGCCATTACGACTGGCATTTCCTGATCCATTTCAAGCGCTTTGACCATCGTGCCACTAATCACAGTCGGTAGCTCATACTCATTGTAGGCCGTCGACGCTATCTCTTCATTCGTTAAACAGATCATTGGCAGATCGATATTTTGCTCTTGTACGAGGCTCACCACATCTGTAAAGCTCATATTATAAGCTTTGCCAAATACCAGTACATCCCACGGTTGGCGCAGAAGTTTTAATAGCTCTTCTTTATCGTCCAAAAACCCCAAATTCACACTATCATAATAAGGACTCAATAACTGAACAAGACGTTCAGCATAGAGCTGATCGTCATTGATCACCAATAAATTTAAAAGAGATTGAGAGCGCATAAGGAGCCTTTTAGTCGTACGTATTGTTATCTATTATTTTGTTACTTTACATCTTTGTCTAAAACTAACCTAGCACACAAAAGACGCTAGCGTTAATATTCTATAAATCCCATCAGTATAGATTGAGTTTTCACCATGATAATTATCTTATTGTTATAGATATCATAAAAGTCAGAGTAACAATATTTATCATTATAGACAATAATTAGACCAACTGCAGATTAACTTATGCCCTTTGTCGACTACTATATTACTGACAGAAGTCTGTATAAATTCTTCGTTATGGCCTGAAATACTTGTCACACCTAAGTACCTCTAAGCGCTATAACTGCACCACCTCGTATTGACTAAACTTATCAGTCATCATCAGCCTACGTCCTAATCGTAAAGAAGTTTGTTTATTACCAATACGCATGACGACTCTATCATCAGCTTGAAAGTACGAAGGTGGTACGATTAGTGTGCCAGTCGTCTGTAGCTGTTCATCCTTACCGAGAATAAATGCTGGTATAAAATTATGACTTCGCGTTTTACTGCCTTCCAAACGTAATCCACATGCCACAATTTTATGCCCGAGTATTTGCCATTCCACTTCTGGATTTTTAGTGTCGACATTGAACCAGCGTACTACCCCTATTGACCAATTAGGTTGTTCTGTACTTTCAGAGCCATAGACTAAAATCAAACTCATGATGTGTAAAGGCTGCGGTGCTGTTAGAGAAACGTCAGAGTCAGTTTGTTCTACGTTAAACCCTTCTTTATTGAGAATGTTTTTGTTGGCAACATTCTTACTGAGATCAGCAGCTTTTGGCAATAAATGCAGTGTACGATATGCTGAAGAACTGTCATGGTCGTCAAATTTTTCAATATTTATGACATTACTGCGGCCACGCTCGCTGTCAAATGTATCGTATAAAGGCCTATCTTCTTCTCGTAAATGTTTGATAGCGATCAAATTGGCAAAAGTTTTTGAATGACCTACATGGTAGTGTATATCATTAAAATTGGTGATTAACTTTGCCTGCTGCTTGCTAGTATATTTGGTTGGTAAGGTAAGTGGTGGCTGCAAATAGCGGTAGCTGATGGTCATCGAAATAGCATTAAGCAGACTATATTCTACTGTACCACCTTCCTCGATAAAGTCTTTTTTACGTGACTCAAAATACTCAACTATCGGTGTCAGTTCTATAAATAGACAGTCATGACGATCTTCATAGGGGTTGATATGAGAGTTGACTGTTAGATAGCTTGGCGGATTACTACTATGAAGATCAACGAAAACTTTTGTCTCGGTGGCAGGCTCCATTGTCGCGACCATGTGTTTAGCCCAATCAGGCAATAGACGCTGTACGAGTAAGATATTCGGGCGCCTCATAGCACGCAAATTTAACAAGTGATGCAAACAGATTTGGCAATATAGCTGATGGATACTGTGTGTTTGATTCGTGACGGTATGTAGGTTCAAATCAATATCAGTCACTTTTCTCTGATGAGCCAGATAATATAACTGATTGACTTTAGACCACAGGTAATCTGATGGCTTTCGATAGCAAAGTGTTTCTTCTGCTAATAGTTTTTGGTATCTTAATAGTGATTGATAAATCGCAATAGCAAGCGTGCTATCAGGTTTAGTCTCAGCACCAAAAAAACGCTGCCAACCTTTACCAGAAGATTGGTTTAAGGAGGCTTCAGACAACTGCGTCTCACGACGTATGACTTTGTCGTAAACCATGATAATTAAATAATGTAGCGATTGCATTTGAGCGATATAAGACATCTGATCCTGACTAAGCGCGCCTGTCTCATAGATATAGTGCTGCCTAAAAGCTGCAATCAGTCGGTCTGAGGCATCAATGACTGTTACCATTAATTTAAGACGCTGTTGTTCATCCATATTGGATTCACGTAATACTGTCAGTAGACTCTCTAAATGTTCTGTTTGCTGCTCTTGGGTGAGCGTAGGTAGTGTTGCCAACATCTTTAACAAGTAACGCTCTTGACCATTTACTGAGCGATTAGATAGCGGAGGTAGTGGATCTGTAGAATCTAAATGCTCTTGAAACATTGATAAAGTTATCATCAGTATCTTTACTCTCTATTAGTCACTCTGAAGCAATCAGTAATATGCAGCAGTACAAATACATGTATGGCATAAAAAATGTTTGTTAAGCTCGACTATAGAAAAGTGATGATATCTATTTATTGTGAGCCTGAAACTAGCAGTACGCTCTGACAATACCTACATACTGTCAAAATCTTACATCTAAAATTGTATACTTTTAAGTTAGCTTACATACAGACAGCCTATATTCTGTTCCAATCATATATCTATTTATACTTATACAAAAGTATAAATCCTATATTTTAGTTTTTAGTTTTGAAAGATACTATCCGCATCTTTTTTAAAAGCCGCTCTTTGTTTACTAATTATCTTAAATTGACATAGTGCCCTACATTAGCTATTGCTGTAAATATCAATCGGCACTTTAAAGGGTTTATTCGGTAACTCTCTGACCAACTTAGGGACAAGATAACCTGGCAATGATGCTAACAATGACCAATAAAGCTCAATCGCTGCTTGCTCACTACTATCAAAATGTGCCGCGCCAGCCACTTTGTCCAACACATGTAAATAGTATGGTAGCACGCCACAAGTAAACAAACGCTGACTAAGCTGCACTTGCGCGTCAAGAGTATCGTTGACACCTTTTAACAACACGGCTTGGTTTAATAGAGTAATCCCAGCTGCTCTCGCACGTTGCAAGTATTCAGTAGTTGGTGCATCTAGCTCATTGGCATGATTACAGTGAATGACCATGACAATATGACAGCGACTTTGAGATAGCCTTTCTAGCAATGCAGCGTCCAAGCGTGCGGGTATCACCAATGGCAAACGCGTATGCAGCCGAATGGTAGTAATCTGCGGAAGAGACTCCAAAGTATCTAACCATAAAAACAAACGTCTATTGGTCACATTTAGTGGGTCACCACCACTCAGAATTACCTCATTTACCTCAGAATTTGCATTAATATAGTTGATAATATTTTCTTTTGCATCAGCAGTCGGCATATTGGCACTATAGTCAAAATGCTGGCGAAAGCAGTAACGGCAGTGAATAGCACACGCGCCTGTAATCGTTAATAACACTCTTGATTGATACTTATGGAGCAAACCTTTTACAGGGTTTTGAGTGTTTTCGCTCAGCGGATCTGCTACGTAGCCTGTGACGTTAATCTGCTCTTGCTGATCTGGCAACACTTGTTTAAGCAGGGGATCATTACGGTCGCCAATAGCCATTTTTGCCACAAAGCCACGCGGCACACGCAGTTCAAAATGCTTAGGTACGTAAACTTCTGCACGCATTGATTCAAGCTTTAGGATACTCAATAGATCATCAACAGATGTAATAGCTTCCGATAATTGCGTTTGCCAGTTTTTTTGTGTGATTAAATGGTTTATCATGACAGCCTATTACCTGTGCCCAAAATCCGATATTATACGCCCTTAGTGTCTAGCCTATCAAAGTATCCTCGTTAATCCGTAAATACTTGGCATAACAGAAAATTTTGGTACAGTCAGCCCTATGTCTTACTATTATATTTACAACCCCTAGGAGTTTCTTGTGGCAAGTTTTTCTACTAATGAATTTAAAGCTGGTCTAAAAGTGATGCTTGATGGCAACCCTTGTGCCATTCTTGAAAACGAGTTTGTCAAACCTGGTAAAGGTCAAGCCTTTAACCGTGTTAAGTTGCGCAATCTTCGTAGTGGTAAAGTACTGGAACAAACTTTCAAATCAGGTGACAGCTTAGAAGCTGCTGATGTGATGGATACTGAAATGAACTATCTATACAACGATGGCGAGTTTTGGCACTTTATGCATCCTGAGAGCTTTGAGCAGATTCAAGCGGACAAAAACGCAATGAGTGACTCAATCAAGTGGTTAAAAGAAAACAGCAATGCTCTATGTACCATTACGTTATTTAATGGCGCTCCTCTGTCAGTCACGCCGCCTAACTTCGTTGAGTTAGAAATCACAGAAACAGATCCTGGCGTACGCGGCGATACTTCAGGCGGTGGTGGCAAACCTGCTAAATTAGAGACAGGTGCCGTTGTACGTGTACCATTATTTGTGCAACAAGGTGAAGTGGTACGTGTTGATACGCGTACTGGCGACTACCAAACTCGCGTGAACTAATATCGCTCCGAACATGATTGGTAGTTGATATCTACTGATATCTCTATCATCAATAAAAAAGCTTAACCACCATATAGGCGGTTAAGCTTTTTTTATATTTATCGATCATAGTTACATTAAGATGCTAATCAAAGGCACTAATACTAATATTTAGCAAATCACTCTTCTTCCAATGATTGCTTTTGTATCAGCCAATACTGCACTAAGGCATTCAACTGCTCTTGCTTAAAAGGTTTGGTGCAATAATCCTGCATGCCAACTTTTAGATATTTCTCCCGCTCGCCGTCCATTGCATTGGCAGTCAGGGCAATAATAGGCGGCAACGCTTGAGGATCATATAGTTCATGCAATTTAATAGTTGCCTGTACTCCATCCATAATCGGCATATGATGATCCATCAATATCACATCATAACGATCAGGGAATAAAGCAAAAGCCTCAATTGCTTGCTGGCCATCCGTAACATGGGTGACGGTATGACCACTGCTGGTTAGTGATTTCTTGGCTATAATCGCATTGACAGCATCATCCTCGACTAACAAGATATGGCCAGACCGCTCATGCGTAGGTTCAATCATAGTCGTATCGTGAGAGTCTTGCCATGTTTCATACTTGTTTTCATCAATAGTAGTCAGCGGTAATAAAACACTAAATGTCGTACCAACCCCTACTTCACTATTTACATGTATATGACCACCCATCAAATCGACTAAGGACTTACAAACAGACAGTCCAAGTCCAGTACCACCGTAAATACGATGAGTAAACTTATTTGCTTGGTCATAAGCATCAAATATCGCCTCTAACGACTCTTCTTTAATACCAACACCCGTATCTTTCACTTCTATACACAAAGTCATATTTTGACCAGTTTTATCGCATTCTATTTTGTTTGCTTCTTTTTCTTGACTCGTACTCACGAATTTTTCGTCAATGTTATTTGGACAGTAGCAATTGTCCATATGTTTAACATCGATACTTACTTGACCACCTTCACGTGTAAACTTGATCGCGTTATTGACCAAGTTTGCAATAATCTGCTTTAGACGCACAGGGTCGCCGTTTACATAAGGTGATAGCGTTTCAGTATAATGATAATCTAAGGTTACGCCTCTTTGACGTGCCTTAATCGCAAACAAACTGACGACCTCATTACATAAGCTAGATAAATTCAATGGAATAGAATCAATCGTCATTTTTCCAGACTCAACCTTCGATAAGTCCAAAATACCATTAATGATAACCATCAAATGCTCATTAGAGACTTTGATATTATCAACATAGTCACGTTGTTCGCTACTGAGTTCGGTATCGCCTAACATCTCTACCATACCGATAATGCCATTCATCGGTGTACGAATCTCATGACTCATATTAGCCAAAAAGCTTGATTTCATCTCATTAGCACGCTTAGCATCACGTTGTTTATCTTGTAGTTTCAACGCATCTGCAGCCATCATTGCAAACTGCGCCAATATCTTTTCTTGTTGACTACTAAAACTCTGATGTGGCTCAGTATCCATGAGACATAAGGTGCCTAGACGATACCTTTTGTTGTCTTCATTCAGGATAATAGGTGCACCAACATAAAATCGTAAATATGGAGAACCTGTGACCATTGGACTTTGGCTAAAACGACTATCCTTAAAGGTGTCTAACACGATTAATACATCATCAGACAATATTGTATAATTACAAAAAGCCGTGTTACGTGGCCCTTTGCTTACAGCCTCATCTTCACTATCGAATTGACAGGCTGGCTTTAAATATTGGGTTTCCTCATCCATGAAAGTAATGGTAACCACAGGCACATCAAAAAACAGCTTTACGAGTTCAACGAGCCGATCAAACGCAGGCTCCTCATCTTCATTGAGTACCTGATACTTTCTTAGCTTATTGATACGCTCTATTTCATCTACCGCGACAGGGTAGCTCTGCTGAGGTGAGTTAGATATAGACAAGGTAAACTCCGTTAAATAATATCAGACACATTAGTTACGACTCGTCTGTCTTATTAATAATTGTAATGCTTCACTCACCATAATCATCGCCACCACTGACGTAACGACCACTGCTGAGCCATAACCACCGCACTGTAGGCCGCCTATTTGACAGCTTTTATCTACAATTGGCGGCTCTGTCGAATAGACACATTTGATACCAAATTTCTCTTTTAAAGCACTGTTAATGCCTTTCTCGTGGCGTAACTTGTTGCGTAGCTTTGCTAGTAGTGGGTCTTGATAACAGTCACGCAAATCACTTACTCTAATCTGACTTGGATCTATCTTACCACCTGCACCGCCCGCACAGACCAACTTTAGTTTATTAAAACGACAGTGTAAAGCGATTGCTAGTTTCGCATTCATATCGTCTACACAATCTAAAATAACAATCGGTCTACCCTGAGCAGTAGCGGACTTGACTGCTTCACGACTTGGTAGAAGTGTGGCGACATTATCTACCGTCAAAAAGTCATCGACTAAATTTAACGTTACTGTAGGATTAATTTCTCTAATACGAGTTGCCATTGCTTCAATTTTACTTTGTCCAAACGTACTGTCTAGTGCAGGCAGTTGGCGATTGACATTAGACGCAACCAATACATCCAAATCAATCAGCGTAATCGTTCCCACCGCTGTCCGAGCCAGTGCCTCGGCTGCCCAAGAGCCCACCCCTCCTACACCAATAATGTAGACATGAGCTGCCGAAAAAGTATCAACCGCAGAGGTACCATATAGTGTCCGTGTACCTTGAAAACGACGATCGTACTGCTCATCTTGTTGGCGCGATTCGTCTTGTGCAAGACTGTCTTCGACGGATTCTGGTTGTTCAAATTGTCGCGTGTTACTCATAACAGATCAAATTCTCTTTTCAAATATTTTGGTTGTCATTTATTTGGCTAGTACTTTTTAGCTTCTAATTACCGCTATGCTTTTTTTATAAGTAGCACAGTTAAGTTGGATAAGCCCAGTCTACTTTCAGAGCATCACAGCTATTTTGCCATAACTGCTTAGCAAGTTTATCATGTGGTATTTCTAATAGCTCACTCAAGCTTGCTAATACCCATGGCAGATTGGCTGGTATATTTCTATCATGTGAATGGGTGTCATCCGATGTCTGACACATAGTAGGTGTCATATCTGGACAATCCGTTTCAATGACCAAGCATTTGATACCATGACTCTCAACTGCTACTTGAATAGCACGGCGCAGTTTTTTGGCATTCGGATTGGTTATCTGACCCGTAACACCAAGCTTAAACCCCAATTTTACAAAAGCCTTCGCCTCTTGTTCGCCACCGCTAAAGCTGTGGGCAATACCGCCTAATTTATGCGCATCGTATTTATGCGCTTTTAATATTGCGAGTGCTTCAGCATGCGCTTTACGAATATGTAGCATCACTGGCAGATTGTGAGCCACTGCTATATCCAACTGCGCCGCAAAGAACCTTTTTTGTTTAGCAAATACATCAGGCTGCTTCATTGCATCGGTAAAGGTATCTAATCCAATCTCACCAATGGCTAATGGACGTTGCTCTATCACCATTTGTTCAAGTTGTATTACATGATCGTCAGTATGCTGCTTAATATAAAATGGGTGTAAGCCAAGTGCGATATGGGCTGTAACATTGCATTTATCTTGGTTGTTTGCCTTTGTCACAGACGACTGCGACATTTTATTAATGAAATCTTGAGTATCATACATTCGATCAAAATACTGATATAGATAACCTACTAGCACTAAGTGACGAATACCTTGACTATAAGCCTGCTCTACCTGTTGTCTGCGATCATTGTCGAACACTGGAGCATCAAAATGTGTATGCGTATCTATAAGAGGATAGACATTTTTTAAAACTTCTCTAGCGTTTGTTCTCTCAGCCATGGTCGCTGATTTGTTGCCACACATCAATAAACTCCAAAACTGACTTTTCAGAACATAGAATTGAGTAATAAACACTAAGCAATTTTTACTATATAAGCAATTTTATATAAAAATACTTATATAGACGCATTATTGAGCTTCTATTTTTTAATTACTAGCTTCTATTTACTAGCTACATTTTCATGAGCATCGTCAAGATCACTACACTCAGATACGGTATCATGGTTATTTACTGTCTTCGTATTGTCCTTTCGACTACTGCGTCTAGGGATGAGCAATAGCGCAGTTGCAGCCACACTTAGTAAAAGCCATTTTTTTGTATTCTTATAATCTGTCATCTTAGTTTCTGATTTACTATAGTGAAAAACATGATACGTAACTCATTATTTTATTAGTAACCAATATACCCAAATATAAAAGCGGCTATGTTTATCTGTGTTATGAATACGCAAGCTAATGTACGATGCAACTATTATCTATCACATCGTAAATTAATTTATGTTAGTTAAATCATATTAACCGTTATATATAGAGCTAATATTTTAACGATTAAGAGGATAGGTCGTGATACCGCTATTAGGACTATCTACTCTCGTAAAACCTTGCGAAGTAGATTTTGGCGCTTGATCACGTTTAGGGATAAGGGGATTTAGCGGCATGAGCTCGTAATCTGCACTGACGTTACCATTCCAACCTTCAGTGCCGCTCAGTGGTAATTGCTTGATCGTACCATTTTTATCAATGACCAGCTGCAACACTCGCATTTGATTAAATTTTCGTTCAGTCACACTCGCTACCGCGCCGCCATCACGTAAGATAGTCGGCTGTAAAAAAATAATCAAATTGCTCTTTTGGGTGCTATCGTTATCAGAACGAAAGAGTCTACCGATAACAGGAACATTACCCAGCCCAGGAACTTTCTGTTGACGTGTAGTGGTGTTATCACGCATCAGTCCACCCAAGGCAATCGTCTGCTGATCATCCGCTAGAATGGTCGTATTAATAAGGCTTTTATTGGTAATTAGTCCACTGGCATTACCTGTACTGCCTGGTACGACTGACGAGACTTCTTGCGATACCTCTAAACGTACTGTGCCATTGTCGCCAATGTGAGGAATGACATTCAGATTAATACCAATGTCTTGACGATCAATTGTCTGAAATGGGTTGTTTGAATTATTGCCACTGGTGGTAAAAGAGCCTGTGACGAAAGGTACGTTTTGACCAACCAAGATACTAGCTTTTTCATTATCCAATGTCAAAATCGATGGCATGGACAGCAAGTTGGCGCTGGTAGATGAGTCAAGCGCCTGTAAAATAGCACCATAAAACTCTGTATTGCCCTGACTGTCTTTGCGACTGTCTCCAATGCCTATCAATGCACCTGCGATAGAGCTGGCAGCAGCGCTAATACCTGCCGTACTCGTCCCTGCTAAAGCGGCCGCCGCAAGCGTCGTCGCGCTGGCTCCCACATTATTAAAGTTGACCACTCCATAGCCACTATTGGCATTACCTAATGCCCATTGAACGCCTAGCTGGGTGGCATCGTCGCCTGACACTTCAACAATAGCTGCTTGAATCAATACTTGTGCACGGCGACTGTCTAATTGGTTGACCGCATCTTCAATCTCGAACATTAGCTCAGGTGCGGCATTGACGATAACGGCATTTTGAGTTTCATCAGCGATAATACTAAACGGACGACCGCCCACTCCTGTGCTTGTGCCACTTGTGCTGCTAGTCGACACAGCAGCTGCACTGCTACCTAGGTTATCGCTGGCTGCATTATTAATTGCGGCGCCTGTGCTACTTGCATCATTTAGCGAAGCTGATTCTAATGTCGAGGTCGCGCCAGCACTATTGATAGATTGATTAGCGAGCAAACCGCGTAACATATCGGCGATATGACCAGCACTAGCATACTTTAATCGAAAGACACGTAAACCACTTAAACGTCTGGTCGGCGTAGTATCCAGTTGATTGACCATTTCTTGGACTTTAGCAATCATTTCAGGACTGCCTTTGACCAGTAGTCTATCGCTCGACGTATCAGCAATTACCTTTAGCTGATTGTTGCCACCTTGTGCTTGCCCACTACCCGCACTTGAGACTAAAGCGCTAATCAATTCCATCATACGTTCGGCATCGACGTGACGCAGTGGTATCACTTGCAAACTGTCATTTACATTACTGTCTAAATCACGGATAAGGGCCGTCAGTTGATTAAGGCTGTCTGCTCGATCGGACAAAACCAGCGCATTGACACCAGGTACAGCGGCTGCGTGAGCCGACTGCGGCATCAATGGGCGAATAACACCTAATACTTCTGCAGCTTGGGTGTTGGTCAAATAAATAACTCGAGTGGCGAGCGACTCGCCAACACTATCACCGCGTAAATCAACCGCCACACCAGATTGCTTAGCAATATTATCTGGCACCAGTTTTGTCGTCGTTCCCGATTCAATCGCAGCGATACCATTCACTTGCATCACGCTCAGAAATAGCTGATAGATCTCATCACGGGACAGGGCTTTGTTGGAGATGACCGTGACATTACCATTGATACGTGGATCGAGCACAAAGTTTTGATCCGTGATGGTCGCGACCTCATTGATAAAGGCTTTGATATCAGCATCTTGTAAATTGACTTTCCAGCTCTCAGCATTGGCAAGACCAACACCAGCAGCCCACAATGGCACTGCTAGACAAAGTGGACGACACAGGCGCATCAAACCCTGCAGGCTACAGTACAAAGGCGTGGCTGAAAAATTCTGAAAACTTACCATATTGATGATTACCTACAGTGATATTGCTTACTATGTGCTGAGTTTTTAAGGAGTAATTTTGCTAAAAACCTACCTTGCTAGAACTGCTGGCGAATCGTAATAACTTGCTCACCACGTTGAACCTCTATCTGCGCTTCACCTGCTTGTTGTACTTGCTGAAGTACACTAGCATCTTGCACAGGGTTATTACCTACACTCTGTCCGTTGACGGTCAGTACCTTATCGCCTGGCTCTAACCCTAAACGATTACGTAGGCCAGCAGGCATCGCCGCTGTGACTTGGTAGCTTTCACCTGATGCCATCACCCCCATCCTACTTAGATAACTGGCGGGGTTTTCTTGCAAAGCCGTAACCGCTTCTTCGATAGCTGACTGTGGATTACTTGAAGTGTCTGCGCCAGTTGTCCCCTCTGCCTCAGGAACAGCGTTTTGTACTGGCTGGGGCGCTGTAGGTAACATGCTATTGTTTGGCAAACGCTGGTTACTTATTCCTCTTGCTAGCATATCACTTTGGTCTAATGGCATCGCCTCTGGCATTTTAATAACGGTTTCTTTATCGTTAGCATCAGCGATGATAACTGAATTCCAGTCAACAGCCACGAGCGTATAATCGCTGTCTTTTAGCTCATCACCGATGCGGTAATTTTTGACCTCCCCATTGACATTCAATAAGGCGGAAGACATGCTCTCAGGTATGGCTAGTAGTACGCCTTTGAGCTCAATGTTGGGAGGTGGTTGCACGGCTGCAGTAATAGGATCGGGATCAGCAAAGATTGCAAACAAGCCACTATAATCATTGGTGGATTTGGCACTATTTTGTAGAGGCGCTAAAGGCAATGTAGGCGCTAAAGGTGCTGCTAGTAATAACCATAAGAGACGGGCGGCTGTCCAACATAGCCAAGCAATGGCTAACAATAATAGCCAACCTGAAAAACGATTGAGAGTATTGATAACAGGTTTTAGGCTTGCGGCGATATTAAGCATTTAGTTCGCCCCCAAACCAGCTAGCAATGGCTGGCGCACACTGACAACTGGCGTATCTTGAGGGGCTTGTCCTTTATACTCAGGCATATTCTCTAGCAAACGCTGCGTTAAACTAACATCGAGCATATTATCGCTATCGAGATACAGATCTCCCAAACGCTTATCTTGATTGTTTAATAAATTGATATGGAGCAAATCTCTATTGCTTTTTTGCTCTGTACTAAGCTCAGCTCTTAGAGCAGGCATTGTAATATAAAAAACTTTGCCACCACTAGGATAGCCTACCTCGCCGCCAACCCAAGTAAATTGACCATCCGCTGCACTAAATCCGCCCGCGTCTTTAGCAGGATCGCTACTAGATGCGTCATTTTTATCAGACTGGCGCGTTAGCGATACATTGTTTACTTGAATAGGGGTATTTGGCAGCTGCCAGTTGACTACGCTCGCTAGCGTCTCAGGTGCAATTTTCCCACTCATGTTGTCAACTTGCCATGAGTTTAACCCAAGTTTAACTTGCCCATTCAGACGTGTCTGTGCTGAGTGGATATTAACATCCGCACCTAGCTTACCTATGAGTAACTGCCAAGGCTGCAATGACCATTCTGCCATACCTGTGAGCGACGACGATGACATAGGCAATTGCCAAATGGCAGCACCTTGCCATACATTGCCAGATACATGCTGCACATAAGGCGTATCTGGCGCGTATTTCTCAAGTAACCATGCTGCTGGCATTTGCAACACAGCAAATAGCGCAAACAACACAAACCCCACTAGCCACCAGAGCTTACGGGGACGTTTATGAGAAAACTCAGATACTTGGGCCACAGTCGTACAACTCTTATATAAGACAAAAACGTCATTATCATAACAAACAATGGCATATAGATGACAGAAAAAAAGCCAGTATCTTTACTGCCAAAATACTGGCAGTAAAGATACTGGCTTTTATTTTCTCGAAAGCAGCTCTATCTATCGCTAAATGATTGTAAATAAACCATTATCAATAGCAATTTCAAGCTGGCTCACAGAAAGGCATTTTATAAGAAAACAGCTAATTAAATAGCAAAATCTTCGATATCACGACCTGCTGCTAGCGCTTCAACCAACCACGTTGGCTTACGGCCACGTCCAGTCCAAGTTTCACTATGATCATCAGTATTGCGATATTTAATACTGCGTTTTTTCTCTAACTTTTCACCAGCTTTCAGTATCTCTTCGATCGTTGCATTGCTATCTTCTGCAATCTGCTCGAACTGCATATACGCATCATACAAACGTTGATGTTGTTTTTTAGCGATAAGTTGTTGAGCGTTTTCAGTGATAGCACGTAACTCATCTACGTTCAAATTTTCTAAATCAATTGCGTTATTTTTGCTCATAATAAATCCAATTATAAAATAAGAGTGTGGCCTCTATTGAGGTATTGTTTTTGGTGAAAATATGCGGAGAACAAATCGTTCATTAGCAACTAAATATATTCATAAAATATAATTAATTCTAAAGAGTATTTAATTTCTAATAACAACCCGAACAATCCATTATAAATAGAAAACATATAGCGATAAATACTCATTGTAGCCATTTTGAATAAAATTAGTTTTAGATAAATCTAAACACACAAGTCATCATTCTTTATATATTGCTATTATAGCTTTGAAAGCATTTTCTAATAATAAAACAAAATTCTAGCATTGTAACTACTACTAGGATTTCACAATACTATTTCGACAAAAATCTACTGTTAAAATGATAGAGTAGTAAGTCAATACACTATACTCTCAAATACTGCTAATTTTGAAGATAGTTCTGCATCAGCTCTGTAACTTACTATGTCGTTGCTATGCTGCTTTCTGAATAAGCTAACCATTTCATATAAAGATCTATTATCCAAATAGCTTTCGATTTATTAATCGGAAACAAGTAAAAACTTGGTGGTTATCATCGAAATTTATTTTATTTATAGATAGTCAATATATATTAACCATACGCTATATAAAGTCAGTATAGCAATTTTTAAAACCAAACGTCATTAATCATAATTATTTTTTGGTATAAACGGTCAATATAGAGTATAGAAGGTAGTAAGCATACTAGCTAATATGAAAATTAATAGTACTAAACCAATACCAAATAAACTTAAGTTTAATCGTTTAGGTATTAAGAGCATATTAAATAAATTAAAAATTCTTTAATAAAAATTTAGTTTAGCTACGTTAAAAAAATCAACTGAATTATATTTTTGGATATAGTCAATCCTCTATGAAAGAGCTACAGCGTTAACCTCGCTTGAAGTATCACAGTTATATCTACACTCAGTTACCTTGTATCTCTTTTAAGTTGAATCAACTACAGCAAGCATTAAAAAAGCCCTGCAGTTGCAGGGCTTTTTTAACATTAAGTCTAAGGTTCAGGGCTAAAGTATGCTGTCAAAGGGTTATAAGATAATCAATATCAATATACCTTTACACTTTCTTTCTTATATGATTTAGAACGGAATGTCATCATCTACAGGGCCGTCTGGCATTGCTGTAGGCTTAGATTGTGCAGGTTTCTGTGCTGGTTGATTGAACTGGTTTTGCTG
Source organism: Psychrobacter proteolyticus (assembly GCF_039762275.1). Classification (GTDB taxonomy): domain Bacteria; phylum Pseudomonadota; class Gammaproteobacteria; order Pseudomonadales; family Moraxellaceae; genus Psychrobacter; species Psychrobacter proteolyticus_C. The sequence goes on along the minus strand of NZ_JBDLOB010000003.1, from coordinate 283,258 downwards.
AGCAGGCGCTTGATTGTTAAAACTGTTCTGACCACCTTGAGCTGCTGGTTGGTTGTAACCGCCTTGATGTGCCATTTGATTATTTGCTTGCTGACCAAAGTTGTTCTGGTTGTTTTGGCCACCTTGATTATTATAGCTGCCACTCTGACCTTGGTTTTGACCACCAAAGCTATCTCCACCTTGACCACCGCCAGTTTGACCATCAAGCATCTGCATTTGTTCGGCACGAATCTCAGTAATATAACGGTCTTGACCACTTTGGTCTTGGTATTTACGTGTACGTAAACTACCTTCGATATAAACCTTGCTGCCTTTACGCAGGTATTGCGCTGCGATTTCACCTAGACGGTTAAAAAGTGCGATACGATGCCACTCTGTCGCTTCTCTTTTTTCGCCGCTTTGTTTGTCTGTCCACTGCTCTGATGTCGCAACCGAAATATTGGTTACGCTACCGCCATTGCTGAATTGGCGTGCCTCAGGATCTGCTCCGAGGTTACCGATGATGATAACTTTATTGACTCCGCGCATGATACCGTCCTTTTACTTATGAATAATTTAATAAACTGTTTTAATCGTTATCTGATAGCATCATTTGATACTATCAATTGTATAATTTTACTTTAACCAATTTTTATCGAAATATCTATAGGCTACCTATGGTGCACGTCAGTCTATGTCGCTTAGAACCTCTATCTTGATATACTAGTCAATATTGTAGAGTCCAATAAATAACAGGTAATAGATAAATATGCTGCTATTTTGCCATTTTAAGACGCTGAAGAACACCGTCTACCTTTATCGATATTGCATAGCACCTAACTTATTATCAAATGATTTAGAGATTTCTAGTTAGCATCGGAAGGCTTACGGTGCATGCTCAATGTCACGCTACCCAGCTCTACGCCAAATTTTTTCATCACTGAGCGATTGAGCATGACATCTTCATTGATAAGATACATCCAGTCATCAAAATTCACTTTGTAGGTTTTGTCCTCGACAGGTAACTCTAATAAGTAATTCCAGTGCAACGTATTGCCAACCACTTGCCCTGTTGCCTCGCCAATGACATCACCTGCCATACCTTTCCAGCTACCATCTGCTTGCTCAGTCAGTCTCCATATACGCTGCGATTTTGTGCCATCTGCCCACGAGAACTTCTCGTTCAAGACAATAACATTGTCTCCCTCATGGGTAGCATCAATGTCGACATAAAAGCGCTTTTTGACTTCGCCATTTCGACCTTGGAACATACCCCAACCATCGATTTGACCCGAAAAAAACTCATGCATGTCGAGCGTTGGTGTGGTGTTCTGATACGCCTGAATATTTTGTGTAGCGCAACCAGAGGTCAGCAGCATGGCTGATAAACCAAAACCTACGGTTAACTTGGCTATTGAGCGATGCGCCTTCTTTTTACCTTCGATGACACTACCAGACAACATCTTAAATTTACTCATATTAATTCCTTTTAAATAGAGATAAATAGTTAGTTTCTACTTATTGATACTGATGGTTTATGAAATTGCTGTCTGTGCAATTTTTGCTATTTGGCTTCACTTCCGTATACAACTACAAGTATAAAGCTGCTATATATCTAGCGGACTTTGCGCCAAACTCGATAGCTGTTGACGAGAATCATCCGTCAACTGTGTTTTATCTAACTTCAAATAGGCGACTTGCTCTTTTGCCATTACGACCAACTCATCAACACCATCTACTGCCAGCATTTGTCGTGACCAGTCTTGGATATTGATATCTTTAGGAATAGTAACCGTCGTGCTCGATAGGTAAGGTGGTTGAGAAATGGGAATGATGATAAGCAGTGCGGCACCCATAATAATAGCCAGTATGCCCCATGCCAACAAATTAGGCTGGCTTAATAACAGACCACCCATTGCACCACCTACAAATGCTCCAAAGAACTGACTAGAAGAGTTAAGCCCCATCGCGGTCGCTTTATTGGCGACTGGTGCGCGCTTAGATATCCATGAGGGAATCGTCGCCTCAAGTAAGTTAAAGCCCATAAAGTACAGTAGCAAGCCCAATATAATACCAGCACCAACCTGACTACCAAGCGCAAGTATTGCTAACGCAGCGGTCATCAATGCAATTGCACCCAAAAAGACCTGACGCATTTTGCGTTTCTTTTCAGCGATGATAATAAATGGTATCGCGATGGCGAAGCCAATAAACAATAGCGGCAAATACACCATGCCTTGCTGACGTACTGACAAGCCAAGTACGTCACTGAGCTGGTGCGGCAATATCACAAATATCGCAGTCATCGTCAGATGTAGCGCAAAGATACCGATATGTAAGCGGTTAAGATCACCAATCTTGAGGACAGTCGCTAACTGTTGACCGATGGTTTTATTATCTAGGTTGTGCTTGAGCACGCGCATAGGCGTCGGTACCATTACCAATAGCAGCATCGCCAATATAGCAAACCCTGAGGTTAGCCAAAACAGCCCAGAGATACCGAGCGAGCCGACTAATAATGGACCAAAAGCAAAGGCCAGCATAATAGAGGTCGCAATCGTCAGACCCATCGTGGCCATCGCTTTGGTACGCATTTCCTCACGAGTCACATCAGCCAATAGTGCCATAAGCACAGCAGAGACCGCTCCACTACCTGCCAGCGCCCGACCAATGATTACTTCGTAAATATCCGTCGCATTTGCCGCAATCATGCCGCCGACAGCGAACAGTATCAACCCCAAAAAGATAATAGGCTTACGCGGAAATTTATCAGCAGCCAAACTCATCGGTATCTGAAAGATGGCCTGCCCTAAGCCATAAATACCAACGGCCAAACCAATCAAAAACGGCGTCGCGTGTGCATAATTGTCACCATAAACAGAAAATACCGGCACAATCATAAACAAGCCAATCATACGTAAGGCAAAGATGCCACCGACTCCGAGGATTGCCCGTTTCTCTACGCTATTCATACTTGCCTCACTGGTTGATCATTGCTGGTTGCTCATTGCTATCTTTCATGACTAACAATGCGCTATACCATGATTTATCACTACTGGTTTATCAAGGCATTGGCCTATAAATCAAGCCCCCTAGTATAAGACATTCGCCGTTTGGTTGCCGAGACTTTTGTCTTACTAGTGCAGTAACGTATGCGCCCTCAACCCAAGCCATTCATATTACGAGATTATTTTGTTACCAAGTGCATCAGATGCATAGTGACACCTTGAATAATGCTGTCACCATGACAATAAAGTAAAACGTTGTCAGCACAATTAATAGCTAACTAACCATATCTATATAACGACGAACGCTTCTATAAAATGACATTTTTGGTCAAAACCATAACAAACGATGCCTGTTACTTAACACTGATTTGATTTAGATTTGCTTAGTCCTATAAGAAATAGTCGTAGGAATGACAAGCAACATAAAGCCAAACAATAATAGAAAACGAATAACTAGGCTGGCTTAACTTCTACCTTATCAATATATGTACCCTTTATAATGACACTGTTCATAATGACTGCTTTGTTTGTAACGATATCTTTTATAACAACACTACTTATAACAACACCATAAATTTAGAATTATTCACCTTTTAACCAATCATTTTACTGACCTGTATTTACTTTTAACTTGAGATATTTCCCAATCCCCTTTTAGCAAATAGGAAACCTGTAACCGATGGCACATGACCATATCGCAATACGCGGCGCACGTACTCATAATTTAAAAAACATTGATTTAGACATTCCACGAGATAAATTCGTGGTAATCACTGGCCTATCTGGCTCTGGTAAATCTTCGTTAGCATTTGACACGCTATATGCCGAAGGGCAACGTCGTTATGTCGAAAGCTTATCGGCATACGCGCGTCAGTTCCTCTCGCAAATGGAGAAACCTGACGTCGATAGTATCGAGGGTCTATCCCCTGCGATTGCTATCGAGCAAAAATCAACCAACCATAACCCACGCTCGACCGTTGGTACGATTACCGAGATTTATGATTATCTGCGTCTGCTCTATGCACGCATTGGTACACCATATTGCCCTGAGCACGGTGAGCCAATGGTCGCGCAGTCGGTCACTGAGATGGTTGATCAGGTCATGGCATTGCCAGATGACACCAAGATTATGATCTTGGCACCGGTGATTCGCGAGCGTAAAGGTGAGCATACCGTCTTGCTTGAGCAGCTGATTGGTCAAGGTTTTGTCCGTGTGCGCGTCGACGGTGATGTCTATGACACCGACGAGTTACCGACGTTGGACAAGAAGAAAAAACATACCATCGAAGTGGTAGTCGATCGCTTTAAAGTCCGTGATGACTTGGGCAACCGTGTCGCTGAGAGCTTAGAGACAGCGTTACGTTTGGGACAAGGACTGGTCACGCTACACTTTATGGATGGTAATCCAAAAGAAGGCGGTGACGAGAACCAAGTGATGTCAGCCAAGCATTCATGCCCTGTCTGTGATCGTGCGGTGCCTGAGCTTGAACCACGCATGTTCAGTTTTAACAATCCATACGGCGCATGCCCAAGCTGTGACGGTCTCGGTAAACGCCAATACTTTGCCGCTGAAAAACTGATTACTCATCATGAGAAGTCACTTAACCAAGGCGCAATCAATGGCTGGGACAAGCGTCATGCTTACTACTTTGGCCTACTTAGCACGGTCTGTAAGCATTTCAAAATCGATATGGATGCGCCATGGCAGGATTTGTCTAAAGAGCAGCAAGACCTAATTATGCACGGCTCTGGTAAAGAAAAGCTGACCTTTAACTTCACTGATGAGCGCGGCCGCAAGACCAACAAGACGGTACCATTTGAAGGTGTACTGCCCTACCTAGAGCGCCGTTATGCTAAAACGCAAAGCAATCTGGTCCGTGATGAGCTGGCTAAATACTTGGCCGATACTACCTGTAACGTCTGTGATGGCGCGCGTCTTAATGAAATCTCACGCAACGTCCGTGTTGATGATCAGACCATTGCAGAAATCGTTAAGCTGTCTATCGGTGATGCGGCTGACTATTATAAAACGCTAAAGATTGGCGGTCATAAAGGCGAAGTAGCCGAAAAAATCTTTAAAGAGATTAATGAGCGCTTAAACTTCCTCGTTAGCGTCGGGCTTGATTATTTGACCCTTGCTCGCTCTGCTGAGACATTATCGGGCGGTGAAGCACAGCGTATTCGTTTGGCTAGCCAAATCGGTGCAGGTCTGATGGGTGTCATGTACGTACTTGATGAGCCGTCAATCGGTCTGCATCAGCGTGACAATGATCGCCTGCTAAAAACCCTTACGCGCTTACGTGACTTGGGTAATACGGTGCTGGTCGTTGAACATGATGAAGATGCGATTCGCCAAGCAGATCACGTCATCGATATCGGTATCGGTGCAGGCGTACATGGCGGTCATATTATCGCTCAAGGTACGGTCGATGACATCATGGCAAACAAAGAATCGCTGACTGGACAATATATGTCTGGTAAGAAAAAAATTGAGATTCCAACTGTCCGTCATAAAGCCAAGACTATCGATGTCGAAGTCAAAGGTAAGGCTAAAGCCAAGAAAGTACCGATGACCATCGAGCTGAAAGGCGCGTCAGGTAACAACCTACATGATGTAAATTTGACCATTCCTGTTGGTATCATGACTTGTGTGACGGGTGTCTCAGGTTCGGGTAAATCAACCTTGATTAACCGTACCCTTATGCCATTGGCAGCGACTCAGTTAAACAATGCCTCAACGCTGATTGCCGATAAGTTTGAAAGCATTAGCGGTCTTGAGCATTTAGACAAAATGGTCGACATCGATCAAAGCCCGATTGGTCGTACACCGCGTTCAAACCCAGCGACTTATACGGGTGTGTTTACCCCTGTGCGTGAGATGTTTGCCCAGACGCAAGAAGCGCGTGCTCGTGGTTATAAACCGGGCCGCTTTAGCTTCAACGTAAAAGGCGGACGCTGTGAGATGTGCCAAGGTGATGGTCTCATCAAGGTTGAGATGCATTTCTTGCCTGATATGTATGTGCCATGTGATACCTGTGAAGGCAAACGCTACAACCGCGAGACGCTAGAGATTCACTATAAAGGCAAAACCATCGCTGACGTGCTTGATATGACCGTTGAAGATGCCGTTGAGTTCTTCTCAGCGATACCAGCCATCTATCGTCGTCTGCAAGCACTGATGGATGTCGGTCTGAGCTATATTCGCTTGGGTCAGTCTGCGCCAACACTATCAGGTGGTGAAGCGCAACGTGTCAAACTGGCGCGTGAGCTGGCCAAACGTGATACAGGACAGACGCTCTATATCTTGGATGAGCCAACCACTGGTTTGCATTTCCACGATATCGATAAGCTGCTCAACATCTTGCATGCTCTACGCGATAAAGGTAATACCATCGTGGTCATCGAGCATAACTTGGATGTCATTAAAACGGCAGATTGGGTGATCGACCTAGGTCCTGAAGGCGGTAAAGGTGGTGGTATGATCATCGCTGAAGGTACGCCTGAGGAAGTGGCGGAAGTCAAAGAATCCTACACGGGTATATTCTTAAAGCCAATGCTTGAGCAAGGCATGAAAGAAGTCAGCTAATACAAACTAGTGAATGATTGATAAAAGGCTACTCTTTATAGAGTGGCCTTTTTTATTGGCTGGTATAAGGCAAAGCGCAAACTATAAGCTATGAACGGAAATTGATATATAAACTAAGACTTAAATTACTTCGCTACGTTACCTTTCTTAATATTTATTAAAGATACTTAAAAGTTAAATGTATTAATATTTAAATGGTTAGATATGACACGTAAACGAATACGGTATAGAAACAACTGGTTAATAACGATATAACCCACACAAATTGACGTTACTCATTCTTGTACGACCTCTGAAACTCTTAAGGACTTCTTATGAAAAAATTACTATTTATTGTCTTGGCATCTACTGTTGGCGTTAGCGCCTGTGCGTCAAGCGGCACATCAAATGGCGCAAGCGAACGCAACCACCAAAGACCTAATATATCAGCAGACATGAAACAAGCTATGGATGACTGTGCTAAAAAAGCGGGCGTAAAAATGAACAAGGACGGTCGTCCAAGTAAAAATGATATGAAGAAAATAGATTCATGCATGAGTGCAAAAGGGTTTGAGAAACCTGCAGGCCAAGGTCGTCACTAATAACTAATGATTTTTAGATAATCATTGATGAAAGGCCACTCTTTAGGGAGTGGCCTTTTTTGTTGGGTGAGGTTTTAAATTTGGTGTTAATATCATTATTAATTTAAGAACATGTGTAAGGTAATCAGTGATGGCAAATGTAGAAAAGCTCGAAGATAAGCTTTTGGAGCTTATTCAACATAGTAATCCACTAGCTATTGCCTTGACTGGTGAATGGGGCGTTGGCAAAACATATCTTTGGAAAAAGTTCTATGAAGATAATAAGAATTACTTTATTACGCACAGGAAAACAAATCCTAAGAATGGTAGCAAGGAAAACCTCATTGCTAAGAAATATGCTTATATCTCTTTATTCGGTTTAGACTCTTTAGATAGTCTTAAGCTTGCGATCGCTACTGAAGTACAGACTATTTCGACTGACGACTCCATCTTGAATACCGATATCTCTACACATTTTAAAAAATTATTCGGTTTTATAGGTGGAGGAAGCACTAGTAGCACTGCTGGCGACCTACGTTTTGGCATCAATATTGGCAATAAATTGATTACAAATATCATTATGTCACATTTAAAAGATACGCTGGTTTGTTTGGATGACATAGAAAGAAAATCAAAAAATTTGCCAATGTCAGAAGTTCTAGGATTAGTTAACTACCTTAAGAACGAACGAAATTGCCAAATTATTATGATTTTGCATGACGAAGAGTCTGAAGATAAAGTTGATTTTGACACGCAAAAAGAAAAAGTGTTTGATGAAATACTAGTTTTAAATGATTCATTATCAATGGTTAAAGAAACCATTAACGATGATAAAATTTTTCCTATATACGAGAAATTTTATCAAACTATGGGGGTTAGAAATCTTAGATTTTATCAGCGCGTTCAGAAAATCTATCAGGAGATAATAAAACACTCATCATCTTTATCAAAATTGAGCAAGGAAGAAATCCTAAGACAAATCCTTATTATCAAACTTGTTAATGACATTCCTAAAGTTCTTAACGTCGATATGAAAGAGTTAGAAACGTATTTTTCCGAAGATGGTCTCGATGACCGATTAGATATCTTTTCAAAAAGTGATGATGAAGCATTAAAAGCACCTTTTAGAACTAAGAAAGACGATGTAGAGGAAAAGCTTTCAAAATTCTACCCTAACTTTCGTATGGAAGGGTGGACTGAAGTTGTTATCGAACTGATTACGAATATTGATATAGATAGTGAAAAATTTGAAAGACTGCTAAACCAAGATTTAATCAATGAAGAAGCTTTGGAAAGTGATAGAGAAAAGAGAGGCTTGATGGCTGAATATCGTAATTTAAATTCAGATCAAAGCTTCAATCAGAGACTGTTTGACAATGTTAAGGATAGGATAGACAGAGAAGCATTCCCTAATTTAAGCTTCTATTATAATATACTCGAAAAGAATGACTCTCCTGATTTAGCCAAAAAATTTGAAGAGCTAGTGAAACAGTATATAGAAGAGAGAATTAGGAAAGGACCAGAAGAGTGGCTTATAGGAGACTATTATCTTAGAACTCCAGTAAGTCCTGATATTTTTTATGACTTCCTTTTACAGACCATTAGTAATCAAAAGAAGACATTAGCTTTAAATGCTGACGCTAGCGCTATGTCCGCAGTTTTTATGCGATTTTGTAAACATGGAAACGTTGGTAAGGATTTTTTTGTAGCTATACAAAATATTAATAAAGAAAAGTTTAGCTCTATTTTTTGGCAACCGCTTGATGGAATAGATAGAATTAGATATATTCGGGAATTGCTAGAACACCCTGCTTTCAATATAGATATTGCTAAGTTTAACAATGGAGACAGAATTGATGCAGCATTTTGGCATTATAAAAAACTTATAGATACTCCAAAACGCCCTTCTCCTTATCAACCATTTATTGTTGAAAAAAAATTGAATGAAGTTAAGCGATGGACTCTAGAGTTACTTCAAGAGAGAGTTTCAGAAAAACCAAACAGTAGCGCAGCTGTCGAACATCTTTTAGAACTTACGAATAATTTAGAGAATATTTGATAGTAACACTGAATAGCTGATTTATGATGCAATTTAGCCCTGATTACAGCTGTTGTCCTTGGTTGGCTATTAGAGCGGAAAGTGGGATTGGCCCCCTGTAATAAACTTCCCTCAACTAAACAAACTCCCTCTCAACATTCATGACCCGTGCATCCACTATCCGTTCTAGCTTTTCCTCAATCTGACTACATTGCGACTCGACCTCTCGTTTGGACAGTCCAACGATCACAAACGTCCATTCGCTCGCGTCATGCCGATCGCGGCCGCCACTCTCACAGACCGCGACGCTTGGCGTATTACCAAAGCGCGCGTGCAAGCCGCCCATGCGTTGGCGCTTTTCTTTTAGTGAGCCGCAGCCGGGCAACGAAAACGTCAGTGTCAAAATAGCGATATGCATTTTAGGCTCCTTGCCAAAAAAGTTTAGAATAGCAGCCAATATAATATTCGATAATGGCTGATATTGTCTGCGCGTCAGCATCCAGACCCTTTATAATAGCGTATCAATACCAACCAACATGCGTATCTCACCCATGACCTCTATCAGCTACGTAAAGCAGCAGCGCATTACTCGACTATGCGTACGCTGCGGCTTACTCCTTATGCAGTATGGCGCTGAGTCTGCCGTGGTGGTGGACTTATCCAAACGCTTGGGGCTTGCCTTGAGGATGAACAGCGTCGAATGTTCGCTGAACTTTAACGCTATCACCCTAACGACCATCTGCGACGAGCGCTGTATTACCACCACCCGAGATACGATCAATCAAAGTATCAATGTCAATTTATTGGTGCAAATTCAGCAAATCATTAATAAAACTGAAGCCACTATAGATAGTACCGACTTGATTGACCGCACGACGATTGCCTTTGATGAGTTGGATAAGACCGTGTATCCGACATGGCTAGTAAGCATCTTTGTTGGTGCCTCATGTGCGGCGTTTGCTTATCTAAATGGCGGCAGCTGGTCGATTACAGCAGTGACCTTTATCGCAGGTATGGTGGCGATGTTTACTCGTATTTATTTGTCCAAACACCACTTTAACCCTTTTATCACTGTTATTGTGACGGCATTTATTGCCTCGCTCATTGGCGCGACTACCTATTATTTTGATATTGGCAATAATGCCGATATTGCCGTGGCCTCTAGTGTGTTGCTACTGATTCCTAGCTTTCCACTGATTAACTCGTTATCCGACATCCTAAAAGGCTATGTCAATATTGGCGTTGGGCGTGCGGTCTTTACCTATATGCTTACATTATCCGCGTGCGTCGGTATCGTAATGGCACTGGTTTTACTACGCATACAGCACTGGGGGTTTTAGATGTGGTTTATTGAGACCGTTGTGCTGTCTTGTATCATTACCCTTGGCTGGACGCTGATGTTTAGTGTCCCCAAACGCTATATCTTGCCGTGTCTACTGATGACGGCGTTTGGCTTTGGGTTAAAAACGGCGCTTGTTTATCAGCATGTCCATCTGGTGATCGCGAGCTTTTTTGGAGCGATGCTTGCCAGCTTTTTGGGTGTATATTTTTCTAGGAAATATACCCTACCGCCCAAAGCGCTCATCTCGCCCAGCGTCATCTGTATGATGCCGGGTATCGCCGCCTATAAAGCAATGGTGAGCATGGTACAGATTGGCTATTTTGGTTATTCAGACGAATTATTTAGCCAAATGATGGTGTATTTGTTTGAGGCGCTTTTTGTGACTTCAGGATTGGTATTGGGTTTATCCATCCCGGGGCTATTATTTTATAGACGTCGACCTATTGTATAAATGGGTTTGAGTGGATTTAAATATCTAAATGCTAGGCATTTCTTAACCAACCACCGTTTATAGTCAAGCGATTCAACATACGCTAACCATAAAAAACTTGTAAGATGGATGATAAGACCCATTACAGTAGAGTCAGAAACAGCACCAATAACAACTCAATAAAGAGACTTAATATGACCAAACATTATGACTATATCTCTATTGGCGGCGGTAGCGGCGGCATCGCGTCACTCAACCGTGCAGCCAGCTATGGCAAAAAATGCGCCATTATCGAAGCCAATCAACTGGGCGGCACTTGTGTGAATTTGGGCTGTGTTCCCAAAAAAGTAATGTGGTATGGCGCGCAAGTAGCTGAAGCCATCCATAAATATGCGCCAGACTATGGTTTTGATGTTGAGTTAAAAGGTTTTGACTTCCAAAAGCTGGTACAGAGCCGTCAACAATACATCGAAAACATTCACCGCGCTTATGACAATAACTTGGCTAAAAACGGCGTCGAAGTGATCAAAGGCTTTGCCAAATTTGTCGATACCAATACCGTAGAAGTAAATGGCGAGCTGATTACCGCTGACCATATTTTGATTGCTACGGGCGGTCATCCTATTCAGCCAGACATCAAAGGCGCAGAATACGGCATCGACTCTGACGGATTTTTTGCGTTGAATCATTTGCCAAAACGCGTGGCGATTGTGGGCGCAGGCTATATCGCAGTCGAAATCGCAGGCGTGTTAAACAGTCTGGGTGCCGAAGTACATTTGTATGTACGTAAACACTCGCCACTCCGTACATTTGACCATACTATCGTAGAGACTTTGCTGATAGAAATGGAACAAGCTGGCATCACATTACACACCAACACGGTGATCAATGAAGTCAATAAAAATGACGATGATAGCCTCGATTTGACTACCAACGATGGCGGTGAAGACTGTATCGATACTGTCGATTGCTTGATCTGGGCGATTGGTCGCGCGCCATCGACAGACGGTATCAATCTGCAAGTGACAGGAGTTGCCACGACTGAGACGGGTAAAATCAAAGTTGATAAATTCCAAAACACCAACGTCGATGGTATTTATGCGGTTGGCGATATTATCGAAAACAGCGTAGATCTAACACCCGTAGCGATTGCCGCTGGTCGCCGTTTATCAGAGCGTTTGTTTAACAACAAACCCAATGAGCATTTAGACTACTCGTTGATACCGACCGTGATTTTTACCCATCCGGCTATTGGTACGATTGGCCTGTCTGAAATCGACGCGGTAGAACGCTATGGCAAAGAAAACATCAAATGTTATACCTCAAGCTTTACCGATATGTATAGCGCGGTCACTCAACATCGTCAAAAATGCACCATGAAGCTGGTATGCTTGGGCGATGATGAAAAAGTCATTGGCCTGCATGGCATTGGCTTTGGCGTCGATGAGATGATTCAAGGATTTGCCGTCGCGATCAAAATGGGTGCGACTAAGGCTGATTTTGACAATACGGTTGCCATCCATCCAACTGGTTCAGAAGAGTTTGTGACGATGCGTTAAGCTCACTGTTTAACGTTTCTCTTATTCTTAACTATTATAAAAAAGGATGCCGTTTGAGCGTCCTTTTTTATTGTCAGTCATGACGTAAGCATATAGCTTAGTAGGTCTAAAACTGGCTCATTACTTTTATATCGCACTGATGACTACTGTATTTTCCTAATCATTATTTGCATTGAAAAATTTAAAGTAAGGCATACTGACAGCGCAATCCTGATGCTGCTATGATGCCCTTAATACTGACCGTTGAGAGATGACTGTGTGGCAGGTGTACTTATTTATATTACCGATTGGGCTTGGTATCATGACCTTGGCAGCGAGTTTGTTGTTCTTATTCGCTTATCTAATGTCAGATGACAATGCCACGCGCTTGCCAGCATTTAACTGGTTCAAGCGCTTAATTATCGTGGCATTTGTGCTGCTGAGTATTGGACTATTTATGACTTTTGGACATTTTTGGGGTTGAGCGAGATAGAATGTTTTTTAGTGTTTTTTACTAAGCCAATTTGATTAGCTAATGACTTTTTCTAGTTCTAATAGCTCTAAATCATCACGCTTTGGCTCGCCATTATTGCCATCGTTTGGAAACGGCATTTTATTACCATTGAACTGATAACCGCGGCGCTGATAATAAGCTAAAAGTTCAGGACGATGACTTAGTATAGACATAGTCAGACGGCTAGGCTGATTCAGTGACTGTAAATGACGATCTGCAAAGGTCTCGGCCGCTTGTAGTATTATATTGCCAACACCCTTCCCTTGTAACACAGGATGTACCGCAAACATGCCGATATAGGCTTTCTTATTTGAGTCAGCAGCAGTTTTAATATCGACAGCGATACAGCCAAGTATCTCACCCGTTTCTTCTCCATTACGGTCGCCTGTCGTGGTTTTCGGATAGACAAAATAATAGTGATTAGGATCATTGATTACGGCGGCGAGCTCCGCTGATGTAGTTCGAATACCACCGATCAAATCGGCCTCATTGGTCCAACCTGCCGTCTCGCGATAGCAGCAATTTAATAACTGCTCAAGTGCACCAATATCATCTAATGTCGCTTCACGTAGAAATAACGACTCTTTATCAAAATGGTCTGTATTTACATTGCTGTTATTTATATTATTTGCGCTCATATTATAATTTTTCCTTTTTCACTCATATAAAAAAACTGACTTAGATCACTAAGCCAGCTTAAATACTAATACTTATCCGTCTACAGTACTAGCGCGATAATGCATGCGCTTGTTCAATAATGTCAAACCCTGCATTAAGCTGCGCACGTGTCGGCGCATGACCACGGCGTAATAACTCAGAGAAGGCAACCAACTCTTTATCACGTCCAAGCGTACTTGCCGCACTAGCCCGTGTATCCTTGCCTTCATCATCAAAATAGTATTCGATATAATCATGCGTATCTGGCGTACCAAATAGGATATTGTGATCTGGTGTCTCGGCATGACCGCTATAGCGTAGGCTCTTGCCATATTGCATGGTCCAAAAGAAAGGAATACGCGCCTCTAATGAGTCAACACTGTCATCATTCAATATCGCAGCAGCTGTGACCATGCCATGCTGCAGCGCCACGCGCCAATGCTCGATACGCATGCGACCCATTTGGTTGCTAGCTTTTGCAATATCACCTAGCGCGTAGACACCATCGCGCAGCTGTAGATGCGCATCGACTTGTACACCATCTGGATCGTTAACTTCACGCAATACCTCTGTACGTGGAGACACGCCAGTACCCAATATCACGATATCAGCATCAATATGCTCACCACTTGCTAGAGTGACACCGCCTACATTTGAGAAAGCCTGATTATTATTATCTCCATCCTTGCCCACCTGACGATCAACCTTAGTAATTTCATCGACGGTTGCATCAAACACAAAATTGATGCCCTTCTCTTTATGTAATTTAATTAAGGCATTACTCACCGTTTCAGAGACAATATTACCCATCACACGGCTACCTTGCCCAATCACTGTAATAGAAGCTGTCGTACCTGCTTGTGCTAATGCCGACGCGGTCTCCATACCGATAAAACCTGTACCGATGATCACCACACGCTGATCATGACTGGCCGCTTTAATTAATTTGGCATCACTCATGCTACGTAGTGTATATACGCCATCCATCTCAGCACCTTTAATAGGTAGTAAGTTTGGTTTAGCACCAGTGGCGATGACCAAGAAGTCTGCAGTTTGTCGTTCGCTGTTGCCATCATTATCCTCTATGACGACGGTCGCTTCATCGGGTAGCACTTCGCTAACCGTTTGGTTGAGGCGTAACTCAATATTATTGTTACTTGCCCAATCAGCACCGCCTAATAGCAGCTTGTCCTCGTCCATCTTGCCTGCCAAAAACGCTTTGGATAATAAAGGTCGGTTGTAAGGAGCTTTATCATCCTTACTAATCAACGTAATCTTGCCGCCATAACCACCCTGACGCAACTGGTCGGCTGTCATAAATCCTGCACCGCCTCCACCAACGATAATAGTATGGGTATCAGTCAATTTATCACTTTCGACCTGCCCCGTTACCTGAGTTGAGGTATCAATTGTCAGATTATCACCATCATGAGTCAGTTCGTACTGGGTCAAGCCTTTAGTCGCTATCGGCTCTAATAGTGAGCCATCGCGACTATCAAAAGTTGCATGATGCCAAGGACAAACTACCCGATTACCACAGCGTAATCCATCACCCAAATCTGCGCCCGCATGTGGGCACTTACCATCGAATGCGCGGAACTCATCGTCATCGCGAGTGATTAAAATGATACTATCGTCTTCTTGCTTATATGATTTCATGCCACCGCTTGGGATATCCGCTTTACTGATGGTGACTGTGTTGATCGTTGCGTCGGTCATAATGCTTCCTTAACAGTTATAATGATGTCTAATGACAGCAGGTTGAAAATGACCGTAACCAACCAGACAAATTCAACTTATCCTATTATTTTTAATATGCTATGCATTGATAGTAGCAAGAGCGCCGCGCGCACGATGTTTTTTTGTATGTTTGCTGCGTTGCAAAACGTAATTATGCGACTTTATTTTCCGCACTTCTTTTACTTCTAATCATTATTAATAAACAAAATAAAAGACGATCTTATGACTTCTCAAGATAACCAAAACGAAATCACTACTATTTCTCAAGATAGTTTAGATAGCCAAGCTGCTACTATAAATCCAACAGCTAATGATCAAAACGTTAATGAACGAACAGCCAGTGAGAAAACAGCTAGTGAGCAAATTGATATGGCTCATATGGATATTGCTGCTATTACAGATACTGCAAATTTGCCACAGCCAAATTTGCAGCCAATACAGCAAGCGACTTATAAAGCTCATGCAACAGATTTCATCGTCAATGAGTTATTGCCATTAGATTTCACTGGTGAAGGTGAGCATTTATGGTTGCATATCGAAAAATCAGGCATGAATACTGCTTATCTGGCGAAACTACTGTCAGAGTGGGCAGACATTCCATTACGTGATGTTGGCTACTCAGGGTTGAAAGACCGTCACGCGTTGACGACTCAGTGGTTTAGTTTGCGCATACCAAAGAAGCAATTGCCACCTACTGAGTTTGCACCAGTGGACATTGGCGAAAGCGAGACTGTCACTATCCTTGCGCAGAATTGGCACAATAAAAAACTCAATCGCGGTACGCACCGTGCCAATCAGTTTGTTATTACTTTACGTGATATCAAGTTTTCGAGCGCTAGTGACGAAAATGTTGATGACGGAAGTAACGCATCACCCGAGCAACTACTATCTGCAAAAGAGGCCGTCGAGCAGCATTTAACGCGCATTGGCAAAAACGGTGTACCCAATTATTTTGGTCCACAGCGTTTTGGTCGTCAGGGTAATAACGTCAGAGAGGCTTTATCACTGTTTGCTCGTCCACCGCGAGAGCCTCGCCCGCAACCAAAAAAGAGCAAACGTAAGCGTGCCCCGCGCGAGCAAAATACGATGGAATTGTCTGCTGCACGTAGCTTGATATTTAATGAGATATTGGCAGCACGGGTACGTAATGGCAGCTGGAACACTGGCCTATCAGGCGAAGTGTTTAATTTGGATGGTTCAGGATCGATATTCACTAGTGAGATACTAGATGATACGTTGCATGCTCGTATTGACAGTGGCGATATTCACCCAACTGCTGTGCTATGGGGCACGGGTAACGATAAAGTCACCGGTAGCGCTGCAGATTTAGAGACCAAGGTAGTACAACACAGCCCACTACTTATGCAACTGGCAACTGGATTAGAGCAGCGTGACATTAAGGCGCAAAGACGAGCGCTGCGCCTACCGATTGAGGCGTTAAGCTGGGAATGGTCGGATGATCAAACACTAGTGTTAAGCTTTACTTTGACTACGGGTAGCTTTGCCACAAGTGTGCTCGCAAGCTTGGTACAGCAGTTGATATCTTGATTGGATGGATGAATAAATGAAACTGGTCTCTAAATTGGAATAATCAATAGAATATCAACCATACCGATAACACTTACACAGTGTTATCGGTATGGTTGTTGATTAGCGGCTAACGGCTTTTGTAAAGCGATTGCTTACCGCCTTTTTTTTCGGCCCACATTTCATTCGCACTGACAACTTGATTACGACCACGGTGCTTGGCTTCATATAAGGCCTTATCCGCTGTGCTAATCAGACGTTGGCAGATATCACTAGGCAGCTTTTGCATTGAGGCTATTTGGCTTTCCGCGCGCTGAGTAGCAATTGGCTTGATAAGAGGTGACGTTCGAGCAACGGTCTTTTGCTGCGTAATCTTTTCATACCCTTGGGCAATACAAGCTCGTTCTTCATAAGTTAAGGTATATAACCCAAAGCTTGCTGTCACATTAAAATCAGCCAGACCTTCAATCTTCATGACATGTTCAGCAATATTCAGTCGTAGTTGCTCGGCTATCATCATAGCGCTATCATGCTTCGTATCTGGTAATACAATTAAAAACTCTTCGCCGCCGTAGCGACTGATGATAGTCTTATCTGTTAATGATTGTGATAGTGTCTGTGAGACTTCAATCAGAACCTGATCACCTACATCGTGACCATAATTATCGTTGATCTGTTTAAACCAATCCAAATCTAACAGCATGACGCTTAAATCTTGATATTCTCGCACAGTAGCCAAAGCATACTTCATTTTTTTCAAACCGTAGCGACGATTTTTAAGCTGAGTAAGCTCGTCCTGATTGGCATGTCGTAAGGTTTCTCTCCTACTGTCATCTAACGACACTAACAAAATACGAAACATATAAATGATAAAAATAGCTTTTGGTAGCGACATATAAATATGGGTAGAGCGCCACAAAAGGTTGGAAGATTGACGCAGGTGATTAAGACCCTCCCAGGTCAACGCCTCATTTTTGATGATAGTCATATCACTGTGAGTCATATAACTATGAATACTAGGAGGAAGAGTGGTTGCCGTAAGTTGGCGTAGATTAGGTATCGTAATACCAAAATAAGGAAGTAACGATACTGCTAAAATCGCAATAATTTGCCCTATAAATGCCCGCCAAACGTAATTCCGGTTAATGAGCATCATTCCTAGCATAGCACCACCTACTAGTGATACACCCGTTACCAAACTACTATGCCCTAGTATGGCGACAATAAAAGTAATATAGACACTATAAATAGTGATGATTAAAGCTTGCCATATGTGCAGATTGCTACTGACACTTCTAACTGGCGAAAAACGACTGGACATCCATAGCAAGAAAACACCAACTATAGACACGCTAATCCATACTGGATAGAGCAGGTTGATATCAACATAAGCGCCATAAGTATCGCGGCGATACCATACAAATAAGCACCATAACCAATGTGAAAAAACCTCCATCAGCATAAATGCTGTTAGTAGAGCTGTCCTATCAGCAGCATCCCACTCAAAAACAGCCTTAGAAAGCTCTCTGTGGCCTAGATAGAACTTATATACAGCCATAATGCACTACCGCAGATAGTCAAATTTATAGAGTTAAAAAATAGTGAGCCGTGAGCCACGATTAAGGTCTATTCAGTGTGGCAATTTATACCTGAATTATCAATCTGTTTTACGCATTTATTTCCCAATAATGTCTCTATGAATGTAATTATGTTTACGTACCTATTTTTGGCCTTATTGATCATGATAAATCAAGCCCTATCGCTATTGGAAACAACCTTATTAGAAGTAACTGTAACAAGGTAAATCTCACTTACTAAGCAAGCGTTGCAAAAGACTCCCAAACTCCTTGTTGATCATCATTTAAAATAGGGACATCGCCCAAACGTCGCCAAGGCATGTTACTACCGTGAAAATCACTACCGATAGATGCCGCAAGACCATGCTCAGCAAGGCTACGGTCGACCATTCTGCGGGTACTAATCGGCTCACTAGTGGCTGGTAGCTCACAAGCATCGCCGCCAAGCTGCGCAAACTCTTCGATGAGTTTACGCACGCGTGTCGCTGATAGTTGATATCGCGTAGGATGTGCGAGCACCGCTTTGCCGCCGCAAGCATGAATCAGCTCGATACCATGCTGCATCGTCAGCGCCTCAATTGCTACATAAGCAGGTTTGTTATCTGCTAGGTACTTGTCAAAGGCTTTTTGAACGGTTTTGACTTCACCGCGCTCAAACAATACCTGTCCAATATGGGCGCGCCCGACTGCTTGTGGGTTACCGCCTGCTTTATCAAGCACTGCCTGCCATAGCTCATCATAATTGATATCTAATAGCTCACTCAATTTTTCAGCGATACGTTGACCACGAGTGGCTCGACTGTCTTGCAGTTGTTGCAACGTTGCGTGCATTTTTTCGCGATCAGTAAAGTCCAGTCCAAGTACATGAATAATTTTATTGGTGGATTTATTCTTTCCGTAACCACCGCTTAATGTATGTTCACAGCTGATTTCAACGCCATTAATAATTTGCATATCGCAGGCACTGGCAGCGTCTCTTGCCTCATCAATCCCTGCCAGCGTGTCATGGTCAGTCAATGCCAATACGTTGATGCCCGCTGCATGGGCACGCTGTATGACCTCGGTCGGTGCGTAGGTACCATCTGAACAAGTACTATGGCAATGTAAGTCGATTTTCATAAGCTGAGCCTTAAAGTGTTAAATAAAATAGAAGTAGAATAAAAGCTAGTGAGCAGACAGTCATTGTTACGATTATGTGCGTTGTAGTTTGTCTTGCTGATTCTGTAGATTTAGCAGTTATCGGTGCTGTATTTATGTTTATATTTGGCCAGTGGCATGGTCATCAGGCGCAATAAGGAAGTATTACTCTGTAGGTTGCGTATATCGCATGATTATCGTGTTGATTGCTTTTTTTTGGTGCGGTAGACGTGTAAACTACCCCATACGTTTTTGTTGGACATACCCTTTGCTATGAAAGCATTATTAGACTTTATTCCCTTAATTGCCTTTTTTATCGCGGCGCGTTATAACGGTATTTTAGCAGCGGCAGGGGCTTTGCTCGTCGCCACTATTATCGTTTACGCCATTCATTTTATTCGTCAAAAAGGTAAGTTTGATAAGCAGCAATGGGTTGTCTTATTATTAACGATTTTATTCTGCGGCGGCACATTACTGCTGCGTGATGATATTTATCTGCGTTGGAAATCGCCCATTATCAATGGTATTTTTGCGTTGACGCTATTCGTCAGTGCCGCTATTAATAAGCCATTGATGCAGCTTGCTATGAAAGAGGTATTTACCCTGACGCTTAGCGGCTGGAAAAAGCTGACCGTTGCTTGGGCGTTGTTTTTTGCCCTAATGGCTGTACTACATTATATCACAGCGTTCACAATGTCAGATGAGGCATGGATCAACTTTAAGACCTATGGTTGGATTCCGATTATGCTGGTGTTTGTCGTGGCTCAGTTTGCTGTACTAAAAAAGCATCTCAACCCTGCCCTAACAGACAAAGCCACTAAATAGTTTCTGTTGCCTTGTCATAGTAGCAATAACAATTTTATTGCTATGACGTTTATACTAAGCTCATCATTACTTTTTTATTATTCACTAAGGAAGTCTCATGTCTTTATTTGCCATCATTGGTCATGACGTGGCTAATAGCAGTGCACAACGTCTGATCACTCGTACTGAACATATTGAACGCTTAAAAGCACTGCACCAAGAGGGACGCCTCGTTATCGCAGGTCCAACGCCTATCGAGCATGGCAAAAGTGATATGTCAGGCAGCTTAATCATTGCGGATTTTGACTCTATCGAAGCGGCTCAAGCATGGGCAAACGATGAGCCTTATTTACGTGATGGCGTGTATAGTCATGTCGATATCAAACCATTTGTTCAAGCATTGCCAGCACCAACTGATAGCAACAATCAAGTAGCTGCATCGTGATTCAGAGAGTCTCTTTTTCACCTATCCGTTTCTATAAAAGTGCCTTGATTGGTCTCATGTTAGTGACAGCCGTTTCGGTGCAGGCTGCACCCACTGCGCCTGTAACACCTGCTGTTGATGCAACCGATCCAACAGCAGTGCTGCCGCTGACTGGTCCAATATCGGCGCGTGCTTTGCCAACGAAAAACTCAGCGCTAGATATCAATGATACCTTGGCGGCACAGTTGCAACCATCTACTAAAGCATTGTCAGCTGCCAATCAAGAACTGCTTAGCCGTAATGCACAACTACAGCGCCAAGTGAACGATTTACAGACTCAAGTAAATGTCTTGGTTTACGAAAGTAAAGGACAGTTGTTTCTATATGGTGCGTTTACCGTTTTGATCAGCTTGTTAGTCGGCATTTTTGTCTCGTGGTTAGTATTTGTCCGCCGTGAACGCTGGTAGCGTCAGCTTTGCTAGCACTGACTTGCATTATTCTGCTTCGCTGCGTCTGACCAAATGTCGATATCATTGATCCGTCACTGCTGATCGTTGAGCTACCGTTCCCGATATTCCTAAGAAGTGTCTCATGTCTACCGCTAATCATCAAAACCCTGAACATTTAAACGTTATCATACCTGCCAAGATTGACTGGCAGACGGATGATACTGGCAATATGGTGCCAGTATCAGGTGAGTTTGGGGATGTGTATTTTTCTCATGCGGATGGTTTGGCAGAGACACGTCACGTGTTTCTAGAGCACAATCAGTTACCAGAGCGTTTAGCATATCTGGCATCAAAGCAATGCTTTACGATTGCTGAGCTAGGCTTCGGAACTGGGCTTAATCTACTAGCAACGTGGCAATTGTGGCGACAACTGCGTGAAACCAATCCGCAATTAGCAACGGCTCGTCTGCACTTTATCACTACTGAAAAGTTTCCTATACCACTAGCAGATCTGACCCAGATACTTGCGCTATGGGGTGAGCGCGCGCCTGAGCTAATGGCATTTATTAAGCCACTTTTGGCTGCATATCCGCCCCTAATTGCAGGCTGTCATCGTTTAAGTTTTTCTCATGATAACTTAACCGTCGATATGTGGCTTGGTGATGCAGCAGAAAGTCTAAGCAAACTGGCATTAGACCACTTTAACCAGCATACGCCTTATATTGATGCATGGTTTTTAGATGGTTTTGCGCCTTCTTGCAACAGCACCTTGTGGGCTGACAGTATCTTTGCACAAATGCAGCGCCTATCACGCCCTCATACGACTGCCGCCACTTATAGCTGTGCAGGTATCGTCAAGCGTGGACTAAGAGAGCATGGCTTTGACATCAAAAAGGTAAAAGGTTTTGGTCGAAAGCGAGAAATGCTAACGGCCACTATGGCTAATGCAGAAAGTAGTGACCTTACTGACGATAATAAAAGTTGTGATAATAAAAGTCACGAGGCGAAGCAGCAAACGACTTATAGCACATTCGATCACACTGTCGTTATTGGTGCAGGTGTATCAGGATTGCTCACAGCTTGGTCGCTTGCCAATCGCGGTATTACCGTTACTTTATTAGATAAATCAGCGCCCTTGGCAGGTGCATCAGGCAATCCTAGAGCATTACTTGCGCCCAAAATGACGCCGATTCACCATGTCAATGAGCATCTGCATACCATCGGCTATCTTCATAGCAGCAGGCTATATCGAGACCTCAATCAAACAGCTGTACAGCTTAATACAGCATCAGTACTTGAACTGACTGGCGCCCTTGATTTACTCATAAAAGCGAATATTGGTACGGAACAAATTGCCGACTATCCTGATGAGATGGCGACCACTCTATCGCATGAGCAAGCACAGATTACTAGTGGCCTAAAAGAGCAGAACTTATCAGAGAACTTGTACTTACCTCAGTCTGGCCTGGTCAATCCACAAGCACTAAAAGACATCATACTGACTCATCCGCTCATTCACTTCCAGCAGTTAGAAGTGAATAAAATCAACGAGACTGAGCAGCAAGTTCGTATTGAAGGTATTGATGGAAACCGTAATACTGTCACTATGACTACTGATAATGTCGTCATTTGCGCAGCTTTTGAAAGTCATCAATTGGATAAGCGTATTTTTGATTGTCGTAAAATTCGTGGGCAGCTATCTTGGTTTACCCCCTCAGCGGAGCAACTAACAAAGCTACCTAAAATACCGCTTAAATATAGTGGTTACTGCGCGCGGTTCAACGCACAGGCTGGAGATGATAAGTTAAATACTGTTGTCGCTGACAATCCATATTTATTGCTCGGCGCGAGTTTTATCCGCAATGACACAAGTACTGACATACGTCCTGAAGAGCATCAGATTAGCCGAGACAAGCTAATTACCGCCATTCCTGAGATGGCATCTATCATTCCGGCGGATACGAGTCTGTGGCAGGGACGAGCTGGCATTCGCACCCAAACACCTGATTACCACCCTATCGTTGGACAATTGGCAAACAGTCAGCGGATATGGACAATGAGTGCAATGGGCGCAAAAGGTTATGCATTGGCACCTATTTGCGCTGAAGCATTAGCAGATATGATGCTGGGGTCATTTGCACCACTGTCAGAGACGATGCTCGCACGTTTATCACCCAATCGTACACGGCTACAGACGCCGCTTGTTTAAGAATAAATGGCTCTTGTGTAAATAATAGCAACGCTTTCTGCGGTTTATACTGTCTTATGATATCTTAATTTAATGTCGACCCTAATAATGAGATATGCCCCATGAGCTATTACCAAACCACCCTTACTCTACCCGCCTATGCGCGTGGCATTCATATCATCACTCCAAGGATTGAAGAAGCTATTTCTCAGCTGTTACCTCACTCTGCCAAGGTAGGGTTGATTCATCTGTTTTTGCTGCATACGTCAGCCAGTCTTGCGATCAATGAAAATGCTGATCCAGATGTCCGACTAGATACAGAGGATTGGCTCAATAAAATCGCACCAGAAGACCAGCCAGAGTATCGCCATACCTTAGAAGGCTCAGACGACTTGCCAGCGCATCTCAAAAGCATGATGCTTGGAGTAAGCTTGACTATACCGCTTGTCGATGGTGAGTTAGGACTGGGCATGTGGCAAGGTATTTACTTATGTGAGCATAGAAACCTGCAAGTATATGGTGGACAGCGTAAGCTGGTGATTACGGTAAATACGTAATAAGATACTGTCAATAAATAGCAGATTGACCCTTGCCAATTACCACATTTACGTAGAGCGCCATTAACGGATAAAGCTGATTATGAATACTTCTCTCCCAAAAATAATAAACTTACAAAAATCTAAACTGCTTTATCGTACGGCGCCTGCGATTTTCTTAAGCCTGTTGCTACTGACTGCTTGTCAAAAAGATCCAGAACCTGAAGCAACTGATACAACTACAGCTGAAACCTCAACACAAACCACGCCCGTAACGACCAATATCAACGTTGATGAAGCGGAAGATAGCAACTCAGATGATGCTCAAAATGTAGCGCAGACTGATTCAGAACGTGATATGAGCTTAACAGAGTTAGATAAAGATCTTAGTGATACTACGTCTACGGCAAATGATAGCGCTGAAAAACCTAATCCAGAACAAGCTATCAAAGGCGCACAAATCACTGATGTCCGTTATAAAAGTGCAGCAGGTGAGAGTTTGTCCGTAGTCTTTGAGACGTCGGCAGCTGGTATGCTTAACGCTATCATTACTCGTCCTAACCAGCCAAAAATGACCTTAAGCGCGCCCGAAGGCCAAGGCAATAATCCTACGTATCAATCAACTGACGGTAGTATACAACTCGTCAGTCATGCTGGTGGCGGTACTATCGACCTTATCCGAAACAATAAAGTCACTAGCTTTGATGCCGTCAGTGCTGAAGCAGAAGTCATCACTGAATAAAGTCTGAGGCGGCCTTTGTTTCAATGCCCTATTTAAAATCATAAAAAAGGCGGCAAACGTTATTATCGTTGCCGCCTTTTTCGTTTCTGTGTATTACTCTCCACTGACTTGTCTCTACTAAGCTGTCTAATGGGTTATGAGTGATTATATTTAACCAAACCCAGTCGATTGACCAAACATCCCAACCAACCAGCTTATCACTGTCCACAGCCCCCAACCGACAAACACAATGACTATCAGTCCAAGAAAATCAGGGATGTGCAGATATAACCAAGCAACGATTGGATTACGCCAAAAAAACCCAAAGCGGCTTTGCTGTTGTTTGTCTTCTAATGATTGGTGTAAAAACGGTCGATCCATATGCATGGTTTCGGTAATACCATACTCATGATGTAGATGCTCGTGCACGATACCCAGTGTCTTACGGCTAGGACGAATAAAAATATCTAATAACGTACCAATGCCAGGTACGATACCAACGACCATATCAATAAGTGCCAATCTAACCGCTGGCGTCATTTTATGAGCGGGCACACCTAACTGACGTCCTAATATAAATGCATAACTGGTCAATGCCAATCCTGCCAAATCTCCTGCTAGTGGAATGGTCGAAAGCGCCGCATCCGCACCCATTCCTTGCTTGGTGAAAGGCACTCGCACCAGCGAATCCATGGTATTAGCAAATTTTGCTAGCTTACGCTCAGTTGCGATAACTTGCTCACGAGTCAGACCATGTTCGGCAAGTTTAGCTTGATAGTCTACAACTGAGGCATTCGTATCAGACAGTTTCTTTGATTTGAATCTCGGTAATTTATCGAACTTATCCATTTAGCGTCGTCCATATGCAAGTAACTGCGATGAGAGCAAAGACATAGCGCCCTACCCAGATATTAGCCAAGAACGCCTGAAAGCAAGCCAAAGGATTGCGGCTGGCACAAGCGCTGTTTTGTTTGGCAAACATCATCGCAACAAGCGCCAGTCCAAATACCGGTGTTACGCCTAATGTGGTCAGAGCAAAGTAATGCCACATAACCACACCCATCGTTAGCAAAAATAGCATCTGTAATATTGAGATGATAATCACATCATAACGACCGAATAGTATCGCTGTTGATTTTACGCCAATCTTTAAGTCATCCTCACGGTCAGCCATAGCGTACTGGGTATCATAGGCCACTGTCCAACACATATAGGCTAAAAATAGCAGCCAACACCAAATATCGGGAGCGCCTTGCACTGCAACATAGGACATCGGTATCGCCCACCCAAAAGCAGCTGCTAAAAATACTTGCGGCAGGTGCGTATAGCGTTTCATAAATGGATAAATAAACGCCAATACAACAGCACCAAGCGACCAATAGAATACGGCTATAGGCAAGAAGAATAGCAGACTGGCGCTTAACAGCACCAGTACTAAAAATGCAGCAACAGCTTCTTTGCCAGATAAGCGTCCATCTGCTAACGGTCGTCCTTTAGTGCGAGTCACATGACCATCTACTTTACGATCCGCAAAATCGTTAATCGCACAACCAGCCGCTCGCATAAATATTGCACCAAGGGCAAATATCGCGAACACCTTGATACTTGGCAACGCTGCCGTCATTCCTTGCTGCTGCGCTTGACCCATTGCAGCAAGTAGTACGCCCCAAAGCGTTGGCCATAAGAGCAGCTCAATGCCGACTGGCTTATCAAAACGGGTTAGCTGGATGTAGGCTTGTAGCTTGTCTTTAAATGTCATGGCTTTTTATTATCATTGTTTGAATAATTTTTATGCGCGCTTATCTATTTCGCTCAGAACCACTAAATTAATTTTTGAAGGGGCTAGTTACTGAGTTTTAATAGACTAATTACTAAGCTTAATGGTCTGGCTACTGAATTTGTTGCCATAATTTATTCGCTTCGATCAGTGATAGCTCAGGATACTGCTTGCGTAATGCTTTTAACGCTGTGACTTTGTCTTTTTTTGCTGCTTGTTGACGTAAAAATACCAGCTGCTCTTGTGGATTGCTCAGCTCTTTTAACCGTGCCTCAAGCCGAAGAATGCGAGTACGCAGCATGATATTAATCAACAATAGAATTGCACCCATAACCCAAATGATTAACGCTGACATTCCTTGCTCCTAAATCCATTAATTCTGCACATATAAGCTGATTAATTGCGTACATTTATACTCGTACATTCATTATCGCAAACAGCAGCTGTCAGACAAAATACCCATCAAAGCGTACGGCTTCATTATGCCAGCTTTCACTAGCTGGCTCATCGGCAAGCAGCGGTGCAAACTGTGGACGCTTTACGACCACGCGACCTTGGCTTTGGCTATTTTGTTTGACAACGGCCTGCGCCCTACTTAGCAGTTGTCGCTCTTCATCTGAAGTTGGTGGACGAGCCAATTGATGCAATGCTTGCATATGCTTACCGACTTTTGCCCCTTTACCTGTCTTGCTATCTTGATAGCTATCCTCTGGAAACATTGGATCCAAATAGACGACATCGATTGCCGTAGCATCGTCTATTGCGGTGCCTGCTTCTAAATTCGCAAAATAACTGAGCGCATCAGTATTGATAATCTGTAGACGGCTCATGAGCTTTTGCCAATTGAGTAGCGCACTCATACGCTGCTCCTCTGCAAGTAACAGCAATGCCATCAACGGCTGCTGCTCAAGCATAGTGACTTGGGCACCAGTACTGGCCAATATTAAACTATCATGCCCAAAGCCAGCGGTTGCATCAATAACGTGACTATCTGATGTGATTTTGGCCGCTTGTAATAGCAGCTCAGACTTACGACCAGCACTCACTACACGGCGCTGCAACTTGTCCCACTCAGGTGCCACACTGAGCCCATCACTTAACCATGATAGCTTGTCTTTATCATCTAATAATAGAATAGGCTGAGTAGATTCTTGGCTCAACTGCTGACGGCGCTTTTGAGTTAATTTCTCTGTAGCGACCTCTATATCTAAGATAATTGGTAATGTATGCTCAGCTATCAATGACTGTAGGCTCTCAACCTGTGCTTGCTGGCTGTCATTGACGTAGAATAACTGACAATGTACAACAGCACCTGTCTCGTCATACGTTTGGGGCACATCGGTCATAACCATCATCCTATTTGCTGCTTTTTTCACTATGAATTACGAGTGCGTTAAATCATAACGCAAATCTAGCCAGCCATTTGATAACCAAAGCCCCAAGCGGCGACCAGAACAATAACACCCGTGATAATGCGTAACCAAGCAAAAATAGTAAAGTCACGGCGACTTACCCATGCCACAAGCAAGCGAATACAAAGTAGCGCCACTACAAATGATACGATGGTTCCAATACCTAGCACTAGCCAATCTTCACTGTTGGTCAGGACGTCACCATGTTTGAGTAAATCCAACAGTGCCGCGCCTACAATGACAGGAATACCCAAAAAGAAAGAAAACTCAGCAGAAGCCTTACGTGAGACACCTAACCACAGCGCACCAATAATAGTGGCACCTGAGCGTGACGTCCCTGGTATAAGAGCTAAACATTGGAATAGTCCAATCATCAGCGCAGTTTTTATGCTGACATCTTCCGCTTCTTCTGCAATGACCGTTTTAGGACGCTTTTCCACGTAAAATATCAGTAGACCGCCGATGATGAGCATAATGGCAACGACGATAGGATTGAACAAATAAGCTTTGATTTCATCGGCAAAGGTAAAACCAACAATCATCACAGGAATAGTAGAGACAATCAGACTCAGTCCCAGCTGTCTAGGATTAGTCATGCCCTCTGCTTTGCCAGTCAGCAAACCCATCAACGCTTGCCACAATCTACCCCAATAGTCATAAATCACTGCCAAAATAGCGCCAAGCTGCACAACAACAACAAATAAATCAACTTTTTCTTTAGTCCAGAAACCCATCACATCTGCTGATAGGATCAAATATCCCGTACTAGATATGGGTAAAAACTCAGTGATACCTTCAACGATACCCATGATGACAGCTTGAACGAATAAAACTATATCCACAGTGACTTTCCTAGAAACAGACTGGCCTAAAAAAACTGGCCTAAAAACAGACCGATTGGCTGTCCTATATTAACGTTGATTTTATATTGGTATGCGCTTGCTAAACACTAAAAAGCTGGCTGCAAAAAGTATATTTATAAAGCTATGCTTTACCTTGCTCTTTAAGTGTTTTCCAAGCTTGGTTGCGTAGATATTTTGGCAATGCCTGCGATGCTTCCGTACCACCATCGTTTGCAAACTGAGCAATACCAAGCTGCCCAATGACAACAGCATCTGGCCACACACCTTCATGGCAGTCTTGCTGATCATGTCGTGCCAATAGCGGCGCGCCATTACCCGCAATAGGTAGATTGAGTACTGTTTGGCTATCATAATCTAGTAGCTGCTCAGTGCTATCGCTACCATCAGCCAAGACTGGCTGCATAATGCTATAACCTAACTGGTCTTCAATTACCAACTTATACTGCCCAAAGTAGACTTGCTGCATACGAGCATCAAGGGCGCTGTATAGGTGTGTCAGCCCATACTTCTGATACGCGCATTGTGCGATTGCTTGCAGGCTTGAGACGCCAACACAAGGCAAGTCATGCGCTACAGACAGAGCCTGTACCACTGCCGTATTGATGCGAATACCACTAAACGCACCCGGCCCGCGATTGAATATTAAAGCCTGTATATCAGCAAGACGTAACTGCGCCTCAGACAATGCAGCATCAATCATCGGTAAAATCTGTTGAGTCTGCTGACGCTTACCTGTTTCGGTATGGCTCGACAGTACCTGTCCGCTCGAATCTAAAATCGCGATCGAACACTGGTCGAACACGGTATCCATTGCTAAAAACATCACAACCTCGGCTTTTACTTTTGGCGTTCTAAATTGATTTGTCAGATTTTACTAATTTTTCATCACGATCTATCGTTCATGCACTATAAGAATACTGACAGAATGGAGCAGCGCCTATCATAGCATTTAGGGTACACGAATTTTATTAATTTCTATATTTTTCACACTTTATCCATCAGTGTTTATCTACAACTGATGACGATAAAAAGCCCCAAAGCTTCATTGGCTTCGGGGCTTTAATTAAACTTCTTAAAAATAACTAATCGTTATCTAAAAGCGGGTTTTGAACTTCTTTGGTGCTTGGTTTTGCATTTCTTGCATTTGCTTTTGCATCTCTTCGGTGCTTGGCATGTTGTTTGGATCCAGTCCCATCTGCTTGGCCATTTGTTCTGGATTCACGTCTTTAGCGCCACCTTGCTGACCGCCACCGCCAAACAATGGACCGCCGCCGCCACCGCCAGCACTACCGCCACCCATGAGGCCTTGCATAGACTTCATCATTTTACTGATGCCTTCAGGCTTTGAGATCATTTTCATCATTTTTGCCATTTGCTTGTGCTGCTTGAGCAAACGGTTAACGTCTTGAATCTCACGTCCTGAACCTGCAGCGATACGGCGCTTACGACTTGGGTTAATCTTGTCAGGATTTTTACGCTCAAATGGTGTCATTGAATTGATCAACGCTTCCATCTCGCGTACTTTTTCTTCTGGTTTAGCATCTTCGACGGCTTTTTGCATGTCTGAGCCGCCCATACCAGGCATCTTATCCAAGAAACCTGCCATACCGCCCATGCTCTTCATCTGCTGGAACTGAGTCAATAGATCCTCAAGGTCGAAGTCACCGCCCTTTTGCATCTTTTTCGCCATTTTTTCGGCTTTATCACGGTCAATCTTTTGCTCAACTTCTTCGACCAGACTCAGTACGTCACCCATACCAAGGATACGCTGCGCAATACGTTCAGGGTGGAACAGCTCTAGCTCGTCTAGTTTTTCACCGCGGCCCAAGAATTTAATTGGCTTACCAGTAATAGCGCGTACAGAAAGCGCCGCACCGCCGCGAGCATCACCATCAGTCTTGGTTAAGATAACACCCGTCAATGGCAACGCATCATTAAAGGCTTTTGCGGTATTGGCGGCATCTTGACCCGTCATTGCATCGACGACGAATAGCGTCTCAGATGGGTTAACCGCAGCAGTTAGCGCCTTAATCTCATCCATCATGGTATCGTCGATATGTAGACGACCAGCGGTATCAATGATCAGAATATCTTGATATTGGATTTTGGCTTCTTCAATCGCACGCTTTGCGATATCAATTGGATTCTCATCTGTGCTTGAGTTCACAAACTTAGCATTCACCTGACCGGCTACTTGCTCAAGCTGCTTGATAGCCGCTGGACGATAAACGTCAGCAGAGACTAGCATGACTTTTTTCTTTTGGCGCTCTTGTAGATATTTAGCCAACTTACCAGCTGTAGTCGTTTTACCTGCACCTTGTAGACCTGCTAGTAAATAAACAACAGGCGGCTTACCTGTCATCTCTAGCTGCTGATTGGCACTGCCCATCATTTCGGTCAGCTCGTCGTGTACGATTTTGACAAAGGCTTGACCTGGCGCCAACTCTTTTAGCACCTCGGCACCAAGCGCTTGTTCTTTTACGCGTTTTACAAAATCACGAGTGACAGGCAACGCCACATCAGCTTCTAACAACGCCATACGCACTTCACGTAGCGTGTCTTTGATATTATCTTCGGTCAACTGTCCGGTACCGACAATGTTACGTAGGCTCGACGATAAGCGTTCTGTTAAGGTATCAAACATAAATAACTCTCAATTAAAATGGTTTTCAATTAAATAATACACAATTAAAATAACTCTAAATCAAACCATTAAAATGGTTCGTAAATAATATTAGGATACGCTATAAGATATTAGGATATTGCATGACAAGGGACATGATAAAAGAATTATATTATCAATACTATAGCATTAACATGGCTCAAAACTTATAGTCGTTTCGCAAAAGACACAGCGCTTATAATTGTAGTTAACTTTTTATAGATGATATATTTTACGTTTTGCGCTATGCAGCACTGCCGATCATTTATAAGTTATAAGCAAGATGGTGCTCAATTGGCACCCATTTTATGATAAATTGGACGATTATTCTAATCATTCTGATAATACCACTTTAGCGACACATTGAGCGGCAGTTTATGCTCAGTATAAGATGAGGCTTTTTATCTGTGCACTTTGCATTCTTACTTGCTAGCATGGCTTATATCTTAGTCAGCATCCATATTGGTTGGGCGCTGGTTCAGGACAAACCTATCCACAAAAGCCTCAGTTTGGGCTTGTTGCTCATCGGTATGGCTGCACATGCGTTACTGCTATATCCATACGTTGTGACGCTGTATGGTTTAAATTTCAACTTGTTCAATATAATCAGTCTGACCAGTTTATTTTTCTTATTCTTTTATCTATTGTTCTGTTTATACCGCCCTATTCTTAGTCTTGGTATTTTGGCTGCACCCACTGCGCTAATAGGTATGACTGTCGGTTATGTCGGCCGCGCCCCTTATCAACCATTGACTGATGTCAGTATCGGACTTGAAATCCATATCATATTATCATTAGCTGCCTATTGTGTGCTGTTGATGGCGGCGGTACAAGCGCTATTTCTACGTCTACAAATACGTGAGCTCAAGCATCATACCATTCATCGATTTTGGGTCAATAAACTGCCCTCCTTGCAAAGTATGGAGAGTTTATTATTCGATATGCTGTTGGTAGGCTTTGTATTGCTCAGTATCGCACTGGGGATTGGATTTATCTATGTGCAAGATTTGATGGCGCAACATATCGTGCATAAGACTGTTTTTAGTCTGCTGTCGTGGTTATTATTTGGTGTACTACTATTCAGTAATTGGCGTGCAGGCTGGCGAGGCAAACGTGCTGCCAATATCACTATTTATGCCTTTATTCTGTTAGCGATTGGCTTTGTGGGTAGTAAATTTGTCTTAGAAATGCTCTTATAAAATATATTTTCAAAAAAAGGCGGTCGGCAACAATAGTTACTGACCGCCTTTTTTATATTATTAGCCGACTCACTACTCATTTTTCTTAGTTAAATACGACTGTCTTATTACCTGCCACAATCACACGGTTTTGCACATGCCAGTTTACGGCGCGTGCTAATACGTTGCGTTCGATATCACGGCCGATAGCACGCAGCTCTGTTACCCCTTGGCGATGCGTCACACGGTGTACATCTTGCTCGATGATAGGCCCTTGATCAAGCTCAGCTGTGACATAATGCGCAGTTGCGCCGATAAGCTTAACGCCTTTATCGTAAGCTTGACGATAAGGATCTGCACCCACAAACGCTGGCAGGAAAGAATGATGGATATTAATAATCTGCATTGGCCAACGTTTGACGAAATCTGATGACAATATTTGCATATAGCGCGCCAATACTAGCAAGTCGTTACCTGCCATCAACTTATGGATTTGCTCTTCTGCCTCTGCCTTATTGTCTTTAGTCACTGGTACATGATGAAAAGTAATGCCAAAATTTTGTACTGCTTGCTTTAAATCAGGATGGTTGCTGACCACGCAAGTAATCTCGCAATCGAGCAGTCCACGCTGATGTCGCCATAATAAATCTAATAACGCATGATCAAACTTAGATACCAAAATACCGACTTTGGTCTTCGTTGCATTATTATGTAGACGCCAATCCATATCGTGACGCTTGGCAACCGTATGCGCAAAGCTGGCCTCAAAATTCTCGATAATATCGCTCAAACCTGCCAAAGCAAACTCTAAACGCATGAAGTATTGACCGCCTTCATGCGCCGTTGAATACTGATCGAGCGTAATAATATTAGCGCCATAACGATGAATAAATTCAGAGACTGCTTGTACGATACCAGCCTGATCTTTGCATTTGATGAGCAGCGTGGCTGTATCGATAGCGCTAGGTGTCTGTTTGCTCTGAGAAGCTATGGTCGATAATGAAACCGTTTTAGTGTTGTCTGACATAATTCGCCCAATATAAAAATGATGACTTATCGCTGAAAAATTGCTGACAGCGTAGTAAACCGGTTATTTTAATCTTTTTTGCAATACTTTGCTGAGCGAGTTGGTTGTTTTTGGTTATTTAAGGTGATTCAGTTGTTTAGAATAATAAAGCAAAAACCCCCGACATGTGGTCAGGGGTTTTAAAATATTATTTTTCAGTATTTGGCAATGTTATTCGACTTTTATAGTTCTGGTAAAACCTGCTCCATTACTCACGACGCCTAACGTAGCACCTAATTCAAACGCTTGATTAAAGTCTACAATAAAGCTGTTGTAACCTTGCGATTGTGCATTTGGACTGACACCATTGATCGATACTGCATAGCTTTGCTGATACGGTGACAGTATCACTTTCGTAGTATCTTTTTCGGCATCGATATTAACACTCAAGCTATTCACACAAGTTGCGTTACCTGGACCAAACGGGCTAGCATCTGCGATCCAAGGGCTAAATAAGGTATCACCAGCGATAACCAAGTCACCATCCAAGTATGGTAGCGAATAGTTCAAGCTTTGAGTATTTTCACTACCATTTAGGAAAGTTGATGCATCGAACCTTACTTTTACCCAGTTTGAATAACGGATAGGATAGCGAACTTGGAAATCAGCACGTCCATCTGCATCAGTGACAAACGAATAACCATCTTCAGCAAATGTGCCACCAATAATAGCAACTGGGTTAATGGTATCCAGTACACCATTGTTATTTACATCATCATCATTATCCAAGATGTAGTTATATTCTGGGCTATCTTCACTCGTAATCCAATTAGATTGTAATAATACGATAGATTTTTCAGAGAACGTTTTAGGTTCTGGCGTATTGATATTGCCTTCTCCGTCTACTGTGTTAGCTCCTTGATATGAAGTACTACTATCTAGTAGACACACGCGACCTTGTGCATACTCTACTGCGTAAGATTTGATAGATACCTCTTTGTTGGCCACGGCCTGTCCTGAGCCATCCATAACCGATATTGAGCCATTAACTGTGTAGTAGATGTCATCAGAAGATATTTTATTAGCAAACGTCAATGTTGTATAAACAGCATCTTTTGATACGGTAATATTGGTGGACTTGCTACCAATATTATTAGGGTCATTCAATAGTCGAGCATTGAGTGTAACACCATTAATCGGTGAGCTGGCGTTTGCCAAATACACTACACGTGCTTGACCTTTGCTATCAGTGATAGCAGTTGCAGCAGACAGTCTTCCTGCTGAAGAGTCAGAAGCACGGCTAAAGACGACTGTCTGCCCTTCGACTGGTACATCATTTTTATCTTTGACGGTTGCGACAAGCTCCGTACTACTACCTGGTGTGATAACTGATCTTACCGCTTGGAACAGTATCTTAGCTGGCGTAGTTGCTCTAAAACGCGTGTCCACGGTTGTTTGATATTTGAGCTGACCGTTACTAATCTCACCAAGTACTGTCGCTTGTAATACTGCTGTACCAGCAAGCGGAGAGTTTAGTACGACTGGAACTGTAATAATATTACCTTGAATATTGGCAGCCGTTATCGCTTGAGTCGAGATAACATCATTGTTCGCAAACGTTCCAATCGTTGTTTGTACTTCTAAAAGCTTACCAATAAGGGCATTCGCTTCAGCTGCGGAGTTAGTGCGAATCTGTATATTAATATTCTGAGCAACATTGACATCGTAAGAATCTTCAATATCGATGAAGCTAATACCTGCTTGCGATACCTTGACCAAATCAATGCTACTGGTACTACGCTGAGTGGTCAAATCTCGCTCACCCACTGCTCTCACAAAGACACGTAAATTACCATTGCTATCAAAGCTCAAATCACTTTCGTTGACAGTAAAGCTAGCTTTACCTTCTGAATCGGTGGTAGCGGTTGCATCATTAGCAATAAGGTTGCCGTCAGTATCAATGAGCTCTACTTTAGCATTTGCAATCGCAAGTCCCGTCCCATCAGTTAAAGTAGAAGACAGGGTGGTTGTACTATTATCTTTGAGATTTTTCTCAGACGCTGTAAGGGTGAGTGTTGTGCCAATTGCAGATAAGCTCAGAGACTTTTGTTCACGCACCTGCATATTGACAGTACCGTTAGCATCATATTGCGGCGTGACGATTTTGGCATTAATCACGACACTATGATTAAGGCGAGCATTGATACTATTAGCTGCTAACAATACACCCACATCAACCCGACCACTACTATCGCTTACAACTGTGCTCGATGTGGTCAACGCTGCTCCGCTTGACTCTAGGTTTTCGATGCTTAACTGTACTGGCACACCTGTGAGAATACCGCCGTTATTATCTGTTACGATGAATGAAGCTTGGGTCTGGTCGCCACCTGTAGTCAATGTTGGCTTATCAGATGACGCGATTAGCTGGTAACTCTCAATTGTAGACGTATCTACTGCGACGGTGTATTTTTGCTCTAGCTCGACATTTTCTGCTGTTGTTGTTTTCGCTGTTAATTGAATACCATTCTCTTCCAGAACTGCTTGATTAACACTAGCACCATTTTCCAATGTAAGGTCAAAAGTTGCCACGCCATCGCCATTAGTTGTAACAATGTTATTGCTAATAGTTACGCCAGTTTGTAGAAAATCGTCAACATATAGTTCAACTTTACGATTGGCAATACCTATAGCCTTGTCGTCGTTGTTAGCATTGCCTTTAATATTATTAGCAACTCGTACAAAGACCTTGAATGTATCTCCTTTGGTATTGACGACTTTATTTGCACCGATGGCAAGGCTTTCAGATGTACCATTAGGGTCTGGAATCATTGTCTCAATAGTACTTGTCTGTGTCACAATATTGCCGCTACTATCAGCTGCGGATAGTGCTATAACAAAGTTTTTACCTATTGCAGTCTTTTGATCATCGGTCAAATTGTTTGGTACTGCCAGAGTAAACACAGCCTTGCCTGAATCATCAGTCGTTTGACTGCCGCCTGAAACCAAAGTAACTCCTTTACTAGCAACAGATGCTGGCAGTGCAAGAAACACTTTCTGACCAGTAACCACATTACCTTTACTATCTTTGGCTATTACTTCAACCTGTGTTTCGCCGCCATTTAGGTTTAAAGCATTTATTGGATTAGCGAGTAAAGAAATAGCTGCTGTCATAGACTGGATCTTGACTTTAACCTGTTGTTGTTTACCAGTCAGGGTCTCAGTCAGAGTAGCTGTCAATACTTGTTTGCTGAGCGCTTCTTTTTGTTCATCACTTAAGTTGTTTGGAACTACAACGTTAAAGCTAACCAAACCATTAATATCTGTGCTAGCAGTAATATTTGATGACCCAAGCTGACCATTTACTATTAACAGACTTGCTAGTTCAGGGTTATTGAATACCAATTTCACTGTTTGATTGACGACTTGCTCACCAGATGACTGATTATTTAACTGTGCTTGGATAGTAGCAGTACTACCTACATTATTTAAGATATATCCTGCTTGATTATCAATATTATTAGTGGCATTCAAGATACTTAAACTAACGCTAGGCGTAGTGATTTTTACTTTCTGTATTTCTGACTTATAAGAAACATTGTTTTCAGCATAAGTTAGCTGATAATTGATACCAATGTTCTTTAAGTCTGCTCGTTGTATCGCTGTCAAACCTTCAGGTACATTAATAGCAAAAATTGCCTCACCATTAAAATCTGTAGTCGCTGTAGTTTGAGTGGCTATGACACCGTACTCTAATGCTTTTGCACCTAGCTGGATAGTAACCGCTTTGTCTCTGACTGGCTGAGCACTACTCGCTTTAGTGGTTAATTTCACACCGATGTTGCCGCTACCGCCCAACTCACTAATCTCTGGAGTTGTGATAGAGGCAAACTGAATGCTGGTTACTGGCTGCTCAACTTTTACTGTCTGAATAATTTTGGATTGAGTACCATCTTCATCAGTCAGTACTGCTGTGTAGGCAATACCTGCTTTTATTAGTTGGTCACGCTGTGCTTGTGTTAGGTTTTGACTGATACGAACTGTAAACTCTGCCACACCACTGCTGTTTGTGGTTTGTTCGTTACCTTGAATAGTAATACCTGTAGCAAATCCTTCATTGATGACAAGCTTAACTGTACGACCGACTGCAGCACTGCCATCTTTACGCTTACCTAAAATTTGTAATTTGAACTCTTCATCTAAGACACTCGCGACTGCAGGTACACTTTGCGCAGTCAATGTAATATCGCTTTGTCCAATGTCGGAGCCGATACCAATACTTTCACTACTGGTAGTGCTTGGCACTCCTGATGCTTCTGTTATATTTGCAGACAATACAAAACTACCTGCCTTTTCGATTTGTGCTTTTTGTGACTCAGTTAAATTATTAGGCACTCGTACTGTATAGCTAACTTCACCTTTAGCATTAGTAGTTTGTTCTGAGTTATTTTCTAAGGTTAGTAGACCTGCAGCAGCCAGACTTGCTGGTAAACTTGCTATTACTTTTTGTCCTTCCACTACACCTCCGCGGCTATCATTGACGCGGAAACTAATGACTGCACTGCCACCTGAGCTTGATAGCTCTTTCTTATTGCTTTCATTAAAGTTTATTTTGTATTCCGCAGTTGGAACAATGACTACGCTAGAAGGACTTGCTGTTGACGTAAAACGGTTTGGTTCTGTGAGTAAAATAGTATAGCTAATACCTTTTTCTGCAAGCTCTTGACGTTCAGTGGCGCTCAATGTTGGCGATATAGTTAATGCCACAGTCGCTTGACCATTAGTATCTAATGTCAACTGTTCACTCGCTAGACTGACCCCTTTAGGAGCATTATTTAGCTTGATTGTTGCCTTTGCACCAGCAATCTGGGTAGACACATTCGTATTTTTAGGTGAAGCAGTGATAGTCAGCTGTTGTGTATCCCCATAAGCACTAAGCTGCGTTGAGTTTCCTGAAACTTTTAGATCGTAGTCTTGAACAGGTAATGCAACAACTAACTTGCCAGATACAAGCTTAGTAGCTCCACTGCTTTCTTTGATATTGATAGCATAAACGATACCTTGTAGCAGTTTATTACGTGTCGCTTCAGGCAAGTTACTATCGATCTTGAGATTAAAAGTAGCGATGCCTTTCGAATCAGTTGTTTGACTAGCAGCGTCGACAGAGACACCGTCTGTCTGATCCAGACCGAGACCGACCTCGACATCAGGAACCAGTGCACCTTTTTCATTTTTCAGCTGTACACTTATAACTGCCGTATCGCCATAAGGGTTCAGTTTATTATTAGAGACAGAGCTCGTATCAAGACTTTGAGTAACGCTCAGTTTACTTTCAACAACTTGAGTGCCATCACCACTACCTTCTCTACTAACTGAGACTTTCAACTCTTGCGGTGCAACAGCTGTACCATCTGCTTTATTAGCAGTGGCCATTAAGGTAAAGCCGTTTGCGATTAATGCCTCTTTGTCTGCGACTGCTTGTGGGTTAAGCTTTAACGTATATACTGCATTACCATCGCTATCAGTCACTTGAGTGCTTTGACCTTCGATAGTGATACCGTTGGTTTCGGAGCTCACTACCTTTAATGTCACTGCTTTGCCAACCATCGCACCACCTGAGCTTACTTCAGCTGCCTTTACAGTAACCGTAAAAATTGCCTGCTCGTCAGATAGCTCGATAATGGTAGGCGCTGTGCTAAGTTTTTGTAAAAAGAAATCAGCCTCAACATCTGGTACTTGTTCACCGCCGTCACTACCATCTGTTCCAGGCTGCGTAACTCCTAAATCAGGTGCTGGTGCAACAGAGTCTACGGTGTCACCATCACCGCCTCCACCACAACCTGCTAATGCTAATGCGCAAGTCAAAGAAGTGAGCTGAAACAACTTAGAAGTAAGGGGTAGAGAACTGTATGACATGTTTTGACTCCGCATGAGCAGTAATTTATCTGAGCAAATAAGCAAAAAATCATTACCCAGAATCAGAAGAGATTGGTAATGATACATAGATTTACAGTAATACTGGTGTATTAACAGATTGTATTAAATATATAACAGCAACTTTACTGACTTTTGTTATAACTTACAACTAAAAATTAATCTTTACTATTAAACAATCAACAACATAGAGCGCTCATTTCAGGGTATAATAGCCCTCCTTTAATTCGACAGTTATTGTAAAAATATTTGAGTATTCATCTGTTTTATGGTATAAATGTCGGCTTTAAAATTTTCTGAATTGGTCAGCCTGTTATTTGCCTTTAGATAGCAGCAAAACCAGCTCAACCTTCATATAGTTTTGTTTGGTGCAAAGCTGCCGCTTGCTGTGTCCATGCCGCAAAAACGTGCAACTTGCCCAGACTGGTATGAGAAAAACTCATACCTCATAGATTAGGAGTTCGCCATGTCTCGAGTTTGCCAAGTGACTGGAAAGCGCCCTATGGTGGGTAATAATGTTTCGCATGCAAACAACAAAACCCGTCGTCGCTTTCTACCAAACCTTCACAACCATCGTTTTTGGGTAGAGTCTGAAAACCGCTTTGTACGTCTACGTGTGTCTACCAAAGGTATGCGCATCATTGACAAACTTGGTATCGATAAAGTGTTAGCGGATCTACGCGCACAAGGTCAAAAAGTTTAAGTTAAAAATAGTAGCTGAGTGATGACTCTCATCATTTAAGCTGCTGTTTTGCTACATTAGTTGTGGCAACTCATTCTTTGAGACACGTACCTATCGTTTGAAGACCCCTCATTTACAGGAAAGCTATCATGAGAGATAAAATTAAATTAGTATCAACAGCTGGTACTGGGTATTACTACACCACTACTAAAAACAAGCGCACTATGCCTGGCAAAATGGAAATCAAAAAGTTTGATCCAAAAGTACGCCAGCATGTAATCTTTAAAGAAGCTAAAATCAAATAATCTCCATTTTATAAATGGTATTATTTGAACAAAAAAAGGGTTTATCAATTGATAAACCCTTTTTTTATGCTTGTATATTTAGCTAGCTTCAGCTCGCTAATACACTAAAAATCAACTGTAGTGCGTTGGTTCTTTATCATATACATGCGCATGCCACTTGCTCATTTGCTTTTGCATAATGACCTGAATCGCGGCATGAATCATGTGTTGACCAATCGCTTGAGTATCGCTACCAAGTAGTTCTTTTAGCTTGTCAGAAAAATCGATAGTCATCAGCGGTGCTTCGTCTTGTTCAGCATCACGTAATAACAACCTACCATCATCTGTTTCCACCAACTCTAACGTGGTTTCTTTGGCAAATCCTGCAAACTGATCGCTATTCTCGTTATCTACTTCTAT
Source organism: Psychrobacter proteolyticus (assembly GCF_039762275.1). Lineage (GTDB taxonomy): Bacteria > Pseudomonadota > Gammaproteobacteria > Pseudomonadales > Moraxellaceae > Psychrobacter > Psychrobacter proteolyticus_C. The sequence goes on along the minus strand of NZ_JBDLOB010000003.1, from coordinate 242,285 downwards.
ATCATTATCGATATCGTATGGCATTAATGTGTTCCTTATTATCCCGTTTAGTACTGGTAGAGAAACTAATCATTGCAAAGCAGTCATTTCTTAAAAATAAACTCATTCGGCAAATCTATCGTCTTACAACAGTAACGCGGGTAAATCTGTCTTACTCATACAATGGACGCTTTAACATTGAAATTCAAGGGCTGTCACATAAGTCTTCGCTATAAAAGCAAACTTGAATGCCATGTCGTTTGTATATATTAGTGCCAATAACGTAACTTCCCTAATGTAAATAAGAAGGCCACAAACATTCCAAGATAATAAACCAGCTTTAACTCAAGGCTAGGATCACGATACTTAAATGGTAGGGCAACGGTGGCCGTCGCAGTGGGCAATATCAGCAGCATAAGCAGCCAATTCTCAATGACATTTAGCCAACCTTGTAAATCGGTTCCGTGACGTAATGACGCCAACCCCATTAACAAACAAGCGATAATTAAGCTGGTAAATAAGCCATTTGGTAAGTCTTTAGGATAGATAATTTTAGCAATACTGGCTGGTACGATTCTCATATAAAATTCCAGTCATGCTTGTAGAACATGGCTTAATAATTAAAAATATAAAATATTACGACACTGTATAGGCGTGAATAAACAATATAGACGCGAAGAAGCCTTATACTTACAGCGATATAACTTAGCTATAAGTACCCATTAGCCATAGCATCGATACACAAGAGGTCAAATAACCCAAACTAATGGCATTCCAAGTTTCAATATGTAGACCCTTGACTTTATTAAGTATGCGAGAGCCTACCCAAAAGAACAGCGGAATGCCTAGCATAAATGCAGGCACAATGACCGCAGCATGACGCAGCACTGTTTCAACATCATCACCTACCATCAGGCGAAAGCCATAACCTGCCAAACTAAGTACCAGTGCAAACATTGCTAGGCCAATGGTAATACCTCTAGGCACCAAACTGCGCTGCGATGTTTCACTTTCAAGTGCTTGCCTAGCTTGCTGATTCAACGCTTCATGAGAACTTGCTTGCTCAGAAGGCTCTGTTGAACTGCTAGAATTGTTTGTGTCCATATTTCACCTTTACGTGATTGACCGTTATATAGAGTTGGTTCAATTTAAAAGAGATACAAGGCAACTGAGTGCAGATGTATACGTGATACTTCAGGCGCGGTTAACGCTGTAGCTCTTTTATAGAGGATTAACTATATAGTCATAAGTTATACAGCACATTCTAATATTATTATGGCATGGCTAATAACGTTTATTAACCATATAACACTTGCTAGCTGTTGTTGGCTAATAGCAACTCTGCGCGCATCTCATCGATAGCCGCTTTATAATCTTCTTGATTAAAAATCGCAGAACCCGCGACAAACATATCAGCGCCCGCTTCAGCAATCGCACGTATATTACTGGCTTTGATACCGCCATCAACTTCCAATCGAATATCTCGACCACTAGTAATGATACGCTGACGCACCTGACGGACTTTATCCAAAGTACTATCGATAAACGACTGTCCACCATAGCCCGGGTTCACACTCATTAATAAAATCTGATCTACTTTATCCATAACATAATCAAGATAATGCAGCGGGGTCGCTGGGTTCAATACCAAGCCACACTCTGCACCGCCATCTTTGATCAGTTGAAGTGAGCGATCGATATGAGCGCTGGCTTCTGGATGGAAGGTAATGATACTAGCACCCGCTTCCAAAAACTGCTCAATCATACTATCGACAGGTGAAACCATCAGATGTACATCAATTGGCGCTTCAACACCATAGTCACGCAATGCCTTACAAATCATGCTACCAAACGTCAAATTGGGTACGTAATGGTTATCCATTACATCAAAATGAATCACATCGGCACCCGACTCTAGTACCTTCTCCACTTCTTCGCCCAACCGCGCGAAATCAGCTGAGAGTATCGACGGTGCAATAAGATAAGGTTTAGCAGGACTGTTCATAATTGAGCTACCTAATTCACGTTTATATAAGATATTGATAAATTAAAAAGGAAATTCTAATCGGCTCACCTATACTGCAAGCCCTTTATGTACTGATGTTAAATACTTAATTATTTAACGCTGCTTGTATTGGGTTTTGCAATAAGCACGGCCAACTTCAAAGGAGCGCTTTGCCTCATGTTTGGTAGCACGATTGCTCACTCTCTGACGCCATAAGCGAAAAGACGACGGCTTTAGCTCTTGGCGCATGAGTTTGATGACCCCAGTCTCATCGAGACCATAGCTATGCTCTATAGCACCAAATGGCGTTCTATCTTCCCATGCCATCTCTATCACACGAGATATTTGCACATCATCAAGTACTCTATCGCCAGCGTCGTTGACGGTTTTTACAATCAGTTCGTCTGACTTAACTTGAGACACTTCATCACTATAATCAATGTTACGTTGTTTCTTTTGTAGAGCAGCATCCATATCAGCTTGCATAGTCGCTTTTGTAGAGCTCGTATCTGCTGACTTATTCTTTGAATTAGAAGCTGTCAAATCTTGATAACTTGCCATAAAAATCACCTGTTGAGCATGAATGGGATAGCGAAAAATGTATTACGGTCATCTGAAAGATATTTTAGCTCATTTGAGCCATATGCCAATGATGTTCGATATGATCATTAATCACTGTTTGGATAAAATAATAGCTGTGGTCATGCCCCGCTTGATAGCGTAATGTTAAGGGCTGTTCGGCTTTTACACAAGCGTCTTGTAGTTTAGAGGTCTGTAGCTGGCCTTCTGCTAAAAAATTATCAGCTGCGCCTTGATCAACCAAAATGCTCGAATACTGCTGACCGACCTTTTCAATCATCTGTGAAGCATCGGCTTGTGCCCATAGAGACTTATCATCACCGAAGTACTCTGTGTAAGCGGCTTGCCCCCATGCAGACTCACTTGCCGCACATACTGGCGATAAAGCCGATACGCTGACAAACTTACTTGGGAACTTGAATCCTAGCAACAGCGCACCATGACCACCCATTGAGTGTCCTGTGACACCGATGCTGTGAATAGGAAACTCTGAACGTAGTAAGTCATATAACTCATCGACAATATAGCTTTGCATATTAAAATTGTCTGACCACGGCGCTTGGGTCGCGTCAACATAATAGCTTGCACCTTGACCGACAAAATAGCGATCGTCATTTGGTACATCGCTGTCTTCACTACTTCTAGGCGAAGTATCAGGTGCGATAAGTATCATACCAAGCTCGCTACATTTTTGCTGAAAATGCGCCTTATGGGTGACATTATCGGCATTACACGTCAAACCTGATAGGTACAATATCGCAGGACAACGTCGTCCAGCCAAGGCTTCATCAGGTAGATAAATACTAAACGTCATAGAGGTTTTGGTAGATGTCGACTCGTGACTATAATAATGCTGCTCACCATTAAAACAGCGATTCACGCTTTTTTGGGTAAGCTGCTTATTGGTAGATAAACTATGACTATAGGAATTTTGCATGAGTGATATCCTTTTATTCAAAATAGAACCAATGACGATATTTTTTAATAAATGCTAAATCATATTTTGTATTTATTCAGTGGCTATCTCTACTTCGTCTACCGACAGATTAGTAGCGCTGTCAGGTAAAATATTAACCGTTGTAGAAGCTGCATTATTTGTAATACTAGCAACTGATGGGCGCGCCTTATCAAACAATACTTGCTCAAACGCAGGCAATGCCGTCTCCATTAAGCTACCAATGACCATTTGCGGCTCTGATGGCTCAAAGCCCATTGCGCTCTCACGCTCATTGACCCGTATACTGGCATCCTTAAAAGCCGACTCAAAACTGGTATTCCCTCGTAGGCTTTCAGCAAAAAACGCTTGGCCAAAATAGGTCATCTCAGCTGTGTTGGTGCAGCCAAACGATGCTTTGTCAGCAGCTGATGCAGTAATCACTACCGTGGTTGGCGATGCCAATTCGTCAATAAACGAACCTGAGTAGCAGGCAGACACCACGATCACACGCCAGCGGATACCAGATGCGTCTAGCGCCTCACGCAACCAGGTGGCATCTAAATTATCCATCGCAAGCGGCGGATTTGCCAACTGGACGATATCCTGATTACCATGTGAAGACAACGTCAGGAACAACACATCTTCATCAGCATTCATCTGCTGACCGATTTTCTTTAGGCCGCGCAAAATGCTGGTCTTAGTAGCGATTGGCTCATCTAGCCAGCTATAAGTATTATTAATCAGCGATAGTGAATGCCCGCTGGTACCAAAGCGCACATCAAACAGCTCGCGCACTTTATTAATCTCAGAGCGAAAGACGTTTTGATCAGAGAATCCTGCGACTCCCATAAAGTACCAGTCGGTTTTGCCATCGATACTCGGGTCTATACTATCCAATGCTTGCTGTAATAAACGTGGCTGCTGATACAGTGCCGCCTCTTCTAGTACAGGCTCTACAGGTATTTGCTTAAAAATTGGCTGATCAGCGACATTACGCTGCCAGATAGTCAGCAACGCTACCGCGCCGACCAATACAATGATTCGCTCCCACCATGGTATACGCAGACGTCGGGAAAAAATCCAAAGTAACGCTAGCGTCTGCCATAAGAACAATACTAAAAACAGTACTGGTAAGAACGAATAACTCCAATCTGGCAACCAACCATAGCTACCAAAAAACTGCACTAAGCTCTGCAATAGGGCTGATAATGTATCAGCGACCAACCACAATACTACTGGTACAAATACCAATGCTTGGTTGCTCGCTCGCCGAGCCAAAATGATGCCACCAAGCAAAATAATCATCGGCCAGATCAAATAACTGACCAATCCTTGCTCATTAAATATGCTGCCGCTTTCAGCAGCTAACCATGAAAATAAGACATTACTACCAAGCGCCAATAGTGCAAATACAGCAAACTGTACAAAAGTGGGTTTAACCCAAGAAAAAGCCCGTGTTGAGCCCACTAGCATCCACAAGGTTGCAATAATATTGGCAGCGAAATTGAGCGAAAAACGCTGAAGCGAGACGGTTTTTAACGACGTAAGTGACAAAGACTTAGACCTCTAGCCAGTCGAGAAAAATAAAATGACTCAATGATAATTATCTTAATGTAACAGCCGCGCGGTGCAATCAATTGACGATTTTTTGTACAGCGTGCAGACATCGATTTATATTGAATTCACGATGGAGTGATTATAGAAGATGACCAGCACTGCTTAATATTTTAGCTCGCTAATCTATCGCGATTGTAACGGATTGTCGGTTAAGAGGATAAGGCTGATTTGTAAAATTCACTCAAATTTTGCCAAAAATTCAAATAAAAAAGGAGGCCTCTTATATAAAGCCTCCCTTTTTTACTCATTACTAAACATTATCTCATCAATAGCTCATTGACGCGCTTTAGGTAAGCGGCTGGATCGTCTAGCTGACCGCCATCTGCCAATAATGCTTGATCAAAGATCACTTGTGCCAAATCATCGAATTGCTCACTACTCTCAAGCTTCTTGATGAGTGGATGATCAGGGTTTACTTCTAGCGTTGGCTTACTTGCTGGTACGTCCTGACCCATTTGCTGTAGCATCTGAATCATTTGTGGCGATAACTCACCTTCACCTACAACCAAGCAAGCTGGACTATCGACTAAACGCGTCGATACTTTGACGTCTTTAGCACGTTCGCCCAACGCAGCTTTTAGCTTATCAACTACTGGCTTTAGCGTTTCTTGTGCTTTCTCTGCTTCTGCTTTTTCTGCTTCATCTTGCAAGTCGCCTAAATCTACTGCGCCTTTCGCGATGTTTTGCAGCGGTGTCTCATCGAATGAGGTCAAGAAGTTCATTGCCCATTCATCAACACGACTGGTCATCAAGATAACTTCGATGCCTTTTTTCTTGAATAGCTCAAGTTGCGGGCTGTTTTTCGCAGCGGCTAGGTTATCAGCGGTGAGGTAGTAGATGGCTTTTTGGCCATCTTTCATACGGCCTTTATAATCTTCGAAGCTTGTTACCAAACCGTCTTGGGTGCTGGTGGCATAACGCAATAACTTGGCAATACGTTCTTGATTGCCTGCGTCTTCGCCTAAACCTTCTTTGATGACATCACCGAACTCTGCATAGAATTGGGCAAATTTCTCTTGCTTGTCACTGTCTTCGCTATTCGCAAGGCTTGCGAGTAAGGTTAAGATACGGCGAGCGTTACCATCACGGATAGATTTTACATCACGTGACTCTTGTAGTAGCTCACGGCTCACGTTTAATGGCAAGTCTGCTGAATCAATCACACCTTTCACAAAACGCAAATACATCGGTAGCAATTGCTCAGCTTCGTCCATGATAAAGACGCGCTTCACATAAAGCTTTAGACCATGCTGCTGCTCACGAGTGTATAGATCAACTGGCGCTTTTTTAGGGATATATAATAGCTGCGTATACTGTACGCGACCCTCTACACGGTTATGCGTCCAAGTAAGCGGCGCATCCATGTCATAAGAGATATTCTTATAAAAATCAACATACTCATCATCTTCAATTTCAGAGCTTGAGCGAGTCCACAGTGCACTGGCTTTGTTGATTGTTTCCCACTCATCAGTGAGTACCATCTGGCCACCAGCAGGCGTGTCGTCGTTCTCGTCTTCTTTTACATCTTCTTGCCAGATCTCTTTACGCATCTGAATCGGCAAACTGATATGGTCAGAGTATTTATTAACCAAGCGCTTGATTTTGCTGCGATCTAAGTAGTTATCTTCGCCCTCGCTATATTCTTCTTTTAGATGCAAAGTAATCGCTGTACCGCGCGTGTCTTTGGTAATAGGCTCAACAGTAAAGCTACCAGTACCATCTGATACCCAGCGCACGCCTTTATCCGCAGTCTCGCCCGCTTTACGTGATTCAACACTGATGGTATCGGCCACAATAAAACCTGAGTAAAAACCAACACCGAATTGACCAATCAATTGACCATCTTGTTTTTGTGATTCAGACAATTTATCCAAAAATGCTTTGGTGCCTGATTTAGCAATCGTACCTAAGTTTTCGATTGCATCGGCTTCGTTCATACCAATACCATTGTCGGTAAAGGTAATAGTTTTGGCGGCTTCATCGACAGCGATGCGGATTTTTAATTCGCCATCATCTTCATAAAGGCTATCATCATTTGTGCCTTCAAAACGCAACTTATCACAAGCATCCGACGCATTAGATACCAACTCGCGGACAAAAATATCAGCGTTAGAATATAGTGAATGCGTGACCAAATGCAGCAACTGCGCCACTTCCGCTTCAAACGTATGTTTTTTTAATTCTGGATTCAGACCTTCAGCTTGAGTTGCTTCACTCATAAAAACTCCTTTAAATTCTATGAAAGACCTATTATCAGATAACGATATACTCACTAAAGCCGCTCTCATAATGTTAGAGAACCTGCCGTATGCAATACCGTTAAACTGTCTATACTAATAGGGGCATTGAGAAAAAATTCAAGCTCAAAAGCCCTATTCACTAAAAAACACCGCGCTTGTTTACCAAGGCGGTGTTCTGGTATCAGTTATTTATTTGCTCAGTCATTTTCTGATATAGCAATCAAAGCGCAAACAACAGCAACTATTCTGAATATGCTTCTATCAATATATCCCAGAGAGTCGTCAGCTTTTTTGAAAATTGAGTATGGGTTTTCATAGTAACCTCTATGTCGATTAACATCGGCTTGTTAGTAATATTATCTTTTTAGTAATATTGTCTTGTTAGCTACTATTAAAACCATTTCTATATCATTTGTATAATTAATTGATTACAACGTATCATTTCATTTTTCAAAACTATAAAATGACTGACTCTTAGCCTTTTAACGTGGCATCGGACGAATAGTAAGAATTTGCTCACTACGACCAAAAGGCCCATGTATATCGTGCAATACCGCACTTGTTAGTCCGATACCGTCGTCGCCATATTGTTGTACAGCCTCAATACCGAGCCAGCGACCTTTTGGCGAACGATGCATATGGATTTGCAAATCAGTATTGGGAAACATCCATTCTAACTTAGATAAACCAAGACCCAATCTTGGTACAACACCATTGGCAGTATCGACCATACCTAACAGATGCACCAAGTCATCAGTCGGCTCGCCTTCAATCATGTCGAGATCATTGGTAATCCATACCATACCGCGACCAGCACGACGGTCTTCTGTCGCTACTAGACGTACGCTTTCGATAAAGCCGCCCGGCCAGCCTTTCATACCTTCCCAAACTGGTAGTTCTTCAGGTTTGTATTTTGCTGGTTGATCTTCAAGTCCAGCAATCTCACTGGTATCTTGAGTAATAAGTCGCCATGCTCTTGCAATGATAGCATCGCGGCCACGGCTACTCATGACCGCTTCGACCAGCTCAATAGTCTTGCCCGGTCGGATACAGCGCGTAGTAATAGTAAAATCGTCAAGCGGTATTAACCCCAAGATATCAAGGCTCACACGTGCGATACGGGTATTAGGCTGCGGCGCAAAGCTATTGATCTCAGCTGTCAGTAGGCCTGTTGCTGGCGCCATGTGCTGCTCATGCTCATTCCAAGCACCTTGAGCATGCTTGGTTGGCTGATAATGCGCCACACTGACACCGTCTTCTTGTAGCTCTCGTTTAATAAATTTGTAATAAGCAGTCATAGCTATCCTATATTTAGCACTTTCATCTGTATTTTTTATTTATGCTTGTACTTTCTATTTATGGATAAGCTCTTGTTTTCTTAGCGTGAGAATACGGCGAGCTTTTTGTAAGAAAAACAATAAAAAAATCATGACTACTGCGAGCATCGCGTAGAAAAAGCTTTTTTCTGCCATAAACTTCATGATATTCATAAACAATACAAAAACTACTGCTGCCATCACTAGCATATTGAGTTTTAGTTGCTTGTTGACTTCAGCGAGCGTGGCCTCTGCCAATACAAATCTGGCTTTTGGTTCTTTCATGCGACCTTATCCATATCAATGATGGTTCATACAAATATAAATACAAACACGAATATTAGTTACTTACCAACCTGAGTAACAGGTATCCGCAACGCTTTCGGCAGACTAAACGTTACATTTTCTTCAATACCAGATAGTTCACTAGGTAGATCGCCACCCCAGTCTTGCAGCTGTTGCAATACTTCTTGGATCAACACTTCGGGAGCGGATGCACCAGCGGTCACGCCTATACTCTGCACGCCATCTAACCAACGCTTATCCATCTCATTGGCATTATCGATGAGATAAGCTCGGCAATTCATACGCTCAGCCAGCTCACGCAAACGATTGGAGTTTGACGAGTTTGGCGAACCAACTACCAAGACCACTTCACAGCGACTGGCCAAATCTTTGACCGCATCTTGGCGGTTTTGAGTGGCATAGCAAATGTCGTCTTTGCGAGGACCTTGGATACTAGGAAATTTTTCACGCAGTGCATCGATGACGCGCGCAGTATCATCCATCGACAAAGTTGTCTGAGTCACAAATGCCAAGCGTTCGGCGTCTTGTACAGTCAATGCGGCCACATCACCTTCATCTTCGACCAGATGAATCTGCCCACCATGGCGACGATTGAAACGCCCCATAGTGCCTTCGACTTCTGGGTGTCCTGCATGTCCTATCAACACCGCATCCATCCCATCTTGCGCAAACTTTGCCACTTCGATATGTACTTTAGTCACCAACGGGCATGTTGCATCAAACACTGTCAAATCTCGGCGCTCAGCCTCATCTTCAACTGCTTTGGAGACCCCATGAGCGGAGAAAATAACGATAGAGCCGTCTGGTACTTCATGAAGCTCTTCAACGAACACCGCACCACGATTGGCCAAGTCTGACACCACAAACTTATTATGCACAACTTCATGACGGACATAAATGGGCGGCTCGAAACGTGTCAATGCTTCATTAACAATCGCAATTGCACGGTCCACGCCAGCACAAAATCCACGGGGATTGGCAAGATAAATTTGCATAAAAAGGCCTATCATTGGATAATTTATAGTTAAAACGTATTTTTGAATTCTTTATTCAAAAGTTGCGGCGAAATCAATGCTCTACTTTAGCATAATTTGCTTTTGTCGCTCTCTAAAATAGCTGTCTACTCATAGCAATATTTTATAGGCAAATCTCAGCATGCTTATAACATATTGCAAAACCAGCTTTAACTTGTATAAAAGCAGTTTATAATAATGCATCTATTATAATTTCTATCGCCATACATGATGGCGTTTTTTATTTTTTCCAGTCTTTGTTTTTGACTGAGGCACTGCTTAACTTTTTATCAACACGCATTTATTACGATACATTTTACAAGTTACTAAGACACTTTCTATTAGGATAAATTGTATGACAGGTTCATTATTCATTGTTACCGCCGCTTCAGGTACTGGCAAGACCTCACTGGTTAAGCAATTGCTTGCTACCACCAATGACTTGACTGTCAGCGTCTCTCACACCACTCGCGCACCGCGTCCAGGCGAGATTGATGGTCAGCACTATCATTTCACGGATACTGATAGTTTTACCAATGGTATCAATGCGGGTCTATTTCTAGAGCATGCTGAAGTATTTGGTAATTATTATGGCACGTCAGAGGAAAGTGTCCGTACCCAGCTAGCGGCGGGTATCGACGTTATTTTGGAGATTGACTGGCAAGGCGCGACGCAAATCAGAAATATCTTTCCCGATGCCATTATGGTTTTTATTCTACCACCTAGCATTGCGACATTACGTCAACGTCTCTCAACCCGCGCGCAGGATTCTGTAGAAGTTATAGAGCGCCGTCTAGCTGGCGCGGTCACCGAAATGGCACAATACGTGAATGCTGACTATGTAGTGATCAATGATAATTTTGATGTAGCCTTAGCTGAGCTAAAAGCCATTATCGTGGCCGACAGGCAGACACTTGGTCGTCAGCAGCAGCGCTATCATCGTACGATTAGCAACTTGCTAAACACTCAGGTAGAAGAGTAAACTACGCACAAGCAGCTAATCTCGTAAGTAGATATAAAAAGCAACTACGCGACTTGGCAAAAAATGCTATAATATTTAGCTATCCCCCTTTATATTTTTGATATTATTTTTATTGAGTGGCGGGCAAGGTCCGTTACTAATAAAAACAACCGAGGTAGCTATTTATGGCACGAGTGACGATTGAAGATTGTTTGGATAATGTTGATAATCGCTTTGAGCTAATTTTGGTCGCAAGCAAACGCGCCCGTCAATTGGCCAAAGGTATTGCCGAGCCGTTGGTTGACGTTGATAACGACAAGCCTACAGTATTGGCACTACGTGAAATTGCCGCTGGCAAAATCACACGCGATATCCTAAATCAGCCAGAGCATAATTTTGCTACTAGCTCATTAGATTTAGCATTGTCAGGCGACCACAGCTTCTAATAAGCTGTTTTGATAAGATGTATTTTATAAAGCCAATCGTGTTTTTATAAATTAAATACACATCTTGATCAACTATAGAGACCACAGCATAGGCTGTGGTTTTTTGGTTGTAATAATAATGTATTGGCTATTTTGGTCACCATTTATCCCTAAAATAGACCACTGAGTGAAGTTTTTTCATCGCCCCCACGCTTATCAGTTGACATTGAAAGCGATTTGCGATTAATTAGAGAATGGCGTACTCATCCTTAAGTTTTGTATGGTAGGTCATTATTTAGCCTCCATTTGCTTCGGTAAGTGGCCCAACAAGTAGGTCATGGAAAATAGGATCATCATTTTATGAGTCAAACCCTACCCAAACTCAGTCATCACCTCGTCGATGATGCTCAATATAACTTACTACGTTCGGTAGGTTATCTCACTGCTGCTGAGCGCCGTGATATTGTTGATGCTTGTGAGTTCGGAGATATTGCGCACATTAAAGACAAGCGCAAATCAGGGGAACCTTATATCACGCATCCAATCGCTGTCGCTGAGATACTAGCGGGCTTTCGCTTAGATCGAGATACCATCATTGCAGCAATCCTGCATGATACGGTCGAAGACACCGAGGTCAGTGATGAGCAAATCAAGCAGCGTTATGGCGAAATTGTATCAAGACTGGTCGATGGTGTGACCAAGCTAAAGTCCTCTTCACATAACAAGCAGCAAAATAAAGCGGCCACCTTTCATAAAATTCTGACCGCCACCCTTGCTGACCCGCGTGTACTCATTATCAAGCTTGCTGACCGTCTACATAATATGTCTACGCTTGACGCAGTACGTCCCGAGAAGCAGCGCACTACAGCTCAAGAAACCTTAGATTTTTATGTGCCATTTGCCCGATTAATGGGTCTGAATGATATTGCTGACTATATCGAAGTATTGTGTTATCGAAATTTAGACTCCGATATGTACAACAAGCTGTCCGATAAACTGCTACAGCATGGGCTTGGACGTAACTTTCAAAGAGAGTCCATTCATCGTTATTTGAGTATCGTGCTAAATAACTTGGATCTTAATGGTCTGGTCAAAGTCTTAGACAATCGCGTGGTCATATATCGTCAGTTTTTCCGCAATCGCGGTGAGATTAATGCGCTACTGCGTCACTACGCGTTTGAAATCGTCCTCGACAATATCGAAGCCTGCGACAAGCTGGCCTATTACTTAATCAAAAAATATCAGATTGATGATACCCATATTGCGGATAATATTCGTCGTCCGCTGCCAGGTGGTAACCAGTCCCTCACCCTCATCTATGAGCGTGACAATGACGTGGTAAAAGTCACTATATTGACCAAGCAAATGCAGAGCGCTGCAAGACTTGGTGTCATCGGGGCAGAGCATGCATCTGATGTGAGTCAATCGGTCATCCAAGCATCATTGCGCAACATGAAAGATTTGGTTGATGAAGACAATCTGAATGAAAATAGTCCTGATTTCTCAGCGGCAGTCTCTACTATTAATGAGCTGATGGATTACCTGCATTCTAGTAAAATCATTTGTTACAGTCCTCAAGGGCGTGCTTACGAGCTTCCGCAAGGTGCAACCGCGCTAGATTTTGCCTACGCGGTCGGTCCTATGATTGGTAACGTTGCCGTTGGTGCAAATATCGATGGCAAAGCTGCAAAACTTGGCACTGTGGTAAAAAACGGACAATCCGTTGAGATAGAAGTAAACAGTCATTCAGAACCAAAAGCGGAGTGGTTAGGATTTGTAGTGACTAACAAAGCTCGTGAAGAGATTTTACGTTGGTTTAAAGATTTATCTGTCGCTGACAAACAACACCATGGCAGGCAAGCATTAGATCGTGCACTCCGAACGCATCAGAAAAGTTTTGATGATTTGACAGATGCTGACTGGAAAGACCTGACTGAATGGCGCGGCCTAACTGAAAAAGATGCGTTATTTGAACAAATAAGCTCAGGTACGCTACTTCCTCAGCTAGTCGTGACACGTTTATTTAGCGATGAGCTGAGCGACCTACAGGCAAAAGTACATAGCGATGACATGACCCAGCCGCAACAGCTGATTGCAAATGCTGCTGGCGTTGAGCTTGATTTTGCCAATTGCTGTCATCCGATATATGGCGACCCTATCGTAGGGCATCTATCACGTCATGGTTTGGTCGTTCATCGTCATAAATGTTTCTCACTGGACGATATCCGTAAGGACAATCCTTATCAGGTGATCCAATTGCGTTGGCGCAATGACAATGCGGTCAAACAAGGCGACATCGGTGAGCACGATCTAAAAAACAGCGGCAAGATTCGTTTTCCTGCTTACTTAAAGCTCTCTATTGCGCTTAGTGACGAGCAAATCAGTGAAGTTATCTATCACTTACGCCAGCTCAATATGGGTGTGGAAACCGTTGATGTTCGCAATACGGATACCATCATTCATATCGTGGTACGTAGTCGCAACCACTTAGCACAGGGTATCCGTGAACTACGTTCGCTGCTAGGTTTCCCTAACATTATACGGTTATATCAATTATAATAAGCGCATTTGCTGATTTGCATCACTGCTATAGTCGTGATGCAAATAGCTAAAATAGAACTACTATTCTAGTAGCAATGAATCAATCACATAAAATATAAAAGGGACATCCCATGACTCGTCAAACCATCCAAACTGATAAAGCACCTGCAGCGGTCGGCACTTATTCACAAGCTGTAAAAGTCGGCAATACTGTTTATATCTCAGGTCAGCTTGGTTTTGATCCTGACACGATGGAGCTAAGAGAAGGTTTTAAAGCACAAGCTGAGCAAGTATTTGAAAACATCAAAGCTATCTGTGAGGCAGCTGGTGGCAGTCTAAATGACGTGGTCAAATTCAATGTATCTTTGACGGATTTAAGTGATTTTGCTGTCTTGAACGAAGTGTTTGTCGCCAATCTAAGCGAGCCATACCCTGCCCGTGCTGCCGTTCAAGTAGCTGCTCTACCTAAAGGTGGCGTGGTAGAAATTGAGTCTATTCTTTATATCGAATAAGACAATATTGAATGCTTAATATTAGGTGCTAATTGTTAAGCGCTCATTATTAAATGCTAGTTTTAGCAACAGCCTATAAGTCATATCACCATAAGCTTAGCATCATGCTAAGCTTATTGGTCTCCGTTCTATTATTCTGATCTCATATTCACCTAATAAGACTGCGAAGCCGTTTATGTTGGTACAAGTTGCTCTGCCCGTTCCCCTTTATCGGGTGTTTGACTATAGCCTACCAGCTGATATGCTTGCTTTGCCAGACAGTGCGATACCGCAAATTGGCAGCCGTGTTGAGGTTTCATTCGGTCGTCAGACTCTGATTGGTATTGTGATTGCTCATATTTCACAAGACGATAGCAGCGTACCTGTTAATAAAATTAAACCCATTAATAAATGTCTAGATGCTGAGCCTATTTTGGACTCGGACATGCTCAAGCTTGCCTACTGGTTAGCGCGCTATTACCACTATCCGCTTGGAGACGTGTTAGCAGTTATCCTGCCAAGCCTTGTCCGTCAAGGCAAACCATTAGACTTGCTGATTACCCATTGGCGGATTTTGCCTCATATCACTGATGATGATTTTCGAGCCAATGCCAAGAAACAAAAGCAGCAGTTCGATATGCTAAAGCTACATGGTCAGCACGGCGCAAGTGAAGATGTATTGCTACTAGAAGGTATGCAACGAGCATTTTTAAAGACGCTAGAAGATAAAGGGTTAGTCGAGCGCTATATTCAGCCAAAACAAGCACCTACTCCAGTCAAACTGGCAAAAATGCCACTTGATCTCAATGATGAGCAGAAACTTGCTGTCGACGCTATCATTGCTGCACACGAATCAGATACTTATACTGGTTTTCTGCTCAACGGCATTACTGGTAGTGGTAAAACCGAGGTCTATCTGCAAGCGATGCAAGCTGTACTAGAAGCTGGTAAACAGGTTCTTATTTTAGTACCAGAGATTGGTCTCACACCGCAAACACGGGCAAGATTTGCCAGTCGGTTTGCCGCCCATATTGTGCTATTACACTCTGGCATGACCAATACTCATCGCTTACAAGGTTGGCAAGACTGCCGTACGGGTCATACACAAATCGTAATCGGTACACGTTCGGCTGTGCTATACCCCTTTGCAGACTTAGGCTTGATTGTCGTTGATGAGGCGCATGATGGCTCGTACAAGCAGCAAGACACATTACGTTATCATGCCGCTGATGTCGCTCTCTATCGAGGTTTGCAATACAAAATCCCAGTGATACTTGGTACTGCAACGCCTTCTCTTGAGCATTTAAAACTGGTCGATGATGGCAAACTAGCAGAATACCAACTGCTTACTCGTCCAGGTAATGCCAAGCCTGCAACCATGCAACTGATCGATGCTCGCTTGCAAAGCACCCATCAACAAGCCCAAGATGACGGTGCGCGCTATGATACAGGGCTGACGGATGCCATGATCGGGGCGATACGGCAAACGCTAGAAGCTGGTGATCAAGTACTAATATTTTTGAACCGTCGTGGCTATGCGCCTGTTCTATTGTGCGAGGCTTGTGGCTGGCAAGCAGATTGTCCGCGCTGTGACGCTCATCTGACCGTCCACTATAATAGCCAATCCCAACGAAACAGTTATTCAAGCAACTCTTATTTGAAATGCCATCATTGCGATTGGCAAGCCTATATCCCTACCGTATGCCCTGATTGTGGCAGTCAAAACCTAGATGCAAAAGGCATGGGAACGACAAGGCTCAGTGAAAATCTACACGCAATCTTTGCTAATCCTCAAACTAGCAAAGAGCTCTATCCGATTATTCAGATAGACCGTGATACCACAAGACGCAAAGACAGCTGGGAAAACATTTACGAGCAAATCAATAGAGGTAACCCGGCTATATTGGTCGGTACACAGATGGTTGCCAAAGGTCATCACTTTCCCAATGTCACGCTGGTTTGCTTGCCCAATGCCGATCGCGGATTTTTATCAGCAGATTTCCGCTCACCAGAACATACCGCACAGCTCATGATTCAGGTAGCTGGCCGTGCTGGTCGAGGTGACAAAGCTGGTCGCGTATTGATTCAAACGTTGCAACCTGATAACGAATTACTATTGAAACTGGTCAAAGACGGCTACTTGTCATTTGCACGCGAGCTACTGCAAGAGCGTCAAATGATGGGCTTGCCTCCTCATCGACATGCGGCATTGATACGCTGCGAAGGCAAAACATTAGCAGCTACCACTCAAGCACTCAAGGATGCTATTGCGCATTTGCCGAATGCTCATAACCTCGCTGTTCTCGGTCCTATTGATGCGCCCATGAGTAAAAAGAACAGCCGCTACCATGCACAGCTTTTGCTACTGGCTAAAGACCGTCGTCAATTGCACCATGTGTTGGGACAGTGGTGGCAGCCAGTGCTTGCCCTACCAAGCGCTAAATACCTTAAGCTCACTTTGGATATTGATCCTGTCGGTTGGTAGTTCTTACTCAGTTCTCAACAAATGGGTGTATATCTTTCTACTCATCTCCTTATCATGTTTACTTCGTCGTTACAGCTTCTCATGCTTGGCTATGTTAAATTTATAACCATCAAATGGTATGCGGAAAAGGCTCTACGCCTACTCTCTCTGTCCATAGTCATAGCAAGCATCACTTATTAGTAGACGTCACTTATCAGTAAGCACCATCTATCGAACGCAACTATCAGCGAATTTGAGTATTATTATGAATCCAAATAATCCAAACTCTGACGAGCACAATCATAGCCAACAGCATGATAATAAGGATGTGCCTAAGTACGTTCGCGAAGATGAAGAAAATAACTACACTCAGGAAAACCAAGGCCATCACGATCGTGATAAGCATCTAGAACAGACAACCACAGCACGAGACCCCAAGGGCTATCAGCGTACCTTGTTGTTCAGCTTTATTATCATTACTGGTTATATGTTTATCGAAGCCATTGGTGGTTGGCTTACCGGTAGTTTGGCCTTGCTATCTGATGCAGGGCATATGTTAAGCGATGCGATAGCGCTTTGCGCCACTTTGGTCGCATTTAAAATCGGCGAAAAAGCGGCCACTCACCAGAAAACCTTCGGATACAAGCGTTTTGAGATATTAGTCGCTACGGTAAATGGCGCGACACTTGTCATAATTGCTTTGATGATTTTTTATGAAGCGATCAAACGCTTTAACTCACCGCCAGAAATTGCGACCCAAGGCATGCTTATCGTGGCGACTATCGGTATGCTGATCAATATTCTGGTCGCTTGGCTAATGCACCGAGGTAGTCAAGGTGGCGAGTCACACGGCCATAATCCTAGTCATAGTCATGGTCATGGTCATGGTACGGATGATGCCCAAATCGCAGAGCAGAAACCTAATAATGCAGAACCAGTTAACCTCAATATGCAAAGCGCTTATTTACATGTATTGAGCGATTTATTAGGGTCAGTAGCTGCGATTATCGCTGCGCTACTCATGATGGGTTTTGGTTGGGTATGGGCTGATGCAGTGGCATCAGTAATCGTTGCCGTACTTATTTTAATCAGTGGCTACCGCGTTGTACGTGATTCTGTGCATATATTGATGGAAGGGACGCCTGCCAATATATCGCTAGTCGATGTAGAGCAAAAATTACTCGAAGACTCTCAAGTACAAAAAGTACATGATCTACATGTTTGGAGTATTACTAGCGGTCTCAATGCACTCTCTTGTCACGTGGTGGTCGATGGTGAAATGAGTATCCATGAATCAAATATTCTAATTTCCAGTCTCGAGCAAAGACTGCTAGAGCTTGGTATTCATCATGCTACTATTCAGGTCGAAAGCTCGTCTCACCCGCAGAATATCGCACATAGCGATGCATTGGTCTGTGATATTTCGGGACAGCCACCTGATGGTAATAATCATATTGGTCATAACCATTAACGATACATTTTCAGCTAAGTGATTGAATGAAGGAGTCAGTAACTTGAAACACGACCTAGAAAATACAAGTATAGGCATCTGTTACTGGCTCATACTAAAAGTTACGTGGAATTAGAACTAGAATCTAGATCACATTAAAGCAGTCATGATTTGCGACAAACTTTTGTTTTATTCAACTTAAAAAAATTAAGTCCGAATCGGCTTATGTGGTTATAATAACTATTATAAAGTTTTGTTTAGCACCCCAGTTAATTTTTATAATCATACTTTTTGGTATTTTCACTCTATCTATTGATGATATAACACTATGTCTAGACGCTCAGCACCCTTTGTCGCCCCAGACTATATCGATGATCCTGCATCAAAAGATGGCAAAAAACACGCCAAAGTTTTGTTATCAACGCTGCAAGAAGACATTGCAAATTTTCGTAATGAACAGTTTCCACCTGATATTTTGCGACAAATCCGTGATATGCCTATCTACGAAGGCAACTTAGCCGAGGTCCAAACCTATCAGCAACGTTGGCAAAATCTGCTTGAGCGTGCAAAGGATTTTTATCCAGCGGCCAATATGCCACCTGACTATCTACCGCTCCCTGCCAGCCTTGAAATACCGCAATTCATTTATCATGTTCAGCGCCTACATTTAACTAAGACACGTGCTAAAGAATCTAAAAGCTTTGGATCAGTAGGCGCCCTGACTGATAAATGTGGTCAATATACGGATGATGAAATTGAGCGCATGACAGCGGTGCTAGAGAATGACGAGGAAGCGCGACTGGTAGCGCATCGTGAATTTATCGATCTGCGTGCTTATGTTTTTTGTCGTGATAGTAAGGGCGAGATGCTAGAGCCTGAGCGGGTACGCTTTTATCGTACGGGTCTGATTGTACATGCCCTGCCTGACTTTAAGATTGTAGATAGTCGCCAGACACCGCGCAAACGCCGCAACGATGCTTATAATAATCCGCTCGCAGACAATGGTGTGTGGAAAATTTATCGCAAAAAATAATAGATACTAGCGCGATATCGTTTTAGTCATACTGATTTTAGTCACGTTGATTTTATATTGTATATTTTATTCAAATTTTTAAGGAGCCCAGATGTTTGCTGCCGCCGCCGGCTCACCAAATCTCATGTTGCAAGCCACTATCTTTTTGGGAGCAGCATTGCTCTTTGTCCCTCTCGGTAAACGCTTCGGCATTGCAACGGTTTTAGGCTATCTCATCACTGGACTCATATTGGGCCCAAGTGGCTTGGATGTGGCAGGCGACGCTGAAAGTCTATTGCACTTTTCAGAGTTTGGCGTGGTCATGCTGCTGTTTATTATCGGGCTTGAACTCCAGCCTTCGCGGCTTTGGGCATTGCGCCGCTCTATATTTGTATTGGGCGGTTTGCAGGTCGGTTTGACTGGTACGCTACTGATGTGGCTATTACATCAGTTTTTCTCCTTACAACTAGATACCGCCTTTATTGTTGGTTTTGGTTTAGCCCTATCTTCTACCGCATTTGTACTACAGATACTGACTGAAAAACAGCAGCTTTCGAGCACCCATGGTCGAGAAGCTTTTACTATCTTATTATTCCAAGATATTGCGGTCATTCCATTATTAGCAGTCATTCCGTTCTTATCAGGGGTGCGTGAGCAAAGCTACGATTTAATTTATTTTGGTAAGGTATTTGCTGTCTTTGCCGGTCTGATTTTTGCCAGCCGTTACGTGGTTCGACCCTTCTTTAAATTTGTGGCTTCCAGTGGTGCGTCAGAACTACTGACAGCGGTCGCGCTATTTATCGTGATGGGCGTATCTATCTTGATGGGTCAAATCGGTCTATCAATGGCATTAGGTGCATTTTTGACAGGTGTATTGTTAGCAGATTCCGAATATCGCCACGAATTAGAAGCCAGTATCGAACCTTTTAAAGGGTTGCTATTAGGTCTATTCTTTATGTCGGTCGGTATGCTTACCGACGTCAAACTCATTTTGGCAGAGCCCATCTTTATTATTGGCTGTGCCCTCGCCTTGATGTTTATCAAGTTTGCAGTGATTGCAGGTATTGCCAAAGTATCAGGCAATCGCTGGCCTACCAGTATCCGATTGGGTGTGACCCTAGCCCAAGGTGGTGAGTTTGCCTTCGTCTTGTTCAGTGTCGCTACTGCCCAAAATGTCTTGCGTCCCGAACTTGCCAATACTCTTAACTTAGTCGTTACCATCTCGATGGCGCTAACACCTCTGGCATTTTTGTTATTAGAAAAAGTGGGTGAGCCGCTATTTGCCAAGAGCAAGCCGAGCCGCGAATATGATACCATTCCCGATCATGAACATCAGGTCATTATTGCAGGCTTTGGCCGCGTCGGTCAGATTATTGGCCGTGTACTGCGCATGCATAATATCGAATTTACCGCCATTGAACGCTCGGCAAACCGAGTAGATTTTGTACGAAAATTTGGTAACCAAGTATATTATGGCGATCCGAAAAATCCTGAGATTTTACGAGCGGCAGGTATTCAAAAAGCGCGAGTGTTTATTCTTGCCATCGACGATTTAGAACGCTCTATCACTACCGCTCAGTATTTACGCAAAAACTATCCTGAACTGATTGTATTAGCAAGAGCACGCGATCGTCAGCACTATTATCGTTTACGTGAAGTTGGCGTACGTCATATTTGGCGTGAGACTTATTTGTCGTCTTTGGACATGTCACGCGA
This sequence comes from Psychrobacter proteolyticus, assembly GCF_039762275.1. GTDB lineage: Bacteria > Pseudomonadota > Gammaproteobacteria > Pseudomonadales > Moraxellaceae > Psychrobacter > Psychrobacter proteolyticus_C. The sequence goes on along the minus strand of NZ_JBDLOB010000003.1, from coordinate 221,233 downwards.
ATCACTACAGCTATTAGGTATTTCTCCAGAAAAAGCACGAGAAACAGTAAAAACATTCCGTGACTATGATGATGACTTGATCGAACGCCAACAAGCTATCTACGATGATGAAGCTAGCATGATTGAGTCCGCGCAATCAGCAATGGCTGAGCTTGAAAGCTTGTTTGACGAAGATATTGGTAAAGCACGTAAAATGGATTTGACCGATTTTTATGAAGCGTTAAAGAGCCAAGCAACACCAGTTGAGGAAAAGGATGATACTGCAACGGACTCTAAGCACTAGCTCTAAGAATCAGCTCTCAGCACTAGCAACACCTACAAGCACTCGTGAAATACAGCCCCTAATCAGCTATGCAGTTTTTAGGGGCTTGTTTTTTATTCAGTGAGCTGGTGCAATCCCAGTTATCACTGTCTGGTATATGATAAAAGACCAGCGTCTGCTCGTTTAAGTAGCGTATTGGAAACGTCACGTTCTGAATCGTTGCCACTACCGCACAGTCGGTTTCTGTTACGCCAGCGGCCTGACTATCGACATGCATGCGTAGTTGCTGCTGCTCAGTACTCAGGGGCAAATTTACTGGGCACTGCCCTGTCTGTTGATAAATCAACGCCACTCGATTTTGGGCATTCTTTGCAATATCATAAGCATCAAACAATACTTCGTTTGCTTTTGGCTTGGCAATAATCGGTAAGAACTGCACCTTAATCACTAATAGCGAAAACGCAAAAAAACCAAACCCTAATGCCAGTCCGAATAAGCTAACGCCACCTTCTCTCTGCAGATGTGCCTTCTGTGCTGACTCATCTCGCGGATGATCATTTATCGCATCAGCGATCTCACGCCTTGCCATTCGGTAGTAATACGCATCCGTCCAACGTGCCACCATAAACGACCAAAACAGCCAAATAACAGCAGCAATACCAATACGTGTTGCCATCTGATAAGCATCTGGTACATAGGACATCGCTATAAATTCAAAGGCGACTAGCACCAGCGCGACATTAAGCTGGATAAAAGACCACCCTGCGACACTATAGACAATCGCATCCATATAGCGCTTGCGATATAGCAGCCAAGGAAAAGTGATAAAAAACGCAGCCCAATGCCATTTTGGCGACAGATAACCTTGCTGATCAAACTGCTCAAAGCGTTTGAGATAATAACGCTGGGTACGATTGCCTATGAACCACTTGTCTAACTGCTTACGTTTAGTAAGTGTTAACGACTCTTGATAAAATGGTGGCGGTGAATCGGTCTCGATAAATAACATGGCAACACGCTCTACTTACTGACTCTTAGAAAAAGCATTTAAAAGATACCATTATATGATAACGCCAAAACCCATGTGTAACATAGAGAAACCATAGCACTGACCAGCAAATACGCTAAAATAGGATTGTCCGTTCACAGTTGTATGGATTTAACTTATAATAAGCAAACATCACCCACCTAATTAAGCCTTACGAATCCTATGAGTCAACATTCTGATATCAATGACAACGTCAATAGTACCGATACTACTGATGAGCAAACCCTTAATAGCACAAGCGAGCCTATCGATATCGATAACAGCACCAACCAAGAGATAGAACCGACCTCTGACAAGCATATCCGCATCGTCAATACGTTTATGAAGCGCCGTACGCACATGAACAAAAACGCTGAGCTTGCACTAACTGCTCCAGAGTTTTCTGAGTATTTGGTCAATAACAGTTTTGGTGATGGCGATCTTACCGGTATTGATAACTTACGTACGTTATTCGCTGATAGCCCTAACGGTCCAGATGCGCCGCTTACGGTAGAGATTGGTTTTGGCTTGGGTGATTCGTTTATTGAGATGGCAGCCGCTGATCCTACTCGTAACTTTGTCGGTGTAGAAGTACATGAACCTGGTATTGGTAAATGTGCTTATATGGCTGGCACCCAAGATTTGAGCAACGTAAAAATCATCAACGGTGATGCTATTCAATTGCTCAAGCAGCTACCAGAAAACCATATCGACCGTATTCAGCTATACTTCCCTGATCCATGGCAAAAGAAGCGTCACTATAAGCGTCGTTTTGTCAGTCCTGAACGTATGACCATCGTTACGCGCAGCTTGAAACAAGGCGGCTGGTTCCATACAGCAACTGACTGGGAGCATTATGCATTTTGGATGGTTGAAGTATTGGATGGTTTCGCTGGATTGACCAACAAAGCAGGTACAGGTAATTTCACTGAGCGTCCTGACTTTCGTCCAATGACTAAGTTTGAACGTCGTGGCCTCGACCGTGGGCATGGTGTTTGGGATTTGATCTATATCAAAGACTGATTAATACAGCTTTACTTTTAAGTGTTTTGACAAAGCGGCTATCTGATGTAGCCGCTTTTTTGTGGCCTTCTATAGGCTGTAGAAAATATCTCTAAAAATACTAGACATCCTATGTATAACTATGTCTACTGGCATCTTAGATGTATATCTTGAGTCATACTCCTGACTTTTAATGCCTATAGTATGATTATGCATAAAAAAAGATAAATTTATAATTTGTGAAACATAGCGCTCATAGCGTTGTTTGTAGACAAAACTGCTTCTCTAAAGTGATTAAAAACGAAATATAGAATCCATTCCTAATACTAATAATCTACGTAAACTTATGTATTATAAGGCTTTACAGAGTTCTCCCCATAAGCTGTGGATAACCCTGTGCATAAGTCACTACTTGACAACTTTATAGCTAAGCAACTTAAAGGATAAGGTAAAATCGTTCATTTTTTGTACAATTTATAAAACATTTAAAATCAATAACTTACATTAAATTCATACACATAAAAAATTATTTTAAATAATTTCTAAAATAATTTAATTCTTCATAATGTTTCACAATTAGCAAAAATAAGCCTTTTATTTGTTGTGGACAACTCCTAAATCTATTGACAAGCATAGTTATTATAAGGTTCAAAACAACAACGGCCTATCGCATCATTTCCGTAGATTTTAGCTTCATACCATACGACAGATAGTGTCGTCTAGCATCCCTCAACGCTCATTATAGTGCTTTGCTTTTGTTATAATTACCTTATCAAATCAACAGCGTTAAGAGATTGAGTCAAGTAATGAGCACGCCAAGTCTGACTTAAAAACAACGATAACGACAGTGTGTTACGGACTTATTTTTACTTCTCTCACTATTTAATTTTACTGTATAGTAGAACGATACCTTCGATACTACTACCTATACCAGTCACGTGACAACCTATTTTTTATAAAACAGCCAAACAATAATTGCCGACTTCATAACAGTCAGTATGCGTTTGCCAAAGGTTTTAACAGTACCAATATTTTATTTATAGCATCAACTTAACTACCGAAAACAAGGAATCCAATATGGACGACAATAAAGCCAAAGCCCTCAAAGCGGCATTAGGTCAAATCGAAAAGCAATTTGGTAAAAACACCATCATGCATCTAGGCGATGACTCGGCCATTATGGATGTCGATGTGGTCTCTACAGGCTCTCTAGGATTAGACATTGCGCTTGGCATTGGAGGTCTACCAAAAGGCCGTATCGTTGAAATTTACGGCCCAGAAAGCTCAGGTAAGACGACGATGACCCTGCAAGCTATTGCAGAATGTCAAAAGCAAGGTGGTACTTGTGCCTTTATCGATGCCGAGCATGCGCTTGACCCTGTTTATGCACGCAAGCTTGGAGTAAACACTGATGACTTATTGCTCTCGCAGCCTGACAATGGCGAGCAAGCACTTGAAATCACCGATATGTTGGTACGCTCAGGCGCAATCGACATGATCGTGATTGACTCAGTAGCTGCCTTGACGCCACGTGCTGAGATTGAAGGCGAAATGGGCGACTCGCACATGGGCCTACAAGCGCGCCTGATGAGCCAAGCCTTACGTAAAATCACTGGTAACGCCAAACGCTCTAACTGTATGGTAGTGTTTATTAACCAAATCCGTATGAAAATTGGTGTTATGTTCGGTAGCCCTGAGACTACGACTGGTGGTAACGCGCTGAAATTTTATGCTTCTGTACGTATGGATATCCGCCGTATTGGTGCGGTCAAAAACGGTGATGAAATCATCGGTAACCAGACCCGTGTCAAAGTCATCAAAAATAAAATGGCACCACCTTTCCGACAAGCTGAGTTCGAAATCACTTACGGTGAAGGTACTAACCACTTAGCCGAAGTTATTGACTTAGGCGTGGAGATTGGCGCCGTTGGCAAAGCAGGCTCTTGGTATAGCTATGGCGACGAAAAAATCGGTCAAGGTAAAGCCAACTCTGTGCTTTTCTTAAAAGAGAACCCTGCCATTGCTCAAGAAATCGAAGACAAGATTCGTGACGAAAAGCTTGGTACGAAGAAAAATAGCAAAGCCGATGAAACTGAAGAAGCAGAACAGGCTTCTGAACCTGTACAATGATGGTTTAACGATTAACCGTTGTCAGTCACTATGATTCATTATGAAAATTAAAACCTTAGCTGAAATTCTAGCTGAGTCGGGTGCCGACTCAGCTAGTTCTGTTGATAGCAAACCAAAAAAACCGTCCAAGAATTCTCATACGAAAGAGCCTAAAAAACGAGAGAAATCCAGTAAACGGACTATCCGTTCAAGTAAAGATGATTCAGTCACGAATGACGCTACTGCTGATACAGCGTTCTTTGAAGACTCCTCTCCTAAGTCAAAGAAGACTTCTAAATCTAAAAAACGTAAAAAGCGTTTTCATCCAGCGGCTAATTTTATCGCTGAGCCTAGTGACACCCCTACATATCAACCCCCTGAAGCGCAAACCATCAAAGAGATGCTGGCAGAAGTCAAACTCGACATTCAGAATGACGAAGTTGACAACAGCTTAGCAACAGATAATGGTCGTAGCACTGAGCCGCTATCCAAAAACTCAGAACATGAAGCTGAGCTTTTTTCTATCAATGATAGTGAAACAGACAGCCAAAACGATAATATACCAGCCGCGCTCAAAGCCTACTTACGAACCCCTGAACAAAAACAAGCAGAAATCGATGCGATCAAAGCAGAAAGTCGATTACGTTGGCTCGCATTTTATTATTTATCACGCCGTGAATACGGTAAAGCTGAGCTAAAGCAAAAGCTGATCGACAAAGAACAAGACCCAGAAAAAATTGACGCACTACTTGATGAGTTTGAAGAAAAAGGGTATCAAAGTGATTACCGCACTACCCTAATGCTGATACGTGAGAATATCCGTAAAGGCCGTGGACGTGGCCGGATCAAACAAGAGTTCTATCGTAAGAAAATTGCTATGCCAGGTAACATCGATGAGCTAATCGATATGGCAAATACTGAGTCTGATGAATTTAGTGAGTTTGTAGATGATGATGCAGACAACTTAGTCGATGGTGTAGATTGGCTAAAACTGGCGGTGATAGCTCGTACCAAAAAATACGGTAATGACATACCAGTTGAACAAAAGGAAAAAGCCAAGCAGCTACGTTTTTTACAGTATAGAGGGTTTAATACCGATATCTGCTTTGCCGCACTTAACCATACCACAGAGTCGCTAGACGAACGATTTTAAGGGCTTACTATCGCTATCACTGTCACTGCCAAGCGGTATTTACCGACAGTCATACTCTTGTGATAGACATAAAAAAGAGCACGTTATATAACGTGCCCTTTTATCAATACTATCCATTATTTTAATCTACATGACTTTTAAGAATTCAGTTAGAAATTTTCAAACTCTAAGCTGCCAAACTACTTAAAATTACCAAGACGACTAGATAGCTGGCTAATGATTTGATCTATCTCTTCATTGGCCTCAGACTCATTATCCAGATTACCATTAGGCGTTAGCTGATTCATTACTTCAGGCAACAGCTCGGCCAGTCCCTGTCTTACCTCAGTTTCATTAGCACCAGTATGAGCGGCTACTTGCTGAATTTCGTTTTCATCAAATAAACGGTTAATTTCGTTTGGATCCAAATTATCGTTTGCTTCGTTATTACTCATCCAAGAACGTGCTTGACCTTCATAACCCATACCAGTGATTTTCGACAATGCTCCGCTCAAACCACCATTACGTTTGATCCAGCTAAGTACCATAGGCATCAATGCTGCAACGAGCATACCTTTACCACCAAACCCACTATTAGTTCGCTGACCACCTAATACGCTACCTAAAATATCACCTAGTCCGCCAGCACCTGAGCTCATACCGCCGCGTTGACTACCGCCCGTGAGACCACCAATGATGTCGTCTAAGCCAAAACCATTATCTGCTTGACGGCTATTTTGTTGAGGGCTATAACCACCTGCCTGACTGCCACCGCCCAGTACGCTCCCTAAAATATCACCTAGTCCGCCAGTCTGCCGTGTTTCAGTACGTTGGTTAACTGGATTGCGCTGAGCATCGTCTGGATTCATTGCACTACGTGCCACTTGGCTCACTAAATTCCCTAATAAGCTCATTATCTATTCCTCTTTTTATCGTATTGTTTAGTACAAAAATACTGCTAAAAATTGTGAAACCTCATATCTGCCTACATTTTTTTTAATAAAAGGACAGCAGACTTACGAGTTTTATTTTCTATTTTTAATATAACAGATTTTAATATAACAAATCTCTTTGCCCTTGGAGTTAGCTATTTTGTTATGACGTGTAGGGATTTCTCATCGTAAAAGGAAAAACCTAAACTCCATAAATACTCAGCTATCTAATATTACCCTTACTGGTATTCGCTAAAATATTTAATTGTCGCCATTGCTCAGAATTTACTTGGTCGCGAAATACAGTAGTCGAAAACGATCTTTGATAAGGCTCAACAATGTTGAACTCGACACTCATCGCCCATTGATAGCGATTTATATCGACCAACTCTGCTTGCCATAACTCATCGCCGCGTCCCGCTCGTATCAGTAATTGCCAGTCTTTATCGACACGCTGACTGAGCGATGGCTGACTAATATGTAATAGGATTGGTCTCGATATAATCAGATAACTTGCGACCGCTGCCGAGACTATTAAGATCAGTAAATACTGCCACAAAGCCAAAGATGCAAACCATGCCAATATCATCATAACCCCAGTCAAGCCTACATATAGCAGCGCGTGTAAATAACTGGCAGGCTTGATAGCTGTATCAATACGTAGCGAGGTTACTGGCGTCATATAAGCGTACCATGGGAAACGTTAGATATTGTGCCGACCCATTCCTTAAGACCTAAACCAAGTCTTTGGTATGGCGCCATGTTTTTATCTTATTGACCAATGCCCAGATGTCGTCCTCTTCTGGACGATTTTGATTGGTAAAATAGTCTAGCAAGTCTGGGTCTTCATGAGTGAGCATTTCTGCAAAGGTTGCTTGTTCAGTAGCATCTGCTGTCAGATACAGCTCCTTGACGTAAGGATCAATATAAAAATCCAATTCTTTTAATCCGCGGCGAGCTTGATAAATGATACGGCGCTGTTCATTGGTTGGTTCTGGCTGAGTGGTACTAGTCATAAATTTACTCTTATTAAATTGGATAGTCTTGTGGGTTTAGATAGTTTAGAAAAAAATATCAGGCATAGCGTATAGAATATTTATAGTCTTGAAATCTCACTATGCATTCGGACATGTAGAATGAAATTAACAACGATATGCTAACAGTTGACTCCATAACGCCACTGCTTGCTGCATCATCGCCACATTATGCGTACGAATGATACTTGCTCCTTGCTGTAAGGCAAATAGCCCAGCAGCGGTTCCTGCCGAATCACGTTCTACCGCTTGCGTCGTACTCACAGCTTCAGCCCCACTTTTGGTCAATACTTCTGCCAAGAAACGCTTACGAGAAATGCCAAACATCATTGGCAGCCCTAATGTCTGCAAGCTGCTCAGCTGACTTAATAACGCGCAATGATGCTCATAGTTCTTAGCAAAACCAAAGCCTGGATCGATAATGATATTGCTTTGTTTGACGCCGATGCTCACTACTTCATTAATACAGTCGAGCAGCTCTGTACGCACTTCATCGATCACATTGTCATACTGTGCCAGATTATTCATTGTCGTTGGCTCACCGCGCATATGCATTAGCATAACAGGTATATTAAGCTTAGCCGCCAGCTCTGCCGCACCAGTACGTTTCAATGCTCGTACATCGTTCCAAATGTCAGCACCTTCATTAAATGCTGCCTGCATGACTTCAGGGCTGCTAGTATCAATCGATAACCAAATACTGTCACCACAGTGCTGACGAATGGCTCGAACCACCGGCACAACTCGTTGTATCTCCTCATCAGTTGCCACAGTTTGCGCATTTGGACGAGTAGATTCACCACCGATATCAATAATAGTAGCGCCTTCATTTATCATCTGCTGACAATGAGCGACGGCCTTATCTACTGCGTTAAACTGCCCACCGTCTGAAAACGAATCTGGCGTTACGTTCAAGATGCCCATGACATGTGGCTGTGATAAATATAAGGTTTTATCACGGCTAAATACTTGATAGTTGGGCAAAGGTTGAAATAATGACATGAATAATCCATCGCAAGTAAAATTTATAATGCAGCTTTAGTTATGGTTATCTACGCTTATGATACCAGTAAATCTTATAGGGTTCTAAACCCTTCATAAAATGATGACAATAAAAAAGCCCTTTATCATAAAGGGCTTTTTGTAAAACATGAATACGCTAGTACTTACATCGCTGGTAATGGTGGCGGTGTAGCACCAGTTGTTTTGACATCGTTCTTCGACAAGTTTACTTCGTTATGCTGATAAACTCTTGGTGGACGTGGTTCTTCACCTGCTAGGATATCTTGCAGTTGGTCACGATCAATAGTCTCCCAGTTCATAAGCGCATCAACCATTGCATGCATTTTGTCTTGGTTGGCTTCAATCAATTCACGAGCGATATCATACTGCTCTTCTAGCATACGACGCACTTCTTCATCGACCTTCTGCTGCGTAGCTTCAGAGATAGTACGCCCACCACCGCCGAAATATCCTTGTGAGTTGTCGTCATCTTCGTACACCATGATACCAAGTGCATCAGACATACCGTACTTTGTGACCATCGCACGTGCCATTTTAGTAGCACGTTCAAAATCGTTCGAAGCACCCGTTGACATCTGATTGATAAACACTTCTTCAGCGATACGACCACCAAACAAAATAGCAATGTCGCTCAGCATTTTCGACTTGTACATACTGGTTTGATCGTGTTCTGGCAGCTGCCAAGTCACACCAAGGGCAAAACCACGAGGCATAATAGTAACCTTATGCACCGGATCTGTACCTGGTAATAGCTCAGCTACTAACGCATGACCCGCTTCGTGATAAGCAGTGGCACGGCGTTCTTCTTCGCGTATGACCATGGATTTGCGTTCAGGACCCATATATAGCTTGTCTTTTGCATCTTCGAAGTCATTCATATCGACGCTAGTCTTGTTACGACGCGCGGCAAACAATGCCGCTTCGTTTACAAGGTTGGCAAGCTGTGCGCCACTGAATCCAGGCGTACCACGAGCAAGAGAACTTGCATCTACACTGATTGTGTTTGGTAGTTTCTTCAAATGAACTTTCAAGATTTGCTCACGGCCTTTGATATCCGGCAAGCCTACTTGTACCTGACGGTCAAAACGACCTGGACGCAATAATGCTTTATCGAGCACATCAGCACGGTTGGTTGCGGCAATAACAATAACGCCTTCATTACCTTCAAAACCATCCATTTCAACCAATAGTTGGTTCAATGTCTGCTCGCGTTCATCGTTACCGCCGCCCATACCGGAACCACGATGACGACCAACTGCATCAATCTCATCAATAAAGATGATACAAGGCGCACTTTTCTTTGCTTGTTCGAACATATCACGGACACGAGATGCACCAACACCGACGAACATCTCAACAAAATCAGAACCTGAAATTGAGAAGAACGGCACTTTAGCTTCACCAGCAATAGCTCTCGCTAGCAAGGTTTTACCTGTACCTGGAGGACCTACCATCAAGATACCACGAGGAATCGTTGCACCCAGTTTGGTGAATTTGTCTGGATCACGTAAGAACTCAACCACTTCAACAACTTCTTCTTTGGCTTCTTCACAACCAGCCACGTCTTCGAAGTTAACGTTGATTTGATCTTCAGTCAGCATCTTCGCTTTTGATTTACCAAAGCTCATTGGGCCGCCACCTTTACCGCCAGCACCGCCTTGCATATTACGCATAAAGAATAAGAACAGACCAATAATCAATAGAATTGGGAAGCTGGCTATCAGTAGTTGCATCAATACGCTTTGGCGCTTTGGTGCAGTTCCTTGAACTTCGACTTGGTTCTCACGTAGCATTGGCATGAGCTGGTCATCTGACACAGCTGGTCTAATGGTCTCAAAAGATGAGCCATTTTTCTTTTCGCCGGTGATCTGTTCGCCGTCGATCTCGACACTGGCTACTTGGTTTTCTGACACAGCGGTCACAAACTCAGAGTAGTTAAGGTTATCCGGCTCAGAAGATTGATCAAAGCCGCTAAACACCAGCACCAAAACGCCGATTACCACCAGCCACAATAAGGTATTTTTTACCATGTCGCTCACTAGTTATTCCCATCCCTTACTTATTGGTGTGTTTATTAAACACGTGACGTCTATAAACGTATTGCTCATTTTTAACTAATATCCCGATAATAAAAAGCTGCTAAATTAAACTTATATGATTTATAGGTAGCATAAAAATTGTTTTTATAAATAATCAGTATGAGATAAACATAGATATACGATCATTGAGCTTGTAAAACGCTTATTATCAGACGACTTTGCCTAAAACGTATGCTAAAAACAAAGGTAATATACCATGATATGTGGTGCTAACCCGCATAATTCAAGCAGGTTTCACGATTATTCATTTAACAATTGACGCAGCTTTTATATCGCGATAATAACACTTTATGGTGGTTTACCTTCACGCTTACAAGAGCAGCAACCTATTGATGTTAAAACTATTTAATCGCTATCCAAAACATCTCTTTTGACCGTGGTCGTGACGCACCTGGCTTTATACTACGAATCTTACTAAAATCCTGCTGCATCTGCTTGCGTAATTCTTGTGTACCCTCGCCTTGAAACACTTTCATAATAAGTGCGCCACCTTCTGGTAAGGTTGCAAGCGCGAAGTCCACTGCCAACTCACATAAGTACATCATACGGGGCTGATCGATAGCGCTATTTCCCGCAGTATTGGGTGCCATGTCAGACAATACGACATCGACTTGCCTATCACCTACTTCTGCCATAATGGCATCAAACACTTCAGCTTCACGAAAATCGCCCTGAATAAAGGTAACATCCGGCAAGGTATCCATCGCCAAGATATCAGAGGCAATCAAGATACCATCATCACCTACCAATCGACCAGCGACTTGTGACCAGCTACCAGGCGCACTGCCCAAATCGACGACCGTCATACCTTTTTTGATCAGGTTGGTTTTTTCATTAATCTCTAATAATTTATAAGCGGCACGGGCACGGTAGCCATCTTTCTGAGCTTTCTGTACATAATGATCGTCAATATGCTCTTTCATCCAAGCACTGCTGCTCTTTGATAGTTTTTTGTTTTCGATACGCGTAGCCAAAATACCTGCTCCTATTGCTTTACTCAATCTAGCTGCTTTAATTGCTCTATCACTTACAAACTGATATTAATCCGTTGCGGATTATTCTAAATACGGTGTTAATCAAATTTTTTATTCATGGTTGGTTGCAAACTGACCAAATTCTATTGGTTAAATAACTGTTTTATAAGGCAGTAGCGTTTATAATGTACCAAACATTCAGTTTAACATTTTCGTCACGTAAAATCGTGCAAAATCCTGCTGATCTCATGCAAGATGGTCACAGATTATCTATAATGATAAATAACTGTTTTTGACAGTACCATTTTTATTTTTACCAACACTTAGGAATTCTATGCAACTCGATAACGCTACCATCAAACGTCTAAAAGGCATCGGTCACGAGCTAAAGCCTATCGTTATGATCGGCAACAAGGGTATTACCCCAACCATTACTGAAGAAATCGATCGCGCTCTAACAGATCATGAGCTTATCAAAGTGAAATTGCCTGCTGGCACGAAAGAAGAGCGTGACATCGTTGGCGCTGAACTTGCTAAAGCGGCTAATGCGTCTTTGGTTCATTCTATTGGTCGCATGGCATTATTACTACGCAAAAACCCAAATGCCAACCCAAAACTGTCTAACCTAGCACGTCACGCGCAGTAATATGTCATGACCGACTGGCATTAAGTGACTGGATTTTATGTTCACTTATATCATAGCTAAACGATAATCAAATACAAAGGCCGCGACGCTTCTTGCTCGCGGCTTTTATGTTTCCTGATAGTCTCGGTTATACTTACCGTATAGTATTAGTGTCCTTAATCAGTATGATTTCTCTTGTCACTAGCACCTCTTTATTATTGCCGTCGAGATGTACCCATAATGAAACAAGCTTTTAACCTCCATCTAGCCACCGAGACGATAGCGAAAGACGCTCAGCAATTAGGCGTGTCTATAGAAGATCTTGAGAATATCTCTATCGAAGTAAGTGCAGGGATCATCCAGCAACCAGCTTTGCAACTAGTGCTGACCTATCAAGTGACTCTGCCTAGTCAAATTCTAGCCAATCAACTCCATTGGTCAACATGGCAACAAACTCAAGTAAATTTCACTGATTACCTATGGGAAGAAACGTGCCTTGAGTGTTTTATTGCTGGCAGTGAGATTGATGGTAGTACAATTGATTACGAAGATATCGTAGCACGCCACCAGACAGAACCTCACAAGATACCACTTCAGCAAGCAACCGCTTATATAGAGATTAATGCGAGTCCTGATGGTCGTTATGCACTTTATCAATTTCAGAGCTATCGTAACCCTGCGGCACTACCGCCAGTACCCTTGTACGAGACCGATGAAACCACACGCGCATCGATTGATTGGAATAACCACAAGGATGTGACAGCCTTATCAGTAGCAAGCCATTTATCTAGCACTCCAACGGCAGTGCAGACACCTACTCATTACGAGCGCAGCTTTAGCCTACCTATAACGCAGCTACCGAATCAACAATACGCTATTGCAAACATGAAGATTAAACAAATACATCCTTGTGTCATCTTATGGTTTGGCGAAACTGATTTATACTTCGCCTCGGGCCATGCCTCCCCGCCTGATTTTCACAATCGCGACTATTGGCCAAATTTTGAGCTTTGATTTGTTTATATGAGCTGTACTCATTTAAATATAGCTATTCTTAGATATAATTATTTAAAGCACAAAAAAAACCCAGTAATGTCATAAAGAGCATTACTGAGTTTGGAGAAAACTTTAGTCTTATTTAACTGATACTTACTTCATTTAACCGATGTTTATTTGTCAGCCATCGCAAGGTAGATACCACGATCTGATGCATCGTCAACATACTGCGAATCACGCCATGTCGTATAGCTGTAATTACCGCTATATGGGCTGATGCTGTTTTGACGGAAATCAGATACCCAATCATTGCCATCAAAAATCTGGATATGACCATGTGGACGGCTTGACGTGCGGTTATAGACAACGACATCACCAACTTGTGGTGCCATGTCGTTACTGATCTTGGTAAAGCCAGCTTGAGCTAGTGTGCCACGAGAGGCGTACTGATAAGCTGAAGGGTTAGGCGTAAACTCATAGCCTGCTGACTGTAATGCTTTACGCACATAACGAGCACAGTAGCCAGAGCTTCTAGATAATGCAACTCGTGATGCATTTGCTGCTGCAATAGCAGGAGCAGAGTTGCGGTCAGGTACACGGCTTGCTTGCTGCTGACGCTGCTCGTAAGACAAACGACTGGTCAGTGAAGCGAGCTGATATTCTTTTTGCTTAGCATGAGCGCTTAGGTTGTCAATTGCTTGACTGATCTCATCGTTGCTATATACATGGGCACCACTGTTGGTGCTATAGATGTTGCGACTAGAACCATAGTTCGCAGAAGTAGAAATATTTGTGATGGTATGACTCAAGGTATTATTTGGTTGAAAGGTTGTTTCGGCAGCACCACTCGTCTGTGCGATACCCATTCCCAATACTGACAAAATTAATAAAGCTTGTTTCATAAATTTACTACCTATTGTTAATACAAGTCTGCTCGTCATCCGTAACGAAGCATCAATTAATTTAGAGGATATAATCATCAAATAGACGTGATAAAATCCCTATTACAACGGTTCATTCTTTTCAAATAGTGACTAGTGCCAGTAGTACTTCCCACCTAGTCAACTATCTTATAAGCCATCTGCTATATATTGCTTTTAGCATATCTGTTATGAGTATCGAGTTTGTCACCTATTAGATGAGTACTTACGATGTCAAAAAAACAACCTAATCGGCTTGCCCAGCTTATAGATCATCAAGCATTTGCTGGTAGCGCGCTACCTCAAACCCTTGCTAACAACATGCGACTATATATAGAAGCAACCAACGAGATAAAAGAGCTATTGGTAGACTGTCTACCTGAAGAAATACTCAATACCTGTTGGGTTGTAGGCTTATCACCTGAGCAGTTGATATTAAGTGTTAGCTCAATGACAGCAGCAAATCATATTCGCTATTTACATAGCTCGTATTTGCAAATACTAACAGAGCAGTCAATTACATTTAAACAACTCAAGCAAATTCGCGTCGTTGTGGCTAAAAGCTCTATCGATAATTATTCATCTAAACAATCATCACTGCACTTGCCAAATTCTCGTAAAGCCAATGAAAATCAGGCGCTTAGCCAGAACACAAAACGGACTATATCACAGGCCGCAGAGCATGTCACCACTGATGAAAATCTCAAAAAAGCCCTTTTGCGTTTGATTAATCATTAAAAATACCGACCTTTAAATGTAAAGTTATGTAAATAAGAGCAGGTGTTAGCATTGATAAAGATGGATTTTTGTAATGTATCAGGTAAAAAAAATCCTTCATTAGTTACATCCAGATTATGGATATAGCTAACGAAGGACTTAAAAACCATCTACAGCTTTTGTATTATGTGCCTTAACGGAAAATTCATATATTTATATAGACTATATATTCAAAATAAAGCATATTATATAAATGTAATTATGAGCCGCCTATGTAATATTGCGTAAATGTTTCGATACTTCCTGTATATTCCTGTATTTATCCTTCAATAACCAAATCATTAAGCGGTAAATACTCGATAGGACAGGTTACATTGTCATCAAAAGTTACAATTTCAAAGTTATCTTCGTCAGACAGTATTTCACGTACCAATAAATTATTTAGAGCATGACCAGACTTATAGGCATTAAAACGACCTAAAATTGGGTAGCCAATCAGATGCAAATCTCCCAAAGCATCTAAAATTTTATGACGGACAAACTCATCGTTAAAACGTAAGCCTTCTGCATTAAGTATGTTGGCATCATCGATAACGATGGCGTTTTCCATACTGCCACCTAATGCTAGGTTATTTTGACGTAGCGCTTCTATATCACGTAAAAATCCAAAAGTACGCGCAGTACTTAATTGTTCGATAAAGTTCTGTGTAGAGAACTGCAACTGTGCATGCTGAAAGTTCTTATCAAACGCAGGATGATCAAAATCAATTTCGAAATTTAATTCATACCCTTCATAAGGACGTAGCTCTGCCCATTTATCTTCTAGCTTTACTCGTACTGGGCGTATAATTTTAATAAACTTTTTGGCCGCTTCTTGCTCACAAAATCCTGCATCTAGTAAGAGCGCGACAAAAGGCGCAGCGCTACCATCCATAATTGGTATCTCTGAAGCAGAGACCCGAACTAACAGATTGTCTACTCCTAGACCAGCGATGGCACTAAGCAGATGCTCAACCGTGCCCACTCGTGTACCGCCAAATACTAAGTTCGATGACATCATCGTGTCTTGTACTAAAAACGCACTCGCTGGAATTGGTTGACTACCTTCTATGTCAGAGCGCTCGAAAACAATACCAGTGTCAATCGGCTGTGGATGAAACTCCAAGTCAACAGGCTGACCACTATGTAGACCAGTACCCGTAACGGCTATTGCTGTTTTTATGGTTCTTTGGTTCATGGTTGTCTTCTCACATATTTTGTTACAATTGACATAGTGTACCATTACCGACCCCTTATTCGCTATATATAAAAAGCGCTAATTTTCTTATCTCCTTGATTGATAACACTTATCGTCAATATCCTATTGCTGATTTTTACTTTATATGGCCTATCTAATGCTATAAAACAACGAGAATCATATAAGTTTCGAAGGTTATATATATAGATTACATAGAAAATTGTCATGACTTTTCTTATAGAAACGGTTCATTTTTCCTTAAAAACAAAAAAGCCAGCGTTAAAACGCTGGCTTTTTCTTACTCACAGTAAATTAGAATTACTATTTATTCTGTTGACGTTTTAAATAGTCTTGAATACTGTTTGTTTTAGTCTTAGGCTGCTCTTGAGGTGCACTTGCACTAGGACGTGCAACGCTATCTTGATGCTGCTGAGCTTGTAACTGCTTCTGACTGTTTAAAGCGCTGGTATGCACGTTAGGATCAACAGGTTGCGTGCTATTAACAGAAGGTACTGGCTGCTCTACTACTTCTGGCTCTTGACCTGCGTTTTCATCTAACGTTAAGCCAGTTGCGATGACAGTTACATGTAAGTCGTCACCCATTTTTTCATCAATCACAGAACCGTAGAAAATATGAGCGTCGTCGATATCAGTGATTTCTTCGACTATTGCACTGATTTTGCTCATTTCATCTAGTGATAATGACTCTGAAGAAATAACGTTAACCAGTAGACCTTTTGCATTTTCTAAACGCAAATCATCAAGTAGTGGTGATCTGATGGCTTTTTCAGTTGCTTGACGCGCACGATCATCACCGCTGGCACGGCCAATACCCATCATCGCATGACCTTTAGCAGTCATCGCCGTACGGATATCGTTAAAGTCAATGTTGATCATACCTTCGCTAGCGATGGTTTCCGCAATACCTTGAACGGCATGCAGCAATACATCATCTGCTTTTTTGAAAGCATCTTGCATAGAGATGTTGCCGTATACACTCATCAACTTATCATTTGGAATCGTGATAATTGAATCAACAAAGTTAGTCAGCTGCTCAATACCTGCTTTAGCAGCTTTGATACGCTTACCACCTTCGAATTTGAATGGCGTGGTCACAACAGCAACTGTCAGCACTTCCATTTCTTTTGCAATACGAGCAACGACTGGCGCTGCGCCTGTACCAGTACCGCCGCCCATACCAGCAGTGATAAATACCATATCTGAGTGCTCAAGCAATGCGCGAATCGCTTCTTCTTCGCTCTCTGCTGCTTCACGACCCACTTCTGGATTTGCGCCTGCCCCTAGACCACGGTTCGTTTTTGCACCCAGTTGCAGTTTGTGCGGTGCAGTAAGACGATCTAGCGCTTGTTTATCTGTATTGGCACAAACGAACGTTACACCTCTGATGCCTTGCTGTACCATATGTTCAACTGCATTACCGCCGCCGCCGCCAACACCGAATACAGTGAAGCTTGCTTGGCCATTGTTTTGAAGCTGATTATCATCTGGCATGGTGTATTTTGACATAAAAAAGATTCTCCAGTTGCAGATAGCGTGTAAGTCGATACATAGTAACGCACTCATGTGGCGCGCTATCGACATACTATATATAAATGTATTTAAATAGAACAGGGTATGGCTAAAATCGATCAGTATAGACAATAATATGTCATTATTACTTAATACTTTATTTTTAAAACTAATTTATTCGCAATGTTACTCTATTTTTTGCTTAACCAACTTAGAGACATTTCATAATGTATAGATGCTCTAGATATGAGGTTAAACAGATCTATAATATTTTCTTTAAAACATTTGCAAACCGTTGACCCGCGCTCCGAAACACGCCTGATACTCGATTGTTTTGAATCGCTTCAGGTTCACTTTTCTCACTACGACGGAATTGCTCACTCTGACTATATAACAATGTGCCAAAAGCCGTCTGATAAGCACGATCGTTCACTTGGCTATTTAGTAGCTTAAATGACTCGTCATTATCAAAATGATTATAAGCACTGATAGCAGGATGAGTGTTTGTTAGTACGACAGGCATTTTTAGTAGCTTTTTGGCAAAGGGTATCATACCTTTAATCGTACTACCGCCGCCAGTCAACACAATTCCTTTATCGATATAGCCTATCAAACCTGCTTCGTGTAATTGACGCGCTACTTCAGTGAATATCTGAACGTAACGAGCTTCAATTATACGTGCCAAGTTATAGATGCCAATATTGATTTCGTCACCCGAGCCTTGAGGCTTGAACAAAAAGAATGCGCTTGGGTCGACACTATTAACATCAGCTGTACCATGAGACTTCTTCAGTTTTTCAGCTTCAATCATGGAAATACCAAAATCAGCTGAAATATCCATTGTCACTTCATGACTGCCCGTTGCTATACAATGTGTAAAAATCAACTTATTTTCTTTATACACACAGATGCTGGTCGTACTAGCGCCGATATCGACCAAGCAAACCCCTTGTTGGCGTTCCTCAGTCATCAAACTATACTCAGCACTGGTCACTGCATCGAAAACAATATGATCAATGCCGACGTCACAACTTTGTAATAGTTTTTGGATATTCTGACGGCTGGCAACAGGCATCATCATCATGTGGTACATCACGGTGATATTGTGTGCCATCATTTCGATGACATCATCCACCATAAAGTCTTGCTCATCGACATAAATACCTTGCTGACAGCAATGCATCAAATAATAGTCAGATGATAAATCACGCGATTTTGCATTGGCCAATGCTTGTACCATATCTTTGGCACGTACAACTTCATCTTCTACTTTGACCTCTCCAGCACTGTTTTTGCTAGATAGCTCAGGTGTCGCAAGCGTTAACCAAACACTATGCACACGGCAATTAGCGGTGTCTTCTGCTTCTTGAATGGCTTGCTTGATAGCACCTTGCAGACGTTCACGATGCTTTATTTGACCTTGATAAAAATCGCTGTTTTTAACTTGTCCTACGCCCAAAATACGAATGTCTTTTGCAGAGACAACATTGCCTATGACGACATATACTGCCGTGGCACTTAGATGGACAACAACCAGATTTTCATTATTTTTCATGGTACCAGACAAATTATCGCTAAATAGAAGAGCAAGTGATGCTCTTCTATTAAATCATTAAAAAAAGCGTTACTAATACGCTATGATGTTGTATATATTTTCTTCAAACTAAATAAGCCCTATTAGCTCACATCGATTATTCATAGATGTAGTGCTTACTTAGGCTATTCTGATTCAGCACTCTGTGTTACGTTCCAAGCAATGGTAAAGCCATTTTTGTATCGTAAATCTACAGACTGCATGTCATCTCGACGCGTACTTAACTGATTGCCAAGCAGTTGGCTTAAATTCAGTAGTTTTTGTGCCGTATTTTCATTGTCTACAATCACACGTAGCCCATTGTCAAAGCGGATTAGCCAAGTCATTCTCGGTGACAGAATGATATCTTCGACCTGCATACCAAGCGGTGCATACCAATCATTGACCTGCTGCATTTGTTGCATAATAACTGGTGCTTGAGACATCTCGCCTTGTAGAGTGGCAAAACGCTCTTGTGTTAAATCTCTACTATCAGCAGGAACAAACACAGCCCCTTTTGCATCGACCAAACGTTCTGTACCAAAATTGGCAACTGCCTGTTTGGGTAATGCGTTGACGACGATGCCACGTTGCCAATCACGAGAGATACTCACTTGGTCTACCCAAGCTAAACCCATCGTGATGTCTCGCAATGCTTGCAAATCAGAAGTAAAAAAGCTACTTACTTGTTGTTGTTCCATCACGTCTTGTAATGAGCGATATTGAGCAGCAGACAAACCTTGATTACTGACATAAATATTTGCGGGCGGCGCATCACGCAGCGCTTTGCCGCCCATCATTAATATTAGCACTAGTAAACCTAAGACAAGTACCATAAATAGATACTTTACCGTTGCCGGTATTTGGATCTTAGATTTTGGGCGACCGGCTTTATCACTCATCAAGTCAGTTACCTCGTTGACAGTTTGAGCCATAACGACCTTTGTCCCTATATTTGCATAAAACTGATCATGCTATTTATTGATATAAATCTGCGTATTTTTGGCAGAAGCTTATTAAGTCGATATGTTATCAAATTTTATTAAAAATATAGCTTATATACAGCGATTACGTTGATTTAAACGTAACATTTTTCTTAAATTATGAATAAGTTATCAGTTGTATTCACAAAACAACATAAATATCACCGAAATAGACCTATTCTTACAATATTAACGTATTTTATGGTTAAACAATAGCCAAACACTAACTAGCAGCAGCGAATTTACACAAGTTTACACGAAGCTGTGGTATAGCAGCTCTAGTGACACAAAGAGTCATCACTATCTGCTCAATTTAGTTGATTTGACAGTTATAGCGTTTGTGCCAAAATATGCCAACATAGCGCGTCAAAATCTAGTCCGCGAGCTTTAGCTGCCATCGGCACCAAACTGTGACTGGTCATACCTGGTACAGTATTGATTTCAAGCAACCAAAAATTGCCTGCTTCGTCTTGCATCGCATCGATACGCCCCCAGCCTTTTGCATCTACTGCACGAAATGCCGCAAGGCTTAAATCTTGCAAGTGCTTTTCATCAGCAGCGCTCAATCCACAAGGGATGTAATAACTGGTATCGTTACGATTATACTTGGCTTCAAAATCATAGAAGTTAGTAATGTCGGCAGGCTCAAGGCGAATAACTGGATATGCTTCGTCATCGATAATAACAATCGTAAATTCGCGACCTGTAATCCAGCGCTCAGCCATTACCGCATCACCACATTCCACTGCAGTTGCATAAGCAGCAGGCAGCTCATCAAGATGATTAACCTTAGTCATGCCAATGCTTGAACCTTCATGAACTGGTTTAATGATAAGTGGCAAACCTAGCATGTTAACCACTTGCTGCCAGTCAGTATCAGCCGTCAATAATGAAAATGGTGCAGTTGAAAGGCCGCAACCTTGCCACAATTGCTTGGTACGTACTTTGTCCATGCCTAATGCAGAAGCTAGAATACCTGAACCAGTTTGCGGTATATCAAACCACTGTAATACGCCTTGCAACAAGCCATCTTCGCCGCCACGACCATGCAACACATTAAATACGCGGTCATATTTGCGTAGCTCAGTGATGTCCTGGTGCTTTGGATCAAAATGAGTCGCATCAACACCTTGGTTTTGAAGCGCCTGCAATACTGCCGCACCACTATCCAAAGACACGCTGCGCTCATTGCTACTGCCACCATAAATAACGGCGACTTTGCCAAACTGACTGGCATCTTTTGCATGAGTCATCGTGTCTAAAGAGGTATCATTGATAGCTGCATTTTGAGTGCTATTATTGTCTTTATTATCAGTTGTCATGAGGATCGTCCCTAAATTTTAGCTTACTTAATATAAAGGTTGTTGGCAGCCAAATCGATAGCAATCTGCCCGACGTTACCAGCGCCTTGGGTAATCAGCATATCGTTGGCTTTTAATAAACGCTGCATAACAGGGGCTAGATTGTCTTTATCAATAATAGTCGGTTCAACTTCACCGCGCAAACGGATACTGCGCGCTAGTGACTTGGTATCAGCGCCCATAATCGGGTTCTCACCTGCTGAATAAACATCTAATAATAATAGCTCATCAACACTCGATAGCACTTCTACAAAATCATCGTAGCAATCACGGGTACGGCTATAACGGTGTGGCTGAAATAGCATTACTAAACGACGATCAGGGAAGCTTTGACGAGCGGCTTTGATGGTCGCATCGACTTCTTTTGGGTGATGACCATAATCATCAATCAATAAGACATTGCCATCATCGATATCGACAGAGGCATGCTGTTCAAAACGACGGCCCACGCCTTCAAATTTTTGCAAGGCACGCTCAATCGCTGCATCATCGACGCCTTCATCGGTTGCCATCGTGATGGCAGCAAGCGCGTTATAAACGTTATGTGTACCAGGAATATTTAACGTTAGGCGTAATGGCTCACGGTCACGGCGCAGTACGGTAAAATGAGTTTTGGTTCCTTCCGTTACCAAGTCTACAGCTTGTACGTCATTGAACGGCTCAAGACCAAAGGTCAATACTGGACGACCGATATCATCAATCATTGCATATAGCTCAGGATCGTCACCGCAGACCACTGCCAAACCGTAGAACGGCATGTTTTGTAGAAACTGGATATAGGCGGCTTTTAATTTATCAAAGCTGTTTTCGTAGGTTTCCATATGGTCTTGGTCGATGTTGGTCACAATCGCGGCCATCGGATGCAATGACAAAAACGATGCATCAGACTCATCAGCCTCTGCTACCAAGAAACGGCTGCTACCCAATGCTGCATTTTTTCCTGACGCATTTAACTTACCGCCGATGACATACGTCGGATCTAATTGTCCTTCTGCCATCATCGTGGTGAGCAAACTTGTCGTTGTCGTTTTGCCATGCGCGCCCGCAACCGCAATACCATGACGATAGCGCATTAGCTCACCAAGCATATCGGCGCGGCGTACCACCGGCAGACGAGCTTCAAGCGCTGCTTTTACCTCAGGGTTGCTACGATCAATCGCTGATGAGACAACGATAACATCGGCATTGGCAATATTTTTGGAGTCATGGCCAATCGATATCTCAATACCAATCTGCTGGAGACGCTTAGTCACTAAGCTTTCTGCGATATCAGAACCACTGACTTGATAGCCTTGATTGTTCATCACCTCAGCGATACCGCACATGCCTGAGCCACCAATACCGATGAAATGCAAATGCTGAATGCGGCGCATTTCTGGTATTTCAATCAAACGCTTAGGTAGAGCTTTCGCAGAGGTAGGCATAAGGATCTCTCTTTATTAAAGGTCAATAAAACTTAGTAAATTCGAATAAGGGGTATAGATGACAGACTATAGTGCTTGCCAAATGATATCAGCAACTTGCTTACTCGCACTACGGTTGGCCAATGCGTGGCCTTTTTTTGCCATCGCCAAGCACTTCTCTCGATTGAGTAGGCCAAGCTCGTCACTTAGACTCTTGGCAGTTAGCTCTGACTGCGGTAATAGAATTGCAGCATCATGCGAGGTCAACGTGCGTGCATTAGCCGTCTGATGGTCATCCACTGCATGCGGTAGCGGTACAAAAATAGCGGCGATGCCGACGTTTTGAATTTCAGTCACGGTCAATGCACCTGCGCGGCAAACGATAATATCTGCCCAGTTATAAGCTGCAGCCATATCATTGATAAATGGCTGTACAGTAAACTGGTGGTTGTTTAAGTCTTGTGCGCTATAAGCCGCTTGCGTGGCTGCTTCATTGTTGCGTCCGCACTGGTGTAGGACTTCAAACGGCTGATCTAGTAATGCTAATGCTTTTGGGACTGTATCATTTAATACCTGAGCGCCAAGTGAACCGCCGACTACCAACAGCTTAAGCGGTGAACTGTCATTTACATCGTAGCGTACCTTTGGCTCTGCGACACCAGTAATGGCGTTACGCACAGGATTGCCCACTGTCTCAAGCTTGGCATCTTGCTGACTATTGGCAAAGGTATTTTCAAACGCTTGTAATGTCTTGGTCGACAGTTTAGATAAGTAGCGGTTACTCATGCCAGCGATGGCATTTTGCTCATGGATAATCAACGGCGTATTAGTCATGCGCGCAGCGATACCGCCAGGTGCAGTGACATAACCACCAAATCCAACGACTACATCGATCTGATTACTACGAATCACTTTTACGGCTGCCATCGTCGCGGATAGCAGAGTCATTGGTAGCTTCAGTAGTCGACCAACGCCTTTGCCACGAAGCCCTTGCATATTAATAGCATGAAAGGGATAACCTGTCGGCTCAACCAAGCCGTTTTCCATACCATTTGGCGTTCCCAACCAATGAATTACCGCACCGCGCTGGGTCAACTCATCACTCACTGCAAGCGCTGGAAAAACATGCCCGCCCGTACCAGCTGCCATCATCAATATATGCGGTGTTTTCATGAACGCCTGCCTATCTTTACTTTATTTATATGAAGGGTTTATCTCACTGCTGCGGTGGCAATTATGAAAAATAATGACCTAGCCAAAGCCCGCATAGTATAGAGGAAATCATTGTCTTATATACAGTACTTTATGCAGCAAAAATAACAAAAATCCAAGCCATGATTGGTCACAGCTTGGCGTCGTGTAATACTAGTGAACGGTAAGAAAACCCAATGACTAACAATACCTCAAAATATGGGTTTTACGTAGTCAGAATACTCCTGAACTCAAAACGTTCCTGAACATAGCGAAAGCTACGCAGTAAATTTATTTTCAATCGCCATGATAAAGTCGGTTGCTATATCTGTACCGCATTGGTCATCAATCTCACGTACGCATGTTGGGCTAGTGACGTTAATCTCAGTGATACGTCCACCAATCAGGTCTAGACCAACAAACATTAGGCCTTTTTCTTTGACGATTGGCGCCACAACTTCTGCTACTTGGCGTTCGATATCAGTCAATGGCATGGCAACACCGCTACCACCAGCGGCTAGATTACCACGGGTCTCGCCTTTGGTTGGAATACGAGCCAAACTATAATCTACCACGACTCCATCGACGATTAATACGCGTTTATCGCCTTCTTTGATTTCTGGCAAATAACGCTGCGCCATGATGGGCAAAGTCTCAAGCTCAGTCAGTATCTCTAACGTCACTCCAATGTTTGGGCTATCAGCAGTCAAACGGAAGATGCCAGTGCCGCCCATACCATCTAGTGGCTTGACGATGACGTCCTGCTGTTCAGCGATGAACTTACGAATGTGTGCTTGTTTGCTAGTCACAATCGTTGGGCTCATATAATCACTAAACCACGTCGCAAATAGCTTCTCATTGCAGTCACGAATCGCTTGCGGATCATTGACCACGAGTACGCCTGCTGCTTTGGCATGGTCGAGCATATAAGTGGCATAGATAAAGCGCATATCAAACGGTGGATCTTTGCGCATCAAAATCACGTCATAGTCGCTCACTGGCCCTGTGCTTTTATCACCCAACGTATAAAAATCTGCAGGATCACGCTTTACTGTCAGTGGCTGCGTATCAACCATCAACTGACCACGGTCCAACCACAAGTCATGAATCTGACAATAACCAAGCTGATGGCCACGGTCTTGAGCGGCCCACATCATAGCGAGACTGGTGTCTTTTTTATAATTGACTCGCTCGATAGGATCCATAATAACGAGTATTTTTAGCGACTTTTCTTGTTTTTGTTGGATCATGATAAGACTCACTTACGTTATATTGTTGATATGAAACGAACTTATTAAACAACATCGGTGCCCAACTATACGCCGTACTGCTCACGGTAGTGTTGCATTTTAGCTAACTGGGTCGCGTCTTTATGTTGGCCGTTTTGTGCACCATGGTCATCGGCCAAATAACTGATCAAATCATCGATATCGACCAATGCACGTACAGGCACTTCTAGTGTCGCGGCAAGCTCTTGGATAGCAGAATGCTCGGCTTGACCTTTTTCTTTACGATCAAGTGCGACGAGAATACCAGCAACGCTTGCGCCTGCTTGCTCTAAAATCTCGACCACTTCGCGCATGGCTGTACCCGCTGTGATGACATCGTCGAGCACCCAAACGGCCTTGCCACTTACGTCAGCACCGACCAAATTGCCGCCTTCGCCGTGAGTTTTTGCCTCTTTACGGTTATAGCCCCACTTGGCGTTAATACCATGATGTAGCCATAACGCTTGCGCCGTCGCTGCGACAAAAGGAATACCTTTGTAAGCCGCACCAAAGATGACCAGCTCTTGCTCATTACCGCTATTATTTGCTGTATTCATTTGTTCAGCCAAGGCATCTGCGTAACCACGTGCTAGCAGTGACAACATCTCACCAGTCGCAAGCAAGCCTGCATTGAAAAAGTATGGACTGATACGACCAGACTTTAGGACAAACTCACCGAATTTGAGCACTTGGTTGTCTAGAGCCAGTTGAATAAATTGATGAGATGAAAATGTAGGGTCTTGAGGGCGTGTTACATGAGACATTATGACATTCCTATCAGCAAAAAGAGGGGACAAAAAATTTGCATTATTGTACGCATTATTGATCAGCTTGACCAACCATTGATCTCATAATCCTGCATATTGGCATAGCGAGTCAACAAACCACTACGCGACGAGATATTAAAATAGCTCTGTCCATCTGCTCGTACTTGTATCTCCCAGCCCAAATAATAAGCGGCAACAATAATATGACCAGCAAATAGTCGAATCTGACGATATGCGTGGCGTTGCGACGGCTCATAAATAATCTGACTCAGCAAATAGCTACGCACATGCTGGCAGATTTCTGCGGCGCTATAACTATGATTGATACTCTTACGGGTACTACACTGCTTTAGCGCATGGACGGCCACGCTACATGCCATGATATCCGTGGCCAAACTGCCCTCGCCTGTCTCAAACTGCTGCGGTTGTAATATCACTTGCCAATCGTCGGCATACAGACTGTTGAGTAGCTCATCCGGATTATAACGTTTGGTCAATGCGCGCATAGATAATGCAGAATTTTTAGCCTTGCTGTCATTATTTGAATCGTTATCTACTTCAACCCCTGTAGAACTATCGGTAGGCAAGAACCCATAACGGTTCAGTTTTGGATAAGCGCGAATCGCCTGTTGAATATCCGACATGTCTAACAACGTTATATCCGATAATGTCGATATTAGTGGCTGTTCACTGTGATTCTGATAAAAGCTATCCGGCAATTCAATAAGCTGTGCTGCATTCAGCAATGATAAATGCTCAGCCAATGCCTCTGAAGCAATCAGTGACCATTTCGATAAGCTGTCTGCATTAGGCTGATAGAACCGCGTAGAGTTACCGTAGAGCCTGCGCAGTTGACCATTTAGGCGACGAGCAGGCTCAGGTATATCATTTAATGGTCTGGCAGGGTCAAGAGGAGATTGTTTGGGATCAAAGTTAGGATGTACGATCGCAGGTTGCTGTGAATCAGCTAATATAGACGATTGCTCAGCCTTTTTTTGCACATGACCTTCTGCCAGCTGCCCGCCTTCTGTTGCCAGATTAGCATGAGACAAACGATCATCAGAAGTAGAAGGCTGGGACATGAAATCTCCATAGACTAGAAAATAAATAAGAACGATTATACCAAGGGCTATTTTACTCTTTAGGGCTTAACTATAAAGGCTTACTTTTGATGATTTAAAATATCTCGGTAGCCTGTCTGCCAATCAGCATAATCAAGCCAAGCTAACGGAATGTTGCTGTGCAAGCGTTTTCCTGTCACTGAGGTTTTTGTATTATCAATAGTAGGAGGTGTCTCGCCAACCTGCTCACTGAGCCAAACCCCTAGCTCAAACGTAGTAACAGGTCGATAGTCCGTCGCTAGATAGACAGACTTTGGTGTCTCTATCGTCAACACTTTGGCGATGATATTGACCAAGTCGCGATCCATAATACGGTTGCTCCAATGCTCAGCTGGCACTGGATCTTTATTTGGCTCACGAGCCTTACGTAGTCGCATTAAGCGCTCGCGACCGTAGATACCACTAGGACGGATAACCACCGCTTTATCACCTAAGCTCTGTTGCAGTGCTTGTTCTGCTTGCAATATAACCTTCGAGGCTTCACGCGCAGGCGTAACAGGTGCAGTATACTCATCAATCCACTCACCATTGTCCTGACCATAGACACCAGTAGAAGAAATGAATACCACACGTTCAAGTTTAATAAGCTGTGGAGCAAGCGTTGCCAAATGCTTACTAATCGCTAGATAACTGTCGTGATAACCGCTGGTTGAATACTCGTCAGGGGTGACGATAATCGCAATATGAGTAAATGCTTGTAGCTGCTCGGCCGTCAAAGTCAACGCATTAGTCTGCAAAAAACCTGCACTATCTACCAAACCATAATGGTGGCGCTCACTACGAGCTAGCCCAGTTACACAATAGCCATCTTGGGCAAGTTTATTGGTAACTGGTAGGCCGATATCACCTTGTCCGATAATTAGTAAATTTTGCGTACTCATAAAGCATGTTTTCCTTTATACAGCTTCCTTTATACAACGATTACAGCACTTAGAAGCCATTTTGTTTAAATTAATGCCTAAATCAACGGCTAAATCAGTGCCTAAAAATACCGTCTGTACGATAGCTGTATATCATCATTGGCATCGATACGATCTTGCCATTCGTAATTAGCGTTAATACGCAGTGCCTGTTTTTTATCAATGTCGTATTGCAGCCCTAAGTTTGAGATTGGTTGCCAATAATGACCACGGACGTTGGATTCATCGCTGTTGCCATGATACCAATATGGCAATTGCAATTCAGCTTGCGCGCGTAACTGATTGTTAATCTGATAACGGCAGCCTGCATTGATACCTGCGCCTAGACGAAAGCCTTTATTGATACCGCGTCCTACTTGTCCTGTACCTGCCAAAAACGTATAGCACAGTTGCGGCGGCATCTCACCAGTACCTGCGGCTGGTGTACCAAATGCCCATGACCAGCCTTTCTCGTAACCTACGCTACCGACCAAATGATCCGTACCTGCCTCTTGCGATCCATCTTTTACTCGCGTCGCCTCGATACTAGCGCCCCAAGTATTGCCTTTTTTGGCTGCATTGACAGGGTTAAAAGAACGGCCACGAATCAAAGTGACATTTTGCAAAACCACACTATCTGGCTGATTGGGCTTATTATCATCTGTGTCATACAGTCGTAATGTCGCAGCCAGCCCTTCTAAGTTAAAAAACTGTGGATACCCTGAGGCGTGGTCAAGCGTATCATGAAACCCCGCTCGAAACCCAATATCCATATAGTCATCGTCGCCACGCTGCCCTATACCTATCGTGCCCAACTGTAGCGGATGCCTGTCTATTGGATTATTATCCGATACGTCGATTTGACGCTTGAGTAGTGTTTGCCCATCATCTGACATGCTCGATACAGGGTTGAGCTGCGCAGACTTGATCTCATTCACGATTTGTTTGGCACTATTATGATAGCCCAACTGCGCGCGCTGTTGTTTTTTCTCATTGAGCTGATTTTGACGTAAGGTATTATCAGCAGGTGTATAAGTGGTACTTGCCAGCAACTGCTCATCATTTAATAGCTGAATCACATCAGAAGGCACGACTGCGTAAGACAATTGGCTCAGTAAGTTTTGCTGCGGACGGATCACATCAATAAGACGCAGAATCTCAGAAGCACAATTGTCCGTGGTGAAGTAATACGGCATTTTTAACGCTTTGGTTTCCCAAACGTGGCGCATAATCTGCTGCACTTCCGCGGGCGTCAGACTCAACTGATATGTCCACGTATCACGTTCATCATCTTGCAGGTATTTCGCTAGCATCTCTGGATAAGGGTCAATTTCGATAGCGCTGTTGTAGCTACCAATCATTGACTTAGTAGCATAGATCGGGAAACTGTCGTTTGGATCACCGTCTACCGTATAGTTCAGCGCATAAGCCTTATCAATTTGGTTTAGATCAGCGATGCTCGCTTTTGAGTCAATGCGTAGCAACGTATGAGCAAATGCAGAGAGCGGATTGTCCAAGTACTCCTGCGCAAACATGATAGATAGCTGCTCAGGCGCCAATGTCGACATCCACTCATCCAGCTCTGGACAATCAACTTGTATCGTTGTGTCGTCAATATTCAACGTATCAGTCAACCATGCCACTCGTGCTGGGAAACGGCATAAGACAGAATTATTATTGGCATCAGTTTTGGCTTGGTCGTTATCAGTCGCTGATGATGACACCAACTCTTGTGCAAGTGCCACAAGCATCGCATCTAACTCTGCACCTGAATCCCGTTGACCATTTTTACTTAAAAAAAAGCTCGGATCGTCAACCAAACTCTCGGTTTTCTTTTTACCCAATACACTGTTTTTATCATCGTAAAAATACAATAAGCGTCGCCATGTTGTATGCTGTGCCAACTTGTCTGTTTTTACTTGTTGACGCCATGTTGATAGCAGCTGGTCTGTCGCTAAGCTTGATTCCGATAAAGCACTATTTTGAATATTAGGTTCAGCACTACTGATATTATCCGGCTCAACTAATACATCTGAATTAGAATAAGTAGGTGATGTGCTAGATGCGTCAGGTGACAATGCATCTGATTCAAGGACAGACAGCGGCGTTGGTAGAAATGCCTGTGTTTGAGCCGAGAGTAGCAACCCTACTATAGCTAATGGCAGACGTGCTCGCAGGCCAATGGTCATTAGCGTACAATCGATAGGTATGGACGTCAGTTTTGTAGACATGAGGTAAAATCTCGCACGTTATTATTCATACGCTATCAGCGTTATTAAAGTTTCTGGGTCAAAAAATCAAACACATAGCCCACTATCATTTAACTATTTAGATAGATTGTTTATTACACAATTATCAATACTAGTATAAAAAGAGAGCATTATGCCCGTATTATCACCAAAATCATCATCTACGTCGCCAATGACTATCAAAGATGGTCTACTATCAGCAGCCACTTGGCTAGCCTCACCCAATTACAATGTAAGGCCAAAAGGTTTAAGTATTGACGCCATCGTCGTACACAATATCAGTCTACCACCGAATGAATTTGGCGCCTGCGACACTAATGGCACGCATTATGTAAAAGCATTATTTACCAATCAATTAGACTGGGATGCTCATCCTTATTTTCAAACAATTAAAGGTGCAGAAGTATCAGCGCATTTATTTATCGAACGTGATGGCACTATCACTCAGTTTGTCAATTTCAACGAACGGGCGTGGCATGCTGGGCGGTCTAGCTACTTGGGTCGACCTGAATGTAATGATTATAGCATTGGCATCGAGCTTGAAGGGTCGGATTTTGTCTCCTTCACCTCTGCTCAATATGAGAAGCTAGCCGACGTAATTGCCGCCATCTATAAGGCCTATCCCAAAACACGTCGCCACTTGACAGGCCATAGCGATATCGCGCCTGGTCGTAAGACTGACCCTGGTGATTTTTTTGAATGGGCAAGGTTGCGCCAGTTAGTCGCTGATGCAACGAAAAACGGTGTACCGCCACATAAGTGATTTCCACACTCAATCCATTTATCTCAATGGTGAAAGTGATATAATTCGTCAGTTTTTTATCCATATCACATCAGCACATAACTTAATATACAACTTAGCAAGATAGGTTCTCATGGCAAAAAGTCGGTTATTTCGTTCAACCATGGTGGTCAGTAGTATGACCATGTTATCGCGTATTTTAGGTTTGGTACGTGATGTTGTATTGCTAGGGGTTTTTGGTGCAGGTGGTTTGATGGATGCCTTTTTGGTCGCCTTCAAAATCCCAAATTTCTTACGACGACTGTTTGCAGAAGGTGCGTTTAGCCAAGCTTTCGTGCCAGTACTGTCCGAATACAAAGAAAAGTACAGCTTGCAACAAGTACAGATTTTAGTCAGTCGAACCTCGGGTGCATTGTTGCTAGTATTATCGATGCTGACAGTGGTGGTTATCTTAATCGCACCCTGGGTGGTAACGTTGTTTGCCCCTGGGTTTGCCGATCAGCCTGATAAGTTTGCCATTACCGCTGAGTTACTGCGTCTTACCTTTCCGTATTTGCTATTCATCTCTATGACAGCGTTTGCCAGTGGCATTTTGCAAAGCTACGGTCGTTTCGCCGCACCCGCTTTTGCACCAGTGTTATTGAACCTATGTATGATTGGTGGCGCACTTATTTTTGCGCCGATGTTTGATACGCCTATTATGGCACTCGGCTATGCCGTTGCTATCGCAGGTTTGCTACAGTTTTTGATTCAACTACCGCAGCTCTGGCAACAAAAGCTGCTTGTCGCGCCGAAAATCGACTTCCAGCACGAAGGCGTCCGTCGAATTTTAAAATTGATGCTACCTGCTATCTTTGGTGTCTCTGTCACTCAGATAAATTTACTACTGAATACTATCTTTGCCTCATTAATGATTGGCGGTTCCGTCTCTTGGCTCTACGCAGCTGAACGTATGAGCGAGCTACCATTGGGTCTGATTGGTGTGGCGATCGGTACCGTTATATTACCAAGCCTATCAAAAAGTGAAGCTCAAAAGGACGACGTCAGTTTCAAAAAAACCATCGACTGGGCAGCACGTCTTATCATCTTGGTCGGTGTGCCTGCCTCGGCTGCCTTATTTGTACTGGCAGATGTATTGATGCAAGCGCTGTTTTTACGTGGTGAGTTTACCTTACGTGACGCCCAGATGAGCTCACTGGCCTTACGTAGTATGGCAGGTGGTATCTTAGGATTTATGCTTATTAAGATTTTTGCCCCTGCGTTTTTTGCGCGTCAAGACACCAGAACCCCTGTCAAAATCGGTATCATTTCTGTCATCGCTAATATGATTTTTAGTGTTATTTTTATCGGGATATTCTATTTCTTAGAGATACCACTACATGGTGGTCTGGCATTAGCTACGACTGGCGCGGCTTTTGTAAACGCAGGCTTACTATATTACTTCTTGCACAAGCGTGATATTTTCCGTTTCGGTCCGCATTGGAAAAAGCTATTTACGCAGTTTGCTATCTCGACTGGCTCTATGATTGGCGTGCTTTATTTTATGCTGCCTTACTTCCCTACCGATCAGGCTCAGTGGCAACGTATCGTCGCGCTAATTATTATGTGTGCCGTCGGAGCGCTGGTTTACGGTGTGGTATTGCTAGCGACTGGTTTCCGTCCGCGTCAGCTAAAGCACGGCTAGGATAAAGCATAAGCAAACTCATGACAGGCTTACGAAACCAAAACAAGCCTGTTATGAGAAATGACAATGCTCACTGCTGATAATTGTCATAATAGATCACTAATGAATAAATGACATTTGAGGTTTGATATGACAATGAAACAGCCAATCTTCCAGCGCTTACCAATTTTGCTAGCAACTGGTGTACTAAGCACTGGACTACTTATTAGCGGCTGTAGCAATAATGAGTCGGCTGAAACTGCTACCAATAATGAAGATGTGGCAGCGACCGTTGATACCTCAGAAGAGGTCACATTAGACAATGATACGACTGACCAAACAGAGATTGCTGAAAGTGCTAGCGAAACAGGCGAAATTACAGATGGCACTGAAAATAAGACAGCGATTGATAATGACAATATTAATCCAGTCACTGATGCGACCAAACAGAAGAGCCTAGTAACCAATCCGACTCAAGCTGGTACGCCAGAAGATACTGTCAAGCAAGCCCTAAACAGCTTATATTACGGTGATGTGAAGGATGCGGCGTCATATTACCAAGTGGATATGGCAAACTTTGAAGAAGAGCTTGCCAATACCCAGTCTGCGTTTCAGCAAACGGTGGATGGCGTTACGATTACTGATACCGAATACAATGATGACAAAACTCGTGCCACCATTACTGGCGAGCTGATGCTAAAAGGACAGAGCGAACCTGCACCACTGACCTACCAGCTACAAAAAATAGAAGGTCAATGGAAGATTTTAGGTTAGAGCGTTTTAAGTTAAATTGTTTCAAACGCTTTATCTGATATATCGTCTGATGTCACTGATTTACCAAGCATCACAACATCAGCGATAAACCCTTCCATATCGCAAACTTCTGGCATATAACCCCATTGCTCAAAGCCAAGCTTACGGAATAATCCTAAGCTTGGATGGTTATGAGCAAAGACAAGGGCGATGATATTTCGAATACCCAAGCTTGGTGCTTGCGTCAACATCCAACGGGTCAGCAAACTGCCTAACCCTTTGCCTTGATAATCTTGATTTAGATAAATGCTAATCTCGGTACTGATATGATAGGCAGTACGTGCGTACAAATCACTAAAGCTGCCCCATGCGACTATCGGTGCCTTTGTTTGATCTACATTATTTGATGGTAATGCCTTGACCACATATATCGGTCTGGTTGCACTATCCAAATGCTCTTCAAACCAAGCGGCACGCTCTTCTAGCGTAACCAATGCAAGATTGGCTGTTGCTTGTTTGCCCGGTATGCTTTGATTATAAATGGCTAAGACTTCTGCTAAATCTTCTTTATTTGCACGCTGCACAACGAACTGATCGGTGAGCTGATATGTCGATAGTTCGGTTGGTATAGTATTTAAGGCAGCAGCAGACATAAGATCTCCATCGTTGTCGAGATTGTTGTTAGGTTTGGTATTAGCATCATTGGCAATAAAGAATAGCCACCCTATGCGCCATACTTGCATTACACGTAGACTATAGGATGTTAGTGTGGCTATTTTACTTTATAATGTCTGGTTTTAGACACATCAATTTTAAGCATAGATGTGTTTTTTCGTTTTTTATTTGGTCTCATCATAGCTGAAAACTTATGAAAACCTATTTTCTTGAGCAACTGATTTCGTCGCCACACGCTTCATCTACGGACACTGTCCCAGTAGAGTTGGCATCTTGCGTGCTCACTATCGGCAATTTCGACGGTGTGCATCTTGGTCACCAAGCCATGCTAGCCCAAGTTCGTGAAATTGCGCATACCCAAGATTTGGGTGCAGCGGTCATGATATTTGAGCCGCAGCCACGCGAATTTTTTGCACCTGCTAAAGCGCCTGCGCGCCTGACCAATCTGGCAGAGAAGCAAGCTCTGCTAGCAGAATATGGCGTTGAGACGTTGATCGTAGCAGGTTTTGATACAGAGTTTCGCTCGCTATCAGCACAAGCATTTGCCGATATATTAGCCAAGCGTTTGAACGTCAAAGCATTGGTGCTAGGTGATGACTTCCGCTTCGGCCATGACCGTACTGGCGACAGTCAGTTTTTGCGTGGGTATGGCTTGGATGTGACCAACCTGCATACGGTCACTGATAGTAGTACTGATAGCGACAGTGTTGATACTATCGATAACGACGCTGCCCGTATTAGCTCTACTCGGGTTCGTGATTTACTATTGGCAGGTGATCTTCAGGCGGCCAATAGGTTACTTGGTCGTGACTATGCAATCACGGGAGTAGTTGTGCGCGGCGATCAGATAGGTCGAACAATAGACTTCCCTACCGCAAATATCGATTTACAGCGTATAAAGCCTGCTCTGCATGGTATTTTTGCAGTCGATGTGGTGAGCTTAGATGACAATGGTAATGTGATCGCTAATGGCTTGACTGCGCTTGCCACCGATGGTCATACAGGTGTTGCCGGTTTGCGTCCGCATAGTTTGTTCGGCACGGCTAATATTGGCAAAAGACCTTCTGTTGATAAAGGTGATGACTGGCGACTAGAAGTCCACTTTCCGCAGTTGCAAGCTGATTTATACGGACTGAACTTACACGTACGTTTCCTACACTTTTTGCATGGTGAGCGTCGCTATGATGGAATAGAAGCATTAAAAGCGGGTATTCATCAAGATGTCGCTGATTTACTTGAATGGCGCGAAAAGCAAATTTGATGTTTAGGGTTACTCCAGACATAAAAAACCCCGCGATATTAAGACTATCGCGGGGTTTTTTATGTCTATAAATATTTATGCGTCAGGATGCAAACGGACATTTAGCTCATCGATGGTTTCTACCCATGCGGCATCTTTTTGCCATTCTTCTTGCAAGAACATACGCTGATTGTCCGTCCAAATGCTAGCCTCTGTCAATTTTTCTTCGCTAGCCAATTGGTTTGCTGCGATAAAATCGTCAATTGCTTCGTCAGAGCTGTCTAGACCTAACTGAGCAAATAACTCATTCATACTGTATTCTGGTTCACCCAACATAATTTTCTCCTTAAATGGTACGAATATGGTCGTACTTATTGTTTAATGTACTTGTTATTCAAATTAACATATTCATTGTAGCAAGCTTTATTTTAATAGCTGTTAATCAACGTTTATCTAACGTTATCAATTGTATTAACGGTAAACTGCTTTTGTCCATTTAAGACAGTAAGCTAAATTGCTCTCATTTGCCTATTTCTTATAGACATAAAAAAAGCCCTCACATTTAAGAGGGCTTTTTTGTACTACTTATCTTTACTACTTAAATCATAGCAGCTTAGATTTACGGTAGTAAATGTGCTACTGCATCACGCTCTTCACTAAGCTCTTGCTCAGTGGCAGCCATTTTCTCTTTCGAGAAATCTGATGATACATCAACGCCGTCTACGATAGACCAGTCGCCGTTAGTGCATGTGCATGGGAATGAGTAGATCAAACCTTCAGCAATACCGTATTCGCCGTTTGAGTAAACGCCCATAGATACCCAATCGTTTTCATCAGTACCTAGTGCCCACGTACGCATATGTGCGATAGCAGCATTGGCAGCAGAAGCCGCAGATGATGCACCGCGAGCTTTAATGATCGCAGCACCGCGCTGTTGTACTTCTGGGATATAAGTTGCTTCGTACCATTCGCGATCAACTAAATCTAGCGCAGGCTTACCGTTTACTGTACAAGCAGTTAGATCTGGGTACTGAGTTGACGAGTGGTTGCCCCAGATGATCATTTTTTTCACGTCATTAACCGTGCTGTCAGTCTTGCCAGCCAACTGTGCCATAGCACGGTTGTGGTCTAGACGAGTCATTGCAGTGAAGTTGCGTGGATCAAGATCTGGTGCATTGCGCTGAGCGATAAGTGCGTTGGTGTTGGCAGGGTTACCGACTACCAGTACTTTTACATCACGGCTAGCGACTTCGTTCAATGCTTTACCTTGTGCTGAGAAGATCGCAGCGTTGGCTTCTAGCAAATCTTTACGCTCCATACCTGGGCCACGAGGACGTGCACCAACCAGTAAAGCATAATCGATATCTTTGAATGCGACATTAGCATCGTCAGTTTGGACGATACCAGCCAACAATGGGAATGCACAGTCTTCTAGTTCCATGACCACACCCTTTAGGGCGTCAAGAGCTGGCGTAATTTCAAGTAATTGCAAAATAACTGGCTGATCTTTACCTAGCATCTCGCCAGATGCAATACGAAATAGCATCGCGTAGCTGATATTACCAGCGGCACCAGTGACGGCAACACGTAAAGGCTGTTTCATTGACATTGAATACTCCCTAATTAATTATTAGATAATTCTAATGAACGATTATCATTTTAGATATCGACTTGTTTGCCGCATAGCAGCATGTATAAACCGAGAGCTAGTGTAGCACTTCATCGCAGTGACCGTCTAGATACAGTCATAGACCCGTCAGGGATTATATTGTTACATTTTATACGAGAGGATTTTTGTAGAGGCTAAGCGCTTATAGATAAAGCGCTAGTGGGTTTTAGTACATGATAACTTAAGCACATTTTCACTGTGTTATGCGTAGATATAATGGTCAAAATAGGCAATTTGTACTATTAGATTGGACTAAGTGGAATGAAAAGCGGTATCAAAAAAGAAGTTTGGGCAGGTAACTAAGTGAAGGTTATCGTCCACCTGAAATGATAAATTTACTGCCACAGCTGTCTACAACGTCATGACAAGTGCCAAAGTCACTACCTTCATAACATACGTGTATATCAGTGAGTATCGATTGGCGACGGCTGCCTTCTTGACAGATAAGATCCACACTATTTGAAGACATACCACTATTGAGACGGGTCATTTGACTGATAAATCGTGATTTGGAAACGGTATAACTATTACCAGTATTTAGCTCATTCGGTAATTTTAGTCCACCTGCATAGTTAGTAATCTGTCGAAAGTAACTGCTGGCACTAAGCGGACTACAAGCTCCATAACGTTGCCACGTTTGGCTACGTACTGTTGTATCAGGCATGATACGGTTGACGACTTTTAGTTGTAGAGGGGTAAGGCGTGGCTCACTACCACGACCGCAGCGTTCGCCATATCCCATATCTAGACCAGATACAGTTAACGAGTACCCTTCTAAACACTGACGCATACGTCCCCGCGTTGGCTGCATATTACATAATGCTGGGGTCATCTCAATCATCAATACGCGCTGACCAGTCTTAACCGTGCTAGCCGCCTGTGCTGGCAGCAATACAACACCTTGTATAAACAGTAAAGCGCCAAAGCTCATTGTCGCTTTAATACTACCTACACTGTGTTTGCTAGCCAACTCTGCACGCAATTGCACCATAGAGTTAACAGCCTTATTGCTCAGGTTAGTATCTGTCTTTGTGTTTGCCTTCGATAAAAAGCATATCCGATTAGGTAACGAATATTTGGTTTTTGGCGACGTAGACAGACTAAAATATTTTTTGATCATAGGACTGAGGGCAGTTAGTTAGCAATGATAAGACATAGGCTATAACTTAAATCATTAGACGCGATACATAAAACACGCATTGACCTAAGAACAAGACTGAAAAATAGGGTTTCCCATTAAGGCAATGGTAACAAAACGTTTTTTTTAATCTATAGCAAAAACGTAAACGTTGACGACATCGTCAGGAAGCTCGATAAATGTTGATAAAGCACTGAAGGATAAAGAATATGAAATTTATCTTAGCCAGATGAGTATTGCTCGGGCAAAGCAAAGTTGATCAATTAACAACTAGTAAAGCAAATCAGCAGATAAAAATAAACCACTAACAATAACTCATTAGTGGTTTATCAAATGCAAGTTCAGTGATTAAAAACCAGCTGGCACCGTACCCATACGCTGACTAATCGGCTGACCACGACCCAATAGACTGCTGTAGATAGTGGCGTTTTCCATTACGTGTTTGACATAGTTACGTGTTTCAGGAAATGCAATCGACTCTACATATTGATCTGCGGCAAGTGAGCCATAAACTGGCTGCCAACGTTTGGCATTGTTAGGTCCAGCGTTATAGCCTGCGGTTGCCAATACTGGCTGATAGTTTAGCTTACCCAAGATATCACCCATATACCATGTACCATAGCGGATATTGGTATCACCACTGTTGGCACGGCTCGCACTATACGTTTCGCCTAGATTGCGAGCGATATATTTTGCGGTGTCAGGCATGACTTGCATTAACCCGCTCGCGCCCACGTTTGAGCGCGCAGAGGATACGAAACGGCTTTCTTGACGCATGATACCGTATGCCCACGCTGGATCAATACCCGCTGACTCACTATAACGTACGACTGCGCTTTGATGCGGCATCGGATGCGAGAGTGCTAAGCTATCCACCCTATCAGTATTATCAACGGCATAAATCGCTCGATCGAGCCAACCCATATCATAGGCTTGACGAGCAGCGGCAATAATCAAATTGTCATCACGATTATCACGAGCTTGCTTCACCGCCCAGTTCCACTCGCGATTGGCATAAGCACGACTGGCCTCAGAGTTGTATAACGCAAACGCACGGGCAAAGTTGGCATCTTGCATGACGCGCGCGCGATCAGCGGTACTGACGTTAGGCAAATTACTACCACCTAAACGGCTAGCATCGAAACGCTGCCCTATTTTGTCTTTTGCCATCAGGCCATAGTAGTCATTACTTTTTGCTAAGTTCTGATACATTTTTTTAGACGTGTTGCGTTTGCTACTATCGCTTGACTGCTCATACGCACGAGCCAACCAATATTGCCACTGGGCTTCTTTTTGCGTTTCGCCGTCCATTTTTGAGATAGCTTCTACCACATCATCCCAACGACCGAAGCGAATCGCTGCCATAGCGTAATCTTCAGCTTCTTCAAAATTAAAGTCATTGTCCAAACTGTTGCGGAACCAATCCACTGCTTCAGCGTTAAAACCATCATCAGTGTTGTGATTCATACGCTGCACGCCAAGCGTACGATAAGCATAGCGTCGGGTTTCGTCATTCAACAATTTGACCGCGCGCTGATTGTCTTGTCTGATATCAAAGTCTAACTGTAGCGCCGCCTCACGATAAGACTTGTCAGCCATACGGCCGATTGCGTACATATATAGGTATTGATTGGTTTGGCTTGCAGGCTCACGACCAAAACGGCTAAAGAAAGAAGACGGATTTAGTTGAATTTCACTGAGCGCCGAATAAGCAATTGGCGTACCAAGGCGTGATGACAATGCCATAATATCGCCAGTCTTGCCTTTACGCAGCATACGCTTGAGACGAGCCGCACGATCTTGATTGCTAATCAACGCGTTGTTGTTCATCTCCATCGCTAGCTGATCGCACAATGCTGGTTGCTTTTTGGTGGTTAGCCAAACATCAGATTTGGCTGCCATAGCACGCATAGTATCACCGCCATTATTAAACCCAAGCGCAACGGCACAGCGCTCACTGGCATCCGCATTGGTAATTAAATTCGCGACTTGACGTACTGATGCATAATCATTCGATCCTGCCTTGGTCTCCGCAAAATCAGCCACTAATTTCTCAGCCATAACCGTATCTGGATACTGACGCACAAACTGCGAGACCGCCGCTGAACTCTGTGAATTGAGATCTAGATTCATACGCCAATAGGTCGGATACATCGCAAACAAGCCACCGCTCATGACTTGCTCATAGTTATAGAGCGCACTCACATCACCGCGATCTGCGGCGATAGCAGCTGCCATAAATGAGTCAATACTACTGTCTTGCTGATAATCTTGTTGATAGTTACTTTCTTGTTGGTAGCTTTCCTCATCGCCCCACGTCAATTCGGCACAAGCGACTTGTGACACACCAAGTGCACTTACTGCTGTTGCCACGCTCAACGCGCTCAACCGTAGCGTACCTATTGTGATTCGCTTTGACGCGTGTTTTTGACTGATAGACTCTTCATCCTTGATACTATGCGCAACACGCAACTTTGTCATACTGACTCTCTTTATGATATCTCTACAAATATGTGAATAACGGTTCGCTAAGTACCGCCAAGGGTATAGCAATCATCATACTATACTCATTGTGCTTTCAACTATCTCCTTTACCTTTTGTTAATAAATAGGACAGCACGGTGTAACATAGAAGTGATAATGAGCCGCAGTTTTTATGAATAGTAATATGAATGACAGTAAATAATTGATACTGCTATGAATTATTTATCATATTGATACCTCATCGCTCGTGCTAATTTTTCACATTGGCACAGGGTTGTGATAAAATACGCCACCTGTTAATCCGCTACTCCGCTATATTTT
This sequence comes from Psychrobacter proteolyticus, assembly GCF_039762275.1. Classification (GTDB taxonomy): domain Bacteria; phylum Pseudomonadota; class Gammaproteobacteria; order Pseudomonadales; family Moraxellaceae; genus Psychrobacter; species Psychrobacter proteolyticus_C. Next base: position 180,114 of record NZ_JBDLOB010000003.1, on the reverse strand, counting down.
TGGTCAATCATGGACTTATCCTTATGAGTGTTACTGTATTCAATCCCCGCATCGATGACGATGCTGTTGCTGAGACGACTGTCACCGCACGTGCTGTCACTGCACTCAAAGAAGCAAGTTCAGCCCAAGCACCCGTCGAAAAAGCAGCGACAAAAAAGGTCTTTGTCACGACTCAAGGCTGTCAGATGAATGTCTATGACTCTGGCAAAATGCTAGACGTGCTAGGCGATTCGCATGGTATGGAAGTGACTCATGATATCGATGAGGCCGACGTACTACTGATGAACACCTGCTCTATCCGCGAAAAAGCGCAAGAGAAAGTCTTTTCAGAATTGGGTCGCTGGCGCAAACTAAAAGAAAAACGCCCTGACCTCGTCATTGGTGTTGGTGGCTGTGTGGCTTCACAAGAAGGCGATAACATTCAAAAACGCGCGCCTTATGTCGACATGGTATTTGGCCCACAAACCTTGCATCGCCTGCCAGAGCTATACGATCAATCAAATGAGCAACGCGAAATCGCCCCTAAAAATCGTATCGGTACGATTGATGTGTCATTCCCTAGTATCGAAAAGTTTGACTTTTTGCCAGAGCCAAGAGTAGAAGGCTACAAAGCCTTTGTCTCTATTATGGAAGGTTGCTCAAAGTATTGCTCATTTTGCGTCGTTCCTTATACGCGCGGTGAAGAATTATCACGCCCACTTGATGATGTGTTGGCTGAGATTGACAGCCTTGCCGCTCAAGGTATCCGTGAAATCAATCTATTGGGTCAAAACGTCAACGGCTATCGCGGCGAAAAAGACGATGGCAGCATTTGCCGTTTCGCTGAGCTATTGCACTATGTATCACATGTCGATGGTGTCGAGCGTATTCGCTATACGACCAGCCATCCGCTAGAGTTCACTGATGACATCATTGATGCGTATGCACAGTTACCTGAGCTGGTTTCGCACTTACATTTACCGGTTCAGAGTGGCTCAAATGCTATTTTGGCAGCGATGAAGCGCAACCATACGATCGACGTTTATATTAATCAGATTAATAAGCTAAAAGCCATTCGTCCAGATATTCACTTGTCGAGCGACTTTATCATTGGCTTCCCAGGTGAAACTGATCAAGACTTCCAAGATACCTTGAACTTGGCAAAAGAGTTGAACTTCGATCACTCTTACAGCTTTATCTACTCTAAGCGTCCAGGTACGCCAGCGGCCGAGTTGCCAGATGATGTGAGCTTCATCACTAAAAAAGCGCGCTTGGCTGAATTTCAGAAAGTCATCATTGACTCAACACTTGCTAAAACGCATGAAATGGTCGGCACTACGACTCGCGTCTTGGTTGAACAAGTTGCCAATCGTCATCCTGATTGCTTAATCGGTACAGCAGATAACACTCGTACCGTTATGTTCCCTCATGATGTTGAGAAAATGGATGAGCTATTGGGTAAACTCGTGAGCGTACGTATTACTGACTTCGTTAGTCCGCACATGGTGAAAGGTGAGCTAATCGAAGTATTGGCATAGCGGTTAAGGTAATAATGGTTAAATTATAAGTTTGAGTAAGAATAAGAAAGCCGTTCACTAGTATAGCGAACGGCTTTTTTGTGGGTGAATGTTAACTATCACTATTCTGATAACCAATCTGTCTTCCGTAACTGCTGCTTGGTCTCGCGGCGACGTTTTTTGCGGACGATATCGATATCCTCTTTTTCATGAATACCACCTTTTCTTAATAGTGGATCAAGTGCCAAATAATTACGTGGTTTGACAGTGCCTAGCGAGTGTTGCACACCTGTCACAGCCTGCTGCTCTAACTGCCGTTCAATTTGTTTGGCCTTTTTTAAGGTTTGTTTCAAGCTCATATTTTTACCTATATTTTTAATAACTCTAAATCTGTTTTATATATTCGAGTGACAGCATAGTGAAGTCACGACTAGGAAATCGAGCGCAAATAGTACACTTAGTACATTTAGCTCGATTGACACTGTCGTGACTCGCTATGGTTTTACTCGTTAGCCTTTAATACACATGACTTGTTTTAGCGTATGCACCACCTCAACCAAGTCAGCTTGATTGGCCATCACTTCATCAATGTCTTTATACGCTCCGGGTATTTCATCGATGACGCCTTTGTCTTTGCGACATTCAACACCTTCCGTCTGCGCCTTTAACTCGTCGATGGTGAACGCTCGTATGGCTTTACCACGGCTCATCTGTCGTCCTGCCCCATGTGAACATGAGCAAAACGATTCTTCTGCGCCAAGACCACGTACGATAAAGGATTTTGCGCCCATAGATCCTGGGATAATCCCAAGCTCACCTTCATAAGCACTGATCGCACCTTTACGCGTCACATAAACTTGCTCACCGAAATGCACCTCTTCATTGACATAATTATGATGACAATTGATGGCTTCTTTGGTCAGCTGAAATCGAGGCAACCCCGCTTGTGGCGACTGCAATGACTTAATGACGAGACGCATCATCTCGCGGCGGTTCTCTAACGCATAGTCCTGCGCCCAGCCTACTGCTTCGACATAATCGGCAAAGCTATCAGACCCTTCGGCAAAGTAAGACAAATCTCGATCTGGCACATGACCAAAGCGCGATTGACGTTCTTTTTTGGCAAGGTTAATAAAGTACTGACCGATACAGTTACCAATACCGCGACTGCCAGAATGCAGCATTACCCAGACATCGTTGTTTTCATCCAAGCACAGCTCAATGAAATGATTGCCACCGCCGAGTGTTCCCAACTGCTTTGCCCAAGTACGCTCAAAACCTTTAAGCATTTTAAGTAAACCTGGGTGTTTATCAGTAATCGGTTTTAGGCGTTTACCTAGTGGATCAAGCGTTGAGTTCTTGGCTTGGATTTGCTTATGCATATTGAAGCCGACTGGCACTTGTTGCTCCACTACTGAGCGTAATGACCTTAAGCTATCAGGTAGATCGCTCGCCGTCAGGGACAAACGTACTGCGCTCATACCGCAGCCAATGTCTACCCCAACTGCGGCAGGAATAATGGCTGACTTGGTCGGAATCACACTACCGACTGTTGCGCCTTTGCCAACGTGCACATCGGGCATCACTGCAATGTGTGAATGCACAAACTCTAGCTGGGCTAAATTGCGTAACTGCTGCATCGCACCTTGCTCAATATCCGAGGTATAAATTTTGACTGGTACGCCATGTTTACTATTTTTATTTAATACTAATTGAATGCTCATAATTTGTTATTTCCATTTTGTTATCTTTATAACCATACATTTTTATAATTACCATTTTTTATAATTTTTAAACATTACTTATCTGTCTCAATTAAACTAGACGTTTAATAAGAAATGAATTAATAAATTATAAAAAATGGTAATAAAAAACCGTATTCTTATTAATTAAAAAATAAATAAAAATTCATGGTTAATTTATTATGGACATTTTAAAGAAAGATAATATAGATCAAAACCGTCGGCCATAGCGTAAATATTATACGCATAGAAAAGCTTTAGCTAAATCATAGCCTGAGTCGCTTTCTCAGCAATAACGGTAAAGAAAAATGTTAGGTAAACAGATAACAGCAAGCGTAATATGGCTTAGCACAGTCGCAGAGCAAATTTGGCACAGTAGACTTAGAAAAAAGATAGCGCAAGTAGATACAGAAGGCTATTCGTTGATATCGATAGATGGGATATCAACGAATAGCTTATATAAAAATTTAGCCAAACCTTTTCGAAGGTGTCATTGCTGTCATGTGGTTTACACATTCAATCTTTAAAAACGTCTTGGTAGTTATATAGGACACGATGATTCCTCCATAGGTTGTGGCTAATGTCAGGGGGACAATAGCAGGTTAATTGAAGTGATTTTTCGCTTATGAAAGATAAGCGATATAAATCAATGAGCCAATAATAACGATTTAAAAATTAAAGTCAATAATTAATTTGGCTTGTATAGAAAATAATTTAATAAACGTGTGTTTAATTAATCACTTTAATTTTAAATCTTATCGGTAGTTTTTAAGCTATAAAACTATTTATCACTTCAGCCAATAAGGCGGCAGCAATGATTATAAATATCACCCCGCAACCACGATTGAGCCATGCTAAGCGATTACCAACATCGAGCCAACTTGCTAGCTTTTTGCCGCCTAGCGTATATACGATTTGCCAAATCGTTTCACTCAAAAACAAGCCGATAGTTAGTAGGACATATTGTGGCCATAGTGGCGCATTGAAATTGATAAATTTAGGGAAAAATGCCGCAAAGAACAAGATAGCTTTCGGATTAGATAGTGACACCCAAACACCAGTACGAAATAAGATCGTGTTGCTCGGCGCTATTTTAGTAGCAGCACTAGAGAGCGAACGCGGCTGCGATGTAGGCGCTCCATCAGAAACCGCATAGTCTGCTGCTACCTCGGCACTTAACTCTTTGGCATCGCTCATCAAGCTACCGTCGCCAGCATCGCGCCAAGAGCTGATACCCAAATAGATTAAGTATACCGCACCCACGGCTTTGATAATGGTCAGTAGCCACGGTGACTGGCGACTGATTACATCCAAGCCAAGCAGTGTCGATAGCAGTAATACAAACAAGCCAAGGCTTAGACCTGCTAGCGTCCATAAAGTTCGTTTGACGCCATAGTTCATGCCGTACTGAAATGCCAGCAGCATATTAGGACCAGGGGTCGCTGAGATAAAAAACGTACTTGCGAAAAACACTGCAAACAGATGCCAAGACATCAACCCACCCCTACTTTGTCATGTGTAAATGGTTCTAATACGAACGGCTATACGACTTAAATATGCGACTAAAAAATAAACACCGCCATTCAGACGGTGTCACTTATACCTATATGTCAAAAAAGTCTCGCAAAAATTCTTAAAGGAACGACACGCATTCTTCTGAATAATTATGACTGCATGGACGGCTGAGTCGTACAGCTATCTAACAATTTCTTTAAAAACGCATCGCAGCGTTCAATTTCGCTAAGCTCCACATACTCATCCGCTTTGTGCGCCTGCTCAATACTACCAGGGCCACAGATAATCGTTGGGATACCTGCATTGGTAAACTGACCGCCTTCAGTCGCGTAAGCCACTTTATGACGCTCATCATCTCCTGTCAGCGCAGCGATTAACGATTGTAGCTCAGCACTATCGTCATCTGTCATTGCTGGGACGCTTTCTTCTTGCATCAGCTCAATACCAGTCTCTGGCGCGCGTGCTTGCATTTGGGCATTTAGCTCAGCAACTTTGGCTCGAATGGGCGCTAGTATATCGTCTTGCGTCATGTGCGGCAGGTTACGATAGTCAAAAGTAAACTCGCATAAGTTGGGCACGATATTGGTCGCTGTACCACCATGTATAGTACCTACTGACAATGTCGAGTATGGCACTGTAAACAACGCATCGTTATCATCACGAGTACTCAGCTCTTCAGCAAGCGTATCTACATAGCCAACCAATCTGCTAGCGTAGCTAATAGCATTGACACCCTGTGCGATTAATGACGAATGCGCTGACTTGCCATGTACACGGCAACGATAAACTGCGATGCCTTTGTGTGCAACTACCATGGCCATGTTAGTTGGCTCACCGACGATACAATAATCAGGCGTGATGCCGCGTGCTTTTAGGTCTGCCAAAATCAATGGCGCACCCAAACAACCAACCTCTTCATCGAACGACAACGCCAAATGTAACGGACGACGTAGCTGACCGCTGTTCGATAACTGCACGGCTTGTGGCAATATCGTAAGCGCACAAGCGATAAAGCCCTTCATATCACACGCACCGCGCCCGTATAGCTTATCACCACGTATCGTCGCGGTAAATGGCTCTGAAGACCACGCTTGTCCATCGACTGGCACAACGTCAGTATGACCTGATAAGACCAGACCATTATTGATAACATCAGTGTTTTCACCAGCTGGTACGGTCACAAACAAATTGGCTTTGGTTTTAGTCTCGTTAAAGGTCAAATCTACCGTCAAACCCAACTGCTCACAATAAGACTTTACATCGTTAATCAAAGCCAAATTAGAATGGCGACTGACCGTATCAAAGGCGATGAGACGTGTTAGCCAATCGAGACTCTGAGTAGGATGCTCGATACTTTTCAGCTGGACATCGCTGCTACTGCTAACGTTATCGCTATTACTGACGTTGTCGCTATTACTACTGTTATTTTGGATCATAAAATATCCTTACTACAATTTTCAGAACTATGATGTGTCAGAGCTGCCTTACGATGGATTGTTATGATTCATCACATCAACCACTGGCGGCATTGGTTTTGGTAGCTTGCCTTCTGCCTGTAGCTCTTTGGTTGTTTTGGCATCGATAGACAAACCAGCGATGAGCGCGATATCTTTGACAGCCTTGCGTTTACGCGTGGCAAAACTTACGGGTACCATACGAGCAAATTCATAGATATAAAGATAAGACTCTTCGCCACCTTCAAAATCTTCATCATCTTCGAGACGAATTGCGCCGATCTTAGCCAAATCCGATAGCATCTCGTTTTCTTCACTGGTCAAACCACAATCGGTAATACCAAAACCGGTCATAAAACCGTTTGCCCACTGTTTCAACGCCATCACGCGCTCGTATAAATCATGTTCATCATCTGGGATGAGCGGCATGTACGCGTAGGCATCATCTTTGTCTTTTAGCTGAAACACGATGTCTTCCGCTTCTTCTGTCAGCAAGGTCAATGCAGGCTCTGGTAATGGGGCAAAGCTGAGCTCTTCAAACACCTTGGCCCAAGTTGCTTCGTCAGGCGCATTACAAGCCGTCATAAGCCCTGTCATCATGCCATGCACTTCGCTGATAGACACGTCCGTCCAATCATCAAACGCAGTCAGCCAAGTATTCCAGCCAGAGATATTATCATTCATAATAGATGTCCTAGTAATTGATTACTGCTCATAAAATAAAAATAGTCGCGATAAAATGTCATAGACAAATCATCGATAAATAAAAGTGAAAAGACAAAGCCTGATGCTTGTAATTACTTTGTTGATATAGATATTATACGGTCACCTATGGCATTATTAAATGCAGCGAACAAAATTCATTCACGCTTACTTGTTAAGGATAAAAACTGACTATGTATGATCAACTTAGAATATTAGAAAAAATGGTACTCGACATCAAAAAACAGTATCAGCTTGTCAGTGCTGAACTTAGCAGCTTAAAACAACACCCTGTTACTGATTCAAAAGAATTTGCCGCACTAAAAACCAAATTAGACAACAGCCATAACGAACGTGACGGTGCCAAAAAACAACTGAACGATCTCGACAAGCGCTATCAGAGTCTTGCAGAAGCGCACCATATGATCGGTGAAGAACAAGACAAACTACAAAAACAGATCAGCCAATTACAACAACAAAACAGCGAGCTGCAACAACACAATAATGAGCTAAAGCAGCAGTATAGCGATATCAAACAACAAAACAGTGAGCTGCAAAAGAAGAACCAATTGGCAGCCGAGCGTACGCAAGTCGTATTACAGCGCCTAACCCGTATCGATCAAGCAGAAGGCTAACGTTTTCTTGTAGCAGATAGTAGACGTACTGCTTATTAAACTGCCCAACGCTATTTGTAAAATCTGATATCACTCATTTCACTGACCAGACATTGTAGGATTTATCATGACCGATGACCAAAGCAAATCGATAGAAAAACAACCAAAAAATACTCAAGCGCCAAGTGCGCCAGTAACAAGTGTGCCAATACCAGCGCAAAAAATGACACCAGCAGCGTCAAATATAACAAGCGCCATGGCACAATCTAATACCAAAACACCTAAAGCGCCTGAACCACAAATCAAAAAAGTTGATATCGCGATTGCTGGGGTTACTTATCCAATCTTTTGTCCAGTACATGAGCAAGAAGAGCTACTGTCAGCGGTTTCGTATATCAACAACTATGCGCTCGATCTAAAAAGAGATGCGCCAAGCCTTAGCCAAGAAAGCATACTGGTACTGTGCTGCTTAAACCTATATGAAAAAATCCATGCCAATAAAAGAAGTGACGAAGATCGTTTGCAGAAAGACAAACAGTCTGAGGCATTGTTGAATAAAATCATGAAAGACGCTCATTCTATTCTGTAGATGCATCGTACTGTATTAAACATATAAGCGCCTAGCCAATAAAGTTAGGCGCTTTTTTATGGTCAATCATTTATCTATTTATGCATAAGGCGTGTAGGTCTTGCCTGCATGAAAGTCTGCCTGATGCTCATAATTGCAAAAGAATAACTCTTGGTTCGCTTCAACATTGCCATCGGTAGCTGTACTTGGTTTGGTTTCAAGTACACCGCGATATTCAGCCAAGCTGTTGCCACAGAAATTGCACTGACGCGGAGTGGTCACATCCCCTTCTTTTGGCATCATACTCTTAGGTGCACGCGGGTACATAAACTTATAAAAAGCCCACATTGAAGCCCAAATAATAAGGATGACGATAATAACAGCAAACACGGCAGTGCTCCTTCGATTACGGGTAAACGCGAGAAATAATAAAATCTACTAAATAAGATTATTTAAGACGTTTTGATAGCATAAATTTTACCGTCAATAATAGCGATAATACAATGCCTTTACCGTTTAATTGCTAATTGCGCTAACTGACTGGTTATATCTAACGGATAACTGTATAAGTAAACCAGTCAACTGCATAACAAAAAACCTGGCCATGATAAGCCAGGTTTTTTATCAAAAGTAACCGTCAATTTAAAACAACAATCAGGTTAAAGTAACTATCAAATGAAAATAACAATCAGCTTTTAGCAGGATTACAGTTGTAGCTCGCTAATATCAGCTACCGTCAAGAACAAGGCGCGAACCTGCTTTAGCAATGCCAAGCGATTGTTTTTAAGCGCAGCATCTTCACTATTGACCATTACTTGATCAAAGAACTGGGTCAAGGGCTCATCTAAGCTAGCCAGCGTTTGCAATACTTGCGTATAGTCAGCTTGCTCAAGCAATGGTTGTACCACTGTCTGTGCTTGCTTCACATTCGCATATAAATTTTGCTCAGCAGGTTCAGACAGTAGCGCTTCATCGACTGTATCAGCAACGCTCACTTCTGACTTGGCCAATATATTAGCAACACGCTTGTTTGAGTCAGCCAACATCGACGCTTGTGATAGCTCGCTAAATGCTTGCACTGCACGGATACGCTGATCAAAATCAAGCGGCATATGCGGGTTAATCGCTTGTACTGCCTGAATCGTATCGACGCTAACGCCCTGCTCTGTATACATCGCACGGTAGCGCGAGTTTAGGAATGCCATGACTTGGGTAAAAGTATCACCCATTTTGGCAATCTTGCTACCTTCAGCATCGCTATAGCCTTTAATCGCTTGCTCAACGAGCGCTACCAGATTAATCGGCAACTGCTTTTCGATCAAAATACGCAAGATACCAATAGCAGAACGACGTAAGCTAAACGGATCCTTTGAACCCGTTGGTGCTTGGTCAATCGCAAAAATACCAACCAATGTATCCAAACGATCAGCTAACGCTAAGCAAATACCAATCGGTGTTTGTGGTAATACATCGCCACTGAACTTAGGCAGATATTGCTCTTCTAAACTGGCTGCAACCGCTTCAGGCTCATCGTTTAGACGCGCATAATAAGTACCTGCGATACCTTGCAATTCAGGGTACTCGCCGACGAGCGAGCTGGCCAAATCTGCTTTAGATAAAATACCTGCACGTACGGTTTCATCAACATTGATACCGTGGCCTTGCTGCTGCATCAATGTAGCGATGAATGCTGCTAGCTTGGCAATACGCTCAGACTTCTCCCAAATCGTACCCAGTTTGTCTTGGAATACGCGATTTTTTAGGCTTTCTGTGAGCGCAAACAATGGCTGCTTTTGATCTTGCAAGAAGAAAAACTCTGCATCAGCCAAACGTGGACGTACAACTTTTTCATTACCTTCAATAATCTGGTTAGGATCTTTTGATTCAATATTGGTAATAAAAATGAAATACGGCTGCAATTTGCCAGTTTTATCGGTTAAGCAGAAATATTTTTGATCCGCTTGCATGGTCGAGATAAGCGCTTCTTGCGGTACTTGTAAAAAGCGCGCTTCAAAGCTTGCTCTTAGCGCAATTGGGAAGTCGACCAATGCGGTAACTTCATCTAACAAATCTTGCGGTACGATGGCATCAGAATTAACTTCATCTGCCAATGCTTTAACTTGGTTTTTGATCAGCATTTGACGCTTATCAAAATCTGCTACTACTTTTAGGCCGTCTAGCAATTGCTCATAATCATTGGCATGAGCAATATTGTGATAATCAGAGCTGTGGAAGCGATGACCACGCGTTTGTATACCAGTCTGATGACCTTGGATAGTGGTATCGATGACAGTATCATCCTGCATCAATACTGCCCACTGTACTGGACGCACAAACTCATCACGGCTAGCACCTGAGCGCATACGCTTAGCAATTGGCAAATTATCTAGCGCGGTCTGAAAAATAGCAGGCAGTAACTCAGTGGTCGCTTGACCACGAATAGTCTGCTCAAAACCTACGTAGTCACCTTTGTCGGTATTAATCGTCGTAAGCTCACTAGCTTCAATACCTAATCCTTTCGCAAAACCCATCGCCGCACGTGTTGGATTACCCTCTGCATCAAACGCTGCTTTAATCGCTGGTCCGCGTTTTTGCTCAGTACGATCAGGCTGCTTATCGCTAATACCTTGAATCTGAATTGCCAAACGGCGCGGAGCAGCAAAGGCTTTGATACTATCAAAGGTGATATCTGCTGCAGTTAATTGCTCAGTGATACTGGCTTGTAGCGCATCACGTAGTGGTTTTAGGCTCTTTGGAGGTAGCTCTTCACACCCCAGTTCAAATAGAATAGTACTCATGGGATGCTCCTATTTATCGTTAGTAGATTGATTAGTGTCAGTAGTTTCTTTTGCTGAGTTGTCTGCTGCTAAGCTGTCTTTTGACACGTCTTCTTTTGGCAAATACTTATCAAGCGCGGCTTGGCGATGTTCTTCATCAGCCAACGGGAAGCCTAATTTGGCACGAGCTTCGACATAACCAAAGGCAACCTTACGAGCAAGTGTGCGTACACGCAGGATAAAACGTTGACGCTCTGTGACTGAAATCGCACCACGTGCGTCGAGCAAGTTAAACGCATGAGAGGCTTTTAACACCATCTCATAAGCAGGCAACGGCAATCCTGCATCGACCAATTTGTCTGCTTGCTGCTCATAAAAATCAAACATCTCGCCCATCATTGGCACATCAGCGTGCTCAAAGTTATAGGTAGACTGCTCGACTTCGTTTTGATGAAAAACATCGCCATACGTGACACGGCCAAATTCACCGTCTGCCCAGACCAAATCATAAACGCTATCGACGCCCTGTACATACATGGCCAAGCGCTCAAGTCCGTAAGTGATTTCGCCAGTGACTGGGAAGCACTCGATACCACCGACTTGCTGGAAGTAGGTGAACTGCGTGACTTCCATACCGTTTAACCAAATCTCCCAACCAAGTCCCCACGCACCAAGCGTTGGCGACTCCCAGTTGTCTTCTACAAAGCGCACATCATGCACCAATGGATCAATACCAATGGCTCGTAGTGAGTCTAAATACAGCTCTTGGATGTTCGGTGGATTCGGCTTCAATACGACTTGGAACTGATAATAATGCTGCAGGCGGTTCGGATTATCACCATAGCGCCCGTCAGTAGGACGACGTGATGGCTGTACATACGCTGCATTCCAACGCTCAGGACCTAACGAGCGCAAAAACGTCGCGGTATGAAAAGTACCTGCACCGACTTCCATGTCGTAGGGCTGCAATACAACGCAGCCTTTATCGGCCCAATAATTTTGCAAAGTTAAGATTAAATCCTGAAAAGTCATCGGTTGAGAGTCTTTATCTTGTGTCATCGGGGTTATCGCTTGGGATGTCATAGTTTCGGTTTTCATAGTAAAGCCACTGTGAAATGAGTATTATTAAATAAATCTCTGATAGCGCTCGCGCGACCTATTCGGCAACGACTCTATCTGCCTGCTCACCTTACTAAAAATTAACTATTTTATCCATATTTACATCAACTAAATTTGCATAGTGGGCACAAAACCTCAGTTGTATAGCGTATTTCTAGGCAAACCATCATGGAAGTCGCATTAATACAATAAATAAAAAAATACCCAAATGCGCTAGCATTCGGGCAGGAGGAAAATTGTATCTTGGGCATCCTGATTGATCAGGCTTTTTATTTTTTAGAGGTCTACTGCTTTTAGCAACTACGTCTAACTTAAACTTGACTCTTTAACTGACTTAATAAAGCTAATCTTAAAAATAATTATCAGGCTCCTATTATTGATAAGACTGACTATTAGCTTTTGGCATGATTATCCATAGGATGATATAAATTAAAATGCCTGGTACTGCTGCGCTTAACGATGAGATAATGACAAATAATACTCTCACCCATGTTGGCGACCAACCAGCATACTCTGCAATGCCACCCATCACACCTGCTATCATGCGATTATTTGGTGAGCGATGTAATTTTGCTAACTTAGCCAAATCAAATACCTCTCTATTTTCTATTCTTGTTTATTTTTTTATTCTATTTTTCTGATTGTCTTACGTATTTAGCCAAAACATTATCTTGCTTTGCTAACTTACGAATCAGTATATCAATAATTCAGGATTTATCTGTTGAAGGTATAGCAGTACTTTGTGAGTTTATGCTACTCAAGCTTACCCTAATCTGTCATAGCACCATGCAAGCCTCTGATTTTAAATAGTTATTTCAAAATGTTTCAAAACCGCCTTTGTTGCTATAACCTTGCAATTTAGCTTCACGTATCTCGTTATTTTTAATTTAATCAAAGAGATAAGCTTGCTTTATAACGCTAAAATCGAGTGAAAATTTTAATAGTCTGAATAATATTTTAGCTAACCAATTTTACTCAGTTAAAAAATCCTCAATTAAAAATCTGCAATTCCGTGTACGTGCGATATACCTTATTTTTACAATAACCCACCTGCAAATCATCCAAAACCTTTATACCATGCTGATAAGCAAATTAGGTTTTCAGATGTTCTATGATGAAAGCTAGAACACCGCTCAACGTTAGATAAAAACACCTTTACGAAGAATATTAAAAGTAAAGACGTGGCTGGTATTACGATTCTTAATAGGTGTCTACTTTGGAGCTTGATAGATGTCTAGTTTGGATCATTTAACTTAGACAGCATCAGCCATATTTTTTGGAATAGACATAGAGCACTGAGAGTAAAATAAAAAAAATAATAAGGATAACTATGTACGACACTGGATTGATGATTGGACATTTCGAGCCCCTGCACTTAGGGCAGATGCGCAGCATATTGGATGCAGCAGGACAAGCCAAAACCTTACATATCGTCATTATGGCGCATCCATCGCCTCATCCAGATTTTACTATCACCTTACAAGACAAAGCGCGCTGGCTACAGATGGCCTGTGCCGATTTACCCTTTATTCATATTCATACTACCCATGAGATAAAGCTACCGCTGCACGAACATCTGTATAGTGCCAGTGATGATGTCAGTATCGATGTCGCTGCTAGTAATGCCAAATTGCAACGTTTAATGGACGCACTATCACTATCAGCAGAGACTGTATTGTTTATGGCAGACGACCATCCGCTCACTCGCAATGACATACAAGAGCAGCTGCTTTTGCCAGTCGTTACCACGCCGCTACAGTCTGAATTTGACTCTTATGCGATTGCGCGTGATCCAGTCGCCCACTGGTCAGCACTTCATCCGCAAGCGCGCGTCGACTACACCAAGACTGTCGCTATCGTCGGCGGTGAAAGCTCAGGTAAGACAACGCTAGTCCATAAGCTTGCCAATTATTATGGTGCCAGCTTTGCCTTAGAGATGGGGCGTCTGTATGTCGGTACAGATTTGGGTGGTAGCGAGGTTGGATTACAGTACAGTGATTATAGCCCTATTTGTCTTGATCATGCTGAGGCAATTCGAGAAGCTAAAGCCAATGCAACGGCCCCTATCACCATCGTTGATACTGACTTTGTCACTACGCAAGCATTTTGTGAAGAGTATGAGGGTCGCACGCATCCCTTTGTGGCTGCTTGTATTGATGAGTTTCGTTTAGACCACACCATCATGCTAGATAACAATACGCCATGGGTTGATGATGGTATGCGATCTTTGGGCACGCCTGAAGCGCGTGGACGCTTTGAGCAGCGTTTGATGGATATTTTTGCGCGTCACGATATTGCACCGCATATGATTGATCAGCCCGACTATGACGCTCGCTATCAGCAAGCATTGTTATTGATTGATCAATATATCTATGGCAAAAAATCATAAACTGTACTGAGCATATTTATAATAATTTATTCACTAGCACACTTTATTTAACTAGCACATGGTAGTTAGCACTATATTGATATCAGTATTTACTTTAGGGGAAAAGCGATGCGTATTCAGCTATTGGACAACATCACCGGAAAATGGGCGATGCAATGGATTATCATTTGGTTTATTTGCGGTGTTATTGCCTTATCCGCAGGTTTTTGGCTCACGACAGACCATACCACGCTTGATTGGTTTTATTTAGCGGTCTCGTTCATTGGTTTGGTTTGCGTGGTCTCGCTATCATTCCGCAAGAACGTCATGGGCAACGGCTTCGGTATGGGGGCAACGGCTGGCGAAGTAATCGTACAGGCAACGTCTGGCGCAGTTGGTTTGATGCTTGCTCCACTATTTAACTTTTTTACCCATGTTTACGGTATCTTCTATTGGTCAAAGCATACCGACCCTGATGGCGACATGATACCTAAATCAGCAAGTAAAGCTGTTTGGTTAATTACCGCTGCCTTCATCATCGTTGGACTTGCACTGTTCCCTACGGTAAATGATTTATTAGCGAGCTATGATTATGCGGTCGTACAGGATGATAACAGCCTGTTTTTGGGATTTATCTCTTTCTTTTGGATTAACGTCATTGCCTTTGTGCTTTCTATTACCGCTCAGGCAGCTATGATTCTGCGTTATTCATTTAATTGGTGGTTATGGATTATCGTCAACTTTGTCTGGCTCATTGTGAATCTGATGTCTGGCAACTATATCTTTGCTATTCAGACTATGGTGTATCAAGTAAATGCCTTTATCGGCCTGTATGAATGGCATCGCAGCGAGCAGGGATGATGCGTTTCTTGTAGAAAAACCCCTTGGGAGTTTGAATAAAATCTTGCTGATATAGTATCAATAGTACGAGTAAACTTGACTGTGCCGTCTATCAGATAACATGGTAGACAGGCGCAATTAGTGCTACAACTAATGTTAACAATCATATTCATACTGAGATCAGTAGCGAGTCCATTAGCGAGTATGAGTTACTTATCTTATTTACTAACAGGGAGGTTAGTATGTCTCGTCAACCAAAAATGTCCAAACGTACGCTAGAGCAATGGCTTAGTGAATACTCTGTCAGTCACCAAAACTTGGTGAATAAAAAAATCCATTGGCTATGTGTGCCAACCATCTTTGTCAGTCTGCTAGGTATGGGCATGTCGCTATCCGTGTGGTTTACCTTGGTACTAAGCGCATTAGTATTATTGTTTTATATGCGTTTATCTACGCCACTGTTTTTAGCGATGGGGATGTTTATTCTTATCTGTCTATCAGTGATGGCAGCGATGCCATGGGGCTTTAAAGCATGGGCAGCGGTATTTGTCGTTGCATGGATTGGCCAGTTCATAGGACATAAAATCGAAGGCAAAAAACCTTCTTTCTTTAAAGATTTACAGTTTTTATTAATCGGTCCAGCATGGGTGGCTAATAGTTTGATGCAACGCAAATAGTCGTTGGTCTCTACGTAATTTTGTAGAAATTTAACGTAGCTGTATGCTATTGATAACATCTACAACCTTTACCCTTAACAAAATAATGTCACTAACAAAAAACGCCACCCAGAGATTACTGAGTGGCGCTTTCTGTTTTACATAAGCTTTCAGGACTATATAAAATAGAATAAACTAACTTACCTTAAGCACCAAACACTTTCATACGCTCTTCGACTGGCTTAAATACTTTTTCGCCCGCTGGCTGCTCAATCGTTCCAAATACCAATTGTGCATTTAGTGTCCAGTCTTTGTCGATATCCCAAGCGCTAGCTACTTTTTGATCGATTACTGGATTGTAATGCTGTAAGTTTGCGCCAACATCGATACTGGCTAGTGCCGTCCAGATAACATACTGATGCATGGCGCTGGTTTGACTTGCCCAGATTGGGAAGTTGTCAGCATATAGTGGCGCTGCTTCTTGCATGCCTCTGACGACTGCTTGATCTTCAAAAAACAATACAGTACCAGCACCGTTACGGAAACCATTGACACGCTCTTTGGTCGATTTGAACTTCTCTTCGTCACCAACGATTTCGCGTAACGTATCTTCAGTCATATCCCACAATTTACGATGATCATCGCCAAACAATACAACGATACGCGTCGATTGTGAGTTAAACGACGATGGCGTGTGCAAAATAGCATGTTCAACTATTTTTACGATTTCGTCATTAGCTACTGGTAGCTGATTGCTTAGCGCATAGATAGAACGACGTTTTTCTGCTAGCTGCTGTAATGTTGTTAAATCTGACATAGTGTTTCTCCATGTGGTTAGTAAAATAGTTGTTAATAAAAATAATTTTTAGCGTCAATATTTACTGGTATGAGTACTTTAATTGATAAATCGCTTTGCTTCTCAATGACTACATAAAAAGCGGCACTTCCATCACCAATACTTTTGCGGTTTCTTTTACGTCTATATCAAAGCTCGCAGTATCCCAAATAGCCAAACCATCTCTACTAACCAAAGTATTACCATTTATCACGACTTCACCGCTGAGGACAAATACGTAGACACCGTTGTTAGGATTATTTAACTGATAAGTTTGCGATACACCTTCGTCGAAACCACCCATGCTAAACCAAGCATCTTGATGAATCCAAACCCCTGCATCATCAGCATTAGGTGATAGCACTTGGCTAAACTCGTTAGGTCGCATGATATCGCCCATATGCACTTGCTGATAACGCGGTGCGACATCCATTTTGTTTGGTTTCACCCAAATTTGCAAAAACCTCACAGCCTCTGCATCGTCACCGTTCATTTCACTATGGGTAATGCCTGTACCCGCTGACATTACTTGAATTTCACCAGTTTCTATGACGCCCTCGTTGCCGATACTGTCGCCATGAGCGAGCTTGCCGGATAGAGGAATACTGATAATCTCCATGTTTCGGTGCGAGTGCTTATCGAATCCCTGACCGCCAATGACAAAATCATCATTAACAACGCGTAATGCACCAAAGCCCATACGTTCAGGATTATGGTAATTGGCAAAGCTAAAAGTATGTCTGCTTTTAAGCCAGCCATGATTGGCATCGCCACGTGAGTCTGCTGCATGATAGATTGTTTTCATAATTCGTCCTTAGCTATCAACAGATTAATCCTCTATATACTTATTATCGATTAATCTATTTAAACAATGGGCTTATTATAATTACTAATTCTACATAGATAAACAACGCTAAATGCAATTAACTATTCTGTTTTGTAGAACAATCAGAGCAATTTTAACGTAATACAGATTTTTTACATATATTAGCACAGCTAATTTTATATAAATTACTTTAAGTTATGCTTATATAAAAAATTGTCTGCTGTTGAGATTTTCTGTGAAAATGTTCATGACGCTCTTTATTTAAACTACCTCTTTATAATTGTTCTTCGTAAGCGTATAAGAGGTAACTCAGCTACTGATTGTTTATCGCTTATTGTCTATTGAGTAAGCACCCGCACCATGAGAAAAAATCATCAAAAACCCACCTGCGATTGAAATGTTTTTCATAAATGAGATCATCTGTGATTCGTCAGTCCAGAACTGATGAAAAAGAATAGCTGACACGATGCTAAACCCAGCAAACAAAAAAGCGATTGGCCGAGCTTTATAACCTAGCAAGATAGCGATACCACCTAGTACCTCAAACGCGATTACCAACGGTAGTAACATACCAGGCACACCTACTGACTCCATATAGCCTTGAGTAGTCACATAATCTGTGATTTTACCAACGCCTGCAAAGATGAAAATGATTGATAATAATAGACGACCGAGCGGTGCGCTAAATTGCTGTAATTTGTCCATAATAATGCTCCAAAAGTGTGTTTAATCATGTCTCTAAGTAGAGAATAGCGCGATTATAGGCGTTGACTAGCATGGGATAAACAGCAATAATCACAAATATAAGTTCTTGGGGTAAGAACAATCATGAGGCATCGATAATGGGTCAATTAGAAGACATGGCGATGTTTGTACGCATTGTTGAGGCAGGTAGTATTACGAAGGCTGCTGAACAGTTAAATATTGCAAAATCAGCAGTCAGTCGCCGACTTAAAGAATTGGAAGAGCGTTTAGGCAGTCAATTAATCAACCGTACTACCCGCCAATCTAAATTGACGCAAGCTGGTGAGCAATATTATCAGCAAGTGAACAATATCTTGCGTGCCGTTGACGCTGTCAATGAGCATGCTACTGATGCTCCCATGCGTATTGAAGGTACGCTAAAAATGACAGCGCCGTTGTCCTTTGGACTCATGCATCTGAACGATGTAATTGATAAATACGCCAATAAACATCCCAATCTGAGATTCGATCTGGATTTTTCTGACCGACGTATTGATTTGATTGAAGAAGGCTATGAGTTGGCCATTCGAATCGGCGAGCTACAAGATTCTAGCTATCAAGCAAAAAAGTTGGCATTGATTCGTTGTGTGATTTGCGCCAGTCCCGATTATTTGGCAAGAATGGGCATGCCTGAGACGCTAGACGATTTAGACAACCATGCGCTTTTGCAATACAGTCTCGGTCAAACCAATAGTATAAACTTGGTGGATACTGAAGGCAGAAGTCATCATCGTACGATAGATGCCAAAATCAAAGCCACCAATGGTGAGTTCTTAGTGGATTTGGCAGTCAAAGGACATGGGATTACCTTTGTACCGACTTTTATTGCTTATAAACAACTGGCACTTGGCGAGCTTGTACCTGTCTTCCAACACTATCAATTGCCAACCCTAACCGCTTATGCTGTTTATCCAAAGAATCGTTTTTTGTCGCAGCGTTGTCGTTACTTGATTGATTTTATTGCCGAGCAATTCGGTGACAATCCGTACTGGGATCAGTATTAATCAACACTTCTATTATCCATAACAATATCAATTGCTATTGATTTTGGGGCGCCGTCCCCTCTTTCACTCTACTAATCGTCAGCCCCGTAAACCCAAACAGTAGCGTCAATAGCAATGACAAATAACAGAAGAATGCATAAGGCAAGTAATCTAATACTGGCACCCCTAACGCCTGACTGATAAACACCCCGCACACACTCCAAGGCACTAATGGATTAATCACTGTTCCTGCATCCTCAATCGTCCGCGACAAATTCTTAGGATGTAAATGTAGACGCTCAAACGTTGACCGGAAGGCCGTACCTGACAGTAGAATACTCAAATACTGCTCACCGATCAGCACGTTAATGCTCAGTGCCGACATCGCTGCGGCAAATATCGCTCGTCCTGATGTCGTGAGTGTATCCTTAATACCAGATAACAGTGCTGGTAGAATCCCTAATGCGGTCAATAGACCACCTAAGCTTAATGCCAGTATCACAATCGCCTGAGTAAAGAACATACTCTGTACACCGCCACGCGACAGCATACCACCTACCTCACCCAACTCTAATGACTCAGCAGGTGCATAGCCTGCAAACAGATAACCACCCAATTGACCAAAGCTTGGTGAGCTATGTACATAAGTAATAATAAGTGCCGCGGCAATCGTACAGATAATCGTATAAATCGCATTGACCCGAAACAGGGCTAACCCAACCAATACCACAAATGGCAGTACCGAATACCCATGTACCAAACCACTGTCTATCAACTGACCTTGTAATATAGTCACTTGACTCAGATCAGCACTGGTCGTCTGTCCTGAAAACATCCAAAACAAGATAACCGTCAATATCCATGCAGGGACTGTCGTATACATCATATTGTGAATGTGCTCAAACAGATCGATACCAACAACCGAAGACGCAATAGTACAAGTATCCGACAATGGCGACATCTTATCACCAAAGAATGCACCTGATACCACTGCCCCTGCTGCTATTGCCACATTGGCATCAAAGGCATTACTCATACCAATAAACGCCACGCCCAAGGTAGCTGCAGTCGTCAAACTACTACCTAGAGCAATACCGATAATAGAGGTTAAGATAAAAGCAGAGATATAGTAATACTCAGGTGAGATCAGCTGAAAGCCTACATACATGAGTGTAGGTATAGCGCCTGACATCATCAGAGCCGCAACCATCAGTCCAATAAAGAAGAACAAATAGATAGCACCGATACCACGCATAACACCTGAGGCCATTTGCGCTTGCATGTCATCAAAGCTGAGTCCTTTGTACATACCGATAGCCAGTAGCACACAGATAGCCAAGATAAGAGACAGGTGCGGCACCCAGCCAAAGCCGATCATGGTGATGCCCATGATACCGATGACGATGGCGGATATGATAAAGGCGAGCTTGGCACTGATTAATGTGAGGGGTTTTGGTGGCATTGGATACCCTTATGTTGCTATAGGTTTAATTCGTTCAGGTATTCTGGTGTGCGCATCTGTTTTTCAACACTGAATATTGATAACCTCTGTCCTACTTATAGTTGGCTCTAGTTTTTGCTTTCTATATTTCCACTATTTGCTGGCTTAGGACAGATTTTACACATAAAAAAAAGCCTCACTGTGAAGTGAGGCTTTTTGCGCTTTTTCAAGCCATATTTGGAGCGGGAAAAGAGATTCGAACTCTCGACCCCAACCTTGGCAAGGTTATGCTCTACCACTGAGCTATTCCCGCTTAGTATCAATCCGTAGCGTTGTTAACAACTACTCCGTCTCGATAGGCTGGCTATTTTAGCAAATATTCTGTGGGTGTCAACACCTTTTTTAGAATTTATTTCTAATATTTTTAGCTAAATGCCCTTTTTATCGGATAAATCAACATAAGCAATTGATTTAAAAACAGGAATTAATTTTAATTAAATGAAAAATATTTCACATTAATTATAGAACTTTAAGTCTGAGCTCTACTTCCTTTAGCTTCATAGTGGTCATAAGACAATCGATAAAGGAAAAGCTCACTATTTTCACTCTAATAAAAACATATCGCACTTACAATCATACGCTTTATTGTTACTTTTCCTATCTTGGTTTTAGATAGTTAACATTATTATACTTATGTCCAATGGCAGTTAAGGTAAACTTTTACTGTTTAAGCGGATAAATGAGCACTACTAAAAGATTAATAAACACGGCTCCAACATCTGCTGCACTATTTTTTAACTTGTTTGACTTTATGTTGTTCCATCTTATCGAGAGGATATTTTATGAAGAAGTTATTAACCACGACAGTGATGGCCGCTTCGTTGTCAGCACTGACCTTAACTGGTTGTACCAGCACTACCAATTCTGGCGCAGTTGGTGTTGATCGTCAGCAGTTGCTCTTGGTGTCTAGTGAGCAAGTATTGGCACTATCTGCTCAAAGCTATGCTAAAACAATACAAGACGCAAAATCAAAAGGTGTGCTAGATACCAATACCGCTCAGCTAAACCGCTTAAAAAATATTGCGAACCGCTTGGTTGGTCAAGTTGGTGTCTACCGCGCAGATGCAGCCAAATGGCAATGGGAAGTACACACCATCAAGTCTAACGATCTAAATGCATTTGTGGTGCCGGGTGGTAAGATTATGTTTTATTCAGGCATCATCGATCGTCTGAACCTCACTGATGATGAGATTGCTGCCATCATGGGTCATGAGATTTCTCATGCACTACGTGAGCATTCGCGCGAGCGTCTGTCACGCGAGTATGCAACCCAAACTGGTATCGGTCTGGCTGCTAGTATATTTGGCTTATCACAAGGACAGGCTGAGTTAGCTGGTACTGCTGGTAATTTAGGCTTGAGCCTACCCCACAGTCGCACTCAAGAAAGTGAAGCTGATCAGATCGGTCTTGAGCTGATGGCACGTGCAGGTTATAACCCTCAGGCGGCTGTTACGCTATGGCAAAAAATGCAAAAAGCAAGCCAAGGTGAGCCACCACAATTCCTCAGCACTCACCCAACGAGCAGCAGCCGTATTGCAGAGTTACAGTCATTAATGCCAAAAGTTACACCTCTATATCAACAGTCGCGCCGCTAATAAGTAGCTAATTAGCTACCTTTATGCTTTAGCAATGCATGTTTAGATATCATAGAAGCAAAGTACAGCCAAAGCGTTGTGCTTTGCTTTTTTAGTTATAGCCAGACATGCCAAGTTTTATAATTGACAAGCATTGCAGTTGATAAGCACTGTAGTTGATAAGCACTGTAATCAGCAAGGTTTGCAATTGTTCGATTTGGCAATCGCATTCTATCCCATTTACCGTGTCTGTTATAATACCGATAAATATTATTTGCAGATTGCTCAATCAAATTGCACAAAACACACTGAAGGATTGTTATGAGTATCACACCTACTGCCAACGCACTTCATGCCGAATTACAAGCGCTTGCGCCGCAGCATATCGAACTGATCAATGAGTCGATGTCGCATGCCGGTTACTTTGAAGGTAAAGAAAGCCACTTTAAACTCACTATCGTTAGCGATGCATTTGAAGGCAAAAGACTGGTCGGGCGTCATCAGCTGATATATGGCTTAGTCACGCCTTTGCTTACTTCACAAGGCGGCCAAGTACATGCCCTCGCTATCCATGCCTATACTCCGACAGAATGGCAAGGTCAAAGCCCTGCGAGTCCATTATGTGCTGGTCAAAACAAATAGCCGACTATGTTTGAATCGCAACTAACTATTCTAAATTAGCCTATATACTGCAGTTTTAGAGGGAGCAATATTCAATGAAACACCTACATATGCTGATGGCAGCGCTGACTGTTGCGCTATTTTTATATCAAAGCTACTTAGTACTCAGCGCAGACCGCCGCGCACCACGTGTGGTCAAAATAGCCACTCATATTATCTATGCCCTGCTTATCCTGTCAGGTGCGATGATGCTAATGCAATTGATGGGTGCCAACGCCCCTGTACAGTGGGTGTTTGCCAAAATCATTTTACTTATCGCGGCTATTAGCTCAAGTATTAAAGCGTTTAAGGTTGATGCGACACCTGTGCAAAGAAAAACAGGTATTCTTATCGCTGCCGTTGCCTATATTGGTATCGTCATACTTGCTTTTGCCAAACCCGCAAACTTATTTTAATAAGCGATTTGCTCTATTAATAAGCAACCATTTTAGAAAGCTGTCGATATGTTGATGATACGATGCGAAAATTTTTCATCATCGATGGATTTTCAATATCTTAATCGCGCTATTTTTGCTATCTTAAATAGATATAAATACAATCACTTAGCCTACTGGAGCCATTATGAAAACGTTTACGACAGCGACACTACTAGCTGGCATTTTTGTGCTCTCAGGCTGTGCCTCTACTGGTAACATCACCCCGCAATATGTACCGCCAAGTACTTATCAAAATTATAATTGCCAAGCACTTAGCCAAGAGTACACTCGCGTCAACCGCTATGTCGAAGCGGCTCGCAATGAGCAATCTACGCTATCGGCATCAGGCGTCGGTGTTGGCGTCTCTGCAGGACGCTGGGGTATCTCACCGAATATCAGCTTTGGTCTAGGCAAGAGCAACAATACCAAAGCACGCGATGCAAAATTATCGCGTCTCTACGGTGAGCGTGATGCAATTGTCCAGTCAGCACGCATTCAGCGTTGCAGTTTTGCCAATGGCATCAAGATTTATGGTGAGTAAATTTAAGCAAATGCAAAGCTATCTAAATGATTAAGATAGTGTATGACACCGTAAAATATTACATGACACAGCAAAAAAGCCAATATGCAGATCGCATATTGGCTTTTTTATTACTACGGTTTCTTATAAAAAAACATGAGCGCTTGGATAGATAGCTTAGAGAAAAAGTAATCTAGCCTGACTAATACTACGACTGTAAGCTTTGCACCCAATGAATGATTTGATGACTTGGTAACGCGCCTGATTGTCGAGCGACTTCCTTACCATTTCTAAAAGCAACCATCGTTGGCAAGCTGCGAATATTGTAAAGAGCGGCTGCCTGCTCGTATTTATCCGTTTGTACCTTGGCAAAGACCACCTGCGGTAATTGGCTAGCAGCGCTCTTGAACTCTGGCGCCATCATGATGCAAGGTTGACACCAGCTCGCCCAAAAATCCACGATAGTCAGCACATCATTTTTTTGGATAACCTTATTGGCTGTTTGCGCATTTAGCTCATGCGGACTAGCAATCAATAATGGCTGACCACATTTACCGCATTTTGGCGCAGCGCTCAATCGTGCAGCAGGTATACGGTTGGTTGCTTGGCAATGTGGGCATACTAGATGAAAACTTTGCTCACTCATTATTTAATTCCTATTCTAATTATTTTGTTATTTCAAATACTGTTCATGAACCATTTTATATAAAAGCTAGTTACGTTAATTGATTACATGAATAATTTTAGCATAGTTAATTGGGCTTATCCTTCATGCCAGTTGCTGTGCCACACCGCTATATACATAGCTCATTGGTCTTGGGCCGGGCAAATACGTTTCGCTCAACTCATCAATAGCAAACCCACCTTCTCTAATAAGCGCCGGAATATCGCGATCTAAATGACACCCACCTGCTATAGGCTTCCAAAAAGGCGTCAATCGATGCTGCCAACGCTCAACAGAAGAGTCTGGTGCCAGTCCATGCTCACAAAATAGTAAGCGACCGTTAGGTTTTAACACGCGCGCCATTTCTCGAAGCGCCGCTACTGGATCATCAATACTGCACAAGGTAAAAGTCATCACAATCGTATCAAATTGATCTGTATCAGCATGGATACCTTGTACATCGACGGCTATCACTTCAACCGGAATGCCAATGTCAGCTGCACGCTCACGAGCCAGCGACTGCATCTGAGCTGCTGGATCCACACCGATAATAGAAGAGACTTTATTAGCATCATAAAACTGTAAATTCAGACCGCTACCAATGCCAATCTCCAACACCTTACCGAGCGCTTGCGGAACAATTTTAGAACGCGCTTTCATCACATTACCCGTACTACAGGCAATATCTATCATCTTTGGCAACACATAGCGCTCGTAAGGGTTCATTGCTCTCTCCAGTTATTGCAGCCCTTAGCGCTTGCAGTTGATCATACATAGCATCTAAAAATGGACAGTCTATAGGTTAGCATTCTTATAGATATCAATCATACGACACTTACGTAGAGCTGCATCGGGTAATGATTTTCATTTATTAAACTGTTTAACTTATCCACCGAGGACATTGATCGGTACTTTTAGATAACGTGTACCGTTGTCTTCTGGCTCTGGAAAATGTCCTGCATCGATATTGATTTGTACAGCAGGAATGATAAGGCGGGGCATATCTAAAGTCGCATCACGGCGCTCACGCATCTGCACAAACTCCGCTTCGTTTATACTGTCTTTGACATGAATATTTTCTAGTTTTTGCGCGGCTACTGTCGTCGTTGGGCAATGCTGACGACCTTTGCTTGGATAATCATGACACAGATACATGACGGTATCTTCAGGAAGTGCTAGCAGCTTCTGAATAGACTGATAAAGCGTTTTGGCATCGCCGCCTGGGAAATCACAACGCGCTGTACCGACATCAGGCGCAAACAACGTATCGCCAACGAATACCACTGTTTTTTCATCATCAGCGGCTAGATATGCCATATCGGCACGCGTATGACCGGGTACATACATCGCAGTGATAGTAATGTTGCCAAGCTCTAAGGTCTCGCCTTCATCTGTCAAAATATCAAACTGGCTGGCATCAGTACGAAAACTGGTATCGAAGTTGAAAATTTGCTTAAAGATTTTTTGTACTTCGGTGATATGCTGACCAATGACTAACTGTCCACCAAGGCTTTCTTTTACATGAATGGCCGCTGACAAATGATCTGCATGCGCATGGGTTTCAATAATGTACTTAAGCGTCCAATCTTGCTCACGTACAAACTCAATCACTTCATCGACACTGCTAGTATTGGTTCGGCCTGATTTAGCATCGAAGTTCAATACAGGATCGACAATGGCGCATAATTTTTGCTCAGTATCAGCAAGTACGTGGGTATAGGTTTCTGTATCGCTATCTAAAAAAGAATGAACTTGCATGGCGGCCTCTTTGATTATTTATACATATTTTGGACATAGGGATTTTTATCTTTAATTAACCCTTAAATATGATATTCAGTCGTATATAATGCGTTCCTACGACTTATCTGATGCCACCAATATAACAACCACCATACAATTTATCAATTTATATAATGTAATTAATGATAACTTGCTATGTAGCGTGATATCATTGATAATCAACTATATATTGTTCAAAACATCATGACATTTGTTACCATCTAATGTAAGGAATTTGTTCTGACTACTTCTATTTCAGCCGAAGGTACACCTACTCGCAGTCCCACTGACGATGGGTCATCTGATACTGCAGATTTAGTACCTGCCGATCTTGCCAAGCAAATGCAGCAAGCATCGCTACAAGCCAGCCAACTACTAAAGTCGCTATCGCACCCTGATCGCCTCCTTCTTCTCTGTCAATTGACCCAAGGTGAATATTGCGTCGGTGAGCTGGAAGACTTGGTCGGGGTTGGGCAGCCGAGCTTATCGCAGCAATTGGGTATATTGCGCAAAGACGATCTGGTCACCACACGCCGCGAAGGTAAGCAAATTTACTATAGTATCGCAAGCGAGGATGCGCTAGCTGTACTCGATCTGCTGTATCAACGTTTTTGTGCCAAAGCAGAATAACGCTGCTCTCGCCTAATTATTTGTACTATCTACTGTGGTGATTGATATGTCCTCTATCGTCGCTCGTCTGATTCCAGCTTGGCTGCGTCAATACCAGCTCTCAGCGTTGCCGACTGATCTCGTCGCAGGCATAGTGGTGGGCGTGTTAGTCATACCGCAGAGCCTAGGCTACGCGGTGCTTGCAGGACTGCCGCCTGTCTATGGCCTATATGCAGCGATCGTACCTGTCCTCGTTTATGCGTGGCTCGGCTCTAGCAACGTGCAAGCCGTAGGACCGGTTGCCATTACCGCCATTATGACCGCCAGTGGCCTACTGCCTTATGCCGAGCAAGGCACTGAGCAGTATGCACTGATGGCCAGCCTATTGGCACTGATGGTAGGTGCACTGCTATGGATTGCAGGCAGGTTAAAACTTGGCTGGATCATGCAGTTTATCAGTCGCGGTGTGTCCGCAGGGTTTGTCAGCGGTGCAGCGGTCCTTATATTTGTCAGTCAGCTCAAATATCTGACAGACATCCCTGTCACCGGCAATAGTTTGATTGGGTATCTATCTACCATGCAACGCTATGCCAGCCAGCTGCATTCATTAACCTTAGCTATCGGTATTACCGCATTTGCGCTATTGGTTGCCAATCGCTATGCAAGTGAATGGATATGGCAGACGTGGCTATCATCGTCGTATGCCAAATGGGCAGAGCGCTTATTTCCGCTTATTTTACTTGGCATTGCTATCGTACTCAGTATGGCACTGCATTGGAGCACACATGGTGTGGCGACCATCGGTCGTATTCCACAAGGGCTACCGAGCTTTACGTTACCGCACATCTCAGACCTACAAGAAGCGCTGAAGCTATTGCCAACCGCAGGATTAATGGCACTGATCATATTTGTGTCGAGCAGTTCAGTTGCCAGCACCTATGCTCGTTTGCGCGGTGAGAGCTTTGATGCCAATCGCGAGCTGACTGGACTTGGGCTGGCCAATCTGTCTGGTGGACTGTTCCAAAGTTTTGCAGTTGCAGGAGGTTTTTCGCGTACGGCTATCAATGCCGATTCAGGCGCGAAGACTCCACTTGCTAGTCTCGTCACCGTACTGGTAATGATTGCCGCGCTCATAGCCTTTAGCAATGCGCTTGCTCCACTACCCTATGCACTACTGGGCGCAACCATTATGGCCTCTATCATTGGCCTGATAGATATTGCGACGTTGAAATCTGCATGGCAGCGCGATCGCTTAGATGGTGCTAGTTTTTTGGCCGCGTTCGTCGGTGTTCTGATATTTGGTCTAAACACGGGACTTGTCATTGGTCTCATGGTGTCATTCGCCAGTCTCATCTGGCAGTCGAGTAAGCCACATGTCGCCATTGTTGGTCAGCTGGGCGGTACAGGACATTTTCGTAATATCAATCGCCATGACGTCGTAACTTTTAACAATTTATTGATGTTGCGTATCGATGAGAGTTTGTTCTTTGGTAATAGTGAATCTGTACATCGACGCATCCTCAATGCCATGCAGCAATATCCCGCTGCCAATGAAATTATATTGATTATGGCCGCCGTCAATCACATAGATCTGACCGCCCAAGAAATGCTTAGTACTTTAAATAAAGAGCTTGCGCTGCAAAACAAGCGCTTACATTTTAGCTTTATCAAAGGTCCTGTGATGGACATCATCGGTCACACCCCATTGATTAGCGAGCTATCAGGGCAAGTCTATCTGAGTACCTTAGATGCTGTCGATGCGTTAAAGTAATCTATATTTTGCTCATAACAAAGTCGCTGCTACATTAGTTTCACTCAACCTCAATTACTATTGTCGCCTACAACACAATATCGCTACGATAGCGCCTGTGTTATGCTAGACGCACTAAATAGGGAATCAATTAACCTAGAAGTCGACCTAAAAAATGCTGATTCATAGTCCTTTGATATTCTTAGTCCAACCATCAATAATAAATATACCTTAACAAATATAACTGAACCTATTTTATGACCGATGATTTAACGATTTATAAGCAAATATATCCAAGTCAATGCGTTAAGATTGCTGAGCTTGGTTATCGTTCAGTGCTTAATATTCGCCCAGATGCCGAGATTGAGACACAGCCTAATAGCTGCGATTTGGCAACGGCTACCGAACAGGCAAACCTAGCGTATCAGCATCTGCCGTTTGATGATGAGCGCTTAAGTATGCTGACGGTCGAGCAGTTTGCCGATTTCTATCACTCAATGCCTAAGCCTATATTAATGTTTTGCGGTACTGGGGCACGCGCCAAGCTACTGTATCAAAGCGCATTGATGCAAGGTCTGTTATAACAGCAACCATAGCTCGAACCAACACGTTTTATAAACCCAACAACACCAATAAAAAAAGGAGCTCTTATGAGCCATGAAGTTAGCTTTACCGGACAAATCACGCCTGACCAAGTGCCTATGATTGCCGAAAATGGTTTCAAAACCATTATCAACAACCGTCCTGATGGTGAAGAGCCAAATCAGCCAACCAGTGCCGAAATCGAAGCAGCAGCCAAAGAAGCTGGTCTTGCTTATAAAGAGATTTCTTTTGCAGGTAATGAGCTGAATCAAACTCATGTCGAAACGTTTGCAGATTTCTTTAATCAAGCTGAGCAGCCAATGCTGATTTTTTGCCGCACGGGTAACCGCTCAAACGGTATCTATGAAGCCGCCAAGCAAATGGATTTACTAGACGACTAGTACCGCATAAACAGACTAGACAGTTAGAGTATTTAGCCCACAGAATCTTGTGGGCTTTTTATTGTGCGTATCATTATGCTCAAATTTTCATTAACCATAAACAGCCCAATCACTACCTAGTCACTGCTTAATCACTTCCCGATAGCTTCCAACAACCTCGACCAACCTCAATAGTCACGACAAGTGGGTTACTATACGAGCGTAATACCGCTATTATCATTTGATAGGCTTGATCTAGCTTGGTGGTTGAGACACCTAAATAGCTAGACGATTAAATACCAAAACACATGGAATGTGAGCAGCTGTATAGTGACAAAGGTTGCCCCGCTGCTATTTACTTTCAAAACGCCATCTTGATATGGCATTTTAGTTTTACAAGGAATGTTTGATGAATAATACCGCGCTAGCATTACTGCCACTAGCCCTTGCTTACATTATGTTCACTCTAGGAGCAGGGCTAAAACTGAGTGATTTTAAGGTCATTGCCAAATATCCAAAAGCGTTCTTTGTCGGCTTAATCAATCAAGTTGTGTTGGTACCGTTGGTTGCGCTAGCAGTCGTATTGGTGACAGCTCCGCCACCAGCGATTGCTTTTGGGATTATGCTGATTAGTTTTTGCCCTGGCGGCGTCACTAGCAACATGCTGACCTACTATGCCAAAGGAAATGTCGCTCTCTCTATCGCGTTGACCGGTGTGGTCAGCATACTATCGGTCATTACATTGCCTATCTTAATTACGTTGGCTTTTGATCATTTTATGAAAGATCAGGCGAACTCTATTAGCGCGATAAAGATTGGCTTAGTCATGTTCTTATTGACTACATTGCCCGTATCTCTTGGTATGCTTGCTCGCCACAAATTTACTGACTTTATGGTACGTCGCAGCAGTCTGCTTAACGGCTTGGCTAGCGTGTTTTTTGTACTAATTGTCTTTGCTGCTATTGCCTCCAACTGGCAACTACTACAATCACAATTCACTCAAATTGGTTTAGAGCTGATCTTTATCATTGCTATTTTATTCGCTATTAGCATCTCGATCTCTAGAGTCCTAAAGCTCAGCTGGTATGATACCAAAACCATCTCGATAGAAACCAGTATCCAAAATAGCACGACGGCTATTACTTTAGCCCCTATCATCATGGGCGTGAGCACACTGCCTGTTATTGCGCTGCCTGCTGCTTTGTACGGTGTGCTGATGTATGTCGTTGCGCTGCCCGTTATTTTCCTAATCAAAAACAAGAACTGATGATAGCGAATGTAAGAAATAAAAAGCGCCCTTCTCAATAAGTGCCCGTCTAAATAAGCGCCCTTCCAAACATTGGATGGGCGTTTTTTTGAAATATGATTTAAATGATAGGAATATAGCTCGGTTTATAGACTGGTCAATACTCAATATTGAGTACATAATAAAATGCTACTGTTATCGCTTAATAGGACTCTATGATGCAAAAGCCGCTACTAATTATTGGTAATAAAAACTACTCATCTTGGTCGCTACGAGCGTGGCTATTGCTCAAGGCGTTCAATGTTGATTTTGATGAGCAACTTGTCGAGTTGTTTCATCCATCAGCACGTCCAACGCTCGAAGCACATTCGCCAACAGGTAAAGTGCCTATTTTAGTCTACGGTGAAAAAGATAATAAAGTAACCGTTTGGGACACCTTAGCGATTGCTATGCATGCTAATGAGTACTTTACGGATATTGATATTTGGACAGGTATTGATAAATCCAACGCTGAAAAACGAAATAATAACCAAAGTAGAATAAATAGCGCTTATTGCCAAAGCATCGTGGCTGAGATGCATTCGGGATTGACAGGTGTTCGTAACGAGATGCCGATGAATATACGAGCAACGGCTAAGATACAACCAAGTAGTGCTTGCTTAGCAGATATCGCTCGTATCGAAGACATCTTTGCCGATTGTTTAAAAGATCGCTCAGCAAACAGTTTCTTATTTGGAGATTTCACAGCAGCTGATGTCTTCTTTGCTCCAGTGGTGCTGCGATTACAGACTTATGCTGATGCATCTAATATTACTTTGCAGCCACTTACCAAGCAGTATTGTCAAACCATGCTAAATCATCCACACATACAGGCGTGGCAACAATCAGCACTGACAGAAACTCGTATTATTGAAGAAGATGAAGCAGGCGAGATAATATCGATAGCTGGCGTATTGGCGAATAACCATTCATTTTAGGCATAAATAATATCTTGCATAAAAAAAACCACTTCAGCTTAGCTAAAGTGGTTTTTTGTTTGATAAGATTTCGAGCATAACGTTTTACTGCTTTTGCTCTAATGCCTCTTTTACCGCTTTTTTACCCCATGCGCTCAAATCAAGGTCCAGCTTCTCATACTCTTGCGCATCGAACAACGGCTCTTTAACCCCCGATCTTAACTGACTTGCAAAGTCGTCAAGTAGACGCTTAGCTCGCGGAAATAACATTATCAAGGCCAATAAGTTTGCTAGCGCTAGCACGCCCATCAAAGGATCAGCGAAGAAGAACACTGCGGTTGCTGCAGGAGCCACTGCGCCCAAGAATAATACCGCAATCACAACAATTCGCAAAATCAGAGTCGCCATTTTGATATTCTTTTTGATCAAGAAATTAATGGCATTTTCACCCATATAATAGTTATACATGATAGAGCTTAGGGCAAATAGCAATATCGATATGGTGAGAATATACTGCGCCCAATCCCCAAGCTGGGTCGTTAGCGCCTGCTGTGCCAGTACAATACCATCGACTTCAGCACCTGGTTGATACACGCCGCTCAGTAAAATCATAAATGCGGTGGCACTACATACGATTATCGTATCAATAAATACAGATAATGACTGTGAGATACCTTGACTAACAGGATGAGTGGCGTAAGCGGTGGCGGCAATATTAGGCGCAGAACCTAGGCCTGCTTCATTAGAGAATAAACCACGCTTCATACCTTGCTCAATCGCCACACCAATACCACCGCCCACAACAGACTCAATGCCAAAAGCATTTTTGACAATCATTACCATCAGTGCAGGCAGTTCTGTAAAGTTAAACGCAATAATAATAAGTGCCATACTGATATAGATTAATGCCATAACAGGAATGACAACGTCGGCTACTTTTGCAATGCGCTGAATACCGCCAAAGACGATGAATCCGCCCGCAATCACCAGAACCAGACCCGTTATCCAGCGGTCAATCCCAAAACTTTCAAGTGCTGAGCCTGCTACCGTATTGCCTTGGAACGCCACAAACCCGATAGAAAAAGACAGTAGTAACGAGATCGCATAAATAACAGCAAGCCAGCGATAGTCTTTACCTAACCCATGTAAAATATAGGTTGCAGGGCCACCGCGAAAGTTGCCATCATTGTCTCTACGCTTGTAAAGCTGGGCTAAGCTACATTCCACAATGCTGGTCATCATGCCAATTAAGGCCACAACCCACATCCAGAATACCGCTCCCGGTCCTCCTAAAGAGATGGCAACCGCAACGCCAGCAATGTTACCGCCGCCTACACGTCCACCGATAGAAACGAGCAACGCCTGACGGGCAGAAATCCCGTCGTCTCCTACTTCATCCGTTTTGAACACACGGAACATTCGTTTAAAATATCTAAACTGGGCAAACCTACCTACGATGGTAAATAATAGACCAAAAATAATTAGCATAGGCACGAGCGCCCAGCCCCACGTTAGATCCCCGATTAGGGCGAAAAAAGCTTCAATGTATTCCATGCCTACTTTCCTTATAGTTCATGACGCTATGTTAGGTTTTATTGCATACATTATTGCATCAACACCACCAGTTTGTAATGCAAATGTCGAATTTGTAACGTAAATACTGATATTTTTTGATAGAAGTGGCGTTATTTGTTTACTTAAGAGTCTATTTTCTAAATATCAGGATTTTTTATATAGACGTATTTATGCGATAGCATAAAAAAAACCACCTCAACCGAGGTGGCCTTTTATACTGAAACTAAACTGAACAGCTTACTGCATAACCAAGTATTCAAAGGCTGACAATGCCGCTTTACTACCTTCACCCATCGCAATGTTAATCTGCTTAAATGGCACAGTGGTTACATCACCACAAGCAAAGATACCTTTACGATCTGTACGGCAGCGCTCATCGATTTCGATCTCACCAAAGCGGTTTAGATCAACAAAGCCTTTGATGAATCCAGTGTTTGGTACTAAACCAATCTGTACAAACACCCCTGATAAATCACGCTCATGAGTCTCACCTGTGCTGCGATCTTGGTAGACGATAGACGATACTTTACCATCAGTCGCTTTGATCTCTTGTGTCGCTGCACCAGTAATGAACTCGATGTTAGTTTTCTCTTTGGCTTTATTGATCAGTACTTGGTCAGCTTTTAATTCATCAGCGAACTCGAGTACAGTAACGTGATTGACGATACCTGCCAAATCTAGTGCTGCTTCAACACCTGAGTTACCACCGCCGATCACTGAGATATCTTTACCCTTGAAGAATGGACCATCACAATGCGCACAGAAAGCCACGCCTTTACCGATATTCTCTTCTTCACCCGGTACACCAAGCTTTCTCCACTGAGCACCTGTCGCCAAGATAATACTACGAGTATTAAACGTCTCACCAGTATTTAGATGGATACTGTAGTTCTCTTCTTCAGTCTCACCGATTTCTTTAACGCTCACATGCTCTTTTAGCGTGATGTTATATTCGGCTAAGTGCTTAACAAAGTTGGTCGATAAATCTGTACCATTGGTTAGCGGTACTGAAATCAAGTTCTCGATATCTTGCGTATCTTTTACCTGTCCACCGATACGATCAGCGACCATTGTAACTTTTAAACCTTTACGCGCTGTATAAATAGCAGCAGCCACACCTGCAGGGCCAGCACCGATGATAGTAACGTCTTGCTGCTCTAATTGCTCAGCATCATCTTCTACTTCTGACAATAAGTCAGGGAACTGCTCTTGCAATTTTCCGATCAATTTAGCAGTGTCGATTAAGCCGTTAGCAAATGGTTTACCATTCAAAAATACAGCTGGTACACCTTGGATTTTATTCGCTTCTACTTGCTCTTGGAACAATGCACCGTCGATCATATCGTTGCTGATACCATCGTTTAGTAGCGCAAACTGGTTCAATGCCTGAACGACTTCTGGGCAGCTATGGCATGACAATGACACGTAGGTCTGGAACTGTAGCGGCTTATTAAAGCGCTTAACTAGCTTTTGGATACCTTCATCCAACTTTAGCGTATGACCACCCGCTTGCAAAATCGCCAAAATCAATGACGTAAACTCATGACCACCTGGGATACCGCTAAATACGATACCAGTGTCGTTTGAGGCGCCATCAATGTGACTGACTACTTTGAAACTAATCGCACTAGGCAAACTATCGTCAGTTGCTTCTGCATCGAAGTTGATTTTGTCTGTCGTTCCAGCAATCTTGGTCAAAAAATCTACCAATTCTGCACGTTTTGCATGCGTACCATTACCTAATACAAAGGTAATTGGGCGTGTCATATTTTCGCTATAGCTCTTAACGGCATCTAATAAATTCTGATCTATCATGTTTGTTCCTCATTATGACTGAATATGTAACGGCAGCTGTCATGCTACGCGTTTAAATATGAAATAGTTGGTGTTAATAATTTTGTATAAAAGGTTATATATAGTGGGCTCTTGCCCTTTGATGTGCCTATTATCAAGCGTTTAGCGAGTTTCGGCAAGCTGAGAAACTCAAACTTTATGTTTTATAAAACCAATCGTTTATTGTTTTAAACAATTAAATATAAATACACAAACAAATGATAGTGATGGTACATGGTCTATTTTTTCGCTACAATCGAATGGTATTGATAGCAATATGCATTATCAATGTCGTGAAGTAACTACCTTTATTACCATTAAACTTTCACCCCTTCCAAACAAAGTCTCACCATCATAAGCGTCTTAACCATAACGTGCTTACGCTTATTCTAAGCTTGCACTAAATAACAAGGATGACAACATGACAATGACAGACACATGGCAAGATCACAGTGATATTATCGATGAGCTCAAGCAAAAGGACACGCATTTTGCGAGTATCTTTGACGAGCATACGACTCTAGATAGGCAAATTAATAAGCTTGAAAACGATGTGGTCAAGCATGCCAGTCGCGACGAAGAAATCGAACAGATGAAACGACGAAAGCTACAGCTTAAAGACGAGATTTATAAAACTATTGATAAAAATAAAGCACAGTCTCGCGCTTAATATTGCGTCTATACTTAGAGATATGCTGAAAAAATAATACTAACAATATCTATGCTTAAGACGTAAAAAGACCCCATCAACTTATGTTAATGGGGTCTTTACTTGTAACACTGACTTAAATTAGATGTTTAAGATACAGCGCTACTTTTATCTAAGTATGAAATACCTACTTAGATTTTACCAACTAGGTCAAGACTTGGCTTCAATGTGTCGCCGCCTTGTTCCCAAGCTGCTGGGCAAACTTCGCCGTCGTTTTCACGAACATACTGTGCTGCTTTCACTTTGCGTAGCATGTCTTTTGCACTACGGCCGATACCGCCAGCATGGATTTCAGCGACTTGGATCAAGCCATCAGGATCTACTAAGAATGTACCGCGCTCAGCCAAACCTGCTTCTTCAATCAT
Source organism: Psychrobacter proteolyticus (assembly GCF_039762275.1). Taxonomy (GTDB): domain Bacteria; phylum Pseudomonadota; class Gammaproteobacteria; order Pseudomonadales; family Moraxellaceae; genus Psychrobacter; species Psychrobacter proteolyticus_C. The sequence goes on along the minus strand of NZ_JBDLOB010000003.1, from coordinate 143,735 downwards.
GACGTTAAAGCCACGAGTGATTTTACCAGTAGGATCGCCGATCATTGGGTATTGTACTTTACCGATAGCTTCTGAAGAATCATGCCATGCTTTATGCGTGAAATGCGTGTCAGTAGATACTGAGTATACTTCAACACCAAGGCCTTTTAGCTCGTCATAATGAGCAGCCATGTCTTCTAATTCAGTTGGGCAAACAAACGTGAAATCAGCTGGGTAAAATAGGAAAATCGCCCAGTTGCCTTTTACGTCTTCTGAAGTGATGGTTTTGAACTCACCGTTTACGTATGCATCTGCTGAAAATTCTGGGATTGCTTGATTGATAATAGACGCCATGGTTGGCTCCTCTATAGTTGAGTAAATTGGAAATTATTTATATGGTTTTTTCAATTAGCCCTCTAGCTCTCTGGGCTACCTGATAAACTATACGCGAATTCTATGGTTAATCCAGTTAAAAGTTTTTAATGTGATGTTTTGTTTTATTAAACTTGTTAGACTATTATCTCTACATTTTATCATTGGTGCTTAATTGGTAATTTGCTACCTTATAAAGGTTGACCAAACATAATAAATTGCATTAAAAACCCATTAACAGAGAGGTTTTATGATTACTTTACGACAACTTGAGTTTGCCCTAGCCGTCGCCAAACATCGTCACTTTAAACGTGCTGCTGAGGATTGCAATATCTCGCAGTCCGCACTGAGTTTGGGTATCGCAGAACTAGAAAAACAGCTAGATACTCAGATTTTTGAGCGTAATAATAAACAGGTATTGATTACCCCTATCGGTCAAGATATCCTCACACGGGCGCAGCGAGTGTTTTCTGAAGTGAGCGATTTGACCACGCGTGCTCATAGCCATCAGATGCCACTTGCCTATCCTATGACTGTCGGTATTATTCCGACGATTGCGCCTTATTTGCTACCAAAAGTACTGCCTGCGCTGCGTGCTCAATATCCAGAGTTCCGTATGACCATCGTCGAGCAACAGACAGAGCGTTTGCTTGAACAAGTACGCTACGGTCATATCGACACCGCTATCATTGCGCTGCCGTATGCGGTAGATGGGCTACATAGTTTTGAGTTCTGGAGTGAAGACTTTTTTGCTGTATTTCCAAAAGATGACATACATGCCAAGCTTGATACCATCAATGCTGACGAACTGGCAACTGCCAACCTGATGTTACTTGGTGAAGGACATTGCCTAACTGACCAGACCCTGTCTGTCTGTCATTTCGACCGTGCACAAATGAAGTCAAGCTTTTCAGATGCCAGTTTAAATACTTTGATTCAAATGGCACTTGCCAATATGGGCACAACGCTAGTGCCTGAAATGGCGCTCGATCAGCTGCACCTGCAGAAACAAAATGCCGTCGCCATACCATTGGCTGAAGACGGGCCACATCGCCATATTGCCTTTGTCACCCGTCTGAACTATGCGCGTGTCGATGATGTTAGCTTGCTTGGTGAGGTGTTTAACAAAGCGTTTAAAGATGCGGTGGCTAACAAAGAGTAATCAAACCATTTGTACCACGGTCTTAGTGAAAGAATGACATATGAAAACTGCCTCAAATAATCATGATGAGCTTGGCAAATGCTTTGTACAGCATTTGTCAGCTATGACCAGCGATATCCTGCCAAAGCAAATAGATAGGCTGTGGCAAGATATCGTGACGCGCTATGGTGAACCACAACGTGCTTATCATACACTCAATCACATTGAGCAGTTATTGGTACAGTTTGAGAATATTAAACACTATCTTGCTGAGCCGCATATCACTGCATTGGCACTGTACTATCATGATGTGATATATGACCCAACACGCTCCGACAATGAGTTAAAAAGTGCAGATTTTGCAACAGATGCCTTAAGCCCTTATCTCAGTCCAGAGCAATGCCAACAGATCTATGCTCTTATTATGATGACCGCTAATCATCAAATAGATGAGTCGATAGATAGTGTTAAATACAGTGATGCGGCATACCTATTAGATATGGATTTGAGTATTTTGGGTGCACCTTGGCCTACCTACAAGCAGTATGCAAAGGCGATACGTCAAGAATATGCACACGTCGCAGATGATAACTACCGTGATGGGCGCACTGCAGTGCTACAAGGGTTACTAGCGCATCCCAAACTCTATCTGACTGATCATTACTATAATCAGTTAGAAACGCAAGCTCGAGATAATATCAACCATGAGCTTACTTTGCTCGCAGCTTTATAAATAGCTCACTACCTTGCCGCGCTGGATGTGAATTATAGCTAGGCTCCATAATCTCGATATCAAAATGACTTTGAAAACGCTGCTGGTATTCTTCCTTGCTGCCGCCAAATGGTGGCTCTTCCCGTCCAAAATCCGTGTCGAATAGCAACCCAACTAATTTGCCTTGCGGCTTTAACAGCCTTGCCATCTGTTGCACGTATTCATCACGGCGCGATGGATTAATCGCACAAAAAAACGTCTGCTCAAGTATCCAATCGAATTGATACTGCTCAGCTGACAAAATAAAAAAATCTGCACAGATCAAATGCTCAGAGGGGAAACTAGGATAGCGCTCTGCAAACGTCTCAATCGGTGAAGGGGCAAAGTCAACTAGCGTAACATTGGTAAAACCTTGCTCATATAAGTAACCTACCTCATAAGCGTTACCCGCACCCGCTACCAATATCGCTTGATCTTTTGCACACTCAGGTAACTGATCAATATAAGCTTTGAGCGGCGGTGACACTTGACCCATATCCCAGCCGATGCTGTCTCTCTCATAGCGCTGCTGCCAAAAATCTGCTTCACTGACGTTTTCCATATGACATCCCTGTATATAAACCTGTTTTTTAAACGACACGATTTGTACCGTTATTCCTTATCATATCAGGCTTATTCGGGTGTGTCCTTATTTTAAAAATGATGATAAAAATAGGACTTAGTGCTCTGCATAATGAAAGTTGCGCAGATGATATCGAGGTGTTTACTAGGGTTATTTAGAGGGTGAAATATTTAGGGAGTTGGGTGCTAGGTTTAATCTAGCTGTCCTGTCTTGCCCGCTAGTATATTATGCCATTGCTGATAATCTGGCATTGCTGTGGCAACGGTTTGCCAGAACGCACGGCTATGGTTGGCATGATGCAAGTGGCACAGCTCATGAACGATTACGTATTCGGTGCATTCGATAGGATAGGCAGGAAGATAAACCGATAGCCAAATTCGTTTTGCGCGCGTGTTGCAGCTGCCCCAGCGCGTGTGCATTTTTTTTAACCGTATTTCATTGGCATAAACGCCAACGATTGGCTGCCACTTTTCAAATATTGCAGGTGCGACTTCGGAGAGTTGTCGCCGATAATAGGTAATTTTTTTGTCAGGACTGAGCGTAAATGATTGCTCTGTACCCCATAACAAAACTGAGTTATTCGCAGCTGAATGGTCAGACGACGTATTCTGTCTACGTCTATATTGTTCTAATACTTGCGGGTGATTTGCAATAGCCCACGGCACCCGCTTAGCCACAGCATGCAACATTTGTGATGCACTGACATGCATCGGTGCAGAGACCATCAACGTATAAGGCTTTAAGCGAAAATTGATATTTTTAACACGCTTTTGACTGATATGTAGCTCGATGCCTGCCTGTGCAAGCTGCTGTCTAACAGTATCTAAATTGGTGTCTAAGCTAATGCTCTACCTCCTTGGCCGACTATTACTGCTGTTCTAGCAATAGTCGTTATTAATCGCCATGCCTGTGCGTCTGCCGCTCTTGTTGAATGTCACGTATTATAGTGCTTGCAAATGGTTGTCAAACGACATCATATGCAGTTGACTGTCTTTTATAATTCGCTCATGAGATTCGATGTCGTTTACGTCCAACTTTACTTCTGGTAAAGCATTTACTCTTAGCGCTGTTAACTGTCCTTGACCATCACTAACGATAAAGCCTGTCAGCTCGGCATGTTTATCAATTTTACTCATTGAAGCACTAGAATTAGCTAACACCGAAGCCCCTGCACAATCTGGCAGGCTTACATCATCAATCAGCTCGCGAGTATGCAAATCATAAATCGCCGCACAGCCACCAATCGGCGTGGTCACACAAAGTAGGTTACGCTCACTATCCACCGCCACGCTAGCGATATATTGGTGAAAACGTTGCCATTGATTATTTGGCATAGTGAGTGGTGTAAAACTGGCATCACCACGTTTATGAGTCAATACCAATGGTACATTGATATGTTTTTCACCTTGGAACTGAATACCGATCATCACTGTACCATCGTCGTGCATGGCTAAATGACGCACACTCATCTGATTATGTTCGGGAGTCACTTGCTCAAGCAGTGTGCCATCGTGACGATTCAAATAAACCAGTGAGGGTCGCATGGTATCTAGATTTAGCTCTTCGCGTGAGGCCTGCTCGGTTTTGATACCCCCATTTGCAATGACGAGCGTTTCGCTATCAGGATGCATAATCAGTTCATGCGGCCCGATACCATATGAGTCAAACTCTGCTACTTTTTGATAAGCATCATGGGCATCATAGATACCAATTTTACCTGCCAAACTCACTGTGTCGTTCTCAGTTACGTAGAGCAAGCTGCCATCTAAGCTATAGCAAGCATGACCATAAAAGTGACGGTTTACATCAGCTGTAATCGCATGCTGTACTTGCCCATTTGACGTATTAAGTACCCAGAATTTTTCGCTTGGACGACGACCTATGACGACGACATCACGTCTTTGATCCACATTGCTATACTGAGTTTGAGCTTCATATATATTGACAGGCAGAGGCTGAACAACGATGTCGTGGACACGCTCAGGCATAGTCGTTTGCCAAACGATTTGTCTGTCGGCATCAATACCTACCACACCAAAGTCGTGCTCATTCTGGCTTAATGTAGCCTGACCTTTTGGCATGGATGCGACGCCACTGACCCAACTGACTGGTCGTGCCAGCATCGTTGTCGTATGCATGACAGCAAAGTCAGGCGTGTTACTTTTACCATCACCTACAGCATGATAAGCCTGCTTCCATGTTGCCGCTGCTTGCTCACAAGCATAGCGCAAGCGCGAAAGTTTCGGCGTTGAATCAGGTGCCGCTCGTAATGTCTGCAACTGTGTACGAATACCATCTACATAATCTTGTAGACTGGCATCTGGATGCTGCTGCTTACGATAACGATGGTGAATACCGACCAGCGCCGCCGTACCAAATGCTGTCAGCACTGAAGTCGTCAAAAGCTTATGAGCTGACGAAGTGCTCCCGGACCGATTAGACCTATTCATATGGTCATAAGTCTGGACTGCTGACACTGCTGTACCCGCTTCGATAGTAGACATTGTCTAATCGCCATCAGTGCTGTTAAAGCCCACGCGAATACCAAGTGCTGGGATTAACTGGCGTTTAATCAGACGAGTGACATCAGTCAGATGATCGTATAACGCTTGTTGGTCGTCCTTACTAGCCTCTGATAAATCTTCTGGCATTTGTGCCAATAATGCGGTTGTATCAGCCAATGTAGTTGATAGATTATCCGAAACTTTGTTTTCGTCATTGCTGCCAAGAATAGCCGTCAACACAGGGTCAGTCATGGCTTTATTAATTGTATCTAACTTAGCATTGATGATAGCGCGGCTTTGACCAGCAGTAGCAGCAGGTAAATGACCTTTTGCTTTCCCTGTTAGACCGAATGGCTGATCAATGGCATTAGACTTCATGGTTTCAATCAATGATAGTAGAGAGTTAATCCACTGATTTAGGCCTCTATCGCTTTCTGCTGTTTTGTCTATCGCCAATAAATCAGTCGCGTTTTGCTGCCAGTTTTTCTCGATGTCTTTTAGACGCGTGCTCAACGCACTACTGGCGCTAATCACATAAGCACACTGACTAGCATCTAAACTGTCATTGGCAAACAAAGCCTCTTCTAATCCTGGCACGCCTTGTACGATAGCACTCTCGCCAGCAAGCTGCTCTGGCGTTAGTTTTGGATTGGCTGCGATTAAGTCAGCCACACCACTATGTACGAGTCCGCGCTCGTCAGGATAGTAGTTAATGTATAGATTACTCATGCTAGCAGTCGCAGGACCAAAGTTGACCATCTCAGCACTTGACCATGCTTGTGCCAATACTAGCCACTGTGCACGTAATGCTTGTAGCTCATCGCCACTTACGGGTGCTTGGGTACAATGTTTCTGCGCTAGTTCGTTCAACAGATCGCTTTGCTTTGCTGCATCAGCATACGCAGGAATCACGATATCGTCTGCCACATGCGTCAAGTACGTTTTTGCAGTCTCAGGGCTGATATCTACTGCAACGATTTGCTCAGTACTTTCTTTGCCGTTCTCTACTGAGCTGTCAGTAGCTGCACTGTCTTGCACAACTTTTTGGCTGTCTACATCTGCAGCTTTGTTGTCATCGGCAGGTTTGACACAACTGATTAGCAGTCCAGCACTCAATGCAGATAGCGCCATTGCTAAAGCGTGGTTTATTTTCATAGGTTTCTCGGTAATGTTATAGGTAGTAATTTATAGCGTTTTTATACTGATCTTATAATAGCAACTTTATTACAGTGATTTTATTACAGCGACTTTAGAAACGCATTAAGCTCTGCGCGACCTTGTTTGTCCAACTTCAATACTTGTTGCTTTTGCTTTTCGGCTTCTCCGCCATGCCATAAAACAGCTTCCATCAACGTACGGGCACGGCCATCATGCAAAAACGTTGCTTGAGGATCAACTGTCTGCGCAAGCCCCACGCCCCAAAGTGCTGGCGTACGCCATTCATAAGAGTTGGCTAAAAATTCAACTTGGGCATCTTTTGGTGGTAGTTTGCCAGCAATCGTACGATCAGCGAGATCATCGCCCATATCGTGCAATAGCAAATCTGTGTAAGGATAAATCACTTGTCCATGCTGCTCAAGATGATCATCGTCGGTTTTTGGCAACTGATATCTTGGCGTATGGCAACTTTGACAACCCATGTCATAAAAACGCTTTTTGCCAGCCAGCACAAGCTTATCATCTGCATTACGGCGATGCGGCACTGCTAGATTGCGAGTATAAAACTCTACAAACTTAGCAACCTCATCATTTACTTCAACAGGTGATTTACCATTGCCCTGCTCATCAGCACCTGTCGCTGCATTTAGGCAAGCGGTCTGCGTTGGCATACAGGATTCATTAGGGCGGATGTTCGACGTCAGACCCATGTCTTCGTTAAAGGCACTTTGGTTTTGGGTAATCAGCTTGGTTTGACCCGCTTTCCACCCGAATCGTCCAAGCGCACGCTTACCGGTTTGCGGATCCATGACCCAGTTAAATTTACCACTGATATCACCATTGCTACTGTCGCTGGCTTGCTTTTTAATGTCATCGTCAGGTATCTGCTCTAGTAGCCCAAGCCCAATCATTGGTAGCGCAACACGCGGCGATACCATCATGTCATCGTCAAAAGCACCGTAACCAGGTTTGGTCAAATTAAACGTTGGCGCACGCAGCGTCTCGACATATCCGTCAGCAAAGGTAACTGGTTTATCTGTCCACTGCACCGCAATTCTTGCTTCAGCAGGCACGCCCTGAATACCGCGATCTTGTAGCTGCCCACCATACATAGGATGAACCACCTTTTCAATCAGCGAATCCTGTAGCTGCTGACGTTGCTCATCGGTCGTCGCAGGCATAGACAGACGAATCAATAAACTATCAGCATCGTCATCGGCAGTCATCGGCGCATGACCTCGTCCATCTTTGACATGACAAGACTGGCAAGCGGCCACATTGAATAATGCGCCCAGTCCATCACGACTATCAGTACTAGCAGGTGCAACGACCCATGGCTGCTTAAAGAACGCATTACCAATAAAGAACGACCCTTTTCGAGAAGCTGCTAGATTCGATGAAGGCTTCGAGTAGCTCTCAGCACTGCTAATGCTAATACCAGAGTCGCCACCTTGCTTGATCTCTTGAGGGTCAAAGCTTACCAGTTGCTGCATCGGCACGCCTGCTAGTACTTCTATATTTTTGGCGTGTTCGGACGACAGCGATTGGCTGTTTTCACTGCTGCTTTTATTACTTGAGACCTGCTCTGAAGTAACATCAGAAACATCGCCAGAAGCGTCGTCAGAAACGCTATCAGATGGTTGACACGCACTGATAGCCATTGCACTGGCGATAATTAGCGCAAGCTTAGAAGGTATATGTCGTAGGATTTGAGCAGCAAGAGGAGAATCAGAGGGATTAACATAATTGGCGTTCATAGAAATTCAGTGCCTTAGCGCTAGAGTAGAACCATTAAAATTTTGTCATACCATCTCATTATATGTTGTCGCAATCATTGCTTATCGACATATAATGAGATGGTACACCGGCCAATTGGCTTATTTAATGCTCGTAAAAATGCGTTGCCAACGGTGGCTGACAACGCACGTATTATATCTAATCTAAGTATCTAATAAACAGCGGTTACTGACCTATAACGACTAATAAAACGTCTCAAAGCCAATGAAAGGCTTTTAAATAAGGGCCGCTAGCTTAAATTTTTCTTAAAACTGTGACCCGGCATCTGCATCTAGGTTATCGATACCAACGGCTTTTGCAGCGTTTTCGATACTGGCCGTCAGCTCTTGTAAGCTAGTGATGCCCGCTTCAACCCATCCACGACGGACATTTTGTTCTTCAGCAGAGATACCCTCTTGGCTGGCTTGACCGACAGTTGCAATCATCTGGTCAATCTTGATGCCATCTTTTTCACCTTTTTCAACGATAACGTTGAACGCGCCTTCTACTTTGTTGAATTCAGCAGCCAATTTATCAGCGGCTTCTGTGTGTCCGTTATCCGTTAGATAATCTTTGATACCGTAGCCGCCCACTGTTTTACCAGCGACTGTTGTATAGCTACCATTGAAGACGTTTTGGATACCGCGCGCATTATTGGCATAGCTCAAATGGGTCAAATCACTAAAGCATTCGTGCTCATCTTCAGTAGAGCCAGTAACAAAAGCGACCTGCATACGCTCAGACGCAAGCTCACCTAATGCTAAGCTGCCCATTTGATACATAATTTGGCGCAGACCATTGTCATATTTGCGCGCTATCAAATCACTACGCAAAGTATTTTCAGTATCAGGCTGCCACTGGGCTTCCATCGCTGTCAAATCATCAACCAATAGTTGAGTTGCAGCAGTTAAGAATTCCCCGCGACGCTCACAGATATTGGCATCTTCATTGACAGTCTCACCACTAGTACACTGTCCGGCTTCAGTCGCATAGTCAGTGACTGGGCGATTACCTGCGCCTTCTTTTACGCCATTGTTGTCTTGACCCCACAGCATAAACTCAATCGCATGATAGCCAGTCGTTACGTTGGCTTCACTACCACCGATTTCATTCATTTCTGCGAGTAGCTCAGGTGTAATCGTACTGGTATCTTGCTTGATACTACCAACAGTAATGCTGTCGCTATTGATGATGTTTTCTTGGCTGTTATATTCGCCTTCGTAGTCATCACCAACATAATCAATCAATGCTTCATCAAGTGGCCAAGCATTGATCTGCCCTTCCCAGCTATCGATACTGTTGATAGCACGTTTGTCATTGGCAGTCACAAAGCCTTCATCAAAACGGAAAATCTCAGTTTGTGAATACGGTTGACGTGCTGCTTTATAGGCAGCCTTTGCAGCATCAAGGTTTTCTTGTGTTGGGGTGGCCACGTATGTTTCTACCGCAGTTTGTAGCGCTTTAGCCGTATCTAACGAATCTTTATAAGCGGCGTGTGCCATATTTGCATAACTGATAATCAATCTATCAATATGTGCTTTTTCGGCAGCAGTCATCTCTGTATTATCAGCCGTCTCTGTGTTTGCTACTTCTGTTTGCGTTTCTGTCGCAGCATTGGTGTCTTCATCGGCTTGCTTTGTACAGCCCGACACCATTAACAATCCTGCAAGTGCAACAGCTAAAGTAGTTGGTAAAAGCTTACGGCTCGTTACTGTGGTAATCGTCATACATATCCTCAAGAAATATAGCAAAAAATTCGTTTTGGTTAAGTAGCCTCAATTATTTTGATAATCAAGCCATGTTACAGCAGGCTATCTTAGTCATGCACATTGACTCTCAGTGCGCACGATAAGACGTTTAATATTGCATCAATAGCAAACACTGACAAATTATAGTGTTATTGATAATCATTATCAATATTTAATTTAATATTAACTATATCTATCAATAACCAATGTTTTATTCAAACTGAAAACATAAAAAAAGAGCCAGCATATCGCTGACTCTTTTTGAAATATATGTGCTCAAATATCTAGCACATACTTAATAGCTATATAGCTATTTATTAGTTATAACTATTTATTAGTTATAACTATTGATTAGTTTACGCTCTGTGGTGCGTTAACTGTTAGCTCAACACGGCGGTTTTGACCACGGCCGTATTCAGTGTTGTTGTCTGCGATTGGACGTGACTCACCGTAAGCAACAACGTTTACACGGTTTGAAGCAACACCGCGAGCTGTTAAGTAGTTAGCAACTGAGTAAGCACGATCACGTGACAGACCCATGTTATAAGATGCTGAACCTTTGCTATCAGTGTGACCAGCGATAGTAATTGTGTTTTGGTTGTACTGGTTCATCGTTGAAGCAAGCTTATCAAGCGTTGGCTTGAATGATGAGCTAAGGGTTGCATCATCAAATGAGAACGTGATGCTACCTGGCATAACCAAATCAATGTTACCAGTGGTTGGGTTCTGCTCAACAGTTACGCCTGTGCCAGCCATTTGCTGCTCAAGTTGACGAGCTTGACGCTCCATGTAGTAACCAACGCCTGCACCTAGTGCTGCGCCGATAGCCGCATCACGACCAGTTTTGTCGCCGCCTGTTGCTTTTGAAATAGTTGCACCACCTGCTGCACCAACTAGACCACCCAGAGCAGCTTTATTTAGACGCTGTTGTCCAGTGTTTGGATCTGTTGTACAACCGCTAAGTGCTAGACCTGATGCTACTGCTGCAATCATTAAAGTATTACGCATAATATTTCCTCTTAAGTTTAAAAAATCGTGCTTTTTATAAAGATTGTCCATTAATCTTTTTTAAGTACTTATCTACATTCCCCATTATTATGGCAACTACAACCTATCTCTGTGTAATATTTTGTCATACCTATGTATGAGAAGTGCAGGTTATATTTCAATGATTTTATAGGTCAAATCTTCGTGCCTTGCTACCACTAGTCACGTTTACAACCGTACACTACAACATGTTTCTGCTAAAATTATATCGCTGAATTTGTCAGCTTTAAATAGTCATGATTTAAAGCTTTATGTTCATAATATTCCTGATTTGACTAGGACAGATTCAGCGACATACGGCTTATTATTAATCAGATAGACTGAAAAGGATTGAGCATGCGATTGACATCTACCATTCGAAAAATGCATAAACGTTCGCCTAAACTAGGCAAAGCTGTGTCGCTTGCAACAGCCACTGGTGTCATCGCCGCCAATAGCTTCGGTGGTAGTATTCCTTTATGGCTAATGGGCGTCGGTAAAGTCATTACTGGCGCCTCTATTGCAGACAAAGCCGTTATCAAAATTGCCACTCACTGGATCAGTAGCAACAGTGCCTTAATCGACAATATGCTGCCTCGCAAAGATTGGCGTATCAACCTACCGGACGATATTCATACCAATGGTAAATACCTGCTAGTGAGCAACCACCAATCATGGGTCGATACTAGCATCGTGCAGTATATTGGCGAAAAACGCTTGCCACTTACGCGATTTTTTACCAAGTTTGAGCTGATTTATATCCCTATCGTTGGTCAAGCTTTTTACTTTTTAGATTTTCCAATGATGCGCCGACACTCAAAAGAAGCCATCGCCAAAAACCCTGCGCTAAAAGGCAAAGACATCGAAGAAGCCAAACGTGCCTGCGCCCTACTAAAAGACAAACCGTTTACCTTATTAAATTATTTGGAAGGTACTCGTTTCACCAAAGCCAAACAAGCTCAGCAAAAATCGCCTTATAAGCATTTATTGAAACCTCGTGCAGGCGGATTGTCATTGGCTATCAGCGCACTAGGTGAAGATATCGATGGCATACTAGATATGACAATCGTATACCCTGATGGTGTGCCAAGCTACGGGGATCTTTGGAAAGGCAATATCAAACGTTTGGGCGTTGACTTGCGCTACATCGATATACCAGATGCCTTGTTCGAAAGTATCAAGCAAGGTGGCTACGAAAATAACGAGGATACAAAAGCTCAAATGTTCGACTGGGTTGAGCAAGTATGGCGTCAAAAAGATGAACGAATTAGCACTATGTTGGCAGATTTTGAAACCAATCCCAAAACGCAAGATGTCTAATAAGGATACTCAGCAATACTAAACTGGCTGACTATTAGAACTTATCAAATACCAACCATAGTTTATGCAAGCGTACTAAGTAATAAATATCGATAATGAGATAAAAAGTTATTGGGCGACAAAGTTACGGGTATAGGTGTCACAATAGTCATATCTTACTTATGATGTTTACTGTTAAAACAGCCATGCATCATAAGTAAATTTTAATCAAAGATGGGTTGTTTTTTAGCCTTATTCATTGATAATGTGACTAATCATGAACTCATAGATTTTCGATGTCTACTTTGATAGTAAATGGTAGTAAATATCGAACTCTTACCCATTTTTTGTGCCATTTATCACTTATAAGGTATGACTGTGCCCACCTCTACTACTAGCTCGCCGTTAGCTACCGAATCTGTTTTGAGTCAGCCTCCTTATCCAATAAGTGATGAGCCGCCAAAACCGAATCATCCAAAGCCGAGTAGCTTTAAGCTCACTTACGATATTGTCATGATTATCGCCATCAGTATTGATCTGCTATTAATCAGTATCGACGCTATTTTGATGAGCAATTTTAGTAGTAATGCTGCAGAATGGCTAACCATCAGTGAAGCGCTCAATTGGTATCAGAGCACTCTACATGATCCTCTACGCACTGCTGGAGGATTTTTTACTATCTTTTTGGTCGTTGAGTTGCTATTGCGCTGGGCGATTGCCATCAAACAAAAAGTCTATTATCGCTGGTTCTTTTTCCCATTTGTTCATTGGTACGAAGTATTAGGCTGTTTTCCGCAGCTACGTGCTTTGCGACTGCTGCGAGCGGTAGTTATTGGACGACGTCTATATCAGCTTGGCTATCAAGTACTGCCGCAGACGTGGATCAACCGAATCAAGTTCTACATTGACCTACTGTTAGAAGAGCTTTCCGATCGCGTTATTTTGACAGCGATACAAAACTTTCGCCAAGAACTAACCAGTTCAGACACACATAAATCATTCATTGAGTCGACGATTGCAAAAAATCGAAATGAGATTGAAGCGGCCGTATTGTCCGTGCTACGTACAGAGCTTGCACCGAAGCTGCAGGAACTGACTGCCTCATCAGGTGGCGGCAGTATATTGGCTAGCGAAATGGGTAATGCTATTGAAGAAGGGTTGGCCAACACACCTGAGTTGCGCCGCTATCTACGCATGATACCTATCGCGGGCAGCCTGATTGAATCACAGCTACATCACGTCGGGCACAATATCGGTGAGAACGTCGTAACTGCATTAAACAAGCGACTTTTAGACCCTAAGCGCTTGGATATATTAATGATGGAAATTGCTAGCGGTATTGCGCAAATAGATACCAATAATACAGCGCTAGATACTTTGATTTCTAGTATCATTGATGACAGTTTGACTGCGTTTGAAGCGCAAGTAAAAGTGCAGCAATGGAAGCACCAAGATATGCTAAATCTATAGTTTAGCTATCTAATAGCATGACGTAATAAGAGACATAATACCGTGACAGAATTATTTTTAAGGGTTTGTATATGACAGTTTCAGCTAACGATAACCAGACTGCACCAGCGCTAGCTTTCTATGGCAAGATGCTGACGTTTTCACGCGTACAGTTTAGTACAAGCGATCTAGCGTCTATAGAAGCTCAGCTAACTGAAACGCTTAGTAATAAATCGAGCAATATCCCTATCCTTATTGATAGTGACGTTGAGCAGGATTTATCAGCACTAGTAGAGCTGTTATGGGTATGGGGATTGCAGCCTATTGGCGTGGTGACAGGACTACTTGATGCGCAAGCACGTGAGCAGCGCTTAGCGATATTTCCAGCAGATGGTAAGCGTATTGAGCGTATATTACCAAGTAAAAAAGCCCCAGTTTCTACCCAACCATCACCAGAAAACGATAACGCCGAAGCAGTTAGTGCTAACAACGTCGATGATACTTCTACCACGAGCGAACCTGCTACTGAAACCACACTATCTAATATGCCAACCGAGACATTGGTAAGTACTCAGCATATTACTAGCTTAATCTATGATCAAATGCTGCGTTCAGGACAAAGCCTCAATCACGTTGGCGGCGACTTGATTTTGACCAGTAGTATCAATAGCGGCGCTGAAGCAATTACTGACAATAGCTTGCATGTATATGGCCGTGCACAAGGGCGTTTGGTGGCAGGCGCAACAGGGGATAAAGATGCCCGTATATTCTGCCAAGTCTTTAATCCGTCACTGGTGTCAGTAGCAGGAACCTATTGCTTACGAGACAATTTACCTGAGCATGTCATCGACAAGTCGGTACAAGTAAAATTTGTAGAAGGCGAAGGCTTAGTATTTACCGTGATGGATGAAGCTTAGAACGCTATTAAAAATAATACACCATGAAGTGACTTTATAGAAAACTAAGGTGGTTAAGCTGCTCTATTCGACAAGCCAAAAAGCATGACTATGACCCTACCAATACCACGCAGAGAGGCTAATTGAGCGATACATAGGTTGTTTTTCTGCTTTAGTATCGAGCTGCTATAAATTTTTGCTTATTTATGCTAGGCTAGCTTCGAAGATAGTGTATATATGTTAGGTAAATAACATGTAATTTTGCTATTTATATAAAAGATATCCCATTGATTCATAGGAGTGTGCCATTGTGGCGAAGATAGTTGTAATCACTTCAGGTAAAGGCGGTGTGGGTAAAACCACGACAAGTGCTTCTTTTGCCGCTGGTTTGGCGTTACGTGGCTATAAAACAGTTGTTATCGACTTTGATGTAGGTCTACGTAATCTAGACTTAATCATGGGTTGCGAAAACAGAATTGTTTATGACTTCGTTGATGTCATCACTGGAAACGCGCGCTTGTCGCAAGCACTTGTCAAAGACAAACAGCTTGAAAACCTGTATATCCTGCCAGCCAGTCAGACGCGTGATAAAGACGCATTGACTGACGAAGGGGTATCAGAGGTAATGGCTGAACTCTCAAAGCAGTTTGACTATATCATCTGTGACTCACCTGCCGGTATCGAGCGCGGTGCACAGCTAGCGATGTATCATGCGGATGAGGCTATTATTGTCACTAACCCTGAGATCTCTTCAGTGCGTGACTCAGATAGAATCATCGGTATTCTGCAAAGTCAGACGAAAAAGGTAGAAGAGAACCAAGGGACTGTTCGCGAGCATTTGATTATCACTCGTTATAATCCTGAACGTGCGGCTGCCAATGAGATGATGGATATTGATACTATCTCGAACGATATCCTAAAAGTTCCACTACTTGGGGTTGTTCCTGAGAGCCATTCAGTGCTTGAAGCGTCCAACCATGGCGAACCAGTTATTCATTATACCGACTCTGTTGCTGGTCAATGTTATGAAGACATTGTCGCCCGTTTCTTGGGTGAAGAGCGTCCACTACGTCACATTGACGTGAAGAAAAAGAGTCTATTACAGCGCTGGTTTGGGGGATAATGATGACTAAGAAAAAAGGATTTTGGAGTAGCCTATTTGGTACTGACGACAACAGTAATGCAGGTAGCGCGAATTTAGCAACTGAGCGTTTAAAAGTTATCGTTGCTAGCGAAAACAGATTGAACAATCGCTTAACGGTTGATCGTATCGAAAAAATGAAACGTGAAATCTTAGAAGTTGTGAACAAATACGTTAACGGTGTGCAGATTGATGATGTCAATATTAATCATCGTTCTGAAGACAGTCTAGACGTGTTAGAGATGAATATCAATTTACCTGAGCATAAGAAATAGCGTTTTAATAGTACGTATTTCTACAATGAATAAAAAAGCCCCAAGTTTGATACTTGGGGCTTTTTAATGTTTATCGATTATTTCATACGGGCAATAAGATTGTCTTTTTTGACAAACTGATGGTATAACGCGGCGGCTATATGCAAGACCGTAAAACCAATAATCATTGGCCAGATAACCTCAGTATGCAAGTTATTATAAAAACGAGCCAAGCTTCTATCTGGGGTCACGAATACAGGGATCTGAAAGATACCGAAAATATCAACCGGTCGACCGCCATATACTGCCATCAGTAAGCCAACCATTGGCATAGCAATCAGTATGGCATAGAGAGCAAAATGTGACAGCTGTGATACGAGCATTTGCCATTTTGGCATGGCTAACGGTGGTGGTGCCTTAGTAAAAACGCGGTTGATGACTCGGGCAATCATCCAAAATAATAGACTCACGCCGAACGCTTTATGGTATCCAATAAACATATTGCTATCTAAATTTTCATATAGCAGTATCATTATCCATGTGGTTAACAGTAAGGCTGCACTAATCCAATGAAAAATACGGCTACTAACCGACCACTTTGATACATTCGAGTTGGCATTATTCATGAGTGACTCTACTACCTTTATCAGGAATTATCTCTAATCAGTTTTATAAACCAGTTAATAACTCTTCAATAGATGAAGTCATTAACATTACTGGCTTACTATTTATAGAATGGAGAATACCTTAAATACAGGTGAGAATCTAGCCATCTAAATCAATCAGGTGATAGGCAATTTTATCCAAATCTGGTACTAAATAGATTTCGTCATCAATCATCACTGTTTGATATAGGTAGGATGAGACGTCATTTTTATCGAAATACTCTTCTCTACCTTCGATATTAGCACCACTAAATTGTTCAGGTGTCTCTACATCTTTGACTTCAGAAATTCGTGCTTGCAGTTGACGCAGATCACCTGCCGTCTGTAAGGCAAAACGGTGATCAGTCGTATTACCTTCCAAAACAACCATTTTGTCTGGGGTTTGATCTTGCAGTAGCAAATTAAATACAGCCAAATCTTGTTGTTGCCAGTCGTATCTAGAAACCTGCTGTTGGAGCTCATCCACACTCAAAATTAGGCTACTTGGAATGATCCAGTCTGGCTGGTTAACTGCGGGAACAATAGTGACGTCAAGCATACCGTTGTTGGTAGTCAACAGACTCACAGCCTCAAACGAATGTTTTAAAATTTGTGTCATACGTCACTCGCAATAAGTTAATGTGAACGGCTAGCTGCCCTTTCACCAATGTAATCGGTTAGTTTTTTTGCTAAATCGGTAGGGCTGCCAATAAAGTTGCAATACCCTGAGTCAATGATAGCCTGAGGTTGACTTGGACATGCACTCAAGCTCGGATCTTGTGCCCATAATTGACTGTTATTGTCTTGGATTAAGTCTAGATACTGAGAGCCATCATTACCCATACCTGAAAATATAATATTAATAAGCTCGCTACCATAGACATCGCTGGTATTTTTGAGCAGCTGCCCGATTGCAGGCTTATATTCACCATGCCAATCTTGATCCAATAGTATCACGCGACCTGTTGAATCGCAGACAACCTGCTTATCAATAGGTACTATCAGACACTCTCCTGCTCGTAATCGCTGTGAAGAAGCGATAATCTTACAGCGCCAGTCATTATGGCGATTAAGTATGCGGGGCAACGTACCAATCATGGCCTGATTGAAATGATGCGCCAATAAAATACAGATTGGTAGTGTGGCTGGTACGTTATCTAAAAACTCTTTAACTGCACTAGGGCCACCCATAGAAGCACCTAAAAATACAACATAATGCCAGTCAGTAGCGGTACTCTTGTAAGCTGGGGCATCTACCAGTGTTGGCAAGTCAAGCAATTGGGCAAATTTACGCTTCAACTTACGCTGCCATTTTGCATATTCTTGGGATTCGTTTAGGTACGGAGCCTGACTGAAGCCTACCAGTACTGCTGCTGGTTTGGATGCCACCGTCGCTATTGCCACACTGTCATCATAATCACTGTCTATCAGCCAAATATCGATAGCTGAGTTAGAAAGCTCACCTGTTTCCTGCCACTGTGCTCGTGATACACAGCCGACCAGCGTAAAGCCAAAACCACGTACCGTATCTGAAAAAGCCATGCGCTGGCGGTGGTCTTCTGCCACCACCATCACTTTAATATCGTTTCTATTTTTTTTTCGCAGCGCTAAAACACGTGCATTATCCTTCATTAGTCAGGCTGACCCCTTCACCTAGTAATTTTTGCATTTTATCAAGCAGCTCTTTTTCTTGGAATGGTTTACCCATATAGTCATTCACACCAATCTCCAAGGCACGCTCACGATGCTTTTCACCAGTACGTGACGTTATCATAATAATCGGAATTTGCTTTAGACGACTATTATGTCGGACTTGAGTGGCGACCTCGAAGCCATCCATACGAGGCATTTCGATATCAAGCAATATCATATCTGGTGTCATATCTTGCAATATTTCAATTGCGTCAACACCATCTTTAGCGACTGCCACATTGAACCCTTGGCGCTCTAAGAAACGTGAGGTTACTTTACGCACTGTCACTGAGTCATCGACGACTAAAATGGTAGATTTAGATTCTATACGTCCTCTTTTAGCATCAGCAGCTTTCGTAATATTCTTGACCAATTGCGCATTGCGCATAAGAGCAATCAGATCTAAGATGAGCATGACCGAGCCATCACCCATGATAGTAGCAGCTGAAACCCCTGGAATATTTGATAATTGTTGGCCTAAAGGTTTGACAACAACTTCTATGCGCGAACCTGCAATCTGATCCACTTGCAAAGCAATATTCTGTCCGGTACGGTTTTTAATAATGATAAGCGGTAAGCTGGTATTGGTATTTACGACCAACTCATTCAACTTATTGCCTGATAAAATTTCATTTAGATAACGTACTCGATATTCAGTGTCTTCAAAATTCAATGTGGCATCATTTGATTGATAGTAGTCATAGAGCTTCTCTGGATTCACTCGAACCACGCGCTCAATCTGTACCAATGGAATTGCATAGTAGCGATCTGCAGCACGAACAACCAACGCGTCAGACACGGCTACCGTCAATGGTAGGCGCATTGTGAAACTTGAGCCTTTACCCAACTCTGAAACGACGGATACTGAGCCACCTAGTTGACGAATTTCACTAATAACAACGTCCATACCAACGCCGCGTCCAGAAATCTGAGTCACTTGCTTACTCGTACTCAATCCAGCGTTGAAAATATATTGCATAATATCAAGGTCTGACAGACTATTATCGTCTGCATCAATTAGACCCTGAGAGATGGCTTTACTACGTACTGCTTCAACATCAATGCCTCGCCCATCATCTGTTAATTGAATGACGATTTCACTACCTTCACGATGTACCTCAAGAGTAATACGGCCGCTACGCTCTTTGCCTGATTTTAGACGGGTTGAAGTGGTTTCAATACCATGATCGACAGCATTACGCAACATATGCTCAAGCGGCGACGTAATGCGCTCTAGGATGGTTCTATCCATCTCGTCATCAGCATTAACAATGGTCAGTTCAACAGACTTATTAAGCTCGTTAGCTGTTTGACGTACGATACGTTCAAGACGTGGTGTCAAGCGCGTAAATGGCACCATACGCGAATTCATCAAACCGTCTTGCAGTTCAGTCTGGGTACGAGACAACTGTAGCAGTAGGCTTTCACTATCACGGGTTTTTTCTAATAATGTATGGTTAATATCAACCAAATCTGAGGCCGACTCTGTTAAAGATTTAGACAGCTGATTCAAAGATGAATATTGATCCATCTCTAGAGGGTCAAAGTCTTCATTATCGATGAGCTCCTCATCTATCTGAGACAAAATCTGTGCTTCTAGCTCGATCTCCATACGACGTAGCTGATCTGCCAAGCGTTGTACTGTCGTACCCATCTCTTCAATACTGTTTGTTAAACTACTGATACCCATATCGATACGAGCACGGTTAATCGCTGACTCACCAGATAGATTAATCATGTGCTCAATCAAACCACCTGAGATACGAATCATCTCATTGTTACTAGCGCTCTGATCTTCCTCGTGAGTATCTCTAAGCATAGACGGCATTTCACTGATATCTTTTGCAAGATACTGCGAATCTTGGTTTTCTTTGGCAATCAAGATTGCTTCACGCTGGGCTTGTAGAGACTCTTTAGGTATCGTTTTTAGGCTATCAGGGTTTCTACCAAACTGCTCCAATGCTTCAATCAACAACGTAGGCGTTGGTGGGTTAACATGTTGTTGAAGAATAAATACTGCATCAGCTAGCCAGTCATGACTTGCAACCAATAATTCTAATACTTTTTTGGTGGCTGGACGTCGATTACTGACAAAATCCGTATAGACTGATTCCATTTCGTGAGCTAAGTCAGCAATACCAGAGGCAGTGACCATGCGTGCGCCACCCTTTATGGTATGCAAGTCACGCTGGAGCGCTTGTAACGCTGTGGTATTACCCGTGTCTTTTAAGAACAAGTGCAGATACTTATTACGATTGGTAAGCTCTTCTGCCTCTTCCAAAAACACTGCTAATATATCAGGATCAGGGAGTCCGTTAGCCCATGATTGTTTAATCATGCTATCCAGACTTAGGGGGCTCAATGCCTCATTATCATTGTCAACAACATTGGCAGCAATGCTACGCTCTGTAGGTGCAAAATGATTTTTTGGTACTGGTATGACTAGATCGACTACCTCTGGTAACGTTTTTGCTTTTTCAAGCTGGCGCAACTGTTCAATCAGCTCTGGAGTAAAGAAAGATTTCTTATGACTCACAATATGCATCACTTGCAGTGACATCGTGTCTTGCACCATTTGCATGATTTCAAGCCACTGCGCGGTTGGCGCTCTTCGGCTCTCTACAAACGACTCATAGACACTTTCTGCTTCATGGGTTAAATCGCCAATACTACGGATACCAGCCATCCGTGCACCGCCTTTAATCGTGTGCAAATGACGCTGTAGAACTTTCAGCGCATTGATATTGGTGATATCAGCACGCCATTTATTGAAGCTTTCATCTAGTGCAGTATCAAGCTCTTGTGCTTCTTCTAAAAATATTTCTAATAGCTCGATATCAGTATCAATAGTCTCAAACTGTAGCTCAGGTGCTGGAACGGCTCTAACGGTGAAGCCAACGTCCTCGTTCTCATCCTTTTCTTGATAAATACTCTGTAGATCATCAATGACTTGTTTATCTATTTTTAAGGAGGTACTTCCAGCTAAGGCATCAAACAAGCCTATCAGCTGAGCGTGACCTGCATGCAATATTGCTTGAATGTCTGGATTTTGTGCTTTATCGATATGATTACTCAAATAACGATACGCATTACCCAGCTCATCTAAAATTGTGACAAATTTCGGAAATGCTTGCGCTTTTTCCATAAGAGAAGCTATTTGTGAAACTTGCTGCTCTATATAGTCTTGAATATGCTCTATATTAGTATGATTTAACGCATCATCTAATTCCCACTCAGCATCGAGCAACGTATCAATATTACTGTCTAATAACTCTTCTATTGTCGGTTTCTTATTGGTCATGACCGTAGTGTCATTAGCCGCATATTGCTCATCAAGCATGGCCTGCAATGACGCTATATCATGCTGACTCTGCGAACCATCGTCCTCTGTTGATACATCGTGCTGCTCTATATTTTGCTTATAGTTATTTAGATAACCCTCTATTAATGTGACTGACTGGGCCAATGCTGCTAAGTGCTGAGCATTCATGCCTATATCTTGTTGTTGTAATGACTCCAAGCTATGCTCGATGGTCGCACTGACTTCGCTGATAGCGGCTAAAGCACTAGAACCCGAAGCGCCGCGCAAAGTATGAAATGCGCGTACGATTTCATCTGTGATTTCTATATGATGCTGTTCTCTATTGTCTTTGACAAACTGTTCGATACAATCAAGCAGCTCTTCTGCTTCATCAATAAAGATCTTACAAAATGCTTTTTCTTCCTCAGTTTGAGGAGTAAGGACAACCGCTGCCTCTGCCATTTTTTCATTGACCGAATGAAAGGTCTGTAAGGTAGAGTCTATTGCTTCATTACTGTTGTCATCATAAGCATTGCCAGTCTCAGTCGTATCAGACCATGGCGTTGTTTCTTCCATCTTATCTATAGAACTACTTACTGACTGTGCAAACAACGCAGAATAGCTAAACTCATTACCCTGCTGTTTGCTATATGCATCAGCACACGCAATCCACACTGGTACTACAGCTGGATAATCTTGAGTACCCTGTTCAAATGCTATGAGCATATCAGGATAAGCTGCCAGTACATCTGTAATTAACTGACACATATCAGCTGAGATAGCGACACTGTTGTCTAAAACACGGTTAAGCATGTTTTCTATAGACCATGCCAATTCCGCTGTATAGTTAGCGCCTACCATGCGGCCCGAACCTTTTAAGGTATGGAAACCACGGCGAATATCTTTTAATTCCTTTAGATCGGTCGAATTTTTCCGCCAACTTTCATACAACGGCACAATTTCTACCAATACTTCATTGGCCTCTTCTATAAATATCTCTTTGATATCAGGATCTGCATCGTCGGCATCCGCTGGTAGTTGATTAGCCTCTTTAATAAAAGGTGCAAGACTATCTGGAATATCCAATGTAGATAGATATTTGTTGATATTCACTACCTTGTTATTCGAGTCAGTAACCAACTCGGTACTATCGTTATTAGAATCGTTATCAGCATCATCAATTTCTAGTAGCGATTTTTCTAATTCTATATCATCTGACATAAGCTCTTTAGGAGCAAGTTTAACTAGTGTCAGTCCAGTGTTCACAGGCTGCTGACTCATAAGATTACTACTTTGTAAAATAGTAATAGCAGGATCAAAGCTTGGTAGGCGCTGCGCTGAAAAATCTGCTACCAATGATGGTAGAATTTTTGTGGTATCAACCACTAGATTTACAACATCATCTGTTACTGGCAATGTTTTATCTAATAAACGATTGAGTAGGTTTTCGATTGACCATGCTATCTCGCTGATACTAAAGGCACCAACCATACGACCTGAGCCTTTTAGAGTGTGAAAACCTCTACGCACTTCGGTCAATGGTGTTAGGTCTTGTGAGTCTTGCGCCCAGATAGGAAGGAAATCTTCAAGATCAGTAATAATTTCAGTCACTTCTTCAATAAAAATATCGTGGACATCTTCATCTATTTCAAAATTATCAGGCTTCACGTGTTCACGAGCCTGCTTTAGTGCATCACTTTCAGTATTGTTGGACAGACTCACACTATCTTGTTCAACTACATTTGCATCGCCTATATTGATAACAGGGCTAATTTCGCCACTATCATCGTAACGTACAACATTCGTCGCAGCTGACTCTTGAGCAAATACAGTCTCGTGAAGCGTTTCTGGTGAAACGATATCAGTATCAAGAAGCTGTGTTGCTCTAGCTGTATGTTCGTTTGCTAAAGTAAGCAACTGCTGATCGAAAACCTGCTGTGCAAGATAATCAAGTAATAGCTCAATAGAGGTTAAGCTCTCAGCCAACGCCTGCACCAAACTCCAGCTCGGGGTAGTAATATTACGAGCAGTTAACTGTGCAAATAGACTACCGATATCATCCATAGTATGACGAATTTCTGGCAACTCCATGTCGTCAAAGGCTTGACCAATACTGGTAAACTCAGTAGACGCTGGTAATAACTCAATATCTTGATGTTGTATATAGTCATTGAAATTTTGCTTTATCTCTTCTACTGCAATTCGAAGCTCACGTAGGCTATCATCGGTAGGAATAGAGTCATGTTTACTTATTAATTCTGTCTCGTTACTATTTATCACTTCAGGCAAAGTAGCGAAAGAGGTCGCATCACCAATCTTAAGAGAAATAGTTTGCTCAGTACTATAAATAGCGTTATATAACTCTTGCAGCTTGCGTTCAATTTGCCATTGCTCTTGCGCAAAACTTGTTTCTGATACAAGAGACTGTTTCAAATCTGCAAGGATTGATTCCACCTGAGACACATAGTGAGTCCAGCCTCGGTTTTTGAGCTGCTCTTTGATATGTTGTAGAGGAGCTATCAAGCTATCTGGCTCATCCAGCTTGAAAATAAGCGCATCAAGCTGAGTTAATAATTGCGGTAAAAAACGAGACGCTGTCGTAGTGCTTTGAGATACTTTGTCCAAAATAGACTGGGTACGTTTGCTACTGTGCGCTAGATAACTCAATTCGACATAGATTGCGGTGGTCAATCTTACAACTAGAGTTGAAGGTACTTCATTTGATTGGGCACAAGATTCTATAACTTGATCAAGCTGACCTAATAATGGAGCATAACGCTCAGGAAGTGGCGTCTCATTATGAGCCAGATCACTTAGCAATAACTCAGTCAAACACCATAGTCTTTGTAAACCACTATCTCGTGTAGTCTGCCTAAGATACTGGCTAGCTTTTTCTAATATACTGAGTGCTGATGACTGATTTGTATTAGTGATTAGTAATGCTTGTACTTGCTGACGCCATACGAGTAGCAACTGCTGACACTGTTCACTTGTCAAGCTAGCAGTAGCTTGTTCTGTAGGTAGGGCGGCTTCAATATTATTGATAATATTTTCGTTATTCGCATGATCGTTTGCGTATTCATGCTGAACGTCACTAACATTTACAAGAATGTCAGTTTCTATATCTCGTTGAGACAAAGCTTGGGTCAGCTCATCAATTGCTCTACTTATTAGACCTCTATGATAGATTCCTGTACGCGCATACTGATTAATCTCTCGTTGTAATAATCGATGAGAGAACTGACCTATACGGCGCTCTTTAATAGAAAAATCGTCACAACTTTGTAATCCTGCGAGTTGACTCAACTTGCCAGCAACATTTGCTAGTAAAGGTAGTTTAAGTATGATGAGCGCACCACTAACCTGATGATAACTTGATGTCAGTTGCTCATGGTCGATGCTAGATTCACCTAATTGCCAACCGTCAGATATCTGTGTTAACTGCTGATTGAATAATGGTAGCAACCACTGAAATGTCACTATGTCATTGGGCTGGTTTTTCATAGGTTTATCCTAACTCGTCTATGCACTAATTTAGGCACTAATTTTTTGCCACACATTAACCTGTGGGTGCGCAATGCGGCGCATATTTGAAGGACGCCAGAACAACGCCTCACCTGGAGCCAATATAATATATCCCTCTAACGCGCACTGCTCTGATAACCGTGCCAAAATATCACGCTGATCAAATTTACGAAAATATAGCAGCATGTTTTGGCAAATAATCACATTCTGAAGATGCGTTGTGGGTGGTTTTTGTTCAATAATATTGTGTACAGAAAAATTGACATATGGCTGCAATACAGGTGCTACCTGCCAATTTTCCTGCATACTATTAGCCGCTTCTGTTGTGCTAGGCTTCGATCTGTTTAATGTACTTTTAGATGGCAGCGGCTGAACAAACGGCTGACACGATTGCGGGATTAAAGTTTGCTGCCTGTGATCATATTGCCCCAACCGTGCGCTTTTAATAGCCTCTTCGCTGATGTCTGTCCCTAATATGACATAGTCTTGACATCGCTGTGCGGCCAAGCTCATGGCCAGTGACCAAGCTTCTTGTCCACTTGCGCAGCCAACACTCCAAACACGAAATAAACTATCAATGTTGTCAGCTTTATGATGCTGCAATGCATACTCTGTGACAAAGTCGATAGAGGGTCTATGTCGAAAGAAGCGACTCTCATGAATGAGTACTTTATCTAGCAACTGCTGACGCAACTCATCGCTTTTCGATAGTTGATACCATAATTGTTGAACGCTCAATCCGTTCGACATCGCAGTGCAGTCGATTGCATTGGCCAGCCACTGTAGCTGTATGTCTGGCAGCACAAATCCAGTCTCTTGCTCTATGTACTTCTGCCATCGCTGCACATCCAAACTGTCGACTTTCATCAAAGTATTACCCAATGTCAGATCAACTGTATTAAGTAGATGGTTTAGCTAATTAACACCATCTATGCCAGACAAATCATCTACTATAATTACGACTTCTTTCTATCCCTCTTACAGCAGCAACTTTTTTCAATATGCAGAAAAATAAAATGCTATCAATCTCGCTCTAAGAGAATAACTAATCACTAAACGCTTTCTTTCAATGCGCCTTCCGTATCCAACACTTCATAATCTACTAGCTCGTCGTCGTTCGATACTTTAAATCCTGTTACCGATTCCTGTAGTGCTGCTGCCATTTCACTTAGCTCACCAATAGAACGGGCTGTTGCCATCGTTCCAGAAGACGTTTGCGAGGTAATATCTTGAATAATGTTCATGGTGTGAGAAATATGACCCGCAGACTCAGCCTGTTGTAATGCAGCATTTGAGATGTTTTGAATCAAGTCAGCCAAGGTGTTAGAAACGCTCTGTACTTCTTCTAGTGCTTCACCCGCATCTTTCGCTAAGCGTGCGCCGCGTACAACTTCAGAAGTTGTCGATTCCATTGACATAACCGCTTCGTTGGTATCGGCCTGAATGGTTTTTACCAATGTTTCAATCTGCTTAGTAGCATTAGCTGAACGCTCAGCCAGACGCTGTACCTCATCAGCAACAACCGCGAAGCCTCGGCCCGCTTCCCCTGCCATCGATGCCTGAATAGCGGCGTTCAATGCCAAAACGTTAGTCTGGTCAGCAATATCGTTAATTAGTCCAACGATATCACCAATCTCTTGCGAAGACTCACCAAGACGCTTAATACGTTTTGACGTTTCTTGAATCTGATCACGAATAACGTTCATACCCTCAATAGAGCGTTGTACAACTTCTGCTCCATTGTGAGAAATAGCAACTGAACGCTGGGCAACCGTTGCAGATTCTGCAGCGTTGTTTGAAACCTGATCAATTGAGACAGTCATCTCATTAATAGCGGCTGATACACCAGCAATTTCTTGTGCTTGGTGTTCAGAAGCTTCGGCCAGTTCAACAGCATTCATCTGCGTTTGATCTGAAGACTGTGAGACTCGGTCAGCAGTGCTGTTAATAACCAGTACCAACTGTCGTAATTGGTCAATTGCAAAGTTGACTGAATCAGCAATCGCCCCTGTAAAGTCTTCTGATACAGTCGCATTGACTGTCAAATCACCTTCTGCCAAATCACCCAACTCATCAAGTAGACGTAAAATAGCGATCTGGTTACGTTCGTTTTCTTCTTGAATTTGACGCGCTCGTTCAGACTCAGCTTCTGCTTCTTGACGACGACGCAAGGTTTCTTTTTCAATAAGCGATCGCTCTGACCCACCACGGTTTTTCAGTAGCTGGTACAAAGCAAACAGAATCCCTAATGCGCCGATTGCAAATACAGCCGCTGGCAAGATAACGGATTGATTGAAACTATCGAAATACTGACTTACCGATGATAGCGAGTTAACTAGCCAAATCAGACAAGCCAAACTTAATAGAACAAAAAATCCTAACAATAGCTTCCAAGTACTATCAGCGTCTTTGCCATCTGTTGATGTTTTGGCCATACCAGCTACAGGTTTTTTTATCACATCACTCATCTTGCGTCTTCCTTTCAAACAGTCATCAAAGTCTAATTGTGGCTGACTTTGACAATCGTATTGTTATCTAAACAATGATTAGCAAAGCCTGTATAAATGCTGACATCGAACCCTATTATGTCAGTCGCTATTCTTCTATCGTTACTTGATAGACAGGTATTTTATAGTTAATAGCTATATCGCAGCATCTGAATACTGAGGATCCTGTGCGAGCAAACTTGGCATAAATACATACCAGTCTTGGTCATTTTTGAAAAACTTGCCATGGTTATAAGGCGCAAATGGCGACTCTGGATCGATGGCTTCTGGACGATACTGTTCTTGTGTGAACTGTTCGATACCAAGTACTTGATCCACCAGCAGCCCTGAAAAGTTATTGTCATAATCAATGACGATAACTTTTCGTTGGCTCATTTGTGTCAAGCGACTAGGGACTTGCAAAAAATGCGACAAATCCGTTAAAGGTAATAGTCGCCCACGAATGTTGGCAATACCTAGCATCCATGGCTTTACTAGAGGTAGGCTAGTATATTCTGGCATAGATAATACCTCTGATACCTGACCCATAGGGGCAACTAAGCGCTGCCCACCAATTTCAAATACCACACCTTGCCAATCAAACTCTTGGCCACCGCGGCGACCGCTTTTGCGCGCGCGTGCCAAATCTGCTAAACGCAGAAGCTCAATAAATCCTCTAGAAGCCACAAGTTACTCCATCACTTTGCGAATCATATTGACCAATCCACTTTCATCAACTGGTTTGTTCATATATTCTTTAGCGCCTTGACGCTTGCCCCAAACTCTATCTGTCTCTTGGTTTTTGGTACTAATCATGATGACAGGGATATGAGCAGTGGTTTTACCGCGGGTAATCTTGCGTGTGGCCTGAAAACCATTCATTTCAGGCATGACCACATCCATCAAAATCACATCTGGCAAATGTTCAGCTGCCATCTGGCAACCCTGCTCACCATTGGTCGCTTCCAACACTTGGAAGTTGTTTTTGGCAAGCATATCGCGAAATTTCGCCATTTCTGATGGCGAGTCGTCAATGACTAAAACGGTAGTCATAGGAGGTTCCTTTAAGTTCTAAAATATCTATGAAGATATATTGATATATGGTTCAGATAAAATGATCAAAAATGGTACTAAATCTACTGGTAGCCATTCTTTAATCATAGTTATTCAGTATTGAATAATCTGGAGCGATAATATCAATCACTCCTTTCAAGTCTATATTTATTCGATTAACGGTACTGATTAATGGCATCAAAAAGCTCATCTTTACTAAATGGCTTAGTCAGATACTCATCAGAACCCACAATACGACCACGTGCCTTATCAAATAGACCATCTTTAGATGACAACATGATTACCGGTTTATCAGCATAATCAGGGTTATTTTTTATCAGCGCACAAGTCTGATATCCATCTAGACGCGGCATCATAATGTCGACAAAAATAATATCTGGATTGTTATCTACAATCTTTGCTAACGCATCAAAACCATCGATAGCGGTCACTACTTCACAGCCCGCTTTTTGTAATAAAGTTTCTGCAGTACGGCGAATGGTTTTTGAATCATCAATTACCATTACTTTTAAACCTTCAAAATTATTTTCCATTCTCATTGTCCTGTAAACGACTATTTGTTCGTAACGCTATCTAACAATACAAAATTTGCTTAGCTATTTTAAACTTTTATATCATCTCTTGTCAGATCGATATAAGTACCTACGTTTGCATTGTCTGCGTTGAAATTTGTTATAACAGCGAATCTTCTACGATTGATGCCTACTGACTAATCTCGGTATCAATATAGCGTACTATACGCACTTTATTATTATTAATCTTACAAAATCCAGGGTTATTTGAGTGCCTTGGATAAGTTAACTTACTCTGCGAATATCTAATAAAAAATTCAAATATAACAATGATTCCAATTAACTATAAATCCGTTTTTTGACATATAAATAAATTAGAACCTGAAGAAAAGGCATCGTTGTTATAATTTTGTATTGTATATAACTGGCGATGATATTACTGAATAATTTTCATTTGTAATAAAAATGTATCAGTATATTTTATAGTGTTTGTTTTAGCACAGTTATTATTGCTTTTCCAGTAATTAGCAAAATTATGTTCGAACTCATTAGTAGCACAAATAGCTGTTCTTATTTATTAAAGGTATAACTTCAACTCTTCTCAATACTGAGTTATCAACTTTCTTAAGCTTAGTAAATATTTTACAGTCGTTCCACCGCGTTACAATTCACTATATAATAATATGACGATTACAATGGTGACTGCTATGACAGCTTCTAAACATTTAAGAAAAAGCCTTTATTTATTCAGCGTGCTATTTATCGCTGCTTGTCAGCCGTCACCTATAAATGAATCGGCCATTACTGATACTGAAGCAGAGACTGCTGACACGCCACTTATCATCACAAGCGACAGTGTCACAATGACACCTGAACATATCTTGAGTATCAAACCTTCAAGGTATCAGCCGAGTCTCGGATTACAAGGTAATATCGAACCTATCAAGCAGACCACATTTGTTGCGGTACATCCGATTCGTATAGAAGAGACACTGGTCAGTGAAGGTCAATGGGTAGAAAAAGGCACGCCATTGCTCGTATTTAGGCGTGTAGGTACTGCTAGCAAAGCTGAAGGTTTGAAAAAGCCTGAACAAGATAATGTAGAATCAAACGATGTTAATAAAACCAATCCAGAAGACGCGCAGAATTCTGGTGCTAATTCCGCACAAGCTGCGCCAGACGCAGATATCGCTGTTGTAAGAAAAACTGATAGTGAGAGTGATAAAACATTAGAAGCAAAATCTGCGATAAATACTGATAGCAACACCTCTACTAGTCAGGATGCAGACATTAATACTGCTAAACAAGATGCACCGTATAATTCGATTACCATTCATGCCAGCTTTTCGGGTCGAGTAGAAAGCTTATCTGCTAATGCAGGACAACAGTTAGCGGCGCGCGAACCTCTACTACAGATCAGTGACGAGACCAAACTGCACTTTATGGCTACCCTGCCTATACAAGCCAAACCACAGCTCTCAGTTGGGCAAACGGTCAATTTTACCGCCGAAGGTATCTCAGACAAATTTACGGGACAGGTCAGCAAACTGGTATCGACCAGTCAACCCAAAAAGCTCTTGGTCTATGTTAATGTCATCGACAACGAGGTTAGTCGAGATAAGTTATTACCAAATATGAAAGTTACAGGGCGCGTCAATTATGGTCAAATAGATGTCGGGACTATTGTACCTAAGCACGCGCTACATGATGTCGACCTGACAGAGTTGCAAAATCCTCCTTATATGCCGCTACAACCATTGACTGCAAATGTTTGGATAATCGGACAAGATCAGCGTTTAACGCGTCAACCTATTGAGGTAGTTGAATACGATCCTACTACGCAGCAGTATTTGATAGCAGGTGTGAGCAATGATAGCTTAATTTGTTTGGCTGACTTACCTGTTGATTCTAAAGGTAAAAAAGTCATTGTGTCATAATAGCTTATGCTGACAGTTACATTGCGTAGAAACATTAACAAAGCTTCTCTTGTTTTGTAACAGCATAATTAGGCAATATGACCCTATTATATATAGCATTATCCGAGTATTAAAATACGACTCACATTTAATTATGCGCTATTCTATATATTTGAAAACGTAGAGGCTTAGTAATTTAACTATTCATCATTACTAACAGCTCATCATTACCAGAAACGTTATACTTTTTATAAATCACAATAACAATTAGAGGACACCCCATGAGTAAGCAGATTTTATTGATTGAAGACGATCCAGATTTAGCTGAGCTGATCAGCGATTATTTGACCATGAACTATTATGATGTGCATCATGCTGGTCTTGGTCAAGAAGGTCTCGACTTATTAGACACTAAAGAGCGCGATATTGACTTGGTTGTATTGGATCTTATGCTACCTGATATGGACGGTATGCAAGTATGTCAAAAGATTCGTGGCAACAAGAATAATATGACCAATAAAGTACCTATTATTATGCTGACCGCAAAAGGCGATACAACCGATCGCGTGTTGGGGCTAGAGATGGGTGCTGACGATTATATCGCCAAGCCTTTTGAGCCACGTGAGCTTTTAGCTCGTATTCGTGCGGTTATTCGTCGTCATGAGCAACCAAATCAAGCCGATAGCCAATCAGACAGCCTCACCTTTGGCCGTTTGAGTGTGTTCCCTGATAGTCATGAAGTCACTATCGATGACCAACCAGTACGTCTAACCACGCATCAGTTTCAGTTGTTACACTACTTTGCCACTCATTCTGGCAAGGTCTTAAATCGTGAGCAACTCTGGCAAGCGATGCCAAATGATGACAGCTCAGACAACATTGACCGTGCAATTGATGTACATATTTCGCGTCTACGTGCTTTAATCGAAGACAATCCACGCCAGCCAAAGCGTATTATTACTGTACGCGGCGTCGGCTATCAATTTGCCACTGATCAGGTGTAATCATAAAGGATGCCTAATTAGCTGACTCATGGTGTAAACTCTATACCATGAGTCGGAAGCGTTTAATAGTAGAGATCGTTTAATGCAGCAATTGGGTTTTCGTTCCGTATTTGCCAAACTATTTGCCAGCGTTATGCTGGCACTTACTTTATTTGCTGTGGCAATGGTGCTGTTGACCCAACTTGTTCATGACAAAGACGCTGGTATTCGCTCAGAGATATTAGCCACACAGATTCTGGGGCAGATCGATCCATTCTTGCATGAATTGAATATTTCTATCAGCAAAGACAATCGTTTGCAGTCGCGTTTTATGCTGGCTGTCGTTAAGAAAAGCTTTGATATTTTTGACGAATCACTGCAAGCAAAAATGGGATTGTATGACAGTGAAGGTCGACTGCTCATGCAAACTGACAACAGTGACCTACCCCTAGAGCTTCCCCCTACTCCGTCTTTGTTCTCACGCGTTTTTCCATCACTTGCAGATACATCACCTACCAAGCAAGCCCAAGTGTATAGCAGTACAGGTTATACCTTACTGTATGAATCACGTCTAACGCCTAAAAAACCTGTCCTTTCTGCAGCCTTGAACTTGTTCACTGGTACGCTACTACTCTTGCTCATTATGGCAGGTGTACTATGGTTGATTGCACGGACGATGACATGGCGTATTGACCAGTTGAGCCAACAAATGACTCAATTGGGTGATGGTGATTTTACGGTGCGAGTGAATGCGCGTGGTAACGATGAAATCGCTGCATTAGCACGGGGATTCAACCAAGCGGCACAAAAAATTGAACACTTAATTGATGCCAATAATTTGCTACTGGCACATGCCTCTCATGAGCTACGCACACCGATTACACGTATTCGTCTACAGATTGAAATGATGGATATGTTGGCTGGTGCGCTGCCAACTGATACCAAAGCAAAGTTCGATAAACGGGCACAAGCCATTAATAGAGACTTGTCAGGTCTTAATGATTTAGTAGAAAGCATATTACTGGTTAGCCGTTTGGATGCGGGACATGCTTTACAGCAAGTTGAAAACCTCGATTTATACGATTTGGTAAATCAAGAGCGTCAGCATTATCCTGAAGCCACGCTCATTGGTGAGCACATCGTGATAGATGGTCAGTCATCAATGTTGACTCATTTGATTCGTAACTTACTTACCAACGCTATGCTACATGGCAAGCCACCTGTTACGGTATTGCTATACGGTGTTCAGAGCATAGAAGAAGCTGGAACTGTACCTGACTATCTATTACAAACAGTGCTATGCAGCAGCTTTGTCGATTACAATAGTTTAGACTTCGACGATTATGAAGAAAACGCTGATGCCAAAATAATTGAACACCAAACCGCTAAACATGAAGCTACTAGTTCAGTTGACAAAAATAAATCAGAAACAACTGACTCAATAGTAGAGCTACCAACGCCGACTATCTATAAAAACGGTGAAGATATAGCTGCTCGCAATGAGAACAACGAGAGCAATGACGAAGTCAGTATTGATGACGACCTTTTAGATGAAAGCTTGATAGACAGTGCTAGCAAACGCCAACCTACTACTAGCGAATCATCGCTACTTGCTGACTATTACAGCTTTACCAGTGAGTTAACTGACAGAATTAAGAAAGTTATTTGGAAGGCTGTTCCAGATTCTACTGAACCTGCTAGCGACACTGATACTACTAACAATGCTGGCTTGGTTGAAGTAGCATCAACAAACTCTATAAGCAATGTAGAAAGCGCGAATGCTAGCACTCTCGTCGATAATAGTGCTCAAAAATCAGATAAATCTATTATTGATACCGCTACTAAAAATAACGGCTCAAATAATACGAAAGATGACGCCAAATCTAATAGCTCAAACAATGAGAACTCAGGCGCAGTCGTGCGTAAAGAAGGCTTATTTGCTAAGCATATGAAAAAAGCCAAAACTGAGCCCGAACGTCCTTTGCCGAAATATGCGGTGCTGGCTGTAATCGACGAAGGCACTGGTATCCCTGAAGGCAAGCGAGAAGAAGTCTTTAGCCCATTTGTACGTTTACAGCAAAAAAATAAAGGCTCTGGATTAGGGTTATCCTTAGTCTCACAAATCGTCACCGCCCATCAAGGACGTATTATTACAGATACACTAAATGGTCATACTAGATTTTTGGTGACCATCCCAATTCATCATGACCCTCATTACAACTATCACGAGTAATCAATCCCCATCATTATATAGGCAGCTATCACGCTGTCACCTTCACACTTGCCATTTTAACTGCTTATTCTTAATAGCTATTAATCATAAGCCGGACACGTATGTGCATATCCAAAGTGCCTGATAATATGCTATATTACCGCCCCTTATTATACGGTTATTGACTGTTGTCGTTTTGACAAGCTTCTTACATATTGAAAGAGGCCTGATGACGCGTTTTTAACCATTAAAAAATTTATTAAATTTTGAGCCCTCCATGAATGACATGATTGTCTTAAACGATGTGACCAAAAGTTTTTTAAGCGACCGATCAATCAAAGACAAAGACGGCAAACCACATTGGTTTACCGCTGTTGAGCCGACATCTCTGACTATCAAACAAGGCGAAATCTTTGGTCTAATGGGCTATTCAGGTGCAGGTAAATCTACCTTATTGCGCCTAATCAACATGCTTGAACGTCCAGATTCGGGTCAAGTCGTGATAGACGGTACTGACCTAACCACGCTGTCTGCCAGTGAGCTGCGCATTGCCCGTCACAATATCGGTATGATTTTTCAGCAGTTTAATCTGATGTCTAATCAAACGGTTTTTGACAACGTGGCATTTAACTTAAAAATCTCAGGTTATCCAAGTCGCGACATTCATAAGCGCGTCATGGATTGTCTTGCGATTGTTGATTTGTCCGATCGTGCTGGTCACTATCCTGCGCAGCTATCAGGCGGACAAAAACAGCGTGTGGGTATTGCCCGCGCGATTGCCCCTAGTCCAAAAGTATTGTTGGCCGATGAGCCAACCAGTGCGCTTGACCCTGCAACGACCCGTAGTTTGCTGACTTGTCTGCGCGATATCAATGAGCAACTTGGCGTGACTATCGTCATCGTGACCCATGAGATGAGTGTTATTCGTAGACTTTGTGATCGCGCAGCCTTATTGCATCAAGGACAACTATTAGAAGTTGCGGATGTGCGAGACGGTCTGATTCAAGCAACCACCCCGATTGGCAAAGGCCTAGTCGTCGAGGACTAATGAGGCAGGAGAAATAGATATGTTAACTGGTACTGAATTATCCGCCTCTATAGACAAGCTACTTGTGTTACGCAAAGAGATCGTGAGCGCGTTTATTGATACGTTTGTGATGCTCGGTATTTCGACCACAGTCGCAATCGTCATCGGTGGACTGTTTGGCGTATTCTTGTTTTTGTCTAGTGATCGACAGTTTTTGCAAAACAAGACGTTGTACGGTGTGCTTGGCGGTATTACTAACTTTATGCGTGCCTTCCCTTTCGTGATTTTGATGATTGCGATGAGTCCGTTTACCAAGGCCATTGTTGGCACAGGTATCGGACCCATCGCTGCATCATTGGTACTTGCTATCGCTGGTTCGTTTTATTTTGCGCGTTTGGTCGAGCAAAATTTGCGTGAAGTGCCGCGCGGTATTATCGAAGCAACCGAATCAATGGGTGCCAGGCCTTTTACCATCATTAAAGTACTACTTAATGAAGCGCGCTCAGGTTTAGTATTGTCAGTCACTATTCTTTGTATCAGCTTGCTCTCTTATTCAGCGGCGGCTGGTATGATTGGTGGTGGCGGTTTGGGTGATTTGGCCATTCGTTATGGCTATTATCGCTATCAAACCGAGGTAATGATTTTTATCGTGATTGTACTATCCATCATGGTCGTCTCGATTCAAGCCTCTGGTAACTGGCTCGCCAATCGTTTAGACAAACGTTAAACCGCTTTAGAGAATACTTGACTTTACGAGCGACTAGGTTTATTTTTGGCAACACTCAACCCTTATCTCAGCTCTTACAACAAAAGCAGCATTACTATTTATAATGTTGCTTTTTTAATGTTCAGACGATAAACGTTTTACTCAACCCCATTCATTATTAAGGACATATTATGAAATTAACAGATATTAGCCGTCAGTTAGCTACCGCATTTGCCGCTGTTGGTGTATCAGGTCTAGTTTTAGTTGGTTGCAGCAATTCATCAGCGCCAGAAGCGACTAAAGAGCCAGTAACCGAAGGTGCAACTGCAGAAACTGCCGCTAGCAATATCGATCCTGATCATACCAAAATCGTTATCGGTACGACTGAAGGCGATTTTGCTGATATGGTTCGTAACCAAGTAAAGAGCACGCTTGAAGCTCAAGGTTATGAAGTTGAGTTGATTGCTTTTACTGACTATGTCCGTCCTAACCTTGCATTGGCTGAAGGCGATTTGGATATCAACATCTTCCAGCATAAGCCTTACCTTGATAATTTCAAAAAAGAAAACAATCTTGATCTAGTAGAAGCATTCCAAGTACCAACGGCTCCGCTTGGCATTTACTCAGGTAAAAAGACCAGTCTTGATGCTGCATTCAAAGGTATGAGTGTCTCTGCACCAAACGATCCTAGTAACTTTGCACGTGCTTTGGTTATGATGAACGATCTTGGCTGGATCAAATTGAAAGACAACATCGATCCATTGACAGCATCAAAAGCTGATATCGCAGATAACAGCAAATACGATATCGAAATCGTTGAACTAGAAGCTGCTCAATTACCACGCGCACGTGATGAAGTTGACTTCGCGGTTATCAATGGTAACTATGCTACCGACTCTGGTATCAAATTGACCGAAGCATTGTTCCAAGAGCCAAGCTTTGCTTATGTAAACTGGTCAGCGATCAAATCTGCTGATACTGGTAAAAAATGGGTTGAAGATGTGACCAACGCTTATAACTCAGAAGCTTTCAAAAAGTACGCTCATGAAACGTTCCCTGGCTACAAGTACCCAAAAATCTGGGGTACTGATCATAGCGCACACATGGACACTGCTGCTAAAACTGAAAGCGCTGACGCTCCAGAAACTGCAGAAGCTGCTGCTCAGTAAGACTTTAAATCAAAAGTACCTAGTTTTTTAGGTGTTATGATTAATAGAAACGCCCATTACTTAGAGTAATGGGCGTTTTTTTGTCTTTGATTTTGGGAGAGCTGTTTTCTAATACCGTTATCAAAAGACTAACTGTGCATTAAATAACTATCAAAAATCACGTTACAGCCTGTTTGCCCTTTGTAGGAAACCGTCACTCACGCTTCCACTTGTCCTTGGTTTTTCTTATAGTGGACAAGCTCAATAGTAATTTACTCGTTAGACCATACTATTGATGACATTTAAAACTAATGAAAATTATAAGATACACATAACAAGGATAATAATATGAGCGCTAAAAACTATAATATTCGTACCGCTGGACAAGCAAATATCCCAATCCTAGGGCTAGGTACTTGGCAGTCAACTGGGCAAGACTGCGTAGACGTGGTCAAAAAAGCATTAGAAATGGGTTATGAGCATATCGATACCGCTCAAGCTTATGGCAATGAAAAAGAAGTTGGCGAAGGTATCAGACAATCAGGCGTGGCTCGCAATAAGTTCTTTTTGACTACCAAGATTTTTCCAGATGATATGAAGTTTGAGCCAGAAAAATTGGTCGCAGCAGCGAAACGTTCTTTGGAAGACTTGGGTACCGATTATGTCGATCTATTGCTATTGCACTGGCCTGATGACCGCGTACCATTATCTGAGACCATTCCTGCGCTGTGTGAACTACAAAAGCAAGGTCTAACGCGTCATATTGGTGTTTCAAACTTCAATATCGCTAATATCATTGAGGCCAAGAAATATGCTGATGTGCCTATCGTCGTGAACCAAGTAGAGTTTCATCCGTTTATTAAGCAAAACACATTGCAGACCTTCTTAAATAATCATCACATTCTGCTAGAAGCTTACTCGCCATTAGCGCGTGGTGATGTGTTTGATAACGAAGTGATTAAAGAGATTGCAGATAATCACAACGTAACACCAGCACAAATTTCACTAGCTTGGATCTTATCAGACAAGCATCGTGTGGCTATTCCGAAAACGTCTAACCCTGATCACTTGCAAGGCAATCTAGATGCCATCAAAGTTGAATTAAGTGCAGATGAGTTAGAAAAAATCGGCAACTTAGCCAGCTCTGACGGTCGTAAAATTGAACATCCTGACTATAGCCCAGTATGGGATGACTAACAGGGTTAATAAGTACGATTAGCTAAACACCACAGCGCAATAAAAAGCCACCGATAATCGGTGGCTTTTTTTATATGGTATGGAAACTCACAATCATTACTGTTGTAGCGTTTCGGTCTCATGTATTTTTTCAGCAGGATTATACTGTTCAGAAGAAGGTATCGCTCCGCTGCGATTATTTTCTTTCATAGACTTAGCAACTTCTGGTGGCATATAGTTTTCGTCATGCTTGGCCAGTACTTCACCAGCGACGAAAGTATCGCCCTGCATTTTACCCGTAGCCACGACACCTGAGTTTTCAGCAAATAAGTCTGGCAGAATACCTTGGTAAGTCACTGGCACGGTTGATTGAAAATCAGTAATCGCAAACTCAACATTTAATGGATTGTCTGCTGCACGCTGCACACTACCGGCAACCACCATACCACCAGCACGAATACGTTTGTCTTGAGGCGCTTCACCTTGGGCAATCGCAGTTGCATCAAAGTAGTAGTCAGTTTGCTGCCCGATAGCATAGATAACCAACATAACTGCTACTGCCGCACCTGCTAGCGTAAACATAACCCACGTCAGTTTTTTCCGACGAACTGCATTCATACCACTACCCCATTAATGAGTCACTGTTTTATAAATCATAATCAATCTATAAAGCAGAAAAATTTGAAGAAACCACCATTAGAAAAACGTTCTAAAAATGTCTTTCTAATCGTACTCTTCTAATCGCTATATGGTAGCATTTTTCAGACAAATCAATAAGCCCTATCGCTACTTGCAAGGTCATATTTTTGTCAGTAAAAGGATACGGTTTCTTACGCTAAAACCCTGATATTAAGATGATTTTTCATTCAGCTTGTTTGGTCACAGGCGTTGAGGTTTTGGTGGTTCGCTGGGCTTGACGCGCTTGCTGAATAGTCAGCTGTTTGATAAGTGACTGTCGCTGTCTGCGGCTATAGATAATAAATGCCAACATCACGCCGATCGTTATCGCCCAGCACGACCATACAAAAACCCCATGCTTACCCATGGCGAAAAACTCAGATACGCTATAAAAGTAAGGCTGCATAGTATTTTCCTAGCCGTTATTTGTGTTGACCACGAATGTATTCTTTAACCCACGCTTTGCCTTGATCACGGTATAAAATCAGCGTATTGGTACGATAAATCGCTAATGTCGCAACCAGTAAATAGCTGCCGATAATCATCAGTAGCAAGGGCATCCACATATCTGCCGACATCTTCGGTGCTGCAGTCAAACTAAAGGTCGCGCCTTGATGTAAGGTATTCCACCACTCTACTGAGTACTTGATAATAGGCAGGTTCACTGCGCCTACAATAGATAAAATAGCAGCCGCTTTACCGCGATTGGCCGTATGCTCAAAAGCGGCAAACAGAGCCATTACGCCCGCGTACAAAAACGCCAATATCAACATTGACGTAAGGCGTGCATCCCATACCCAGTAAGTACCCCATGTTGGCTTTGCCCAGATAGAGCCTGTAAGCAAACTGATGACACACAGCAAAAACCCCATCGGGGCAAGTGCCTGCGCGACCAAACTGGCCGTCTTAATCTTCCATACCAAATAAATCACTCCCAGAACTGCAAGGGAAAAGTAAATAGAAATGGCAAGACTAGCCGCTGGAACATGGATAAAGATAATGCGATAGCTATTACCCTGAAGATAATCAGGCGGCGCAAAAGCAAGGCCCCATACGCTACCAATGAGCAAACAGAGACTGGCTAGTACCGCTAACCACTTGACCCAAGGGC
The DNA here is from genome assembly GCF_039762275.1 of Psychrobacter proteolyticus. GTDB lineage: Bacteria > Pseudomonadota > Gammaproteobacteria > Pseudomonadales > Moraxellaceae > Psychrobacter > Psychrobacter proteolyticus_C. The sequence continues at coordinate 103,467 of NZ_JBDLOB010000003.1, read as the reverse complement.
TAAAGATACGAAAAAACTGCTTGGTACCCACAGTGGTCAAGAAACCCTGCCAAATGCGCTGCCACAAGCTAGGGGATGAGACGTTATTCAGGTTGGGCATGGGAAGAAACCTATTACACAGCTTACTGGCGATAAATGAGAAGGTCTATAAAAGCACCACTATCAACTCACCTGCTGGCGTTAAACACTGGATAGAATCTACAAAGAGCTGTTTACGTATTTAATTGACTATTATAGCAAAATTGTCAGTTTTCACCATGATGTTAATACATAGGGTTCAGACAATTAGGTTCAGATAACTAGTTTTCGATAACTAGTTTTCGATAACTGGGTTTAGATAACTGGGTTTAGCTAATCAAATTTCGACAACTGGACTTTAGGATTACAAAACGCAAATCGTTTAATTAAGCCATGACATTTTTAAAGTTGTAGCAATCACCCAAGGCATAACTAGGACAGAAACAATACTTCCTGCTAGTAATAAAGCTAAGATAGGCAAACCATTCAGCCCAGAAGCAAATAAATCAACCGCACCCGTAGCAAAAATCAATACCGGCAACTGCATCGGTAAAGCAATCAAAGGCACTAATACTGCCCCATTCTTTAACGATAGCGTCAAGCTACTGGCCACTGCTGATAACATCAAAAGCATTGGGCTACCTGTCACGATAGAAGCCATCAATATCCACGCTTCAAACCAACTAAGCTGAAACAACGGCACGGCAAGCAAACTTAGCGCCGCCACAATACCACTACTAAAAATCCAATGAATGACCAGTCTAATCAGCACCCATAGCGGTAGTGACGCTTTGGCCACGACCAATTGCGCAAGCGTACCATTATCAAGCGCAGGCTTGAATAATCCATCAACGCCCATTACCAGTGACAACAACGCAGCAATCCACACTGCTGATACGCCCAGACGCTGTAATAACGCAGGTTCACTACCGACTGCCAGCGGAAACAAAGTGATAATCACTAAGAACAGTACCAACGGATACAACCATTGTACCGCTCCTTGCTGCTTGACTTGCCATTCACGTCGCCATAGCTGCAGGAAGCCAATACTGCGAGGCACTGCGACAATAGCATTTGGACTTTTATTCATGGCTGCTACTGATCCTACTTGTATTGGACTGTCTGTCATTATTTGTCCTTGCACATATACTGATGGTACTGATAGCAATCAAACTTATACCATATGATTTGACAAATCGAGCACCTGATTGGCGACACCGACTGCCTGATGACTGGTCATTAGTATAGACCCGCCAGCCTGTGCAAATTCGCGTAATCGCTCTTCCATACGTGCCACCATATCGACATCTAATGCCGTGAAAGGTTCATCAAGTAACCAAAGCGGTGTCACGTCAGGAGTTAACAAGTACAATCGTGCCAGCGTGATGCGCCGCGTTTGCCCAGCGGACAAATGACTTGAGCTGATCGTTTCAAACCCTTGTAGCCCAACCCATGTAAGTGCATCGTCAATGTCAACAGCGCGAGGCGTGATGCCATATAAGTTCAGTAGAAACGTCAGGTTTTGTGCTACTGTCAAATTCGGATGGATGCCTAACTGGTGCGAGACATATAAAGGCTGGATGGGCAGGCACGATTGTCCTTGATAAGTAACTTCACCTGACAAAACAGGTAACAATCCAGCCAACTGCATGAGTAACGTGGTCTTTCCGGTTCCATTTGCCCCGATTAGATGGCAAATACTACCCGCAGATAGCTGCAACGCAACTCCTTCGCACAGCGGTATCTCACCGCGCTGAACTGTCAGCTCATCAAGTGCAAGTAAAGGCGTATCCAAAACCGTCATCAAAACCTCTGGTTATTTATCAAGCAGCAGTCAATATTCATCACAAACAAAGGTAATGTTCGTGGCATAATACCCTATGCTCGCTACAAACACACAGTATAACAAATTGTCGATTACTCTGACTTCAAAAAGTACGACCTCAAAAAAATACGACTTTAAAATATGACTTCAAAACCTATGCCGACTTCACAAGATAGCCAAAAACCTAATACTGCTGCAGAAACTAAAAATGACAATGCAGACACTAGCTTGTCAAAACAGCCATCAGCTAGCCGTTTGACAGTAGATAGCTTGATCGATGCTCAAGTCAACTTTATGCAGCAGTGGTTGCACAATCAAGCTGAGCCGCTAGCGATAGAAGCTTGGCAATGGTTTGGTGCGCAGCCTTTAAGCAAATATATTACCTGTGATCATTTACAGCAGCTGATGAAAGACTGGCTGTTAAATCAGCCGATGACTGAGGTGATGCGTACCGATATCCGTGATATTTTGCACACCATTATTTATCACCCAGTCAATGACAATGTGCCTTTGTCTGAGCTGGTCGATGATGCCCAAGTTGAAACGCTGGCCAACTATATCGGTAGCCATGTGCAGCAGCGCAATATATTGATTCATACGCTGGTCGGTAACGAAACCTTTGCAGATTTATTGACCCAAACACTCTATCACGCTATCAATGACTTTATGGAAAGCACCCTCGATAAAGCAGGTGGCGTTGGTAAATTGATGAAGCTTGGACGTAGCTCTTTTGAAAAGGCGACCAACAGAAACCTCGATGAAAAACTGCAAACCTACTTGCATCGCAATATCAAAGATTTAACACGCAAAGCCGAAGCCAATGCCCAAGAACACTTATCAAACGAAGAAGTGGCGCGTCTGATGGTTATGGGCTGGGATCGCATCAAAGACCAACCGATCAGCGAGTTGCAAACCTATTTAAGCGATGAGCCTGATAATAGTAGCATTGACCATATCGAAGCCAGTATCCAACAAAGCTACAATCGCCTGCGACTGTCACCGTATCTGCACAGCTTGGTAACGGCAAGCATCGACACTTGGTATGCCAATCATCAGTCTGACACGATGGCGACCATTGCGGCGAGTTTGCACATTGATGAAGCAGCTATGAAGCAATGTAGCACTACACTACTGCCTATCGTGTACGATGCTCTTGAGACGCCTTGGTTGACGGCTCATATTCGTGAAATGCTAGCAGCGTTCTATGCACAGCCTGCTATCAAAGAAGGTTTGGCATTCACTCACGATTAATTTATAACCCTTACTTGTCAGCATACTATTATGAGTCAATGCAATAAACTCAGCTTGTGGCAAAAAATAAAACGGTTACTGACTGCTGCCGCACCGCAGTCAGTCGTCGATGCTGCAAGCGAGCAAAGGCCTGCATCACTTGCTGACAGCGAGGTTAATAATACAAAAAATATATCGGCTGATATCTCTCATGAGTTAGAGGCGAATCAGGGCAGCGAACAGAATAACCCTCAAGCACAAGCGCAAACAAATACATCTCAACTCAAAACCGATAACTTAAAAACCGATAGCGCAAATGCAGAACCTGAAGACCAGAGTGACACACCTATCGTCGACTGCTTAAAACAATACTTCAATGACAAACAATGGCACTACACGCATTATCGACCCAAAACCAACGACAGCCAAAAATCGCATCATTTATCCTTAAGAATGCGTCATAAGCAAATAAACTGTGGCTATCTGTTTCGGGTGCAAGAAAAAAACAAACTATTGGCCATCTACGGCATCTTGCCATTTTTGATACCAGAAAGTCATCAAAGTGCCGCAATGCTACTCATCACCCAAATCAACTATGACATGCTAGTCGGTAATCTGGAGATGGATGTCAACGATGGTGAGATACGCTACAAAAATGCTATCGATGTCGAAGCAGTTGGGATTGATAATGAGATTATTGAGCATTTATTACAAAGCGTGGTTGCGATGACCACGGTTGCCAACGAGCTATTTGGCAACTTGGTCAATAATCAAGACCCTGCTGAAGACATGCAAACGCTACTTGTCGAGCTACGTCAACAGTCAGATGCGCGCACGTTCTTTTTACCGACTCAGTTTGTTCAATAGCTCAGTTTGTTCGATAACTCAGTTTGTTCAATAGTTCAGTTCATCCGATAAACTGGTTTTTCAGTCAAGCCACAATCTACGATCGCGGATACTTATCTCTTTATTTTTCTATCCAAAAAAACATCAATACTAAGCTAGAAATCTTATGCTAAAAATCGCCTACTCTGACGTCTTTCGCTATTCCGTGCCAGAAAAACACCGCTTCCCCATGCAAAAGTACATTATGATTCCTGAGCGCTTACTGGCAGAAGGGACTATTAGCCAAGATAACTTCTTTGCCCCTTCTCGCTTAAGCGAAGATGAGATTTTGACCACGCATACCGCAGAGTACTGGTATCAGCTTAAAACTCAAACACTGCCGCGCAAGGCTGCTCGTGCGATCGGATTTGAGATGACGCCGCAGTTGGTAGAGCGCGGTCGTTATATTGCCCATGCAACGTATGAGTGCGCGCTATATGCTCAGCAATATGGCGTGGCGATGAACGTTGCAGGCGGTACACATCACTCTTTTGCTGGTCACGGAGAAGGCTTTTGCGTATTCAATGATGTCTGTATCGCTAGCAATTTACTACTAAATCGTGGACAGGCAAAGAAAATTTTAGTTATCGATTTGGACGTTCATCAAGGCAATGGTAACGCCAGTATCATGGCAAATGAGCCACGCGTTTTTGTCTTTAGCATGCATGGTGCAAAGAACTATCCATTTCGTAAGCAAGTATCAGACTTAGATATTGAGCTAGACAACGATACTGGCGATGCTGAGTATTTACAGATATTAGAAGATACACTGCCACGCTTAATCACTGAGGTTGCACCAGATATGATTTTTTATCAGTCTGCTGTCGACGTGCTCGCTACCGATAAGCTCGGCAAACTTGGTTTGACACAAGCAGGGTGCAAGTCGCGTGATGAATATGTTCTGCAGCAAGCAAAAGCCGCTAATATCCCTGTCGCTATCGTGATGGGTGGCGGCTACTCAGAAGATATCGAAGATGTGGTCGAAGCGCATTGTAATACCTTTCGTTTGGCACAGCAGATATTTTTTAAAGAATTGGCCTAATAAAATATCGCTGAAAAGGCTTATACACTTTAGCTATAACAATGCGGTAATACCTTGCCAGCCAACGCGTATTCCAAGCACGATTAAAATCAATAAAATAAGCTGACGAAAACGCGCTTGCGGTAAATAACGACGCAAACGGATTCCAACCAAAAGAGTCACTATAGACAGCACACTCAAAAAAGTAATCAGCTGCCACTCACCACTGCTCAGTGCCATGATAGGCTCACGCAACACAATAATTTGGGCAATCTTTCCTAAGAAATAGCACATGTTACCGACTTTGGCGATGGTGTTTTTATCGTCACTGGCAGACAACAAATACATCATCAGGATGGTCGACATCGCATTGGTCGAGCCGCCGATGACACCTGCACCAAAGCCAACGGCAATTAACATAGGCTTGGTATTTGGTAGACGGATTTGTTTGCCGAGTAAACTACTCACAACGTAGAAGGCAATGACCGCGGCCAACAATAAGAGGATATAAGCGCTATCGATCCATAGCAATAGTTTCGCACCTAAAATGCTACCTAATAGGCTAGTAAGCGCAAGCAACCAATAGCGTCTGCCGTAGTAGATAAAGTTTTGCCAAATGGTGCGTTCACCGCCTACTAGCCAGGTCATCACATTAACGACTAGCGAGGGGAAAATCACTAACACAATGGCGTGTTGCAATGGGTACATACTAGCAAGCGCAGTGGTCGTCACTAATGTTGCGCCAAGTCCGCTAATACCATGCAGCAGTGAGGCAAGCGCAAAAATGATCGTCAGCACTAGCATCTGATTGCTATCGTTACCAGCTATATTCATCATATCGGTCACACCATTTTAGGCTCAGCGTCTGTATTTACACACTATCTACATGCTAGCTATCAGATTTAGCGCCTGTAGTTCTAACTATCTTTACGTTGACCGATTACTTGACCGATGATGCTAGCTAGTTGCTCAGCAATTTTATCTTTACTGGTCTTCTCAAGCGTTACCGTGTCACGCTCATAGCGCTCAGAGAAAAACACCTGCATCGCATTGTCATCACTGGCAAAACCGATATCTGCACGTGAGACATCATTGCAAGCAATCATATCCAAATCTTTTGCGACCAACTTACCACGGGCATAACGCTCAACATCTTGTGTCTCTGCGGCAAAACCAACGACAAATAGCTCTGGATGCGCAAGAGAAATCGTCGCTAGAATATCAGGGTTTTTAACCAGACTGAGCGTCATGGCGTCTTGTGTCTTTTTAATTTTTTGCGGTGCAGCTTCTTCCGTACGATAATCTGCCACGGCTGCGGTCGCAATAAAGATATCTGCTTTTACAAATTGGTTGTCATCATAAGACTGTAGCGAGTCATTATTGTCATTATGGTTGTGATCATGGTCGCTTACATCATCATCACCGCAACCACAGTCGCCATGATGATGCTCGTGAGAATGGTTATGAGAGTGATCGTGCTCATGAGAATGGTCATGCTCATCTTCAAAGACTAGTTGAAACTCGCTATGCGTACCTTCCACACATTGCTGCGCGGCTATCAGCATATCTTCGGCAGACAGCACATCGATTCGTGTGACATTAAGCGGCGTGGGCAATGCCACTTTACCACCAGCAATTAAGACAACGTCTGCGCCAGCAGCTACACAGGCGCGTGCCAATGCAAAGCCCATTTTTCCTGAAGAGTGATTAGACAAATAACGCACAGGGTCGATCGCCTCTACTGTTGGACCTGCGGTAATGACTACTCTTTTGCCTGCCAGCAATTGCGGCGTCGTGTTCATTGCTATGAACAGCAACACCTCATCCAATAACTGCTCAGGCTCAGGCAATCGCCCTGCTCCGACATCACCGCACGCTTGCTCACCGCTAGCTGGTTGGATAATTTGATAATTCATATCGCGCAATGTTTGTACGTTTAGGTTGACTGCTGGATGCGCCCACATCTGCTGATTCATGGCAGGAGCAATAATGACGGGCGCAGTAGTGGCCAGACACACTGTGGTCAATAGATCATCAGCCATACCCATGGCCAGACGCGCAAGCGTATTGGCTGAAGCAGGTGCAATCACGATTAAGTCGGCCCACTTAGCCAGCTCAATATGCCCCATACCTGCCTCTGCTTGCTCATCGAGCAATGAGACATGCACTTCGTTACCCGTCAATGCTTGTAGCGTCAGCGGTGTGATAAATGCTTGTGCGCCTGTCGTCATGATAACGCGCACATCAAAGCCTGCCTTGACTAACAAGCGGGCAAATATAGCAGATTTATAAGCGGCGATACCGCCAGTAATAGCAAGCACAATATTGGACATAAGCGTGGCATCAACAAAAAAGTGAAAAGATAAAATTGCGCTTATAGTAACAATTATGAGATAAATTGGGTAAGATTTTCCGTATCTATCTCAGATAACGAGTATCCCCCCATTTTCAAGGAGTGACAATGGCGATCAAAGACTGGCATGAGGATGACAGGCCACGCGAAAAACTTTTAAAATTTGGTGCAGCTCATTTGTCTGACGCCGAGATACTGGCCATATTTTTGCGCACCGGTACTCAGTCCCAATCAGCGATTGAATTAGCGCGGCATTTGATTGATCAGTTTGGTAGCTTAGCCGAACTATTAGCCGCCCCTCAACAGACGGTTCTTGCCTGTCATGGTATTGGCCCTGCGAAATACGCCCAAATATTAGCCTCACTTGAGATGGGTACGCGCTATCTGGACAGCCAACTCAAAACTGGGCAAGCACTCGGCCGTTCACAAGCGGTCAAAGACTATATTAGTACTCAGTTGCGCGGTGAGCACCGTGAAGTATTTGCAGTGCTCTGTCTAGACAATGCCCTCAACCTTTTAGACTTTGAGATATTATTTACTGGTGGTATCTCATCATGCTCGGTATGCATCAAGCACGTACTGCGGCATGCACTAAGCCATGCTGCTAGCCAACTTATCATCGCCCACAATCATCCTCATACCGATGCCAAGCCATCGACCGCTGATAACTTACTGACCTATGAGCTAAAAAAAGCCTGTGACTTGTTAGATATCTCGCTTGTCGATCACATCATCGTCGGACGTAACGACACTTTGTCTTATGCCGAGAGTTGCCTTACCCCTTTCAACTAGCTATTTGCCTAGTTTCCGACAATAGCTAGCTACGTGTTCCAACTAGACATATGATTAACCTATAAACAATGATGTTTGATACATATCATCGACAGAGCGTAGCATTTTGGCTCTTGATAGTTATCGACAACTGTTTCATATTAGTAGCCATTCTTGTCATTTATTTGTCAATTACTTACTAGACCGTTAATACTAGTACTTAAGAGACGTAAAACCGAGCATTTATGGATTAACAAATCATTCGATTTACTTGTAAGACAGTAAGTGGCAAGACAAAAAATAATTATAGTTAGCTCTTTCATTTATGTACTTTTCGCATTTCTTATTCAGCGTTTCAAAGGAGATAGTCATGGCAATTGGCTTGTTTATTTTGGCAGTCATCATTCAGTTAGCCGTGGTCTTGGCCATCTTCTTGTTGTCCTTATCACGGGTCACCGGTAGCATCGTCGCCCTGATTACGGTTATCGTCACCGCAATTATCAGCCCATGGTCGCTCATTTTGGGTATACCAATGGCACTACTGTGTTTGGTCTTACTCGTTGCACCGCTTCGCCAATCGTTAATCACTAAGCCTGTATATAAAGCGCTAGGCGGTGCGATGCCGAGTATGAGTGATACAGAGCGTGAAGCGCTTGACGCGGGTACTAGCTGGTGGGAAAAAGAGCTGTTTATGGGTGCGCCAAACTGGGATACCTTTGCCAATTATCCTTATCCGCAGCTCTCAGAAGAAGAACAAAGTTTCATTGATAATGAAGTAGAGACCTTATGTGCCATGCTTGATGAATGGCAAATTCAGCATAAAGATAAAGACCTATCACCTGAGGCATGGCAATTTATTAAAAGTAATGGTTTCTTAGGTTTAATCATTCCAAAAGAATTTGGCGGCTTAGAATTTAGCTCTTATGCGCAAAGCCGTGTAATGAGTAAAATCGCTTCGCGCTCGCCGACTGCCGCTGTGACCTGTATGGTTCCCAACTCGCTCGGCCCTGGTGAGCTATTGATGCACTATGGTACAGACGAGCAAAAGCAGCGCTGGTTGCCAGGTCTTGCGAAAGGTGATGAAGTGCCTTGCTTTGGTTTAACTGGGCCCGAAGCGGGCTCTGATGCAGGTGCGATTCCTGATACAGGCGTCGTCTGTTATGGCACGCATGAGGGCGAGCAAGTGCTTGGCCTACGCATGAACTTCTCTAAGCGTTGGATTACCCTAGCACCTGTCGCCACTGTGGTTGGTTTAGCATTTAAAATGCATGATCCAGAAGGTCTGCTTGGTGATCCGGACAAAACCGATTATGGTATCACCTGTGCACTTATCCCTGCCAATCATGAAGGGGTGGTCACGGGTCCACGTCACAACCCAATCGGTTCACCATTTATGAATGGTACGGTCGATGGTAAAGACGTCTTTATCCCATTAGATTACATCATCGGCGGTGTTGAGAACGCTGGTCGCGGCTGGCGTATGCTGATGGAATGCTTGGGCGTTGGTCGAGGTATTTCTCTACCAGCTCTATCGACATCAGCCAGTGAAATGACCTATCTGTCTGTCGGTGCGTTCGCAAAAGTTCGCGAACAGTTCAAGATATCAGTAGGTAAATTTGAAGGTGTACAAGACGCTACTAGCCGTATGGCGAGTAACACTTATATGTTAGAAGCCTTCCGTCATTTGGTCACTTGCGGATTAAACCAAGGTGGCACGCCCTCAGTCATGACTGCCATGGCAAAATACTATGCAACTGAAACCATGCGTAGTGTCGTCAACGACGGTATGGATGTGGTCGGTGGTCGTGCTGTGCAAATGGGTCCGCGTAATTTCTTAGCGACACCTTATCAGGCGATTCCTGTCTCTATCACGGTAGAAGGCGCCAACATTTTGACCCGCTCACTCATGATCTTTGGTCAAGGTGCAATGCGTTGTCATCCTTATTTATTCGACGAGCTTCAGTTACTACAAAGCGAAGACAAAGCGGCTGCCACTGAAAAATTTGATACCCTTTTCTTCAAGCATTTGGGTTATACGTTTAACCGTGGTGCAAAAGCCTTTGTCGCAGGTTACATCGGTGGTAGCGATAAGGCGCCGAATTTCGCAGATGCTTTTACCCGTCCTTATTACAAACACATTAATCGTTTAAGTGCGAGCTTTGCCCTAACTGCTGATATGGCATTAGGACTACTAGCAGGGGATTTAAAGCGTAAAGAGATGCTCTCTGGTCGTTTAGCAGATATCCATAGTCATCTATTTATTGCGACTGCTATTTTGCAGTTCTATGAACATGGTAGTAAGTCAGAGTCTGAGCAATTGCATGCCGAAGTTGCGCTACAAAACAGTTTGTATACGATTCAAGAAGCCTTTGTATCATTCTTTGCTAATTTCCCTAATCGTATGGCAGCCAATGTGGTTAGCTTTGTGACTTTCCCAAGTGGACGTATCTTTACCCCAGCAAGCGATGAGCTAAAACGCCAATTGGGTGATACTTTCATGGATGATTTTGCAGCCAACCCATTCCGCGATTATCTGAAAACCATGGTTTATTACAATACCGATGCAGACGATGTAACTGGTCGTATGGAACATGCTTATCAGACCTTAGTCGAAATCGAACCGTTGTGGCAGAAGTTCAAAAAGGCAGAGCATCAAGACAGCTTTGAAGGTCTAACCTTTGAAGACCATGTGGTACACGCCAGTCAAAATGGCGGCATTACCGAAGAAGAGGCCGAAGTACTGATTCAATATAACGCCATGCGTTTTGATTCATTATTGACCGATACGTTTGACGAGCATCTATCAGAAGCGCTAGAACGTGACAATCCGCATGCGCTTGAAAATGCAGTTCACCAACTGACTGATTATGCACAGCTCAAAAGACAAGCTCAGAGTAAAAACGGTATCGCTGTGGATACCAATGCAGCTGCCGTTGATGAGCTAGCCACTAACGAACCAACTATTAACGATCTAGACAGTCCTGCAAACACAGACAATCATACTGGCGATGCCAATCCTAATCATGGTTATGAAAGTGATGGCGATGTAGAGTTAGTGGGTGAGCAAGATACTATCAAAGAAGTAAATTCGCAGACAGATTTTGAAGAGTCAGAGCCTGAGATAGAGGCACTCGATCATCGCCATCGTGATGCTGAGTCACATCTTAACGAGCGTATGGGTAATAATCACAATCGTCATATTTCACCACCTGGCGAGATAAATTCTGAAGTAAGTGATAATGATATCAAACCTTTAGAACGCCAATCACCTTTGTCACGCGAAGAAGACGATAAAGTTTAGAAGTCTATGCTGTTTTTAATATTGATATTAGAAACTAAGTATTATTAGAGTTATAGTAAGAGTTTCATTTTTTATTAGCCAGACTATTTATAAACGATAGTCTGGCTTTTTTAGGTCTATGGGAAATTTTAAGCTTAATTAATCATATGAGTCTTACTTCTTTCTTTCCATTTTGTTGATTCGAAACCAATGGTTCAATATCAATAGTTTGACATATTTGCTTACCCTAAAAACTCTTTCATGAATATTTTGTTTCATATGGGAAACAAACCGTTTAGAATAAATATTGACTATATTATGGGCACATAGTTGTAACGAGGCATGTACATTTAGAATAAAATCAGAAAAAAATCTTGCAGTGCCCTTAGCTATTCTTTTATATTGTCCACGAAAATGTGACATCAAGCGACAATCACGGGAACTTAATAGTCATAACAAGCTTTGTAGTAAGGCTGATAAGTACAATCATGTTGGCTAATGAACACTTACTATAAAGCTGTTATGCACACAAAGGATATGAATTATGTGGAAGAATTTGGGACTGACGGGCAAGATCATTGTTGCCATGGTGCTCGGTATTGGACTGGGCCTATTTCTAAACTACTCAGGATTGAACGGCGAAGGTGGCTTTGTTAACACTTACATCACCAATGGCTTCCTTGCCATTGTTGGTAAACTATTTGTCAACTCGCTAAAAATGTTGGTCGTACCTTTGGTGCTTATCTCACTGATTTGCGGTGTATGCGGTATTGGTGATATTCGCCTACTTGGACGTATTGGTACCAAAACGTTCATTATTTATATGATAACCACTGCACTCGCTATTGCGACTGCGATTGGTCTTGGCTCGCTATTCGGTATCGGTAAAGGCATGAATATCGGAACGGAAGCCGAGTTTGAAGCTGCGTCAGCGCCGCCTCTACTTGATGTGTTCTCTAACATTATCCCATCGAACCCCATCAGCGCGATGGCAAATGGCGATATGTTATCGATCATCTTCTTTGCTATTTTGATCGGTGTCAGTATCTTGATGGTAGGCAAACCTGCTAAAGGCTTAGTGCAAAGCCTAGAACTGATCAACGAAGTTATCTTAAAGATGGTCACGATCATCATGAACCTTGCACCATATGGTGTATTTGCGCTATTGACCAAAGCAATGGCAGAGCTAGGTTTAGACTTGATTTGGTCACTACTTGGCTATGTCGCGGTATTGGTTGGTTCATTGGCCTTCCACTTCTTTGTAACCATGATGATTGTACTTAAAGTATCTTCAGGCCTGTCTATCAAGACGTTCTTGGCAAAAATGCGTGAAGTACAGATCTTTGCTTTTAGTACCTCAAGCTCGAACGCGACGATTCCTATTACCTTGCGTACGGTTACCAAACGTATGGGTGTAAACAACTCAGTTGCGTCGTTCACTGTTCCTTTTGGTGCTACCATCAATATGGATGGTACGGCCATTATGCAGGGTACTGCGACCATCTTTATTGCCAACATTTACGGCATTGATTTGGGCGTAACCGAATACTTAACCGTCATCTTGATGTCAGTACTGGCGTCTGTTGGTACGGCTGGTGTACCTGGTGTTGGTCTAATCATGCTGTCTATGGTATTTGCTCAAGTGGGTCTACCAATCGAAGGCATCGGCCTAATCTTGGGTGTGGATCGTATCCTTGATATGCTACGTACTGCTGTAAACGTCGGTGGTGATGCTGCTGTTACTACTATCGTGGCAAAATCAGAAGGCAAAATGGATCTGGCTATTTACAACGATCCTAACGCTGGTGCAAAAGATGTATTTGATGGTCATATCGATGAAGACAATGAGCGTGAGTTCTCTGAAGTCTTTAGTGATGGCATCATGGGTAGTGAATACGATGATGTCGATCGTCGCCGCTAACCCACTCCTGCTAGCTAGAAGTGCATAAAATAAAAAACCTCAGTCGAATTGGCTGAGGTTTTTTTATGATTAATAACCAGTAAATAATATTGGTTAATACGGTTCTATCAATGGCTAATTAGCCAAACACGTACTTGGTCAACATTGCCAGACAGACCAATACAATTACTGGACGAATCAATTTACTACCGCCTTTAACCACCATATGCGAGCCAAAATAGGCACCGATGGTTTGTCCAACCATCATCGCTAGCCCCACTTTCCATAGTACGTTGCCACCCAAAATAAAGAAAATTAACGAGCCAATATTGGTCGATAAATTCAATACTTTTGCCGCGCCTGTTGCTTCGATAATTTGACGACCACGTAATGCCACATTGCCAAGCGCAAAAAACATACCTGTACCTGGACCAATATAACCATCATAAAAACCAATCAACGGTGCCACGACTTTTTGCCATTTGCCCTCTGAGATGCGCGGTGCAGCCTCTACCTCACCCAACCTAGGGGCAAATAATGTATAGATACCGATAGCAGCAATCAAAAATGGAATAACCTTTTCAAGCAAGTCAGGTGGTGACATCTGTACAGCGATGGTGCCAATAACAGAACCAATAAAAGCGGCGATGATAGCTACTTTGATACGTTGCGGTTTGACGACTCCTTTTCTAATCATAGTAATAGACGCCGCCAGTGCGCCTGATGCCGCTTGCAGTTTATTGGTACCAAGCGTCAATACTGGTGGGATATTGGCCAGTAGCATGGCTGGGATAGTCAATAATCCACCACCGCCAGCAATAGCATCAATGAATCCTGCCAATGCGGCCACCGCAGTAAGCATTAAAATAATCTCTAACGAGAAAGTTAAGTCCATGACACTGACCTGCAAAATATGATAAGAAGAGAAAAGGAGTTCTGAGATAAGGCTAAAATATCGTTATCGATAAGCTGACAGCTTACCAGTGCTAGCAAAAGAAATAATGACACATCGCACAGCGCTGCTCATTATAAAGATAAAACCGTAAAAAAAGCCAAAAACGTAACAAAGTCTGCTAAATTTGTCTAATAACATTCCGAATATACTCAACCGAATAGCGACTTATTAAAAAGATGTAACGACTTACAACTATTGTGCTTGTTAAATCCTCTTTATAATATTGCTATTGTGAATATAAAAAAGTAGACCGTTGGCACTGGCTCAACGTATTTTGTTGTCTATATTGATAAGAGTATGAGAAACTGTTTCTGTCTATTTGCTACCTCAAAATTATAGGTAGCGCAGACATTGATGGATATTTGAGGTTATTTAGTAAATTGTATTTAGCGAATGAGGATGATATGGCAATACGAAGGATTAAGGCATTTTTTGAATTTGAGGCAGCAGGCGGTATCGTCTTAGCATTGGCTGCCATTGCTGCAATGATCATTGCCAACTCCCCTCTTAATGTTTGGTATGAAGGTTTTATTCATGCACCAGTCGCCATTCAGATTGGTGAGTTTGAGATTGCCAAAGACGCTCATCACTGGATTAACGATGGTCTGATGGCGGTTTTCTTTTTCTTGGTTGGGTTAGAGCTTAAGCGTGAAGTACTCATCGGTGAGCTGTCCAACGTCAAGCAGATAATACTGCCAGCAGGGGCTGCACTTGGCGGTATGATCATGCCAGCGATTGTCTATCTGCTCTTTAACTACAATGAGCCTGAGTTTTGGAAAGGTTGGGCCATTCCTGCTGCGACAGATATTGCCTTTGCACTTGGTATTTTGAGTCTCTTAGGTAATCGTGTACCTAACTCTTTAAAGGTCTTTTTGGTCTCTATTGCTATCTTTGATGACATTGGTGCGATTCTGATTATCGCTTTGTTTTATACCAGTGAGCTGTCGTTAGAATCATTGGCAGTAGCTGGTCTATGTTTGCCGTTCTTATATGTTCTTAATCGCCGTAACGTCACCAATATCACGCCATATCTACTCATTGGTCTGATCATGTGGATTGCCGTACTCAAGTCTGGTATCCATGCAACATTGGCAGGTGTGGTATTAGCACTGTTTATCCCGATGTTCGACCGCACTGATCCTGAGCACTCTCCGCTTGAAGAGCTAGAGCATGATCTGCACAATACCGTCGCCTTTGGTATTTTGCCAATCTTTGCTTTTGCCAACTCGGGTATCTCGCTCGAAGGCGCAGGTTTTGCTGAGTTATTCCACTCAGTGCCGCTAGGTATTGCCGCTGGTTTGTTTATCGGTAAGCAATTAGGCGTCATGATTATGTGCTGGTTAATCTTTAAACTTGGTATCTCAACCATGCCAAAAGGTATGGACTATAAGCAAATCTACGGCGCCGCCCTATTGTGCGGTGTTGGTTTCACCATGAGTTTATTTATCGGTGGTTTGGCGTTCGCTGGCGACACCACTATGTTTGATGAGCGTTTAGGTATTATCATGGGTTCAATCGTCTCTGGTATTGCTGGTTACATCATGCTGAAAATGAGCTTAAAAGACAATGCTAGCGGTACATCGGTCGACTTGACTCGCCCGCATTGATGAAACGTAGAGTAGCTTATAGTGGTACTGTTTAATACTGATGCCACTTATAAGCTGCTCTATTTTATTTATATGTGCGTTATCAAGATATTTATAAGTGACTTAGCAATCAATGACAAGACTATATAACGTGATTGATTGCTAGCATCATTTATTTGTGTTCATAGTTATTATCGTTATCATAGTTATTACAGCTATCGGAGCTAACCATGTACCGACCTATACACCGCGTTGTACGTCAACTGGCATTAGGGTTATCTGTTTTCGGTAGTGTCTATCTGCTAGCAGGCTGTGCAACACTCTCCAAGCAAGAATGTCTCGTCGGTGACTGGCAAACTATCGGCTATAACGATGGCGTGGCAGGTTACCATTCAGATCGCTTAGCATCTCATACAAAAGCCTGTGCCAAAGCCAGTGTCGCACCTGACTACCAAGCATGGGAGCGAGGTCGTAAACTTGGCCTGCAACAATATTGCACCATCAATAATGCCTATAACATCGGTAGACGTGGTCGTCAATTGAACAACGTTTGCCCGATCACTATGGCCAACACATTGCAAGTGGCTAATCAAAAAGGGCTAGATTATTACACCTTAGACAGTCAATTAGACAAAGATAATCGCCTCTTAGATACTTACCAATCAGAATTCGATAAGCTAGAAAACGGTGAAATGCTAGATTTTGCTAATGAAAAAGAAGCCCGTGCACGGCTGCTATCTCTAACTGATGAGATTCGTGATACTAAACGCCGTATCCGAACAACACAGCAGCAATTAGATTCATTGAACCAATCCAGTAATTTTTACGAATGATTGTGATGCGAAGCTATCGCAATGCAAGTTTTACGTTCTAAGGCATGTCCTCACTCTGAAAATGGTACTTGATAACTATGGATAAGAAAATCATCAATACGGCAAGTACTTCAACTGACAAACCTGACTTTCAATCATCGAAGGCTCAATCATCGAACACTTATCAGCGTCATGGACGTACCACTGCTATTAATGACCATAGTGATTTGCAAGTTTTAAAACGCATTAAACGTTATCTGTTGCCAAAAGACTTTACGATCTCGCCTGCTCTACTTGATGAAATCGTGGCAGGTTACGATATTGGCGATCCACTCGCAGACGCGTTAGCCGCTCAGAACATAAAATTCGCAAAGCCTTTACAGCATACTATTCTTGGCAATAGTCTAAACAATAACCCTGCAAACAATTATCTTGTAAACAAGGACCTTGTAAACAATCCATCATTTAGCGCGCTCACTGAGCAATTTAGCAACCATCCTGACTGGTTCGACCCAAAACTTGCTCAAATAGGCGCGGTTGCCTATCGGCGCTACCCATTGATGCTCATTTGGCTACTGCGTAATGTTGCTCTGATGGCTGGCTATAGCATCCCTGCCTTATCGCTGCCGCTCATTCAGACAGGTGCACTGATGCACGATGCGCTACCGCGATTGATGCGTACTTATGCTTATATCTTGGCCGTGTCTGAACACCCTTCATCTAATATGAGCACACGCAATCAAAATAAACCTATCGAGCAAGTGTTAGCCATTGGCTCTGAGGGCTGGCGACAATCGATCCAAGTACGTCAGATACATACTTTGGTACGGCAAAACTTACTCAAAGGGAAAGGCAATGCGGCTACAGGCGTGATACCAAATGCCGAGCAACATCATAACCTTGACGGCAGTTGGAATACTGACTATTGGGGCATCCCTATCAATCAAACCGATATGATTGCCACCCATTTACAGTTCTCCTTACTGATTATGCGCGGTCTACGACTACTGGGCGCACGTATTAGTACAGAAGAAGCCGAAGGTATCTTGCATCTATGGAATCTTGCCAGTTATTGGATGGGGGTTGATTTAGATCGTTTACCAAAAGATGAGGCCGCGTGTTGGGAATGGCTCTATACCTATCTATCGATACAGCAGCTAGACTTTAAGATGGGTCAGCCATTGGCAAAAGCATTGCATGATTTACCGCGTCAGCTGATGGGTGAAGATAATCGCCGTGGACGTTTTGTCGAAATGGTCAACGCAAGTGTCACCCGTACTTTGGTCGGTGATGATATAGGCGATGGGCTGGACTTACCAAAATCGAAGATACGCTTTGGTGTGTTATCTTCAGTACCGATTCTTTTTGCACTTGATACTGCGCGGCAGCATAATGCGTCCGTAGCCCATAAGCTAGAAGCATTCCGTGCCAAGCGCCAAGACAATATGAACTGGTGGCTGAAAAAGAACGATGATTATTATAAGTAGATGACCATAGTCATTCCACTATAAAAGCATTACTGCGTTAACCTCGTTTGAAGTATTACATCTACATTCGGTTGCCTTGTACTACTTTTAAATTGCATCGACTATATTATTAGTAGATGACATTTATCAGCGTTTGTTTTCTACGCGGTAATACCATTCGAGCTGTCGATCAAACCCTGTTTCTAATAGGTTAGCAATTACCCGTCCTGTTAGCCCCCATACTGTCTCACCATCGACCTGCCAGCTAGGTGTTAGTATGGTAGCCATTTGCTCTTGCATTTTATACTCAATTTCATACTCTACCGTTGGTTGAGTGACTAACGACTCTAAATCTGCCCAAAAGATACGTGATATCTCTCCCGCTTCAGGTACGAGTACTAGACCAGGGGCGATAAGTGCCACGATTGGGCGTACGCTCATACCACTTTTTGAAGTTTGGATAGGCAGCTGACCAAGCAACTGGACTTTATTGGGCGGTAGCGCTGTTTCTTCACAGGCTTCACGCAATGCGGTAACGACATTGTTACCATCGCCTCGATCATGTTTACCACCCACACAAGACACTTCACCCGCATGACTGTTCATATGGGCGGCACGGCGTGTTAATAATAATTTAGGCCTGCGCTCATGAGTAATCGCAACCAATATTGATGCATCAGCAATGGGTGTCTGATATAAGCTGTCTAAAATACGCGTACTTTGTGAGGTGTTGCCACTCTCGTACATTGCTGGACTCGTCAGCGCGTTCAATGTCTCGTGCTGCACTCGCTCGGCCAGTTTTCTGAGTGTAGGATGACGAATAAAACTTGGGACAGCGACGCTAAACTTGTTAAAGAAATCAATATTTTCGGGTATGGTCATTATCAAATCCTATGAGTGGTCATCTTCATATTATTCATGAAAATACCTGTGCCAGCATACCAGTATAACCTGTTGCTAGTATGGCAGCTTTTCTTATTAGTCCGATTATTGCTTTAGTAGATGCATCTCATATTGATGTTGTTTTAGGCAAAATGCGACTCATTAACGTATCGGCTGATTGCTATACATATATCGGGTTACTATGATAAATATAAAATTGCTTGTCGCTTATGTATAGGCTTTGTTATGTAGACTAAGCCTCTATTAAGGTGAGTTTTTCAACTAAATGACTGTTTTTTGCTGTGTATTTACACCTTTTTAAATTACTCAATACCTTATCCCGTCTACTTTAGACGGTAATAGATTTATTGAATGAGACTTTCTCAATATCCTTTTTGCTTGATATTCGTTCATGGTAATAAGTCTCATAACCGCATTTTTAAATTACCAAACATTAACCGAGTAATATTTCAAAAAATGCATCTGAGTATTATGATAGTCGTTAGTAAGGCTATGAGGCAGACATTCTAAAATAGCATTATAAAAATATCGATGCCAGCGTCATAGGTTTGCTGTAATAAAAATAGATGACACCTCAAAAGAACAAAGGATACAGATTATGACAGACCAAATCGACAACATGATGCCACCTGCTGAATACATTAATGATAATTATAAAGGCTCAGGAAAATTGGCTGATAAGCGCGTTTTAATCACTGGCGGAGACAGCGGTATCGGCCGCGCAGTGGCTTTTCATATGGCACGTGAAGGTGCCAAGGTTGCCATCCTTTATCACTCTGATGAAGAAAGCGCGAATGAGACACGTGAAGGTATTGAAGCAGAAGGCGCAGACGCGTTGGTATTGCAGGGTGATACGGCAGATAGCAGTAGTTGCAAAGAGGCAGTAGAAGCCGTCGTGGCTAAATGGGGCGGCATCGATGTGCTAGTCAACAATGCTGGTATGCAAAAGCCATATCATGATTTGTCTGAGGTCAGTGATGAAGACTGGCAACAGCATTTCGATGTCAATATGGCAGGGATGTTTTATGCAACCCGCGCCGCCCTTGAGCATATGAAAGAAGGCGATAGCATCATTAATACGACATCTGTTAATGCGTATGTCGGCAACGATGTATTGGTGCCGTACACCGCAACCAAAGGTGCTATCGTTGGCTATACCCGCGCGCTATCGCAACAACTACTTAGTCGCGGTATTCGCGTCAATCAAGTAGCACCAGGTCCTGTGGTGAGTGAGATTCAACTGGTATTCAAAGACTTTGATAAAGATATTTTAGAATCAATGTCCTCACCAATGGGACGTATGGGTCAGCCACGTGAGATGGGTGCTGCCTATGTATTTCTTGCTTGCCAAGATAGTAGCTTCGTGACCGGGCAGACCTTACACATAAACGGAGGTATGATTACCAATGGCTGATATCATGGATTCTCCTGACTCTCCTGATCTGCTATCTGTCTGCTGGGCAGATAGCAGTACTCATCGCCGCTGGTTGCTTGCTGAAGGGCAACGTTTGCTCGAACATTATGCCAAAGCACGCGTGCCATCAGGGTTTGCTACTCTCGGTCACGATGGCAACATGGTAGATGACACCGCAAAGAGCATCATCACTGCAAGGATGGTGCATTGCTATGCGCTAGCGGCGCTAATGGGTATACCGGGTGCAGCAACACTTGCTGACCATGGCCTAGATGCGTTGCTCGATGGCCCATCACGCGACTCGGTACATGGCGGTTGGTTCAGTGATGCTTCTTCAACTCATAAAAATCCATCACGCAAAAACGCCTATTTGCATGCATTTGTCGCGCTTGCTGGCGCGTCTGCTAGCATTGCTGGTCGCCCGCGCGGTTCAGAGCTCATGCAAGCTGCAATAACCATTATCGATCAGCATTTCTGGCTAGAAGATGAGCAATCGATGCTGCCCTCTTTTGCGGCTGACTGGTCTGATCCTGAAGATTATCGCGGCGCCAATTGCAACATGCATACGACCGAAGCTTGCTTAGCACTGGCAGATGCCTCGGGTGAGACGCGTTGGCTAGACCGTGCGCTACACTTAGCCAAGCGTTTCGGCCATGATATTCCTAGTAATTACGATGGTCGCCTACCTGAACATTTTGATAGTGAGTGGAATCTGTTACCCGACTATGATGCGAATGAACCTTCTGATGACCTGCGACCTTGGGGACTCACACCTGGTCATTTTGCAGAATGGGCAGGACTGCTGATCAAGGTCGAGTCTGCTTGTATCGCGCATGGTTATGACGTACCTGATTGGCTGCTACCTGATGCTACCGTATTATTTGATAGTGCTATCGATCACGGCTGGGCACCTGACGGTCAGCCCGGCATGGTCTATACCATTGGCTGGGATGATGAGATTTCAATACCAAACCGTCCTTACTGGGTACAGGCTGAGATGGCTAATACCGCACTGATGCTATCGCGCCGTACGGATGATCCACGCTTTGAACATTACTACCGCTTAGCATGGGATTATATCGCCAGTACTTTGATTGATCTTGAGCATGGCGGTTGGCGTCATGAGGTAGATGCAGATGGCAACTTAAGTACGGTCGTGTATCCGACGCGCGAGGATCTTTATCATGACTTTCAAGCCACTGTAACGCCATTGATTCCTATCTCTGCGTCGGTAGCTGGTGGACTACGCACACAGTTGCTCGAAACAAAAACTTAATTCCTATGACCTAATTTTTATGACCTAATTCCTAAGTAGGATCTACTCGATAAGATAAGAACGCTTTGATGGCGATTGAAATACGCTGTCAGAGCGTTTTCACTGTAATCATAAAAATTAAATAAAATAGCTTTTCTCGTGAAAAATTAAAGGATATGCTTAAAAGCATTTTCCACTATCATTGCTGTATACAAAAGCAAACATCAGAACGGCAAAAAAACTTTTAAGATAAGTGGACACACAATATTTATTAATAAAGGTAGTTGGTATGAGCTATTGTCTCCAATGCGGTCATGAAGCAGAACGAAAAATCCCACCTACGGACAATATGCCGCGTTTGGTATGCCCTAATTGCCACTATATCCACTACGAAAACCCAAAAGTTATCTGTGGCTCGCTGGTGGTACATGAAGACAGAGTGCTACTCTGCCGCCGAGCGATTGAGCCACAATATGGGCTATGGACGATACCTGCAGGTTTTATGGAAAACGGCGAGACCATGGCTGAAGGCGCAGCACGCGAGAGCTACGAAGAAGCTGATGCCATCGTACTGAATCCGCATCTATACTGCATTTATGACTTGCCAGATATTGGGCAGATCTACTCTATCTATCTGGCCGATCTAAAAGATGGCGCGTATGGTATTGGCTCAGAAAGTCTCGACTGTGCACTGTTTAGCGAAGAAGATATCCCATGGGATACACTGGCGTTTGAAGCCATTCGCCGTACTCTAAAAAGCTACTTTGCTGATCGTAAGCAGTATAACGAATTGTCAGAATTTCCGATTCATCAAGACAAAATTGGCAAAGATTTGAGTATCAAGCGATATTAGTCAATTACCTAACCGCAAAAAGCCAAGCATGATGCTTGGCTTTTTTGTTTTTAACTTTTAATCAAGAACAAACCTAATTGTCTTAGCTCTTTATTCTACATACTTCAAAGCCTAGGACTTTTACTGCCTCCTCTTTGTCGTAAGGCGCTAATACGGCACGTACATGCTTTTGTCCTTGCAGATATTGCTTGGCAACGCGCTGCAAATCAGCAACCGTCACGGCCAATATTGACGCACGCATTTTACGCTGCCAGTCAACACCGCGATGATGCAGGTTTGCAAAGCAGGCTTTGATTGCTTCGCCTGCAGGAGAGCCTGGCTTATCCATGCCTGAGATAATACCTAAAATAGCTTCTTCTAATTGCTCATCAGTTTGTGGCTCGTTTAAGATCCACTCGATACTGGCGTCAAAGTGAGCAAAGGTCTCAGCGCATTGCGGATCACGATAGCTAAAGAACTTAAAGGCACAAGCGTTGGCATCGTAACCTGCGCCGCCGCCATAGGCACCGCCGCGCTCACGAATCGCACTGTGCAAGTAGCCATTACGTAAGTAAGGCGCTAATACCATGAGTGCAGCGGTATCAGGATGATCAGCAGCAGGCACGGTATAAGCACTGGCATTATGATAGACGTTGGTTGGTACTAGCCATGCTAAATCTGCAACATCTAGCACTTTGTTTTTGACATCGTCGCCACTCTCTAACGTCTTACCCGCATCAGTCGCACCATTTAACGCAGTATCTAATTGCAGATTGGCAAACTCACTTGGGACATTTGCTTCCGCGTTCGTTAAGTTACTAGCAGACTTTGCTACTTGACTGTCTTTCCAGCTATCAACGATTAAGTTACTCAAGCGTTCGGTTTGCTCTGCTTCACAGATAATAACGGCATGCTTAGGCAAGCTGATCAGACGTTGATGTAAATCCATCAAACTCGTAGCCAATTGATCCCACTGGGTATCATCTGTACTAGCATGTGCCAAGAAATCTTTAAGTGCGTTCAATGCTGGTAAACCACTGCGTACATATTCCAACTGCGCTTGGCGACTCATACCACGACTGGCCGTTTGCATCGCATAAGAATGCCCTGAGCCCGCTAGGTTTGACTGCCAACCCGCTTGACGCTGCTGCAAAATTTCTTTGATACGGTCATGCTCAGAAAAGATACTGTGTTCCATGACTTCTTTGAGCAAATCAATCGCTTCAGGCTTACGATTTAGCGCACGCGTTGCCACCACAAAATAACTGCTAATCGCTTGGCTATCATCGACGTTGGTACGTTGGCTGATACGAGCGGTCACACCAGAAGAATGTGCTGCTTGCTTGGCTTGCATTTCATGAGCGCTAAGCGAGTCAGTACCTAGCTCAGACAGTAGGCTCAAATAAATAGGCAACAATGGATGATTGATTACATCATTGACTGGTAGCTCATCTGCGCTCGTATTACCTATTGCTTCAGTGAGCGGGACAATTACTTGATAATAGTAAATGCCATTGGTGCCCGCTTCATACTCAAATAGCGTGCTATCTTGCCCGCTCAGACGCACCTGCTTTTGGGTGCCTTCTTTAAAGCTAATGTCCGTTGGTACGTCTTCTAGACCTACCTTTGGCAATAAGCTCAAATCATCTGGCGCAGCTTGACGTGCAGCCAAATCTAAGGCTTGTTGCTTTAAAATAGCCTTGTCATCAGCAGTCAAATCCATCGCGATAGTATCCAAACGAGTCTGCTCAGCTGCTGCCAAACGAGCTGTTTTTTCGCTATCAGGGGTCATCGTCACGCGTACGCGATGCTGATTGTCCAATAGATGTGTTTTAATCAAGTTCGGTAGCCACTGTGGATCGACGACTTGCTCGCGTAGCCACTGTAGATGCTCGTCTACTTCCCAAACGTCGATAGGATTGCCATCATGAATCGCTGTACTAAAGCCCTCTAGCATAAGGTTTAGACCATAAGGAATGCTATCGCCGCCGATGTGACGCTGATCAATCTCAATCTGATGCAGAATGGTTTCGATCGTCTCGTCATCAACTGGTGAATTGGCCACTTCCGTCAGCAAGTCAATGATGCCCTGCTCTACCGCTTCAGCATGTTCAGGGTTAGAGCCGCGCAGACCCGTATAAAAGACCATCTCATAATGACTGTCATCAAGTCCCAATAGAGGACTTGGGGCTTTACCCAGTGGATGGCTGTCAAGATAAGCACGCAATGGCGAACCTGCATGCTCAATCAATACGCCCTCTAATAGACGTAATGCTAAGCGCTGCTTAGGATCGGTAATCGATGGCAATAACCAAGCAACCACATGATGCGTCTGATCTGGGCCCGCTTCGTCAGCAGTATAAGTATCAACCGCACTGATTGGTGCAGACAAACGTTGCTCTGGACGTGATACATGCTTCTTGCCCGCTTCAAACTGAATCAAGGCATCTTCATGAATTTTGACTTGCGTCTCAGCAACAGGGATATTACCAAAACTCATGATCACACTATTTGATGGATGATAATGGCTCTGGTGAAACTCGGTCAGCTCAGTGTGCGTCAAGTCAGGAATATCAGCAGGATCGCCGCCTGAATTATAATGATAGGTCGTCGTTGGGAACAGATGATGAGCAACGGTATGATATAACTGATCAATCTCGCCACTCATCGCGCCTTTCATTTCATTAAAAACGATACCCTTAAACTGTGGTTTATCATTTTCGTCAAGCTCCACGCGAATGCCTTCTTGGGCAAAATCGAGCGGATGAATATTTGGGAAAAACGACGCGTCTAGATAGACAGCGAGCAAGTTAAAATAGTCGTTTTTGTTTTGCGTCGCATATGGATAGGCAGTCCAATCAGCTGCGGTCATCGCATTCATAAACGTGTTTAATGAGCGCTTAATCATTGAAAAGAACGGATCACGGACAGGGAATTTATTCGAACCACATAATGCCACGTGCTCTAAGACATGCGCCTCGCCTTTTGAATCCATCGGCTGGGTGCGAAAACCGACCAAAAACGCATTTTCATCACTTGGGTGTGCCAGATGATAATGCATCGCTCCTGTTTTTACATGCTGACTGATCAGCACATCCATCGATAGCGCCTCAATATGGCGATGCTCAATCAGCTCAAATGCTGGATGCAAGGTTAAATCAGCAGTAAATGGCGTGTCCGTCATAGTTATCCTTATCGCTTATCATGCGTATAGTGCCCTGACTGTCAGGGAAAATAGAGTAATAAATTGGCTAAAAAAGAGTTGGCTTAGCGCTATTAGTGGGGCTGCGACATGGATAAGTCAAGGCAACAGCCATGCAATAATCCAGCACATAATCTACGCGGCTATCAACTTTAGCTATCAGAGCCTTATAGTTACAAATTCATCAATATCCACAATTTTATTATGGATTTATTACTTAACAAAGACGGCCTGCACTGCTATAGTTAATTCAGTTTAAAAGAATTACAAGGCAACTGAGTGCAGATGTATACGTGATACCTCAAGCGAGGTTAACACCGTAACTCTTTTATAAAGGATTGACTATACTGTAAAGTTAACGACTAACTAGGAGTACTTTATGAGCTACCAACACGTTTTACTGGTCACTGACTTGCTGTCTGATGCGGACAAAGTGGCGCTAAAAGCCAAGCGTATCCTCGCAGGCTCTCCTGAAGCCAGACTGTCCGTCTTGCATATAGTCAAAGATGACATGGTGCGCTTCGGTTATGAGCTCGTGCCTGCCTCTAGCCTATCAGGTGATGTCGATAGTGAGAAGTGGCAAGAAGCACGGACTAAATTAGCGCAATTTTTGGCACGTAACGAGCTAGAAGCGATCAACTCTGAGGTCACCGCTGCCATCTCTAATAGCAAAGGTATCATTAATTACTGCCGTGAAAAAGAGGTCGACTTACTTATCATTGGACGTCATGAGCGTCATGGTATCGCTGCTTGGTTGGTTGGAGCCACTGCCGATAGTATCTTGCCAAATGTTCCTTGCGACAGCTTAGTGGTTAAGCTTGATCAGCCTGTCTTGGAATAATTGGCATCGCTCTCATCCGCTGCTAAAGACGACAAGCTTTACTTAACAGCGCCCTAGAGTAGTGCTATAGTAAATACTATCTGACATGAGGAAGACGCTATGAGTTACGAACATATTTTACTGGTCACCGACTTACTCTCTGATGCAGATATAGTCGCCCAAAAAGCCAAGCGCATCGTCGAAAACCGCCCAGGCTCTAAGCTATCTGTTTTACATATTGTCAAAGACACCATGGTTGGCTTCGGCTATGAGCTGGTGCCCGCCTCTAGCCTATACGATGAGATTGATGATGAACGCTGCCAAGAAGCGCGTG
Organism: Psychrobacter proteolyticus; assembly: GCF_039762275.1. Classification (GTDB taxonomy): domain Bacteria; phylum Pseudomonadota; class Gammaproteobacteria; order Pseudomonadales; family Moraxellaceae; genus Psychrobacter; species Psychrobacter proteolyticus_C. Next base: position 76,605 of record NZ_JBDLOB010000003.1, on the reverse strand, counting down.
TAAAGCTGGCACAATTCCTTGAACGCAATCAGCTAAATGCAGCAACGTCAGAAGTCACAACTGCCATCTCTAGCAGTGAAGGTATCGTCAGCTATTGTCATAAACATGATGTCGATCTGTTGGTCATCGGTCGTCATAAGCGTACTGGTATCGCTGCATGGATCAGTGGCGCAACTGCGGATAATATCTTGCCCAATGTACCTTGCGACAGTTTTGTCGTGAGACTGGACAAACCTGTTTCCGCATAACAATATGCTTTGATTATCTTATATTATTAAAGAATCTCTAAAAAAAAGCGCAGCGTAACTTTTAACGCTGCGCTTTTTTATGGCTAATAGATTTTAAGTTCATCCAGTCTTATCGTTTAACCTTGTTGAATAATATCTATAAAGGTTTGCCAAATCGGGCTTTGGTGACGAGCCTTATGCCAGACCAGCCACCATGTCCTTGATAGATCAATCCCCGCCACGTTCACTTGTACCAACTCCCCTGTTGCCAATTCCGTCTCAATCACATGCTGCGATAGACAACCAAGACCAATATCTGCACTTACCATGTGCTTGATGGCCTCTGATTGATGTATCGCCTTTACCACTTCTGCATTAGGTAGATACTTAAGCAATTGCTCATCGATAATTTGCCGTGTGCCCGACCCTGCCTCACGTACCAGTAGCGGCAACTGCGCTAGCTGATTAATACTCAGCTGATAGTAGTCTTCGTCTTCGCTATAGGTAGCTATACCCTTTAGCCACTTGCTATCATGCTTGGCAAATATCACTAGCGTATCGGTACGCCATTCACGCTGCTCAATAACTTTCATATCTACCGGACGCGGCATCCCTTCTACCAGCGCGATATCGATATTTAGTTGCTCAACCTCGCTCACTACCTCTTGCGTATTGGCAATATACATATCGACATTGGCATCGGGCAGCGCCTCATATAGCTTACCAAGCAATGACGGCAGCACGTAGTTGCCGATAGTGGTACTAGCACCGATATGAATCTGCCCTGCTTGATACTGATGATAATGCTCAAGCGTGAGCGACTGACCCAAGATAGCCTGTGCCTGTATATAAATAGGATGAGCATTGGGGTGTTGATTAAGCCTGCGACCGACGCGCTCAAATAGCGGCATCTGTAGTCTAGACTCTAACTCTGTCAGTGCGCTGCTAACTGCTGATTGTGATAAATGCAGCTCCTCACTGGCGCGACTGGTGCTACCTGTCTGATAAATACTGACAAAAACAGCGAGCTGCTTAAGCGTAATCTTTGGCACTGTCTGCACAGATTTTTTCATGATATTGATGTTGCCCTATGTCAGTTTTTGCGCTGTTTTATCCGTGATTTTTGTCTTTTTTGATGCTCATGCGCGGTATATCGACTCCTATCATAGACTATAACCTAAAAAATCGATAGTTTGTATCTTATTAATCTGTTTTTATTATAAATACAGCGGGCATATACTGTCTATTCATAAGCTTATGCTTATCTTAATATAAGTAATAGGATGCCGCGTCATGCACACATTCGTCCAATCAGTCAGCAACTCCGTTCATAACTACACTCCTAATCACCGTCACTTGGCGGGATTGGTAGTTGTTCTGATTGGTAGTTTGTTTTGCTTATGGTTGGATAGTAGTTTGGATATCTGGTCAAACGGACGTATCGTTGGCTTATCCTCTTTAACGCTAGCGATATTGCTGGGCATGATATTAGGCAATACCATCTATCCTAAATTCGCTGAACGTTTGAACGGCGGTGTTTGCTTTGCAAAGGGCCAAATCCTACGCCTTGCGATTATGTTTTATGGGTTTAAACTGACCATGACACAAGTTGCGAGCGTCGGTATGCCAGCGATTATGACTGATGCGCTGGTACTGTCATCAACCTTTTTACTAACCTATTGGCTAGGTACTAGATGGTTAAAAGTTGATAAAGAAACGGTTATCTTGATTGGCTCAGGCGCGAGTATTTGCGGTGCTGCTGCCGTTATTGCTGCAGAGCCTGTGGTCAACGCGCAGGCCCATAAAGTCACTATCGCCGTGGCAACCGTGGTGGTGTTTGGCACTATCGCGATGTTGCTATATCCTTTTTTATATCATCTTGGTTGGTTACAACCTTGGCTTAGCGCCCAGCAGTACGGCATGTACACTGGCTCAACCGTTCATGAAGTGGCGCAAGTCGTAGTCGCAGGTAATGCAATCAATACTGAGATTGGAGATACCGCAGTCGTGACCAAGATGATACGCGTTATGATGCTCGCGCCTTTCTTACTCGTGTTATCGTTTGCGCTAACCAAAGATCGCACCGTAAATAATGCTGCTATAGAAGATAAGAGCAATAAAAACGAGACAGCGTCATTTATGACTCGTGTCAAACAAGTCAAAGTGCCATGGTTTGCGTTTATTTTTATCGGCATTGTGTTGATACATACGTGGGTGCCAATGTCTGAGAGTGTCGTACGCAGTATGGTGATGCTAGATGATGTATTACTGACGATGGCTATGTTTGCATTAGGTCTGACCACTCATCTAAGCGCGATCAAGCAAGCTGGCGTTAGACCGCTTATCTTGGGTGCCATTATGTTTGGTTGGTTGATACTGGGCGGCGGTCTGATTAATATCGGCATTAGCTTTATATAATAAGCTAAATGTCCATTCTTAACTGCTGATGTCATTGCACAATATAAAAGGCCTCTAGTTATAAATAGCTAGAGGCCTTTTTGCATCGGTCGCGGTCTAATATGATTAGTTAAAATCTTTCGAATAAGACTTCTACTCGCTTCAGTACTCATATCTTAAATACCAAAACATAGACGAAAAAAAACGAACCCGAAGGTTCGCTTTTCTACATCTATTCATCTATCTGTCTATAAAGACAAATTAGATAGCAACGATGTTATGTGCTTGTGGGCCTTTTTGGCCTTGAGTTACAGTGAACTCAACTTCTTGGCCTTCAGCCAAAGTTTTGAAACCTGAACCAGTGATTTCGCTGTAATGAGCAAAAACGTCTGCGCCAGTTTCTGGAGCGATAAAACCAAAGCCTTTAGCTTCGTTGAACCACTTAACTGTACCTTTTTGAACGTCTGACATAGTATAATCCTACTTTTAAATTTATTAATGGTCTAGTGACCGGTAACGCTTGCAAATAGCTACTGAACGATAAATATTAAAACGAAGGATTATAACTAATACTACGAGGTAATGATTTGGTGCAGAACTGCTCTTAAGCTTGGGCGTATTATAAGGGGTACATCCTAGTATCGCAAGTCTTATCTCATGTTTCGTGTAACCAGAGCCATTTATTGGCTGATTTTGGCGCAAATTGCAACGGATTTAGGCATTTGGTAAACGGAACAAATATATCGCTACCCCACTACAGACAGCGGCTACCGCCCATGCCATCCACATCATATCGGCAGGCAAACGATAAAATAACATAATTGTCGATGCTGCCATCATAACCGTCGCTAAACACTTGGCATAAAGCGGAACGGCATGATTCTCCTCCCAATCACGGACGAATTTACCAAAGTATTTATGATTAATCAGCCAAAAATGAAAGCGTCGAGAACTGCGTGCCCAGCAGCCTGCTGCTAGCAAGATAAAGGGCGCGGTGGGCATCACTGGCAACAATATACCGATAATACCTAAGATAAAAAACAGCCAACCAAGCGTCACAAAGGTCCAACGCAGCATTGGGCTGTTGGATTGATCCGTCTTGGGTCGGTAATAGAACGCTTTTTTATTATCGGTCATATAAGTTGTCGATCGTGTAAGTTGTCAGTTATGCCAAATGTCAGTTGTTTAAAGTAGCGCCTATTATATAAGCGGTGGCATAGAAGGCTAATCATGCAATATCGCCCGTCTGCGCACAAGACTATTTATATAAGGTTTTTGCTATTGATAGGTATGTTTGGTTAGTAATTGGGTAAGTACCAATGATAAATGCTTTACTCTTCTATTAGCACGTCGATTGAAAGCGCTTATAAAAAGCCGTCACAAATGAGAACTGTTATAAAGATCTGCTATCGAACATCAGTCATCACCTACCATCCTCATTCCCGATACGCGCTTGCATCACGTCTCGTAAGTCGTCTATGATGACGCAGTAGCTATCGATAATAGTCATTAGCAGTACGGATTCATTAGCGGTACTGATCAAAAATAATGTAATACCAATCAATCTTGTCGGGGTGCTTTGATTTGACGCTGTAGACACAGCCTACATCATCGCTGAGACACACCCGTGAACCTGAAGCAGTTAGCACTGACGTAGGAAACAAGCGTGACACGCCCTCATAGGTCTATAAATAAGAGCAGTCTGTAGATGATGTACTGGTGATGATAACCATATCAAACGCCGAGCATCTGACAGTTAGCATTGCGACCTCGTCTTTCTTATTTGGCCTTTCTTGTTTTACCTTAATAGTATCAGTCTGATTGTTTTCCATACCTAAAAAGGAAACAACCATGCAGCCGACCACCAAACTTACTCTGACCCTCGAATGGTTTTTAAACCCTGATCATCTGCCCTTTATCGCTGGTGTGAACACGGGCGCATATGAGCAGGCGGGGCTTGATATCACCATTATCGAGCCAGATGACCACTATGATGGCTTTGCCGAATTACAAAACCAAAGTATCGATTTGCATGTCAATGAGCCTATCCATCTGTTTGAACATTACGCGCCTAATCTACGTGCGCTGGGCTGCTTTTTTGAGACCGATGGCGGCATATTGATGCAACGCGCTAGCATGGATAAATTAAAAAACAATCAGCCTATCCGCATCTGCACCCCTGCTGCTGAAGAAAAGACCAATCGTATTGGCTTTGAGATATTAGCGCGTTATGCCAAGCAAAATGGCTTTAGTATCAGCCGTGACGATGTGAGCTTTGTACAAAAAGACTTTTATCATATAAAAAATCTGCAAGAAGACCCAAGCCTAGATGGCGCATGGCTATGCTTTTATAACTTTGAAGGCGTTGAAGCAACTCATGAGGGTTTAGAGTTTGAGTTTATCGATCAGAATCTGTCACCTTACCCGAACTTCTCGGCTTTAGAGATTCTAACGACGGATGAGATCTATAGCGCGAAAAAGGACGCAATAGATACCTTTATCCAAGTGACCAATCAGATGACAGAACTATGCAAAAACGAACCAGCCACTGCCCACCGTATGTATTATGACTATAGTAAAACCGAAGCCGATGTGCTGATGGATGCCATCATTGACAACACGCTAGGCAGATTGATTACACCGATCAAGCCTGATGCAAGTAAATGGGAAGAACTGCGCGAGATGCTAGCCGAAATCGATATCGTGACCTTAACTGATGAGCAGTATCGATCGCTTTGGGCGCTGTAGACGTTTTAGTAGTTAAGATACTTTGAACCATAAAAAACCGCCATAGTGTTTGCTATGACGGTTTTTTGAGCGACGCTAAGTTAGTACAAAACAGCTGATATCGATCTCTATCGGGCTTTGACGGGTGAACTTAAGCTATTGGTATGGTGTCATCAATAGCAAGGTTGCTCAAAGGAACACGTTGTACAACGGTGAGATAGTAGTAGTTTTTAAAAAAAAGATAATATAATTTCTAATACGGAAAAACCCTCACAATCTATATTACTTTCATTTATATCTTAATCATAAAATCTAGCCAATAGCTTTTAGTATCTTTATCATTCCTAAGGAATGTAATTTTTTATACAACTCAAATGATTCAAATTCATTTTTAGAAAAAGAAAGCCTTAAGCTACTCTCCAACTTATCAGAATTATGATTTTTCCCTTCAAAATATTTTGATTCCTTTAGGAAAATAGCTAATAATTTTGTAAAATCATGTCCACAACATACTTGCTCTAACTGGAAATTCTCATCTTCCAGCTCTAATATTTCTGTTCTTAAGACATCTATACTTACTTTACGATTTTCTGACCGCTGTATTAACTTATGCAATAAGATATCTAAATCTAGAACTAAGCTGTCATTTTTAAATGCAATACAATCATCATAGCTTATATTTTTAAATTTAAGATCGTAACTATTTACGTAGTTCAGATATCTAATTTTACCTAATTCTTTACAAACCCCAAAAATCACTGACTTCAGTTTATTAATATTTATCGAGTCATTTTCAACTGAATAGTCTCTGTATTCATTAAACAGTCTATCGAAAGACTTTGACAGTATCATCATAATTTCCATATCGTGAAAGTCTGTGATATAGATTTTATTTCTTTCTCTTTCATCTTTTTTCTTGAGAACATGATCAAAATCAGCATCTGCTACAGCATGCAAAAAATGCTTATTATTTACTGGAAATCCGTTCATTACTTTTAACACATTATCTTTACCTGTTACAGATCTGAGCTTAACTTGTTCTTCATCTATGAAATTTTTAAATAATTTAACATCTGTTTTACCTTCAATGATTAAATTTTTTCTTTTCCCATCCGGATGATTAAAACTCATTAGAATAGAATTTATAATATTTCTAGGATTATTCGACGCTTCTTTAATTGAACTCATTTCTATACCCTACAAACCAAATTTTCTGATTTCTTCTAAGTCTATAACCAGATCCCAGTAATCACCAATAATTTGCGGTGAATGTGTAGCGATTATTGCTTTAGCTTTATTCATTTCAGTAATCATTTTTAAGTCATCAAGAAATTGCTCTTGCCATACAACATGTAAGGAAATCTCAGGTTCATCTATTAAAACTATGCTATCTTCTTTCGTATTGAAGATAAGCTCGTAAATAAGTACAACTTGATGCTGTTCTCCTGAGGATAACTGAGATAGGTTTAATATATGTTCTTTTTCATAATCAATATTATTTTCTATCTGCCGAATAAAATAAAAACCCTTTTCTGAATCAATTTTAATTTTCTTAAAAGATAATTTAGTATTCAGAATGCTAGAAAATAAATTTATTTTTTTATAAATATCATCAAATTTTTTTAATTTTAATTTTGTATCATTTAAGTATAGATTCAGAACAGATACATAGATATCGTCAATATTTTTTGCTGTAATCAAGCTATCAACACTAGTATTCTTTGGAAGAATATCAAATTTCTTTAATTTTTCACGATTCCCTTGAACTTTGTTTAGCTCTTCAACAATTTTTTCCTTACTAACATTTGTACTGCTATTATCCTTAGATAGTAGTCTTTGTGGAAAAGTTGAATCTAAATCCTGAGAAATTACTGAGAAGTCTAGACTAGATTGGATCAAATGATTCTTTAACTCTTTTGCATATGTATCAATTGCTTGTACATAGGAGTTGAGATTCTTATGAGGTGACTTATTTATGCGTTTCAATAGCCGTTGGTCTTGAATAAAATAGCTAGTGTGACCTGTAGAGAAGTTACCTAACCATTCAGGTAAGAAGTTTCTAATTGGTTTTGTTAAATCGAGTTCCTTAATTAACTGCTCAAATCCTGATATTTCTCTAGTTTTAATATTTATCCATTCATTGCGACCTGCTTTACGTAAATTAGATATTTCGGACAAAATATTTATGAGTTGTCTTTTAAACTTACTCTCAGTTAGAACGTATTCATACCCTTCAAAATTAAATCTTAAATTAAATGGCCTGTAATCTTCATCAACTTCATCATCTTCATTATTTTCAATAATTATGCTATTTTCAAAATAGAAAAATTCATCGTCTAATGAATGACTTTGGGTAAATCTCTTTTTTTTATTGACCTCTTCTTTAAAAATATCTTTAGATATTTTAAGAGTACCAGACTCTGTTTCGAATATAATTTCAGAAAAATCTAAATTAAAATAGTATAAGTAGTCATAAGTAAATAGTGAATGTATTATTTTAAGACATATAGTTTTGCCATATCCATTTGGAGCAGTAATGATATTAATTTCATCTTTAAAATTGAGATTATAGTCAAATAGTCCGAACAGTTTTTTAATGCTAATACTTTTAATAAACATACTCTATCACCTTCTATATTTCGTCGGGAATATCTTACTATTGCGTTATATCTGATCAAAAAAGTACAATCTAAAGCCCTGTCATAATAGCACACAAATATTCAGTATTTATTATGGATAAGAGTTAGTTAGGGAACTAATCAGTAGACAATAAAAAACGCCATCACAATCGTGACAGCGTTCTTTGCTAATACGGATATCTACGTTTAGATTACAACGCTTTCAACTGCTCCATCTGCGCCGTCATCGCCGTCAACTGCCCTTCTAGCTCAGCCAGTTTTGCCTTCTCAGCATCGACCACTTCCGCAGGTGCTTTACTCACAAAGCCTTCATTACCTAGCTTACGCGCGATACCATCGGCTTGCTTTTGTAGCTTTTCATGCGCTTTGCCCAGACGTGCCAGCTCAGCCGTTGGATCGATTAGCCCTTTCATCGGTACGAGTACCCGTAGCTGACCGACCATGCTTGATGATGACAGTGGCACTTCATCGCCTTCTTTGACGATCTCTAGGCTCTCGACTTTGGCAAGCGCTTTGAACTGGTTTTTGATACGTGATAGACGTGCTTCTTCATCGGCAGAGACATTTTGTAGTAGCACTGGCAGACGTACCGCATTGCCCAGTTTCATCTCACCACGGATGTTACGGACGCTCGCGATTAGCTCTTGTAGCCATGCCATATCCGCTTCAGTCTGCTCACTGATTTGACTATCATCGGTCTGTGGATAGTCAGCGACCACGATGCTGTCGGTGTTTTTACGACCCAGTAGCGGCGCGATGGTCTGCCAGATTTGCTCAGTCAGATACGGCATGATTGGATGGGTGAAACGTAGCGCCGTCTCTAGTACGTGCAGCAGCACATAGCGGATTTGCGCCTTACGCTCGTCCGATACCGAGTCATCATTTAGGCTGGCTTTGGCAAGCTCAACGTACCAATCACAATACTCGTTCCAGATGAACTCATAGATATCTTGGCTGACCATATCGAGACGATACTGAGCAAAATGCTGATGAATGTCTTTGACGCTAGAGTTTAGGCGACTCATGATCCATTTTTCTGGCAATTCCCATACGTCAGGGTTTGCAGTCTGGTCGATAGGCTTGGCATTGCTGTCACCATCGACGCAGTTCATGAGTACAAAGCGGCTGGCGTTCCAGATTTTATTACAGAAGTTACGATAGCCCTCGACCCGCTTGAGATCAAAGTTGATATCGCGACCCGTACTGGCTAATGAGGTAAAGGTAAAGCGCAATGCATCGGTGCCGTACGCTGGGATGCCTTCTGGGAACTCTTTACGCGTTTGCTTCTCAATCTTGGCCGCGTCTTTTGGATTCATCATGTTGCTGGTGCGTTTTTCTACTAGCGCTTCTAGCTCGATACCGTCGATGAGATCAATCGGATCTAAGACGTTGCCTTTTGATTTTGACATTTTTTGACCATTGCCATCACGTACCAGACCATGGACATAGACAGTCTTAAATGGGACTTGTGGCGTACCATCTTCGTTTTTCACAAAGTGCATGGTCATCATGATCATGCGGGCAACCCAAAAGAAGATAATGTCAAAACCTGTCACGAGCACGCTGGTTGGGTGGAAAGTGTCCATCACGCGTGGATCAGCGTTGACGTCTGCCCAGTCAAGCGTACTGAATGTCCATAGACCAGAGCTGAACCACGTATCGAGTACATCATCGTCTTGGCGCAGTTTTACATCGTCGCTTAAGTTGTATTTGCTACGCACTTCCGCTTCATCACGGGCGACATATATTTCACCTGTCGCATCGTCATACCATGCAGGGATACGATGTCCCCACCACAACTGACGGCTGATACACCAGTCTTGTAGATCGGTCATCCACGCCATATACATGTTTTTGTACTGCGCAGGGACGAACTCGATGCTGCCGTCTTCTACCGCGTCAATCGCAGGCTTGGCAAGCTCTTTAACCGCGACATACCACTGATCGGTCAACCACGGCTCAACGATTGTACCGCCACGCTCAGCACGCGGGGCTTTTAGCGCATAGTCTTCGATATCTTCTAGCCAGCCCTGCTCGCCTGCTTGCTCTACAAGGAATTTACGAGCGGCAAAACGCTCAAGCCCTGCATACTCGCTCGGCGTGGTCTCCAACTCTGGCTCACGCGTCTGCAAATCAGGATAAACTTCCATCGCTGGCAAAATATTGGCGCGCTCATCAAGGATGTTAATCAATGGCAAGCTATGACGACGACCCAATTCATAATCGTTGAAATCATGCGCTGGAGTGATTTTTACGCAACCTGTACCGAAGTCTTTTTCGACATAATCATCAGCGACGATAGGCACGACACGACCAGTGATTGGCAAGGTAATGGTTTTGCCGACCAAGTGTGCATAACGATCATCGCTAGGATTGACCGCAACAGCGGTGTCACCAAGGAGCGTTTCAGGACGCGTAGTCGCAACGACCAGATAGTTTTTACCATCTTGAGTCGTTAGGTCTTTATTCGAGAAATGATAGCGGAAATGCCACAAGCTACCTTTTTCGTCGTGGTTTTCTACTTCTAAATCAGATAATGCGGTTTGGAATTTTGGATCCCAGTTAACCAAACGCTTACCACGATAGATAAGTCCATCGTCGAACAGGCGTACGAACACTTCTTTTACTGCGTTAGACAAACCATCATCCATGGTAAAGCGCTCACGCGACCAGTCAACCGAGCTACCCAAACGACGAATCTGGCTGGTGATATTGCCGCCCGACTCTTCTTTCCATTCCCATACTTTATCGATGAAGTCTGCACGCGTCATATCACGGCGCTTAATGCCTTGCGCTTCCAGACGACGCTCAACAACCATCTGGGTTGCGATACCTGCATGATCCGTACCTGGTTGCCATAGTGTATTGTCACCATCCATACGGTGATAACGGGTGAGCGCATCCATAATAGCGTTGTTAAAACCATGACCCATGTGTAGCGAGCCCGTGACGTTTGGCGGTGGCAGCGCGATAGAAAACGACTCGTCTTTGTCAAACGTCGGCTGAAAATAGCCGCTTTCTTCCCAGCCTTGGTACATACCTGCTTCGACTTCCGCAGGATTGTAGGCGCTCTCTAATTGGCTTAGCGCCGCTTGGATCGACTGGGTCAGATTGGTTTTCGCATTGCTATCAATGCTGGTATCGGTATTAGGATTGCTCATAATAGGGTGATCTTATTGTTGATAATGAATGTGGTCAAAATGAGATAGCGTAAAACGCTACAAAAACAGGAAAAATAGTTGATAGTGTGATTTTAACGCAGATAGGCAGATTTTGTTAGATGGTAAGGCAATTTATAAAGCCTGGAGGCGATTTATTACCCAAATTGTTAATCAATTAACAACAGCAATCCGAAGAATGGGAAATATAATAGAGATTACTTATGCAGCAAAATCATTAGCCTATAACCAGCGAGCCAACCGTGTCCCAAGATACCGAGCATGACCATGATTCTCAGGCTAATCTATCAGACAGCGAGCGTGTGAGCGTGAACACCACCCCTCCTATGCCTAAAGATAATCATACGTTAGAAGAAAGCAGCGACTCTTCCCAAAGCGGTAAGATAGATAAGGACGCAGACGACACTACAGACAGTCATGCAAACGAAATTTCAGATAGTGACGCAGACGAACCTATCAAAGCCACCGAAGACTTAGAAAATGACGACCTGCCAGAAGAAATCAGCGACGAAGACAAAGAAACCATTAAAAAGGTCGCCAGCGATGACAATCTAAGCCAAGCGAAAAGCTACGCCAGTATCTTAGTCGAGCAAGTTATCCACGCAAAAGAAACTTTTGAGCGCTCACTTGGCTCGCTCTTTACTAGCGCCTTTACGGCTGGACTAGAGATTGGCATCAGCTTTTTTATGATTTTATCAGCGTTTGCCTTGCTCAATGACGTGATACCAAGTCGCTATGCCATGGTGCTGTCGTCATTGCTGTATCCGATCGGCTTTATTATCGTGGTGATTGGTCAGTCGTTATTATTCACAGAACAGACTTCCCTCTTGAGCTTGCCTGTCTTAAATAAAATTGAACCGCTACATAAGCTCCTGCGGCTATGGGGCATTGTCATCGCTGGTAATATCGTTGGCGGTTGTATATTTGCAGCATTAATGATTGGTTTAGGGCTGCATATGCATCTGTTTACAGACCATGCCATCGATGTCTATGCCGAGCACATCTTAGGTTTTGAGTGGTGGGTTATCTTTGGTAGCGCGGTGCTAGCAGGCTGGATGATGGGCGTGGCTGCATGGCTAGTGACCTCTGCACGGGACACACTTAGCCGTATCGTACTGGTGACGCTGATTACAGGTAGTATCGGGTTTTTAGGCTTGCATCATAGTATCGTGGGCAATATCGAGGTATTTTCAGCTCTGCTGTATGGCAATACCGTCAGTCTCTGGCGCTACTTGGTATTTTTAGTCGTGGTATTGGTGGGTAATACGGTGGGCGGTGTGGTATTCGTCGCGGTGCTCAAAAACCGTACGTTCTTATTTGAAATTGAAAAAGTCAAAGAGCAAGCTGCCGAGGCAAGAGCGAAAATGGACAGACGAAGATTCTAGATTTGAGCTAAAAATGGTTTGAGCTAAACTGATTTGAGTTAGAACTGATTTGGGTTAAAACGAGCATTAAACGCAAAAGCCCATAACCTGCTTCATTATACGAAGCGGATTATGGGCTTTTTTTATTACATCATACATTGCTGCTTGTTTGCCAAGTATTGTCTCAACTGGCGCAACAATGTATTACTACAGTTATCTTAAACCTTTTACATTCTACGTGCTGCCAATACGCTGTTTTCTATCTCAGTTCTTTTGGCTTTATTGTGCTGGGCAGTAAATACTCTGACCATGATACCAGCGGTCAAGAACATGATTAGCGTATAAATGGCTGGCGTCATCGACATCTTATAGTTAGCCAATAGCGTCAACGCCATAAACATTGAAAGCGTACTGTTTTGTAGGCCGACTTCCATAGTAATCGAGCGTCTTTGTGCAGGGTTTAGACCGAACCATTTACTGGTGTAATACCCAAGCGCCATCGTCGATACGTTCAATATCAATGCCACAGGGCCAGTAGCGATTAATGCTTCAACGATAATGTCTCGTTGCACATAGCTTAAGAAAAGTACCAAGAAGCTCAAGAATATCACGCCAAAACGAGACACCATCACCTGTCCCTTGTCTGCCGCGTTAGGCGCATAGCGTTTGATCAACATACCAATACTGACGGGTAAGATAGTCAGAGCGATTAGGCTGATCATGGTCTTGACCACTGGCAACTGAAACTCACTACCCGCACCCATAAAGTATACGAGCGAAAAACTGAGGACGATAGGAATGGTAAATACGGTAATGACACTGGCAATAGCGGTCATGGTGACCGAAAGTGCGACGTCACCTTTGGCTAAATAGGTAAATAGATTCGATGTCGTGCCACCAGGACACAGTACCAGCAACATAACCCCAACGGCATACTCTGGCTCGAGAGACATGGTGGTTGCCAAAGCAAAACCTACTAGTGGTAAAAATATTAACTGATTGGTCAAGCCTATGGCGACTGCTTTAGGGTATTTGACGACTCTCTTAAAATCATTGGTAACTAAGGACAATCCCATTCCCATCATAATCAAAAAGATACTAATGGGAATGACTTTTGCATTTATAAACGTGACTAACTCAACACCTTCCATAACTACATCCTTGTAGATAGAGCCCTTACACGGGCAGGTTTATGACAACCTCGTCATGCTCAATCAGCCAATCCTGCTGATATCTTGGGTAAAAGCTACCGACGTTGTCAGCTCTTTATATGACAGTTTTCCATACAGTCGTATTTTTTAAACCGACAATTTTTGATAAAACTGGTTTATACGAACCGAAATAATAACGGAACGGCAAAATTCAGTATATCGTTGTAAAAGTGTATGGTTTTGATTTTTCTGACTACTCGTCAGTCAATTATAGGTTTTTACACTTGATAAAAAAGTAGAAATGATTTAAGCGGAGGTTTTGTGATTTACAGCAGATGTAGAGTGAGTATGGTCGATACTGATAACAGCTGTACCGTAGGCGATGGCTTCGACCATACTGCCTAATTGGTTGACATTGGTTACCTCAAGACGTAACCCGTAGATATGCGTGTAGCCTTTGGCTTTTGCATCAGTCCGCATACGAACGATGGCTTCGCGGCGCGCACGATCTAGCAAAGTCTCATAGGTGGTTAAGTTTTTGCCAAAGACACTTAATACGCGAGCGATGATCATTTTGAAATAATCTTGAGCGATGACGACACTACCAAGCACCAGCTCGCCTTCACTACCCGCTGCTAACTTGGGACGGTATAAACGTTCGCTTGAGACAGTAATATCGCCCAATGCTTTCTCTGCTACTGTTAGCTGTGCCAAATGCTGACGCTCATGGCGCGACCCAAAGAACCAGCCAGCCGCGAATAAGAAGACAAACGGCCCATAATTGATGAGCACTTGCGTGAGTGAATCATTCATAGCACGTTTCTCATCATAAAAAGCATCGGTGCTTTTAGGATTATAGGATTTGGTATTGTAGCTTTTAGCATTGTAGCTTTTAGTATTATAGGATCAACCAAAAGGATTGAAACGCGGTAAGTCATCGGGTGCGACTTGGGTCTGAGTACTCACATTTTGATTAGAATGGTTGTAACCATCGCTTGGTGGGTTTTGATATTGCTGCTGTGATATCGGCGCAACCTTGACCGCCGTACCATAGACAAATAGCTCTGACGCACCTTGGGCGATGCTAGAAGTCGAAAAACGCAGACCGACCACCGCGTCAGCACCTAGCGCCTCTGCTTTGACAATCATGCGATCTATCGCTTCTTGGCGTGACTCTTCTAATAGCTCGGTATAAGCCGTCAGCTCACCGCCAACGATGTTTTTTAACCCAGCGAACAGATCCTTGCCCACGTGCTTTGAGCGTACGGTACTACCGTACACCACGTCTAGGCGTTCGGTGATTTGATAGTTAGGTAGGTGTTCAAGGTTAGAGAGTTGCACAGTCATAGGATGACCTTATCGGTGACTTATAAAATACATGGTAAACCAAAGCACTGTAATACAGCATAAGCAAAATAGAAGCAGCACTGCTAACAGCGCTGTTTCTTAGCATAACTAATCGTTGGTATGGAACAATAAGAACAATTCAGTCAAATTGCCTTCGATGCTATTAGCCATCTGTACCATTTTGTCTTCGTCTTTACGCATCTCAGATAGCTCTGGGTCTTCATCATCGATACCGCTTAGTACAATCATTGGCAAGGTCAATACCGCCACATCTTCTGCCGTTTCTTGATCTTCAAACCAGTCGCTTGCTTCGTCACCATACATGGCATCGACAAAACCGATTGACCAAGCAACGATGTCTGACTCGTCAGAGAAATCAACCGCCACTTCTTCGTTACCAGCATCTTCACCAAACGGTAATTCGATCGGCGTCTCGTTTTTTAGCTCAGCCATGATCGAATCGCGCCAGCGTTTGATGCCGTCGATGACGTTGTCTGGAATCTCACTTACGTGACCTTCGAACAGGGCATCCATCCAGTTAGGCAATGGACGACCGATGACTGTCGCTGTCAAAAAACCATGCGCTGCGACACTATCTAGCACGAACTGGCTTTCTTGATTGTCCAAATAGTCTAGTAATTCATCAAAACTTAGTTGGTTACTCATAATTTGGTTTTCCTTAGCAGATAGATGTCATCAATCGCAGTGGGCGATCGGTTAAATAAAAGAGGACGAGTACTTAACTAAAGACTAAAGGCTGCTTAATTAATCAAACTCAAGCAACCTCTATCAGGTAAGTATTATCGAGATGAACTGGTTGCGAGCAACCCTAGAAAATTAGAAAAGTGGCAAATAGCAAGCAACCAATTTGACTGGTTAAATAATTTTAGTCACTAAAGTAGTCACTGCCGTTAAAGTAGTTACCGTCATTAAAGTAGCCATTAGAGCACTTTAGTCCACTGAAATGACTGATGCCGACAAATTAAAAATCGTCATCATCCCAATCGTCACCGTCTTCATCGAAGTTGTCTATGTCGTCTAAGTCGTCTTTTAACTCTTTAGCCAAACGCTTTTCTTCTAGCAAATTATCGATTAGCCGACGTTTTTCAAGACTACTTAAACGTGTACGTACGCTCGTCTCAGCTTCTTCAACCATCTTTGCATCATCATCGTCGACAAAATCATCATCAAAATCGTCGTCAATATCAGCGTCACTCATGACAAACTCCTATCATTTTTAGGCAAGGGTATTAAGAATACATCAATATATATATGCCTTATAAAGTCTCTATTGAATGTTGTCAATCCTTTTTCGCAATATGGTACATTTCATCTCTACGATTAAGATAGTCCAGTAGGCTATATAACAGACAATTGTAATATAAATGACCAAATACAGTCGGCATTAAATGTGTAGCTCGTCCTCATCTTCAATCATCAGAACCGCATTGCGCACATCGGCCAAACGCTGAATCAATGAGTCGTTAGCCCCATCAAATATTGCACACTCACGCTCATAGACGGTAGTTGGACGCATGATGTTATGTACTTGTACATGATTGCTGATTTGCTTGAGACCGGCATTTGGCAATAGTATTAATAGCTGTTCTTTTTTGCCGATACTCTGGAGCAAGTGGGTCATCGGCTCTGACTGCGCGTCATCACTCACACCCGCTTTTGCTGGTAAGGCAAAACGTGACAGCTCAATATGTTTGTCGTGGATAATTTTGTTGAGCATTAAATATAGCTTGGCAAGCATCACGCCTGCGAGTGCCACTTTTGCATGGCTATTATCAGCCTTTAGTACCACACTTGCGCCATTATCTTCGAAGTGAGCTTCATTCATCGCGCTCACGCCCAGTAGCAATGGTTGTCTTAGCAACTCAGTCACGGCTTGATTGAGTAGCTGGGTGCAGAGCGCTAGATACGGAAGACGCTGCGCAGGTGCAAGGCGTTCAAGCATATTGAACTCATCATGGAATACGACTTGGACTTTGACGCTATCAATAGACCGTGTGGCAGACAGTTTAGACGTATGGCTGGCAGCTTGAGAAGCAACACCGTCTATATCCGCTACTGCGCTTTCGCTACCTTCACTCGCACTCGCTAGATTGTCAGTATCGCTACCTGTTTCTTGGTTTTGCTGAGTTCTAAGGTACTCGTTCACTTCATTATGTACATTAAATTTGCGCGCATTAGTCACTTCGTCATCTGTGACATTAGCCGTATTATCAGTCGCTACTTGACTGTCTGCTAAATGAGACGCTGATTGACCCGTTGACTGGCGCTCAAGTTCACGGTCATAGCCACGTTGATCGACTGGTCTATATTGGTCACGATATAGCTCTTGGATATCTCGACTTAATGCGTTGATTTGCTCTTTGGTCGGACGAGCGAGGTAACCATAAATCAACCACAGCAATAAATGTAGCAGCATGGTGCCGATGACAAACGGCCATTGCATGGCGATGATCTCGCCTTTGCTAACGTCTTTCAAAGTCAGTGCAACGCTACCGATGACTGCATCGCCATTGGTGGCGATTTGACGAATAGTGTCACCTTGCTGCATTGGCGCATTGCCTACTGGCACCAAGATATCATCGTTGTTGTCCTTAATCAGTATCCGTGTGACGTCTTGCTCGCTGGTATAGCGGTTGGCAATAACGCTTAAACTCACACGGTCTTTATTTTCTAAAGACAACCTTGCTTCATCAATCAGCTGGGCGACCATCTGCTCGCCTTTTAACGCACGACTATTGCTCAGCTGTTGGTCAGTACTAATGACCAATAACAGCGTCTGCAAACAAAAACTAACCAGAAGAATAATGGCAAACAACCCTTGCCGCGGCGCTAAATACGTCATGATATGTTAAACTTTTTTGGAGAGAAGAAATTAAAAAACGAGGCTACTGCTCATTTTTTGGCTAATTTTTAAACAATTATGATGCGCGCCAATGATAGTGCGCACATAGTGATAAAGCGGTACTGATTATTAACGACTATCAACAGCATCAATTTTGCCTTGCTATCTTTTGCGAATGCATCGTTAGTAAGAAAGCATCGTCAAGCAACAGCCAGCTTATCTCATCTACTATATCACCATAATAAGCCTTATAGCGTGAGCGCTTTATAAATTTATCATAATAACTTTATTGCATTTTCTATGGCTTCTTACGCCATAAAATCTGTTTTTTAGCATCATTGTTACTTTGCGCGTCATCTATAGGCGCTGCCCAGTAAAACTGTTATTATTCCTAATCTTATATGAGCATACAAGGGACAATTGAGCCATGCCAAAAAATACATCTTATTCGTTACCAAAAGACAGCAAAGCATGGCAACAAGCCGTTGATTCTATTGCGGCATTATTACCCGAAGATACCAATTTGCAAGACTTTGATGCGCTACAGTCGCTACCTGTTTTTGCGCTCATCGTCGTACTGCCGACTCAGGTATCCGCATTAGATATTCATCAGTACGTTCAGTCGTGGGTCGATGAACAGCCAAGCTGGCATCTAGTGACGGTTGCCGAAGATACTGACGCTAGCTTCGTCAATATCACGGTATCTGATACAGAGCCTACAGCTTCAGACGCACAGCGCCTACCCTTTACCCATACTCAAGTCTACCGTTATCTGCTAGTACCAGTCACTGACACGCTAATGCATCCTGGCAAAAAAACCGCAGCCGCTCACATCATTGATGATCAGCTGACCACTCGCTTGCGTCATGACCTAACTGAAGAATATAACAACACACGCAGTGTCGACAGCACAGGCAACATAAACGTCGTGGATTGTCATATCTTGTCTGTCGGTCATATGCTACGGACGCACAAACTTGCCTGCTTCGATATGGACTCAACCTTGATCGAGCAAGAAGTCATCGTAGAGCTGGCAAAAACAGCTGGGATTGGCGAAGAAGTTGAAGCCATCACTGAAGCAGCAATGCGCGGCGAGATTGATTTTGATGAATCGTTTGCTCAGCGTGTGGCTTTGCTAAAAGGCACTTCTACTGATGTGCTGGATGATATCTGTAGTCGCCTAACATTATCGACTGGTGCGCGCACAACGATTAGTGCGCTAAAAGCACTGGGTTATCATACGGTGCTGGTCTCGGGCGGCTTCACTTATTTTGCCCGTTATATCGCTGAGCAGTTGGGTATCGATGAAGTGCATGCCAACGCTCTAGATATCGAGGAAGGTGAAGTGACTGGTCATGTACAGTGGCCTATTGTCAATGGTGCCAAAAAAGCCGCTATCGTTGAGCATACCGCTGAGCGCTTAGGCATTGAGATGTCACAAGTGGTCTGTGTCGGTGATGGGGCCAATGACTTACCGATGATGGCACTGGCTGATCTGGGTGTGGCCTATCATGCCAAACCAATCGTTCAAGCACGTGCTGATGCCGCTATCAACGTGACAGGGCTTGAAGGTACTTTGTACGCTCTTGGCTATCCAGCCCTCGCTCCTACTGAGTAATCGCTAAGAATTCTAGATTATCCGCTAAGCTAGGTTAATGTTTTGTCATTAATCTGGCTTTTATGCTTTAGGGCATGGCTTAGACAAGAAAAGTAGCGTAGATAGTACCGATATATTAACCAGCTATTTGACGATGTCTGACAAGATTTAGCCATTTTTAGCTCAGTTAGATGACTATTAAGTGAATGGAAAACACGCCTTAGTAAGTGATGATAATTAATAAAATCTGCTATGCACACTGATGTTTAGCTAACGCTTGTTTTTAGCTTATACCTGTTTTTCGCTATTACTAAATTTCAGATAACACTTATTTTTAAACGATAAAGGAATGCCCATGACGGCACCACAATCTCCACGGCCAACTCAGCCGTCAGCGCCAACGCCACTAGAACAAGATACGGTACCTGTACGTACAGATAGCCCAAAGCAGCTGGTAGGTATCTATATCAGAGGTATGGCCATGGGCGCAGCTGATATCGTACCTGGCGTCTCTGGCGGCACCATTGCGCTGATTGCAGGGATTTACGAGCGCTTGATTAACGCGCTTGGCAGTATCGGCCCCAATCTTTGGACTATCTTTCGACAAGAAGGTGGCGTCAAAGGATTCGCTGCAATTTGGCGACAAGTAGACGCGACATTCCTATTGTGTTTGCTACTGGGTATTGCCACTAGCTTTGCAACCTTAGCCGGTATCATTAAGCATTTATTGGACAATCAACCATTGCTTATTTGGTCATTCTTTTTTGGACTGGTCGTTGCAACGGTATTTATCTTACTCAGTGAGATAAAGCGCTGGAATATAGGACGTGTCGCACTGTTTGCGACTGGACTTATTGCCGCCGTAGTCATTAGTAGTATGCCGTTACTCACGACCACGCCTAGCTTACCGTATCTGTTTTTTGCAGGGGCAATTGCTATTTGTGCCATGATCCTACCGGGGATATCAGGGTCGTTTATTTTGCTTTTGTTAGGTGCTTACGATGCAGTATTAGAAGCAGTCGATACGATGAATCTGAGTGCCATTTTCACAGTCATTGCGGGTATGGCGACTGGGCTATTGCTATTCACGCGCGCACTTAAATGGCTACTGTCACATTATTATCAGGCTACCTTGGCATTGCTGACAGGCTTTATCGCAGGATCTCTAATAAAAGTCTGGCCATGGAAAGTAGATGCGCTAGGCTCACTAAATACTGAAGCCGTTCATAATGTCATGCCGTGGCAATATCCTACTGGCGCACAGTGGTCAACGACAGTAGGACTTATGCTACTCGGTGCTATCTTAGTTTCGCTATTATCTTGGTGGGGTAATCGTACCAATCGAGTCTAAGTATTCAACGAACTGTCAATCCTGTTTGCTAGTTTGGCTCGGTCTGCTAGCTAACAAACGCCTTCCTAGCCTAGCAAAATCGTTTCCATATTCCTCAAAATAAGCGCTACTCCTCACGGCGCTTAGCCTAAAATCTAGCCATCAAATATCGCAAAACAAGCCAAAAAACCAAACGTCAACGGTTGTCGCAAAGTCGCCTGCACCCTCTTCAGCTTTACTCAATAACCTCTCATAATAGTCTCATTGGAATTCACCTTATGAATAGCGAGATGAATGATGTTAATGACTATATTTTCTTTTATCGGTGTAGAGGCATGGAGCGGCGCGGCATGGCTTGGTTATGGACTGCTAGCCAGTTTAGTAATGGTGCTAGCTTTGTCGTCATATCGTTGGCTACTGCTATATCTGTTTGGTGGTATGGCTTACTGGTTCACCGTTGAGTTGATTCAAAATATATTAGCAGGTCGTCCTATATTGATGGAGCTATCGTCATGGCATCGCTATATCATCGCTATGGGCATCAGTTGGTTACCGTTGGCAGCTTGGGTATTGTATCGGGCATTGCGCTATGATGATGTGAGCCAAACAGTTAGTCAGCAACGTGAGCTAGAAGCCGCACGCTATATCGAGCATACTCCTGTCTACGATGATAATTATCAGCCACGTTTCCGTTAAAACTGTCCTATTTATACCTCTGTTTGTCTATATCAACACCTTACTTACGTCAGTGACATCGAATGTTACAAGATACTTAACGCTCTCTACTTAACTCCTAAAGAGTTGGCACCCTGTGATAGTTTATAATCCAGTTATATATTTGTCATAAAAACTGGTATAAAGTACGCTTTATTTTTATGCCTCATTTCTTTAGGAGTTCTGCTATGTTTACTGTTCCTGTATTAGATATCAAATCTGATCCATTAGATGCTTTATTAGCTGTAGTTGGCTATCGTCTGTCTATGTTAGCTGATAGCGATAACGAAGACGTCAAAGCATTATTCGCTGATCGTCAAGTTACGATTGAGTTTGCTAGTACTGAGTCTGATATCGCCCGTTCTTTTAGCTTTGACAATGGACAGTTCAATCAACAAAGCGGCCATGCAAAAGAAGCCGATTTGACCATCACTTTTAAAGATTCTATGACTGGCGTTAGACTGCTAACCAAAGGTAGCTTGCCTGCCTTTATGACTGCTGTACAAGAAGGTAACTTGAGCATCGAAGGCGACTATAGCCTAATGATGTGGTTCAACAAACTTGCTAAGCATATCGTTCCAGCTATCCCAGAAGAGTGCAAACCATATATCCAAAAAGCTAAACCTTACGCTTATAAAGCACAGAAATTTGCTGAGCATTGGGTTGGTATCGCCAAGCACAAACTTGGTAAATAAAAAGAATGGTGCACTGAGCGGTAGTCATTGGTAGAATGGATGATATAGAACTAGATAGCCAAACGTATAGTTACTATTTATGTGCGCTACTGTGACAATTATACATACTGTCTAGCAGTGTTCTGATTTTCTAAAAAGGTTGCGGTATACTATACGGCAACCTTTTTTGTTACCTTATAAATGACAATAGATAAAAACATTGGTTTTATTTAATACCCTCTCATTCTTATAAAAGGACTTACCTTATGGCAGGATTGCTTAGCATCTCCGAACCTGACGCCACCCAGCCAACTGATCTAGCCACTCAGCCAGATACGACCAACAGTGATTTTTTGGCCAATCTAGCCACAGACGCGACTCAAACTGATCATAAAGTTGCCACCACGTATAGCCGTGAAGAAATCGCGCAACTGTTTGATTTACCTCTAATGGACTTGCTATTACAAGCACAAACCATCCATAGAAAGCATTTTACTGCCAATGAAGTACAAATCAGCACGCTACTCTCTATCAAAACGGGCAACTGCCCTGAAGATTGCGGCTACTGCTCACAGTCAGGTCATCATCGCGACACTACCAAACTACAAGCAGAAAAGCGCATAGAAGTTGACAAAGTCATCGCAGCGGCCAAACGTGCCAAAAACAGTGGCTCATCGCGCTTCTGCATGGGTGCCGCATGGAAACATCCAAGTGCCAAAGACATGCCTTATGTGGTTG
The DNA here is from genome assembly GCF_039762275.1 of Psychrobacter proteolyticus. Taxonomy (GTDB): domain Bacteria; phylum Pseudomonadota; class Gammaproteobacteria; order Pseudomonadales; family Moraxellaceae; genus Psychrobacter; species Psychrobacter proteolyticus_C. The sequence continues at coordinate 53,658 of NZ_JBDLOB010000003.1, read as the reverse complement.
AGCTGATCAAAGAAGTGAAAGCATTGGGACTTGAAACTTGCATGACACTGGGTATGCTTGATACCAATCAAGCAACACAGTTGGCCGATGCAGGGTTAGATTACTACAACCATAACCTAGATACTTCACGCAGCTACTATGAACAAGTCGTCAGCACACGTAGCTATGATGAGCGCTTAGACACAATAGAAAACGTGCGTAACTCTGGCATCAACGTCTGTAGTGGTAATATCGTTGGTATGGGTGAAAGCCGTGATGACCGTATCGATTGGGTACTTGAGCTACTAAAAATGCCAAAAGCGCCTGAATCAATTCCAGTCAACTTACTTGTGCCTATTGCAGGTACACCGATTGGGGACAAAGTACTGGCCGAGGGTCAGCTGTCTGTACTTGAGTGGATTCGTACTATTGCGGTCGCCCGTATTTGCTGCCCGACTAGCTACGTGCGTTTATCTGCTGGCCGCGAAAGTCTATCTGATTCTGAGCAAGCATTAGCCTTTATGGCAGGTGCTAACTCATTCTTTTATGGTGACAAGCTTCTTACTACTGGTAATGCAAGCCAGTCAGGCGACGATAGACTCATGCGTGAGCTTGGCCTAACCAAACAGTTTGCCGCACCAAGAGCGCCTAAAGTACTGCCTGTGATGGATGCGATGAATGGTCATCAAACACAAGTTGTATTGGCAGACTAAGCCCAAGCTAAAATATACAAGTTAAGCAAGAGAAACTATGATGGCAGATTATTTCAACTGGATTAAAGCGGCGCACATTATTTCGATGGTCTGCTGGTTTGCGGCGATATTTTATTTGCCGCGCCTGTTTGTCTATCATGCAATGAGTGACGATAGCATCAGTCATGAGCGCTTTGCCATTATGGAGCGCAAGCTGTATCGCGGCATCATGACCCCATCAATGATAGCGACATGGGTCTTTGGTCTATGGATGTTGGGACTAGGCTGGGATGTTTATAAAACCCAAGGCTGGCTCCACGTCAAATTGCTATTAGTTGTGCTACTGTCAGGCTATCATGGTGCTTGCGGCTTTTATCGTAAGAAGCTAATTGATAATCCACATTATAAAACGCATAAATTCTGGCGCTGGTTTAATGAAGTGCCTGTCTTCGCCTTAGTGATTATCGTCATTCTAGTCGTGGTAAAACCGTTTTAATATCAGAAAAACCATTTAACCTGTAAAACAAAAGCGTCCGTAACTTTAATGAGTTGCGGACGCTTTTTTATTCACTTATAGAACAGGTTGTCAAACTGGAAATATCAGATACTAAACACTAGGGCGCATAATTTGGTAAACATTGCTTAAGTCATAAACGCGGTAACGAGCTGGTTCACGGCGATTTTCGCCAGCATAGCTCAGTATCAAAGCCTGCTTGGCACGCTCATCGACCCAACCGACAAACAGTCCACTATGCTCGACGCCATTGTAACCATGATTGATATAATAGAGCCAGTCGCCTGCTTCAATCTCACTGCTACTAGCATAGGGCCCTTGCGCATAAGTGCCTTTGTGTATGGTATTACGCGATACCCCTGCCCGATTAAATACAGCATTTAAATAGTCCCAGCAGCCACCTTGAATAATTGTGCGCTCGTTAAGTGCCATTTTGCGTGCGGTACTGACTACCTCACGTGCTGCCATACTACTCTGCGTCTCGGCATTGCTCAATAGCGGCAAATATTCGCTATCGACATTGTCATAGTTTCCTGATAAAAACGCCGGTAAAACCGTAGGTGCTGAACGCTGTACCTCAGGATAACGATAGGACGTATTCGTCGTTGGTTGAATAGATTTTTGGGCGATAAGCATACTCATACTATCTGCATGAGCTTGTCCTACCATGCCGCAGGTAAATAGTAAAAAACCGCACGACGCGGCGACTGACGGTATAGACAAACGCAGCATGACTAACTCCTTGTCAATAGATCTCAATGACAGTATTAATAATAAGAAGGATAAATTTTATAATCCTACTTATAAACCATTTGCGCACAAATCTGCAAGTACTATTCGCCTGCGACAGGTGATAGACGGTATAAATATACTGATAGATGACGATATTGGGAAGACGCGCGTCGAGTGAAATTTAAAATGACACTTAAGTTAGAAGTTTAGATAATACGAAGACAATAGCTATGCTTTGGTAAAGTATGAAATTAAGAAAAGATACTAATTACTTTTCATTTTAATATTTACATGACGTTTCGTTAGCGCTTGCCCTTCTAAGATAGCTTTCGCAGCTTTTGCTTCTTGAGCACTCTCAAAGCCAGTAATACGATACTTGCGAACGTCACTGCTATCGACAATCTGTAATTGCTCGCCAGTCAGCGTTATCTTATCACCGTCAGTCAAATGAATATGTTCACGCTTACCTAGATTGTCATGGACCAGCTCGCCAGCCCTTACCCACAATATGCCGCTGCTAATCATACCGCTCATGGCTTTCTTATGCTGCTGGCGCTTTTTATTGAAAATAAAGCTACCAATGATAAGCAGTGCAAGTGCACCGATGGCTAAACGCTCAGGCAACAAGCTCATCGCCATGGCGACTGCGACGGCCCCTACTAATAATGCAGAACCAAACCAAAACATGCCATTATCAGCAGCATTTGCTTGCCCTTGTAAGGTGATTTTGGCGCCATCATCTGTCAGCTTGAGCATGTGTTGTTACCTATTACGTAATGTACGAATATTTTCTATTAAAAAACTGCCTATTAGTAGCTAACAGGCAGTTATTGACACTAAAAACAAAGACAGTATGTTGAATCTAAACGCTAGTCTACCAACCAAGCGCCGTCTGTTGCATTTTAATCAATTCAGCGATGCCTTTTTCAGCTAATGACAGCATAGCATCTGCTTGAGCACGAGTGAACGGCTTTTCTTCAGCAGTACCTTGCACCTCAATGTACTCACCTTTTTGGGTCATCACGACGTTCAAGTCGGTATCGCAGCTAGAGTCTTCTTCGTAGTTCAGATCCAGATATGCTTCGCCATCTTTCATACCAACAGAAACCGCAGCAACCAATCCGATGAGCGGATCTGCTTTAAGTTTCTTGGCCTTTTGGATACTCTCTAGCGCATCGATAAGTGCAATTGCAGCACCAGTAATACTCGCCGTACGAGTACCACCATCCGCTTGCAACACATCGCAATCTAGATAGATAGTGTTTTCACCAAGCTTACTCAGATCAATCATGGCACGTAAGCTACGACCAATCAAACGCTGAATCTCTTGCGTACGACCTGACTGTTTGCCGCGAGCCGCTTCACGCTGATTGCGCGTGTTGGTCGCACGCGGCAACATACCATACTCAGCTGTGATCCAACCTTTGCCTTTACCTTTGAGCCAGCGCGGCACACCAGATTCTACACTGGCAGTACATAGTACCTTGGTATCGCCAAAACTTACCAGTACTGACCCTTCAGCATGCTTCGTATAATGGCGCTCAAAGCTGATCGAGCGAAGTTGGTCAAGCTCACGATTGTCAATACGCATAAAAATTCCTAGTACAATGTTATAAAAGCAGTGTCATAAAAATACCTATCAGTCGTTAGCAAACACATTGATAGGTATGTAGTCGACTAAAATCTTAAGATATCCTAACGTGACAACGGCGCAATAGCAAGATTCACACCTGCCATTACGCCATCGTTATCAACAGAATGTCAGATATAAGCTATTCTAACCCTTCCATCTTACGCAATTCCTTACGTAGGATTTTGCCAACGTTCGACTTTGGTAATTCGTCAACGAACTGTATATGACGTGGGCGCTTGTAGCCAGTCAGTTGTTTTTTGCCATATTCTAGTAGCTCTTTTTCAGTCACGTTACCTTTTTTGACCACAAATAGCTTTGGTTCTTCGCCGCGATCATCGTTTGGAACACCAATAGCACCGCATTCTACGACTGCTGGATGTTCACTCATCGCTTCTTCAATTTCGTTTGGATAGACGTTAAAACCGGACACCAAAATCATGTCTTTTTTGCGATCGACAATTTTGATAAAACCTTTTTCGTCCATGATGCCGATATCGCCAGTTTTTAAGTAGCCACTAGCCGTAAAGGATTCAGCAGTTTCTTTCGGACGATTCTGATAACCAATCATGACCTGTGGACCTTTTACACAGATTTCACCACGATCGCCCATGGCTACTATATTTTCGTCATCATCAATGAGTACGATATCGGTGCTAGGCGCAGGAATACCGATTTTTCCAGTAAATTCCGCAATAGTCATCGGATTGAAAGCTACGACAGGTGAGGTCTCAGATAGGCCATAACCTTCAACGATAGGCAGACCAGTGATTTTATGCCACTCTTTGGCTACGCTAGGCAATACTGACATACCACCGCCGATAGACGCTTTTAGGTTAGAAAAGTCCAAATCAGCAAAGTTATCTTTGTGTACTAAGCCATTAAACAAGGTATTTACGGCAGGGATAAACGCTGGCTTGTACTTGGCCATCTCTTTGATAAGTCCATCAAGATCGCGCGGATTCGGAATGAGTAGCGAGGCATAACCTTGATACATACTACACATACCGCAGACCATAAATGAGAATACATGATATAACGGTAGTGCAGTCAAAATCACGTCTCTACCATCTATATCATCATCAAATGCACTGTTCATCAGCGCACTGACCTGTAGCATGTTGGCGACTAGATTGCCATGAGACAGCATCGCCCCTTTCGCCACTCCCGTCGTACCACCAGTATATTGCAGCAAGGCCACATCGCTTAAGTTCAACTCAGGGCGTTGGTACTTACTGGCTGACTCAGCATTTAAGGCATGCTTGAAGCTCACACTATTCGGTATGCTATAAGCAGGAATCATCTTTTTGACATGACGAGCCACGAGGTTGACCACGGCTCCTTTAATCGTACCTAGCATATCACCAATGGTACACACGACTACATGCTCTACCTGACCTTTGTCTTCGGCATCTTGATACGTCTTGGCAAAGTTTTCAACGATAAATAGCGCTTTAGCACCACTGTCATGCAACTGATGTGACAGCTCACGGCTGGTGTATAGAGGATTTACATTGACCAACACCATCCCTGCGCGAATGATACCCAAAGCGACCACTGGATACTGCAAGACGTTGGGCATCATTACCCCAACTTTATCGCCTGCGACCAGTCCTATTGACTGCAAATAGCTAGCAATCTGTCGGCTATATAGATCTAATTGCTTAAAAGTAATAGATGCACCCATACAGATATAGGCAGGTTTTTGGCCATAACGGCTAAAATTACGCTCGAACACATCCAGTAAAGAGGTATTGTCTTCTGGCATCTCGATAGTAGCATCGATGCTATAGCGCTCATAAGCGCTCAGCCACGGACTATCGCTGTCGATGGTTGGCATAGTAGGAAACGCATTGCTTTGATAAACGTCGTTAGTAGTATTGGCTTTATCATCAGTTGCAGCGCTATTATCTGTCGTTTTTTTATTAATATTATCCGTCATAATTTTCCCTAAATGTTACTGTTAAAAACATTGAATATGCTAATGGAAACACCATTTTTTATGATTATCGCTGACAGCAGAAGCTTATGAATAAGAAATAGATAAGTATGATCGGGTTTGTCATTCATAAGCTTTGCAAATTAAAGTGTGTTACTGGGTCTATGATAAATAATACTACCACTCAGGACGACCAAGTCGAAAACGATATTTACTACCCTGATTTCACCAGTTACCTTAAGTAAAACCAGTACGATTTTTTGGACAAAAACAAAAATACGTCGATGGGCACTATAGCAGTTTTAATAGATATTCTCTATTAATAGTAGCTGTCATCCGCAAATGTCAAAAGCGATAAAGACAAAAAAATGATAAGACAGCATGGTTGCAGCCTTATCATTTTTGGTTACTACTTTAGTTACTACAGTATCTAATTTAGCGACACTTTCACATGTGCCTTTAGTTAATACACGCAGCTATCAAACAACTATCTAGGTGCGTGTATCAGCAAATTAACCGTGGTTTTTTTCTTCAAGTACGCGTAAATCTTTACGCAGAATCTTACCAACGTTCGATTTTGGTAGCTCGTCAATAAACTCAACACGACGAGGACGTTTATAACCTGTTAGATTCTCTTTACCATACTCAAGAACTTCTTCAGTGGTCAGACTAGGATCGTTACGGACAACATAGATCTTAGGAATCTCACCGCTCTTCTCATCTTCAATACCGATGACGCCACATTCCAAAATCTTAGGATGGCCAGCCATGACTTCTTCGACTTCGTTCGGATAAACGTTAAAACCAGACACCAAAATCATATCTTTTTTGCGGTCAACGATGGTCACATATCCGTTGTCAGCCATGATACCGATATCACCAGTACGGAAAAACCCATCTGCTGTCATGACTTCGGCAGTAGCATCTTCACGGTTCCAGTAGCCTTTCATGACCTGTGGGCCACGAACACTAATCTCACCGCGCTCACCAAGTGCTACTTCATTACCTGCATCATCCAAAATTGCCACATCTGTTGCTGGCATCGGTACACCAATGGTACCTGTGAATGTTTTGCTGTTGCTAGGATTAGAGGTCGCAACTGGTGCTGTTTCAGACAGGCCGTAACCTTGAATGATAATATTACCCGTTACTTGACGCCATTTTTCAGCCGTTGGGCTCAGTACTGCCATGCCGCCACCCATCGATTGACGCAGCTTGCTATGATCCATCGCGATAAATTCTTCGTTATTGGCAAGCGCGTTGAACAACGTGTTGACCGCTGGGAAGAACGCTGGTGGATTGGCTTTATATGCTTTTAACAAGCTATCAAGATCGCGTGGGTTTGGTACTAATAGCACCACACAACCGCGATACAGACCGAACATACCACATACGGTGAATGAGAAAATATGATACATCGGCAATGCAGTCATAATCACAGGTTGCTCACCTCTTTGATCGAAATCATCAAAAGCAGAGCCCAAAAAGGTATTAGACTGAATTAAGTTTGCCACCAAGTTTTTGTGCGTTAGCATGGCGCCTTTCGCCACACCTGTCGTACCACCGGTATATTGTAGGACAGCGATATCATCAAGCGTGATATTGGTTGGGCGCTTATATTTGCTAGCCGTGACTTGCTTTAGTGCCGTTTTGAAACTGATGCTATTAGAAATACTGTAGTCTGGCACCATTTTTTTAACATGGCGGACGACTGTATTGACCATAAAGCCCTTGAGTGTACCCATCAAATCGCCCATACCCGTAATCACGACTTTATCAACCACATTGCGACCGATGTCTTGATAGGTTTTGGCGAAGTTTTCGACCATGATTAGCACTTTGGCGTCTGAATCAGTCAATTGATGCTCAAGCTCTCTGGTAGTGTACAGAGGGTTGACGTTGACTAAGGTAAGGCCTGCACGTAGTACAGCGATGACAGAGATGGGTAACTGCAAAATGTTGGGCATCATGACCGCAACTTTATCGCCTTTGACCAATCCTAATGATTGTAGATAAGCGGCCATTTGACGGCTGTATAGATCTACTTCTTGGAAGCTTAACGATGAACCCATGCAGATATAGGCAGTTTTATCAGCATTTTCAGCGAAGCTTTTTTCGAAAATATCGATAAGTGACGTATTGTCGGCTGGCAACTCAATGTCATACTCCAAACCAAGTTCTTCATACGTTTTTAGCCAAACTTTATCGTCACGACGGGTTAAGTTTCCTTGATTTTCCATAATCTTTTCTCTCCTAGTAATAATACATTACCGTCAACCCACGCCAATCACAGTGTGATAAATATACAAAAGGTCAGAGTCTTGCCTATCGTTATGATAAAAAGCAAGACTGCGACATATTTGTATAGTGCTGAGCGAACAATATAGCGGTAAATAGCCCTTTGTTCATTAACATACACACTTTATACATAGTACTCAATACAAAAGATTGCTACACCAGTTCTCAAATAGGCTTGACGCTCAATATCTATATATATATCAACATATTAGATTAAAAAACTCAGTCAAGCTATTAGAAAATATGACCATTGACTTTTGCCCCTTAATGACCCTGCCGACACGATATCTGTTCACTATCGGCTGTTTTTTAGTGTACTCGCCAGCTCAGTCAACGTCACAAAATTGCGACGAGTACCATCAGTATCGCTACTTGGTCTATCTGCGATACTACTTTTGGCAAGCTTAGTGCTATCACTGTACTGCCAATCGTTAATATAATCGCTTTGAGTCAAGCGTTGACCGAATCCTGCTACTGCCATCGCAAACTGAGTATCGATACTGGCTTTATTTAAAGCGTGGCTAGCTTTATTAATAGGTTGGCTAACGAGTTTGGAGCTACCACCTGTCGGTTCTTTATAACGAATTTTTAGATAGCCAAGCTCATTAGAGTTCTTTTTGTTATTCGAACTAATACTGGCATTACTATTAGCATAACGGCGATCGCTATATAACCCTTTTTGACCTTTTGGTGTCACTTCAAACAAAGCGATAACCGCCTTACCTGCCCCAAGCTCACCTGCATCAATTTTGTCATTATTGAAATCTTCTTCAGCCAGTACGCGATTTTCATAACCAATCAAGCGCCACTCACTCACCACATCAGGATTAAACTCAACTTGGACTTTTACGTCTTTAGCGACGGTGTTAAATGTCGCGGCTAATTCATCGCCAAAGACTTTTTTTGCTTCAGTTAGACTATCAATATAGCTGTAATTACCATTGCCGTTGTCCGCCATCTGCTCCATCATGTGATCATTCAGATTACCGCGACCAAAGCCAACGGTAGACAAAGAGATATCGCGATCGCGATTGGCTTTGACCAAATCAAGCATCTCATCGACATCACTAATACCGACATTAAAATCGCCATCCGTTAACATCATGATTCGATTGATACCGTTCTTTTTTAGTCCTTGCTCAGCTTGTCTGTAGGCCAATTTAAGAGCATCTTCCCCATTGGTTGAGCCTGAGGCATTTAATCCCTCGATTGCAGCCAATATTTTTGCTTTTTGGTCACCATTGGTCGCAGGCAACGCCACACTAGTACTACCTGAATAGGTCACAATACTGATGCTGTCTTGAGCGCGCATCTGCTCTGTTAACAGCTTAAGCGAAGACTGTGCCAGTGGCAGCTTATCGCGCGACGACATAGAGCCTGAGACATCTACTAAAAATACGAGATTGGCAGGTGGTATAGACCGCTTATCTGTTTTTTGCGACCAGCTACTATCAACGGCTTTGATGCCAACCTTTACGATTTTATTATCCTGATCCGCTCTATCCCAAGGCGAGTCCACTACTTCAGTTGATACAACAAACGGGGCACTACCTAAGCGTTTGCCATCATCAAATTGATAGTTAAAATAATTAATCAATTCCTCTACCCGTACGGCATTAACAGGTGGTAGTTGACCCTCGTTTAAATAGCGGCGCACATTGGCGTAGCTGCCCGTATCGGTATCGATAGACAAGGTAGAAACCGCCATATCCGTAGTTCGATGTACAGGATTGGCTGCGTTTTTTTGATAGTTGTCTTTTGCCTCTGGCGTGACTATGATGCTCGGTAGTGGGCGTACGATACCTGTCTGCGCCGCAGAACGTATCATCATCTGTTGGCTGATGACTGAGGGCTTAACACTGGGTGACGCCATGATAGACTCTGACACCACTGCTGCATCTTGATTGACTGTGCTGCTTGTCTCGGCTGGTAGCGTTTTGCTCATTTGTGAAGGGCTACAGGCTGTCAATCCTAGACTTGCTATAGCAGTAATTAATAGTACATTTTTAGTAGACTTTTTCCCTATGCGCTTATTTTCATTTTTTAGCATTGTAGAGGCAGAAATTTTAGATAAAGGGTCAAATGACATAACAGAAATTCCTTATTGTAAGATAATTCGGTAGCGACTTGTCCGTGTCAATATATGGTTAATGCTATTTAAATAGACAAATCAGCCGCCTTATTCAGTCTATTAACTGTCATACTTTCAGTTATTAATTTTGCATTAAAACTATTCTGAACCTACTGTCTGTAGACTACAGACAGATAAAATATCCTAAATAAAAACGATTAAATATTAAGATATTTATTACCCTTATAAAAAACAAATATTAGATTTACTATACTTAACTTAATCTATAAAAGCTATGAATCACCATACTATAAAAGACCTTTATAAGCGCTTATTTTAAGCACGTCACGAGATGTCGTATATTCTGACATACGTCTTTTTAATTGGTGCAATATCCTTTACGATAGCACTATCCTATTTGTATGCTTGAACCAATTATTTATACCTATTAAAACTGATAAGTGAATCCTATTTTATGTCTGATGTTATTGATCATACGATCGCCCCAATTATCCCTAATGAGCCGATGGATACTCGTTCAGTCGCAGAGTTCACTGAGCAGGCCTATCTCAACTATGCCATGTACGTCATCATGGATCGGGCGCTGCCAAATATCGCCGACGGTCTAAAACCTGTCCAGCGTCGCATCGTCTATGCCATGAGCGAGCTTGGGCTAAAGTCATCTGCTAAGGCGAAAAAATCCGCGCGTACGGTCGGTGATGTATTGGGTAAATACCATCCACATGGTGATAGCGCTTGTTATGAAGCCATGGTACTGATGGCTCAGCCGTTTAGTTATCGCTATCCGCTTATCACTGGTCAAGGTAACTGGGGTAGCCCAGATGATCCGAAATCTTTTGCTGCGATGCGTTATACCGAAGCTAAAATGTCGGCTTATGCCAATACATTGCTCGCAGAATTGGGTCAAGGCACGGTCGACTGGCAAGATAACTTCGATGGTACGATGCAAGAGCCAACTACCCTACCTGCCCGCCTGCCTAATATCTTATTAAACGGTACAACAGGTATTGCGGTTGGTATGGCAACCGATATTCCACCGCATAACCTTAATGAAGTGGTACGCGCTGCCATTCGTCTGCTTAAAAACCCAGAGCTGTCGGTTAAGCAGCTTACCCAATCGGTACCAGCACCTGACCTACCAACGCCAGCGGAAATCATCACTAGCAAAAAAGATTTGCAAGCGATGTACGAGACTGGACGTGGCAGTTATAAGATGCGCGCGACGTTCCATATCGATCCTAAAGAAAAAAATCTCGTCATTATTGATGCGCTTCCTTACCAAGTTTCAGGCAACAAAATCCAAGAGCAAATTGCTAAGCTTATGACTGATAAGAAGCTGCCTTGGGTGACGGATATTCATGATGAATCAGATCACGAAAATGCCTGCCGTATCGTCCTTGAGTTACGCTCAACGCGAGTCGATGTCGATCGTGTCATGAGTCACCTATTTGCTAGTACTGACCTAGAAAGCAATTACCGCGTCAATATGAATATGATTGGCTTAAATGGTAAGCCTCAGGTGAAAAACCTAAAGGAAGTCTTGGAAGAATGGTTAATCTGTCGCCGCTCGGTGGTCACGCGACGCTTGCAATATCGCCTCGATAAAATCGATAAACGCTTGCATATCTTGGCAGGTTTACTGATTGCTTATCTGAATATTGATGAAGTGATTCGCATCATTCGTGAAGAGGATGATCCAAAAGCGACCTTGATGCAGGATTATGACCTGACTGACATTCAAGCCAATGCTATCTTGGATATTCGTTTGCGTCAGTTGGCAAAATTAGAAGAGATTGAGCTGCGCCGCGAGCAAGATGAACTCGCTGCCGAACGTGCCATCATTCAAGAGTACTTAGACAATCCAGACAGTCTAACCAATCTGATGATCGATGAGCTTACCGCCGATATGAAAGAACATGGCAACGAGCGTGCATCACCATTAGCAGAGCGTGAAGAGGCGCAAGCACTGAAAGAGTCAGATCTCGTACCGAGTGAGCCGGTCACTGCCATCTTATCAAAAGCGGGTTGGATTCGTGCTGCCAAAGGTCATGATGTCGATGCTGCTGGTATGAGTTACCGCTCAGGTGACAGCTATCAAGCGCACGTGCGCGGCAAATCAAACGAAAGAATTTACGTACTCGACAGTACGGGACGCAGCTATAGTATCGATGCGCACAACTTAGCGTCTGCGCGTGGTCAAGGTGATCCATTGACCAGTGTATTAAAGCCGCCAGCGGGCGCTAGCTTTGAGCAGCTACTAACGGGTGATAACGATCAACGCATTATCCTTGCTAGTTCAGCAGGTTATGGTTTTATCAATACCATTGGCAACCTCGATAGCAATCAAAAAGCTGGTAAAAACGTCATTAACCTAGCAACTGATAGTCGCTTGCTCCCTGTTGCACGTATCGACGCGCCAGTAGAGACCGCCGCTAATACCGAAGGTGAAAATAGCAATACACGCGTGACCCCTGATCATGTTGCTGTCGCGACCAATGCAGGATACCTACTGATATTTGCCCTTGATGATTTGCCTGAACAGGCTCGCGGTAAAGGTAACAAACTTATTAAACTAAAAGACGGGGAAGAAGTACTTGCTATCACACCACTTAGTCAGCAAGACAGCCTTGTCATCACTGCTGGCAAACGCCATGTGACACTCAAGCCAAATGATTTGGCTAACTATACGGGTGTTCGTGGTAATCGTGGTGGTCAGTTGCCAAGAGGTTTTCAGAATGTGACGAGTGTTGAGGTTGGCTAGTTTGACTAGTTAAATTTTGGAAATCCTAGTTTAAAACTTAGATGATAAAATTAAACAGCTCCTATTAAAAAGCCGCCCATACACAATGTATAGGCGGCTTTCTTATGACAATCAAAATCAAGAATTTACTTAAGATTTATTGGATTCACTAACCGCAAAGATCGTTTTCAGGAAGCTTGTAATCTGAGTGCTTTTCATTAAATACGGATTAAAGTCAGCACCTGCCGAGAAGCTTTTTAGGGTATATGCTTCGTCTTCTGCACTTGATGTTAAATATTTTATTAAAAACCCATCCCACCTACGTTCTTCTATTTCCTCAATCTCACTGAGGTGGGGTACTAGGTAAGAGTACTCACTGATTAATTTTACTAGTATTTCATTGATAAGAGGTCTTGGACCTTCAATATTTTGAATAAAGTAATTGTCATTCACGACAAGCGCTGAGGTTACACCACTTTTTTCATTATTCCTTCGCCATTGCTCAAGCAGACGAGCCAACCCTATCCCATTATTACTGTCACTATTTCTGCCAATATACGTTAGGCTGAGAGTAATATGCTCACCATGTCTTTTTCTATCTTCTAAAGGTTGGCCGGTAGTGATACGCATAAGAAACCTTATTTATAAAAAACTATCTAAATCAAAAGATACTTTATAGACGGCTTTTTTACGCCAATTAAAATAGATGACTCTTATGATATGTAAATGCTACTCACTTAAAACCTATCGGATTCAGCACCTTCAAATATCGCTGTTAGAAAATTTTCAATCTGAGTACTTTTCATTAGGTAAGGATTGAAATCAAACCCTGCTGAGAAACTTTTTAAGGCATACTCTTCATCTTCGACACTTTCCGTCAGGTGTTTGGTTACAAACCCATCCCATCGAAGCGCTTCTATCTCTTCCACCTTGACAACATTAGGAATAATCTTAAAATGCTCATCAATTATCTTTGCTAGAGCAGCGTTGACCGCCGGTCTTGAGCCTTGAATGTTTTGAACAAAGTAACCGTCATTGATCACAAGCGCTGCAACTAACCCACTTTCCTCAAAGTATCTTCGCCACTGTTCAAGAGCACGAGTCAACTCTATACCTGTTTTCATTTCGATGTTTTTACCGATATACGTTAGGCTAATCAGCAGATGCTCGCCATGTCTTTTCCTATTTTCTGACGTTTGATTGGTCGTTATTTGCATAAGAAAATCCATTTATATAATAGGTATATAAATTAATATACACTTTATCATAAAGTATAATCAATAAAACTCTTGGGAATTGACCAGTTTCTTGTCATCTATAATTTGTAATAACATGATAAAAACAGATATCACTAGGTCATTTTTAGTAGTTAAGTCCTGCAAGAGTCAGGTATGAATAGTCACTTATGAACATCCGCCAATATTTTATCCAGTTGCTAAGAAAACATCCTGTACCGATACTGCTAACTTACTTTCAACAAAAAGCCGCCTATACACAGGTATAGACGGCTTTTATATTTTAGCTAGGACAAGTGGATGTTGCCTATTCTAAGAGGTAAATGCTTAAAAACTAAATGCTATTCATTTAAAGTTAATTAGATTCAGCATCTTTAAATATCGCTTTCAAAAAGCTTTCAATCTGAGAGCTTTTCATTAGATAAGGATTGTAGTCAGAGCCTGCTGAAAAGTTCTTTAGGGCATGCTCTTCATCTTCAACGCTTGAGGTTAGATGTTTAACTAAAAACCCACTCCATTGGCGCGATTCAATTTCCTCTATATTCACAATATTAGGAACAATAGTGGAATGCTCGTCAAGTATCTTTTCCAAGGCAGTATTGATAGCAGGTCTTGTCCCTTGAAAACTTTGAACGAAATAACCTTCACTAATGACTAAAGCTGAAACGATATCGTTCTCTTCAAAATATCTGCGCCAGTACTCAAGTGCGCGAGTCAGCTCAATCCCCGAATCTAGATCGACATTTTTGGCGATATATGTCATGTGGATAAGAATATGCTCGCCATGCCTTTTTCTATCTTCTGAAGGTTGGCTTGTCGTTATGTTCATAAGAAACCTTATTTATAAAAAATTCATTCAAATCAAGGTATACTTTAGGATAAAGTATAATTAATAACGTTTTTTATCATTTGCTATGATTTTTTTAGATTTATAACATAGAAGTTTCAATGATATAGCATACCGATATCCATAGTAGTAAAATTATACTACAAAGTTGTCACGTTCAGTATCTTGGCATTATTCTAATAGTTAACAAGCCTAATCTATATTCTCCTATAGCCCTGCCTCAACGCACTTATATGACTAAGTCATGTTTACTTATAGACTAAACTCTACAAGCATTTATCAGGGTCTATCATGTTTATTAAGTTAGCGTATTTATAGGTATATAAAACACAACCTACCTTCAATAAAAAGCCGTCTATGCTATGTATAAACAGTTTTGTATAGACGACTTTGTTGCATACTAATTGTTGCATATTAATTGAATAGCTAACGTATCAATACCGACCCATCTCAACTGTTGTTTCAGCAAGTACCGAGTCGCCTTGCCATGCTTGTACATCTACCGTATATAGATGGTTCTTGCCGCCAGAGCAAGGCGGCTTATATGCACCGCCCGCCTCACCTTTACGGTTACGGTATTCTGCAACCATCTCAATACCTACTGGTACTTCGTAAGTATGACCAAATACTCTTGGCACTTCTGCGCTCGTAGCACCCTCTGGTAGTACAAACTCGACAATGCCATGGCCGCCATGCTGCATACGTTTGTTGCTTACATCGTTGTAGACGAACACCAAGCTTTCCGCGCCTACCGGAATGTTTGAAACAGTCATGCTAGGCGTGGCTGGACTTTTGCCATCATAGTTTAAACATTGCTGCCCCTCAGGTATTTTTTTGCCATCCCAAGCAGCATCATTAAATTCAACATCCATTGCAAAAGCATTGGCAGATAAAGCCAAGGTTGCCAAAACTGTAACCGATTTTAAGGTAAAGAAGTTCATATTTATTCCTTTAGGTAACTGATGCATTAATGATGATAGTCATCTTATTTCGTAGATTAGTTTTGATAATTGAATATAACTTTATAATAAATAAACACGGTTAAGTTAATCATATCGTTTAGCATTTTTGTTAATCCTTTGGACAAGCAATGAGCGGTTCTACAGGCTACATCCAAATACTGTCTCAATAAGCGTATTTGCAGCATCATAGGTTACTCGATAGGTATTTATCTGATTGGGTATGTTGTAGTAGTATCTGAATCATTGTAACTACACGACTAAGAATAATAGGATCATCATGTTTATCGAAGATAAGATTGCCAAAGAAAGTATGACTACTAAGATTTCGACCCCCAAAATCATCTTTTTTGACATTGATGATACCCTAAGTCGTAACGGCATCATCGCTGAACACAATAAAGCGACGCTTGAGCAGCTTGCAGATACCGATATTAAACTGGTAATTTCGACTGGTCGTTCTAAAGCCATATTGCCTGAAGACATTCTAGCGTTGCTCGACGCAGATATATTGGATGCCATTATTTGTATGAATGGACAATATAGTTTTGATAAAAGCGGCCGAATCAGCCATTATCCATTAACTGCTGAACAGACAGATAAAATCGTGCGCCTGTGCCAGCAGAGTGATTTGATTCATAAGTTTGACTCTGCCACTCATATCGCTTGGTCAGGTGAAAATGAACGTTTACGCGAGTTCAATGCGGTCACGTCCAATTCGATCCTTGACCCTGAGTACTACAAATTAAATACTGTCTATCAGTGCTCGGTATTTTTTAACAATCAGCAAGAAAAGATGCAAGACATCAATTTTGCCCAGTATGATTTAAAGCTGGTACATTGGCATCAGATTGGTGCTGATATATTACCAGCAGAGGCATCAAAAGCTCGCGGTATCAAAGATGTATGCGAGTACTATGATGTAGATGCAAGCGAGTGCATGGCATTTGGTGATGGTATGAATGACCTAGAGATGTTTGATCTGGTTGGGTTTGCCGTGGCCATGGGAGATGCGCAGCCAGCTTTAATAGAACGCGCTGATTTCGTCACTGGGACGATTGAAGAGTATGGTATTCAAACCGTACTTAATCAGTTAGAAATGAAGTCATAAGACTGTTCAGGCACATAAAGCCATTAATATTTATCTAATTAACGTTCATTTAAAAAAGCCCTTACTAACCGACTAGTAAGGGCTTTTTATTATGGTCTAATTTTATATAGACGATTCAAATGAAAACTGTAGCGGTGATGATTTCATTACGTCGACGATCGTTTCTTTTCTTCTACAAATCCAATAGAACCTTAAGGCGTCAGTTAAGGGCTCAATTAAGGCATAGTCAAGCCACCATCGACAGCGATAGATTGTCCAGTAATCGCCATGCTCAAATCGGATGCCATGAGCAATACTGAATTGGCAAAGTCAGCCACCGAAGTCGCTTGGCGCAGCGGTGTTGTAGTCGCGATATAGTCGAATACTTCTTCAGTGGTTAAGCTACTTGCATCGGTAGTTTTTAATAATCCGCCTGCCAGCAAATTAACCCGGATACCATACTGACCAAGCTCACTTGCTAGGTTGCGCGTTAGCCCAATCAACGCTGATTTAGCCGTGGTGTAATCATAATAGGTAACCACTGGGTTGTAGACAAGATTGGTTGAGATATTAATAATTTTACCTACTTGCTGCGCTTTCATTTGAGGCAGCACCGCTTGCACTGTATTGACTGCGCCTTTAACGATACCGTCCATTTGTTGTGAAAAATGCGACCACTTTACGGTCTCAATACTGGTGTACGCAGCACTTGGATTGAACTGATAACTGGGCAAAGCATTATTGACCAATATATCGATACGACCATGACGAGTGATGACTTCAGCTACCATGGCTTGTACTTGCTCAAGATCGGTCACATCCGCCTGATAAGCAAATGCTTGGCCACCTGTCGCGATGATGTCAGCCACTACCGCCTCAGCAGCCTGTTTACTATTGAGGTAGTTGACGCAAACGATAGCGCCTGCTGCTGCCATTTGCTGTGCAATCTGTGCACCAAGCCCTCGACTGGCACCAGTGACTATGGCGACTTTATCCGTAAGCAATGCTGGTATAACTGAGTGGCTTTTATTCAAGGTGTTTTGAGTTGAGGTACTTTCGGTCATTGTGCTGTATCCTTTATTATTATGGTATGGTTGGTGTCTTAGAGCCAAAGGCTGATATCTGCTTAAATGATGTTCGTCATACTTCGGCCTGTGCCAATCATAGCATGGTTATATACTATCTTTTTTCGATTCGACGTTAGCAGCTCGCTAGCAATTCTACCCAAAATTAGCTGTTATTCAGTTAGTTTTGCTACTCTTCTCATTAACCCAACTGGCTATTTTTATTAGTATTATTAAGTATTACCTTAATAACAACCCTTTAAATTGTATAAACTAATGACCATAATAGTTCTATTGGCCTTATTAGGCTTTTATCTTTTTGGCTTTTTATTGAATTTTTCTGATTTGCATTATCTTTATTTAGGAGAGATATTTTGACCCATTTATCATCGTCCCATCCAACTACTCACACCTCGGCTAGTGTCGGTCGTATAGTGCCAAAAGCATTGTTAGCAGCGGCTGTCGGCTTGGTACTTGCCAGTTGTAGCAACTCTGACAATGCAGCGGATGGCAGTGCTGCGGCGAGTAATGAGACGCTGAACCTTTACAACTGGTCAGAATACATGCCGCAAGAGATTTTAGATGGTTTTGAAGAAGAAACTGGCATCTCAGTTAATTACACCACATTTGACTCTAACGAAGCCATGTATGCCAAGCTCAAACTATTGGATGATTCGAGCCAGTATGACTTAGCGATTCCATCGACTTATTATGTTGAAAAGATGGCGAAAGAAGGGCTGTTGCAAGAGCTAGACAAATCTAAATTGAGCAATTTCAAAAACCTTGATACCTCATTTACCAATACCAAAGTTGATCCTGACAACAAATACTCTATCCCTTATATGTGGGGCAGCACTGGTCTAGCCATTAACGGTGACGGTGTCGATCCAAAAACTGTCAATAGTTGGAATGACCTATGGGATCCTAAGTATAAAGGTCAGGTGATGCTGACCAATGACGTGCGTGAAGTATTCGGTATGGCACTGCTGACCCTTGGCTACTCAGGTAATAGTAGCAATCCTGACGAAATCGAAGCCGCTTACGATAAGCTCACCACGTTGATGCCAAACGTCAAAACTTTTAACTCTGATGCGACACGTATGCCGTATATCGAGGGTGAGACTGCGCTTGGTATGACATGGAATGGTGAAGCAGTCATGGCCAATGACGAAGGTCTGACCAGCTTGGTTTATAAGTATCCAACCGAAGGCGCTATCTTGTGGATGGATAACTTTGTCATTCCAAAAAATGCCAAACAAGTTGATGCAGCACATAAGTTTATTGATTATTTATTACGTCCTGAAAATGCAAAAATAGTCAGCGAAGAGATTGGCTACGCATCACCAAATATAGCAGCGCGTGAGCTGATGGATGAGAGCGTCCAAAACAACCCAACGATTTATCCTTCTAAAGAAGTACTGGCAAAAGCTGAGTTCCAAGAAGATGTGGGCGATGAGGCGTTGCAAGTGTATCAACAGTATTGGGATAAGCTAAAGACTGGTCGTTAATAGTTTTGATTTAGTACTTTAAAATAAAGTAGTCTTTTAAAAATAAAAACGCTGATCCTAAATGGTCAGCGTTTTTTTGCGCTATAAATGTAAATCCGTCTCGCCGCCCTGCTCTTTCATTCGGCGCTGCTCGCGGCGCTGATAGCCCAGACCGGATGCAGCAAACCAATGCGGCTTCGATGTTTGAAGTAAATCACTCAGCTGCTGCAACTGAGTCTGCAAGGTTTGGGTCAACCAAAAATAGCCCTGCCATTCAAACGCCAGGTGCTGTACGCTTGGATACTCCGAGACAGCAATACGAGTAATGGGTCGAAATACCTCATCGCTTGGACTACGTAACACCGCTGCCATATGTTGCATCGCTTGGGTTAGCTCATGCTGATAATGTACCAATAGAACATGGTTTTCTTCATCAATTTCGATATTTGCCAAGCGCGGTGCCGCACTTAGTAGTAAATCAATCGTTCCGATAATATTACGATGGGTACGTTGGATCGTCTCTAGCGTTTCTTTTTCGATACCTGACTCACTGGCTGTCGCCGCAATATGTGGACGCACAGCCAGCAGACGTTTATTGATCTGTTGTAACGCTGTGACCAATGCTCTATCAACGGGTACTTCCTTAACAGGAAAAGCCAATGGGTTCAGCTTTTGAACAGAATCATCCACTACTCCATCCGTTGCGTCAATATGATGACCTACGCCTGCGTAGAGGCTACTACAAGCGTCAAGGTTGCTACTCAATAAGAACCGCCACATCAACGTTGATTTGAGCGGCAAAATTAGCGTCACTGCTACCGAAACGCCTGTCCCCAGTAGGATATTTAGCGCGCGGTAGATGCCATCTTGACCAATGCTATTATTGCCTAAATCAGAGACAATCATCAACATAGTGATGCCCGTTAGCAGCCCTGTATACCCAAGCTGTCTGACGGCTAAATAGCCAATGATACCGCTGAGCAGACCAATAAGCGCATAGTCCACCCACAACCATGCACCTGCATTTTGATTAAACCATAACACCCCAAGCGCAGTACCAATACCTAATAAAGTACCGATTACGCGCTCTTTAGCCTTGGTATAAATAGCACCTTGGTATTGCAACAACCCTAGAATGATAAATACGGTAATAGTCGTCCATTCACCGTGCGGAAGGTTAGTGATTTTATTGACCAATAAAGCCAGTATCACAGCCGTACCTAGTCGGGTGGCATGTAGGATATCTGCATGTTGGTAGCGAACATAGGGTTCGACAAATGGAGCAGTAATACGCTGATAAAGGGTGGATTTCACGCAAGGCTACTCTTTTTGGATGGAATATTTAAGTGAGACATTTTAGTAAAGGATTATTAAAAAATCTCAATAACTATGGGTAAGTATAAATGGATATTCTATCAGCAAAATGACGGGCAAAAAATAACGCCTTTTACCTATTGTTCACAGGTAAAAGGCGTTATAAAAAATATCCTAGCACACTATATTGAAATCTAGGCTATTGAAGATTACTTATCAAATGACTCGTCAAATTCTTCATTGAGAACTGCGTCAGTGTTAATGAATAGCAGTCTATTGCGCTAGCGTATTACACTTCTAGGTAGTCTAAAATACCTTCCGCAGCTTCACGACCTTCCCAAATCGCGGTCACAACCAAGTCAGAACCGCGCACCATATCGCCACCAGCGAAGATTTTAGGATTTTGAGTCTGGAATTTGAAGGTTTGCTTTTCGGCTGCTAATACGCGACCAGAGCTGTCCATCCCCACTTGCTGAGACTCGAACCAATCAGCAGGACTTGGTCTAAAACCAAAGGCCATGATGACTGCATCACATGGGATGATCTCTTCAGAATTAGGAATTGGCTCAGGGCGTTGACGACCACGGTTGTCTGGTGCACCCAGCTGAGTAGTAACAACTTTTACGCCGTTAACTTTACCGTTTAAGCCGATGATTTCTGTTGGCTGACGATTAAATAAGAACTCGACGCCTTCCTCGCGAGCATTGACCACTTCACGGCGTGAACCTGGCATGTTTTCTTCGTCACGGCGATAGGCACAAACTACTTTGTCGGCACCTTGACGGATACTGGTACGGTTACAGTCCATTGCTGTATCGCCGCCACCAAGTACCACCACCTTTTTACCTTTAAAGTCGATGTACTCTTCAGCGTCTTTTTCCCAGTCATTGCAACGGTTTACGTTGGCAATCAGGTAATCTAGTGCATCGTAGACGCCTGTCAGCTCTTCACCAGCGAAGCCGCCGCGCATATAGGTGTATGTACCCATACCCATAAATACCGCGTCATACTCAGCCAATAGTTCATCAATGGTGACGTCTGTACCAATCTCTGTCTCTAAACGGAATTCGATACCCATGTCTTCAAAGATCACGCGGCGATTGCGCATGACGTCTTTTTCCATTTTGAACTCAGGGATACCGAATGTCAGTAAGCCACCAATTTCAGGGCGCTTATCAAAGACGACTGGTTTGACGCCATTTCTGACCAAAATATCCGCGCAACCCAGACCCGCTGGTCCTGCGCCAATGATAGCGACTTTTTTATCTGTCCAAACTACTTCAGACATATCTGGACGCCAGCCAAGTGCAAACGCAGTATCGTTGATATATTTTTCAACATTACCAATGGTCACTGCACCAAAACCATCATTTAACGTACAAGCGCCTTCACACAGACGATCTTGTGGGCAAACTCGTCCGCATACTTCAGGTAAGGTATTGGTACGGTGGCACAATTCAGCTGCCTGAAATATCTGGCCTTCTGTGGCCAGTTTTAGCCAGTTAGGGATATAGTTGTGTACTGGACATTTCCACTCGCAGTACGGGTTACCACACTCAAGACAGCGATGCGCTTGCTGAGCAACGGCTTCGTTTTCGAAAGGCTTATAAATTTCAACAAACTCTGTTGAACGCGTTGCAATGTCTTTTTTGGTTGGATCAAATCTTGGTACATCTAAAAACTGGAAGTTATTTTCTAAGCGTTTTGCCATGGTGCTATCTCTTTTATATAAGGCTCTTTTGCAGTGGGTGGCGACAGTCAGCGATGTTTGGTTTGTCTAAAATCTAAGAAATGTATCGCTGCTGTCACGTACCTGCTGAAAACCTGTGAGTTAAAACGTCTCTAAAAACGGAACGCTGGCTAACCTGATTAAAGCGACTGCCAATCCATCAATACATTCCATTGATACGATAGGCAGTCATGTATCGGCTATTGTGGGTCGGCCATGGTAGTTTTAAGAAGGCTTGCAATGTTCGCCGCTTTTGGCTTCACCAAATAGAACTTACGAACATAGTGCTCAAAGTCGTTCAGAATTGTCTGACCCCATGCACTGCCTGTTTTATCTACATGAGCTTCAATCACTTGTTGCAAATGAATGCGATGCTCTTCTGTTTGCTCGCTTGAAATACGGTTTAGATCGATTAGCTCATGGTTGCAACGGTCAAAGAAGTCACCTTCCATATCGAGTACATACGCAAAACCACCCGTCATACCGGCACCGAAGTTGAGTCCAGTACGTCCAAGAATCGTGACGATACCGCCAGTCATATACTCACAGCAATGGTCGCCTGTGCCTTCGATAACTGCGTGTGCGCCAGAGTTACGGACGCCAAAACGCTCACCTGCTGTACCGGCAGCATATAGCTTACCGCCAGTTGCACCATAGAGACAGGTATTACCGATGATGGCCGTTTCTTGTGCTACAAAGTTTGAGTCTTTCGGCGGATAAATAACAATCTCACCGCCTGCCATACCTTTGCCCACATAGTCATTGGCGTCGCCTTCAAGCTCGATATTTAAACCGCCAGCGTTCCACACGCCTAGGCTTTGTCCTGCAGTACCTGTCAGACGAAGCTTAATTGGCATATCGCTCATACCAAGGTTGCCCCAGACTTGCGCAATCTCACCAGAAATACGAGCACCAATAGAGCGGTCACAGTTACCAACGAAATAGCTATAGTCGCCGCCCGCCCCTTTGCGAATTTTCACCAGCATATCGCTAATCATCTGCTCAGCAAGCAAGCCTTTATCAAACGGCTCATTACGCTCAACCTGACAAGTTTGTGCTTTGCCTACGCTGGCTGGGTGACTAAATAGCAATGGCGTTAAATCAAGATGACGCTGCTTATCCGTATTACCTTCTAAGATATCAAGCAAGTCAGTACGACCGACCAGCTCTTCCATACTACGAACACCTAGCGCTGCCAACCATTCACGTGTTTCGGTCGCGACAAACTTAAAGAAGTTAATCAGCATTTCTGCTTCGCCAATGAAATGCTCATCACGCAGCTTGGCTTTTTGAGTAGCAACCCCTGTCGGGCAATTATTTAAATGACAGATACGTAGGTACTTACAACCAACTGCAATCATTGGCGTGGTACCAAAGCCAAAGCTTTCTGCACCCAAGATAGCAGCTTTTACTACATCCAGTCCTGTTTTTAGACCACCGTCAGTCTGAACACGTACCTTATCACGTAACCCATTCACTCGTAGAGACTGATGAGTCTCAGCCAAACCTAACTCCCATGGCGAGCCTGCATGATGGATAGACGATAGCGGAGACGCTGCCGTACCACCGTCATAGCCCGAAATAGTAATCAAATCGGCGTAGGCTTTTGCAACGCCTGTCGCGATCGTACCAACACCTGGACGTGAGACCAATTTAACCGATACTAATGCATCTGGATTGACTTGTTTTAAATCAAAAATCAGCTGTGCCAAATCTTCGATAGAATAAATATCATGATGCGGTGGCGGTGAAATCAAAGTCACACCTGGTACTGAATAACGTAAGCGTGCAATCAGCGCATTGACTTTACCACCAGGTAATTGCCCACCTTCACCAGGCTTCGCACCTTGGGCTACTTTAATCTGCATGACTTCAGCGGAACGAAGGTAGGCAGGCGTTACCCCAAAACGACCAGAGGCAACTTGCTTTATTTTTGAGTTGCGCAATGTGCCATAACGCGCAGGATCTTCACCGCCTTCACCAGAGTTTGAACGACCACCGATGGTATTCATAGCCATCGCAATGGACTCATGCGCTTCAGGAGATAGCGCCCCTAATGACATGCCAGCTGAGTCAAAACGCGTCAAGATTTCAGAGATATCTTCTACGTCATTGACATCGATACTGTTATCGGTTTTCAGTTGCAATAAATCACGTAAAGTCGCGACCGGACGGCTATTAACTAGATCGGCATAATTGCGGTAATTATCGTAATCACCTGTACGTACCGCGGTATGCAAGCTGTTAATCACATCAGGGTTAAAGGCATGGTACTCTTTATTGAAGACGAACTTAAGCAGACCGCCCTGATCTAAAGGGGCACGACGCTTAAACGCATTGGCAGCCAATTGTGCTTGATCAGTAGCAAGGTCTGCAAAGGTAGCGCCTTTGATACGACTTTGTACGCCTTTAAAGCACAAATTGACGACTTCTTCTGATAGGCCTACTGCTTCAAACAACTGCGCGCCACGATAAGAAACAATGGTAGAGATACCCATTTTTGATAAGATTTTTAGCAAACCTTTATCCAAGCCTTTGCGGAAATTAACACGGGCTTGAATCGGATCACCAAGTAACTCACCAGTAGCGACCAAATCATCAATGACATCATATGCTAGATATGGATAGACACAAGTTGCACCGAAGCCGATCAATACCGCTATTTGATGCGAGTCACGGGCAAGGCCCGTCTCAATGATTAAGTTAGCATCGGTACGAATACCTTGCGCGATTAGATAATGATGCACAGCACCAGTCACCATAATGGCATTGGCGGGTACTTTGTCTGCATCGATATCTTTATCAGACAAGACAATCAACGTATTACCTGAGCGAATGTTATCTGCCACTTGCTCACAAATAGCCACGATAGCATCAGATAGCTCTAGAGTACGGTCATAGTTTAGATCAATACGAGCCATCTTGAACGCTGGATCATCCAAGGTTTCAAGCTGCTGCATCTTGCTAGCTGACAATACTGGCGATGACAAAATAATACGATGAGCATCTCTCGCAGATGGCGCGAACACGTTAGTCTCAGCGCCTAAACAAGTCTGCAATGACATTACGATTGATTCACGTAATGGATCGATTGGCGGATTGGTTACCTGTGCAAACTGTTGACGGAAGAAATCACCGACATGGCGAATTTGCTGCGACAATACAGCCATTGGCGTATCGTCACCCATTGAGCCGACTGGTTCTTGACCATTTTCAGCATTAGGGCGAATGATTTCTGTGCGCTCTTCATTGGTGATGTGATACATCTTTTGTAGCGCTTTGAGCTTATCACCGCGGCACGCTTGCGTTGCCAACGTTTCTTCTAGACGTTCATCATCACGAACACGCGTTGCTTCTTCACGCAACCATTTGCGATATGGATGCGCCGTTTTTAGTAAAGTTGCAATAGCCGTCGTATCTAAAATTTGACCAGTCAACGTATCAATGACCAGCATTTGTCCAGGTCCAACGCGACCTTTTGCTAACACGTCTTGTGGCTCATAATCCCAAACGCCAACTTCTGATGCAACAGTGATATAGCCGTTCTTAGTGGTTACCCAACGTGACGGGCGCAAACCGTTTCTATCGAGCATACAGACCGCATAGCGTCCATCTTGAATGACTAGCCCTGCTGGACCGTCCCACGCTTCCATATGCTGTGAGTAAAACTCATAAAACGCACGTAGATCCATATCCATGCTATCAACATTCTGCCACGCTGGCGGTACCAAGATAGACATTGCATGGAACAGATTCATACCACCAGACATAAGCACTTCGAGCATGTTATCTAAGCTAGATGAATCTGAGCCGGTACTATTTACAAGTGGTGTCAGCTCATTCAAGTTAGGCAGTTTGTCTGATTTTAGCTTTGGCGTACGAGCTTTAGACCAGTTGCGGTTACCTGTAATGGTATTGAGCTCACCATTGTGCGCAAGATAACGGAATGGCTGTGCCAGTGGCCAGCGCGGCAAGGTATTGGTTGAGAAACGCTGATGGAAGACTACGATATGTGACGCCAAACGCTCATCTTGCAAATCCAAGAAAAACGCTGGCAAGTCTGAAGGCATTACCAAGCCTTTATAAATAATGGTCTGACAACTCAATGAACAGACGTAAAATAGCTCATCATCCGTCAAACGCTGCTCTGCTTTTTTGCGTGCAACAAACAGCTTACGGTTGAAGTCATCAGCAGCTAGATCATCTGGCGCATTAACGAACACTTGCTTAAAGTCTGGCAATGTCTCACGACCAATCTCACCAACAATACTCAGGTCAAGTGGTACATTGCGCCAGCCAGCCACTTCTAATCCTTGGGCGGTAATCTCATCGCTTAACACTTGTTGGCTATGCTTGGCTTTATCGCTATCTAAATTAACGAACACCATACCGACAGCAAAGTTGTCCGTAATGGCAAATTGCTGCTCGTCAGCAATCTGTTTAAAGAAATCGGTAGGCGTCGCTAATAGTAAGCCACAACCATCACCAGTTCTACCGTCAGCAGCAACACCGCCGCGATGTGTCATACAACTTAAACTATGAATGGCAGTTTTTACCAAATCATGGCTCGCTTCACCCTCAATATGGGCAATTAGGCCAAAACCGCAATTATCAGAAAAATCATCTGGCGTGGCCAGGTGTGTTTGTGAGGAAATCATTGACATAGCTTGTCCTTTTAAGTAGACGGGCAACTTACATTTCCAATGCGGAGTATAAGTTGGTACCCGTAAGCAGAACGGGCTGATAGTGGATATTCGTGTGTTCGAATTGGCAAATAGTGCAATGCTCGATAGACATCATACTCTAAGAGAAAGTAAAACCCTTGACCCTCCTGGTCATTAGCTGATGTCTTGACATGTGGTCCGTGTATCAAAAGATAGTAAGTAGCAGCCCTTGGCAACGGGAGAATTTACGCCCTTAAATGCCAGTTACTCAATCAGTGATACCTAATGCCATCCATTTAAGCATCATTTGTTATATTGTCATGTTTAGCATTTAGAGCTAAGCATACAATGACTTAATAACGGTGCACTTGTTTATCTTGAATATCTGACGCTCTGTATTCAAGCACTTTGTTTACCCTAAAAAGAGTGACAATAAGAGAGGTTGCGTCACTTACGATAACCTTATTATAGATAGTAAGTAACCGCGCTTGAGACAATAATATTTAGTAAAGAACTCTAAAACTAAGAAAAAACCGCTAAATAGTTGTTAAATAGACATTTTTTACGATAACTATACAGAACGTCGCCCACAGTTATATTAGTTAATGATTGTCGAAAAATCTAGTCTTTTCTATCGATTCATCAGCCATAAATTGTAAGAGGACTTATTACTATTGGTTATGAGACAAATATAACTGCTATTAAAATTTTAATGCAAACCATATAAATGACAGTTAGCAAAAGGCTTTGATAATACTTAACAATAGTAGCTTGCCGTTTATCATGACGATAAAACTTTTTTGTATAGTGCTAAAAAAACCCACTAACCAAATAGCTAGTGGGTTTAATTAATCAAGCAAAAATTAATTACTCTTATCTTCTATTAGCGCTTTTATACTGTCGCTATTATTTTTGGGAGGATTAGCGTTAGCACTTTTGCCATTAGCATTTGAATTGTTGTTTGTGCTACTAGGGGGCTTAGGCGTTGGCACGAGTGGTGGCTTTTTACTAGTAGCGTTCTCCGCCGGTGCCGCAGGCTTTTTGTTTTCTGGCGCAGGCTTACTTGCGTTGTTTTCGTCTTTTGGCGATGATTCAGATATTGTCTGCGTCTCACCACCAACTGTACGCTCTTCGCTAACAGATAATGTGGCAGAGGTATCTACCGACTGACGAATACTCTCTTGAGTACTGCTACTATTAGCGCTTTCTTGGTTACCTCGATTACTGTTAGTACTAGCTGATTGAGCAGCGGCGTCATCAGCTTCTTCTTGCAAACGAGCAGGCACTTCGCGCTTAGTAGGCTTTAAATCGACGGCACGTGTACGTTTTGTACTTAGATCTTTTACTGGGTCAGGACGCTCATAATTATCAATGATACTGACATACCGATTAATCTCTTCTGGCAGTACACGTACGTTTGTAGGTAACTTAAAGTCTATTAGCTTTGCGGCTCCTACCGCTTCTTGCGGGCTACTCATAATTCCATAAGTCAGCATATAACGGACTTGTTTTTCATCATCAAGATAACGGAAATAAGCGAATTTATCGCGATCTTGACGACCTTCTAAATAACTAACAATCACATCGTTTTCAGCGACATTCATTACTTGAACAGTCCACTTGCCTTTATTAGCCAGCAGATAACGCTTGTCTTTGAACTCGTCCGGATAATCGCGCAAATCCCGAATCGTTGCATCAAAGTTAATCGGTTGTACATCCGTATCTAGCTCATGTAGCGATTCGACTTTTAGTGGTTGTTCAAACTCTTCATTCAAAATCTCTGGCGCTGATATCGGTGCATTTTCAATTTTGGCACCCATGGCTGGCGTTTGACTAAACATCCATACTAACGCTGTGACCACCCCTAAAAGTAGGGTCACTATTAGCCAAATCAGTGCTTGACGACTGTATGATTGGCTAGCAGTTCGCGTTTTTGTTTTTGATGTTGCCATGAGGCGGTCCTTGGTAAACACATGTTTTACAGCATGGTATAAATGCTTATTCAAACAGAGGTACAGCTAACCAGTTGGCTATAAGTACGAGATTTTAGTATAAATATATAAACGATAAATTCTTGAGACGTTATGCGCTATGTTTTGACAAAACTTCATGTAATAACTGGCTGTCAAACTCATTAGTCATTACCGCATCGCCTATTGATTTTAACAAAATTAGGCGGATTTGTCCGTGTTTCACTTTTTTATCGTGGCCCATTAAATTTAGAGCAGTGTCTACACCAATAGCTGGTGGCGTAATAGGTAAGTTTGCCAATTCTAAAACACGCTTAATACGTACAACTTCATCATCAGTTAACCAGCCAATCTTTTGCGATAGCTCAGCTGCTTGTACCATACCAGCCGCTACTGCTTCGCCATGCAACCAATTACCATAGCCTTCATGTGTTTCAATCACATGACCAAAAGTATGACCAAAGTTCAATAGCGCGCGCACACCGGACTCTCTTTCGTCTTGTGCCACTACATCGGCTTTGTACTGACAGCAGCGCTTTACAGCTTCACCAAGTACTGCCAAGTCAAGCGCCATCATTGCAGGCAAGTTTGCCTCAAGCCACGTTAGAAACGCCTCATCCATGATAAGGGCATATTTAATAATCTCGGCCACTCCAGCCGACAACTCACGCGCAGGCAGTGTCTTAAGCGTACTCATATCAGCAAGTACCATTTGCGGCTGCCAAAAAGCACCAATCATATTTTTACCTTGCGGATGATTGATACCCGTTTTACCACCAACACTAGAATCTACTTGTGACAATAGCGTCGTTGGAATTTGAATAAAATTGACACCGCGCATAAAGCTAGCAGCAGCAAAGCCAGTCATATCACCGATTACACCACCTCCAAGAGCAATAAGTGTCACATCGCGATTGAAGTGTTCTGTCATCAGCGCATCATAAATCTGATCAATACTTGCCTGATTTTTGTATTGTTCACCATCTGGCAATACGCACACCTTTACCACAAACTGTCCTGCTAGCTCATCTTCTAATGCTTTTAAGTATAAAGGTGCCACAGTATCATTAGTGACAATCAAAACCTGAAGGCCACTGATATAAGGCATGATCTGCTTCGCCATACTGCTATGCTCAGTCGCAGATTGTTCAGTCGCAGATTGTTCAGTAATGACAATAGGATAATCATGACTTTGCGTATGAACTATTAGGCCATCATGAAACGGCATTACCATGTGATACTCCTAAAGCATTTTCGATGAGGTAAAAGTAATTGAGTCTGCATATCAATCGTAGTTGCCAGTCTATTACTAATCTTCTTGATGCGCTGATGCGTCGGTAGTGCAATCGACGAATGATTCTAGCTGCTGCATCAATTGATTGACCATGTGGCGTGGGTACGTGTGACCAGTAGGCATAATAATATGGGCGACTTGGCGATAGAGTGGATCGCGAGCACTATACAAATCTTGCAATATTTTTCTAGGATTAGGCTGCTGCAATAATGGTCGAGACTTGTCCTTAGAGGTACGTGCCAGCTGCACCTCGACAGGTGCATTAAGATAAACGACGATGCCACGCTGTTTTAGGAACTCTCGGTTTTCAGCACACATGACTGCACCGCCACCGGTCGCTAATACGATTTGAGAGTTTTGGGTCAATTCATCAATGGCACGCGTTTCACGCTCACGGAAACCTGCCTCGCCTTCTTTGGCAAATATCCAAGCAATGTCAGCACCTGTCTGCGATTCAATATACCAATCACTGTCTACAAAAGTGCGACCTAACTGCTTGGCAAGCAGTTTTCCGATTGTCGTCTTCCCTGCTCCCATCGGACCCACTAAAAACACCGACGGTAATTCCTGCCCCATAATACTTACTCAGCTAAATTAGGTATGATACAACGTCATCGTTATTCTGGCTAGTAATGAGCCGTGATTATTGTGAGTAAAATTTAGAGTGTATCATTCATCGGTACATACATAGATATTACAACGCTAAAACCACTAATTTCGCGCACAAAAAAAGTAAGCACTATGGCTTACTTTTTTTAGTAACTAGCTAAACAATTTATGATTAGTTCAGACGACTCGTACCATCATTAATAAGCTTTGGGGTCACAAAGATAAGTAGCTCTTCTTTGTTATTACTACGTACATCGCGACGGAAGGCACGACCGATATAAGGCAAGTCTCCTAGGAAAGGTACTTTATCTACACCGTTATTGGTACGGTTTTTGAAGACACCGCCTAACACCACTGTCTGACCATCTTCAATAATAACATTGGTTGATATAGAATCCTCAGAGATGGCAACCTGATTATTAATGATTGTCGGCGTGCCGTTGGTAATGACCAATTGCAAACCAATTTTACCATCAGGTGTGATGTTTGGTGTCGCTTCTAGACTTAATGCAGCCTCTCTAAAGCTGGTTGTCGTCGCACCACTGGCTGACGCTTCCTGATACGGAATCTGAGTACCAGAAGAGACCTTTGCTGTTTGCTTGTCCGCCGTCAAAATCTTAGGTGTAGAAATAACTTCACCGCGGTTATCCGCTTGCAGTGCTGATAATTCAAGATCTAACATTACATCAGACATACTGAGCAAACCAAAGGCGATACTACCCGCTGGGTTAGAAACACCTAAATCAACGTTTAGGTTATCAGGACGAGTAATGTCATAAGAAGGATAAGAGACTGTTTGACCATTAACGGTCGTCGTCTCTACATCAAAATCTTTCAAATCCCATAAGGTTTGATCGCTACCGCCAACCAACAAGCTGCGGTTATTAGCTGCACCGTTTGACAAGATACCCCAACGAACACCAATCTCTTTACTGAAGCTATCAGTTGCACTGACGATACGTGCTTCAATCATGACCTGACGAACAGGAATATCAATCTTGCTAATTAATTTATGAATGTTTTCGATACTGTCAGCAACGTCTTTAATAATCAAAGTATTGGTACGTTCGTCAACCGTTACCGTCCCACGATTGGATAACAACGTATTATTATCCTCACGATTTGATAGGCCACTATTATTGCCGGTCGCGCCGCTACCTTGCGAAATAAGCGTTAAGACATCTTGTGCTTTTGCATAGCTTAAACGAATGTACTCAGTACGCAGAGGTGCGTAAGATTGAACAGCTTGCTGCGCTTCTAATTCACGTGCTTCTTGCTCAGCGAGCTCAGTAGAAGGCGCCACCAAAATCACATTACCATTCTCACGCTTGCCCAAGTTTTTGCTTTTCAAAATAATATCAAGGGCTTGATCCCAAGGAACGTTAATCAAACGCAAAGTGATGTTACCAGCAACGGAATCACTTGCCACGATATTCATCTCAGTAAACTGCGCCAAAATATCTAAGACACTACGAACCTCAACATCTTGGAATTCCATAGATAGCGGTTCACCACTATAGACTCTTTCTTCCAACGTCGGCTCACGTAATAGCTCGGGCTTTTTAATACCAATATTTAACTGGTTACCTGATTGGTAGGCTTGATATTCATAATCATCATTCAAATTAATGGTGACGACGCCATTCTGTCCTTGGTTTTTAGTATCAATACTACCAACAAGGCCACTGTTAATATTCAATCGGCGCAGTAAGTTTCTTGGAACCGTACTACCAGTCAAACGTACGACAAGTTTATTACCTTGACGCTGCACATCTACTGGAATAGCTTCGTTGGCCAGTACCATACTGACGTTACCGCCACCATCGTTACCTGCTGAAAAATTGACTGCGCTTAGCCCATCATAATTATACTGTTTGCTTACTTGTGAAGCGGCCAATTGAGGGTTCAAAAGCGGATTGACTCTGACCACCATCGTATCAGCTGGTACTTCGTTCTTCACCACAACCTTGCTCGTGGTACGTATAGGTGCCACTGGTACAGTAGAGCTCTCAACAATAGGCGTAATGACTGCAGTCGTTGTCATACTATTATTGTTATTAAGTACATCTTGAATCGGGTCGCTGGTAATGACAGGACGATTAGGGTCAGTGATGGTTAGCAATAAATCGTTGCCTTCAATCGCCGTCGTATAATTTCCTGACTCTTTTAAACCAACAATAAGGCGCGTGGTACTGTCACTGCTGAGTGTAGTAACGTCATTGATCGCACCGATGTTGTATTCGTTAAAGCGGCTAGCAAGCCCATTCTGTACTTGTTCAAAATCTAGGACTAAGCGACTAGGATCATCAAGCTGATAGGCTGCAGGCAATACTGGCAATCCTGTAAACCCCAAACGCATTTGCGTCACTGCAGGTGCGGTCTGTACTACAGAGACATTATCGATGCGCTGTGCAGCATGAGCACTATTAGTCACAGCCACCATACTGACTGCCAGTGCTGAAATGGCAAAAGCAGAAGACATGCGGTTGCTCATCATCATTACCTTGTTATTGCGTACTGTCATTATTTATTCCTCAAAAAATCTGCCGACTTAGCTTATAGGGGATACCAGCGACTGGGGTTTTTCTACAAACCCTGCGCGGCTATCTGGCACAATTTCAATCAAGTTAACCTGGGTCGGCGTGATTTCAACAATACGGCCGTCATTCAATCCAAGATAATCGCCTACTTTAACACTCGCAACCGAACCATCTGGACGTTGTATCAATGCATATCGCTGACCTTCGGGCGAAATCACCACACCTCGGAAGACCAATTGCGACAGCTCATACTGCTCAAGCGGTTCTTTGATTCTGTTGATATCTGGTCGTACACCATCTATAGAAGTGGTCGGGCCTTGTACATTGACTAAACTCGGTGGTAAAAATGGACTACGCTGCGAGCTAGCGCTATACACAAAATCCTCTACCAGTTCGGCTTTAGGCGGCGGCTCAATAGGCTGTGCAGGCTGGTTACGGATATCAGTCATTGCCTGCTCTGCCATACCTATACGGTCACTACACCCTGTCATAGATAAAACAGCGACACTTAAAACCAATAGCATGGGCATTCTTTGAATACTCATTAGTTGCCTCCTGCATTTGCATCAGTAGCAGCGGCTGCATCACCTTCAGGAGCCGCTTCTTTAGAGCGATAGGTCTTAGTTTGCAAGACTAAGTTAAGCTCTGGCAAAACATCCAATGTAGGCTGTGGATTGCTGACTTCAAAATCATGCATCGTAATAATTCGAGGCAGTGCAGCAAGACCGCTGATAAAGCTACCAAACTGATGGTATTCACCTAACGCAGCAATACGTATTGGCTGCTCAATAAAGAATTCATTTTCAATTTCAGGCTCTACTGAAATATCCTGAAAACGGATATTACTACCAACGCCTGTCATGTTTATGCCTTCTACCAATTCTGACACACGCGTATCTTTCGGCAACTGATCCAATAAAGTATTAAATTCAGTTTCCATTTGGACAACTTGTGCCTGATACGCTTTTAAATGACGAGCGCGCGACTCTTTTTCACGGTAACTATCGAGCAAGGTCTGCTGCTGGCTTTCAGCCGCATTGATCTCGTCAATTTTGCTGCTGATGGGTAATGCCCATGACAACGCTGCGATGAAGGTAATGATAAGACCAATCACTGTCACCTTTACAGGTAGTGGCCAACTGCCATAGTTTTCTGAATCTAGCGACTCAAAACTACGGCGAAACTCATTTAAATCGAATTGCTTTTTTGGCTTTAAAGCAGATTTTTTGGTTTTAGAGAGGCTCTTTTTGCGGATAAGCTTCATAACGCACCTCCTAGACCAGTATCGGTATCAGCAGCAGTCGGAGTTTCCGATTGTACTCTAGTCGTTACTACAAACTGTACGTAACTGTCTTCAGGATAAACAGGTCGCGCCTGCTCACCAGTATTAACCGTATTGTTGAGGACTGGAGCAGCTTCATAAGCGCTAATATTCTGCTGAATGTTACTTACTGCTGAGTTGCCCATCCATTTACTGTTATCAAGGTTACGAATTAGACTGGACACAATGTTTGGATTGTCCGCTAAGCCTGTCAAAGTTAGGACATCGCCTTCACGTTTAAGGTTATTTAGATAAAGTGCTGGTGGGATAGCTTTAGCGAGATCATCCCATAAACGTACAGGCACAGGACGTCGCCCCTGCAAGTCTTGAATGACTTGCATGCGTGAAATAATGTCTTCACGGCGCTGCTCTAAACTGTCAATCTCGGTCAATGCGGTGTCTAAGCGAGTGTTTTCTTGTTCGATCAATGCGTTGGCATCAAGCTGTTCATCAAGTTCATTATTAAAATAACTCCATGAAGCAAAGGCTGCTAATAGCGTCAGTAATGTCACCGCCACTATTAGAGTCATAAACTCTTTGTTACGACGTTCACGCTCTTCTTGTCGCCAAGGTAAAAGGTTAATACGAGCCATTAGTCAAAGCTCCTTAACGCAAGACCGCATGCAGCCATTAAGCTTGGCGCATCAACTGCCAATTGCTCATTATCGATATTTGGTGCAATAGTCATATTGATAAAAGGGTTAGCAACACTGACAGTTACACCCAGCTTTTGTTGTGCCATACCAGCGAGACCTGCAATAGAGCTGCTGCCTCCTGCAAGCACCACATGATCGATACTGCTATATTGACTTGATGAGAAATAAAACTGTAAAGAGCGAGTGATCTGTTGAATGGTATTTTCTATAAAAGGGGTCAGTACTTCAGGATAATAATCATCAGGTAAGGTACGTTCGCGTTTGCTTAGTGTCGCTTCTTCTGCTGACAGGCCATAGCGATTTTGTATTGCCTCGGTCAGCTGAGCACCACCAAATAACTGCTCACGACTATAAATAAACTCACCATTCTTAGCGATGTATAATGTGGTTTGATTGTGGCCAATATCTACCAACGCTACTAGTTCTGGTACATTTGGTAGGCTATCTACCATCAATCCAAATGCACGCTCGATTGCATGAGACTCGATATCCATGACTTTCGTTTGTAGGCCACCAAAGGCTAAAGCATCGACACGTTGGTCGACGTTTTCTGAACGAGAAGCAGCAAGCAACACCTGAACCATATCTTCACTAACCAAAGACGGTCCTAATACTTCAAAATCTAGATTGACGTCTTCTAATGGATAAGGCACGTATTGGTCGGCATCCAAACGTATTTGCGCTTCACGCTCCACATCGCTGAGTGTCATATCCATATCAATGATTTTAGTAATCACTGCAGAGCCAGAAACAGCGGTCGCAGCATTGCTACCCGCGACTTGGCAGCGTCTTGCCAAGCTCGTTATAATATTACCGGCAGCTTCTGTATCTACTAAAATCTTATCGACCACGATACCTTCCGGTAGTCTTTCAATACCATAAGATTTTAGGTGGAACATGCCTTGCTGACGCTGTATGTCAACCAACTTTACTGAAGTGGCACAAATATCCACGCCAATCAAATGTCGACTTTTGGAAGTAAATAGCCTCACTAGCTCTATACCTTATATTAAGTGTACAATCTGGTAGTTATT
Source organism: Psychrobacter proteolyticus (assembly GCF_039762275.1). Classification (GTDB taxonomy): domain Bacteria; phylum Pseudomonadota; class Gammaproteobacteria; order Pseudomonadales; family Moraxellaceae; genus Psychrobacter; species Psychrobacter proteolyticus_C. The sequence goes on along the minus strand of NZ_JBDLOB010000003.1, from coordinate 17,229 downwards.
TGTAATAATTCAATACAATACTTTACTTAATTGATAGATTCAAGCATTTAAAAATATATTAAGGCCAACTTACACATTTATTATGACCTGCCTATTTTGTTCAATGTATAATAATATTGTCTGCTACAAATTCTAACTAATAAGTCTTATTATGGCCAAAACAAATGCTACCGCTCGTCTCATTCGCTTTTTGGTGGGACTCTTTATCGCTTGCCTAGCATTGGCAGTTGTTCTAGCACTTGCTGTACCTATTGGTTTTTATGGGATGGCTATGTATCTATCGCCGACCCTACCTAGTACGCAAGAGATTAAAACAGCCAAATTAGAAATGCCATTACAGATTTATAGTAGTGATGATAAATTAATCGGCCAATACGGCAATCGTTTATCGTTACCAGTTAGTTTTGAAGACATTCCTGAAGATTTAACTCATGCTTTTTTAGCGGCCGAAGATGCTTCTTTCTTTCAGCATAGCGGAATTAGCATTAAAGGTCTTGGTCGCGCTGTCACCGAAGCAGTCACTGATGACGATGGTCAAACCGGTGGCTCTACCATTACGATGCAGGTCGCTAAAAACTATTTCTTAAGTCCAGAACGTACTTTAAACCGTAAACTAACAGAGTTGTTTTTGGCGCGTAAGATCGAAGACGAACTGAGTAAAAACGATATCTTGACACTATATGTCAATAAGATCTATCTGGGTGAAGGCGCCTATGGCATTCGCGCTGCGGCCAAAAAATATTATAGTAAGTCATTAGACAATCTAACCATTGCTGAAATGGCGATGTTAGCAGGTCTACCAAAAGCCCCTTCTAAATACAATCCTGTTGCCAATCCTAGCCGTGCACTGACTCGCCGTAACTGGATCGTTGGACGCATGCATGAGCTTGGCTATATTACCAAAGCTCAGTATGATGAAGCGGTCAACTCCCCTATCGGTATCAACCTATACAAAGAAAAGCTCGATGTAAATATGCCTTATTTGGCAGAAATGACGCGCGCTTCTTTAGTCGAACGTTATGGTGATCAAGTCATGCACGGTGGGTGGCGCGTACGTCTCACAGTAGATAGTAAAGCACAAACAGATGCCGAAGCAGCAGTAGTAACAGGTTTAATTGCCTATGAGCATCGCCATGGTTGGCGTGGGGCTGAAGCAAATGATGAGCCTCTCGAAAACTTCCGACGTTACAGCAATATGTCTCCTGCCAAGGTGACTAAAGTCAATTCTCGTAGTTTTGATGCAGTCTTGCAGTCCGGCGAAGAAGTGACCGTTAATTGGTCTGGTATGAAATGGGCACGTAAATATATTTCTGCTGACCGTATTGGTTATTACCCTAGCAATGCCAGTCAAGTCGTTAAGAAAAACGATATCGTTCGTGTGATACCTACTTCGAATGGCAATTGGCAACTAGGTCAAATACCTAAAATTCAAGGCAGTTTGGTTTCGTTGAATCCAGAGACTGGTGCTGTCAATGCATTGGTTGGTGGCTTTGATTTTAACCACAGTAAATTCAACCGCGCCTTACAAGGCTGGCGTCAACCTGGCTCAACCATTAAGCCACTTGTTTATACCGCTGCTTTAGAAAAAGGTTATCGTTCAGATACCATCGTTTCTGACCGAGCTATTCAAGTAGGTGACTGGAAACCGAAAAACTCTGATGAACGTTTCTTAGGTGATATCACTTTACGTCGTGGTTTATATTTGTCGCGTAACCTCGTATCTATTCGCTTGTTACAAGCTATCGGTATCTCAAGTACGCGCAACCTATTAGATGAATTCGGTCTTGATAAAGAAAAGCTACCAACAACACTATCATTAGCACTTGGAGCCGGACAAGCCACACCATTACAAATGGCCACGGCTTATTCAACTTTCGCGAATGGTGGTCATCGTGTCCAACCTTACTTTATTGAACAAATTTACAATTATAAAAACGAGCTGTTGTTTCAGGCAAATCCACGTCAAGCATGTGCACTATGCTTTAACGAAAAACTTGAAAAGGTTAATAGCAGCTTAGTTAAAGAGTATGAGAAGTCAATTGAAGCGCTTGATGATAGTACTAATGAAATAACTCCCGATAATTCATCATCAGAAAGCAATGATGATAGCGAAACAACAGATAAAGAGCTTGATTTAACGGTATATAACGCAGGTCCACAATCAGACCGCCTAAAAGCGCCTGCCGTACAATATGTAAGGGCCAAACAAGCACCACGCATCCTGCAACCTAGAGTCGCTTTTGAGATGGCAGATATACTACGCGATGTAGTCCAACGCGGTACAGCGGTAAGAGCAAAGGCATTAGGTCGCAATGATATCGGTGGCAAAACTGGTACCACCAATCAGGCCAAAGATGCGTGGTTTGCTGGATTCCATCCTACCAATGCGACAGTAGTATGGATGGGATTTGACCAACCATCTACTATGGGCCGGCGTGAATATGGTGGTGTGGCAGCACTGCCAGTCTGGATGGACTTTATGAAAGCTCAGCTGAAAGACACGCCAAGCCAATGGGTATCTATCAATAACCGCTCAAAATCCAAAAAGCAACAGCAAAGTATCATAGAGATGACTGATGATGGTGTCCTAGTTAATGATGGCGCTAATAAATCAGCAAAACCAGTCAAGACTCAAACCCAGCAGCGTAAGCCTTCGGTTCCAGAGCCTACTGAGGAGACGAGCACTTCACCATCAACGAAACCAAGTAGCAATCGTAGTGATGACAGCGTACCGGAAAATCCATTAACGGTGACACCCGTTGAAAGTATGCCTCCGATGCCAGAGTAACAAACAAGACAATTTTTAGTTAATAAGAAAAAGGCTTATTCAATAATGATTGAATAAGCCTTTTTTATACGCTGTAGACTATGCCCTACCCTACTTAATCATACTTTCAAGTGGTTCAATAAATAGCTATCAAAAAATAAATCTTCTAGTTTACTTCCTATTAGAACTCGACCATACCTGCACGCAGTTGTTCAATCAGCTCCAAAAGCTGATTGCGCCATTCTCGTATTGTGGTCTCATCAGGCAGCCATTGATTGGATAAGGTGACAACATTGACAATCAAGTCTGGTGACGCTGAATGACTGCTTAGCGCTTCATCGACGATAGTATCTGGCGGTACCGCATAAAGACAACGCTGATAAGCACGCTCTATATTGGCGATAAAACCTTGCTGTTGCAGTTGCTGCAGACGCTGAATCTCAGGAGATACTTGGGTTCGCTCGTTCAATGCTTGCTCAATATCGAGCAAAGTTGGCGCCGTCATATTTAGGCTATAGAAATGACCGAGCTCCTGAATGAATGCCAATAAAGCACCATGCAAGTGAAAAATGGCAGTCTCACAGTGTGCTTGGTATAACTGTTTGTCATTGGTACTTCCTGCAGATTGGCAAGATAAACGACAGAAATATAACTTTTGATTGGTTCGATCTGCTTGATATTTGGCGACGCGAGTTTTACCTGCCATTTGCTAATTATCCTTTTATGAATAGTGAATTAGAGCATATTTCCAGTGTACTATTTTTTTAGATGATAGCACCATGCCTTTCTCAGTTTTTTATACGCACAAAAAAGCCAGCAACTTAGGCTGGCTTTTTTATCAAATTAAGAATGAATCAGGATACTTAATACGATTAATTATCTTGATTTAACTCTTGAGCAAATGCCTCGTCGAAGCTTGCAAAGTCTTTGCTATCAGTGCTTGCAGTCATGTCAAACGCTGCATTCAAATCTTTATCTTGTAGCTTCTGATCTGCTTTTTCTTTACGTGCCTTATGATAAGCAAGACCAGTACCTGCAGGAATCAAGCGACCAACAACCACGTTTTCTTTCAGACCACGTAGCTCATCCACTTTACCAGTCACAGCAGCCGCAGTTAGTACACGGGTTGTTTCCTGGAAAGAAGCCGCTGAGATAAAGCTTTCAGTTGCTAGACTTGCTTTGGTGATACCTAGTAATTGACGCTCAAACTGTACTGGGAATTTATCTTCCGCTTCTAGCTTCGCATTCAATGCTTTAATATCTGCATACTCGACCTGATCACCTTTGAAGTGACTTGAATCGCCGCCGTCAGTGATTTCAACTTTACGCAGCATCTGACGAATGATAACTTCGATGTGCTTGTCGTTGATTTTTACACCCTGCAAGCGATAAACGTCCTGTACTTCGTTGACGATATAATCAGCAAGTGCAGTCTGGCCTTTCAAACGCAAGATATCATGTGGGTTCTGTGGACCATCAGCGATCACTTCACCACGTGCTACCGTCTCGTTTTCAAAGACGTTGATTTGACGCCATTTTGGGATTAGCTCTTCATGTACTTCGCCATCTTCATTAGTAATAATGAAGCGGTTCTTACCTTTAGTCTCTTTACCAAAGCTTACCACACCAGTCATTTCTGCCATGATGGCGTGATCTTTTGGACGACGTGCTTCGAACAAGTCAGCAACACGTGGTAGACCACCGGTGATGTCTTTTGTACCAGAAGACGCTTGTGGTACACGGCCTAGAATCGAACCTGCTGCTACTTTTTCACCATCGCTCACGCGGATGATAGTTTCAGCTGGTAAGAAGTAAACCACTTCTTTGCCTTCGTCAGTGTTCAAGATAATCGCAGGACGTAAGTCTTTTGCTGAACTTGAACGGTCGCGAGTGGCTAGAATCTCAAATGAGCTCATACCAGTCGCATCATCAACCTTCACTGTTGCAGTCATACCGTCAGTGATGTCACTGAAGCGTGCGGTACCAGCAAATTCTGTGATGATTGGATGCGTATGCGGATCCCACTTAGCGATAGTTTGACCGCCTTCAACCTGCTCTTCGTCTTTCACAAGTACGCTTGAACCATACGGTACTTTATAGCGCTCACGCTCACGGCCAAGCTCATCGGTCAATGCGATTTCAGCTGAACGCGATACGATGACTAAGTGACCATCGGTATGCTGTACTGTTTTCATGTTCTCAAAGTGCGCTTGACCAGCATTACGTACAGAGATGCTGTTGTCTACAGATGCTGAGCTCGCTGCCCCGCCCACGTGGAACGTACGCATGGTTAACTGAGTACCCGGCTCACCAATAGACTGAGCTGCCATAACACCGACTGATTCACCGATATTCACTTTATGACCACGTGCAAGGTCACGACCATAGCACTGTGAACATACGCCATGTTCGATATCACACGTAATTACTGAACGTACCCAGATATCATCGATTGCGTTGTTATCAAGGACGTTAACCCAGTACTCATCGATCAATGTACCAGCTGGAATCAATACTTTATCAGCATCATCGTTATAAGTAACGTCACGAGCAGTGACACGACCCAGTACTAGCTCACCTAGCTTCTCAATGATTTCACCACCTTGGATATGTGGTTTCATGAGTAAGCCTTCTTCAGTACCACAATCATCACTAGTGATAACCAAATCTTGTGCCACATCAACTAGACGACGAGTTAGGTAACCCGAGTTAGCCGTTTTCAGTGCCGTATCCGCTAGACCTTTACGTGCACCGTGAGTTGAGATGAAGTACTGTAGTACAGTCAAACCTTCACGGAAGTTGGCTTTAATCGGTGTCTCAATGATTGAGCCATCTGGTTTCGCCATCAAACCACGCATACCAGCCAACTGACGAATCTGTGCCGCACTACCACGAGCACCAGAATCTGACATGATGAAGATAGAGTTAAATGACTTCTGCTCGTCTTCTTCACCTTGTGCATTAATAACTTTATCTGTTGCCAAGTTGTCCATCATCGCTTTAGCGACTTTGTCATTGGTACGTGACCAGATATCAACGACTTTGTTATAGCGCTCACCAGCAGTTACGAAACCTTGCTCGAACTGATCTTCGATTTCGCGAACTTCGCCTTCTGCCACTTCAATGATTTGCTTCTTAAGTGGTGGAATGACCATGTCGTCGATACCGATAGACACACCAGATAGCGTTGCCTGAGCAAAACCAAGATACATCAATTGGTCAGCAAACATAACACTTTCTTTTACGCCAACTTTACGGTAGCAAGAGTTGATTAAACGAGAGATGTTTTTCTTCGTCATTTCCTGGTTACACTCATCAAACGTCATACCTTTAGGCATGATGTTCCAGATAAGTAGACGACCAGCAACCGTATCTTTGATACTGATTTCTTTAGTCTCGTTACCTTCTTCGTCAATTTGCGTCTCAGTAACACGCACTTTGATCTTGGCGTTTACATGTAAGTCGTTTGAACCAATTGCACGCAATGCTTCATTAACGGTAGCAAAAATCATGCTCTCGCCTTTGGCATTGATAGACGAGCGACTGATGTAATATAGACCTAGTACAACATCCTGAGATGGTACGATGATCGGATCACCGTTCGCAGGTGACAAGATGTTGTTGGTAGACATCATCAAGGCACGTGATTCAAGCTGCGCTTCTAGCGTCAATGGCACGTGAACGGCCATTTGGTCACCATCGAAATCGGCGTTGAATGCAGTACAAACAAGCGGATGCAATTGGATGGCTTTACCTTCGATCAATACTGGCTCAAATGCCTGTAGACCCAAACGGTGAAGTGTTGGCGCACGGTTAAGAAGTACTGGATGCTCACGGATAACCATGGCCAGCATATCCCACACTTGTGGCTCTTCACGTTCTACCATCTTTTTGGCAGCTTTAATCGTAGTCGCTAAACCATGAGACAATAATTTGTTATAAGTAAATGGCTTGAACAATTCTAGTGCCATTTTCTTAGGTAGACCACACTGATGTAGACGTAGTGTTGGACCTACAACGATAACCGAACGACCAGAGTAATCGACACGCTTACCAAGTAAGTTCTGACGGAAACGACCTTGCTTACCTTTGATCATATCTGCCAAAGATTTCAATGGACGCTTGTTACTACCAGTGATGGCACGACCGCGACGACCGTTATCAAGCAAGGCATCTACTGACTCTTGCAACATACGTTTTTCGTTACGTACGATGATGTCAGGTGCGCTTAGCTCAAGCAGACGCTTAAGACGGTTGTTACGGTTGATCACACGGCGATATAGATCGTTTAGATCTGACGTCGCAAAACGGCCGCCTTCTAGCGGTACTAGAGGACGCAAATCTGGTGGTAGTACTGGCAAGATGTTCATTACCATCCACTCAGGCTTGTTATTAGAATCACGGAATGCTTCTAATAATTTGAGACGCTTAGACATCTTCTTAAGCTTAGTCTCAGAACCAGTTTGTGGAATCGCTTCACGTAGCTCATCAATTTCAAGATCGATATCGATATCTTTTAATAGGTCTTGAACTGCTTCAGCACCCATCTTGGCTGTGAATTCGTCACCAAACTCTTCAAGCGCTTTGTAATAATCTTCGTCATCAAGCAACTGGTATTTTTCTAAGCTAGTTAGACCAGGCTCAGTAACGATATAGCTTTCAAAATATAGAACGCGCTCGATATCACGTAGCGTCATGTCTAGCAATAGACCGATGCGGCTTGGTAATGACTTTAGGAACCAAATATGCGCAACTGGACTGGCTAGGTCGATATGACCCATGCGATCACGACGAACTTTAGCAGTGGTAACTTCAACACCACATTTTTCACAGATAACGCCTTGGAACTTACGGCGCTTATATTTACCACATAGACATTCGAAGTCTTTTACTGGACCAAAGATTTTGGCACAAAAAAGACCATCACGCTCAGGCTTGAACGTGCGATAGTTGATGGTTTCAGGCTTTTTCACTTCGCCGTGCGACCATGACTTGATGACGTCAGGTGAGGCTAAAGTAATTTGAATGCTATCAAACTCTTGGTTACCGTTGCCGGTAGGGCTTTGCATGATATCGAGTAAATCTTTCAAGTTGCTTCTCCGTTATCTTTATAATCATCTGACAGCGTACCATTGACGCAGATAAGATGAATGAAGGCAATGAATAGGGTTGAGACAAATCACTAAAAGCAGCAGCAATAAAGCAGACTGCCTTTAGTGGACAACTAAGTTAAACAACGGGCTAGTTGCTTTGTTTTAACTCAATATTAATACCCAGTGATTTGATTTCTTTGGTCAGTACGTTAAACGACTCAGGCATGCCTGGATCCATATACTGCTCACCATCAACGATGTTTTTGTACATACGAGTACGGCCTTCAACGTCATCCGACTTCACCGTTAGCATTTCTTGCAACGTGTAAGTCGCGCCGTATGCTTCTAGTGCCCACACTTCCATCTCACCGAAGCGCTGACCACCAAACTGAGCTTTACCACCCAATGGCTGCTGCGTTACTAGAGAATAAGAACCCGTTGAACGCGCATGCATTTTGTCATCAACCAAATGGTTAAGCTTGAGCATGTACATATAGCCGACGGTTACTTTACGGTCAAACTTCTGACCTGTACGACCATCATATAACGTCTGCTGACCATCGCGATCCATACCAGCAAGCTCGAGCAAGTCTTTAACTTGGCTTTCTCTTGCGCCGTCAAATACTGCTGTGCCCATCGGTACACCGCCACGTAAGTTGTCTGCTAGCGCCATGATGTCATCATCACTTAAGCTATCAAGATCAACTTGCTCACCGCCTACTTGGTTATAGATTTTGTCCAAGAAGTCACGTAGCTCTTTGATTGCTGCTTGAGATTTGAGCATACCATCGATCTTCTCGCCCAAACCTTTCGCTGCCATACCCAAATGCGTCTCTAGAACCTGACCGATATTCATACGAGATGGTACACCAAGTGGGTTCAATACGATGTCAACGGTATTACCATTTTCATCATAAGGCATGTCTTCAACTGGCATGATGCGCGATACAACACCTTTGTTACCATGACGACCAGCCATCTTATCACCAGGCTGAATACGACGCTTAACCGCTAGATATACTTTAACGATTTTCTGTACGCCATGTTGTAAATCATCACCAGCAGTCAATTTGCGTTTTTTCTCAGCAAACTTCACATCGATGTCTTTTTGCTTATCAACCAAGTAATCAGCGATTTGCGTTAGACGCTCAGAGATTTCTTCTTCTACTGGTTGGATATCAAGCAAGGTCTCAAGGCTCATATCTTTCATATCAGCCAAGGCCATAACCGTACCAGCTTTTAGACCAGCACCGCCGCTGACTTTTTGGCCATCTAATAGATTACCAATACGACCACGTGCTGCTTCTTCAAAGATACGTAGCTCTTCTTTCAAATCTTTACGATAGCTATCAAGCTGCGATTTTTCAATCGCTCTTGCGCGTGCGTCTTTTTCAACGCCATCACGGGTGAAGACCTGTACATCAATAACCGTACCTTTACTTGAAGTCGGTACGCGTAGTGAAGTGTCTTTAACATCAGCCGCTTTTTCGCCAAAGATAGCCCGTAGTAGTTTCTCTTCTGGCGTTAGTTGTGTTTCACCTTTTGGCGTTACTTTACCAACTAGAATATCACCAGCGTCAACTTCAGCACCGATATAGACGATACCTGCTTCATCAAGACTTGATAGTGCTGCTTCACCAACGTTTGGAATATCAGCCGTGATCTCTTCTGTACCTAGCTTGGTATCACGAGCCACACAAGTCAATTCTTGGATATGAATAGTAGTGAAACGATCTTCTTTAACTACTTTTTCAGATAACAAGATTGAATCTTCGAAGTTGTAACCATTCCACGGCATAAATGCGATGCGGATGTTCTGGCCTAGTGCTAGCTCACCAAGATCCGTTGATGGACCATCAGCCAAGATATCACCCAAAGCAATCTCGTCACCTTGGTTAACGATGATACGTTGGTTGATACAAGTATTTTGGTTAGAGCGCGTGTATTTGATCAAGTTATAGATATCGATACCCGCTTCACCAGCAGTCATCTCGTCTTCGTTCACACGAACAACGATACGTGATGCATCAACATCTTCAATCACACCGCCACGCTTAGCGATAACACAAACACCAGAGTCACGAGCAACGTGACGCTCCATACCAGTACCTACTAATGGCTTATCAGCACGTAGCGTAGGAACAGCCTGACGCTGCATGTTCGAGCCCATCAAGGCACGGTTAGCATCATCATGCTCTAGGAACGGAATCAAACCTGCTGCAACCGATACTACCTGACTTGGTGATACATCCATATGCGTCACTTTTTCTGGTGGCATACGAACAAATTCACCATAGCTACGTACACTGACCATCTCGTCAGATAACGCGCCATCTTCAGTCATCGGAGAATCAGCCTGTGCAATAACAGTACCTACTTCTTCGATTGCTGATAGATACTCAATAACATCAGTAACTTTACCATCAATCACACGGCGATAAGGCGTTTCTAAGAAGCCAAAGCTGTTGGTTTTAGCAAATGTTGCTAGTGAGTTGATCAGACCAATGTTTGGACCTTCAGGAGTCTCAATAGGACATACACGGCCATAATGCGTATCATGTACGTCACGTACTTCAAAGCCTGCACGCTCACGAGTTAGACCACCAGGTCCTAACGCTGATACACGACGCTTATGGGTAACTTCAGACAACGGGTTGTTCTGATCCATAAACTGTGACAACTGACTTGAACCAAAGAATTCTTTAACCGCAGCCGCTACTGGCTTAGAGTTAATCAAATCTTGTGGTGACAAGTTGTCTGATTCTGCTGAACTTAAACGCTCTTTTACAGCACGCTCAACACGTACTAGACCAACACGGAATTGGTTTTCTGCCATTTCGCCTACTGAACGAATACGACGGTTACCAAGATGATCAATATCATCGACATCACCGCGACCATTACGAATCTCGATAAGCTCTTTTAGAACGTTAACGATATCATCGTTGGTCAATACACTGCGTTCACGCTGGATATCAGGATCATCAGTGTTATCAAATTCTAAACCAAGACGACGGTTGAATTTCATACGACCGACATTTGATAAATCATAACGATCTGCGTTAAAGAACATGCTCTCAAACAGTTTCTCAGCAGTTTCGACCGTTGGTGGTTCACCTGGACGCATGACTTTGTAGATTTCGATCAACGCTTCTTCACGGCTTGACGTACTATCAGCACGTAGCGTATCAGCAATATAACTACCTTGGTCGATATCATTGGTGAATAGAATGCTGAATTCTTTGATAGATTCACTGGCTTCAAACGCGCTCAATTTAACCAATAATTCATGATCGATTGGCGTGTTTGCTTTAGCGATGATTTCGTCATTAACGACGATATCTTCTGCTAAGATACGCTCATACAAATATTCATCAGGCACAGCAATCTTCGTCATACCTGCTTCTTCAAGCTGACGGATACGGCGGGCGTTAATACGTTTGCCCTGCTCTACGATAACGTCACCTTCAGGTGATACGATATCGAACTGAGCCATTTCGCCACGTAGACGATCGGCAACTAAATCGATCTCAAACTGCTCTTCGCCTTTATAAACAGCAACTTTATCAAAGAACAAATCTAAGATTTCAGAAGTTGTTAGACCAAGTGCGCGTAGAATAATTGATGCAAGTAGCTTACGGCGACGGTCAATACGAGCAAATACTAAATCTTTTGCATCAAATTCAAAGTCTAACCATGAACCACGGTAAGGGATAATACGTGCGTTATAAAGCACTTTACCACTTGAATGCGACTTACCTTTATCATGATCAAAGAACACACCAGGTGAACGATGTAGCTGAGATACGATAACACGCTCAGTACCATTGATAATGAAAGTACCGTTAGCCGTCATCAGAGGCATCTCGCCCATGTAAACGCTTTGCTCACGGATATCTTTGATAGCAGCTTTGCTATCTTTGTCTTTGCTGTCTTTGTCTTTGATGATCAAACGGATTTTGACACGCATAGGCGCAGCAAACGTTGAACCACGTAAGATACACTCACGCTCATCAAATTCAGGCGTGCCTAAATAGTACTCAACAAATTGTAGCTCTGCGTTACCAGAGTGACTCTCAATTGGGAAAATAGAGGAATACGCAGCTTGCAAACCAGTATTCTCACGAGCTTTCGGCTTTTTGTGCTCTTGCAAAAATTGCTCGTAAGAATCTACTTGAATAGACAGTAAATAGGGAATGTCCATTACAGTGGGCAATTCAGCAAAACTTTTGCGAATACGCTTTTTTTCAGTATAAGAATATGCCATCGAGAGTCCTTACAGTAAACGTGGAAACAAATTAAAAGCGTGGCCAGTATGCATAAATACGATGCAAACATGGCGACGTAAACGATAATATAAAACGGGTCTTCGTGTTCAGTTCATGTCTTTTCTGTCAATTACTACTTTACTCTTCAGTGCTTACCTAGCACACTTCACTTAATCTCGTCGTTGCTTGCTAGATTCATGGTAAGTGAATCAGTCTATATGACTGTTGCAACCAAAAAATTCAATATTATATAATCTATAACGCATTGCCTATCAGGCTTACTTTACAAATACATTGCTGGGAAATAATGTCTACTAAGATTGCATCCATACCACTTGCCATCTAGACTACTTATTACCGAACCATGTTCCCTACACATACAAACTGTCTATGAGACTGAATATCGACAGTCATGCCACACCAAGTAGGCAACTTATGATCAACAACTTTTTTAAGAATACCGCTTTTTTCAGGATTAATAATCGGGGTAACTATAACTTTTAGAATCAGTATAAACTATAGTGTTGATAGGAAAGCATGCAGACACAAAAAAATGCCAAACATCTACAGACGTTTAGCTCATATTAACTGATTTCAAAAACTGGCATGTGTGCTTGCATGTATATCGTCTGTCCTTTTGATGGGTATCCACCGTGATGTTGCATACGTATGTTGGCAGACACAAAAGGTCAAGCTACGAATTATAGTAAAAAAAAGCTGGCAATGCAAGGCATTACCAGCTTTTTTTCGTACAGTGTTAAACTTATTTTAGTTCAACAGTTGCACCAGCTTCTTCAAGTTTCTTTTTCAACTCTTCAGCCTCAGCTTTAGATGCGCCTTCTTTGATTGGAGCTGGAGCGCTTTCAACCAAATCTTTCGCTTCTTTTAGGCCAAGACCAGTAGCTTCACGTACGGCTTTAATTACGCCAACTTTCTTCTCGCCAAAGCTGGCAAGAACTACGTCAAACTCGTCTTTTTCTTCAGCAGCAGCAGCAGCAGGACCAGCAGCAGCAGGTGCAGCAGCAACAGCAGCTGTTACGCCGAATTTTTCTTCCATGTCGCTGATTAATTCAACGATATCCATTACTGACATTTCAGCGATTGCATTTAACACGTCATCTTTAGATAGTGCCATGAGAACTCTCCGTTATCTGATAAAAATTAATTGATTCTAATATCGCCTTGATTGCTTGCCTAATGTGACAATAAAGTGCAACCAAAATTAGCGATGTTAAAGTTACGTTAAAACAAGCAATTAAGCAGCTTCTTTTGCGTCTTTGATTGCCGCTACAGTGCGAACGAACTTGCCAGGAACAGCGTTCATAGTCTGGACAAGCTTGGTCACTGGTGCATTCATAGTAGCCATCAAGATAGAGATTGCTTCGTCGCGAGTTGGTAGCTTCGATACGCGCTCTAGCTCTTCTGGACCATAAACTTCACCACCGACTGATACTAATTTGGTCTCTAAAGCTTTGTTATCTTTGCTGAAGTCGAAAACGACTCGAGCAGCAGATCCCAAATCTTCCATAGAGAAAGCCAAAAGTAGTGGACCAGTCATACGGTCTGACATGCTCTCAAACTTAGTGCCTTCAAAAGCGCGTTTTGCTAGTGTATTTTTTACCACTTTTAAAACGACACCTTTATCACGAGCTTGTTCGCGCAGCTTAGTAAGCTGTGCAACACCAATACCGTGATATTCGGCAGCTACTGCTGAGTAAGCATTAGCAGCAACTTCAGACACTTCAGCCACAACTTGTTGTTTTTGTTCTAGCGTTAATGCCATAAGTTGACTCCTTTAATCTTATCAATCGACTTATAATAAAAGTGCCAAAAACAAGGTTTTTATGCGCTCAAACTGTAAGCTAAGACTGACTTGATACGACACATTACCAGCGGATTCAATTAATAAAAAAAGCATCTACTGGTAACGACTGATTACGGCACCGTTATCAGAATGACGTTGAGTAATAGTTTGAAGGTTATAAATAATCTTATCGCCCTATTCGCTCGTGTCTTAAACTGTGTGGGCCACCGTCTGCGTAGGACAACTAAGATTTTCATCTGTCGTCGATTAACAAAAGTGACTTATTATCATAAGCAACTATCCGAAGATCGCTAACTATGACTCTAAACTACTCTCTACCTACGGTCTTAGACAGCGTAGCAAATACTACGCTGACCTAATTCTTTAAAAACTGTTTGTGTTTATCATTCAAAATATTTGAAGATAAAAACTTTAATTATTTAGCAGTACGATAAGGAACAGCGTCGATCGTTAGACCTGGACCCATCGTGCTAGACAAGGTAATTTTCTTAATGAAAGTACCTTTAGAAGTAGCAGGCTTAGCACGCTTTAGATCAGAAAGAATCGCTTGCGCGTTTTGCTCGATTTGATCAGCAGTGAAACCAACTTGGCCAATAGTTGCATGGATGATACCAGCTTTATCAACACGGTACTGAGCCTGACCAGCTTTCGCATTAGTCACAGCTTCAGCAACGTTTGGCGTTACTGTACCAACTTTAGGGTTAGGCATTAGACCACGTGGGCCTAGGATAGTACCTAACTGACCAACAACACGCATAGCATCTGGAGCTGCGATAACAACATCAAAGTCCATGTTACCGGCTTTGATTTGCTCTGCTAGGTCTTCAAAACCAACGATGTCTGCACCAGCTTCTTTAGCGGCTTCAGCAGCAGCGCCTTGAGCGAATACAGCAACGCGTTTGGTTTTACCAGTACCAGCAGGTAGGTTGGTTGCACCACGAACTACTTGATCAGATTTACGTGGGTCAACGCCCAAGTTTACTGCGATATCGATAGACTCTTTGAATTTTAGCGCTGGCAAATCGTTTAGGATTTGAACCGCTTCTTCAATAGTGTACTGTTTTTCGTTATCAATACGGCTTTGAATTTCTTTTTGACGTTTGGTTAGCTTAGACATTATACACCCTCCACGGTAATACCCATTGAACGTGCAGTACCAGCGATGGTACGGACAGCAGCGTCAAGATCAGCTGCAGTTAAATCTGCATTCTTAGTCTTAACGATGTCTTCTAGTTGTGCACGGTCAACTTTACCAACTTTAGCAGTGTTCGGTGTACCTGAACCTTTAGCAATACCAGCAGCCTTACGTAGTAAGTATGCAGCTGGTGGTGACTTCATGATGAAGGTAAAAGATTTGTCGCTGTATACTGTGATCTCAGTTGGGATCGGTAGACCTGGCTCTTGGCCTGAGGTCGCAGCGTTAAATTCTTTACAGAATGCCATGATGTTCACGCCTTTTTGACCCAAAGCTGGACCAATAGGTGGTGAAGGATTTGCTTTGCCTGCAGGCACTTGCAGTTTGATGTAACCATCAATCTTCTTAGCCATGATACTCTCCTAAATGGGTGATAGCGCCAAATCAACGTGGTATATACCTAATTGACTAACAGCTCCCCGGTTGATGAATTTTTTGCTAATTTAGTCTAGTTTTTCAACTTTACTAAATTCAAGCTCAACCTGCGTAGGTCGATTAAATACGTTTACCGTTAGATGTAGTTTAGACTTCTCATAATCCACTTTTTCTACCAACCCTTTAAAGTCAGTAAATGGACCATCGATAACCAACAACTCTTCGCCTGGCTCAAATAGAGTCTTAGGACGTGGGTCAGTTTCAGTCTGGTTCAAACGGTTTAAAATGCGATCAGCTTCTACTTGCGTAATCGGTGCAGGCATCTCAGGCGTACCACCGATGAAGCCCATAATACGAGGGCAGTCTTTTACGATGTGCCAAGTATTATCGTTCATCTCCATCTGGATCAATACATATCCAGGAAAGAACTTACGCTCACTCTTACGTTTTTTGCCGTCTTTCATTTCGACGACTTCTTCAGTAGGAACCAATACATCACCGAATGACTCAGCGAAGTCACTACGATTAATACGATCAGTTAATGAACGTTGTACTTGTTTTTCATATCCTGAAAACGCTTGGACAATATACCAACGCATATCACGCTCCTGATCATTATAAATAAGTTGTTATGAGTAAATGTCTCGCTAATAGTCACTAATACGTGCTATTAACCGATAAAGATACCAACGAACCAATTAAAAAAGTTATCCAATAACCAAATAAAGAAACCAGCAATCGCAATCACGACAATCACTTGCCATGTATATTGAAAGGTTTCGTCTTTACCTGGCCATGTCACTCGGCGAAGCTCAACAGCAGCGTCTTTTAATAATATTTTAAAAGCACGGCCTTGATGCGTTAACGCCAAACAGACTAATGCAAATACAACAAGTGCGACAATAATACCAATACGTACCCAAACATCGTTGGCAGGTTGCCAATAGCCCGGTAAGTATTGATTTACTAGAGTCGCACCGATTAATACAGCTGCGGCAAGTAGCCACAAAATCAAATCTTTTATTGAGCCAGTCTTAGCCACTTCAACAGCAGTAGTACCGCTAGCTGAAACATGCTTATTTTTAGACAGCATTCCACCAGCAACCGCCTTGGCATCAGATAACTTAGTCTCGAGGTTATCTTGATCATTGCTCATAAAGAACTCGCTTCGGAGATGGTGGGGTACAACAAAGATGTGATAAGAAGATGGCAGGCGATGTAGGACTCGAACCTACAACCCTCGGTTTTGGAGACCGATGCTCTACCAATTGAGCCAATCGCCTATGGGTGTAAAGGACAGCATTATACAATATTTAGCATAGAATGCAAGCCCTTGACGGTAAAATTATTAATTTTACCTGATTTTGCACTGCCGTAGTTTAAAATAACTGCTAGCGTCAAGTGCAGCGATAATATAACAAGCTATGCCGTAGATTACAATATGCTGTCTAACAAATAATTGTCTCTGTCACACATATAGCTAATTTATTAATACACGTTAGGCATAATTCTATTTTCGATCATGCTTCAACTTTCTCCAATAAAAAAAGGCCACCCTAGATAGGATGGCCTTTTTTACGACTAATTCATAAGCTCATTGCTGAGACTTAAGTCTTAGTTCAATACGTTAGCAACAACACCAGCGCCTACAGTACGGCCGCCTTCACGAATTGCAAAGCGAAGACCTTTGTCCATAGCGATTGGGT
>NZ_JBDLOB010000002.1:0-663569 GCF_039762275.1 Psychrobacter proteolyticus | reverse complement strand
ATTTAGCGAGCTGACCATCATATCATGTTTTAATAGTCTGTCAACTTCTTTTTTTAATTTGTTTCAACAAGTTAACTGGGTTATTTATATGTAATTAACATATAAGCTTTCCAGCTCGTCTTGATGAGGTGCGTATTATAGACGGTTTATCTTTTGTGTCAACCCGTTTTATTAATGTTTTTAATCTTATTTTAATAGATAAATAAATCTGTATTTCTTTCAATGGGTTATAAACTTGAGGTTGTTTATATTCTTAAATACTAGTGTGCAATATGATTTAGCTCACCAATTTTTAATAAAGGTAGGTTTTATTTAATCATAATAACTAGGCTTATTCATCCTGATCTTCTTGCATGTCCCTTCTAAGTAAATTATCTCTCATATTTCTCAATGTTGATATTCATATAACTAGCACTATATAGAAGCTAAGTTATTCGGGTTTATATGATGCTTTCAATGTATTGTTCTATATATTGCAGTATCTGATACTCCCTTTGTTATAAGATATGGCTCTTATATTAGTCGTCGCGCAATCTCTTGATATCTAGTGTTGAGAGACGGTTTTTGCTATAATAGGTATTCTGCTGCATTACTTATATATGTTGCCTGTTGTATTATTCATATAGCGAAATGCATTTTGCTGTAATGCTATTGATTAACTGGCTTTAAGCCTTACATCAGCTCTAGCTTATATAGTCATAGTACGACTCTAGGTAATGCGTCCCTTTCACAACATATCACGATGATTAGATATAATTGATGTGGTCTCACGGTTATATGATTGATGGTTGCAATCATCACTGCCAACGGACCCAATAATAGGCGAATAGATTATGGTAGCGATTACTTTACCCGATGGTAGTGTAAAAGACTTTGAAGGTCATACAACAGTCATGGAAGTGGCGCAAAGTATTGGGGCAGGACTCGCTAAAGCGACGGTTGCTGGACGTGTAAATGGTCATCTGGTAGATGCACATGATCCTATCATCGCTGATGCCAATGTTGAAATCGTAACGCCAAAAGACGACGACGGTGTCGATATTATTCGTCACTCATGCGCTCACCTATTGGGTCATGCTGTTAAACAGCTCTACCCTGATGTAAAAATGGTCATTGGTCCTGTTATTGATGATGGTTTTTATTACGATATCTTTAGTGAAACGCCATTTACGCCTGAGCATATGGAAGCGATTGAAAAACGCATGATGGAGCTGATCAAGCAAGATTATGACGTTATCAAAAAAATGACGCCACGTGCCGAAGCAATTGAGATATTTGAATCACGTAACGAAGACTATAAGCTAAAACTTATTAATGATATGCCAGGTGAAGAAGCCTTTGGTTTGTATCATCATCAAGAATACGTCGATATGTGCCGTGGCCCGCATGTGCCAAACACGCGTTTTTTGAAAGTCTTTAAACTGACCAAAATGTCAGGTGCTTACTGGCGCGGCGATGCGAAGAATGAGCAGTTACAGCGTATCTATGGTACTGCGTGGGCTGATAAGAAACAGTTAAAAGCTTATATCCAACGTATTGAAGAAGCAGAAAAACGTGACCATCGTAAAATCGGTAAAGCGTTAAACCTATTTCATATGCAAGAGCAAGCGCCAGGTATGGTGTTCTGGCATGCTAATGGTTGGACGATTTATCAAGTACTTGAGCAATATATGCGCAAAGTACAATACGATAATGGCTACGAAGAGATTAAAACCCCTCAAATCGTTGATCGCAGTTTGTGGGAGCGCTCAGGACATTGGGGCAACTATGCAACCAATATGTTCACGACTTCTAGTGAAAACCGTGATTATGCGGTAAAACCAATGAACTGCCCTTGTCACGTGCAAGTGTTTAATCAAGGCCTAAAGTCTTACCGCGATCTCCCATTGCGTATGGCTGAATTTGGTTCTTGTCATCGTAATGAGCCATCAGGTTCATTGCATGGTTTGATGCGTGTGCGTGGCTTTACTCAAGATGACGCACATATCTTCTGTACGCAGGCACAGATTCAACAAGAAGTTGCTGATTTTATTAAGCTAACGCTTGCCGTTTATGAAGATTTTGGCTTTGATAATATTATCATGAAGCTCTCTACCCGCCCTGAAAAACGTGTTGGTAGTGATGAGTCTTGGGACTTTGCAGAAAAAGCGCTAGCAGATGCGCTTGACAGCTCAGGGCTAGACTGGGATTACTTACCTGGCGAAGGTGCATTCTATGGTCCAAAGATTGAGTTTAGTTTAAAGGATTCATTAGGTCGTATTTGGCAGTGCGGTACTATTCAGGTTGATCCAAACATGCCTGAACGACTAGATGCTGAGTTCGTCAATGAGCAAAACGATCGTGAAGTACCTATTATGTTGCACCGTGCAATCTTAGGTTCGTTCGAGCGTTTCATTGGTATTTTGATCGAAAACTACGCAGGTTGGATGCCAGTATGGTTAGCACCGCAGCAAGTTGTGGTCATGAACATTACTGATAAACAAGCTGATGTATGTGAAAACGTGGTTAGCGAGCTTAAAAATGCAGGTTTGCGTGCTATTAGCGACTTGCGTAACGAAAAGATTGGATTTAAGATACGAGAGAAAACATTAGAACGTATTCCCTATATGCTAGTATTAGGGGATAAAGAAGTCGAATCGGGCAGTGTTAACGTCCGAACTCGCGAAGGTGAGAACCTTGGCGTGATGAGTGTTTCTGAATTTATTACATTAGTACAGACCGCTGTCAGTAAAAAAGGCCGACAGACCCCAAAAACAGATGAGGAGTAATACCTATTAAACAGTCCAACCGTTTGAACATCAACGAAGATATCAATGTCAAAGAAGTCCGTCTCGTTAAAGAAGATGGCGAGCAAATGGGCGTGGTTGATATCGCAACCGCGATGAAAGCGGCACGTGATGAAAATCTAGATTTGGTTGAATTAGTTCCTGAAGCTAAGCCGCCAGTGTGTAAGATCATGGATTATAAGCATTTCCTCTATGATCAAAAGCAAAAGGCTAAAGAAGCTAAGAAAAACCAAAAGCAGACTCAGCTTAAAGAGATGAAGCTACGTCCTAGTACCGAAGAGGCCGATTATCAGGTTAAACTGAGAAAAATCGTGAGCTTCTTGGAAGATCAAGACAAAGTTAAAATTAGCATCCGTTTCCGCGGACGTGAAATGGCGCACCAAGATATCGGTCGCAAACAACTTGATCGTATCATTGAAGATACTGCTGATATCTCAAACGTCGAACAGTACCCTAAGATGGAAGGTCGTCAGATGGGTATGCTGCTTGGACCCACTAAGAAAAAGTAATCTGCCCATTGGATTGCTTTGAGTGGTGGCTGTTAGTCTATATAGCTATTTATAACTCTAACCATCAATATGCTGCGGGATATTGATGGTTTTTTATTATCTAGGTTCAAAAACTGCTGTAATAAACATAGCTATATTGAACATAAATACCCTAGCATTATTGACTGACGCTATTTTACAAAATCTACCTTCTCAACTTTCTGATTACACGGTAATCTAAAGGTCTAGTGATATTTACTAGTCAGTATTAGCAGTAACTAGTGATTATTTGATAGAAATTAGTATGAGCTAAAGACAAATCTATAAATATATAAAAGCTAAGTGTATAAATAAAAACAATGTATATCACGGCTGTCAGCGTCGTTGACAAAAAACACTTCCCTTCTCCGATATCAGAGGATATTTCATGCAAGAATTGACGCCACCAGAAAACGCTACAAATCCCAGTATCTCTCTAACAGCACCTGAACCTGTCAAAGAAATACAGAAAAGTGAAGCAGATCAGATGGTCAAATTGGATGAAAGCCAAATTCCTGAGCTCGATGCCAAGGTTGATGCTTTTGTTGATCATGTGCTTACCAACTCTGTGCATAGCGATGAGTTTCGACAGAATGTGCAGTCTATTCATAATCTAGGTACCAAAGAGATTCGTGAATCTGCACAAGTATCTAACCGAATGTTAGATTTGCCCGCAAAAAGTCTGAATGACAGCTTATTCGACAACTCTCCTATTGCTAAATCGCTAACGGAACTACGTGGTATTGTTGAAGACTTAGATCCGAGCAAAAAAGAGCTAACCAGCTCACGCAAGCTGTTCGGTCTCATTCCATTCGGTAATAAAGTACAAGATTATTTTCGACAGTATGAGTCGGCACAATCACATATTAATGCGGTCGTTACCAGTCTCTATAATGGTAAAGATGAATTGCTTAAAGACAATGCGATGATTGAGCAAGAAAAAGTAAATATGTGGGAGCTGATGCAGTCTATTCGTCAGTATGTCTACGTTGGCAAAAAGATTGATGAGCAACTTGAGCAAAAGGTCTATGCGATAGAAGCAACAGATCCAGAAAAAGCGCGCATTATTAAAGAAGAGATGTTGTTTTATGTCCGTCAAAAAAACACTGACTTTTTAACTCAGTTAGCAGTGAATGTACAAGGCTATTTGGCGCTTGATACCATTCGCCGTAATAATTTAGAGCTGATTAAAGGTGTTGATCGCGCAACCACGACTACAGTGTCAGCTTTACGCACGGCTGTTGTTGTTGCCCAAGCAATGACCAATCAAAAATTAGTACTAGATCAAATCACTGCCTTGAATAAAACCACCAGTAGTTTGATTGAATCAACCTCAGCGATGCTCAAGCGTCAATCAGGTGAGATTCATGAGCAGGCGACCAGCAGTAGCATTGAACTTGATAAACTGCAAAATGCCTTCAATAATGTCTATGACACTATGGATATGATTAGTAATTATAAAATTGAAGCGCTAGAGAATATGAAGCAAACGGTCAATACACTGACCACGGAAGTCGATAAAGCACAAAAATACTTGGATAAATCAAATCAGACTACGGTATTAGAAGTCTCAAAAGAGTTGGATAGTAAAAAGATCACTAACCAATCGAGCAATGTCGATATTGATATTTGATTTATCCCTATAGCGGTCGCCAGAAAACTGA
This sequence comes from Psychrobacter proteolyticus, assembly GCF_039762275.1. GTDB lineage: Bacteria > Pseudomonadota > Gammaproteobacteria > Pseudomonadales > Moraxellaceae > Psychrobacter > Psychrobacter proteolyticus_C. The sequence goes on along the minus strand of NZ_JBDLOB010000002.1, from coordinate 658,592 downwards.
CCGCTTCCTGCTACCGAATACACATAAGACAATTGACGCAAGATATTGCGACGTCGTTCGTGTTAAGATAGCCACTATTAATAATTTTAAAAATAGATACGGTAATTTATGAGTTGGAATGATCCAAACGCCTCAAGTGAGGCAAAAAAATATGACAATCCGATTCCTAGTCGTGAGCTGATACTCAGCACGATTAATGAGCATGGGGAAGTCACGCATCAACAATTGGCAAAAGCCTTTAACATTGATGATCCAGACCAATTTGACGCTTTGGGCAATCGCCTAAAAGCAATGGCGCGTGATGGACAAGTAAATCGTGATGGTCGTCCTTATCGCTATCGCACAGTGACCAAGCAAGATATCGTCTCAGGTACAGTTTCTGCCCATCCAAAAGGTTTTGGTTTTGTAGTGCTAAGTGATATGCCAGATTTGTTTTTACATGAAAAACAAATGCGCTGGGTATTCAATGGCGATACAGTAGCAGCTGTCGGCACTTCGACAGACAATCGTGGACGTACCGAAGGACGTATCGTTGATGTTGTCGAACGTCGTCAAAACAACTTTATCGGTACACTTGCTCGTGATGAAGACGGCTATTGTGTTGAGCTTGGTAGCCCAAACAATCATCAACCGATTACGGTTACTGATGACAATGTTCAGGCGCTAAATATTAAGCAAGGCGCTCCTGTTAAAGTCGATATCATTGACTGGCCAAACCAGCATGAATTTGCCACTGGTAAAATCACTGAAGTGCTGTCTGATGACAATGACCGTGAATTGATTATTGAGACCACCCTGCTCAACTATGATATTCCATCAGATTTTAGTGAAGCTGCGCTTAAGCAAGCTGATGATTATCAAGAGCCAACTGAGAAAGACATAAAAGGTCGTACAGATATACGTCATCTACCGCTTGTCACTATCGATGGCGAAGATGCTCGTGACTTTGACGATGCTGTATTTGCTGAAAAGCGTTCTGGTGGTAACTACCGTGTCGTGGTTGCGATTGCGGATGTCAGCTATTATGTGACACCGAATTCACCACTTGACCAAGATGCCTATGAGCGTGGTACTTCAGTATACTTCCCGCATCGCGTGATTCCAATGTTGCCTGAAGTGTTATCTAACGGTCTATGTTCATTGAACCCTAATCTAGATCGCTTATGTATGGTTGCTGATATCAAGATATCGCGCGCCGGTAAAGTGACTGGATATGAATTCTATCCGTCAGTGATGCACTCACAAGCACGTCTCACCTATAATCAAGTAAATGATTATCTTGTGAACCCGAATGATAAGAGACTACCTAAATCATTAACGGGTAATAAAGACGTTAAAAAATCTGTTGATACGTTACATCAATTGTATGAGCTACTGCTTAAAAAGCGTGAAGAACGTCATGCAATGGAATTTGAAACGGTTGAAACGTATATCAAGTTCAACGAAAAAGGCGGAATCGAAGCGATTTTACCACGCACTCGTGGCGACTCTCAGAAGCTAATCGAAGAATGTATGTTGCTTGCCAATACTTGTGCTGCAAACTTCGCACTTAAACATGAGTTACCAGTTTTATATCGTAACCATGATAAGCCTGATAATGAGAAGTCGATGCGTATTCATGAATATGCGAAAAACTTTGGCTTACCATTTCCAGAAGAGAACCCGACTCAAGCGGACTATCAGCGCATTATTGAAGCGACTAAAGATAGACCAGATGCCATCAGTATTCATAGCATGCTACTGCGTTCAATGATGCAAGCAAACTATGCACCTGACAATATTGGTCACTTTGGCTTAGCATATGACGAATATAGCCACTTTACCTCGCCGATTCGCCGTTATCCAGATTTGATGCTGCATCGCGCGATTAAAGCGAAAGTCACCAACAGCCAACAACCTGTCATGGACTTTTCTCTTGAAGGTGCTGGTACACAAACATCAGATACAGAACGTCGTGCAGAAAAAGCATCACGTTATGTAGAGTCTTGGCTCAAGTGTCACTATATGACCGATCATGTCGGTGAAGAGTTCGAAGGCGTTGTGACTACGGTTACTAGCTTTGGCCTATTCGTCACATTGACTGACTTATATATCGATGGTTTGGTTCATATCTCCAACGTTGGCGATGACTTCTTTGTCTACGATGAGCAGCAACAGCAGCTTATCGGTAAAGATAAAGGCACGCTATTTGGACTCGGCGATTCAGTTAAAGTGAAGGTTGCGGGTGTCAACATGGATCTGCTACAAATTGATTTTGATTTGAAGGCTAAATTGCAATCTAGTGCAATGAACCAAAGCAAAAAAGGTCAACCGAAGAAAGAGCAGCCTAAGAAAGCCCCAGCAAAAAGAAGCAGTAACCGCAGAGGTGCTGCCAAAAAAAGCTAAGTTTAGACTAATACTTAGATACTGGTGTTGTAATACAATAAAAAAGGCTAACGTAATCGTTAGCCTTTTTTATGCTGTGTACTTTTCAATTGTAGATAGCATAGCTACTTATTGTGCCTATTGCGCATCGTCCAATTGGTCTACACGGTCTTGCTCGGCTTGCTGTGCTTGGTCAATTTTGCTGGTAGCACTATCTACGATCGCTTTCGGCTGTTGACTAAGTGGCTGGCTAGTAATATCTGTATCGGAGGTAGCTACTGTAGAATCAGGCTGTTCAGCCGCTACACTACTGGTTGCAATCTCTCTATTTTGTTCGCGACTATTGCCATTGATAATGTTAAAGCCAAGCAATGCCACAATACCAATTATTGCAAAGATAATAACGTGTTTCATTTCCATAAAAAGCCCCGTATTTGAATAACCATCAAATATAGATTCTGTTGCACTTTTTATGCCTAAACTTTATTTAACATCTAATACCTATTCTTGAGGACTATTATTATTCAATAAATCCGTCTCATCTGAGCTTTGAGCAATCTCTTGCTCGACTTTTTCCATCAGCTTATCGTCAGGACGGGCGTCGAGAACCTCATTAGCACTGCGACCTTGCAAAATGGTTTTGGCTCGAGCCTTGGCTTGTTTTTTATCTTGGTCATCCGTATGACTCTCGCTGACCTGATTTGTTTCAGCAGGTTTAGGAATCGTCGGCGTAATCGTTATATCAGATTGAACATTATTAGTATTGTTGGCACTGCTCTGCATGTGCTCAAAGGCTTTTTCTAACTTGTTGTTGAAGCGCAGACGATAGATAGGCTCAGGTAAGCTAAAGCCTTTATCTTCTAGTGCGTGCTTGGTCTCACGAATGGCGATACTGCGTGCTTTGGCAAAGTCAGTCTCTGATTGATCTACCCAAACCTGAAACTCCAAAACAATATTAGAATCACCCACATTGGTAATGACCGCAATCGCCTTTGGTTCATTTAACACAAACGCTAACGTATGTATCGCATCCAGTCCGACTTTGATTGCTGCTAATGGATCATCATTGGCATCAACGCCCAATTCAAAAGTAAATCGGCGCTCAGGGTTTTTGGTGTAGTTTAGAATGGTACCTTTAAAGACTTCAGCATTAGGAATGCGCAGCTGATTACCATCCAGTGTCATCAGTATCGTCGCGCGCGAGGTCAAACGAACCACGATGCCCTCTTGTCCATTAATCACGATATGATCACGGGCACGAAAAGGTTGGCGAATGCTCAGCATTAATGAAGCGATATAATTCTCAATGGTATCTTTGACTGCGAAACCAACCGCAATACCAATGACACCTGCCCCACCAAGCAATGTACCTAAAATAGTCTCTGCACCTATCAGACTTAGTCCTAAAATCAGACCAAAGATAATAAAGATGACTTTGACCGTTTGTGACAGCAGCTCAGCGACAAATGGATTGGGCGTCAGACGTTGCCACATCTTTTTGCGATTAGATAACCAACTGCCAAACCATGCTACCAAGGCAAATATAACGATGCCAACTAATAGTAGTGGTAGCGCCTTCACTAGATTGGTCACCTGCGCTTTTAGACCTTGATAGACCGTTGAGACATTCTCTTGAACATCTAGTGTGCGGTTAATTCTATCTTCTACAGTGACGACATCTGTTAGTCGGTTGGTTAAGTTGATCGCTTGTTGTGCTTTTTTTTCGTTGGCTGTTTCTCCCGTTAGGGTAACGACCCCTTGGGTGACACTAACATTGACGGCTTGTAAGCCTTCGATTTCAGAGAAAATACCGCTGATACGTTGACGAATATCGTTGTCTTTTTGCGGTGTGGGTGTGGTCTCGATTTGTGCGTTATTAGTGCTTTCGCCACTGATTATTGGTGGCGTAGCTGGCGTTGGCAATGAGCTGGCAGGTTCTGTGACTTCACTGTCTGATGTCTCATTTTCTGATATAGCAGAATCATCGTTAGATACGCTTGCCTCTGTCGTATCTACACTTTCAGTTGTCTCTATACCTAGCGCTGCTGCGATACCAGAAATCTCTTCACTGGCAGCATGCGCTGAGGACGCAAAAAGGATGCTTAGTAACAACACTATTTGACCCCACGCTTTTATAAAACTGCGTACTATCGGACGGTCAATATAAGTGGCCATAAGCATCCTTAATTTTTTACGGATTTTTCTCGCTTAGCTTGTTGTTGGTAACTGGCTATCTGGATTTAGCTATCTAAATAAATCTGCGCTTCGCTCAAATTCAACGTGCCTTCATAGATAGCACGACCAGTGATGATACCTTCGATACAATCACCATAAGGCTTTAACAGCTCGATATCTTTCATATCGGTAACGCCGCCTGATGCAATCACAGGTAGTCCGCCTTCACGCGCCAAATTAACAGTTTGTTCAACGTTGACGCCTTGCATCATGCCATCACGCGCGATATCAGTATAAACGATTGATGATACGCCTACATCTGCAAAGCGCTTAGCAAGCTCGGTCGCTTTGGTATCTGTCACGTTTGCCCAGCCATGAGTGGCTACCATACCGTCTTTGGCATCGATACCGACGATGATATGCCCTGCAAATTCGCGGCAAGCTTCAGCGACAAAATCAGGATCTTCAACAGCTTTTGTACCGATAATGATATACGTCAAACCTGCGGTAATATACTGCTCGATAGTGTTCATGTTACGTACACCACCACCCAATTGAATAGGCAGGTTCGGATAGGCTTTGGTGATATCATTGACCACTTGTCTATGTACTGGCACGCCATCAAAAGCACCATTCAAATCAACCAAATGTAAGCGACGCGCGCCTTCATCTACCCAACGTGCTGCCATGGCAACTGGGTCATCAGAGAACACCGTATCATCTTCCATACGGCCTTGTTTTAAACGTACACACTTACCATCTTTTAAATCAATAGCCGGGATAATGACAGGCACAGCACACATATAGCATTCCTTATAAAGCACAAGATTGGCAATAAATTTAGTAAATTAAAATTTTGAGAATGAAACGTTATCAAAGCGTCAAATAACGAGAGAAAACGCTGCTTAAAAGTAGCATAAATTATGGACAGATCGAAAACTAAGACATCGCTAAGTTAGCAATCTGTTTGAATACAAATAAGAAAGACAGAAACTAGACAATCATAACCATAAGTTTTAGCACGTAGAATCACTACCAACAATCGTTAAATTCTATTACTGACTGGCAATTTTAGGTCAATTTAGCGTATAATCCTAGGTAAATTTTTATTTGTTTCTATGTGATAGTAACCATGTGTTACGCTTTTTGTTGAGTTGTTACAACTCACTAATACAGCATGGTGAGCAAGATGGATCGAGCAATCGCTTAATACGCCAATAAAATATTGGTCAAGAAATTGCCAAAAAGGACTATCTGAAAAAATCTCAACCAATAGTCTCTAAACCATCGATTCTGCGGTATTTAACCTTAATTAGATGTCTTGCAAGTCCCTATCACTAGCTAACTATATTAAAACCGTTACGATTAAAACTATAGCAGCTTATAACAAGCGAGGTTTGCTTATCAGTTGCTTAGCTAGTTTGTCTTTTAACCAGTATATCATCTACCTTAATAGATCGTTATTTGGCCACACTCTTATTCTACCGAATATCTTTAGACGATATTAGTGAACGAGAGATGGTCAAGCATACTGGTGTTACAAGTTTTAAATTTCAATGAAACGTGTGATAAAGCCATTTGTATTTAAACCAGTCTCTTTTAGCCATGTGCTGCGGTGATTGGTTTCGATAAAACGGTTTTAGCATACACCTTGGTAGCCAGTCGCCACTTTGGTAATTCGAATAAGACATTAACGTGTTGTTAAGGAGTCTAAGGTCAGCGTTAATACTCTTACTAGTAGTTATGATCATGTATTGTCTTCACAGAGCTTTCATCTCTATTTCACTATAAAGGAAATAGACGATTGAAGGCTTTGTTGAGTGATACAAACGTTCATGCTACCGATATACCAAACAGGACGTCTGGTATCGTTTTAGACTATGGACTAAGTTTTCGCTTATGATTACCATCAAAAAAGGTTTGGATTTGCCCATCACTGGTGAACCCTCCCGCGAGATATCTGAGCACCAACCGACACATGTAGCACTTGTTGGCTATGATTATGTGGGCATGAAGCCCACTATGAATGTCAAAGAAGGTGACATTGTAGCCAAAGGTCAGCCCGTTTATGAAGACAAAAAACGTGTTGGCGTAATCTACACTGCCCCTGCTGCCGGTAAGGTCGTCGCTGTTAAACGTGGCGAACGTCGAGTGTTTGAGAGTCTTGTGATTGCGGTCGACCCCAATGGTGAAGAAGTAGACTTTGAGCGCTATGACTCACAGCAGCTTGCTGACCTAGACTCTGAAGTCGTTGAAACCCAACTGATTGCCTCTGGTGAATGGACGGCGTTCCGTACGCGTCCTTATAGCCGTGCACCCGAAATCGGCGCTCGTCCACATGCCATCTTTGTCACAGCAATGGATACCAATCCACTTGCCTTTGACCCGATGCTTGTGATCAATGAGCAGCTACAAGCGTTCAATGATGGACTTGCTGTATTATCTACGCTTAGTCCAAAGACCTTTGTCTGCCATCGTGGCGATACCCAACTGACGCCAGTTACAAAAACTGCAGCAAATAACGTCACTGAGTATCATGGTTTTGCTGGTAAGCATCCAGCTGGTCTTGCTGGTACGCACATTCATTTCTTACATCCTATCAGCCGCGGTGTGACCGTATGGACGATTGGTTATCAAGACGTGATTGCAATCGGTAAATTATTCACGACAGGTCGTCTATATACCCGCCGCATGGTGAGCTTAGCAGGTCCTGCTGTCACCAACCCGCATTTGATTATGACTGAACGCGGTGCTGATATTACTGCATTGACCAAAGGTAAACTGGCTGCTGGCGAAAACCGTATTATTTCAGGTTCAGTATTGTCTGGTCGCAAAGTGTTTGAAAACATCGCCTATCTGGGTCGTTTTCACAATCAGATTAGCGTGTTGACTGAAGGCCGTGAGCGTCCTGCGTTCCATTTCTTTACTCCAGGTAAAAACCGCTTCTCAAAACTGCCTATCTATATTTCGCAGTTCTTTGGTGGTAAAAAGTACAACTTTACTACGACCAGTAACGGCTCACCACGAGCGATGGTACCAATCGGTGTCTACGAAGAAGTCATGCCACAAGATTACCTACCAACTCAGTTACTACGTGCATTGATTGTCGAAGACATCATTAGTGCCGTAGATTTGGGTGTGCTTGAACTGGACGAAGAAGATTTGGCACTATGCACCTTTGTATCTCCTGGCAAATATGAATTCGGTGATATTTTGCGTGATAACTTAACGCGCATTGAGCTGGAGGGCTAACCACGATGAAATTTTTACACAATATGTTCGATCGTATGGAGCCATCTTTCACCAAAGGCGGCAAACACGAAAAGTACTACGCTATTTTTGAGATGTTTGATACGTTCTTACGTCAACCAAGTTCAACCACTTATGCATCATCGCATGTACGTGACGGTATTGACCTAAAGCGTATTATGATTACTGTATGGCTATGTACCTTCCCAGCGATGTTTTGGGGTATGTACAACATTGGTCATCAAGCACTAACCGCTATCGCTCAGCTTGGCTTGCAGCCTGAAGGCTGGCGTACTGTAATCACTAGCATGGCAGGCTATAACCCGGACAGTATCTGGGCCAGCTTCGTCTATGGTGCGATGCAGTTTTTGCCTATTTATATCGTGACGTTTGCAGTGGGTATTCTCTGTGAGATTATCTTTGCTGTCGTCCGTGGACACGAAGTTAACGAAGGTTTCTTTGTGACTTCAGTTCTATTTGCATTATGTCTACCACCTGATATTCCTTTATGGCAAGTTGCCCTAGGTATTATCTTCGGTGTAGTCGTCGCAAAAGAAGTGTTCGGTGGTACTGGTAAAAACTTCCTTAACCCTGCCCTATCGGGTCGTGCATTCTTATACTTTGCTTATCCAGCCTATATGTCTGGTGACTCAGTATGGACGGCAGTAGACGGTTTCTCAGGTGCGACGCCTCTTGGCCTTGCGGCCCTTGGTGTGGTTCCTCAGGACTTCGTCGACGTCTATGGTAATGCCATTACGTGGAGTGATGCATTCTTAGGCAACATGCAAGGTAGTATCGGTGAAGTATCGACGCTAGCCATCCTAATGGGTGCTGCAGTGTTGCTATGGACGCGTATTGCTTCTTGGCGCATTATGGCAGGTTGTGTGGTCGGTCTGATTGCTACGTCTCTTGTGTTCAACATGATTGGCTCTGAAGACAACATGATGATGAGCTTGCCGTTCTACTGGCACTTAGTTATCGGTGGCTTTGCTTTCGGTGCTGTATTTATGGCAACGGATCCAGTATCAGCTGCACATACAAACAAAGGCCGCTGGGCTTACGGTATCTTGATTGGTTTTATGACCGTATTGATTCGCGTCATCAACCCTGCTTTCCCAGAAGGCATCATGCTGGCCATTCTATTCGCCAACTTATTTGCTCCATTGTTTGATTACTTTGTGACTCAAGCAAATATCAAACGCCAAACCGCTCGGAGGGTTCGCTATGTCCAAGCCCAAAAGTAATAACGCGAAAACCATCAGTGTGGCTTTGACGCTATGCTTGGTGTGTTCAGTGTTGGTTTCAGCAGTGGCTGTTGGTCTAAAGCCTGCGCAAGTCGAAAACGCACGTTTAGACCGTAACAAAAACATCTTAGTCGCGGCTGACATGTATGACGCTGAGTCTGATACAGCAGATGATGTTGCCGAACGTTTTAAAGACTTTGAAGTAAAAATCATTGATCTAAACGAAGGTACTTATCTCGATGACGACGCGCTAAAAACTGCTGGCATCCCTGATCGTAATGCTTATGACGCCAGTCAAGCGACAAAAAACCAAGCTCTAAGTGAAGACTTGGGTGACAACGATCCTGCTGGTATTGGTCGTAAGCCAAAATATGCCAAAGTCTATGTCAAAAATGATGACGCAGGTCAACCAGAAACGGTTGTATTGCCAATTCAGGGCTACGGTCTATGGGGCACTATCTATGGTTTCTTAACGCTCGAAAGTGACATGAATACCATCAAAGGTATCAGTTTCTACGAGCATAAAGAAACCCCAGGCCTTGGCGCTCGTATCGAAGAGCCAGAGTGGCGTGCAAAGTGGAGCGGTATCGAGTCTTATGACGAGAATGGTAACGTTGCCACTGGTGTAACCAAAGCTGGTAACCCAAAAGAGAACTGGGTTGATGGCATCAGCGGTGCGACATTGACTAGCCGCGGCGTCAGCAACATGATTCAGTTTTGGTTAGGCGAGCAAGGTTATAAGCCTTATCTAGATACGCTACGCGAAAAGAGCGGCCAAACGGTTGAAGGTGCAGACACGCAAGCAAATCAATCAAAGCCGGCAGCTCAACCTAAAACCGAATTGGCAGCCAAGCTACCAGTAGCAAACGGCAAGGAGGCATAACATGGCTGACACTAAAAGCATTTTAACCACGCCTATCTTTGATAATAACCCTATTGCCCTACAGATCCTTGGTATCTGTTCGGCATTGGCTGTCACCACCAGCATGGCTAACGCTATGGTCATGTGTGTGGCATTGACCTTGGTAACGGCATTTTCAAGCTTCTTTATCTCGATTATCCGTAAGCAGATTCCATCAAGCATTCGTATCATCGTACAGATGACGATTATTGCTTCGTTGGTTATCTTGGTTGATCAGGTACTAAAAGCAGTTGCTTATGACGTCAGTAAGGGTCTATCTGTCTTTGTTGGTTTGATCATCACGAACTGTATCGTTATGGGCCGTGCTGAAGCATTTGCTATGAGCAACCCACCAGTCCCAAGCTTTTTAGATGGTATTGGTAACGGTCTTGGTTACTCAGCAGTATTACTATTCGTTGCAACTATCCGTGAGCTATTGGGTGCTGGTACTTGGTTCGGTATTACGATTCTACAGCCAGTTACTGATGGCGGTTGGTACATACCAAACGGTCTATTACTGTTACCACCATCAGCGTTCTTTATCATTGGTTTGTTCATCGCTGTTGTCCGTATCTGGAAACCAGAACAAGTTGAAGAAGCTGAGTTTGTAATGAAGCCGCAGTCTAAAGGCATGGCACATGGAGGCGGTCACTAATGGGACATTATGTTAGTTTATTTATAACCTCAGTCTTTATTGAGAACATGGCACTTGCCTACTTCTTAGGCATGTGTACTTTTTTGGCCGTATCCAAAAAAGTCTCTACAGCGATTGGTCTAGGTGTTGCGGTTGTTGTCGTGATGGCAATTACCGTTCCACTAAACAATTTACTATTCCAGTTCATCCTAAAAGATGGTGCGCTGGCATGGGCAGGTTTCCCTGATATCGACTTGAGCTTCTTAGGATTGCTAAGTTATATCGGTTTGATTGCAGCCACCGTACAGATCCTAGAGATGTTCTTGGATAAGTTTGTACCGAGTCTATATAACGCGCTTGGGGTATTCTTACCACTAATCACCGTAAACTGTGCCATCTTAGGTGGTGTACTATTTATGGTTGAGCGTGACTATAACTTTGGTGAATCTGTTGTCTATGGTGTGGGTGCAGGCTTCGGTTGGGCACTTGCTATTACAGCATTGGCGGGTATCCGTGAAAAGCTAAAATACTCAGACATTCCAGCACCGCTGCGTGGTCTTGGTATTACTTTTATCACGGTTGGTCTTATGTCGCTCGGCTTTATGTCGTTCGGTGGTATGTCCATCTAAACCGCTAAGCTCAAAGCTTTCATTAGCTATTTGACTTATTTAATTCATTTATTCGGTAGAGGTTTGGCTACGGCATAGATTATGCCCCCACACCCCTACCCCATAGATTAAGGATACCTACCATGGATTACGCTACGGCGATTGGTGGCGTTGCTATGTTTACCTTGATCATCATGGGCCTCGTCGCTATTATTTTGGCGGCACGCTCAAGACTGGTCAGTTCAGGCGATGTCACTATCCATATTAATGATAATCCCGATAATGATGTGGTGACACCAGCTGGCGGCAAACTACTACAAACGCTAGCGGGCGAAGGTATATTTTTATCTTCAGCTTGCGGTGGTGGTGGTACTTGTGCGCAGTGTCGTTGCCGCGTTATTGAAGGTGGTGGTTCTATTTTGCCCACCGAAGAAGGCTACTTTACCCAAGGTGAAATTCGCAATCACATGCGCTTAGCTTGTCAGGTAGCTGTTAAGCAAGACATGAAAATTGAGATTGATCCTGAGTTCTTTGATGTACAGAAATGGGAATGTGAAGTTATCTCTAACGATAACGTTGCCACTTTCATTAAAGAGCTGGTACTAAAAATTCCAGAAGGCGAAGAAGTAAACTTCCGCGCTGGTGGTTATGTACAGTTGGAAGCGCCACCGCATGAAGTGCACTACAAAGACTTTGTGGTTGATGAAGAGTATAGAGAAGATTGGGAAAAATTCGGTATCTTCAACTATGTCTCAAAAGTTGATGAGCCTGTTATCCGTGCTTACTCAATGGCTAACTACCCTGAAGAGAAAGGCCTCATCAAATTTAACATCCGTATCGCAAGTCCACCGCCACGTGGTCCTGACGGTATTCCACCAGGCAAAATGTCTTCATGGGTATTTAGCTTAGTACCTGGTGACAAAGTGACGGTTTCAGGTCCTTATGGTGAGTTCTTTGCCAAGAAAACCGAAGCTGAAATGATCTTTGTCGGTGGTGGTGCTGGTATGGCACCAATGCGCTCGCATATTTTTGATCAGCTCAAACGCTTGAATACTGATCGTAAGATTAGCTTCTGGTATGGTGCTCGTTCTATTCGTGAGATGTTCTACGTTGAAGACTATGATCAGCTAGAAGAAGAGTTCGATAACTTTGAGTGGCATGTTGCACTGTCTGACCCATTACCAGAAGATAACTGGGAAGGTCCAACAGGCTTTATCCATAACGTATTGCTCGAAAACTATCTGAAAGATCATCCAAACCCAGAAGACTGTGAATACTACATGTGTGGGCCACCGATGATGAACGCTGCCGTAATCGACATGCTACACAGCATGGGCGTGGAAGACGAAAACATCATGCTTGATGATTTCGGTGGTTAAGTTAGATAATTAATCTAGCAAAGTAAGGTTTAAGAGTATAAAAAAGAGTCTCAACTGAGGCTCTTTTTTTGTGCGATTTTTACATATAGTCGTGGCTTCTTAGGCTACAAATCTAGCTAGTAGAGTTGCTTTATTATCCTATATTATGGACTATCTAAACATTGAGAAAGGATTCTTATGAAAACGAAATACAAAGATTTGACCATTTGGATTACAGGTGCTTCTAGTGGTATTGGGCAAGCATTAGCTGTTGCCTTCGCCAAACGCGGCGCTAGAATTATTCTAAGTGGACGTGACAGTGATAAATTAGAGGCAGTCAAAAATAGCTGCAAACGCGCTAACAAACATATTGTCGTTCCTTTTGATATCAGTGATGCCAACCAAACCAAAGAAGCTTATGCTGCTGCTAAAGCTCAGGCGGGAAAAATCGACTGGCTCATCAATAATGCTGGTATCAGTCAGCGTTCGCTCATCATGGATACGGCTGAAGAAGTTGAACGCCAAATCATGGAAATAGATTACTTTGCTCAGACGCGTCTTACCAGACTTGCGTTGCCTGATATGATTGCACAAGGCGGCGGCAAAGTCGTGATGGTTTCAAGTGTGGCAGGTTTGTTGGGTACACAATATCGCGGCGCTTATGGAGCAGCCAAAGCAGCGCTGCATATGTGGGCAAACAGCTTACGTGCTGAGCTACATGACCAAGGTATCGAAGTAGCCACGATATTCCCCGGGTTTATCCAGACTAATATCTCTATCAATGCGTTGACTGGCGACGGGAGCGCACAAGGTACGATGGATGAGGCAACCAATAATGGTCTGACTGCGACTGAGTTTGCCAAACAAGTCGTGAAGGCGCTCACCAAGGGAGAGGAATATATCATCGTCGCTGGGCGTAAAGAAAAACTGGCCACACGGGTCAACCGCGTCTCTCCGCCAAAACTCTATAAGCTCATACGTGAGTCACAAGTAAAATAATCTGCTCAACCGAACGAATTGTCGCTGAATGGTGCCTTCATTAGTATTTTTGGGTTCAAGGGGTGTAAAATAAGCGTGGCTTGTCTTACACCCTACTCATTTCTACGCCATACCGAAAATATTATGAAAAACACTATATACCGCTCATCTTCCAAAAAACCTCTGCACCTTACCTTAGTAGGTGTCGTCAGCCTTACTAGTACTTTAGGACTCAGCGCTTGCCAACAAACCCCAGACTATAACTATCTGATCGGTGAGACGATGGGAACGAGCTATCATATTAGCTATCAGTTGCCTGATGATGCGGATGAAGCTGCCATACAAGCTGCGGTAGACGATCGCCTGAAACAAATTAACGATAGCATGTCTACTTATCAAAACGACTCGACCATATCTACATTCAATCGTTTGGGCAAAGACAAACCTATCACTATCGATGCGGATTTTAGTCGTGTGCTCGATGTCTCACAAATTGTCTATCAGCAGTCTGGCGGTGCCTTTGACCCTACCGTTATGCCACTCGTAAATACATGGGGCTTTGGGAGTACCATGACGGTCGAGCGCCTACAAAGTCCACCGACTGCCGTTGAGATTGCGCAAGCCAAAGCATTGGTTGATTTTGAGAGCATCATAAAGAAAGATGATACCATCTATAAAACCAAAGACGGCGTTGGTTTAGATTTTTCTGCTGTTGCCAAAGGTTATGGCGTCGATGTCATCGCTGATGTGCTGAGAGATGATTATCAAATTCGTAACTATATGGTTGAAATCGGTGGTGAAATTGCCACCTCTGGTGTGAATAACCAGCAGCAGCCATGGCAAATTGCGATTGACGCCCCTATTGAAGGCAGTACTGTCAGTGAACGTCAAACCATATCTGCTATTCGCCAGCCAAAAAACACGGCTAGTCAAATGCATCTAGCGACCTCTGGCAACTATCGCAACTCTGTCATATTCGATGGCAAACGCTATAGCCATACTATCGACCCGACAACGGGCAACCCTATTGCAGGCGGCGCACCTTCAGTTACTGTCGCAGCTGATTCGGTTGCATTGGCAGATGCGTGGGCAACTGCCCTTACAGCGATGCCTTATCACAAAGCACTAGATCTCGCTAAAACGCAAAAACTGGCGGCTATGTTCGTGGTACTAGCTGACGATGTAAAAGCAAAGGGTTCTGATGATATGTCTAACGAAGCTGCTGATGATGATATTGACGATTGGCAAGTGGTACAGACACCAGCGATGAAAGCGTTACGTGCTGATAAAAAGCTCTAAACGTTCTTCAAGCTCTAGACGGTCTACTCTAAAAGCCACTGGTAAGTGATAGATGTGAAACAAGAGAATACGTTAACGTACAACGAGTCGCACTAAAATTTGCTATACTATTATACAGTTGTTATTAACCGTGTTTAGCTGTCATGAACTTAGACAACACCACTAATAACTGCCCTATTTTTTAAAATGAGGTTTCCTCTATGCTTAGCCAACTGCTTCCTATGCTTGCCATTACTTTCACCGTATTTGTCCTATTCTTTATTTTTATGGGCGTCGGTTATATGGTCAAAAAAAAGCCGCTTAGAGGATCTTGTGGCGGTGTTGCCAAATTGATGGGCGACGAAAATTGCTCGTTTTGTGGTAATGATCCCAATAAGTGCGATTCACTAATCGCTGAACAGCAAGAGAATGCATTAAGAGCTGCTCAATTGGGTAAATCGGTTTAATAGCCTATTGGTTACCATACGCTGGTAGCATTTACCTGACATATGTTCTTATAATAGCGTCAAGTCATTCAAAAGTGACTTGGCGCTATTTTTATTGTGCGATAAGACTGCTTATTTGAGATTCCTTATTATCGCCATCTCTTATCATCACGATTCTAAAGCCTTAACTCGAAGTAACCACAAATACATTTTGACTAACTTGCCTGCCAATTTAGCAAAGTCAGTTAAGCAAATTGTATGTCTTACGCGCTACATATATTTTTCGGTCTCATTTAAGAGATCGATTACCGTCTAGGTACGTTTAGGTAAATGCTCTCTGGTGTTATTTTATAAGCGGCAATTGCTTGACGCTGTTTAATAACGTGTTCTTTTTCGCTGTCATCGTTGTGCTGCTATGTCTACCTCGTCCAATCTATCTGCTTCATCTAGCCTGCCCTCCTCACGCTTTACCTTTTGGTTGGTTCTCTGTGCCATGATTCTGCTAGCCACCAATATGCGCGCGCCTATCGTCGCGCTAGGTTCTATCGCCCCAGTGGTAAAAGACGCGCTTGATATCTCTGAGTTTCAGATAGGCTGGCTAGGAGCAGTGCCTATGCTGAGCTTTGCTGTAGGTGCGCTGATTTCTCCAACCATTGGTAAGCGATTCGGGCTAGAAAATACACTGATTGCTATGATTGGACTGTTAACGGTAGGGATGATTATTCGTACCGCTATCCCGACGTGGTGTGGGTTTTTAATTGGTACTTTATTGCTTACCCTTGCCATCGGCTTCGCTAATACTTTAGCAGCGCCTGTTATTAAGCAGCGTACCCCGCAACATATTCCGTTGATTACTGGTCTGTTTAGTCTAACGATGACCACAGCAGCAGGTATCGTTGCAGGCGTCGTATTACCGTTATCTGAGCAAGTTGGTTGGCAGTGGGCATTAGGTGGTTGGACGATACTAGGTGTGTTTGCTTTCGTGATTTGGCTGTTCTTACGGGTTCGTTTGGGTTCATCCAACCATCAAGCGGTTATCCCTGCGGCCTTAGGTTCTTCTGATATCTCTATGTGGCGCACCACCTTTGCGTGGCAGATTGCTATTTTTATGGGATTACAGTCATTATTGTTTTACACCGTCGCCAGTTTTTTACCATCGATTTGGGTCAGTAAGGGACTATCTGCCGTCAGTGCTGGACAAATGGGTTCTGTATTTCAGTTTATGGCACCAGTCTCTATCTTAAGTTTAACTTGGCTAGTCAATCGCGGCCGCCCTATTCAAGCGCTAGCGGTATTTGCTGCTGTGCTAAATGTCGTTGGCATATTGGGCGTCAGCTATCTATCGACTGATTTAGCATGGTTATGGTCAGGCATGATGGGCATGGGCTGTTCAGCGATTTTCACTTTGAGCATGATGCTGTTCTCTATGCGCACCTATACGACCAATCAGGCAAGTGAGCTGTCTGGTATGGCTCAAGCAGTTGGTTATGTCATTGCGTTTTTTGGACCATTGGGTACAGGTTGGTTGCATGAGATGACTGGTAGTTGGAGTATGCCGCTGTTTATTATGCTGATACTGATGATTGTCAACGTCGTGATTGCTTGGCTTGTTAGTCGTCCAGTGATGGTCGATGGAAAATATATTTGATTGCTATAAGCCTTTGTTATTCATAAGGCCATAATTGCTAACGCGCAATAAAGCGGCCTTAAATTAACCTTAGGGCAATATAGGTCACTGTCTTATTTTGCTATAGTCAGTTCAATATAATTTCAATACTGAATATAAGCTGGATACTCAATATAATCCGGATAAAAAGACGGCATGTGAAAGTACTACCAATAGTAGACTGAGCGAGCCTGACGATTTATCCGACTAATACTGTATCTGGTTTAGATAGGATTTGACTATACCCTGGTTTGATTGCATATAGGACATAACACCCATGATGAAACTTCCCTCTCGTTTTGCTCAGCGCTTGCCTGCTATCGCCATGCTCGCGGCTGTAATGGCTGTCAGTGGCTGTCAAAAAGAAGCTGAAACGACATCTGCTACCGACACGCAGAGTACCAGTACTGAAGCGACTAACAGTCAAGCCAGCACTGCTCCAGTAGCCCCTGAAACCGCAGCAACAACTGATCAACAGGTCAAATCCTCATCACTTACTATTCTAGCGCTTGGTGACTCACTGACAGAAGGTCTGGGAGTGGACAAAGACGACAACTATCCTGCTCAGTTAGAAGATCGTCTGCAAGAGATGGGCTACGCTAACGCCAAAGTTATCAACTCAGGTCTAAGCGGTGAAACCAGTACGGGATTGGTCAATCGATTGGACTGGGTATCGCAAACCAAACCTGACATCACCATATTGACTATCGGTGCCAACGACGCCATACGTGGTATCGATGTGGCAACCATTGAAGCCAATATTCGTACTGCGGTTAAGCACCTACAGGACAATGGCAGTGTCGTCATCTTGGGCGGTATGTCGATCTATGACAATCTAGGCAGTGAATATGTTGCGGCATTCTCAGACATTTATCCTCGTATTGCGAAAGACATGAATCTAACGCTTATTCCGTTCTTCTTAGAAGGTGTTGGCGGTGACCGAGAGCTTAACCAAGCGGATGCGATTCATCCGACTAAAGAAGGCTACGAGATTATCGTTAACAACAATATCCTGCCTATTCTAGAGCCGAAATTAAATGAACTAGAAGAGCTAAAAGAGTTAAAAACAACCGATACCGATAATACAGCTACAACGGCTCAAGACGACACGACAAAAAATACGACAAACGAGACCATTTAACGAGACACTGTAATGACATCATCATCTTCGACTGCCACAGTAACGCTACCCGCAGACGCTAAGACACAAGCTCTACTGACCGCCTCACAATTAAATAAAACCGTGCAAGTCGGTGAGCAAAAACTGTCCATCATTAAAGACGTGGATATCTATGTTAATGCTGGCGAGTTTGTGGTCATCATGGGCAAATCAGGATCAGGTAAATCTACTTTGTTAGGTTTACTCGCAGCATTAGACTATCCCGATAGTGGTACGGTGTCGCTGGCAGGTCAAATGCTTAGCAGCCTCGACGAAGATGCGCTTGCCGTTATTCGACAGCAGGATATGGGCTTTGTCTTTCAGTCATTTCATCTACTTCCCACACTGACCGTCGCTGAAAATATCGCCTTTCCACTTGATATTGCCAGACGTCCAAATCCATCACGAGTAGACGCGCTGATAGATGCGGTCGACTTAGGGCATAGACGTAACAGCTTACCCAATCAACTATCTGGTGGTGAACAGCAGCGTACAGCAGTGGCGCGAGCACTAGTATCGCACCCAAAGATTGTGTTTGCGGATGAGCCAACGGGTAACTTGGATGAGCAAAACGCCGATCAAGTCATGCAGCTGTTATTGGATTTACGCCAACAGGTTGGCTCGGCACTGGTGGTCGTGACTCATGATCCTGCACTTGCCGAGATGGCAGATCGTGTCATCACCATGCATGACGGCCGCATTGTACCTACATGAATAACTGGATTGTATCTTAATGAATAGTAAGCCCACAGACAATAAATCGACTGATACAAAAAATACTGATACCAGTATGCATCAAGAGTCCAGTTATCCTAGCCGCATCCTTAGTCAACTTTTCACCAAAACACTAGGTTCTCAAGCACTCAGCCGTAGCTGGTGGCAGCGTTGGGTATACCCCGTGTTGTTTCTACTGACCTTGACCTTGTCTCTTGCAACCTACTTGACCCTCGACTCGGTGCAGCAGTCTGTCGATAGCTACATCAATGACAATCAGCGCGCGCTCGTTGGTGGGGATCTAATCCTAAACAGTAAACAAGACTGGCCAAGCGAAGTATTGTCACAGGTAGAAACTATCGCTGACACACAGACAGTGTATGACTACCAGTTTAGTGCCATGCTGGTCAATGATGAGCAAACCTTGCTTGCTAGCGTCAAAGCTGTCTCGCCTTCTTACCCTTTATACGGCACAGCGGAGCTTGCCTCAGGAAAGTCGCTGTGGGATCAGCTAACATCTGACAGTGTGATCGTCGCGCCAGAAGTGCTCAGTAGTCTACAGGCAGATGTCGGCGACCGCATCACCATTGGCGATGCGCAATTTACGATCGGTGATGTACTGACCAAAGAGCCTGACCGTCCGCTGACCACCTTTGGTTTTGGTGGGCGTGTGTTAATGAAACAAGATGCACTCCCGTCAACCAATCTATTGGGTCAACGTAGCCGAATAAACTATCGTATCGAGATGGCAGGCGACCCAGAACTGATAACCACGCAGCGTGACAAGCTTACAGATATCCTAACCAATTATCCTGATATTGAGCTATCTGACGCTGAGTCCGCAGACACTTCTGTCTCGCGTATCTCTGACAATGTGCTGATGTTTTTAAAATTATTGGTCATCGCGGTGTTACTACTATCTGCGGTCGCCATGTACGGCGTCATTAGTGCGTTTGTTGGCAAGCAGCAGTCTAATAATGCCATTCGTTTGGCGTTAGGCGAGCCGCTTGGCTCACTCAAACGTAGCTACTATCAGCTGCTTATCATCACGACCGTCATTGCTTGTGTCGCAGCGGTTGCCCTTAGTCTGGGCTTACTCAAAATAGGCCAGCCGTATCTGGTGGCTATCTTGCCTGCCGATGTCGGTCTAGCCATCAACCCAATCAGTGCCATCAAAACTATTGTGATTGCTTTAGCCCTGACGCTACTGATTGCGCAGCGTGGTCTAAGCGCACTTAACACGACCAAACCCGCTACCCTACTCAATCAAGGAGCGAGTACGCAAACGCAAAACTTGCCTTGGTATCGACGCGTGCCGCTACTATGGTATGGCTTGGTGCTGGCAGGGCTGTATGCCTTCTTCGCTTATGAAGTGGGTTCACTGTCCTTAGGCGCACAGCTATTGAGCGGTTTGATCGGCTTTGTAGCGATATTTTGGCTATTGGCCCGTGGGTGGTTGTGGCTGCTTAACAAGTTGGCAAGCAATACTAAGGTCAGTTGGATGCAGCGTATCGCCATCCATAACCTTGCACGTAAAGGCAACCAATCAGCGTTGTTCTTTGTCACCTTATCGCTATCGGTAGCAGTGCTGACGCTTATCACCACACTCAATCACAGTATCAATGCGCAGTTTATCAACGCCTATCCTGAAGATGCGCCCAATCTGTTTTTGCTCGATGTGCAAAGCGATCAACATGACGATATTGATGCAATCATTGAGGCGCCCGTCACTTATTATCCCGTCATTCGTGCCCGTGTGGAGACGGCTAATGATGTGGCGGCAAAAGATATCGTGCCTGCTGATGGGTTTGATGATCCTACGCGTGTCTTTAACTTGAGCTATGCAGATACGGTCATGGAGACCGAATACATCATGGAATCGCTCACAGAAGACGCGCTATATACCCCTATCGATGCGACAAATGAGCAAGTCAAACCTTTATCTATCTTGGACACTGCTGCAGGTATGCTCAATGTCGGTATGGGCGATCAGGTACGTTTTAACATTCAAGGTATCGAAATCATCGGGCAAATTACCAGTATTCGCACACGCTATGAGCGTGGCCCAAGTCCGTATTTCTACTTCTTGTTTGAGCCGTCCGTGCTATCTGCTGCCCCGCAGATTCAGTTTGCCACTGTGCATGTGCCAGAGAGTGACATTCCAGAGCTGCAAGGCAAACTGGTACGCGAGTTCCCTGCTGTCACTACGATCGATGGCACTGCTATTGCGAAACAAATCCAAGAGCTGGTGGTACAAATGAGCCGCTTGGTCTATGTGTTCACCTTGCTTGCCCTACTCACTGGGGTCATGGTGCTGATTAGCTCGCTGCTTTCTACTTCGCAAGACCGTATGAAGGACAGCGCATCCTTTAGACTGCTCGGTATGCAAAAGCGCGATTTGTATATGCTTAATATCTTAGAGCTGGGCGTGCTTGGGATTAGCGCGGCGACCTTTGCCGTCGTCATCGCTAGCGTTGGTGCATGGGCGGCAATCACGCAGTGGTTTAATCTACAGTTTAGTGTGCCGTGGACGAGCTTGGCTATTGGCGGTGTGGCATTAGTCGTATTGCTGTTTGCCATTGCCATTATTTATGTGAGACTGGTGATTGGACGTGGGATTATGGCAAGGGTAAGGGCGATGATTTAGGGTTAAAAGTTTAACAAGGGTTAGTTATAGCGGAAAATTTCTATCCACTATAACTAACCAGTCTAGGCGAAGTGGGTATTGTCATTTGAGTGTTTCCTGCTACCTTAATATTGTCTTAAAACGATATATTCTTAACATATACTATTCCCATGTAATATTAAAAAAATCATATGCATCTCTATTATAAAAACCTAAAGATTCTAACTTCTCATTGCTATGGATATGAAATCTTGGAATAGCATCTAAAACTGGTTTCTTTTTAAAAGGTATATGAATACACTGAACTTCTTCTTTTCTAATACCTTCGGCTAGAGCTAGAGGCCAATAATCTGAGTAATATTTTGGATTAAATATAGGTTGTCGTACTTTTGGATAGCATACAATAATTGGTAAACTCATCTTTATAGCTTTTTCTATTTCGTAGTTCAACATTTCTCTGTCATATCTAGTTTTTTCGGTTAAAATTAAAACCATATTTTTAGAGTTTTTCAGACGCTCTAAGAGCACTCTCTCTAGCGTATTCCTACTACTGGTGTCCCTAACTTGAGATGTTTTTTGATGGCTGTCACTAAATTTGAAATCAATTAATGATTTGCTACTTATATTTTTCCACATCTTGAGCATATTGAAGTACTTTATATCTCCAATTGTAGGGTTTGTAGTATCTAAACCATCAAACGCTACATAAGTCCCATTTCTATAAGCCATTGCCTAGTCCTTTAATGTCATTTAAATTAATTGCTTTTATTTTCTCAGGATGAATTATTATCGTAAGCCTAGCAGGATGTTTAAACCGCATTTCACTAATTTTAAAAGTCCAAAGCATGATTTTAAGTAGCTCTTCATCTGAAATAGTTTTATGCTCTTTAAACCTAGTAATACCACCACCAAATATAGGAACACTTACTGACCTTTGAGCGTATATAGAATTAACGTTATCCCAAAAATTGACTAAAAACTCTAAGTACTCTGACATAGTAAGCCTAGCTTCGTTTCTATCATTAAATTTTGTAAATGCAGTTAAAATATATCTATCGTCAAGTAGATAAATTGCTCCTAGCTTATATCGTTGTAACTTCCCTTCTGCTTTACGCTTTTTCCCTTTAGCTTTGTGTTCGTTCTCTACGCCGTTCTCAATGAGTACATCAAGTTCGTCAACTTCTTTACCAGTATGAATTAGATATGTGTCAATGAAAATTCCATTCAAAGATTTTTTAGATATTATTTTGTCGTCTACAACTGTATCAAAATATTCATTAAAACCTATAGCAATCAAACCTTCTTGTTCAAATAAATCACCTTCTTTAATTTCTACACTTGTTGAATCAATTTTTACTTTTACGTATTTCAATCTATTGGCTCTAAACCATAAAGCTAGAAACACTGTGAATATTGCTATAGATAAGACTCCTCCTGTAATAATCTTGAAATTATCAGAAGTAGTGATGAACAAGAAGGTAGTACTCGTTACTAGTCCTATAGCTGACAGGTATTTGTAAAAATCATTCCATAAACTTCTATCATAAAAATGTACTTTCATATTATCCGTTTACCTTAATTTCTAATTAAACCCGCAGCTTCTATAAATTGACTAATAACCTAGGTTTTTTAACAAACGTGATAAGCGTGTCAGAGGCTCATTTAAGTTATTTTTTACATATTCAGGATGCAGCTTTTGTTTTAAATTATTTAGCAAATCTGCATCATTACTTGTCGTAATACTAAACTTATCATCACTTAGTAGTATATCGCTTTGCGCATAGGATAAAGCTGAGCAAACTAAACTAGCCAAATCTAAAACTCGATGTAGTGGTAATTCTTCAGACATTCGAGACCACTTTTTGCCCGAATGACGCCAAACTTTAACTGATAAATCTTCATCACTCCACTGCGATACTCCAAGCGATAAACCTTGGACATCTGTATCATTTCTATATGCGCCATCAATTTTTGAATAGTTTTCCAGCTTTACGATCGGTTTGTGATTTAGATGAGTAGGTATATCCATATTTAGACCTTAGTATAGTATGTTGAAGTTTATGTTAGTACATTTTACTAACTAAGTTAGTAATAGATTTACTAACTTAGTTAGTAAAATGTACTGCTTTAAAAAACTATTGTCAAGAAATAAAATTTTATATACGACTTTTAATTGAGGACTCTCTTGTGCTTAGCCAGTAGGCTCAACATATGAACGAATATTACGATTGTCTAAAAACCTCAAACCACAACGCCTTCTATTCACATAGAGGGCGTTGTTGCTTCATAAGCTGTATAGACATATAAGTCAATATCTACCTCGCACTTTGCTTATTTTATACTTCCCATTTGCTATACTAGCCCCACTTTATCGGTTAAATACCCACTTATAACACCCTCCCAAACAGCATGGTAGCCTTATGAAATTCTCAAAGTTCGGTCAAAAATTTACCCAGCCCACTGGCATCTCACAATTGATGGATGATCTGGGCGATGCACTAAAAAGCGATCAGCCTGTCAACATGCTGGGCGGTGGTAACCCTGCCAAAATTGATGCCGTTAATGAGCTATTTCTAGAGACCTATAAGGCGCTGGGCACGGACAATGATACAGGTGAGGCCAATAGTAGCGCGATTATCAGCATGGCAAACTACTCTAATCCGCAAGGAGATGCAGGCTTTATTGATGCCTTGGTTGGCTTCTTTAACCGTCATTATGATTGGAACCTCACTTCAGAAAACATCGCCTTGACCAATGGCTCACAGAATGCGTTTTTCTATCTGTTTAATCTGTTTGGCGGTGCGTTCAAAGATGAAAAGAACGAGTCTATCGACAAATCCATTCTACTGCCATTGACCCCTGAATATATTGGCTATAGCGATGTGCATGTAGAAGGTCAGCATTTCACCGCTGTATTACCGCATATCGATGAAGTGACTCATGATGGTGAGGAAGGCTTCTTTAAATATCGTGTGGATTTTGACGCATTAGAGAACTTGCCAGCGCTAAAGGAAGGACGTATCGGCGCGATTTGCTGCTCACGCCCGACCAATCCGACTGGCAACGTGCTGACCGATGATGAAATGGCGCATTTGGCTGAGATTGCCAAACGTTATGACATTCCCCTTATCATCGATAATGCCTACGGTATGCCCTTCCCCAATATCATCTACTCTGACGCGCACCTGAATTGGGATAATAATACGATTCTGTGCTTTAGCCTGTCGAAGATTGGTTTGCCTGGTATGCGTACGGGTATTATCGTGGCCGATGCTAAAGTAATCGAAGCGGTCAGCGCGATGAATGCCGTGGTCAATCTAGCGCCGACACGCTTTGGTGCAGCGATTGCCACGCCATTGGTAGAAAACGATCGTATCAAGCAATTGTCAGATAACGACATCAAGCCGTTTTATCAAAAGCAGGCGACACTCGCGGTGAAGCTATTAAAAGAAGCCTTGGGCGATTATCCTTTGGTCATTCATAAACCTGAAGGCGCGATATTTTTATGGTTATGGTTTAAAGACTTGCCGATTAGCACGCTGGATCTATACGAGCGCCTAAAAGAAAAAGGTACGCTTATTGTACCAAGTGAGTACTTCTTCCCCGGTGTCGATGTTAGCGATTATCAGCATGCGCACGAGTGTATCCGCATGAGTATCGCGGCTGACGAGCAGACACTAACGGATGGTATTAAAGCAATTGGTGAAGTCGTACGTGAGCTGTATGATCAGGCTACTAGCTAATAAATATAGCTAACATATAAACCTAGAGTCTGATGGCTATGTACCCAATATTTTTACTCTATGGCATATTTATATTTTCAGCTATTTTTTTGGTGTGGATCTTAATAGCGATCATAACTGACTTTATATTTTTATGTTTTCCAAAAGTAGATTCAAAGGTTTTAAGCAAAAGAGTAGTGATTACTTCTGCCAAATTCTCTTATCTGGATGATGTGCATGAGCTTTTTATTAAGTATCAATATGAGTTCGAAGGTGTCATCTATACCAGCACATTACTGAATGCTTTTGGAGGGGTGCGTAGTTTTGGTGAAAAAGGAGTTAGAAAGGCAGTAGCGAATTCGATAACTTCAGAAGACAGAATAGCTGTCTATGTCTGCCCTTTTTACCCGAAGCTGGCTTATGCTTTGCCGTTTGGATGGAGTAAATTTTTGGTGTTGCCGATAATTGCTGTGGTATTAGCTTTGTTCCTCTCCTCAAGCAACAAACTAAATATTTTTTGAGGTACAACAAAAAACGGACTTATTAATAGTCCGTTTTTTTATGGCGTTTGGTCAGTGAAGTCGATTTATTGGTTGGTCGAAATATAGTCGTCCACTTATTCAGCGCAAAGAGCACATACGGCAGCATACAGGTATTAATCAAATCACGGATACTCGCAAGTATTTGATCACGGCTCAAGCTTGCCAAGCCAAGCGATTCAATCGTATCTCGATTGTCTAAATACTCACCCAACAGCGCAATGCAAGTCACGACGATCAAAGCGATAAATGATCGAATACCTTGGCTTTTGATGATAGGACGCAGCGCAACCAGACACAGCAGATAAACACCAACACCGACATAGATATGTAAGGCATCTTTGGCAAGGCCCGTTGTTTCCACAACATTCATTTTAAAGGCAGTAAAATCCACTGAGATATTCCAAGTATAAGCAAGTAGAAAATAACTGAGCGTATCACTAAACCATGATGGCTAAACTATAATAGCTAAAGAATGGCAGCTACAAAGTGATGGCTGAGCATAAAAAAGGCAGATTATACAATTGATAATCTACCTTCTACTAAATTAAATATTCACTTCACGTTTATCAACTACTTACACATTCCACTCTACGAAGTTCTTGAGCAGTTGCAAGCCAGCAGTATGGCTCTTTTCTGGATGGAACTGGGTGGCAAATAGATTGTCTTGGATCACACTAGCGCAGAACGGTTGCCCATAGTCACATACCGCCGCCACTTGTGAGCTATCGGCAGGCTCACAGTAATAACTATGCACAAAGTAAAAGTGCGCATTGTCTTCGATACCGTGCCAAAGCGGATGGTCAAAATCCATACCGCTAATGGTATTCCAACCCATATGCGGTACTTTTATCGTTGCGCCCTGCTTGTCTTTCCACGTAGGGTCAAACGCTTCTACAGTGCCGTTTAAGACGCCCAGGCAGTCCGTGCCACCATTTTCAGCTGACTGCTCAAACAACGCCTGCATGCCCACACAGATGGCCATAACGGGCTTATTAAACACTGCATGGCGTATCACTTCATCAATGCCCGCCTCGTGCATGCCAGCGATACAGTCACGCATCGCACCCACACCAGGGAAAACGATTTTATCAGCCGCCGCGACGACTTTTGGATCGTTGGTGATAGAGACTTCTGCCCCCACTACCGATAGGGCTTTGCTAGCAGAATGTAGGTTGCCCATACCATAATCTAATAGTGCTACTTTAGTCATCGATTGGTTCTCATTTTTAAATATTTTGACTACTGTACTATTTATATTATTGACCATTTATATTGTTGGCTATTACTAAGGTGTAGATAAGGTTTTGCTACAAGGAAGTCAAGCGCAGGCTGTACAACTAGTACGCCAAGCTTGACTGACACCGTAGAAGAGCCTTAAATGCGCCTTAGAAAGCTTCTTTGGTCGATGGCAAGGTGTTCAACGCACGCTCATCATACTCACAAGCCATACGTAACGCACGAGCAAAGGCTTTAAAGGTTGATTCGATCTGATGATGACTGTTTTTGCCCTTTAGATTGTCTAAATGCACCGTCATCCATGAGTGATTGACGAACCCGTAAAAGAACTCACTGAATAGGTCAACATCGAAACGGCCGACGTGCGAGCGCGTAAATGGGATATCCATATGTAAACCAGGACGCCCTGACAGATCGACGACAGCACGGGTCAATGACTCATCTAGCGGCGCATAAAAGTGCCCATAACGACGAATGCCTTTTTTGTCACCCAATGCTTTGTTGAATGCTTGACCAAGGGTAATACCAGTGTCTTCGACGCTATGATGGTCATCAATAAACGTATCACCGGTACATTTGATATCTAAGTCAAACAAACCGTGACGCTTAATTTGATCAATCATATGATCCAAAAATGGTACGCCAGTGTCCACCACGCCTTTACCCGTACCATCCAGATTGACGGTACAAGTGATTTGCGTTTCGGCTGTATTACGCTCAACAGTCGCGATACGTTCAGGGCGACCATATAGGTTTACGTTTTTTGACTCAGTTTGCTCAGGTGTGGCAGCAGTCGTCGTTGCATTGGCTGTCATGGCTACTCTCTATCAGTTTTTATCAGTGAAAAGCGGTCAATAAATAAGGCGAAAACCTGCCCAAAATATTTTACTAGTGTCTGGGTCAGACCTTAGCAAAAAATGTATTAGGAAATGATATATACAAAAGATATCAACATATTAGGGATTATACATACTAAATATTATATAGCCTCATCATAGCAAACCCTAACATTTACTGCCACGACCAAGCGGTAAACCACGCACAAAATCACCTCATTCTGCTAAAATAGTGTGTTCAGTATTATCAATCATGACTTGCGCCGACTTTGAAGACCTTTACTTACGGCACTACACGCTATGACATCGTGCTGTCTTATATTGCTAATTTATACTATAGAAACCCTCTATTTATAGGAACTGCTATGCCTTTAGAAGCGATCGCCATTAATAGTTTGGATGCGCCACTTATCAAAAAACCTGCTCGCGACAATGAGCTAGTAGAGCGTTTGCAGGCGTTGTACGATAGTGATGATGCGCAGCCTGACGGTATCGAGGTATTAAATATCGTTGAGCAAGGGTTTAAACGTGGACAGTACCTGTATGTTGGGATGTTCAATGATAAGCCTATCGCTGCGGTCGCCTGCTTTGATGACGGGCAGACCAATGCTAAGCGTCTACAATATCTCACTGTGCATCCAGAGAATCGTAAACGTGCTATCGATGCCAAGTTTATTAAACTGGTCTATGATTGCGAAGTTAGAAAAGGCGTACGTGAATTTGTCCCCGCGGACGCCGATATTCACCGTATCATGAGTGAGTACGAACTGTTGCGTGTAAAAGACTAAACTGAGCGCTAAAATGGTTAATTTTGCCAATATCTAATTATTTATCGTCTTTTATCAGATATAATGCAAAAACAGCTTGACAGAAGCGCGTATATTTAGTTTAATAGCGACCTCAACGAAGACGGCTCGATAGCTCAGTAGGTAGAGCAACGGATTGAAAATCCGTGTGTCGGCAGTTCGATCCTGCCTCGAGCCACCATTCGTTAATAGAATTCTAAAAAGCCCTGAACAGCAATGTTTGGGGCTTTTTTTATGTTTAAATTTTACCGTACTCTTTAGCTTTCATTCTATTCATGCGTCGCTTTCATTCGTAGAACCGACCACTATTCGTACAACCGACCACGCAGTAGTAAATTGCAGCGCTCACGCGAATCCAAGTCGTATATAGTTGCGCGGTAATCAATACCGTGACGCCCCTCAAAGAATATCACTCGGTCACCTACTGCCAAAAAACAAGACGTACGCGCATCATAGATAAAGCCGTCTATCACAAATGCCAAATCGCGATCTATCTCGCGCACTGTGTAGGTCTCACCTTGCGGAATCAAACGTTCAAACCATGCGCTATGGGCAGTCGTATTAGCCAGTACGCTTATCGTTAACAATAGCCATGCCACCAGTGTATTTTTGGGCAATCGCAAACGGCTGAGCTTATTTACACTTATCTTATTTCTCAACATAACATTTCTCGTAGCATTGTATTTATCATACTCATAGCCTTCATACGTCTCACAGCTGACTTTACCATAACCATTTCTACTTAACGCTCTTGATGTTAAATACCTACTGTCACGGTTGCATAACATTTTTGTGCTTTTTTCTAAACAGCTTGGCTAAGTATACTCAATAACCATATACGAATAGATAAAAATAATAGGTCATAGATATGAGAGAGTTTGATTACGACTTGGATTATAAGAGTTTGGATTTGCGCGCTCAGCCTGAGTTGTACCGTGTCGGTCGCGGTGAGCAAGGCGTATTACTGGTAGAGCCTTATAAGTCTGAGATTTTACCCCATTGGCGTTTTGCGACTCCTGACATCGCCCGCGAGAGTAGTGAAGTTATCTATCAGATGTTTTTAGATTACTTGGCTGACGATGACTTCGTCGGTGCAGATATGGCGCGAAAATTTATCCAAATGGGCTATACCCGTGCTCGTCGCTATGCCAATCATAAAGGCGGCAAAAAATATAAAGGCGCGGTACCTGATGATAAAAAAGGTCAAAGCGGCGCCCATGGCCGCGAAGAATTGCCACGACAAGAGGAAGACCCAATCAAAGCAGAATCCGCACGAATCTTTAAAGTTAAATGGGATGAGTGTCGTGAGAATGAAGACTATTTAAGAATGAAAAAAGAGCATCGTGAACGCTATAAAAATGTCGAATAGTTGCTAATACTCAAGACATTCAGCACAACAGGCAACTAAATTGACTGGTCTCGAAATACTACTGTGCTAAGGTATGGCCAATATAATAAATATAACGATTTTTAATAGTGAGGAATAATGAATAAGCAGCTTTTAATTTTTGATTTTGATGGAACACTCATTGATAGCGTACCCGATTTGGCCGACGCAACCAACGCCATGCTAACCACATTAGGCAAAGATACTTACCCTATCGAGACAATACGTAACTGGATAGGAAATGGTTCACGCCTGCTCGTAGAGCGCGCTTTGGTTGGTAAAGTGGAAGTAGCAGAAGGTGAGCTAACGGTCGAAGAAGCCGATCACGCAGAGCAAATATTTTTTGAGGCTTATAAGAATCTTAGTGGTAGTAAAACCGTTGCCTATCCAGATGTCGATGACGGACTCAAAAAACTGCACGCAGCTGGCTATACGCTTGCTTTAGTCACCAACAAGCCTATTCGATTTGTACCGAAAATATTGCTGTCGTTTGGCTGGCAAGACTTATTTAGTGAAGTGATGGGCGGTGACAGTTTGCCTGTCAAAAAACCAGACCCAACGCCCCTACTACACGTCTGTGAGACTCTCAATGTCAGTGTCGAGCAGTCAGTGATGATTGGGGACTCTAGGAACGATATGTTGGCTGGACAGAACGCCAATATGGACACGCTCGGCCTGTCTTATGGTTACAACTATGGGCAAGATATTCGCGAACTAAATCCGACCGAAGCGTTTGACCACTTTTCTGACTTGGTTGCTTGGATTATGAAAGATAAAGCCTAGTCTATATAAAGTCTATCAATCATCACAGTGTAACTTACTCAAACAGAGATTACGCTTTACTGCGATAGCTCAGCGCCTCAGATACATGGGCGCTGTTGATATCTGTACTGTTAGCCAAATCTGCGATTGTACGTGCGACTCGCAATACCCGATGGTAGCCACGAGCGGACAGATTCAAACGCTGCTGAGCAAGTTGCAATAGCTGCTTTTCATTGTCGCCTAGCTGGATGTATTCATCGATTTCGCTAGGGCTAAGCTCATTATTAACCTTTTGCTGGCGCTGCATTTGATGCTGATGCGCGACCACTACGCGAGCCCGTACTTGCTTGGAGGTTTCACCTACCTGACTATTTTGCAGATCGGCAATCGGTAATGCAGGTACAGTGATATGCAAATCAATACGATCTAAAAGAGGCCCAGATAGTTTGTCTTGATAGCGTTTGATCTGCTCAGGTCGACAGCGACAACGTCCTGATGTATCGCCATCATAGCCACATGGGCAAGGATTCATCGCAGCAACCAGTTGAAAATTCGCCGGAAAGGTCATTTGAGAGTTAGCGCGACTAATAGTGATTTGTTTGGCTTCTAGCGGCTGACGCAATACTTCCAACACACTCCGATCAAACTCAGGTAACTCATCTAAAAACAACACGCCTTTATTAGCAAGTGTAATTTCACCCGGTTTTGGCCGTGAGCCACCACCGACTAGTGCCACAGCTGATATCGTATGATGTACTTGTCTGAACGGCCGCGCCCCATAGTCGTAGTCGCTGTCTGCCACCGAATAGGTACTGGCAACCTCTAGTGCGTCCTCATCACTCAAGTCTGGCAATATCGTTGGCAGTCGTGATGCCATGAGCGTCTTGCCAGAACCTGGTGGCCCTGTAAATAACAATGAATGACCACCTGCAGCGGCAATTTCTAGCGCGCGCCGAGCATGATGTTGTCCTTTGACATCGGCTAAGTCCACTTGATAGCCAACATGCTGCGGTGCTGGATTAGGCTGCACCACTGACAAACTCTCATAGCTTGCACTTGGGTCAACGAGCGACTGCAGATGGTCGCAAACTGCTTTTAGACTCTGAGCAGCTAGTATCGTTACGCCATCAACGCGGCTGGCCTCACGACCATTATCAATCGGCACGATCAGTTGCGGTGTTGTCGGCGGCGAGGTATCTGAATTATTTTGCTCTTGGTCACTCGCTGCTACCTGAGACAACGCTATTGCCAATTTCTCAGCTTTGATTGCTCGTGCGACTGCCAAACTACCCGTTACTTGTCGCAATTGACCATTGAGCGCTAACTCGCCGATAAACTCAAATCCTGATAGCACCTCTGGCTCAAGCTGTCCGCTTGCTGCCAGTATACCGATAGCAATTGGTAAGTCTAAACGCGCCCCATCTTTTGGCAAATCAGCAGGGGCTAAATTAATCGTGAGGCGGCGGTTAGGAAACTGGAAACCTGAATTGAGAATGGCGGAGCGTACCCTGTCTTTACTCTCACGCACGGCGGCTTCAGGTAGCCCTACGATGGTCAATGCAGGTAATCCTTGCGATAGATGCACCTCAATGATGACCTTTGGAGCATGCAGACCAACCACCGAACGGGTATAGACTTGGGCAAACGACATCAGCATCTTCCTAATACAGAGTGTCATTGATAATAAAGTATTATTTACCAACGCGCAAACGTCGTGTTTTATTGCTGGTGTAGAGAGAATCACCACAACCTCAGCTTCGTTCTGAGGTTTTTTATGTGTAAATGATAACTCTATTCTAATATTTAAGAATACTCACCGACCACCCCACTGCTAACAAGGATTTGTTATACTATCTATTATACATTTAGCGATACATACTGCTGTCGATGACGTATTCGAATCTTATTATTAATCATTGATACAAGCGAAAAATAAACACCAAACCCAAAATCATTGTTAATCCAGAAACCAGCAGTATCTAGAGTAAAGACGAGGAATATCGCATGACAGACTATTCAGAACAAAACACTCAGCAGCCCTACAACCGTGCGGACGAGCCGCCCACGACTGTGCGCCCTGTTATGCAATCTGACAACCCTTATGCCAGTACACGTGGCAGCATTACTAGCAAGCAGCTACCAGCATTTGATGAAGCAATCATCAATAAGTACAATCGCTCAGGGCCACGTTATACCTCTTATCCAACTGCTCTAGAGTTCGCGCCAATACCAGATAACCTTGAAACAAACAGCTTTGAGGCTATCGGTCTTGAGACGAAAATCCTGCAGAAACGTGAAGAGCGTGCTCCCTTATCGCTATATTTTCATATTCCGTTTTGTCGCCACCTTTGCTACTACTGTGCTTGTAATAAGATTATTACCAAAAAAAATAGTGATTCTGGCGATTACTTGCAGTATTTAATCGCTGAAATTACTCATAAGCGCCGTTTGTTATCTGCGCCAGAAGGCAGCGACAAACCCTTAGTCAAACAGCTACATTTGGGCGGTGGTACACCAACGTTTTTGCGTGACGAAGAGATGGTGCAGTTGTGGGAGTTTTTACAAACTCAGTTTGAGTTTTTGCCAGAAGCTGAAGGTGACTACTCTATCGAAATTGATCCTCGTGAGCTGAGTGAAAACACTCTAAAGATATTACGTAATCTCGGTTTCAATCGTATCAGCTTAGGTGTGCAAGATTTAGATGAAACGGTACAAATCGCCGTTAATCGTGTGCACTCATCAGAGCTTATTGAAAGCGTGCTAACAGAAGCACGTGAGCTTGGTTTTCGCTCTATCAATATTGATTTGATTTATGGTTTGCCGCATCAAACACCTGATACTTTGGACAAAACTGTAAATCGTATCATCGAGATGTCGCCAGATCGCCTGTCAGTTTTTAACTATGCGCATTTGCCTGAGCGATTTAAAGCTCAGCGCCAGATAAAAGATGAAGACTTGCCTAGCCCAGCTACCAAACTGACGATGCTCGGTAGTACTGGCAATACATTGACCGAAGCTGGCTATCAATATATCGGTATCGATCATTTTGCCAAACCTGATGACGAATTGGCTGTCGCACAGCGTGAAGGTAAATTACATCGTAACTTTCAGGGTTACACCATCATGGGAGATTGTGACTTATTAGGTTTTGGTGTCTCATCAATCAGTCAGATTTCTAATGCCAATACGCGCTATATTTTGCAAAACGATACTGATCTACAGAGCTATCAAGCCAAGATTGATATGGCGAAAATCAATCCGACTGTCATGCCTGCGGTAAAGTATATAAAAACCTCTATCAAAGACCGCTTGCGTGAATATGTCATCATGAACCTTCTATGTCATGACTATCTCGATTTTAAAGATGTGAATCAAAAGTTTGGTATCGATGCCATCACCTACTTTATTAATGAGATTCAGCAGTTGGGCACTATGCAAGACGACAGGCTGATAGATATGGATGCAGCAGGTATTCGCGTCTTACCCAGAGGTCGCTTGCTTGGCCGTAACGTCGCCATGGTATTTGATGAATACTTAGAAAAGAAACACCAAAACCGCTTTTCGAAAGTTATCTAAGTTAGCGAGCCATTCATCCAATTATTAAATATAAAAAAGACCTCAAACGAGGTCTTTTTTTATTATTGCTGTGGCTTTTTACACTTTTAATTTATCACCGACCATACCTTTTACGGTACTTAAAATATCTGCTGGTAGTACCACCATTTTAGAGTTGTCAGATTCAGCCAACTCTCGTATCGCTTTAATATATTGCTCACCAAGTAAGTATACAATCGGCATCTCTTCCTCACCCATTGCGCTAGTAATCAAACGAATCGACTCTTCAGAACCTCTGGCTAGTACCACTTGCGCTTCGGCATCACGGCGTGAAGCCTCCAAGCGACCATCCGCTTCTAAGATAGCAGCTTGCTTTTGACCATCAGCACGGGTCACGGTTGCACGGCGTAAACGCTCTGCCGCTGCTTGCTCTTCCATAGATGCTTGCATGGTCTGCGAAGGGTTAATGTCTTGAATTTCCACTGTCTTAAGGGTAATACCCCAATCTGCAATGTCTTCTGAAATTGCATGTTTTAGCTTGGTCTTGATCTCGTCGCGACTAGACAATGCGCTATCAAGATCCATCTCACCAATAATCGAACGTAGCGATGTTTGCACCAGATTACGGATACCGTACTCATAATCTTCGATACCATAGACTGCCTTGTCAGGACGCACGATATTAATATAAGCGACAGCGTTTGCAATGATAACGACGTTGTCACGAGTAATGACTTCTTGTGACGGAATATCGAGTACGATGTCTTTGGTCGTTACCTTATAAGCCACATCATCTACATAAGGGATGATGAGGTTGAGTCCTGGCTCTAGCGTTTGGCTATATTTGCCCAGTCTCTGCACTACCCATTTATAACCTTGCGGTACAATACGTACGCCTTTAAACACAGTGAATACCACCAGTGCAATCAATACCACCATCACAATACTAAAGCTTTCCATAACTCATCCCTTATTATTATACCTGCATACTTTTATGCATCGCTGCCTGCGCTTTTGTACTGCTCACAATCAGCTCGTTACCAACGATATCAGTCACTACTACCCTATCGCCGATTGCCACTTGCTCCCCTCTCGTACGGCACATCCATTCAGCCGCACCAACGATAGGAACACTAAATCTAACTGTGCCAGCTTTATCTAGCTGCGGTGACACGATAATCATCCCCACTTCACCAACTATGACACTACCGCCCAGCCCAGCTTTGGTACGATCTACTGACAACGGTTTGATAAACTTGAACCAAGCTAGCAAAAACACAGCAGAGAGCACTAACCAGACGATAATCTGAACAGAGACAGAAATAGGTAGCAGCCATGATAGCGCTGCAACGATGATGGCAGCGGCACCAAACCACAGACTGGCAAACGTCAGTACAAACATCTCAACGATTAGTAATGAGAAGCCTAATACTAACCAATGCCAAGGTTCAATCATCCAAAGTATCTCCATCCTTGCCACCATTCCTATCTTTATCATTCCAGTTTTTAATGTAGCACATTTTTAAGGATAACAACGCTCTAACGATAATGATATATTACTTATTAGCTACTCATAAATTACCGTCCTAAAAGCTTCTGCATAAATTTTAAGCAAAAAAAAACGACCACTTAAAGTGATCGTTTCTTTATTATAGCTATTTAGCTAAAAGCTTATTTTTCTAAGTCATTAGAATTTTAGCTGTGCACCAACAGTCATAAGGTCTGCATCGCTACCTAGCATGTCGTATTCAGCTTCAACACTGAAGTCAGAGTTTACTGCGTAACCAAGACCTACACCACCAGCAATGTTAGTGTCGTCGTCTGAGAAATCAGAAGCACCAGCAAAGTTAGTGTTGTTAGCTTCTACTTCAGTTTTTGCAACACCTAGCTTACCTTTTGCGTATAAGCCGCTATTTGGGAATGCATAACGGTAAGTACCATAAGCGCCGTATGTCTTAGCATCGATGTCGCCGCCTCTATAGTCAGCATCATCTGAACCTACGTATTCTGCTTCGATACCGAAGTTAGGATCAAAGTTATAACCAGCAGTTACACCGTATGCAGTTGGGTCATCAGCGCCATCAACATCTAGATCGAACTGACCAACTTTAGCAGCAACATATGGCTGACCTGTGTAGCCGTTGCCATAGTTAACAGCAGCTTGTGCACCTACAGAAAGTAAAGAACCAGTTGCTAGTGCAAGTATTGTTTTTTGTAGAGTTTTCATTATTAGCTCCTTGAAAGAAATTTGGACAAACAAGTTATTTATTTATATTGGCCTTGTGGCCCTATCGCCTTGTCTGCTAACGATGAATACATAGTAACAAACTATTTCAGACACTCTGTCAGTGTTTAATGGTGTGAGAGTTAAGAATTGAAAGCGTTTATCAGTGTGTGGGTTACAAAGGCCTAGATATGAAACCTTTTGTTACATCCACCCAGTTTATGCAATAATCCGTACTCATTTCACAGTTTTCTTGCTAGACAAATCAGCTAAATATGGCTGATATAACAATAATTAGAGAGAAAAAATGCAAAATTCTATCACTGAACGTTTGCAAAGCGCACTTGCAGACTTAAAAGCAAAGCAGCAGTATCGTCAATTACCAAACTTGCAGCACGATGGACGATACGTCGTTAGTGCAGGTAAGGCTTTACTAAATATTGCGAGTAATGATTACCTGGGTTTAGGCGGCGATACCGAGATGCAAGCTGAGTTTCTTACTCAAGTGGGACAGCTTTCTGTTACACACATTCCTAAAATGAGTGCCACTTCCTCACGCCTACTCACAGGCAACGATATACAGTTAGAAGCTCTAGAAGAAGAACTGCAAAATTGGTATCAAAGCGCCATAGAAAAACAGAATTTAACCGATTCAAAGTCGGTGTTGGTGTTGAACTGTGGCTATCACGCCAACCTAGGTATCTTGCCAGCATTGACAGCTTTGCCAGTCAAGACACTCATTTTGGCTGACAAGCTAGTACATGCCAGCATTATCGATGGGATGCGCTTGAGCCAAAGTAAACTTGTTACCTATCGTCGTTACCGACACAACGATTACGAAAATTTGGCCAAGTTTATTGAACAAGCAGACGAGACGGTTGAACGCATCATTATTGTCACTGAGAGTATATTTAGTATGGATGGTGACCGTGCCGACTTGCCTCAACTAGTACAATTAAAATCCAAAGATGCTCGTATTGAGCTGTATGTCGATGAAGCACATGCTGTTGGAGTGCTTGGCGATACAGGTCTAGGATTGGCGGAAGAAACGCATACCTTGGCGGATATTGACTATTTGGTGGGTACCTTTGGTAAGGCATTTGCTTCAATGGGTGCTTATATCATTTGTGATGAGGTCGTCAAACAATGGCTGATCAATGCCATGCGTCCGCTGATTTTTAGTACCGCACTCCCTCCGATAAACCATGCATGGACAAGATTTATCTTAGCAAAAATGCCGACCTTAACTGACCAACGTGCGCATCTAGCACAGCTATCTACCACGCTTAGTCAAGCCATTGACCCACGGCACCGTGTATCGCCAACTGTAGAAGATATAGATTATCAATCTCCTATTATTCCTTATATATTAGGCGATAATACGAGTACCCTTGCCAAAGCACAACAGCTACAAACCGCTGGATTTTACGCGCTGCCTATCAGGCCGCCTACTGTACCTGCAAACACTGCCCGTATTCGCTTAGTTATGAATGCCAAACTGACTAACGAAGACTGCGAGCGATTGATACAGCAGTTGTAACTTTATCGTTTGACACAAACTTTATTTCTACTATTGATAGATAACTGGCGCACTTGGACATAATAAAGCCTATGACAACACTCAACACAGCTAATGACCTCAGTGTTAGAAAACAAACCATCGCTCGCCACTTTGCTAATGCAAGCGACTATGACCAGCATGCCAATGTTCAGCAGATCGTTTGTCAGTACTTATTAGACAGTATTGCTCATACCAAGCAAAGTAGTGTGCTAGAAGTGGGTGCAGGTACAGGTCAAATGACGCGCCTACTCGCTGATCATATTCAAGGCCAGTACTGGCTCATCAATGAGTTATGTAATGAGCAGAGTGCTACATTGCAGTCAATACTGCCAACCGCTAATGTAATGATTGGTGATGCTGAAACCATAGATTTAGCAGAGAATCATAGTTTGATAGTCAGCGCCAATGCCGTGCAATGGTTTGATAGTCCGTTGAGTTTTGTCACGAAATCAGCGCAGCGTCTACAATCTAGAGGACAACTGGTCTTTAGTACTTTTACGCCAAATAACTTTTTGCAAATTAAAACTCTCACGGGTCAAGGACTTCACTATCCAGATATTGATGAATGGCAATTAGCATTAGATAGTGCTGGCTTTAAGAATATCGAACTTTCTATTAAACGCTTTGATTTACCATTTCCTACTCCCTACGCTATCTTAAAGCATATGAAACTCACCGGCGTATCGACCAATCAAACTCAGATTACGTCAGATGATACTCAAACCTTTGTATGGACAAAATCGCGTCTACAGCAATTTGAGTCAGACTATTGGCAGCAATTCTCAGAAAAGAATGGCATAGGACAGCTCGTGGTTAATTTAACCTATGAAGTGCTCATAGTGAGCGCGTTTAAACCATAAGCACGCATCTTATTAAGAAAAATAATAGCTAGCAGAAACAGTAGCCGATAGGAAAAACAGCCATAAAAAAAACGCACCCCGAAGGATACGTTTTTTAATTTAACTAGTTATCGATTTGTATCGACTATACCATTTTCAAAAACTTGAGTAGCAAGGAAAACGGGCGTAAGTACTACATTAAGTAGACTAAGCGAGTTTGACACAGCTAATCGCGTTTTTGGATTTGGTATTACTTCTTGTCTTCGTCTACTTCAGTGAACTCAGCATCAACGACGTCGTCATCAGCTTTGTTGCTACCAGCATCGTCAGCACCTTGTTGGAACTGGCTTGGATCCATACCTTCTGCACCAGCGCCGCTATCAGCGTAGATTTTTTGGCTGATTGGCAAGAATGCATTGTCTAATGCTTCAAGTTTGGCTTTGATTTCGTCATGGTCATCTTCTTTCGCTGCGGCTTCAAGCTCAGTGATAGCAGATTCTACTGTTGATTTTTCTTCATCAGTGACTTTATCTTCTGCTTCTTTTAGCGCTTTTTGTACGGCATGAATACGACCATCTGCTTCGTTACGAACTTGCGCTAGGTTAGCGAATTTCTCATCTTCAGCAGCATTGGCTTCTGCATCGCGAACCATTTGTTCGACTTCTTCGTCCGACAAACCAGAATCCGCTTTGATTTGGATACTTTGTGCTTTACCAGTACCTTTATCGGTTGCAGAGATGTTCATGATACCATCAGCATTGATGTCGAAAGACACTTCGATTTGCGGTAGGCCACGTGGTGCTGGTGGAATATCCGTTAAGTCAAAACGACCAAGCATTTTGTTTTGGTTAGCGATTTTACGCTCACCTTGATATACCTGAATCGTTACAGCTGGCTGGTTGTCTTCAGCCGTTGAGAATACCTGTGATTTCTTAGTAGGAATCATGGTGTTTTTCTCGATAACTGGCGTCATAACACCACCCATCGTTTCGATACCTAGGGTCAATGGCGTTACATCAAGTAGCAATACGTCAGTTTTGTCACCAGACAATACGGCACCTTGAATCGCTGCACCAGCTGCTACTGCTTCATCAGGGTTCACGTCTTTACGTGGCTCTTGACCGAAGAAATCTTGTACTTTTTGCTGTACTAGTGGCATACGAGTCTGACCACCGACCAAGATTACATCGTTGATGTCGCCAATTTTTAGGCCAGCATCTTCAAGTGCAGTCTTACAAGGACCCATTGTACGTTGTACTAACTCTTCAGTTAGGCTCTCTAGTTTAGAGCGACTGATAGTTACAACCAAATGCTTAGGACCACTGCTATCAGCAGTAATATATGGCAAGTTTACTTCAGTGCTTTGTGCACTTGATAGCTCAATCTTCGCTTTTTCAGCGGCTTCTTTTAGACGCTGCATCGCAAGAGAGTCACCTTTTAGGTTCACGTCTTGCTCTTTCTTGAATTCAGCAACTAAGAAATCAATCAATGCTGAGTCAAAGTCTTCACCACCTAGGAAAGTATCACCGTTGGTCGCTAGTACTTCGAACTGTTGCTCGCCGTCTACGTCTGCGATTTCGATGATTGAGATATCGAAAGTACCACCGCCTAAGTCATATACAGCAACAGTACTATCGCCTTGCTTCTTGTCCATACCATAAGCAAGTGCAGCAGCCGTTGGCTCATTGATAATACGTTTTACATCAAGACCAGCGATTTTACCCGCATCTTTAGTTGCTTGACGCTGTGAGTCATTGAAATAAGCAGGTACAGTTACAACCGCTTCAGTCACACTCTCACCAAGATAATCTTCTGCTGTTTTTTTCATTTTTTTCAAGATTTCAGCAGAAACCTGTGGTGGCGCAAGCTTTTTACCATTGATTTCTACCCATGCATCGCCGTTATCTGCTTTAGCGATTTTATAAGGAACCATACCGATATCTTTTTGCACGACTTTGTCATCAAAACGACGACCGATCAAGCGCTTGATCGCAAACAAAGTATTGCTTGGGTTGGTTACTGCTTGACGCTTAGCTGACTGACCAACAAGCGTTTCGTCATCTTTATAAGCGACGATTGATGGTGTTGTACGAGTACCTTCAGCGTTTTCGATGACCTTAACTTTGTCACCTTCCATTACTGCTACACACGAGTTAGTAGTACCTAAATCAATACCAATTACTTTACCCATAATCAATTGCTCCTAATTTGTTTTTAACTATAAATACTTATTTATCCAGACCGTAGTCGGTCACTTGTTGCTATATATCGGTTTACCCGTTGTATTTTTCAAGGCGATAATCACGCAAAAACTGTGTTTCATGTCATTTTTTGTGAAAAACCTTCATATTAGTAGGGTTTAGCCCTAAAAATATTACTGACCAACACGAACCATGGCCGGACGTAATAGACGGCCGTTTAGGCTATAGCCTTTTTGTAAGACCGTAC
Source organism: Psychrobacter proteolyticus (assembly GCF_039762275.1). Taxonomy (GTDB): domain Bacteria; phylum Pseudomonadota; class Gammaproteobacteria; order Pseudomonadales; family Moraxellaceae; genus Psychrobacter; species Psychrobacter proteolyticus_C. The sequence goes on along the minus strand of NZ_JBDLOB010000002.1, from coordinate 617,274 downwards.
CAACTGTGTCTGCCGCTGCTTCTGGGTCAATACCCACTGCTTCATGGAAGTCAGCGTTGAATTTTTCGCCTTGTGGATCGACCACTTCTACGCCGTTTTTGGTCAATACCGCAACCAATGCTTTGTGCGTTAATTGCACACCCTCAGCGACTGGATCATTGGCATCGGCATTTTCGATAGCGCGCTCTAAGTTGTCAACGATGTCTAACAATTCTTTAGCAAATTTCTGTAGTGCAAACTTTTTGCTCTTATCCGCTTCTTGCTCCATGCGTTTTTGCGCATTGTAAGCTTCAGCATTAGCACGTGCAGTACCTTCTTTGGCTTGTTTTACTTCGCCTTCTAGCTCAGCAATACGCGCTTTGAAAGTATCAAGGTTGATTTCGTTTTCGATAGTCGTTTCTTCACCTGAATTATTCTGTGGATCAAACTCTTTCATGGTTTCTTCTAAGATACTGTCATTATGATCAATATTCTCATGTGCCACATTTTGGTCAAGATTTTCGTGGTTCGGGTTTTGCTCGCTCATGATAGCTCCTTGGAATTTCAATAATGAAGATTAAGAGACGGCACAGTAGACCGAATAATTACTGGTCCTACTATGCCATTATTAAATGCTCGATGTTTCTGACTCATTGTTTTTTTAATACGCTTCAATAGCTGCTTGATAAAGGTGATAAGGACAAATTTCAAGCCTAGAGCAAAGGAATTTTTACCATTTATGACAAATATTCGTGAAGTGTCATTAATACGATGCGTCAAACATTTTTGTTCCATGTCAACAAATCTCAATATTCGCTCACAAAAAGAACAGAAAACCGCTATTTATTCCAATTACTTTACGCTTATTAATCAAGCTATTACCAAACGATACCCTATTATTCTGCTAGCTATTTTATCATTGCTATAAATATTATTGCCCACACTCAAATGCACGCTAAAAATCATTTATGAGAGCTGTTATGTCTAATTCAAAAAATTTATCTATCAATACTTTGCTTAATAAAGCATTGATGACATTGCACTTAGCGTCAAAAGAACATTTAGCGTCAAAAGAGCCATCAAATCAAGATACAAAAGCGTATGACTCATTAGAAAAACGTCTGAGCGTTAAAGAGAAAATACTCGCTTATAACCCTGTAGCAAACTATCAGCCGCATACATTGCATTACGCAATGAAAAGTCTCGGCTACTTACCAGACCCTATTTTAGAAGGGGTGATTGGTTACCTTAAAGGCCCTAATTCAAAACAGTATCTGCATGCAAACGCTCATCTGCGTCTCATCCTTGCAGTAAACAGTTACCTCAAAACGCCGTTAGAATTAACTCCAATGTCGGAATTGCGTGAGAGATTTACTGCTGATGCGGTAGCCATGCAATCACCTAGAGTATGGCAGCAAGCCAATACGACTATGCTAGGCAATATAAAGCCCTTCACTAAAAAAAGTGACTCACCTGTTAGTTGGAAAGATGAAACGATTGCCAATGCTGATGATGGCGACATGACTGTCCGTTGTTATAAAGCAGGCGGCAAAAAATCTAGTTTCAGAAGAAAACGTATCCATAATCCCGATGAAACAGTCATGCTGTTCTTTCATGGCGGCGGGTTCTGTATTGGTGATGTCGATACACATCATGAATTCTGTCATGCGGTCTGTGAGCAGACTGGTTGGTCTGTGGTTAGTGTCGATTATCGCTTAGCGCCTGAATGTCCTGCTCCCGCAGCCTTAAAAGACTGTATCACTGCGTATGCTTGGTTAGTTGATCACTGTCACACATTGGGCGCGTTACCTTCTCGTATAGTCTTGGCAGGTGATAGCGCAGGAGGTGGTCTATCAACTTTAATTGCGCAGCAGCTGACCGCACCGAGCAAAAGCGCATGGGCAGACCTAGGGTTAGATGGACAGAAAATGTTTAGTCTATTAGAAAAACTACCCGAACCTCTAGCGCAGATGCCTTTATATCCAGTCACTGATATTGAAACGGATTATCCTAGTTGGGAGCTATACGGCGAAGGTCTACTATTAGATCATGCTGATGTAGCAGTATTTGATGCTGCTTGTTTGGAAAATAGCCTACTGCCTCGCTTGCATATACTGAATTCACCTATGCTGGGTGATAATAGTAAAGTTTGCCCAACTTACATTGTAGCTTCTGAGCTCGACGTATTACGTGATGAGGCGTTTGCTTATGCAAAGCAGCTGAAAGGTTACGGCGTTGCTGTAGAGACCTATACTGTGCTTGGTGCACCGCATGGCTTTATTCACTTTATGAGTGTTCACCAAGGCCTTGGACAAGAGACAAGCAATATTATTCATGGGTTTAGCAGCTTTGTACGTGAAATCATCAGTACACAATCCCAGTTAGCTGCGTAGACCGTTAATTATTTAGTTAGCCAGCCAATTATTGATTTGTATAACTAACTAATTTGCATCGCCAGATAGCGTAATCAACCAAATCTCTGAGCGCGATCCCAATCGAAACGGAATGCCCCAAAAACCATAACCAGAGGACACGACGAAGTGTCCTTTACCAATCTGCTCATAGCCATAGCCTAATCTATTAATAGCATTGACGATGAAATTAGCGGGAAATACTTGACCGTTGTGAGTATGTCCTGAGACTTGTAAATCAACAGGTAATTGACTGTGATTATCTATGTCACTCGGTCTATGGTCTAACAATATCACTGGCTGCGATGTATTTACTTGCGCAAGCAAATCAGTAGTCGCTACACGTTGACGTTTATGATTATCAAAACGTCCAACTAACCACACTGGTTGACCCTCGTGCTCGATATAGAGCACCTCATCGTTCAACAGTTGTATACCTGCATTTTGCAGCGCTTCGCTAATGGGTCGCTCATGACCATACAAATCATGATTACCCAATGTCGCATAGACACCACGTGGCAGACTACTGCACAATTCTGCTAGGTTTTGCTCCATACGATATTCATTAAAGGCATCTGTATTATCATCCATAATATCCCCTGGCATCAGCAGCATATCTGCACCAGAGCGAATCATAAGTTGCTGCAATCTATCTATGGCTTTTACACCAAATAATCGCCCTATGTGCAAGTCACTAGCGACTGCAATGCGTAGCGGCTTGGTTAAAGGTTTATCTATCTTAATAGACAGCTTGCGTATAACAGGGGCGTAGGCACTATATAATGAATAAATAAATAGTCCTACAAATAGGAATAGCGCTAGTACTCTTAGCCCTATAGCCATCTCATTCGATTGGTGCAACGTACTACCTGACAAAGCAATGACCAGCAGATACCCTCCGTAGAGTAGACTCACTGCCAACGCCGTCAGTATCATAAAATGCATGACTAGCATCCAGCCGCTGACCCAGCGATAACTGTTAGCAAATGCTCTTTTTACGCTCAATACTAATAGACCATTAGTAATAATAAATACACTGACCCATATCATTGTCTGTAATGTTGGCTGTATCCAAGGCTGGAGCCACCACTGTATGCTCAATACTGTACCTAGGCTAAACAATTGTAATAGCAGAAAGATGGTAAAGAAAAATGCGTAACGCATGGACTGCCCTTAGACATAAATACGGTTAGATAAGCGATTATCAGAAAATAAGTTCCAATGTTTCACATGAAACAACTGCCATATAACTATTCTTGGTTTTCTAACGCTTGCTGGAGTGTCGAGTGTTTGAACGAATAACCTGCATCCAATAGCGCTTGTGGCAGCACCTTTTGACCATCAATAAGTAACGTGGACATTTCGCCAAACATCAGCTTAAGCAAAAACTCTGGTAAAGTAAAAAACGTAGGGCGATCTAGCCACGAACCAAGTGCTTTGGTAAAAGTATGATTGGTCACAGGATTCGGAGCAGTAAGGTTATATACGACTGCATTTGTATTATTTGCGGTACTGTTTGCAGCCTTAATAGTGCTATCATTAATAGGTGCATTGTCTTGGGCTAAGCTTTCAATGTGATTAACGTCTGATTCTTTAGTAAGTTTGAGCTGCTGCTCAATAATAAAGATGACCGCATTGACCCAATCTTCACGGCTGATCCAGCTCATGATTTGCTGTCCATTACCCAACTGACCACCGACACCAAATTTAAATGGTAGCAACAATTTAGCCACCATACCGCCCTCAGGATGGATGACTACACCTGTTCTGACGATAGCTACAGGAACATCATGATCGGTAGCTTTAAGTGCTAATTGCTCCCATTCATCACATAATGTATGAGCAAAGTCCGTCTCGTAATCGCTGTTTTCAGTCAGTGGCTTGTCGCCTTGCGTGCCATACCAACCGATTGCTGATCCGCTTACCAGTAACTTAGGTTTGGTGCTAGCACGTGCGATAAAACCCAATATCAACTGAGTAGGTTTGATACGGCTCGCCATCAACTGCTCTTTACGATCATCGCTCCAACGAGAGTCAGCGATACCAGCACCTGCTAAATTCAATATGACATCAAAGCTCATATCAGACATCGCAAGCTCGTCATAAGTCATCATATTAATATCATCGGGATGTGGTTGACCGCTATTACGAGTTAGCCAAGTAATCGTTACGTCTTTATTTTGTGCGCGAGACCGTGCCATTAGCTCTCGACTAAATGTACTTCCCAAAAACCCTGAACCGCCACTAATCAAAACATTCATACCCTACTCCCTATATGCCTTAAATATCGCCACTATGACTTATCGTTGAGTTACTTATTGCTGAAGTACTTATCGTTCAATAAAAACCAGACCGTTATAACCATCGTCTGCTTTTTTGTGGTTTTTATCAAAATGACTTTTACATGCTTTTGGTAAAGGAAAGTAGAAAAATAGACAAGCTAGCAAATGGTTAATCTATGAATGCTCAAGTAAGTAAGGCGCAGCGACACCTATCACTTTGCATTGCAAGCAATCACTTCTAAAAAGTTAAGAGTTTTAATAGACAATGCTATCGAACGACGAAACCTGTCGTTGCGTCACGAATTTGGCTAGGCAAGGTATAACCTAAAGTATCGCCCTGCAAATAACCAATTTGCTCATCAAAATAAGCATAGGCGGCCTCAAAAGTGCTAGCAGGCGTTTGCCCTGATGGGTTGCAGCTTGTAGAAACCAATAGACCAAATGGGTTCTCTTCACTGACCATCTGTTGGCAAAGCTGACGAACTGTAGGGTGCGAGATAACTCGAACAGCTATAGTCTGATGCTGACCGGTAATCCAAGTAGGTACAGTGCTCGCAAGCGGCTGAGGAATCGGTAATAACCAAGTATGTGCTTGGTTATCGTGCTGTTCATCTCCGCTATCGTCTGTCTGCCAACTATCAATAACCTGCTGGCGCTGAACATCATCTAAGGAGGCTAGTAAAGGGGCTGAGCGAGACACACTATCAGTGACGACTATCATGCCTTTAGCTTGTGGACGTTGTTTGATATCCAAAATACGCTGAACAGCTGCTTGGTCATAAGGGTCGCAACCAATACCCCAAACGCTTTCTGTAGGATACGCGAGCAGTTGCCCTTCTTTTAGCCACTTAGCAGCTTGAATGGCAGAACTAGTAATAAGAGGTGTAGGTTGGCTCATGACTTAAATGGTTCGTAGAAGTAAATTCTAATAATACCACAAGAGAGATATTGTCTAGGAGAGTCTATAACTAAGGGCTATCTATGCCAGTGTCCAATAAGGAATGTTTGCAATATTTTAAATGCGTAAATATCGTCCACCTTGTTCGCTGATAAGACCCATTAACTCAAGCTCCATTAGCTGACCAATCAACTGCGGCGGTGCAAGCTTGGTTGCACTAATAAGCGCATCTAAATCCTGCCCATGCCAGTCAAGCTGCTCATAGATTGCAGCTAAATGCTCAGGCACAACGACTGTGCTGCGCGCAGGCTTTATCTCAGAGGATAGTTGCTGGCTAGTAGATTTGATTGAGTTTGTCTCTATCGCATCAGAAGTCTGATTAATAGTAGAGCGATTGCTATTAGAATTAGTAGCGTTTGCTGTTCTATAAGCGCCTTTATCGTAATCAAGCTGACCATTGACGTCCTCTAGTACTTGCTGAGGATGATAAGCCAAGGTCGCACCTTCACGTATTAAATGATGGCAACCCTCTGCATTACTGTTATCAATATGACTAGGAATAGCAAAGACCTGTTTACCTTGTTCAGACGTGAGACGTGCTGTGATAAGCGAGCCGCTTTTGATGGTCGCTTCCGTCACAATGGTCGCGAGACTCAGCCCAGCTACCAAACGATTGCGACGCGGAAAAGTATGTTTATGAGGCTGCGTATGCGGTAGTAGCTCACTAATAATGCAGCCACCTTGCTCGATAATTTGAGTAAATAATTGATCCCGGTGATTGGGATAGTTTACATCGATCCCCGTACCCATTACACCAACCGTACGTCCCTGACAGTCAGGGTCTGCCTGTGCTAGCGCGCCCAAATGTGCGCGTTTATCTACACCCATAGCCAGACCGCTAGTAACAATATAACCTGCTTGCGCTAAGTACTGCGCCATATCAAACGTGATTTTTTGCGCATGCGCGGTGGGTTTTCGGCTACCTACTATAGCGATTTGTGCTTGATGTAGGCGTGCGCTATTCCCACGATAAAATAATAAAGGTGGCGGGTCGTAGATTTGTGAGAGTTGGGCAGGATAATCGGCGTCATCAGCGAACAGCAAACCATAACGCCCCTCTATCAATGCTTGCTGAATCTTATCGATATTGGCGAGTGTTTGCTCTGTCTGCTCATGACGTTTGAGATGGGTATGATGAATACCGAGCTGCTTCCATGCCTCTACTTTGGCTTGCCAAGCAAGCTGCGGATAACCAAAAGAAGTGATCAGTTTGTGATAAGCAGATAACGACGCATTCACCTCGTACCACAGCGCTAGGATAGCGCGCTGATTGTCGGATAAAGAAGAGGTGACTGCCGTCATTGTCATCTGTCTCGTATAGGCAAGCTTAGATTAGTATTTGGTTTAATATATTGCTTAATACAGCCTTATAGCTATTTATAGATAAGGAGGTGGCAGTAACTGATCACCAATATTAAGTGGTAACTCAGAATCAAGTACATAAGCATAGCTGATGTGGTCAAAGGTATTAAAAACCATCACCATACCGCTAGGCTCGTTTGGTAGACGGACTGGTGTGTCATTATCTTTAGTATCACGTACCAAAGGCCCTTTTTGATAAACCGTCAGCACATCACCTGGTTTAGCACCTTGTAAGCTACCCAAATTGATGGCGACCACACTACCCTTCGCAGCTGAGCTGATAGAGTCCATCACACGTACGATCATACCGCCGCGACTGACACTTGCAGGCGTTGGATAGAAGACGGGAGGAATAGCGTTATCTAACTCTACGAATACGCGATCCCCTTCACGCACTTCTTTGCCATAACTATCAATAAGCTGCAAGCTAGTCACACCATTACTTTCTGTAGAAGTTACTAGTCCTGTCGCTACCTGCGTAACTTCTAAACCTATCACTTCTTGAGTTTTGGGGTCTACATATAGCTCACCCTCACGGTAGACGCCGTAACGCTGGCCTACGATAAGCGGTACGCCTTTAGCATAGACTTTATCACCGCTCGCAGTAATCAAGTTACGGTTTTTAGAAGCCAAAATATAAGGCGTGGTATTAAAGTCTTGAGGATTCACGATAAGTGTTTTATCAAGCCAATGCTGGATAGCCGACCACGGAATAGGAGGAATACTATTGGCCGTCGAGGTAATCGCGATCGTACTTGTACTTACACTTCCAGTAAGCTGCTTTTCAACACCAGCACAGCCTTCACCAGTATCAACGCCAATCAGTGTTTTTCCTTGAATCACACAAAGGATAAGAACGTCATTGGGGTAGATAAGGTTTGGATTTTTGATTTGCTTATTGGTTGCCCAAATTTCTTTCCAGCGCCAAGGACTGTCTAGATAGCGACCTGAGATATCCCATAAGGTATCGCCTTTTTTAACGATATAACGATTGGGCGCATCAGCTTTGATAGTTGGCGGCGGATTGTTAGCTTGAGCCGTGCTCATCAACATGGCACTACTAAACGTCGTAATTAACAGTGCTTTTGCTATCTTTTTTAAGCTCATCTTCATCGTTATATCCACAATATGTACCACTATGTTCGACGCAAATAACTGTACTTAATTCATTACTGTAAAAATCTCTTAAATTAACAAAAAATGAAATTTATCAGTAACTTGTTAATAAAATTCTCATGGCGACTATAGGGTAACTGTTCAGTGTAATTGGCTAGAATAATTCCTAAAAAAGCGCCTAGCACGATGATGACTTGCTGACGCTGTTTCTAATATTACAATTATATCTACCATAACACAATCATAAACACTTTATTACAATGGTGTAACTTTTACGCGGATACTTTTCCTCGTTGATGATAAGCATAAAGACCGTAATTACTTAAGCAGGATTCGGCGTAACATGTTGGCGGATTTGTTCAGCGACCAGTTCAGCCTTGTTTTCCAGTACTACTACGTGCTGTGGTAAATCTTCTAACCCTTCAGTGTGCGCTGGACGAGCGATATCTATCTGACCGATAGCCTCAACAATAGTGTCCGCAAACTTAACGGGTAATGCTGTCTCTGCACAAACGATGATTTCGCCATCTAGCTGTAGCTCTTTGGCAACTTTAATGCCGTCTGCGGTATGTGGATCAACCAATTCACCATGCTGTTCATAAAGCGCTTTGATAGTCTGCAAGCGGTCGCTATGAGTAGATTTACCAGCAGCAAAGCCATAGCGATTATTAACTGCTTCCATTAGCTCAGATAAGTCAAAGCCTCGACCAGATTTCACCCCTTCAAATAACTCATGAACGCGTACGCTGTCTTTTTCTAATAGCAAATAAACAAAACGCTCAAAGTTAGAGGCTTTTGAAATATCCATCGACGGACTAGAGGTTACGTAGGTTTTTTCAGTCGGACGCGGCTGATAAGCACCTTGATTAAAAAAGTCATTCAGTACGTCGTTTTCATTGGTTGCGACAATCAAACGGTCAATTGGCAGTCCCATTTCACGAGCAATATGACCGGCACAGATATTGCCGAAGTTGCCTGATGGTACGCTAAAGCTGACTTTTTCATCGTTGCTCGTCGTGACCGCAAAGTAAGCTTTAAAGTAATAAACAATCTGCGCTAGGATACGACCCCAGTTAATAGAGTTTACCGTGCCTAGGTTATAAGCGGCTTTAAACTCAGCATCTTGCTGAAGTGCTTTGACGATATCTTGGCAATCATCAAACATACCATCGATAGCGATATTGTGAATATTAGCATCCGTCAAACTATACATTTGCGCACGCTGGAACTCACTCATTTTGCCATGTGGGGATAGCATAAAGACTTCGACGTTTTCTTTACCTCGCAATGCGTATTCTGCTGCACTACCCGTGTCACCACTGGTCGCACCAATGATCGTAATACGTGCATCTTTTTTCTTAAGCACATATTCAAAGGCGTTGCCCAGAAACTGCATGGCAACATCTTTAAATGCCAATGTCGGACCGTTTGATAATCCTAGAATATATAAATTGTCTTCGAGCTTGCGGACAGGAACAATCTCTTCAGAGCCAAACACCTCAGCGGTATAAGTGCGCTCGATAAGGTCTTGCAAATCAGCCGTAGGAATATCAGTGGCAAAACACTGCATAATCGCCATCGCAAGCTGCGGATAGCTGAGCGTACGCCATTCATCAAGGGTTGCACTATCGATATTTGGATAATGCTCAGGCAACATCAAACCACCGTCTGGGGCAAGACCCATCAAAAGCACATCACTAAAATCCATCGGCGCTGTCTGACCACGGGTACTGATATATTTCATTAGATTGTCCTGTCTACAATAATGTTATTCAATAATTAAAACGGTTTATTCAGCAGTTTTTTGTAGCAATGCATAATAAAAACCATCACCACTCGCGCTATCAATGGGTAAGCACTGACGACCGATTGCTTGTTCGATACCCCAGTTACAATCTTCAGTAAACTCGATCACTACTGCGTCATTATGATGAGTGATAAAGTCCTGCATTTGCTCGACGTTCTCTTGCTTTAAGATAGAACAGGTCACGTACAGCAGATAACCACCAGCTTTGAGTTGTGGCCATAAGTTATGCAAGATGTCTGCTTGCAACAGCGCCGTCTGTTCGATGTCTTCTTCGGTACGCAGGATACTGATATCAGGATGACGGCGAATCACACCAGTCGCAGTACAAGGAGAGTCCAATAATATCGCATCAAACACGGGTTCATTGGTAGCCGCTTTTTTGTTTTTGCCATGCTGCCATCTGGTCACATCTGCACAGACAATATTCAATGCGATGCTGTTATCCGCTTGCTGCAAATCATGCTGACTTAAATTTAGGCGCTGTAAGTTCTCACGAATACGCTCGATACGTGGTGCTTCATTATCGATAGCTGTTACTTTGATATCAGTAATCGCAGGTGACGTTTCATTATTGTTTTGTTTCACGTGAAACAACGATGACTCGTCACCAGCACTCATGAGCTCTAACCAATGGGCAAGCTTGCCACCAGGTGCCGCACAAGCATCTAGAATATGTATCTCATTATTCGTATTTTCCGTATCAGATTTTTCAGCACTAAGCTTAGCCATCAATGCTTTATTGATAATCGGCGCAGCTAACTGAGCATGCATATCTTGAACACTAGCTGTTCCTAAAGCAAAATCAGGCAAAGCGTTAACGGCAGTGCTTTGATGTAGTCTAAGACCTTTGGTTGATAGCGTGGTAGAAGTGGCAGACCCTGATGAGTTTGCTACCTTAAAACCAGTCGTTAGCTCAACGATATCTGCATCAATTTCTGCACCATCCAATGCATGTTGATAATCTTCTACCGAAATAACCGCCGAATTCACTCGTAAAAACATTGGTGCCGCTTGGCGTAAGCCTTGTGTCAGCTCATCATACTGCTCGCTCCAATCCTGCTTAAGCTGGTAAGCGAGCCAATTTGGTAGACTATGCTTTTTATCGCATTTCTTACGGAATTTGCTTGGATTCTTAGCGACTTTACGCAAAATAGCATTCACCAAACCAGTCGAATGAGCAAACTCAATTTCTTTGGCTGCTTCAACGGTTTCATGAATTGCAGCATGGTCAGCCACTTCTAAATATAGCAACTGTACTAAGCCGACTTGAATGGTGGTACGCACTTCAACTTCGTCGATAGGGTTGTCTGCTAAGCTATCGAGCAAACGTGCCAGTGCGTGCCATTGGCGCAATGTCGTGAGCAGTAACGCATGAGCAAAGCCTTTATCGCCATCGTGCAGACTATTCAGTAACGGGTCAAGGACGCTTGAGAGCGACTGACCATTTTGAATAGCCAGTAAGGTACGAATCACACGCACGCGTACGCTGCCATTCATAATAAGATTGCTTGATGGTTTGAGCTTATTGTTTCTAGGCGCAGTACTGTTTTGTCTCATTAAATTTCATTTCCTTGACGTATGATCGATAGCGTCTTGTGCAAGTAGGTTAAATATAAGTAACGTTATTTTGTTTCTGACGTAAATTGATCGCCGTCATTTAATTGGTTGCCATGGCAAACTTGTTCAGCAGTCATCGGCTTACCACCCGCAAACTGTAAATGAGTAATGGCTAAAGTAGTGGCCGACGACTCGGTATCATTATCCTTACCACAAGCGACTAAGATCGCTTTTCGTCCGACACTGATAACTGTTCCAGCAGGTTCATTGGTTTGCTGCGATGTATTTACAGGTAAGCTAGCCAACACTTTGACGCGCTGCCCTGCTAGGAAAGTATAAGCACCCGGCCATGGTGTCAGCCCACGAATTTGGCGTTCAATAGCGGCAGCAGGCTGCGACCAATCAACTTCGCCTTCCGTTTTGACCAGCTTTTCAGCATAGTTGGCTTGACTATCATTTTGAGCAATAGCTTGAGCTTGATAAGCAGCTAAGTCTTTTAGCACCGTACTAATGGCTGTCGCACCAAGTGCAGCCATCTTATCATGTAGGCTAGCAGCGGTATCATCAGAGGAGATACTTTCGCTGACTTTATAAAGCATATCACCCGTATCCAGACCTTTGTCCATCTGCATAATGGTAATGCCGGTCTCATCGTCTCCGGCTAAGAGTGCACGATGGATAGGTGCAGCACCGCGCCAGCGTGGTAACAGTGAAGCATGAATATTCAAACAACCATGAGTAGGCGTCTCTAATACACCAATAGGTAGAATCAATCCGTAAGCAGCAACAATCATCACATCAGGCTGATAGGTGCGCAGAGTTTGCCTAGCAGCTAGCCCTTCTGCGCTAGACTTTTTAAAAGTGACTGGCTGCTCTACAGCGATATCATTTGCCAATGCAACTTCTTTTACCGCAGAGGCTGACAATTTTTGACCACGACCTGCTTTACGATCAGGCTGCGTGTAAACAGCGACTATTTCTATATTCAGCGCTTCTTGCTGATTAATTAACGACTCAAGGCTGATAGCAGCAAATTCAGGCGTACCCGCAAATACTACCCTTAATCGGTTAGTAGTTGGGTTATCATGGTCAGTAAGCGAGTTAGATGTATCAAAGGTAGGAGCAGTTGTAGTCATAATCATGCATTATATAAGGTTTATTTGTTCATTATAGGTGAGTTTACGGCGCAGTGCCATGATTGTAATGACCTCACTTCATGATAACCAATGACATTATTTGTCTTTATAATATCAAGAACATCAACCGTTCTATTTATATTTTTTACAAAACAATTTGGTGTTAATAACCACTCTCTGTAAACAGTAAGCCGTTATTCTGCTATAAATAGAAGGTAGCACTAGAAATGTTAGACAATTCAGCTGTCGTATAATTCACCTACAATATGTAGAAACCTCATTTTAATTTCACTATATTTTTTGTGTCGAGATAGGGCCACGCTTTCATGCAACAGTTTCAGTCCTTACAACGCTTATTGATTTTTTATGCCTTGTCTCTCACGGTTATGTTACTGCTGTACTATGTCACAATGTTTGATGGGATGAAAAAACATAGTGAGCAACATAGCATAGATACTTTTTATACCCTACAGCACAGTATTATTGAGCATGCAGCGCCTGTAGATAGTGAAATAAAAAAAATCTTAGAACAACCTACTTTTGATCACCTTAGTTATCAGCTGATTTTGATGATGCCTTCTGGGCAGACCTATATTCATCATAATACTCGTCCCAATGAATCTGCTTTTTCTACTGTTGCTTTCCCTACCATCGGCACTACCACTTTTAGCAGTAATAATCATAGCTCTTATACCGTCAATAGCAATGAACTAACAGGGATCATTAATCTAAAAAGCGGACATCAGATTTATATCGTATTACGCCATGAGCCTTTTGTTGTCGACTGGATATCTTACCGTTATTGGCTTCCTTTGATGGTCGCCATCGTACTATTCTTCATGGCATTGCTCTATATGCTCAATCGTCGAACCAACTGGGAGCAATTACTGGTTTATACGGATAATTTGAGTAGCCGCGCAAAAGAATCTTATACGCCGCCGCCATTTCTACAAAAGAAATCTACTACCGAGTTTATGCTGTTAGGTCATGCGCTAAGTCGCGTAAGCTACCAGCTACATAATGACTATCGGCGTATAAAAACATTGACTCATCGGTTAGAACGCTTGGTTGATCAGGCACCCTTACCAATGTTGATGAGTATACGACATGGTCAAATTAGTTTCTATAATCAACGCTTTGAGCAAGTATTTACCCCTCCTACCCAGAGTGAACAGAGCTATGAGCTGACTGATTTCGTTGAAGGGAAAGATGAGGCCACTCAAATACTGTTAAAAACCATCTCAAGTTTACGCGTTACTCGCACGCTTATAGTATATGGCTTGGAAAACAAACAAGCCTACCAACTACACGTAACACCATGGTTCGGTGAACATGGGCAAGTTCACGGTTTTACTGTGATTTTTAATAATATTGATGAAATTTTCCATCAATCTGAACAACTACAGCTGCACAACCAACAACTGCAATTACAAATTGATGAATCAAACGAAGCTCAAGCATTTATAGGTCGTAAGTTAAGGATACCACTAGAGAAGATAATTGATTCGTTGGAACCCATCGACCCTTCAACATTGACGGCTCAAGGCAAAAAAACTCTAAATACATTGATTACAACCAGTCAAAGCATGTTGACTGTGCTCAATGAGACGCTAACAACAGAGGAAGTTGAAGTCCGAAAAACACGTCTAAGTATCGAAACGGTTGATATTTATAAGGTAAGCAAAGAGGTTAGCAATTTAGTCACACAAGAAATAAGACAACAAGGGTTAGAATTGATCTATTTCTTTGCACCGGACTGTCCTCGTTACATCGAAACTGATTACATTCGACTGCACCATATCCTATTAAACCTGTTGAAAAACGCTATTAGTTTTACAACATCAGGCTATGTCGCGCTCACTGTTGATCGTGTACCTGAAGATAAAGTAACGCGAATAAGTAATCAGCCTTTAGCTTCTAACAATGACACTACAATGCCTGCTCAGACATCTTATTGGATTCGGTTTAGCGTAAAAGACACTGGGGCAACTATTACTCCTGAGAGAAAAAATCAATTAGTCAATATCTTGAATCAAAGCAATCATAACTTAGTTGAAGACAGTAATATTGGCTTGAGTGATGCCAATAGCTTTGCTCAGTTACTCGGCGGTTTTATCGAACTAAGTAATACGGTGGATAAAGAGACTATATTTAGCCTCTACCTTCCTTATCCTCATACCACTTATCAATCGGTATATCATCGTTGTTCGCAGCTGCCCCATATTCACCTTATCGCTATCATCAATCAGCCTCTAGTTGCTGAACATTTACAACGTTTGTGCGAGTACTTAACGATATCCGTGACTATCTACAGCACTTTAGATAGAGCCACTGTACAGCAGCTAAAAAACAAATTAAAACAAGATGAGCAAACCGTCATCCCTGTCTTGTTATTAGATTATGAATACAGCGAATTTATCACCTTACCAGCTAATGCGAGCAACAAGTATAGCGAGCAACAAGAAGTGTTAAACGACCTAGTCGCTACGCCTTCACTACCGAAGATATTACTTAGCATGAAACTTGAAAGGCATATCCCTTCTACTTTACTAGGCCAATACGATGGATTTTTGACCAAACCCTTGGACGCAAGTTTATTACTTTCTGAATTGCTACGTTTAACCTTATTTGCAAGGAAAACGCTAAACATACTGGTCAAACATCAATATGACAGCAGTCTATCTTTTGTAGAAGATATACCTAAGAAAGAAATCTTGCCTCCACTGATTTTGGTCGTAGAAGACAGTCCTACTAACCAAAAGATAGCCTGTAAGATGTTAAGTAAACTTGGTTATCGTAGTATCGTTGCAGAAGATGGACAGCAAGCGCTCGAGAAACTCAAAAGCCAACGTGAAGAGATCTCTTTGATTTTGATGGACTGCCGAATGCCCATTATGGATGGCTTACAAGCCACACAAGTGATTCGCTCGCAAGGTGATAAGATACCGATTGTGGCGCTAACTGCGAATAATACAGAAGAAGATCGCGAGGCTTGTATGCAAGTAGGTATGGACGAGTTTTTATCCAAACCCATTAGTAAGAAAGACTTAGAATCCGTTTTGCAGAGTTTTATACAATAAATCTCTAGTGCAAATAAAAAATACCCTATTGATATCACTTAATCAAAGTAATATCGATAGGGTCAAAAACTTGGTACGAAGATAATATTTCGGTAAGCTTAATTGTTATTTCATAAACCCATTATCGGCCAAAAATGCTTCTGTGATTTGGCTTTGAGGGCTTGACGCGTTCATACCGCCAGTTTGAGATTTATTTAATAGACGCTCTAGATAACGGGCAACGATATCTACTTCAATATTGACTTTGTTACCTACTAACCAATGCTTAGCAATGTTCGTCACTTGAGCAGTATGCGGAATGATATTTAGAGAGACAATATTGTCACGCACTAAATTGGTCGTTAGGCTAATACCATCTACTGTGATAGAGCCCTTGGTCGCTGTATAGTGCGCTAGCTCTTGCGGTACCTCAATCTCAATATAGATAGAACGGGCATCTTGTTGTAATTTACTAACTACCCCTACTCCATCTACATGACCAGCTACTATATGACCACCAAAACGAGTTGTCGGTAGCATGGCTTTTTCTAGATTGACCGTATGACCTGCTTTTAACCCTTCTAATGCTGTTCTAGCAATAGTTTCACGTGAGACATCAACAGAGTAGTAGTTGCTTCCGAGCTCCACCACGGTTAAACAAATACCATTTGATGCAATAGAATCGCCTAGCTTCACGTCACTGAAATCCAAGTCATCAGACTCTACTGTCAAACGTATATCACCGCCTGTGGCCTGCATAGATTTAACTTTTCCAACGCTTTCTATAATTCCAGTAAACATATTATCCTCATCTCATTACAGTATTGCCGTTATAGGCGATATGTTTTAGTTTATCAAATCAGCTATCAATTCTTTATCACAATTTGCTCAAATAGCTGACAGTGAAACATCGTTAGATTTGACCTTCAATAGGATAGATTGTGGATAAGTAGGGATAAATCAATAGAGGTATAGCTATAACCCGCTATAAATACATAGTTATCCACAACGAATGCAAATTTCACATGAAGTATACTTACCTAGTAAAAAACCAATAAGTTATTGATTTTAAATAATATCCAATAAAAAACTCAAGATAAATATATCTTTTCCGTTTCATGTGAAACAAAGTTATACACAGTTCCATGTGAAACACGTAAATCAATGATAAATTTATCCACATTCTAAGCTTATTTTTATAGTTTGTGGACAACTTACTTATACGAAGAATATTTATAACGGTAGTAAAGTTAATTTGAGATCTGGGCCAAGCTGCTGATGACTTTCTATATCAAACCGTAACTGCTGAGCAAGGGACATAGGATTGAAATCAACCATTGGACGAGCGTCATCACCAAGTAAGCAAGGTGCTTGATATACGATTAACTCATCTACCAACTGTTGATTCAAAAAACTACCTGCAACGCTAGCACCCGCTTCCACCAATACATCATAGCAATGGTGTTCACTGACTAACTTAGCCAACAACGCCGGCAAATCATCTTCATGCCAATATATAGTATCTGGATGCTGACACAGCTGATAATCAGACTGTAGGCTGTGCTTTAAACGCTGACGCCTATCAAGTATGACTATTTTGGGATTAGGTATTTTCTCAGGCGGTACGTCCAGTTGTCTTGAACGCACATTGAGCTGTGGGTTATCAGTTATTACAGTTTCACTACCTGTAATAATCGCACCACTTTGTGCTCGTAGTTTTTGTACATCTTCGCGGGCAGCTGTCGAGGTAATCCACTTTGATTCACCAGATGCCATCGCTGTACGGCCGTCTAGACTGGTCGCTATTTTTAATCGTACATAGGGCATCTGAGTGCGCATAGCTTTTAGAAAACCACGGTTTAGTGCCTCTGCCTGCTCTGTTAGGACACCGACCGTTACCTCAATACCAGCTTGCTCTAATAGTTTCACACCGCGACCTGCGACCTGCGGATTTGGATCCAGACCTGCAATCACAACACGCTTTACCTTCGCAGCAACCAGCGCCAACGCACATGGCGGCGTACGGCCCGTATGACTACATGGCTCTAATGTAACGTAAGCAGTTGCCCCTGCTACCTGTGTAACAGCCTCGTTCAGCGCAAACACTTCTGCATGTGGTTCGCCAGCTTTAGGGTGAAACCCTTGACCAACAATCTGCTCTGCCTGAACAATAACGCAGCCTACTGTAGGATTCGGTCTAGTAGTATACAAACCGCGCTTCGCTTGTTCGATAGCAAGCATCATAAAGTAGCGGTCTTGAGCATGGCTTTGAATAGACATAAGGCTAGGCTTAATAAATGATTGATAGTTCTATATAAGAAAATAGGGTTTGAAAGCTGATTGGTAATTCTGATTAGTAATTGGGAATCACTTATCAACTAGGGCTTACTTAAAAGCTTGCTTCGCTTATTTTTCATTTGGACGAATATTGGCAATTTCCTGATGAAATGCATCGATATCTTGAAAGTCGCGATACACACTAGCAAAGCGTACATAGGCGACGTCATCCAAAGTTTTGAGTTCACTCATGATGATTTCACCCAAGACTTTACTACTGATTTCTCGCTCACCCATCTGCCTAACACGCTTTTCAATACGACTAATCATCGCCTCTTGTTCATCGATAGTAATAGGACGCTTTTGTAAAGGTAGTAAAATAGAACGGCGCAGCTTTTCATTATCGTAAGGTTCAATCTTGTTGCTCGATTTGATAATCCTTGGCATGACAACTTCTACCATCTCAAAAGTCGTAAAACGTTCTTGGCAGCTGTTACACGAACGGCGTCGACGCACTTGTGCCCCTTCCGCAGCAAGACGTGAGTCAATAACCTTGGTCTCTGACGCATTACAGTACGGACAGTGCATAGCATTTCCTTATTTTACGATTGAGAATAAGAGCAGTGTTTTCAAGATAGCTAATTCATTAAATAATTAAGAACACCGTTTACTAGTTATTTACCAATACAAAAGCTGCCGAATATCTTACCCAATAAGTCATCAGCGCTGAACTCACCTGTGATTTCACCCAAGCTCTGTTGGGCCTGACGTAAACTATCAGCAACTAATTCACCCGCTTCGAATACCGTTAATTGCTCATGAGCCTCTACCAAGAAATTAGCAGTTCGTCTAAGGGCATCTAAATGTCTGGTACGAGCGATTAAGCTATTTTCTGGTGGATGAAAGCCTACTTTCTCACATAATGCTTCGACTAAATCATCAATACCAATACCTGTTTCACATGAAACGTTAACTTGCTGATAACCTCTGTTCTTGATCTCAGCTTGGGTCATAGCAGCACTTTTTTCACTACTATTATCGCTCAATAAATCGCTCTTATTAGCAATGATAAGTAAGCGTTTAGCTTCTGGCAATTCACCAAATAACTGTTCAGCAAGCTGTAACGGTGTGCTCTCTTCTTCAACATCGCGAGTCACATCATAGACCATCAGTAGCATATCAGCCTGCGTGATGGCAGTACGGGCACGCTCAATTCCGATACGTTCCACAGTATCTTCTGTCTCACGTAGGCCTGCCGTATCGGTCAGATGTAGTGTCAAACCATTGAGTACAACTGTCTCTTGCAGCGTATCACGTGTAGTACCAGCGACATCAGTCACAATAGCACGCTCTTGCCCTGCAAGGCGGTTGAGCAAGCTAGATTTACCTGCGTTTGGCCTACCTGCTAGCACAACATGGATACCATCGCGCAAAAGCTGACCTTGCTTTGCCGTTGATAAAACTTGTTGTATCTTATCTTGCGTTTGCTCGAGTTTGCTTTGTATGACGCCATCAGACAAAAAATCCACGTCCTCTTCGTCGGGGAAATCAATCGCTGCTTCAACATGTAAACGAAGATGAATGAGTTGTTCTAATAACTGGTTAATCTTCTGTGAAAACTCACCGCTTAGTGAGCGAATTGCACTACTGGCCGCGGCAGCACTGGTCGCATCAATCGCATCGGCAATTGCTTCTGCCTGCACCAAGTCTAACTTATCATTATCAAAGGCACGGTAAGAGAACTCTCCTGCACTCGCTTGCTTGGCACCTAGCTCAAAAACTCGTGCAAGCAACTGGTTTTGTAAAATAACGCCGCCATGCCCTTGCAGCTCAATCACATCCTCGCCTGTGAATGAATGCGGACCTTTGAAAAACAAGACCAATCCCTCATCGATGACAGTGCCATCAGCCTGATAAAAACGACAAAAGCTGGCCATTCGCGGCGTAAAAGCAGACTTACCTGTTAGAGCGCATGCCATGTCGTAAACACGGCTCCCTGATAGACGTATGACACCCACACCCCCTCGCCCGAGCGGCGTTGCAATCGCAGCAATTGGGGCCAATCCAGATGTATTAGACTTTTCAGAAGAATTAGGTACGGCTAATGCTGTCTCTAAGGAATCCACAATGACTCTCAATGTTTAAAAGCTCCATTATAGACGTCTGGACTCATACTGACAAAGCAAACTTTGAAAGGTAGCCGCATCAGACATATTTTCGTTTTAATATTTATAAACTATGGATAATGTTGATAAGCTGTGGATAACATTTACCACTTATCCACCACCTATAAAAAAACCACCGCTTGCGCGATGGTTTTTTATATTTCTGACAAAGAATTAATTAATCGACTACTTTTACCGTACGACGCTTCTGCTCTTCATCTACTTTCTTATTGACGATATATTGCTGAGTCATACTAAACAAGTTGTTGACTGTCCAATATAAAACCAAACCTGCTGGGAAGAATAGCATGAACGCAGTAAAGATAATCGGCAAGAACTTCATGACTTTTGCTTGCATCGGATCTGCTGGCTGCGGGTTCAACTGCTGCTGTACAAACATCGACGCACCCATTAACAACGGCAAGATAAACCATGGATCCATCGCTGACAAATCTTGAATCCACAAAATCCATGGTGCATGACGCAGCTCAACACTCTCTACCAACACCCAATATAAAGCTAAGAAAATAGGCATCTGCATCAAGATTGGTAGACAACCCGCCATCGGATTGACTTTTTCTTCTTTGTATATCGCCATCATCTCTTGCGACATTTTCATACGATCATCGCCATGCTCTTCTTTGAGCACTTTGAGTCTCGGCGCAATGGCACGCATTTTAGCCATCGAGTAGTAGCTCTTATTAGAGAACCACATTAAGGCAATTTTTACTAAGATAGTCAGTAAAATAATTGACCAACCCCAGTTACCAACAACCTTATGCACACCTTCCAAGATAGCAAATAAGACCTTTGATATTGGCCATAGCAGACCATAATCAACTGTTTTGTTAAGGCCTACCGCAACGTCTTTTAGCTCAGACTGAACTTTTGGACCTGCATACAGCGTTGCATTTAAAGTAACTTGTTTGTTTGGTGCTACGTTCACTGGTTGGCTATTGAAGCCGATAAAGTAATCACTACCTGTTTCACGAGTGAAGAATTTGCCAGTGAAGTTTTCAGGCGTCCAAGCAGATACAAAGTAATGCTGTACGATACCAACCCAGCCTTTATCGCTAGTGGTCGTCAACTCGCCGTCACTAAAATCACCAAATTTCAGCTTATTATAAGGATCATCCGGTGTACCCCAAGCGCCGCCTAGATAAGTCGCCATGCTCAGTGCGCCTTTATCAGACATACCAGGGTCTTTACTATCATCACGCTTTAATTGCGCAAACATCTGACCTTGCCAAGCATTGGTAGACGCGTTTTGAATCTGATAGCTAATATCGATTGGATATTTATTTTCAGTAAAAGTGAAAGTCTTGGTAATCGTCACGCCGTCTTTCTTGTAAGTAAGTGGCACTGACAACGTTTGCTGTCCATCTTCCATCACATAATTGTTAGCAGTATGGTTATAAGTCGCTCTACCTTCTGCTGTATCAATACCGTTCTGACCAATAAGTCCAGATTGAGCCACATAAACACGGTTACTGTTGTTTTCTAACAATACGAAAGGCTTATCGCTATCGAGCGTTGCGTCATACTGCTTGAGCGCAGCATAAACAATATCACCACCTTCTGGATTGATTTTTATATCATAGCGATCAGTTGTTACCGTGATTAGACCAGCGTTTTTCGCAGGAGTCGCTGTCACAGCACTATTATCCACAGGTAATGTCTGTACCGGGATATCACCTGCTGCACCAGTAGTAGAAGGAATGTCAGCACCTACCGAACTCGTAGTTTCTGGCACCGCATCTACCGCTGGAGCATCGGCATAATCATCTCGCCATGCCAAAATCAGCAGATAAGCGGTAATTAGCATCGCAATGATGATCATCACCCGAAATATCTTTTGCATAAACCTTTCCTAGATTAAAAAATTAGGGAATGAAAAATTAGGGCATGTGTCATGACTGTACTACACAGCTGTCCTGTCACATTGCAACTGAATTAGTAGTCATTTACATAAAATGTGCATCATTTTACTAAAAATCTGTCTCAAATGATACCAAGAGTGTGGATAACTTGTGGGTAACTCAACAGAGTATCTATCTGAGACTAGAGAAAGCGACTTTATGTTGATTTCATCAAATGATTAAGCTGTGAAACATAGCTATTATTGTCTCGATAGACACCTAAACCCTGATTATCAGTATTTAATACATCAGTAAAAGATATGTATTGATAGTTATAAGAAGCTAAGGGTAAGGGTACAAAGTCTATGCCATGCCCACCTAATGGGTGACACCTGCTAAGACGTTTTAAAAGCAACCAACCACCCTTACGAGCGCCATGCCATGTTAAAGCTTGTTTGCCATAATTAGAGCATGTCGGATAATAACGACAACGTGCAGGTATTATAGGACTAACTATTTTTTGATAAAAAATTATTAAATTAAAAAACATATTATAGAAAATTTTATTTATATTTTTTATTTTAAAGAAAAATTTCATTTTATTTTTTTTCTATTTTTTTAAAGATATTAATTATTTGGTTTTTTAATTCTTCATTACCTATATCTTTAATAGATTTTTTTACAATAAAAACGATATCTTTATTTTCCATTTTAAAAGCTTTGGTACGGAACTCTTCACGTACATATCTTTTGATCAGATTACGAGCGACAGCAGTAGGTACTTTACGTTTAGTAATAGCCATACCGACTCGCGGCTGTGCATGCTCGTTGGCGCGTACAAAAGCCATTAAATGACTCTGATGAATCTTGCGCTCAGGTGCGTCAAATACTTCACGAAAGGCTGCAGGGGTAAGCAGGCGTTGCTGTTTAGTGAAACTAGCTGCAGGTGTATCTGATAGAGTATTGGACATAGTACAACCTAGTAGAATAACGATAGAAGAAATGATAACAAATTATAGAGACAAAAAAAGCGCCGATGCGGGCGCTTTTAATATATGGCTAAGTGTCAGTTGTGATGATTGACTATCGCAATCTATAAACAATAGGAACACAACAAGCACTATTAGCCATGCTTATCGCAATCTACTGATTATACAGTAAGGCGATGACGTCCTTTAGCGCGGCGACGAGCTAAGACCTGACGGCCTTTTTTAGTTGCCATACGAGCACGGAAACCGTGAGTACGTTTACGCTTGATCACGCTTGGTTGGAATGTACGTTTCATAACTCACCTATCAAAATAATGGACTAAATTCGTAATAACGGAGGATTATACCATTCAGTATAGTTTTGGTCAATAAACTAATTTGCTTTGTCCCCAAATATGAAATACCTCATACAAATCTAGTAAAGATATTTCCTTAAAATCTATTTCTAGTTAACCAAATTTTATAGTTATATATTCTATAATTTACAAAGTTATCCACAGGTTAGTTCAAACACTATAATAATAATTAATTAATATAAATATAGTATTGTTATTATTGGGGCCATGATTATCTGTGGTTAAGCCTATTTTCCTTTTTATTATCAATTTACTAGCCTATGGGTAAGCCTGTGGATAAACTGTGGGTTAAATATGGATAACTAGCTTGTGAAAGTTATGCACAAAACTGTCCACAGTCTTATCCACAAAAAACAAGGTTTTATCCACAGGGTATCTGTGTTAAATTAGGCGCTACTTGATATACACCTTCGTATAGGATATCAGTACGAACTCTTTGGTTAGCTGTTACGTGTAATATCGAGGCTTAGGTAGCAATTTATATTGCTAAAAAATAACTATTATTTCAGATTACAAGGTCAGTACTTTTCATGATAGACACAGCAAATATTTGGGATAAATGTCTAAACGATTTGCGTTATAACGTCAAAGACAACGTGTTTACTATGTGGCTGAGACCTCTGTCAGCTCATCAAGAAGCACAAACTTTGATTATTCTTGCTCCCAATGATTATTTTGTGACGTATATCAAGAAGAATCATCTTCAAGATATTCAGCAGTTGGTGACCAAACACAGTCAAGGTAGTATTGAAGAGGTCGTCGTACGTGTTGATAATGCTGGCCGCAATGCAGAAGATAACAGTCAATCAGGTTCTTTGTTTGTAGAAGACGAGGTCTCCCCTACCCCAACCGAACATAAATTTGAATCTATTCATCACAACAACGCAAAAGCAGATATCGAAGCGAACATGCGTCATACTGAGGCAGTTGAGTCTGCTGATACAAAATCATTAAGCTATCTGAACCCCGAATTTACTTTTGAAACCTTTGTTACAGGCAAGTCCAATAACTTGGCTTATAAGGCTTGTTATGAGCTTGGTAAGCGCCAATCAAAAAATCGTCACAATCCTTTATTTATATATGGCCCTTCTGGCTTGGGAAAAACGCATTTAATGCATTCTGTAGCTCATCGCTATTTAAAAAATAATCAAAGTTTTTATTATTTCACCTCTGAAAAATTTATAAATCAATTAGTTTATTCATTAAGAAATAATAAAATAGAAGATTTCAAAAAGAAAATAAAAAAAGTAGATTTATTAATTGTAGATGATATTCATGTATTGGCAGGAAAGACTAAAAGTAGTAATGAGTTTCTAACATTATTTGCAGATTTTACTAGTGGTGATAAACAGTTAATTTTGGCCTCTGATCGACATCCCTCCCAAATGACGGAATTTGATGAGCGATTTAGATCACGATTTTCTTGGGGGTTGACAGTCGCTGTTGATCCTCCTGAAATTGATACTCGAGTACAAATTCTGCAGAAAAAAGCGGCTTCTTACGGTATGGTATTGCCCAAAGAATGTGCGCTATTCATTGCGCAAAATGTGGTGTCTAATGTCAGACGTTTAGAAGGTGCTTTAAATCAGGTATTTGCCAATGCTAACTTAACAGGAGCACAGATTACTCTTGAGATGGTGCAATACGCACTAAAAGATATTGTTGCAATGCGTGTGCAGGCAGTGAATATGGATAACATCCGTAAGATAGTTGCTGAGTACTATGATGTCACGGTCAAAGATATCATGGGACGTAAGCGTACGCGTAGTATTGCAAGACCACGTCAAATAGCTATGGCTTTGTCGCGTGAATTAACAGGCGATAGCTTCCCTGAAATTGGTCAGTCGTTCGGTGGACGCGACCATACGACGGTGATGCACGCTTGCGATAAAGTAAATGAGTTAAGAGCAGCAGATCCTGCATTTGATAAGGATTATAAGACCCTAGCTCTGATGTTACAGGCAGGATAAAAGCGTTAGATATCGTTGTATTCTAGTAGATACAGATGGTATATAATATCGAAAACACAAGTGCACAGATGCTCTGTAGATTATCGTTAGCAGACAAGGTATTATTGAGTCATTACGACAAATTTTTATAAAAGAATCATTCAAATAAGAGTAACTAAGCATGCAATTATCGATCAATCGAGAATCGTTACTAAAAGCTATCAACTTGATCGCCAAAGCCGCTGATAAACGCCACAATATGGTTATATTGGGTAATATCAAGCTACAGCTATCAGAATCTGAGCTTATCTTAACAGCATCAGATTTAGAGGTAGAGCTGACATCGATATTGAAATTGCCTGCTGGTGCTTGTGTTGAAGCAGGTACAACGACGCTTCCTGCAACCAAGCTAAAAGATATTTGTAAATCGCTACCAGCGCAGGCGCAAGTTAATCTAGCAACTCAGGTAAATGAGCGTTGCTTGTTAACTAGTGGTAAGAGTCGTTTTACATTAGGGACACTACCAAGCGAAGACTATCCTAGCTTGGGTAACCCTGAAAATATCACACCTCTGACCATTAGCCGTAATCGTCTGACAGATTTGATTCATAAAACGCAGTTTGCGATGGCAATTCAAGATGTACGCTATTATTTAACAGGTATGTTGTTTGATGTTTCACAGCAGCAACTGACAACGGTAGCAACAGATGGTCATAGACTGGCATTAGCCCGTAGTGTGATCAATGTAAGTGCAGATCTCAATATGCAAGCTATCTTGCCACGTAAGGCAGTGATCGAACTTGAGCGTTTAGCTTCTGAGCTTGGTAAAATGCTGGGTGATCAGGACAACGCAGTTACCCTAAGTTTTGGCCGAGAGTTTTTACAAGTAAGTTTGCCATTTGGTGATGTTGATAGTGCAGGACAGGTCAGCCAAGATCTAATGGTGACGTTTACCGCACGTTTGATTGATGGTAAGTTCCCTGATTATCGCCGTGTGATGCCGAGTAATACTGATAAATTGGCTTTATTCAGTCAAGAAAAAATGACAGACGTACTACGTCGTGTTGCTATCTTGAGTAATGAAAAATCTCGTGGTGTGGTCTTTAATTTTGCCAGCGATGGTATGGTCGAAGTACGTGCCAACAATGCTGAGCAGGATGAAGCAGTCGAGATGATACAAGCTAAGTATCAAGGTGAGCCGATGGAGCTGTCGTTCAATGCTGCGTATCTGCAAGATGTATTAGGCGTCATCCAAGGCGATTTACAAATGCATATGAGCCAATCTAATGCCTCTGTATTGGTCAATCAACTAAATGATGAGTTCCATCAGTATGTCATTATGCCAATGCGTATATAGTGTGTTTTCTTTAGAAATAAACAAATTTGAATAAAGGCAGAACGTTTCAAAGAGTTTTTTTATACTGAATATTGATTTTTAACAAACTTTTGCCTGCCAAAATAGCAGGCTTTAATGGGCGGCTATCGATACCATGATTGAACGTCTACAAATATCTTATCTTAGAAACCTTACTCAAATTAGCTTAGAGTCTGCTGTTTGCAACATCATTATCGGTGCAAATGGTAGTGGTAAAACCTCGTTGCTCGAAGCTATATTCTTGTTATCAAGAGGTAAAAGCTTTCGTCATCACCAGCCAAAACGTTATA
This sequence comes from Psychrobacter proteolyticus, assembly GCF_039762275.1. Taxonomy (GTDB): domain Bacteria; phylum Pseudomonadota; class Gammaproteobacteria; order Pseudomonadales; family Moraxellaceae; genus Psychrobacter; species Psychrobacter proteolyticus_C. The sequence continues at coordinate 590,347 of NZ_JBDLOB010000002.1, read as the reverse complement.
TTCAGCATCATCAGAATAATACAACTGTTCATGCTAAGCTCAGTGATGGTCGTACTTTAGCTATTCAAAAGCAAGCAGATGCTACGACCATTTTACGCCTCAATCAAACCACTGTTTACAACCAGAGTATCTTAACAGAGCAGCTACCTACATTGCTGATAGATCCATCGACAATGGATATATTGGAGCAGGGAAGCGCTAGCCGTCGACAGCTGTTAGATTGGTTAGTGTTTCACATGAAACAAGGGTTTCATCCACAATGGATGGCTTACCAACGCCTCCTAAAACAGCGCAATAGTTTGCTAAAAAGCACTCGTCATTTAACTCAATTACAGCTTACTGAGCTAAAATCATGGGATAAAGGGTTGAGCAACCATGCTGCTTTGATTCATCATTATCGCGAGCAAGTATTTACTGAATGGCAGCCTTATTTTGCCAAGAGTATTGTACAGCTATTGCCTTCTTACGCTGAGCAACTGAGCCTGAGCTATAACGCTGGTTATGACACCAGTGTCGCGCTAGATGTGCAGCTTAATGAGCGGTTAGAGCAGGATTTGCAACTGGGATATACCCGTATAGGCAATCATCGTGCTGATATTCATGTGCATTGGCGTTCTGATGAGTCTATAAGCGACCAAACGACAGATGCCAGAACAGCAGCTTCAGCACATAGTGTTCAAACCAAATTACCGACTTTAAAAGAACAGGCAGCAAATGTATTGTCTCGCGGTGAAAAAAAGCTACTTATCACTGCACTGCGCCTATCGCAACTACCACTGTTGCTAAACGATGGGGAGCGCAGTAACTCACTCAATGATGAATTATCATCGAGAGCGACACCTGTTGTACTCCTAGATGATATCACTGCAGAATTAGATGATAGAGCTATAGAAATACTGCTATCGACCCTAGCTCAACTCCCTTGCCAAGTATTTATGACCAGTCTGACAGATGATATTTTACCTTTAGTTAATAAACTTTGGTCACAGCCGAATACGTTTCACGTGAAACAAGGAAAAATCTCATTTACTAACTAATATTTCATTCTTCTGCTTATACTTTTGATGATTACCCATCTACTTTAACTTCTCATTATTCAATACACTAGCCACTACTATTTGTCCTAACCGTTACTATGTTAAGACGACCTTTCACAGACCGTAAAACTCTCAGTAAACAGTGACTTAGAAGCAAAAAAATGTTAAAATGACCCTTTATTTTTGTCCTGTGCTCAGCAATTTATTTGATAGCATCATAGAAAAGATTTCTATTTTTTCATTATCTATAAGTCTTTGATAATTATGTATTTTATTTATTTCAATAGTTTTAACAACGGTTAGAAAAACAAAGACTATTACTAATAAATAATTTACTAATTTTATCTCTGTGCGGCCTTTTTTGAGGCTAACGGTGGTTAGTGGTTTAGCTGCTCATATGCACTTTAGATTATGAATAATAGACGTTAATTTTAAGATGCCATTATGTAGCGGACTTTTTATAAGTGCGCTAATCGTAAATGGCTGATTATGGCTAGATTAAGGAATGTACATGAGTGATTCATTACCTATTGACCACGAGCAATTGATAGACGACAGTGCTACTGAAGCCGCCGTGCCTACTGTAGTTTCAGAAGTATTGCCTTCTGATTATAGTTCTAAAGATATTCGCGTATTGCGTGGGTTAGAGGCCGTACGTGTGCGTCCTGGTATGTATATCGGTGATACCGATGATGGCACAGGCTTGCATCATATGGTCTTTGAGGTAGTGGATAACTCTATCGATGAGGCGCTGGCTGGTCACTGTGATCAGATTGATATCGTTATTCACGAAGACGAATCTGTCAGTGTGATGGATAATGGTCGCGGTGTGCCTGTTGATATCCACCCAGAAGAGGGTGTATCAGCAGCTCAGGTTATTATGACTGTCTTGCATGCAGGCGGTAAGTTCGATGACAATAGCTATAAAGTATCAGGTGGCCTGCACGGTGTAGGTGTATCAGTAGTTAACGCTCTGTCTCAAAAGCTTGAGATGAATATCTGGCGTGAAGGCTATCATTATCATCAGACTTATACTGATGGCGTACCTGATAGCGATATCCAACAGATGGAAGCAACCGATCAGACGGGCACACAAATCCGCTTTTACCCTAGCAGTGATGTGTTTACTGGTACGATCTTTGAGTACGACATCTTAGCAAAACGCTTACGTGAGCTGTCATTTTTGAACTCTGGTGTGCGTATTGTTTTGACTGATGAGCGTATTGATAAGCGTCATGAGTTTGAGCATAAAGGTGGCTTGCTAGAGTTTGTTAGTTACATCAATGCTGGTAAAGACGGTATCAATGAAGTATTCCATTTTACCAGTCAGCAAGACGACGGTATCAGTGTCGAGGTTGCGCTGCAATGGACTGATACTTACAACGAAAAAGTGCTGTGCTTTACCAATAATATTCCGCAAAAAGATGGTGGTACGCATCTATCAGGTTTCCGCTCAGCACTTACACGCGGCTTAAATAGCTATATGGATCGCGAGAACCTATTCAAAAAAGAAAAGGTTGCTGCGACTGGTGATGATGCTCGTGAAGGTTTGACGGCTATTGTCTCGGTGAAAGTGCCGGATCCGAAATTCTCAAGTCAGACCAAAGACAAGCTAGTCTCAAGCGAAGTGAAATCTGCTGTTGAATCAGCGATGCATGATAAGTTCAATGACTATCTGCTAGAGAATCCAACGGCGGGTAAAGCCATTGCTAATAAAATTATGGAAGCAGCAAGGGCGCGTGACGCCGCTCGTAAAGCGCGTGAAATGACCCGTCGCAAGACAACTCTAGACATCGCAGGTCTGCCCGGTAAACTTGCTGATTGCCAAGAAAAAGATCCTGTACTATCTGAGCTATATATTGTGGAGGGTGACTCTGCAGGTGGCTCAGCTAAACAAGGTCGTAGCCGTAAGACTCAAGCGATTTTGCCACTGAAAGGTAAAATTCTAAACGTTGAGCGTGCGCGCTTTGACAAGATGCTATCGTCTGCTGAAGTGGGTAACCTGATTACGGCATTGGGTTGTGGCATTGGCCCTGACGAATATAATCCAGATAAAGTACGCTATCACAAAATTATCATCATGACCGATGCCGATGTTGATGGGTCACATATTCGTACCTTGCTGCTGACTTTCTTCTTCCGCCAAACGCCTGAATTGATCGAGCGTGGTTATATTTATATCGCTCAGCCACCGCTTTATAAGGTGAAAAAAGGTCGTCAAGAGCTATACCTAAAGGATGACGAAGCGCTTAAAGCGTATCTATTGTCATCAACGATTGACAATACGAAGCTACACATCAGTGCTGATGCGCCTGCCATTACTGGGCAAGCGCTTGAGACGTTGCTGAATGATTATAACCAAACGCAGTTGATCAAAGCGCGTTTGCAGATTCGCTTCCCAGCGGTAATTTTGGACGCATTGACGCATACGCCAAAACTTAGCACTGACATGACTTATGATGAGTCTGCCATGCAGGATTGGAAAGCATCGATGCAGACTAAGCTTGATCACTTCGGTAGCGATCTAAGCCCTGAGATTGAACTGGTTAATATCCATGCGCCGCAGCCAAAAAATATGGATGCAGCCGCAGCAGATCTATTGGGTATGACGCCAGTAGTAGGTACTGAAGACGGCGAAGCGTCAGATAGTGAGGCTTTATCTGCCAAGGCTCAATGGCTACCACGCGTCACGGTATACGTGCATCAACTGGCACACCATTACCTGTTAGATGCTAGCTTTATCAACTCGGGTGAGTATGGCAAACTGCTACGTTTATCAAGTGAATGGAATACGTTGCTTGAGAGCGATGCCTTTATTCGCCGTGAAGCAAGTGCGGGCACAACGAAAGATATCCCAGTGCGTGACTTTGATTACCTATGGCAACAAATGATGCTGGATGCACGTCGTGGTCTAGCTATCCAGCGTTACAAAGGGCTAGGTGAGATGAACGCCGACCAGCTGTGGGATACAACGATGGATCCTGAAAACCGTCGTATGCTACGCGTCACTATCGAAGATGCTATCGCCGCTGACCATATGTTTACCTGTTTAATGGGTGACCACGTTGAGCCGCGTCGTATCTTCATTGAAGAAAATGCGCTAACAGTATCGAACTTAGATATCTAAATTTGAAATTGGTTACTGACAATTTATAAAAATACCGCTTTGATATTCAAGGCGGTATTTTTGTTTCACGTGAAACTCATTTGTTAGCGTTACTATTACCTAATAATTATAATCTGTGGAAATCAAATGGTTGAAGTAATTTTACTCGCTATTGCTTTAGCAATGGATGCGTTTGCAGTGTCAATAGGGTTGGGTGCTAAGGCTCAAAAATACAGTCATCAATATGTACTGCGCTTGGCTATCTATGCTGCGCTTTACTTTGGTATCGCTCAGGGTGTCATGCCTCTTATCGGATACTTATTAGGTGCGGCAATGTTGGGTTGGTTGGCCGCTGCCGCACCTTGGATTGGCGGTACTATATTGATTGCTCTAGGTGGCAAAATGCTTTACGAAGTGTTTACTGCTGATGAGTCAGATGATGACAGTGATGATCTAGACGTCAATGATGATATTAACACTGATAGTGATACAGTAACAGCCACGAGTAAGCATGGACATATCAATCATCGCACTATGTTTACGTTAGCAGTTGCAACCAGTATTGATGCAATGGCAGCAGGGTTTACGCTGAATTTATTGGCACTGAACGCGTGGTTAGCCTGCCTTATTATCGCTATAGTAACCGCTATATTTGGCTGGCTTGGGATCTATTTGGGACGTCGCTCAGGTACATGGCTAGAGGATAAGGCTGAAGCATTGGGCGGTATCGTGCTTATAGCGATTGGTCTAAAAGTGATGTTCTTCAGTTAATTTATTTAGTTTTTTACTAAGTATTTATAAAAAAGCACCGCTTTGGATATCAAAACGGTGCTTTTTTGTTTCACGTGAAACTTAGACTATTAATTTTACTTATCGATTATTCTTCGTCAGTGTCGAAGCGCCAAGCTAGTACGCGAGTGCTTTTTTGACCTTGGCTCATTTCAATAATACGCATTTGAGCGACGTTTAGCTGCTTTAATAATAATTGCAATGGCTTCACGTTTTCAGATTTTGATACTAATGTTGTGAACCAACCAACGTGTTCTGCAAAGCTCTGGCTTTCTTTAGCCATTTTGGTCAAGAACGCAATTTCGCCACCTTCACTCCATAGCTCTTTGTGCTGACCGCCAAAGTTCAGGTTTTGCGCAGCGTTGCCTGATTTGGTTGAGCTACGGCTGATTTGCTCGCTTTCATTCTTACCACGATGGCGCTGCAAATTGTGCTGCTTTCGGCTATTGGCTTCCATTGCTTCTTCTAATGAAGCATGAAACGGAGGGTTACAAACCACGACGTCAAAATAATCTTGACGACCAATGATGTTTTTAAAGATAAACTTAGGCTCAGGCTGCAGCTTTACTTTGACCGCACTTTTCAGCTTTGGATTGGCTTCACAAATCAGCGCTGCGGTATTGACCGATATAGGATCAATGTCACTTGCCGTGAAGCGCCAGCCATAGCTCTGACTACCAACGATAGGATAGATCGCACTCGCACCAGTACCGATATCAAGGGCGTGAATTTCCTTACCCGTTGGCGGTGTGTTATCGGCATTTACGTGAGTGGTTTGCGCCAACAAGTCCGCGATATAGTGAATATAATCGGCACGTCCAGGAATAGGCGGGCATAGATATCCTTCAGGAATATCCCAAAATTTAACACCGTAATAGTTCGCCAACAGTGCTTTATTTAGCACGCGAACAGCCTGATGATCCGAGAAGTTAATCGTCGACTCACCTTTAGGATTGGTAATGGTATGGTCAGCAAGCTCGGGTAAGGCACGAGTCAGTACCGAAAAGTCATAACGACCTTGGTGCGGGTTGCGTGGGTGCAGCTGACCGAGTTTCTTTGCGGTCGCAGGAGATCTGTTTCTGTGTTTACTATTTGCAGGGTTACGGGTCATGGGCTTACTTGTCATAATGTCAGGCTACGATATATGGATATAAGTAACCAGTGTAGCAGATTTCGCAGGTTGCTAATTGTTTATCCGCGCTTTATCGGTCGCTTATCGATGGCGCAATATCAAGTTAAGCCCTAATACGATCATCGCAGTACCCAATACGCGGTCGATCCAATGCTCAAATCTTTGGAAGCGTCGATGTACCGCAGGGATAGAGAGTAGCATGACGACCGTACTAAACCACGACATCTGTAACACCATCATCCATACACCATAAATAGCCAATTGCCAAAGCGGTATATCAGGCGACAATACAAGAGTAAAAATAGCTACAAAATAGACAGGCGCTTTTGGATTAAAGACATTACAAAGAAATCCGCGACGTAACGTAGCAAAGGTAGATTCACCATTGCTAGGTAACTCTTGGGTAGAGATATCTTTGGCTGCAGGTGTGGTCTGGCTAGTAAGCAAATCTTGTGAAACGTGAGTACTTGGACCCACTTGTGAGTCTGCTTTTTCTAAAGGATGTGTTTTTTCTAAATGATGAGCTGTGTCTAAATCCGCTGGCTTTTTAGGCTTAGCTTGGATACCTTGCCAACCTAAATAAATTAGATAGCCGCCACCTAACCATTTAATAGTAGTCAATAACGGCTGCGAATGAGCAATGACAGTCGCCAGTCCTAATACAGAATAGATAATATGAACGGCAAGACCCAAGGTAATACCGAGACTACAAATCAAACCTGTGCGTCGACCTTTTGCTAATGTCTGCTGCGAGACTAAGACAAAATCAGGGCCAGGTGAGGCCGCAGCCAATAGATGTACGCTAGTGATGAGTAAAAAACCGTGCCAAAATTCCATAAAATACTCTGAACCATACTTAGACCTGCAACATAGTTGCACTTATCGTAAATAAGGTCAACTTTTATCGATTTTTGCACTATGCGAGTCATCTCTATGGCTTGTGTTATAGAACGAGGGTGTCTATATTAAAGGTGACTTATTACTCAATCTCTACCGATAAATTATCGAGATTTGACTATATAACTATTTATCAAACGCCAATGATTATTTTAACAAGGATGGAACCATGACTACGGATAGTAACGCCACAGAAAACCGCATCACTTATAACACGCAAGGCCATGTTTGCCTTGTCGGGCTAAACCGTGCCAATAAACGCAACGCCTTTGACAGTCATATGATTGCTCAACTGTCTGACGCCATGACCCGTTACGAGGCGGACGATAACTTACGCTGTGCGCTGATATTTGCCCATGGTGATCACTTTACCGCTGGGCTAGATTTGGTAGAGCTACAAGACAAGCTAAACGATGGCGTGTTTGAGTTTAATGACGATCAAATCGATCCATGGGGAATTAGTGGGAAACTACGTACCAAACCCGTGGTCGTCGCGGTAAAAGGTACTTGCTTCACGGTAGCTATCGAGCTGATGTTAAACAGCGACGTGGTGATCGCTAGTGATAACTGTAACTTTGCACAGATGGAAGTCCAGCGCGGCATCATGCCATTTGGCGGGGCAACGGTACGTTTTGTAGCCGCTGCTGGCTGGCAAAAAGCCATGCCGTATCTACTCACTGGTAAAGCATTCGATGCGCAAACGGCTGATAGACTGAATTTGGTCAGCGAAGTCGTGGCAAATGGGTCTGAATATGAGCGTGCATTGACGCTGGCACAAGAGATCTGTAAAGCCGCGCCTTTGGGTGTGAGAGGGGCGTTGTCATCAGCACAAGATGCCAGCCGTAATGGCGCAGCAACGGCATTGGCCAATATCCATAGCTATCTGCCGCCGCTGTTCCATTCAGAAGATGCCAAAGAAGGTGTGATGGCGATGGTTGAGAGACGTGAGGCTGAGTTCAAGGGCCGTTAATATTAATACAGTTTAAGAGTTATTGCTCATACACAAAAGATAAAAGGTCGATATGTGGAGTTATCTTTTAAACTTTCATAAAAGTCCTATTTAGTCGAACATACCATCCAAAAAAACCTCGCAATCGCGAGGTTTTTTGTTTTATCGAGTATGACTGGCTATAACGACACCAGCGGCAGTGTTAACTGCCCAACTATAATTATTTAGCTTTTTGGTAGTAATCAACCATCATCGTACCTAAAGTGCCGTTGTCATCGATTGTGACGATTCTGACCGTACCTGATTGTGCTGCGGTACTCGACTGGACTTGTCCAGCGTTACCTAAGACGACTTGGTTGTCTTTAGACGCCTTTGCCTCATTACCAATAGCGATGCTGTTCATGCCGCCTGCCATAGATTTATTACCGACTGCGACCGAGGTTGCGCCTTGTGCCATAGCTGCTTCACCGACAGCGGTAGAGCGCATACCACTTGCATTGGCTAGGTGACCGAATGCTTGTGCGCGTTCAGCGGTAGCTTTTGACTGCCAACCGATAGAGGTTGATCCTAGACCAGCAGCATTGGCTTCACCGCCAACGGCAGTGGCTGAGTTTAGACCTGCATTGGCTTTATTACCGACAGCAACCGTATCGTTATTTCCACCTGCCATAGCTGCTTCACCGACAGCGGTAGAGCGCACACCACTTGCATTGGCTAGATGACCAAAAGCTTGCGCACGTTCGGCAGTGGCTTTTGATTGCCAACCGATAGAGGTTGAGCCTAGACCAGCAGCGTTCGCTTGACCGCCAACGGCAGTAGCTGAGTTTAATCCTGCATTGGCCTGACTACCGATGGCAACGGTATCATTGGTGCCGCTAGTCGTGGCAGCATTGCCGAGAGTGATAGCAGTGCTGCTAGTTACGTTTGCAGTTTGATGGTCAGTTCCTGTTGCCATAGCAGTGCAAGAAGCGGTTGCGGCAATGGCAAAGGTAAGGGCACTAATCTTTAGTACTGATTTCGGTAAAAAGTCCATTTTCATTCTTCATTCCTTTTTGTTAGCCTTGATGGCTTATTAGATAGTTTGGGTAGATGTTGATAGATTATAATCATGGCAACATCAGCGCACTTTGGCATAAATAACTTTATCATAGATAGAGTCCGAAACCTTAATGTAGCATTAATTTTTAATCATTATTGAAATAAAGTTTACTTTATATCTTTGACGGTTATTTAAGCCGATAAATGGATATTTAGGGTCTAAAATCACTTTAATTCTTTGTGAAAAATTGAATGCGCCTTAATCTACTAGAGCAGATAGCGTAGCGTATATTGATAATACAATGCATATATTGTGCTGTGTTTTTGACGTTCCAAACCATTATTATTCCAAATAAGAAGAGTACCAATGCAATATAACTTTGATGAAATAATCGACAGACGCGATACCGGTTCACTCAAGTGGCACTATAGCGATGACACGATTGCGCTATGGGTAGCAGATATGGATTTTAAGGCTGCCACACCGATATTAAGTGCGGTTGAGCAAGTCATGCAGCATGGCATCTTGGGTTATACCAAACCTACTGACGCTTTATATGACTCAATTATTAACTGGCATGGCAGTCGTTATGACTTGCAGTTAGAGAAGCAAAATATCTTGTTTTCCCCTGGTGTCGTGCCAAGCCTAGCGCTGATGATGAATGTCTTTACCAAGGTAGGCGAAGCAGTATTGGTCAACGATCCTATCTATACACCCTTTATGAGCAAGGTTGAGCAAAATGGTCGCAAGCTTGTACTTTCTACACTGAAGGAAGTCGAAGGTAAATATCATCTGAACTTGGTTGATATCGAAGCTAAAATCATCGAGCATGAGGTTAAGCTTTATCTACTGTGCAATCCGCATAATCCTGGCGGGCGCGTATGGACGAGGGACGAGCTAGAAGCGCTACTTGCGATTTGCAGAAAGCATAATGTGGCAATTGTGAGTGATGAAATTCATCAAGATTTAACCCTGACTGGTCATACTTTTACGCCATTTCTGACGCTGGCAGAAGGCTATGAGCACAACGTCGTCAGCCTGACTTCGATGACCAAAACCTTCAACATCGCAGGTATCAAAGGCTCGATGATATTTGCTAAAGATAAAGCGCTAATCAGAAAAATCAGTCAGCAGCAGCAATTAAATGATGAGTACGAGCTGAATTTATTTGCATATACAGCCATGCGTAGTGCTTACGAGCACGGCGGTGAGTGGCTAGAGCAGGCGCTTAGTTATATCGAGGCCAATATTGAATTGACCGTGCAGTTTTTAAATGAGTATTTGCCTGATATTAAAATCATGCGCCCAGAAGCATCGTACCTAATTTGGCTAGATTGCTCAGCGTATAGTCAAGACGATCAGGCGCTGTATGATGCGCTTAGAGCTGCTAAAGTTGAGCTAAACGCTGGTATTAAATATGGTGAGGAAGGACATTTAAAAATGCGTTTAAATGTGGCTTGTCCTAAAGAGATATTGATAGAAGGGTTGAATCGTATGCGTACAGCCTTTAGAGATAGCCTTAAATAGAGCATCAAACAGATATAAAATGTGAGTTAGATATTTGCACTTATGCACTAGTCTGAAAGTTAGATTAGCTTTCTCCTTATAGGCTTGATTATATCTAAGTAAATAAAAACCCCGCAATTGCGGGGTTTTTGTTTGGCTTGTTTTAGTGGTCTTTACTTTGTTTGTATAAACCAATGGTTTAAGCAAATACTTATAAATTACTTACCAAGCAAAAGTAACACCGCCACGTGCGCCTACTTTACCAGTATCAGTACCAAAACCAGCGCCTGTCGAAATGGTAACACTGTCACTTACTCGTCCAGCAAACGATGCGCTGATCGCAGTGCTACTATTGTAGTAGCCCGTACCGATAGTCATCGCATATTTCTTACCTGAAGGAATAACCGGTGTTTCCATCGACAATGCCATGGCTATACCGTCTTCTGCTTCATCTAAACGATCTTCTTGACGATTGTACTGACTACGCAAATCGTTGAACTGTCTGGCACTTGCAAATGAGTCTATACTACTGGTACCTAATGTACCGTTTGCATCCGCTGTCACGATACTGGTAGTACCAGATTGTGACGCAGTGCTCGCCTGTAATTGACCTGTACTGCCCAAGACGATTTGGTCATCATTTGCGGCAGCGGCTCCGTTACCGATAGCAATACCATTTGAGCCACTAGCAGTTGATTGGTTACCTAGGGCGATAGATCCTGCACCTTGTGCCATTGCGGCTTCACCAACAGCGGTCGAACGTACGCCTGTTGCAGAAGCTAAATGACCAAAAGCTTGCGCACGTTCAGCACTAGCGGTTGATTGCCAACCTATTGCGCTAGCTCCCGCTTGTGTTGCTTGAGCTTGAGCACCAACAGCAGTTGAAGAGGTACCAGAAGCTGTAGTTTGACGCACACCGCTTCTATCCCCACCGATCGCTACACCATCTAAACCTGAAGCTACCGAGTTATTACCAATCGCGACGGCATTATCTGATTCGGCGCTAGCTGCTTCGCCTACTGCTGTTGAGCGTAGACCAGTCGCTGATGCTAAGTGACCAAAAGCTTGCGCACGTTCACCAGTTGCTTCTGATTGCCAACCTACTGAAGTAGACCCTAAACCTGCGGCGTTTGCTTGGCCACCGACTGCGGTGGCTGAGTTCATACCAGCATTGGCTTGGTTACCAATCGCGACTGTATCATTAGTGCCACCAGCGACTGATTCGTTACCTAGTGCCACCGAGCGTTCGCCTTGTGCTTGCGCAGCTTCACCTACGGCGGTTGAACGCACACCGTTCGCTTGAGCCAAATGACCGAATGCTTGCGCACGTTCAGCATTTGCGCCTGATTGCCAACCGATAGCCGTTGCTCCTGGACCAGTCGCTACTGACTCGCCACCAACTGCCGTAGTAGAATTGCCAGTTGCATTGGCTGCATCACCTACTGCTAGAGCATCCACACCGTTAGCAATTGATTCGTTACCGATAGCGGTAGCGAAGCCAGATTGCGCGTCAGCGTTTTCACCAATGGCTAATGATCGCTCGCCTTGGGCGGTTGCTAGATGACCAAATGCCTGCGCACGTTCGCCAGTAGCTGCTGACTGCCAGCCTACGGAAGTAGACCCTAAACCTGCAGCATTGGCTTGACCGCCGACTGCGGTGGCCGAGTTCATACCAGCATTGGCTTGGTTACCAATGGCAACTGTATCATTAGTGCCGCCTGCTATTGCTGCCTCACCCACTGCGGTAGAGCGTTCGCCGTTCGCTTGGGCCAAGTGACCGAAAGCTTGAGCGCGTTCAGCATTTGCGCCTGATTGCCAACCGATAGCGGTTGCTCCTGGACCAGTCGCCACTGATTCACCGCCAACTGCCGTAGTAGAGTTGCCTTGCGCACTAGCACCAGCACCGATTGCCACAGCGTCATTACCATTGGCATTTGAACCAATACCGTCTTCGTCTAAAGTACCATCATTATTGACATCGTTATTACCGCCAATCGCGATTGCACCATTGCCTGTTGCGCTTGCATCTTCACCAACAGCAACTGACTGAATACCGATTGCAGAGGTCTGATGACCTAGTGCAGTTGATCGATTGCCTTGAGTAACTGCTTGCCATCCGATAGCCGTTGCACCGGCACCATTTGCTGCTGACTCGCCGCCAACTGCCGTAGTAGAAGGACCTGTTGCAGCTGAGTCTGTACCAACAGCAAGGGCATCCACACCTGTTGCAGTAGAATCAACACCGCATTCTAGAGCAGTGGTGTCAGTGCCTGCATTACAGTCTGGCGTTGCATCAGCAAATGCAGAGACTGAGGTTAGTGTTGCTGCGGCAACCGCCAAAGTGAGTGAGCTAAGCTTAAGTGCTGAGCGTTTCGAGAACTCCATTTCCATAATTTTCATCCTTTTTTAAGGCCCTAAAGGCTCTAGGTTGGTTAAGCGAGTATTAAAAGGGGTGTTTGCACTATCCGTCAGTCTAAAATAACTTTACTGCCAAATAATTTAACAATTGACCGTACAAATTTTTGTTAAACAGTTATTAATAAAGTCACTTTTAACTACCGTCAGAACAATGCAACTTTGTATCTAAAAGCGCGATTTGTATCTGCATTAGTAAGAACTAATTAATAATGTACACTGCTCCGTAATAAAAATCGATTAATATTTTTCCATTGTTTCAATATGATATGGTATTAAAAAGATGTCCTTCACGAACCTTGAAGAGTAAGTGTTAATTCAAGTAGTTGTATCATGAACTAGAACGATTAAAGTGATTCCGTAAAGTCTTATAGTTGCAGTATTTTTAGATGATTGTTCACTAATCACTATCCTGGATAAGGTTGTACTATAACTAAGCGATTGAAATTGAAGACTAGTGCAAATTTTATAGGCTGTTTGCGTAATTAGTAGAAAATTGCTAGTAAAAAATGAACGCCTATCAGGCTAGTTAGGAGTATTCGTAAGCTTGATTAGGCAGTTTCTGATAAAAAATCTATTGAATAACGAAATTTTGCGGAGGAAGTAACCCTTATAGTGCGTAAACTTGTTAAAATAGGGCACCAATTTATCTATTGATGGATATCGATTTATGACCACTGCTGCTGCCACTCCTGCAATCAAAGAAGATCGCATCTTAATCCTCGATTTTGGCTCGCAATATAGCCAGTTAATCGCTCGCCGTGTGCGCGATTCTGGGGTGTTTTGTGAGATGTTCCCTTATGACATCGACACTCAGCGCATCATCGATTTTGGCGCAAAAGGCGTCATCTTATCGGGTGGCCCTGAGAGTGTCCATGCAGAAAATAGCCCACGTATTAACGATGCGGTATTTGATCTAGGCGTGCCAGTACTAGGTATCTGCTACGGTATGCAAGCAATGGCAGATCGTTTTGGCGGGCAAGTTCATGCCAGTGATATCCATGAGTTTGGTGCAGCGACCATCGAAGTAAATGGTCACTCGCAGCTGACTGACGGTATCGAAGACAGCAAGACTGACAGCGCGGCTGCCAAGCTAAACGTTTGGATGAGTCATGGTGACAAGGTCATCGAAGTACCTGAAGGCTTTGATATCATCGCTAGCACGCCAAGCTGTCCGATCGCGATTATGGCCAATGATGACAAGCAATACTACGGCCTACAGTTCCACCCAGAAGTCACGCATACGCTACAAGGTCAAGCGCTGCTTGGTCGTTTCGTTCATCAAATCTGTGAATGTGCAGGTGAGTGGACGCCAGACAATATCGCTGATATGCGTATCGCACAGTTAAAAGAGCAAATCGGTGACAAGCAAGTATTGCTAGGTCTATCGGGCGGTGTCGATAGTTCAGTCGTTGCCGCGCTATTGCACAAAGCAATCGGCGATCAGCTGACCTGTGTGTTCGTCGATAACGGTCTATTGCGTCTGCATGAAGGTGACCAAGTGATGCAAATCTTTGCAGAAAACATGGGTGTAAAAGTCATCCGTGTTGATGCTGAAGACTTGTTCTTAGATGCGCTAGCAGGCGAGTCTGATCCAGAGAAAAAACGTAAAATCATCGGCAAAACCTTCATCGACGTATTCGCTGATAGCGCGCGTCAAGTGAGTGAGCAGAGCGATGGTAAAGTCGTTGAGTTCTTGGCACAGGGTACGATTTACCCAGACGTGATTGAATCTGCTAAGTCGCATCAAGGCAAAGCACACGTGATTAAGAGCCATCATAACGTAGGCGGTTTGCCAGATGATTTGGCATTTAAACTGATTGAGCCGTTACGTGATTTGTTCAAAGACGAAGTACGCAAGCTTGGTATTACGTTAGGGTTACCAGCCAAAATGATCTATCGTCATCCGTTCCCAGGTCCAGGTTTGGGCGTGCGTATCCTTGGTGAAGTCAAAAAAGAATACGCGGATATCTTGCGTTTGGCTGATGCAATCTTTATGCAAGAGCTTGAGCGCTCAGGCTGGTATGACAAGACGGCACAAGCATTTGCCGTATTCCAACCAATCAAATCTGTCGGCGTGGTCGGCGATGGCCGCCGCTATGCGTGGGTAATCGCGCTACGTGCGGTTGAGACTGTTGACTTTATGACGGCTCGCTTTGCGCATCTGCCGTATGATTTGATCGAGACAGTATCGAATCGTATCATGAATGAAATCGCTGAAGTATCTCGCGTGACTTATGATGTGTCGAGCAAGCCGCCTGCAACGATTGAGTGGGAATAACACTTAATAAAAGCTATCAAACCAAAGATCTAATTAGTTCAATATAGCAATAAAAAAGCACTCAACTTAGTTGGGTGCTTTTTTTGGTTATTAATAAATGTACAATTTTTTTTAACTTTCTAATGACCATTCCTGTAAAGCAAAATCTATGAGTCTTTGCTGTCTCTGTATACTAGATCTAGATGACCATCTGTCATTATCTAAGAAATCCTCTAACTCATTTTGAGTTTTAAAGGGAGCTTTCAAAAAGTAACCATTATTTTTACTCTCAAAATCTAAGTTACCTTTGCTTGAGTTTGAGCTTAAGGGATCAATAGTAAGGTTACCTAAGCTATGTAAGTAATTATCTCTAAAGCTTTCATCCATTTCAGGAAGTGTTTCTATATTACTAACAATTTTTACACTAGGGTTTTGACTAGCTATATGCTCAATAGATAGTTTTAATTTAGTACTGGTGTTAGTTAGCTCTTGTTCCGACATGGGTGAAGCTTTAGGCTGTACATTTTTTCTTAAGTAATTCTCATACTTCCAAAAAAAGTAGTTCAGATCTTTTTTATTAATCCAATTATACAAATCTGAATGAGATAAGCTCTCTCTGAAAGATTTTTCACTACAATACTTCATTACTAATGATACTAAAGAGTCAAATAATTTTTCAAAATCCCCATTAAAATTATTAGCTAAGTTGAGTAAACTTGATTGACCAGTATTACTACGACTCTGATTAATTGCATAGACCCTAAAACTATAAATATTCAAAATTTTTACTGTTTTCTCAAAATTTATTTTAGCTTCTGTTTGATCGAGCTTGTAAGTCTTTATTAACAGTGGCCAAAAATTTCCTAATCTATTGAGTATAAAAAGTTCTCTTACTGACAATGATTTAGATCTAAATATTTCATGAACAGTATAAAAGGTTTCTTTTAGCTGTTGTGTATATTCGTTTATGTACTTCAAAGCCTGAGTATTATTTCCAGAGGATATTAAAGTATTGACGTGATTTTTAGTCTCTTGAACATGCTGTTGGTATTCCTTATTCGTCCAACGTTCATGACAAATAAAGTGATATTGCAAGATAGAATCCTCTTCTATTTTTCCGTTGAACTGTTCATACTCCTTATAAATTTCACTGAATCGAGTCCTTATTTTTTTAAGTAAGGCTTCTGGTAAGTCATCAGAAGCTATGTAGCTTCTGTACATCATAAAGCTTTTTATCTTTTCTAAGTTTGTCAGCCCTTTACCTCGATCATTTGTCGTCTCAAAGATCAGCGTGGCTTCTGCGGTATCTTGTACTGAGTAAACTAATACACGTGAAAATTCATCTACTTTTGACTTTAAAATATCAAGCTCTGTTTTTGATAGTAAATCTAGTCGGCTGACGAAGAATTTTTTCGCTAAATGAAGACGACGTTGTGCTGGAGTTCTTACAAAGTTTTCACCATCTTTATCTTCAAGGATATAGCTATGAAAAAAATCATTATCTTCTTCCAAAGCACGTAATTTATATTGCTTATGATATTTAACGTATGTTTCATACAGAAGGTTTAAATTATCTTCATCATCTTCTGATGAACTAAGCTTTCGCATACGATTGATAAGACAGCTCATAAAAATTATTATTGTAGTTAGTCTTTGCTGTCCATCGACAATATCAATTATTTCATGGTTACCCTCTAGCCCTTTTTCTTCGAATAATACTGTGCCAAGGAAATAACTACGATTGAGTTTTTGGTTATTTAAATCGTCTAAGAATTCACGTAGTTGTAAGTCTGACCATGCATATGCCCTTTGATATTCGGGAATATTAAATATAGTACGACCACTAAAAAGACTAGATATCTTTTTCTCACCATTATCCATTTTTGAACCTTATCTACATTAATTTAATTATTGTTTGTTTCTCTCTATAGTATCTACAAAATAGCAAAAGTTCTCAAATATTTAAATTAAGATAGACTAATATCATGTAAAGATAAAAAAAGCCCATGAAATCATGAGCTTAATTTTTAAATATATCAATATGAGAATCTAGAAATAATTACTATTTCTATGAATTATCTTGTGAGCCTCAACCCTTCACATTCACCACATAACGCCCAACCACTTTGCTCGACATAAAGCGATCTAGGTATTCTGGCGTTTGCTCTAACGTAATCTCTTCACCATAGCTCTCAAGATTAGGCAGCTTCATATCGGTGGCAACACGTTTCCAAATGGCTTCTTTATCAGCCAACGGAATATAGACCGAGTCGATACCCAATAGCGATACTGCGCGGGTAATAAACGGCATGACCGTCATAGAAAACTCAGCGCCACCTGCTAGACCACAGCTCGTCACCGCGCCGCCCGCTTTGGTTTGCTTGAGCAAGTTAGATAGGTAATCGCCACCGATGGTATCGATAGCATTCGCCCATAGCTCACGGCCGACAGGTTTATTACCGATTTCATTGATGGTATCGCGATGACGGACTTCGCTTGCGCCAAGCTCTTTTAAATGCTCGCTTTGTTCTGGCTTACCTGAGAATGCAATCACGTCATAGCCGAGCTGCTTTAAGATAGCGATACTGATCGTACCTACGCCGCCTGTTGCGCCAGTCACAGCAACTGGGCCATCACTTGGTTTTGCACCCATTTTTTCTAACTTTTGGACACTCAGTGCTGCGGTTAGGCCGCCTGTACCGTAGGTCATTGCTTCTTTTAGTGTCAGCGTTTCTGGGCAAGGTAGCGCCCACTCTGCTGGTATAGAGATCATTTGACCCAGACCGCCATCCGTATCCATACCAAGATCATAGCCGAATACCAATACTTCTTGTCCTGCGCTAAACGTGCCTGACTTATCACTAACGACCACGCCAGCTGCGTCGATACCTGGGGTATGCGGGTATTGTTTGGTGATTCGTTTATTGCCCGTGGCTGACATCGCATCTTTAAAATTCAACGATGAATAATGTACTTCGATGAGTAAGTCATTCTCCGGTAAGTCACTGACTTTGCGCTCTTGAATGCTTTTTTTAAATTCGTCATCGCTGGTTTCTTCGACGACTAAGGCTTTGAACGTTGTATCGTTTGACATGGTTATATCCTTATTAAATATTATTATTTGGGTTGATGAGTACTTGCTTATGTATATGTCTTCATTAGAATTACCATAACAACAGTACGGTTAAAATAAAAAAGCCCATAGTATTATCTAACGAGTAATACAGATGGACTTTTCATATTTATGATGCCTTCAATGACAATCAATGCAAGGTTAAAGTATCACTTAAGGTTTTAGGATAACTTTACCTTTTTTGCTTGATTGTACTTTTCCAGAGACGGCAGTTGTGATGTCATCTAGACTATAAATGGCTTCGATTGGTAGCTTTAAGTCGCCATTCGAAGCGCGTTCTAGTAGCTCATCGATTAGACGTTGTTTGTTTTCCAGATCCATTTCTTGGCTGGTTTTGCTGCCCCAGAATCCTTTTACAACGGCCTGCTTAAAGATCAAGCTGCCAGCGTCTAGTGCCATTGGCTTGCCTGACATGATACCAAACGAGACCAGCGTGCCTTTGCTACCCAGTAATGATAGTAGCTCATTGCTCGACTCACCACCGACTGAATCGACGGCTGCTGTAATCTTGTCATCGCCAATGATGGCGCGAACTTGGTCTTTCCAGTCATCGTCAGCAGTGACGACATTGTTTTTGATACCGAGCGAGGTCAGCTCTTCTATCGCATCTTTACTACGGACAAGGTTGATCGTATTTACACCGCGTGCTGCTGCTAGCATCGCAAGCGTTTTACCCACAGCACCATTCGCCGCGTTATGAATAATCCATTGACCACTTTCTACTTCCAAGAATTCTAATAGCATCAAGGCAGACAACGGCATAGCGATCAGCTGAGCAGCTAACTCGTCTTCGATACTATCAGGCATGTTAAATACCATGCTGGCAGGTGCGACAAAATACTCTGCCCACGTCTCGTGCACACTGGCGCACGCCACACGTTGGCCGACGCTTAGGTCTGTGACGTCATCACCCACAGCATCGATAATACCTAACGCCTCACTACCACCGATGGCTGGCATCTCAGGCTTATAGCCGTATTGACCACTTACGGTTAGCAGGTCATGGTTGTGAATAGGGGAGAGGATGGTTTTGATACGGACTTCGTTGGCAGCTGGCTGCGGCATCGGGCTGTCGCCAACGCTCAATACGTTGGAGGGTTTGCCAAAGCTGTTATGAATAGCACTACGCATGATGATTTCCTTTATATATTTATGATTTAATTTATTTATAAGTGTATGAATAACCGATGATAAACATCATGTCATTGAGATCATTCATCGATGTATTTTTTCTTCTAGTAGAAACGATACCATGATAATGATGCTTAGAGATTATCGACTAACAAAGACACTATACTTAAAAATAGACTGGTCGTCTAGGAGTTGAATACATTTGCGCTAACGGGATTTTGTTATAGAAAGCTTGGCTTACATCGGTAATATTCTTTGTGTTACCGCTCACACTATTGTAGAGCTGTTCATTTTATTTGGTTTATGAGTTTCAGCAGGATTCTCTAATGACTAGGGCTTTTTAGAGAGAAACTAAAAAGAAAAATCATTGGTAACATGACTCAATGAATTACAGCGAATATCTTAATTAATCACCGTGCTACTCAAGGTCGCACTAGAACGTATCACATGAATGCTCTTCCATATAATTATCTAAATTATCAAATGCCTTACGCTTAATAATAGATTGCTATTCCAAGTATTAGTTCGTAAGCACTATAAAATGTCAAACATATGTCAGATACAATTTATAACATAAGAGTAGCATTTTGACGAATGATGGGTTTTTTATAAAAAAATCGGTTAAGTCCTTGTAGAATTCCATAAATTAGTATGTTTTTTGTTCGTTTTTACTCACTAATAATATATGCAAATGTTTGACTAAACTCACGTTTTTTATATGAACTGAAAAATTGTTGACATCGATAACTTTTTTTACTATTACTATTACCAATAGTTTTCTAACAAGCATTATGAACAGATGGTAGTCATCTAGACAGCCACTTCAAACAATCTAGATAATTATGATGATTGCAAAGTTACTGGTCAAATCATGGCCTTTAACGACGTAAATAATGCATATGAAAACGATATATTAACTGTAAATGGATTTACTACTAGATTAGTTAATCTGATTGCCACCTGCCTGCTAGGACGCCATATGACCCGCAATTCTGTCTCCCTTCGTACTGCTGTATTTTTACCGACTTCTCTTGTACTTGCCATGTTTATGACAGGGTGTAGTGATAATGCGGCCACTAATAGTACCAACTCATCAGCCAATATTGATCCAAACGTACTAGCAGATACTCAAGAGCTGGTCATCAATAATGGAACAGAGCCTGAATCGCTTGATCCACATAAAGTGTCTGGTGTACCTGAGTCTAATATTGGTCGTCAATTATTTGAAGGGCTGACCAATACCGATGCAGACGGTAAAACCATTCCAGGAATCGCAACTGAGTGGGAGAGTCCGGATAACAAAGTATGGACTTTCAAATTACGTGATGCCAAGTGGTCAAATGGTGATCCAGTCACTGCGCAAGACTTTGTTTATAGCATGCGCCGCCTAGTCGATCCTAATACAGCGTCGCCTTATTCAAGCTATTTGGTTGATGCTAAAGTAGTTGGTGCTGATAAAATCGTTGAAGGTGCTGCAGGTATAGATACGCTTGGAGTAAAGGCAATTGATGAAAAAACACTGCAGGTTACTTTGTCAGAGCCAGTACCTTATTTTCCAGATATGCTTATTCATAATTCCGTCAAACCTGTGCATCAAAAAACAATCGAAGCATTTGGTGATAAATGGACAGATCCTGCCAATATCGTTGTCAACGGCCCTTATAAAGTCAGTAAATGGCAGATTAACGATGAGCTAGTCTTGACACGTAATACTTCTTATTATGATGATGCCAATACAACGCTTGATACCATCACGATGCTACCTATTCCCTCTAGCACGACCGATGTAGCACGCTATCAGGCTGGTGAAGTGGACGTCACTTATAATGAGATTCCAACCGAGCAGTTTGCTTCTTTGAAAGAGAAAAATGGTGATGAGCTTAGAGTTTCACCTTATCTCTGTACCTATTATTACGAGTTCAATACCGTCAAGCCTCCTTTCGACAACCCTAAAGTACGTCGTGCCTTAGCCTTGTCACTAGATCGTGACACCATTGCCGATAAGGTTATCGGACAAGGCCAAACAGCGGCTTATCAGCTCACACCTATAGCAGCTAATGGCAAGGTGGAAAACAAACCAGAATGGTCCACGTGGGATAAAGAGAAGCGTATTGCTGAAGCTAAGAAACTACTGAATGAAGCTGGCTACAACGAGAGTAATCCGCTCTCCTTTGAGCTGCTTTATAACACCAATGACAATCATAAAAAGGTCGCAGTTGCCGCCACTTCGTTATGGAAACAAGCGCTCGGTTTCGTCGATGTAACCTTGACCAATAAAGAATGGAAAACCTATCTTGATACACGCCGAAACGGTAACTATCAAATCGCTCGTGCTGGTTGGTGTGCCGACTACAACGAACCTTCAGCATTTTTGAATATTGCCAAATCTGACAATAGCGGTAACTACGGTAAGTACGCCAATGCCAATTTTGATAGCTTAATGGCTCAAACGTTAAAAGCGGGCGTCACGCCTGAGCAACGTGCAAGCTTATATCAAAAAGCGGAAGCACAGTTAGATCAGGATATGGGGCTACTTAATATCTATCACTATGTCAGCCCTCGTTTGGTAAAACCTTATGTCATCGGCTTTTCAACGAAAGATCCTCTAGACAACTGGCAAGGTAAAGATATCTCTATCGCCAAGCACTGATCATTAAGCACTGATCATCAAAGAATTACCATCCAATAGTCTTATTAGCAGGCGCTATGAAAAGGAGTAATTCCGATTGATAGCGTCCGTCTGCTATGGACCAGAGAAAGTCTGAAAGTGGCGTAAATACTCAAAACGAGCATTTTGAAATCAAGCGTTGTTGTACAGGTAACCTTATAAAGAGGCATTATGCTAAAGCTTATTTTTCGGCGGATTTTAGAAGCCATTCCGACCATGTTTGTTTTGATAACCGTGTCTTTTTTTATGATGCGTTTGGCACCGGGCAGTCCTTTTACTAGTGAGCGTAGTTTGTCGCCAGCAGTATTGGCCAATATCGAAGCCAAATACAATCTCAATGATCCTATGTGGCTGCAATATGTTAATTATCTAAAGCAGCTGGCTCTAGGCGATTTCGGACCATCCTTTAAGTATAAAGACTATACGGTCAATGAATTGTTATCGCAGTCCTTTCCGGTATCAATGGAACTTGGCTTGTACGCTTTTATATTAGCACTGGTGTTAGGGCTTATTCTTGGGGTGATAGCTGCGCTCAAGCAAAACTCTTGGATGGATTATATTCTAATGGCGTTTGCCATGACAGGTGTCGTGATTCCAAGCTTTGTAAAAGCCCCCTTATTAGTACTGGTGTTTGCGATTCTTTTACAGTGGCTGCCAGCTGGTGGCTGGAATGATGGAGCAGTGCGAAACCTGATACTGCCCGTTACAGCTTTAGCATTGGCTTACGTCGCTAGTATTGCACGTATCATGCGTGGCTCGATGATTGAGGTGATGAATAGTCAGTATATCCGTACGGCAAAGTCTAAAGGGTTGCCGATGCGTCGAATCGTGATGAAACATGCGCTCAGACCAGCATTACTACCTGTGATCTCTTATCTGGGTCCTGCATTCGTCGGCATTATTACTGGCTCTATCGTAATCGAGACTATTTTTGGTTTACCGGGTATCGGGCAGCTATTTGTGAATGGTGCGCTGAATCGCGATTATGGTGTTGTACTTAGTTTGACCATTTTGGTTGGTGTATTGACGATTGCCTTTAATGCCATCGTCGATATTTTATACGCCATTATTGATCCAAAAATTCAATATTAATATTGATATTAATGGCCACTTAAAGCACACCGTATAAATGCCAATTATCGCTTAAAAATAAATATTAGATTCTCAATTAAATGAGTAAGAGGACGACTATGAGCCTGACCGTAGACCAGCCAACCGAGCTTATGGAACTGCCTATCAAAGAGATAAAAGGCCGTAGCCTTTGGCAAGATGCATGGCGCCGCTTTTATCAAAACAAAGCGGCAGTGACGAGCTTTTTTATCCTATTACTCGTCGGTATGTTCGTCATATTTGTACCTATGCTAGCACCTTTTGGTTATGCAGAGACTGATTGGAACTTTATGCAATCTGCACCGTCTATTGAAAACAAGCACTACTTCGGTACGGACTCACTCGGTCGTGATTTACTCGTGCGTACAGCAGTCGGCGGGCGAATATCACTATTAGTGGGTATCGCTGGTGCAACGGTGGCGGTATTGGTTGGTACAGTGTATGGCGCAACGTCAGGCTATCTAGGCGGTAAGGTAGATATGATTATGATGCGCTTTTTGGAGATTCTAAGCGCCTTTCCATTTATGTTTTTTGTGATTCTACTAGTGACGATATTTGGTCGTAACCTTATTTTAATTTTCGTCGCTATCGGCTTAGTCTCTTGGCTAGATGTCGCTCGCATCGTCCGTGGTCAAACACTGAGTCTGAAGAGTAAAGAGTTTATTGAAGCGGCGCACGTTGGTGGGGTATCAGGTTTTGATATTATCCTGCGTCATATCGTGCCCAACGTGCTTGGTGTGGTTGTGGTGTATGCCTCTTTGCTAGTGCCAACGATGATTTTATTTGAGTCGTTTTTAAGCTTTTTAGGGCTTGGTGTGCAAGAGCCAATGACCAGTTGGGGTGCGCTACTCCAAGAGGGTTCACAAACAATGCAAGTTGCTCCTTGGCAAATTTTGATTCCCTCGGCTTTTTTAGTCATTACTTTATTTTGTTTTAACTTTATCGGCGATGGTCTACGTGATGCGTTTGACCCTAAAGACCGCTAGACTCAAGCTCGCTAGGAGAACAACATCATGTCAATACAAGATAGCAATAGCGCACCTGAGAAAGTAGACTCTACTGTTCGTAAAGTGAGCGCTGACTCAGTGCTCAATGCCCAAGCCAATCAGGCTAAACAAATTAGTCAAGAAAGCAGTTTATTAGCAGTTAAAGATTTATCTGTGCAATTTACAACCGAAGATGGACTTGTGACTGCAGTGAATGGTTTGAATTTTAATCTGCATGATGGTGAGACGTTGGGTATCGTTGGTGAGTCGGGCTCTGGCAAGTCACAGACGGCTTTCGCTATCATGGGTCTGCTAGCAAAGAACGGCCGAACCAAAGGTTCCGTAAAATTTGAGGGCAATGAGTTATTAGGCTTATCGCAAAGAGCATTGAATAAGATTCGTGCTGAGCAAATCGCTATGATCTTCCAAGATCCGATGACCTCACTCAATCCATATATGAAAATAGGCGATCAGCTTGCCGAAGTGTTGATTCTACATAAAGGAATGAGTAAAAAAGATGCGTGGGCGGAGTCGATCCGTATGTTAGATGCGGTCAAGATTCCTGAGGCAAAAAAACGGATTGGTATGTATCCGCATGAGTTTTCAGGAGGTATGCGCCAACGGGTAATGATTGCGATGGCACTCCTCTGTCGTCCGAAATTATTGATTGCCGATGAGCCAACGACGGCGCTTGATGTGACCGTGCAAGCACAGATTATGGTGCTGTTAAATGAGCTAAAGCGTGACTTTGGTACCACTATTATTATGATTACTCATGATTTGGGTGTGGTAGCTGGTATCTGTGATCGGGTACTCGTGATGTACGCTGGTCGTACCATGGCGTATGGGGAAACGGAAGAGATTTTTTATACGCCGACGCATCCTTATACCATCGGGCTATTAAAAGCTATTCCGCGTCTCGATGATGACAAAGGCAAGCTTGAGACCATTCCTGGTAGTCCACCGAACCTACTCAATCTACCGACTGGCTGTCCTTTTCATGAGCGTTGTACGCATGCCATGGATATCTGCCGTGATGTACCACCGCCGCTTGAGTTTTTACCAAATGAGCGTCAACGTGCTTGCCATTGGCATCCTGAGATGCAGATTGATGATTCAGCAGACGTTACTAAGGGTATGGCAACAGATACTGATATCAATAACCTATCAACATTGGAGGGCTAGGATATGACATTATCTAATATAAGCATAGTCAAAGAAAGCCAAGCTCCACTACTACAAGTGCAGGATGTGCATACGACGTTTAATATCAAACAAAAAGGGACGTACTTTTGGCAAAAGCCTGACACCTTAAAGGCTGTCAATGGTGTCTCGTTTGAGCTATTCGCTGGCGAGACTTTAGGTGTGGTAGGTGAGTCGGGCTGCGGTAAATCAACGCTGGCAAGAACGATTATCGGCTTAGTGAGAGCCAATGCTGGCAGCATAAAGTTTGGTGATGAAGAGATAGTAGGCGCCTCTAAGAAAACCATGAGAATAAAGCGCAAAGACATTCAAATGATATTCCAAGATCCGCTAGCGTCGCTTAACCCACGCATGACGGTAGGCGATATCATCGCAGAACCGCTGCGTACCTACTATCCAGAAATGAAGAAATCTGACGTACAAGATGAAGTGCGTACAATGATGAAAAAGGTTGGGCTGTTGTCTAATCAGATTAACCGCTATCCGCATGAGTTTTCTGGAGGTCAGTGTCAGCGTATTGGAATTGCTCGCGCCCTAATACTAAAGCCTAAAATCATCATCTGTGATGAGCCAGTATCGGCTCTTGATGTCTCGATTCAAGCGCAAGTCATTAACTTGTTGCAAGACATACAGCAAGAGATGGGGTTGGCGCTTATCTTTATCGCCCATGATCTATCAGTGATTAAACATATCGCGGATAGAGTGCTTGTTATGTATTTAGGTCATGCCGTCGAGCTAGGTATAAACGAAGCTGTATATGGAAATCCGACGCATCCTTATACACAAGCGCTGATGTCAGCGGTACCATTACCTGATCCTATTGCCGAACGTAATAAGGTCATTCAGTTATTAGAAGGCGACTTACCAAGTCCAATCAATCCACCGTCAGGCTGCGTATTCCGTACTCGCTGTCCAATAGCGGATAGCGAGTGTGCACAAATCAAACCTGTGTTAGAAGGGACTTTGGACCATAGAGTGGCTTGTTTAAAGAATAAGGTTGAGCTTTAATTAACCTACATCCATGATGCTATCGGTATAAAGAACACTAGTATAGATAATTCATCAGCGTAGTCAGTGATGTCCACTATGTAGTGATTTTAGCTGCGGTAGGGCATATTTCAATAAAACTCTATTCTACTCAGTACATGCTCTTGTATTAGATAGGCGCAGATGTACGCACTTGGCCACGCAAAGATAAAGGCCAGTCCCCAAGAATGCATTAATTCTGTAAAAAAGCCATCAACGTAGCCTACTTTTACTAATAATAGCGCTGACGAGATAATAAGCGACATCATCATCGCCATCAGACCTGTAAAGATAAGGCGATAGAGCTTGCGACGAATGCGTATTCTGATAGTGGGGAAGTTGGTCATAGTATTTGGTGTCCTACAAAATGATAGCAATTAATGACGCTCAGCCTATGATGCTGGCGTATGGCACAAATATAATTATGCGGTAATAAATAAGCGTAACTGACAAGATAGTTGGCTACGAGGGCACATGATACGCTTCGAAAATGAGTAGGTAAAATCGTTATTATTAATGGTAGGGTTTGCGATATGTTATTAATATGATTATTGTCTTTAAGGCAGCATTTTAAAGCTTTTTGAAGAGGATATTTCTAAAACGAATATCTCTAAAAATAGCGCGTTCTCAACAGTCGGTTTTGCTACGATAACTTACTATAACTAAGACCAAAAATAACTGGGAGTATAGTATGGAAGTTCAAGAACAACGAGGGTCTCAACAAAAAACATTAGGAATCATCGGTGGTATGAGCTGGGAGAGTACCGAGAGCTATTATCGTCTGATTAATGAAGGTGTCAAGCATCAGCTTGGCGGACTACATTCAGCAGATTTGTTGATTCATAGTGTGGATTTTGCGTTGATTAATGCGCTACAGGAGCAAGGCAGATGGGACGAGCTAGGCGTGATAATGGCTAGCAGTGCTCAGCGTCTACAAGCAGCTGGCGTACAAGGAATCATGATTGCCTCTAACACGATGCACAAACTGGTCGATGACGTGCGCTCCGCCACAGACTTGCCATTGACTCACATCGCTGATGCGACTACTGATGCTATCAAAAAACAAAATCTCACCAAAATAGCCTTACTTGGTACTCAGTTTACGATGACTCAAGATTTCTATAAGCAGCGTCTTATTGATGCGGGTTTACAAGTATTGATACCAGAAGATGAGGCGAGAGCAGAAGTACATCGCATTATCAAAAAAGAGCTGTGTGTCGGTGAATTTAAAGACAGCTCACGAGCGTATTATCGTCAAGTGATTAAAGATTTGGCAGCGCAAGGGGCAGAGGGTGTGATCTTGGGCTGCACAGAGATTGGTCTACTTATCAAACAGGCTGATAGCCCCATACCTGTATTTGATACCACAGCTATTCATGCAGCTGCGGCGGTAGATTTTTTATTAGAGTAGTGCGAACTGATAAAAATACCTAAGCCTATAACGTTTTTACCAGTCGCTCAAGCAGTTCAAACGTGCTCTCTTGTTTGACCAAAGTTACCCCTTGTCCTGCCCATAAGGATTGATGTTCTGCATCCATATTCTTAGACGCATGAGCTCGCATAGATTTGGACATGGCATTTAATTGTGGGTAGGGAGGTAGCTCGTCAGCGCTTTCAAATTGAGCAAAATCACGCAGATAATCGTTTAATAAACCACGAGCGAGCTTACCTGAAAATAATCGAGTTAAGCGTGTCTCTGAGCTGCGTCTGCTGTGACTGGCATCGAGTAAGGCTTGTTTATAAGTATCATTGATACCACATTGGTCGGTGGTCAAAAACGCCGTCCCCATTTGTGCAAGCTCAGCACCTGCCGCTTGTACTGCCTTGATATCCTGTCCTGTCATAATGCCACCTGCTGCAATCAAAGGAATATCAGTACAGGCGCGGGTTTGGGCAATCAAAGTCAATAATACCAATGGATCGCTTGCACTTTGCGGTAACCAACCACCGCGATGACCTCCCGCTTCGACCCCTTGTACACATACCGCATCTGCGCCAATATCTGCCCATGCTTTCGCTTCTAGTGGATGATTGGCAGTGCCGATGACGCGTGTGCCGAGACTTTGCAGACGCTGAACTTGCTCAGCACTGATAATACCAAAGGTAAAACTGGCAACGGGAACGGGGTTATCATAGAGCACTTGTAGCTGCTCTGCGAAGCTCTGCGCTGGGCGTTCAGGTAGTGCAATTTCGATATTATTGTCTTGATAGTATTGACTTAGCCAAGCGGGAATTTCGGTATCAAAGGTCGTGGATTCTTGCTCAGACAATACCATGAGATTGACCATAAACGGACGGTCGGTGAGCGATTTAATGGTACTAATTTGGCTGGTCAAAACATTTGGCGCAGTCATGCCAGATCCTAATGAGCCCAGTCCGCCAAAATTACTGACCGTCGCTGCCAGTTCAGGCGTGGTTGCTCCTGCCATTGGCGCTTGGATAATCGGGTAGGTGATATTAAGCGTATCAAGTAAGCTCATGAATGGTTCCTTTTTATTAGGATATTTACATGGCTTACTTTAACAGAGCTGAGTAAAGAGTATGTGAGATAGTGTTTATTTAGTTGCTGAATAGGGTGGTGGGTTTTGACTACGGAGTTGTAGTTAAGATAGTTGACTACAAAACTGTAGTTAAAGCTTATTAATACATATACTTGAGATCACTAAATATCTAGCCAAAGAAAGTTGAAATAAATAATGAGTAAAATATCTCAAATTACTCGACGTGACATATCTAACAAGGCAAAAGCAGCGAGCTAAATAAGACAGATTCTAGGTAGTTTGTCCGCTGTTGTCCAAGGCATTGCAGAGGTTAGAAAAGAATATGGTAGTGGTCATGGCAAAGATAGTAATTTTAAAGGTCTACAACCTAGACACGCTAAGTTAGCAGTTGGAGCATCATCTACCTTAGCTATATATCTACTAGAAACGCATGAAATGAGAAAATATAATTAAAATTTATCTTTTTAAGAAAGTTTGCTCACCTAGAAGGTAAAAAATAGGTCAGCTTTAAAGCCATCAAAAGATGACTAAGAAACTGACCCATTCTTATAATTCTACTTTTTACTATTAATTCAACTGCAACGACCCTTTCGCATTCATCAGTAGCTCAACCACATCATCACCGCTAATCACTTCAAAGCGCTTATCGATATCTGACTCTTCTACGCCGTTGTGCTTCATGCAGGCACCGCAGACCAATACTTGACCACCTTTTTCGATAAAGGCTTCTAGTAATTCACCAGCTGGCTCAAACGGATCGCCGATATCTACATTGTCTAGCGCGTTTGGTTTTGCCAAATGCACCGCATCCACCATTAATATCACAGTAGCAGAATGGCCTTTTTTCAGTGCCACGCCTGCCATGGTAAACGCTAAAGTAATTTTGCTTGGGTTTGATTCACTATTATCAAATAACGTACCGACATAATCTGTTGTATTAGCCATATTATTCTCCTTATAAGACTATATTTGTTTTGTCTGAGTATGTACTCACCACTATCCTAACATTTATTATATGTATTTATATAATGAGTTGTTATGAAATAGTAGCTATAAGGTTGCTTGCTTGTACCGTCTGTTAAATAAGATAAAAGTAATTAATTACTAGCTTATAAAGTTAAGTTAGTCAGCTGTATCGACAGGCGGCCACGGACGATCAGCATCACTTTTAATCCACTCAGCTACGTAACCCGTTGGCGGTAGATCCCAGTCAGATTGGCCTAGTGCAGCCAATACTTGTGCTGTGTCGATCACTCTACCACCCTTTGTCACACCAGTACGCAGTAGTCCAGATGAGCAGGGCTGTCCTTTGACCCACATTGATTGTTCGATATAGAGCCAGCGCGCGTCGATACCGACGATTTTGGTCTTGAGTGTGACTTTTTGAAAGGCACGAATACGCTTACGGTATTGAATAGTGCTTCCAGCGATGACCAAGCCCCAGCGTTTTTTTAACAACTGCTTGCCAAGCCCAGTCCGTACTGCAAAGTCCATACGACCCAAATCATACAGCGTAAATACGCGGCCGTTATTCATCTCCAAAAAATTATCTATATCGGATAAGCGGCAGCGAAACTGAATCTCACTAGTGTCCTTAAACGTCAGTGTATCGCCCTTTTTTGCTTTTAGAGCAGCATGAGCGATGGTGCTAGCATAACGGATAAATGGGTACATAAAACACTCTCAAAAGGTTATAAACGTTGGCGTTATTATTTTGTCATTGATGACAGTGATTACTTATTGTCAGAGACCACATCCTGAGAAGGCTCGCTAATAGAAGCCACACCAATCCAATTAAAATAAGCGCTGACCGTTTCAGGTATCCAGTTGATATCGAATTTTGAAGTCTTGGACTCTTTATCATTGGTGACAGACGATTTGCTTTTGGACTGACCGTTATCTGAGCGATAACGCAGATAACCGATGTGCCCACCGTGCTCAGTATCTAAGATAGTGACACTATCAGAGACATCATTTGGGGTAGCGGTAAAGCCAATAAAAGGATCATCTTTTGCACTGATTAATAGCAGAGGGTGAGTGACGTTGCGCAAATACGGCATGGCGGATGCAGTATGGTAATAGTCGTTTTTGGAGCGATATCCGTGACGCGGCGCGGTAAAGATATCATCGAAATCACTGATACGATTGGCAGCTTTGATAGAGTTGATTTCATCTTGAGTAAGATCGTTTGCCAATGCTTTTTTGATAATTGGGTTAAGCAGATAAGGCGTATAGATACGATGACTCAAAAAGCTGTGCATAGTAATGGCAGCTGAGGACATATCGACTGGCGCGGAGATAACCACTGCACCTTTACATAGGACTTTGTCCTCATATTCGCCCATGTATTTGGCCAGTGCATTGCCTCCCAATGAGACGCCAACGGCATAGATATTGGCATACTGCTCACGCAAGTTTTGTAGCGCATGATGCACCTCATCAGTGTCGCCTGCATTATAAAATACTGTGCCACTAGCAGGGATACCACCGCAACTACGGAAATGCGCTACCACAAAGTGCCAGCCTTGCGCGTGCATTTGGTACGCTAGTGCGCGCGCGTAATGACTGTCACTACTGCCTTCCATCCCGTGGAATAGAACAATCAATGGGGTTTGCTCAAGCTCGCCATCTTTTGACACTGCTACAGGGTGCGTATCATAGAAATCATAAGCAATATCACTCTCGTCCAATGAGTCTTTTTCGACCACGCGGCGGTAGGTCGGTGCCTTTGGCGCAAAAAACTTGGGCAGGATGCTTTGCAGATGGGGATTGGTCAGCCAAAATGGTGGCTTAAAAGGTGCTGGAGAGAATGGTTTGGTTGAAGTTGACATATATTGGTCTTATTTAATAATCGTGAAAAAACAAATAGAGGAGCGTGGTAAGGGTTTTTTATCATAACGCCAGTACCTGTGAAAACCAATAATTTTCAGTGAACGCATGATTACTGAAAACAGCTACTGGAAATTAGCTACTGAAAGCAGTTACTGAGAAGTAGGTGCTAAAAATCATTTACCGAGAAACAGTTACTGAAAAAATCTAACAAATAAATATATTGAAAAGAGAACTATCTGAAACGGCCGATGAGTAGTTAGTTATATTTTAGTCTTCTAGCTTATCTAATACTCGACCATCCATTGCTAAACGCTCTTTTAAATTTTCGACATCTGCTTCAGCAAATGTGGCGGTTAGGGTTACTTGCTTGCTATAGGCGACATCGTCGATGTGACCGCCAAGACTTTCTATTATATAGCGGCATTGCGCTTCAGTCGCAAATTCGGCCAGTATTTGAATCTGGGTCATCGGTACATAAGGGTTTAGTATCATCTCGTCGACGGCCGCTTGAGCAGAGCCTGCATAAGCACGAGTAAGACCGCCAGCACCCAATTTGATACCACCGAAGTAACGTACTACGATGATAATCACATTGCCGATTGACTTATGTTGTAGCACATTCAATATCGGTCGACCCGCTGTACCACTTGGCTCGCCATCATCATCGAAACCAGCACTAGTGGTATTATCTGGATCACCGATGATGTATGCCCAGCAGAAGTGCCGTGCATCGGGGTATTGCTCTCGCAGTTGTTCCACGTGAAACATTGCTTGCTCACGAGAGGTCACCGGATAGGCGTAAGCGATAAACTCAGATTTTTTAATTTCGAGTCGCGTGGTAACGGCACGTTTTAGCGTTTGATAGCTCATATTTCATCAGGCTTAGGTTGGATATGTTAAACTGGTCTGACTTTCACTGGCTTTTGTATTGAGCACAGTGTTCATTTAATTTTTCATTATAGTACCATTTCTAACCATCGAAGATAACGAGCCGCTCACGGCTGAGTGCTGGCGTCGTTAGTTTCTGATTTAGGGCTGGTATAATAAAACCGATGGTAGTAAATAGTATGCGTTTAGATAAATTCATTAGTAAAGCCACCGAGCTGTCGCGCAAAGAGTCAAAAAAGATCATGCACGCTGGCGAAATCACCGTAAACGATCAAGTGGTTAAAGATCCTGGCCTACATGTCGATGTCGTCAATGATGATGTGATGTGGGCAGGCGAGCCGTTGTCGGTCGCTGCGGGCAATCGCTATATCTTGTTATATAAGCCTGAAGGCTTCGAGTGCACGCTAAAAGTTAAAGAGTATCCAATTGTCACCGAACTGATTGCTGTACCAGAATTGGGCAGCTTGCGTATCGCTGGGCGTCTTGATGTCGATACCACTGGCGCATTGCTGATGAGTGATGATGGCGGCTGGCTGCACCGTGTTACCAGTCCTAAGCACGAGCATGCAAAGGTGTACGAGCTGACTTTGGCAGATGCAATGGATAGTGATGCACAAGAGAAAGCCGTGAAGAAAGTGACTGAAGGCATCTTGCTTGAAGGTGATTATGAGCCAACCAAGCCTGCTATTCTTGAGTTCATCGATGAAAAACATGCACGCCTAACATTAGAGCAGGGCAAATACCATCAAGTCAAACGTATGATGGGTTACTTCGGTAATCGAGTCACTGAGCTGCACCGCGCTAGTATCGGTCACATCAATCTAGAAGGCCTAGAGAAAGGCGATAGCCGTTTCTTAACGCCAGAAGAAGTTGCCAAGTTTTAATAAATGAGCACTGAGATTATTAAGCTTTGGCCTTAGTATTTGTCTTGAAACTATCGTTTTAAACCCATTAGCAGCCGCTACTCAGTGTGCTGCTTTTTGCGGTCTGCTATATAGTATTTATGTCTATTATCTGGCTGTGTTGCCTATCTCTTAAAGCTAAGTAGCAGTTTTGCGACATTAGCCATTTAGTGCTTTGAAAAACTATCCCATATGCTACAGTCTTTTTTATCTATATTTTTATGACAGACAACCCTTAAATTAATTCCAAGATTCTGACTAATCAGAAAATGTATTGCTACCTTTCAATTAGTGGTAGGTTTGGAGTTGGTCTTAATATTGAAAACTGCCATTATTAAAAACCAGATAGGAATCTCTCTGTGACATTACCTGTATTAAAGTCCGCTAGCCTAATCAGCGTCATACTATTAGCAACGACTGCTTGCGCTCAGCCAAGTTCGGCGGATGCCAACAGTAATAACATAACGCAAAGCACTACTAATTCACAATCAGCTCAAGCAGTGAGTGCGACTGTTGATAAGCGATTGCGCCAAGTACTGACCCAAGCAGGTATCAAAACACAGATTACTTCTATTGTGCCATCCAAACTGCCCAATATGTACCAAGTGAATTTGGCCGGACAACTGCCGCTGCACATTACCGAAGATGGTCGTTACGTCATACAAGGTGAGCTACAGAAAAACCCAAGTAAGCGAGTAGTGCCCAAAACGCCAGTACGTAGCACGAGTGCGCAAGTAGGCAAACCTGTCAATACGAGTGTCAAGTCTGACATGCTAGCAAATATGGCGGCGCTTAAGAACATGAGCGCGAAAACACCATTCTTTTATACCGCAGTACCGGGTGTCATCTGGGGTGCAACGCTAGAAGGCGTGCCGTTTTTACTATCGGACGATGCGCAGTATATTACCGATGGTGAAATATCAGTCATCGAAAATGGTCAATTTATCGGCCTCGATGAGAACTTTGAAAAACGCAAAAACCAGTCTGTGTTTGCGTCATTGGACAAAAGCCAACTGATTACTTATCCAGCAACCACTACTGAGAGAGCCGTTATCTATGTAGCTGATGACGTGAATTGCCCTTACTGCCGCCGCCTGCATCAGCAAGTGCCATCACTCAATGCAAAAGGCGTGACGGTCAATGTCATCGGCTATCCGATATATGAGGCGTCACCAAAGCAGATGCGTGGTATCTGGTGCCAAGCGAATGAAAACAGTCGTCGTCAGGCATTTGATAAGGCGATGCTACAGGGTGAAATGACACCTGCATCAGCAAGTTGTACAGTTGACCATGTGACACCCAATCGTGAAAAAGCAGCTGGACTTGCGGTGATGGCGACGCCTGCCATCTACCGTGAAGATGGCGTACTATATCAGGCGAGTTTTGAGAGTCCAGAATTTCTAGAATTTTTGGGTGTTGAATAATCGATTGGTATGGTTAAATGTTCGAGCAATTCAAGATTTTAATGTATTGGACTCCTAAACAAAGTAAAAAACCGCCTTATGAATCAGTTCATAAGGCGGTTTTTTATGGTTCTATTCAGACATTTTTGTACCTCAAAAGCTGTCTTAAATAATTTATGGTAAGACGATATCAACTATTTTCCAGTTAATAAGCCCTTCACGCTGCATCTCGATAGTGAGAGGGTAGCCTTTTACCTGACCACTAATACTAAAACAATTGATACTGCAGTAGCTCAGCGTTGGCTTTTCGCTGTCATTGCCTTGGGCTACTTGCTGCTCAAGTTCGGCAGCTTGTTTTTTCATGACTTGCTGCATTTGGCTTTTGACCACGGCATCGACATCACCGCGCTGAATAATTAAGCTCTGAATTAGGTTTTTCAAGTCAACTTGATCGCTAGCGATGGCCCATGCTGCGGCTAGCTCTTTGGTTGCTGTATTGGCTTGACCTTGGGTATTAATCACTTTTTCGATATTCTGCGGCGTGATGGCCCCTTCAACTGCCTGCGCGATAAAACCATTCGCGGCTTCGGTCAACGGCTCACCGCCCAATTCAGAAATTAGGGGATACTTAGTCATTGTCGTCGCAAATTGGCTGGTTAGCTGATTTTGGACGCTTGGTCGCACTTGCTCAT
The DNA here is from genome assembly GCF_039762275.1 of Psychrobacter proteolyticus. Classification (GTDB taxonomy): domain Bacteria; phylum Pseudomonadota; class Gammaproteobacteria; order Pseudomonadales; family Moraxellaceae; genus Psychrobacter; species Psychrobacter proteolyticus_C. Next base: position 554,742 of record NZ_JBDLOB010000002.1, on the reverse strand, counting down.
AATCAATAGCCGCTGCGATAGTGGCACCGTCTTTATCATCATAAGCGTTTTTGAGCTGATAAGCACTGTAGTAAGGCGAGCCTGCATACACTGCTACCGCAATGATGATTAATAGAATAACCAGCTTTTTCATAAGACTTGATACCTTGTCGCAAGCGTCATCACTATGAGTATAAATGACCGTAGATGTGGCGGTAAATATTAGCACGACTGGGCACCGCTCAGGTACGAAAAGCTTTGCAGTAACCTTAATGAATCGTTTGGCTTTTGCCGCAGCAATGCCAACTGCTAATTTCATCATTTAAGAGCTTGATAAATCAGTAGACCATCTCCATAAATAGCGCAAACTTTTTATAATTGATTTGGCTAAGCAGCCTTCACCGTATTTGTTGGTTAAGTCTAAGCATTATGGTTCTATAGCATGGTGAGTTGTAATGTTTCATGTGAAACGTTATACATATCCATTAGCTAAGAATCACGAATAAGATTAAGACAATTATCAATTGAGCTGATGATTTGACGAACCGGTGTGGCTGTAAAGACGATAGGAGAGAGCATGAGTAAGCGCGATTTTTATGAAATATTAGGTGTCAGCAAAACCGCTGACAGCAAAGAAATTAAGCGAGCCTACCGTAAGCTTGCCATGAAATACCATCCAGATCGCAACTCTGATGATCCTGATTCGGAAGACAAATTCAAAGAAGCTTCAATGGCTTATGAAGTATTGAGCGACGAAGAGAAACGTTCAGCCTACGACCGTATGGGCCATGCAGCCTTTGAAAACGGCATGGGTGGCGGCGGCTTCGGCGGCGCAGGTGGCGGTAACTTCCAAGATATCTTTGGCGATATATTTGGTAACTTCGGTGATATCTTCGGTCAGCAGCGTGGTGGCGGCGGTGGGCGTTCGCGTCGCGGCTCTGACTTGCGTTATGTGATTGAGCTGACATTAGAAGAAGCTGTACGTGGCTGCAAAAAAGAAATCAGTTTCACGGCTCCTGCGCCTTGTGATACCTGTGATGGTAAAGGGGCAAAAAATGCTTCTGATGTGGTTACCTGTCAGACTTGTCATGGCCAAGGTCAAGTACGTATGCAGCAAGGTTTCTTTGCGGTACAGCAAGCTTGTCCTCATTGCGGCGGTACGGGTAAGCAGATCAAAAACCCTTGTTCAGACTGTCATGGTAACGGCGTAAAAGACAAATCACGCACCTTAGAAGTCTCTATCCCTGCAGGCGTCGATGATGGTGATCGCGTTCGTCTAGCTGGCGAGGGCGAAGCGGGCGGCGCTGGCGTACAAAACGGCGATCTATATGTCGAAGTACGCGTCAAACAGCACAATGTATTCACCCGTCAAGGTGCTGACCTATATATGGATGTGCCAGTAAGCATCACTGATGCAGCATTGGGTAAAGAAGTCGAAATCCCAACCTTAGATGGCAAAGTAAAAATCAAAGTGGCAGAAGGTACGCAAAGCGGTAAGTTACTGCGTGTACGTGGCAAAGGCGTAACGCCAGTCCGTACTACCATGAAAGGTGATTTGATTTGCCGCGTGGTTATCGAAACGCCAGTGAATCTGACTCGTGAGCAAAAAGACTTGTTACGCCAATTCCAAGACACGTTGGATGACGATAGCAAGCATCAACAGTCGCCGCATAAGAAGTCATTCTTCAAAAAAATCGGTGATTTGTTCGATTAAGAAACAGTCTAACTAAGTAGCTAGTATTAAACTAAGCCCAAAGGTTTCACATGAAACCTTTGGGTTTTTTATTGATGGTATAAAAAGCCCTTCGTGTGATGATATTTGCTAAACTTACGATAAATGATAGTCAAAAATAGTTTCACCAAATATAAAACATCTAAGGTAAAAACATGAGCGAACAAGCGAATAATAAATCTATCAACGTTGGGGTAATCGGTGCAGGCGGACGTATGGGTCGTATGCTAATCGAGGCAGTACAGAACAATCCACAAACTACATTAAAAGCAGCGATTGAGCGTCAAGGGTCTAGCCTAGTTGGAGCAGATGCCGGCGAAGTTGCTGCTATCGGCCATTTAAATGTGCAAATCGTTGATGACTTAGCCGCTGTGATTAATGATATCGATGTACTGATTGATTTTAGCTTGCCTGCTGCCACCGAAGAAAACATGCAAGTTTGTGCTGAGCATAATGTCGCTATGGTCATCGGTACGACAGGATTTAATGAACAGCAAGAACAAGTACTGGCAAAAGCAAGTGAGAAAATAACTATCGTATATGCGGGTAACTATTCGACAGGCGTTAATTTATCATTGAAGCTACTCGGTATGGCTGCCAAAGCGTTTGGTAATGATGCTGATGTAGAAATCATCGAAGCCCATCATAAACACAAAATCGATGCACCTTCTGGTACCGCATATATGATGGCTGAAGCCGTCGCAGAAGCTCGCGGACAAAACCTAAAAGACGTCGCTATCTGTGGCCGCGAAGGACAAACTGGCGAGCGCGAATCGGGTACAATTGGTATTCACGCAGTACGTGGTGGCGAAATCGTAGGCGACCATACTGTGATGTTTATCGCAGATGGCGAAGTGGTCGAGATTACCCATCGTGCACGCGCGCGCATGACATTTGCCGCTGGTGCAGTACGTGCCGCAACTTGGGTCGTTAAGCAAGAAGTAGGTCAGTACAATATGCAAGACGTGCTTGGATTAAGTGACTAACGACTGTTTATAGTTGACGGTCAAGTTTAACGTGATAACTGATGACTTAATAGTAATAAGGGAGCGGGTATGAATAGTATCAAACGTTATATTAGTCATAGACTGATAAATGCTATTTTTACCATCAACCTTACGAGCCGTGTATGTCTGTCTGTTGGTGCACTGAGTCTAGCCGTTCTACCAGTAACCGTACAAGCCAGTACTTCTCAAACCTATGTTATCCATACTTATGGTGGGGCTAGTCTGTTACCTGCAGTAAGGCAGCAATTAAATAGTAGCGCAGACGGTGGTACGGTGACTACGTATCAAGATAAATTGGTACTGCTAACGACGGCACGCAATTATCAGGCGGTACAGCAGTTGTTGTCTCAGATTGACCGTCAGCCACAGGCATTGACGGTCGCTGTACGTGTTGGCAATAGTAGTAGCGAGCAAGGCAATACTCAGCAAAGTCAGGTCATTATTACCAATCGCGGTATCCAAGGTGCAGGGGTTATTAGTCAGCGTAGCAGCCAGCAGCAGGGTAATAATCTATATCAAGTACAAACATTATCTGGTAGTGCGGCGAGTATCAGCACAGCTACGCTCTACTCACTGACTCAAACCTATAATACTAATAATCATTCAACTTATCATCGTTCAGCTAGTCACGACTTCAAACCACAGATCGTGATTCAGCAGCAAATGCTATTGCCAACGACACAAGGTATTGCTGTCACACCAAGACTGTTGCCTAGCGGGCAGGTGGAAGTACAACTTTCCCAAGTGGAAGAAAGGTTAGTGCAGCCGAATTCATCTTATAATCAAATGAGTTCTACTGGCAGTGCTAGCAATGCTATTCGAAGCCAAAGATTGAACAGTACGATGATCGTGCCACGTGGACAGTGGGTGACGATTGGACAAGTTTCACAAAACTCAAGCAGTAGCACCAGCAACGGTAGCCGAACTATTGATAACAACAGTAGCGTGCCTATTTCTTTAAGAGTTGAATAGTTATTAAATCGTTACGCACAAAAAAGCGCGATACGGGTATTAACCGTGCCGCGCTTTTTTGTGAAACATTAGAAATACTAGTCAATATAAACCACTTCGAGCGGTGGGAAACCATTGAACTCTACCGATGAGTAAGAGTTGGTATAAGCACCAGTAGTCAGCCAGTAGATTTTATCACCAATCTCAAGCTCTTCGGGTAGCTGATAGCCTGCTTCTTCATACATAATATCGGTTGAGTCACAAGTTGGACCTGCCAGTACTACTGTACCTTCACTGGTAGACGTTTCCATTTTAGGCGTATAGACAGGGTACTTGATAGCTTCACCTAGCGTCTCGATTAAGCCTTGGAATAGACCAACATCAGTATATACCCAACGAGTCAAATCGGTATCAGACTTACGAGAGATCAGTACCACATCACTGACCAACACGCCTGAACCACCAACCAATGAACGACCCGGCTCCAAAATAATTTCTGGCATTTCGTCATCATTATAGTCGTCAGTCAGATAGCTGGTAATCTCTTCCGCATAGACTTTGATAGGATTGACTTCGCTAATGTAATTGGTCGGGAAGCCACCACCCAAATTTATCATTTGTAGCTTGATACCTTCTTCATTCTTCATCCAGTCAAACATATATTTAACTTTGGCTAACGCATCATCCCATGCAGCGACGTCTTTTTGCTGGCTACCAACATGGAACGAGATACCATAAGGAACCAAGCCCAGCTCGCGTGCTTGAACCAGTAGGTCGATGGCCATATTAGGATGGCAACCAAACTTACGTGACAATGGCCATTCTGCTGTCTCTGAGCCTTGCACCAAGATACGAACAAATATTTTAGAACCTGGAGCATGTTTGGCAATGTTTTTTAGATCTGCTTCTGAATCAGTTGCATATAGATCGATGCCTTTCTCAAAGGCATACTTAACATGCTCAGCTTTTTTGATGGTGTTGCCATACGAGATACGAGATGGCTCAACGCCGCAACCAAGCACGCGATCAAGCTCATAAATAGAGGCACAGTCAAAGTTTGAACCAAGGTTTGCTAGTAGATCGATTACTTCCACCGCAGGGCTAGCTTTCATTGCATAATGCAGTTTTGCATTAGGAAACAGGCTTACCATCTCATGGTATTTGGTTTCGATACGACTAAGGTCAACTACTAAGAAAGGCGTTTCGCGACCTTCAGCAGCCTTGGTGAATTTCTGCCAGCTGGCAGGTTCAAAATATTGGTCAATTTTGATCATTGTCATAGTAGTAAACCTTTTGTGGAAACTGTATCGGTTAGAAAAATTATCGCCAAACAGTGAATGCTAAATATTAACACTCACTGTAGACGTAACTATGTGAAGGATAAAGACGAAATAAAAAAGATAAGAATAAAGAGTAGAGCTTTAAGAATTGACGGCTTGGGTCTGTTTTTCTGCTGATTGTGCTTCTTGCTTTTCACGTATTTTAAGAACTTTACGGACTTTATCACGAGCACGCGTCTGTTTAAGACGAGACAAGTAGTCAACGAAGATTACGCCATTTAGGTGATCCATTTCATGTTGGATACAAACAGCAAGCAGTCCTTCGACTACTTCGTCGATGACCTCACCGTTACCGTCTAACGCTTCGATACGGACCTTATTAGGACGTTCGACTTTGTCATAGACATCAGGTACAGATAAGCAGCCTTCTTCATACGGTTGCTTTTCTTCTACCAGTGGCGTGACTTTTGGATTGATAAAAACTCTAGGAGAGCTTTTGTCTTCAGACAAATCCATAACGATAAGCTGAATATGATGATCCACTTGACTGGCTGCAAGCCCAATGCCTTGAGCATCATACATCGTCTCGATCATGTCTGCGATTAAGGTTTTGATTTCAGCAGTCACTTCCTTGACAGGCTTGGCGATAGTACGCAAGCGAGGATCTGGGTAACTTAAGATAGGGAGTAGTGCCATAACGCTCACCTCAATGATAAGGACAAAATAGGGTTGATATTATAAGATAAATGGGGACAAAAGTAATGCTTATCAATACTTTCGCAGTCATATGATGCTATATGCAGATAGAAAGACTGGATTTCGATGATAAATGGCATAAAAAAGCCCTGCTTAATGCAAGGCTTTGTTTATATAGTATTTTAATTAGCTAGTAATCATTTATGACTAAACTATGCATGGCTTATGACCAATTATGCACGGCGTTTATTTACAATCATTTCATATAGGAACAATAGGATAATTGCACCGATCACTGAGAAAATCAGACCAGTGAAACCACCATCAGCGTTGATACCGATTAGGCCAGCTAAGAAACCACCTAGCATCGCACCAACGATACCCAATACGATAGTCATAATCCAGCCCATAGGGTCATTACCTGGTTTGATAGCACGTGCTAATAAACCTGCGACTAAACCTACAATAATCATCCAAATAAAGCTCATGTTATTCTCCTAATATTATTAATATTTATAATGTGTTACAAGTTTTGATAAATCTATTGTAAACACTCCCTGGACGCAAAAGTAAGCATAAAATGTTACTACTGTAGGGGCTATGTGAGGAAAAAGTCCGATTTGCTATCGAGTAAGGGCAATAAGTAAACGAAAGGTTACAAAGGTAGCAGTGGTGCTAACATCGTTTATCAATGTGGTACCTGTAGTGCTGAACTCATATAGTAAAGACATATAAATATTAGAAATAAAAAACGCAGCCATCTATTAGATGAGCTGCGTTTGTATAGAGGAAAATAATAAGAGTTATTTCTTTATAAGAGCTGCTTCTTTATCTTAGCTAGAAGCGTTAGCTTTTATGCAATGCGGTTAATAGACGCTGATGAATCCCTTCAAAACCGCCATTTGACATGACCACAATCGCGTCACCTGCTTTTGCATGACTGCTGATATGCTCAATAATAGCATCAATGCTTGATAGCACTTGTTGGTTGCCGATAGAGTCGCTAGTAGCCTTAGCTTGTTCGATGACCTCTTTTAAGCCCCATTCCAAACCAGTAGGCTCGTACCATAATGTATAGTCAGCAAGTGCCGCTGATTGAGCCAAACTGTCTTGATGAATGCCCATTTTCATGGTGTTACTACGCGGCTCAATGATGGCCCAAATGCGTCTATCAGCCAGCTTCTTTTTGGCACCATCTAATGTGGTTGTAATAGCTGTTGGATGATGGGCAAAATCATCAAAGACTAAGATGTCATTGACGTCGCCAATCAGCTCCATCCGGCGCTTGATACCAGCGAAATCTGATAAGGCAGCACAAGCAGTCTCAACACTGACACCAACATCATAGGCTGCAGCCACAGCAACTAACGCGTTATTGACGTTATGGATACCGCTCATTGACCAGTTTACGATAGCAGAGGCATCTTCATTAGCGGCAAAACTGACTTTGAACTGACTACCGTCTTCTTGAATCAGCTCAGCCTGCCAGTCGCTACTATCTTTTAGAGCACGCGTATTTTCGCTGGTATCGGCTAAAGTAGAGTCGATGACAGCAGTACGCCAGATAGGTGTCCAAACCCCTTTCGCTAGCGTATCTTCTAGACTGATGGTCGCGGCTGGCATAATAATTTTGCCACTGCTTGGAATCATACGCACCATATGGTGAAACTGAGTTTGTATTGCATTGAGGTCTGCAAAGATGTCTGCATGATCAAACTCAAGGTTATTCAAAATAGCAGTGCGCGGACGATAGTGAACGAACTTTGAGCGCTTATCAAAAAACGCAGAATCATACTCATCTGCTTCAATCACAAAGTAACCAGATTTATCGTCATCGCTTTTATCAGCACCCAAATAGCTGCTGTGTGCAAACACTTGCTGTAAGTGCTCGTCAGTCGTATCGACCAATGGCACACCGCCAATCAAAAACCCTGCATCGATACCAGCATAATGTAATATCCACGCAAGCATAGTCGTGGTTGTGGTCTTACCATGCGTACCTGCAACGGCGATTACGTGACGTGACTGCAATACTTGCTCAGATAAGAACTGCGGACCTGATGTATAGCGAAAGCCATTATCTAGCATATACTCAATCACATCCATGCCGCGCTTCATCGCGTTCCCAACGACAACTAAGTCTGGCGTTGGTTGCAAATGCTCTACCAGATAGCCTTCTTCGATAGTCACGCCAGCATTTTCGAGCTGAGTGGACATAGGAGGATAGACATTGGCATCTGAACCTGTGACCGTATGCCCAAGCGCACGTGCTAGCAATGCCAGTGAGCCCATAAAAGTACCACAAATACCAAGAATATGAATATGCATAGACGTTCCGTACGCGCTTGAATGAAAAGAATAGAAAGCGGATAAAATAAAGTATGAGGTGCCTAGCTGTCATCAGTAAAAATAAACGCTTTGATAAACAATGATCAATACATCAGCTGGGCAAACCAGCAATCATTGTAAAGTAAACCCTGTTCGATGACCAATAAAAAACGCCTAACAAGTAGGCGCTATGTAGCTAATACAAGTTGACTATTTTAGTATGCAGCGAGACGCCAATTAATAGCTAGCACGAAGAGACTTTTATTCAAGTGATTCTTATTGATGCGCCTATCATTTGCGAGATAACGTATAGTCATCCTCTAAATTATCGTGCTCATCGATCCGTATCAAATGATTGTCTTGGATATGGTAGGTCTCGATATTTTTCCCTTCATAGACAATAGTGATTTTATCACTGTCTTGTCGGTAGATACCCGATTCGAGTAGGGGTGTTTTTGGTTTTTCAGGATTATGATAATAACTTGCTTTTAGTACAGACCCATCAGCGAACAAGTTCAATGTAACGTCGATACTGTCGCAATCCGTACAAGAGACCATGCCGCCATAATCGCCCATCAATGTTGCTTGCAGCATACTGCTTTTTGCTTCTGATCGCTCCATAGAGCTGTCTGCATAGGTATCTTTATTTGACTGAGCAGCAGCAATTAATGATTGCCCTTCCACCATTTCGCTTGTCTCATCATCACTCGCTAGCTCAGCATTTTTAGTATTGTCATCTTGCAATGATTGTGAAGCCTCCTGCGACTCAGAACCAGTCGACGCGAACGTAGATACCATGTCTTTATCGGTATTGGACGAGGCACTATCACAGCCTACGATTAGCACGCATAGTGACGCTACAAGTAACGAAGGACGCCACCGTTTTACGATAGCAAGCGTAGTAGAGCGAACGGGAGCAAAATATATCATGGTCATACCAAAAACAGTTTTTAACAAGTATTTTTCAAGCTCATCTATACTATCGACAACGTAAAGCCATTGTCAAAGATAAGGATAATAAGGCATGGGCGCGTAGTAATAATATAAATTAAGAACTTGATAGCATTATCTTATATTCAAAATACAGATAGCTTATGAGTAGAAAGCGACAAATATCTAATGCTTATCTGTTTATAAGGTAAGCTGAGTAAAGATATCAAAGGCTTGAAAATATCTCTGTGGGCTTTTTGTTGTTGGCCTTATATCTAAAAGGCATAAGTTGACATTAGCGATACCTGTTGGTATCGCTAATATGGTTTATAAGGGCGAGTTAATAGTAGATAAAAAAACAGACATTGTATCGAAGATAGCAATGTCTGTTTTAAAAGCAGAAGTAAGAAAGAAACTTAACGTCTTATTGAGTCATACGATCTTAATTAGCAGACTTTATAATACGCATTAATATCAACACATGTACGATTAGCAGCACACTAAATAGAATCAACGACTGCTCAGGAATACTTAATCCCATAAGCGTCCAATCAACAGAGGCGCATTCGCCAGATCCTGCAAATACTTCTTTGAATACTTGTAGGATAGGGAGGGTATCAAGCCAATAGTTCAGTCCTGGACCACAAGAAGGTACTTGGTCAGCAGGCAGGTGTTGCAGCCATACATGGCGCGCTGCTACTGCAGTTGCCCAGCCGATACCTACTAGACTACCAAGCCATAGCAGTAGTCTTATCACTTTAGATTTAGGATTAAACAACGCTGATATGAGGGCGAATCCGCCCATGACGATTAGACCAACACGCTGAAAAATACAGAGCGGGCAAGGCGAAAGCCCTAGATGACGCTGTAGATAAAACAGCGCAAAACTCATGCCTATGATGGCCATTATCACCAAAAATACTTGCAGGTTACGGTAAGTGGTTAGCTGTCGCATTGTGCGGTTACTCTTATGGGTTTATCTATAATAGATGTAGGGTAGCAATCGAGATTAAGCAGTCAAAATTTCATAGTCAGGACTTAGCAATTAGACCTTAGCAATCGAAAACTAGTCATCAGAACTCAGCAATCAATAACTGGCAGTTAAAAGCTAGCAATCAAAGCTTAGCGATACTGCTGTAAAAATTCCGCAAAGTCTTCTGTTTCAGATTGCTCAATTTCAGCTTGCTGCAAGATAGATTTTTCTGCCAATACTTCGTATTTAGCTTGAGTGTTTGGACTAAGTGTCTGCTGTAGTAAAGACTCGCGATGCTGCTGAGCCAACGTAAATCCAAGCTGCCATAAGCTGCCTAAGCGTTTGCTATCAGAATTTACTTGTGCAGAGATAGTCGACTCAGAGTGTCCTGCTTTGCCCTGCATCAATGCTACAGCCGCGCGGTAATCGTTACCACCATAGTGAGCATCAAGCAATGCAGCAAGCGGCTGCATACGCTCTAAATGCGTTAGCATCCAGCTTTCAAGTGACTGCTCTTGACCATTATTGATAATATGCAAGTCATCACGGCGACCTTCATTGACCACACGCTCAAGATTGATAGCGAGCGTGTCTTCTTCTTCAGGTAGCAAGTCTGGTGAGTCACTGAACAGACAATACAGCGCCATCACTTCCAAGAAACAAGCGCTAGAGAGACGAATACCAACATCACTATATGGATCAAGGTCGATAGCGCGGAACTCAACATAGGCGATACCGCGACGCTCAAGCGCTTCGGTTGGTGTTTCACCGCTCATTGCGATTTGTTTAGGACGAATAGGGCTGTAGTACTCGTTTTCTATTTGTAGAATATGATTGTTAATTTGGATCGGGTTACCATCTTCGTCTTCTAAGCCAAGCTTAGCAAAGCTCTCGTGCGGCGTTTGGATGGCACGGCGCAGACCATCGACATACTCTGGCAGATAGTTATAACGGATATCAAGTTGCTCTTGCACGCTATTGGTATAGCCAAGCTTACCCATACGTAGGCTAGTCGCAGCAGGTTTGTAATAAGTCGAATCATTAAGCAATTCTAAATCATGCTCACGCCCTGCCAAGAAACAAGGACACACGCTCGGACTGGCACCCAGTAAATACAAAACAAGGCTGGTCAGACGTTTAAAGTTACGAATCAACCCTAAGTATTTCTCGTTTTTGAACTCTGTCAACGTTTGGCTTTGTGCGGTCGGTGTTTTGGCTTGCCATGTCTCAAACAACGTATCACCAAAAGACAAGTTGTAATGCAGACCAGCAATCGTCTGCATACGGCGACCATAGCGGATACCAAGGCCACTGCGATATAGAGTTTTTAGCTTACCCGTATTAGAGCTACCATAATCAGCTAGTGGGATATCTTCGTCTTTAGAAGACAACATGCAAGGCATCGATAATGGCCACATCAACTCACCTTCAGGTATGCCCTGATAGACCAATACGTGCAATTGGCGCAGCATATTGAGGGTTTCTTTTGGTGAGGACTTTGGTTCAGTGATGAGCTCAAGCAGACTTTCTGAGTAATCGGTAGTAATAAAAGGATGGGTAAGTTTTGACCCAAGTTTGGCTGGATGCGGAGTCTGTGCCAAGAAACCATCAGGCTTTACGCGTAGGCCCTCTTTTTCAATACCGCGGAGCATACCCGTTAAGTGTTGGCTATCAAACCAATTAGGGATGTCGAAATTAACAAAGCTACTCGCAAAATTACTCATAATAGTCATCTATTGTTATTTATTATGGCGGATCAAAACACGATAAGCGTTTGTCCATAAAATAGGTAAATGTTAGGTCAATAATCCCGTCAGTTTAGCTCAAAGCTGTGTTGAAAACCACGGACAATTACAAATACGATAAGCTTTAGGCAAAGCGATTTGTGAGGATTTTGACCTTATTTTTGATGCAAATTCATCTCGAATATAGCGTTATTCTGGCCAGATAGTTTGATAAAAAAAGCATCTACCTGAGAGATAGATGCTTTGTTCATTATGCCTACAAGCCATTTGACATAGTATTGGCACACTATCGCATTATCTTGATAATCATAGCGCGACCGCGTCCATCTGGCTTATATAGAGAATGACGAACCGCAGCCGCACGTGGTCGTGGCATTTGGATTGGTCACCACAAAACGTGCCCCTTCCAGTCCTTCGGTATAGTCAACGGTAGAGCCTTGCAAGTATTGATAGCTTAGTGAATCGACGACTAACGTCACATCACCATTATCAAAATTGGCATCGTCTTCGTTTAGATCGTTGGCAAAGTTAAACCCGTAAGAGAAACCAGAACAACCGCCTCCTGTCACATAGACACGTAACATAAGATCGCTATCGCCTTCTTCTTCGCGTAGACGGCGTACTTTTTGCGCCGCACTATCAGTTAGGCTTAGTACGGTTGGGTCTACTGGCTGGCTTGAGCTTGGACTAAATTGGTTGGCTGATTCGTTCATATCTACCTCAGTTGCTAGGATCAAATGCGGTCGTCGTCCTGTTTGGGTTTGCAATAGGGTACTTGCAAATAAAGATACGCACGGCGTTTGATTTAATTGGGTGCTGTCATTATGGCAAAGCTATTGGTGCATTATAAGCTGTTTGTACAATTTCAAGATATTATTTGTGCCACCACAATATTTTATTGGCACTATTGATAGTGGGCACTTATCTTTCAGCAGTATATCATAATGGGGGTGCTGATTCGTTTGTCAAGAGTGATGCAACTACTGAATTTTACTAACGAATAGCAGTGTCCCAATTTTGATATTGTGTTTTTTAAAATAACTGCGTCAATGGGCTAAACCAATAACCAGACTAAAAAATAATAGCGTGTGACTGTATAAAACACTACTTAATAATATTAGGCAGTCTTAAAGCTTATTAGTCATATTACGGTATTTTACGGTCATAACCTTTATAATAGTAACAACCATGTATGAGCTCAAGAGTCGCTTGTGCAACTTAAGGTATTTAGCGTAATAAATACTTAGTTTTGAAATAGTTATTTAATTGTTTGCCTATGGGGCAAGCGTTTGAAATAATAGCCGCCAGTTGGCATACCCTATGTGTGTTTCTTATTGCCCTATATCTATATTATTGTTGAGATGAAGAAATTATATGATCGAATTTAAAGACGTTGGTGTTCGCCGTGATGGTCGTGAATTGTTTGCAGGTGCAAGCTTTCAGCTCCATCCAGGTCACAAAGTTGGACTGACGGGCAACAACGGCACAGGCAAATCTACCTTATTTGCGCTATTACTGACGCAGATGGGGACAGGCGATACAGAGGTCACCCTTGATAAAGGTGAAGTCAGTATTCCTGATAGCTGGCATGTGGCGCACATGGCACAGGAAGTTGGTGCTACGACGCAGTCTGCAATCGATTATGTATTGAGCGGTGATGAGCAGTGGTATGAAATTAATGCTGCGCTAAATGATTTAAGCAGCGTGAGTGATGAGCAAATTGGTGTGCTACACCAACAGTTTGATGAAATCGACGGATATCGTACGCCGACCAAAGCGGCACAAATTATGGCAGGCCTTGGTTTTAAGACTAGCCAGCATGAGCTGCCGGTAGAAGGGTTTTCTGGTGGTTGGCGTATGCGCTTAAACCTCGCCAAAACCTTGATGAGTCGTGCTGATCTGATGTTACTCGATGAGCCAACCAACCATTTGGACTTGGATGCTATCTTGTGGCTTGAAACATGGATCAATGCTTATATGGGTCTGGTCATCGTCATCTCGCATGACCAAGCGTTTTTGGACGCGACAGTCGGTCATATCCTGCATGTAGAGCAACAAAAAATCACCCTATATACTGGTAACTATCAGCAGTTTATTCGTACCCGTCACGAGCGTATGGCGCAGCAGCAGCAAGCGTTTGAAAAGCAAGAAGCGACCAAGGCTCACTTGGATGACTTTATTCGTCGTTTCCGTGCTAAAGCCAGTAAAGCTAAGCAAGCACAGAGCCGTATTAAGCAGTTAGAGCGTATGGCAGAGCTATCACCAATGATGGCTGACAATCCTTTCTCGTTCCAATTCTATGAGCCAGCAAACATGAGCTCACCACTGATTGAGCTGACCAACGCAGATATTGGCTATAGTGAGACACCGCTTCTACATAATGCCAATGTACAAGTGACACCTGATACCCGTCTTGGCTTACTGGGTATGAACGGCGCTGGTAAATCAACGTTGATTAAAGCCTTAGTCGGTGAGCTTGGCGTATTAACAGGGAAGTATCGTGTTTCGGATACCCTAAAGCTCGGCTATTTCAATCAGCATCAAATGGATATCCTAGATGCCAAAGCAACGCCTATAGAAATGCTACGTCGCCTAGCAGGTAAAACCTCTGATGCGATGCTACGCTCATTTTTGGGTAGCTTTGATTTCCGCGGTGAGCGTATTGATACACCAAGCGAGCTATTCTCAGGTGGCGAGCGCGCGCGTTTGACCTTGGCATTGATCGTTTGGCAACGTCCAAACGTCCTTGTACTCGATGAGCCTACTAACCATTTAGACTTACAAATGCGTCAAGCACTGACTATAGCTTTACAAGGCTTTAAAGGTGCAGTGGTACTGGTCTCGCATGATCGAGAGTTGATTGCCAACGTCTGTGATGAGCTGTATCTGGTACACGATGGTATTATCGAAGAGTTCGATGGCGACATTGGTGACTATGGTAAGTGGCTAGCAGAGAAGCGCAAACAAGAAAACGCATCAGATAAAAATACTGGTAAGAAAAAAAGCAAAAAAGAGAGTAAGAAGTTTGTTTCACGTGAAACAGATAATAGCCAAGTAAATAATAAAGCAGCTGATAATTCGTCAAACAGTAAAGCTGCGACGCCTGCACTTAGTAAAGAAGAGCAGCGTAAGCTAGCGGCTGAACAACGTAAAATGACAGCACCTATCCGCCGTGAGATAGAGGAAACAGAAAAGACACTGGCTAAGATTGATAAGCAGCTTGTAACGCTTGAAGAAAAACTGGCTGATACAGAGCTGTACGAAGAGAGCCGTAAGTCTGACCTAATGGTACTACTCAATGAGCAAACAGCGCTACAGCAGCAACATAGTGATAATGAAGAAAAGTTACTACTATCAATGACGACTTTAGAAGAGATGGAAGCTAAGTTCGTATAAAGCGTTCTAGATAGTTATATAAGCAGATATAAAAAAGGGATGGCATAAGCCATCCCTTTTTTATTACATTATTCCTTACGATATTTGCCATCACCGTACGACAGTATTTCCATCGTGGTCGTACAAAGCTGACAGTTTATTTCACCAGCAGCGGCTTTTGATAAATCAAGGATACGACCTCTAATAAAAGGTCCTCTGTCCGTGATTTTTACAACGACGCTCTGCTTTGTCTTTTGATTTGTTACTTGTACCTTCGTGCCGAACGGTAACGTGCGATGTGCAGCGGTTAATGAGTTCATATTGAAGATACTGCCACTCGCTGTGCGCTTGCCATGAAACTTACTACCGTAATAACTGGTATTGGCTGCAAAAACTGTGGTGCTAAGTAGTAGCGATAAAGTGACAACCAAAGACTTGATTAAATAAGACATTTAATACCTTTAAGCAATTAATAAAATAGACAGATGCTTTTGCCTACGTTATCTATACTCCCTATGAGTATGAATAATAGGGGATTCTACAAGAGCTAGCTTGTCATATTATTACTGCCGTGTAAAAAACTCATGAGGTCAAATAGCTGTTTTCTAAGGAAAAGTAGATATTTTTTAGCAAAAAAAATGATGGTACAGGTACTAAAGCTAGACTTATAAAGAGTGATTCTCATAAAGAAGCTGACAAAATATTGGAAAGCCAACAACGCAATATAAATAGGTAATATATAAAGACCAAATCTATCGATATAGCATAATTATCGTTATGAAAGCTCAAATAGTAATAGATAATATAATGTAAAAAAACCTTGCTATATTCTTACTATTTTGTAGAATGCATAAGGTTAAACATTATTCTAGAGTATCTATCAAATACACTCATGATAAGTTTGATTTTTGGTCAAATAATCTATTTTTTATCGTCTTTCGAGGAAGTTTTATGTTGAAAAAAATTGCGTTCGCTTCAGTTGTCGCGGCAATGATTCCATTTAGTACAGCGAATGCTGATCTTGGCTCTAAATTTAAAAAAGTAGAGACTGGTCGTACGATTGAGCAAGTATACAAAGAATGTGGTATTGGTGGCGCTTTGTTCGGTAATTCAAGCCCTATCCTTGCTATTATCTCTAATGTGACTTGGGATTGGGGTACTACCGCTGCGACTTCTAATTCTATGTCTCCTGAAACTTGCCAAGGTGGCAATGTTAGAGCAGCTGTTTTGATCAAAGAAGCATTCCCAAGTGTGGAAAAAGACTTAGCTTCAGGTCAAGGAGCTCATTTATCTGCCTTACAAAGTGTTGCTAACTGTGATTCAGCCGCTAGTGTACGCACACAATATGGTCAATATACTCAGACTTCTGCCTATCGTACTGCTACGCAAGATCAAAATGCTGAGACGCTATTTAGCATCGTTAAGCAAAGCTGTGCTATCTAAATATTGAAAATGCTAGGTATTAAATTTTTAGTTTAATACTCAAAATTTTGATAATTTAATGATAAAAACACGTAAACCTAGTGCTTACGTGTTTTTTATTGCTCATGTATTTATGGTATCTAAATAAAATGCAAAAAATGTTTTTATGGGCGGCCTGTTTGGCTGCTACGACTATTTGCAACGCAGAAGTTGATGAAACGAAAGCCTATGCTTCAGCGCCCGTAACAGTAGATAAGGGAAATAAGTTCTCTTCTAGTAATGATTCAGCTATCGCAGCAGACGTGACTTTAAGTGATCCCGAGAACTTGTCAGATATTGAGCCAAGCGTACAACGACTCGATGAACCGCAGGTACAGGAGCAAAACCAAAACTCTCAAAAAGATACCGCTATTGACCCCATAAAACTAAAATCATTGGCTAAGCATTCCCAGTGGCAACATCTATTGTTTTATAAAAATGGCAAGGCTGAAGTCATCTCACCAGATTTTTATTTAACCAATCCTAAGCCTCGTTCGAAACGCAATTTTGATCCCTATGCAGAGCTTATAGCAACGATAGAGCAAATAAATAATGAGGGCGTAGTTTGTAAGTATCCAGCCAGATATTTATGGCTTAATCATCATTTACCAGAGCTGAACGTCGATCTCAAAAACTGCTCAAAATTACCCGATGCTAATCAAGAAATAAGCCTGATCCTAGTAAGCAGCTATCTAAAAAACCCAGCTTCTTCATTTGGTCATGTACTGGTCAAAACCAACACGCCTATAGATAATGTAAATAATACGAACAGTGATGACAGAGAGCTATCTAGCGAGGACTTACTTAATAATTCATACAACTTCGGCGCTCGTATTCCAGAAAATGAGAACGGTGCGATGTACGCGCTAAAAGGACTATTTGGGTTTTATGATGCTGGGTTTTCAGAGACGGAATTTTTTAAACAAGACGCGGTATATTCCAAGAACGAGCAACGTGATATGTGGGAGTACGTGCTCAATCTAGATACCTTTGAAACGCAATTATTGAACTATCATTTGTACGAAGCAAAGTCCGCTCGCTTTGACTATTACTTCATCAAGCAAAATTGTGGTTATCGCTCAGGAGAGATACTTGAGCTGATAAGCGACATAAGAACGACTGAGCGAGTAGGTCCTTGGTATGCGCCAGACTATGTATTCGATAAGCTACTAGAACACGACAACGGCGCTGATTCATTAGTGTCTTCGGTACGCTATTTGCCCTCTGAACAAACGCAACTGCGCGAGAAGTTTGTACAATTATCTAAGCCAATACAAGCCATCATAAACTCTGTTATTCGTACAGAAAACACTGCCCCGCTTTCTACTTTAAACGCGGATGATAGGGCGGTTGCGCTTGATTTTCTGATCTTACATCGTACTTATAAAATCTCGCAAGACGATACACCGAAGCAGCGAGCTTTCAAAAGCGAATTGCTCAGTCAGCGTTTTGCGCTACCAGCTAGCAATGGTTTGGCTCAGCTGACTGTACCGAACAAAGCATCACCAGCATTGAGTAACAAAACCACGCAGACTACCGTCGTTTTATCTGACGAGAGGGCAGAAGTTGGTTTATCGCTATTTGTAAAAGACCCGCTTAACGCTCATACGGATATTGATAAACGTTTTGAAGCCGTAAAAGCGTCACTGGGTTATAACTTTGATGAGCACCAATGGGCATTGACGGATTTTATATTTTTAGACATGCAGCAAATTGAAGATCTTAGACAACCGTTATCAAACGAACCTAAACTGTCTTGGCAACTAAAAACAGGCGCTCGTACAGACATGTTTACTGGCAATCGACATAGCCCTTATGCACAAGCTGGCGTTGGCGCAGGCGCTAAGTTTGGTAAACATATACTTGGCTATGGTATGGTCAATGCGACGGTCCATGATCAAGATAGACACGCAGATATCAGTATGGAGCTTGGCTTACGTATGAAACGTAATAACCAAAGTGCTGAATTGTCTTACGTAACTTCAAAGCGAGAAGGGCGCGCTGCTATTGATCTTACCAAATTGACATTACGCCAGCAGCTATCAAAGAATAACGATGCTAGGATTACAATGACATATTCAGGCACTGTGATGGCCGATAACGGCGTAGTGTTAGGTGATTCAAATACGATAGATGCTGCTATCGCTTGGCATCACTACTGGTAATATTTATATAACGGTGTTTGTTGTAATTATTGTTATGATGATAAGTAGGCTACAAAAATTGCTATAGCAGAATCTAGTAGCCATTTATACCGTATCGTTTGAAATTGGCAGACTGATACCACTAATATGTTTTTATTTTGGGGAAAATAACATGGCAGAGAAAAACTACTATGACATTTTAGGGGTCAAAAAAGACGCCTCAGACGCTGATATCAAAAAAAAATACCGTAAGCTCGTTCGTCAATATCATCCCGATGTCAGTGATCATCCAGACGCTGATAATAAAATTGCAGAAATAAACAACGCTTACGAAACGATCAGAGATAAAGACAAGCGCGCCGAATATGACGCTATGCTCAATAATCCGTTTGCTAGTCAAAATAGATCAAGTGGGTTTGGTGGCAGTGGGCAAACTGGTGCGGGTCAAGGTGGTTTTCGCTGGGAAGATATCAAAGATCAGTTTGGTGACGGTGAGGCCTTTGGTGATGGTGGTTTCCGCTTCGATGACATTTTTTCAGCATTTGGTCGCGGCGCACGTGGGTCAACTGGTGGACAAACGGGTGGTCGCTCTCAAAGCAGCGGTTTCGATCAGTTTGGTGGCTTTGGGACGCAAGATAGCAAAGGTCAGGATCAGCATGCCGAGATTACCGTTGATTTGTCTTCAGTCTATAGTGGCGACGACTATAGTATTAAGCTAAACGTCCCTGTTCGTCAGCCCAATGGTAATGTCGACTACGATAATAAAACCCTTAAGATAAAAATCCCTAAAGGCATCACTGACGGTAAGCAAATTCGTTTAGCAGGGCAAGGCGCTGCTGGTAGCAGTAATGGCAAAAATGGCGATTTGTTTTTGAAGGTTAAAATTCGTCATGATGCCAATATTCGTATAGAAGGTGCAGACGTTTATCAAACTGTGAATATTGCACCGTGGGAAGCGGCATTGGGTGAAAAAATCAACGTCAGTACGCCAGCGGGTACGCTTGGTGTGACCATTCCTAAGAATAGTAAATCCGGTAGCAATTTACGTCTTAAAGGCAAGGGTATCCCTGCCAAGCAAGCAGGTGACCTGTATCTAACTCTAAATATTGTCAACCCTGATGTCAGTAGTGATGCGTCGAGACAGGCTTATGAGCAGCTAAAACAAGCCTTTGCGGATACCAATATTAGTCGTTAAACAAGATTATGAATAACCATTACTTATTATTGAAGTAATAAACGAATAGCAGAGATGAATACGATACCGATGAAATAAAGAGAAAACGAGGATAATAGCTATGAACCACTCGACTGAATTTACAGACATCATCATGAGCTTAGATGAACTGGTCTCTGCCTGTGGCCAAGAGCGCCAATGGGTCATCGAATTAATCGAAGAAAATATCATTGAGTATGATGTACCAGAGCATGAAAAATTTACTGGTTATCAGCTGACGACAGTGCGCCGTGCATCGCGACTGAGTCGTGATTTTGAAGCCAGCGTACCAGCAATTGGTTTGATACTTGAGCTGTTAGATGAGGTTGAGCAGCTACGCCAACTCAAACGTCAGATAGAGCAGCAAGCACCAGTGGTTGAAGTCGATATAAACACTCTAAAGTAAACTAACAATCAAGATAACGCGCAAAAAAAGGGCCCTTTAAAGGCCCTTTTTTTATGTCTATAGAAAACACTTCAGCAGAAATTAACGCGAATACGTAGGATCCGCTGCTGCTGTAAATAATACATCAGTTGAAGAGTTCAAGGCAGTCTCAGCTGAATCCTGAATCACACCAATGATAAAGCCAATCGCAACTACTTGCATCGCGATATCATTTGGAATGCTAAATAAGCTAGCAGCGAGTGGAATCAATAGCAATGAACCACCAGCAACACCAGAAGCACCGCAAGCACTAATCGTAGCAACCAGACTGAGTAGCAGCGCTGATGCAAACGTCACTTCAATACCCAACGTATGAGCAGCAGCAAGCGTTAAGACGTTAATCGTAATTGCAGCACCAGCCATGTTTATAGTGGCACCTAGTGGAATGGTCACCGAATAAGTGTCTTCATGCAATCCAAGTTTACGGGCAAGGTTCATATTGACCGGAATATTGGCCGCTGAACTGCGCGTAAAGAAGGCAGTAATTCCTGATTCGCGCAGACATCTGAACACGAGCGGATAAGGATTTTTGCCCGTTTTAATAAGGACGATAAGCGGATTGGCAACCAACGCAATGAATAACATGCAGCTGATTAACACCATCAAGATACGTGCGTAGCCTGCCAAAGAAGCAAAGCCTGTTTCCGCAACCGTGCTAGCGACTAGGCCCAAGATACCAAATGGGGCTAAAGCAATAATCCATTTAACCACTTGTGAGATGGCATCAGCAAAATCACCGACAACATTGCGAGCAGTATCACTGGCTTGGCGCAATGCAAAACCGATAATAATTGCCCATGCTAAGATACCAATGTAGTTGGCTTCAGCGATTGCATTGATAGGGTTAGCGACCAAGTTCATGAGCAAGTTTGTCAAGACTTCTTTTAGGTCAGCAGGTGGTACTTGCGCGATATCGGCGTTGATCAAGACAAGCTCAGTCGGGAACAAAAAGCTGGCACCGACTGCCGTTAGTGCTGCCAAAAAAGTGCCGAACATGTACATGATAAGCACCGGCTTTACGTAGACTTCATTGCCACTGCGATGTTGACTAATGGCTGCCATAACCAGAATAAATACTAGGATGGGAGCGACTGCTTTTAGTGCGCCGACAAAGAGTGTACCGAGCAACCCTATGGCGGTGCCGATACTTGGCGCTAGCCAACCAATCAGTACCCCTAACACCAAACCAATAATAATAAGCGGCACCAGCCCTATACGCTGATACATCGCAATTAATGAACGCATCTGTACACCCTCAAGTCCGTTAAAAGTAAGTGAATTGTCACAACAGAAAATTTATCGAAGGATGGTAGCATTTTTTGACATATTCGCATACCGCTCATAGCAGTAGCTGTTGCGTGCAAACAGAGGGATAGTAGAGTTATACAACTAGTATAAAAAGAATGCAGCACTTATAGGCAAGGGCTAGCTACTCAGAATACCTCATTTATAAGAGAGTAAAAGCAGCGATATAGGCAGTGATATATAAGGTAGGAAGAGATTTCGCTGTAAAAGGTAAGAGGGAAATAAACGGCAAAGCTATAATTTAAAGTGGGTCAAATCGTAACCTAATTGCTGGTAGGCTTTATATTTATTACGACCTTCTTGGGTACTTGTAGCATCAGGTCGGATCAGCTCAAGGACTCGAGAGGGTTTTGAATTATTGGTAGCAGCCATAAAATCGTTGACGGGACGTATCGTCGTATTGAGCACGATACCATTAAAACCTGCTGGCATATGATTGCCTAGCAGTACAGGCGCTAATGATTTATGAGTAACAATGTTGATGTTGCTATCATCAGTATCTCTATCATTGGTACTTTTGTTGTCAATATCAGAAAGACATTGATGCGGTATAAAACTCGTGGGCTCTTGTGCCCAAAGTGCCGTATCTAGATTTGCTAGTAATGTCTCATCTTCAATTAAAATCAGCAAAGACTGAGCGCTTTTGTTAAGCGCCGTCTGAGTCAGCTGACAAATAAAGCCCAAGAAATCTTGGGCCTTACTTTCACTTAATACATAAAAACTGATTTTCATAAATGGATTAAGCCATCTCTGCGCTGTTTTTTAGATATTGCATAAACAATGGTACAGGACGTCCAGTGGCTGCTTTGTCTTTGCCGGAATTCCATGCAGTACCAGCAATGTCTAAATGCGCCCATGCTTGACCTTCTTCAATGAAACGCGACAAGAAGCAGGCGGCAGTTACGGCACCAGCACCTTTACCACCGATGTTTTGCATATCAGCGATTGGTGAGTCAAGCTGAGCTTGATACTCGTCATCTAAAGGCATATGCCAAATTAGGTCGCCTGATAGGTTGCTGGCATTTTCTAAATCAAACAGGACATCTTCATCATTACTAAATACGGCTGAACGCACATGGCCTAGCGCAACCACACAAGCGCCAGTCAAAGTGGCAACATCGATGATGGCTTTTGGCTGATAACGCTGCACGTAGCACAAAGTATCTGCTAGCACTAAACGACCTTCGGCATCAGTGTTCAAGATTTCGACTGACTTACCATTCATCGCTTTGACGATATCGCCTGGACGTGTTGCATCACCTGATGGCATGTTTTCAGCACAGGCTAGCGCACCAACGACATTGATTGGTAGACGAGCTTCGCACAACGCTTTGATTGTACCAAGTACTGACGCTGAACCACCCATGTCAAACTTCATCTCATCCATCGCCGCACCTGGCTTGATTGAGATACCGCCTGAGTCAAAGGTTACGCCTTTACCGACTAATACGATAGGTGCGTCGTCATTGGTCGCTTGTGCATTGTCATTGCTATTTTTGCTTGCATTTTTAGCTGACTTTTTGGTTGGTAGTTTATCGGCCAATGCCTTTAGACCACTCACTTTTGCGTTGCTAGTGGTTTGCTCGGTAGTGCCTGCATTTGAACTAAATTCTGATTTGCCACGGTACTCCATGAGTACCAGCTTACCTTCTTTGGTAGAGCCTTGTGCAACGGCTAAGAAGCAATGCATACCTAGCGCTGACATCTCGTCCTCACCTAGTACCTTCACGGTCAATAGGTCAGGGTAAGTTTTTGCAAGCTCTTGAGCTTGTTCAGCCATATAAGCTGGGAAGCAAATATTGCCAGGCTCATTGGCCACATCACGAGTCAGGCTCTGACCAGCAAATACTGATTGAGCAAATGCTAGCGCAGGCTGTAGTGACTCATCAGCTAATAGATAGACATCAGTCAATACAGGACTCGCTTGCTCAGACTTATACTTGTCAAAGCGGTAGCTAGCTGCCAACAGATTAAGGGCAAATTGACCGAAGTGATTTTCTTCTAGCGCATCACCCAAGGCGACAGTGATAGAAGACACACGCTTTTGTGTGCTGCTATAGATAGTATTGGCGATTTTTTGCAGTACGGTATTATTGAACTTATCAGTGTTACCTACACCGACCAATAGCAGTTGTACAGGGTTTTGCTTAGTGGTTTTTTTATCACCTGCCAGCGCATAGTCAGCAACAGTCTCACAGGTAGTACCCTTGAAATGTGATACTTCAATCAGCTGCTCAATACGAGTGGTATATTCGGTTAGCACAGATTCAGCCAGAATGTTTTTCTTGTCATCGACCAAAACAACCAGACAAGCATCGTCTTTACTTTTGGCTTCTTTTTTCAGGATTTTCTGCGTATGAGTCTTTGGTAAATGCTGAGATAATTTGATATTCATATAGTTATCCTTATTAGAGTTATGAAAATTGCAGGATTTGGATGACTGCTTATACCTGTCAGATTATTAGATTATTTGGTCTGTTGAGCAATCACAGTAGTGTAGCATATTGCGATAATCGTGCGCAGTTAGCAAGCCTTAGGTAATACGTTTGAATTATTATGCTGTACTAACTTACGCTATGGTTTAACGGTTACATTATCATTTTCCGATGATGCCAACATACTAGCCATTGACCAATTCATCGGTCGTTACCATCGCGGCAAATCTGTCTTGTAGTGCGGCCATGGCAGTATCATGCATGATTTCAGCGCTTATCGGCTCTCTTGTAGCGCTAGGTAGGTCGCGAGTGGCACAGGCATCGTGACAGACGAAACTATCAAAACCTAAATCAAATGCGGCGCG
Organism: Psychrobacter proteolyticus; assembly: GCF_039762275.1. Taxonomy (GTDB): domain Bacteria; phylum Pseudomonadota; class Gammaproteobacteria; order Pseudomonadales; family Moraxellaceae; genus Psychrobacter; species Psychrobacter proteolyticus_C. The sequence goes on along the minus strand of NZ_JBDLOB010000002.1, from coordinate 530,378 downwards.
GACGCTTGAGCTGACACACATATGACTCATAAAACCCGCAAAAATAATCTGCTTTTTTTCTGCTGCTGAGATCAGTGATTGTAATTGCGTATCATAAAAGGCATTCGGATGCTTTTTAGCAATCACTGTTTCGCCATCTTGTGGCTGCAACTGTTCGACTATCTCAACGTTAGCTGATAAAGGGTCAAAGACATTGCCATTCTCTGCACCGTGATGGGTAATGTGGAAGATAGGTAGATCTTGCTGACGCGCTTTATCGAGTAGTAGGCGCGCATTGGCGACGGCTTTTGCCCCAGCGTCCCCTAATGGCATAGCGCCATCGACATATTCATTTTGATAGTCGATAAGAACAAGCGCGCAATTTGACCAGTCAAGCGCATTGAATGTGCCGCCAGCGAGTTCGAGTAGGGTAGAGGGTGTAGAGGTCGTTTTATTCATTAGTATTATTCTCCGTTTAACAATATAAGTATATTTTTCTATCAGTCAGTCTAGCAATTAATAACAGAGATAAATGTTCGATGATACGAATGACAAACAAACCTTTCTAAAATAAATAAAGCAAAAACTTAGCGCTATAAATACTATCAATTCGATGTAATTTGAGGTTTTAGCAATTATTTATCCAATATTTGCTATATTTGTTACTTACTGTCAATAATGCGCTCTCAGCAAGGTGTAGGTAATGTTTTCAAACACATTTCACAGCTATTTTTGGGCAAAACATGCTAGCATTAGCGGTTATATCTGTTGCTGGTGTTTATTGAGTATGACTAACCAGTCGCTTAGTAACGTTTACCGTTATTTGAGTATGTAAATGGCCCATATCATGCTGATGATATGTCGTCGTACGTCCTAGATATTTAATAAGCTCATCATCAATCGCGCGCATACCAACTGTTTAAGAGTACCCATTGTGATATTACGCCGCTACATGACACAACAAGTTGCCTCGACCACTGCCTTAGTGTTGGGGTTTTTGGTAGTGATGATGCTCGGCGGTCGTTTGATACGCTATTTTGGCATCGCTGCTGAAGGTCGTTTGGACGTCAGCCTACTGTTTACGATCATTGGGTATAACCTGCCGTATTTTTTAGAGCTGATATTACCGTTAGCATTCTTTATCGCTTTGATGCTGGTATTTGGCCGCTTATATGTCGATCAAGAAATGGCAGTGATCAATGCTAGTGGCGTATCTCGAGGTCGGCTTGCTCGATTGATGACACCATTAATATTAGCGTTGTTCGTCGGCGAGGCGGCGCTATCTGTCGTTGGCAAGCCTTGGGGCGTACGCTCATCTGAGGCTGTCTGGCAGCAGCAAGCATTGACCAGTGCATTTGATTTGATTCGTCCGAACGAGTTTATCAGTAGCGGCAATTATCATTTATATGTGGGTAGTCTCAGCGATGATAAGAAAAAGTTGCAAGATGTGATATTGATCCAATCTGAACCTGCGAAAAGAGGTAGTGCTGCTGAAAGTGTCGATGCTAATGCCACTGATATGAATAATACGATTGACAGCGAGACGGCCGAACAAATTGGCATCTCTGACATACCAAAAGATATTATAAATAGTGGTGCAAAAGACATTAGCAAAGACACTATCACACTGGCTAAGCGTGCTGAGCAAGTAGATACTGGCAATAGCGGCGTGACTCAGTTGGATTTGTTCCAAGGACGTCGTTACGAAGTTGGCGCAGGCAGTCTCAAATATAATCAAGTCGCTTTTGATCGTTATCGCATTACCTTGACTGAGTCTTCACAGGAAGTTATCACCGAAGACAATATTGAAACGCAACAGATAGGACCATTATGGCAAGCCGCCACGAGTAGCTCACCATCAGGCACGAATAGTGCAATGCGTGCTGCACAAGGTGAGCTTGGCTATCGTTTGGCGCTACCATGGCTGATGATTATCGCGCCTATGTTGGCTGTGCCACTGGCGCAAGTGCGTCCGCGTCAAGGACGTTGGCTGCGCTTGTTTCCTTCTATCTTATTATTTGTCAGCTGTGCATTAGGTATCATCTCGCTAAAAAACGCAGTGAGCAAAGACAGCATCAGCGTATGGGCGTATGCATGGCTCATCTTAGGGTTTATGGCGTTGGCGCTTTATATGAATTGGGGCAGCCGCGTGCAACATCGATTGCGCTTTCGCAAACAAGAGAATAGGCTAGCCGCTGCCGCAACTAGTTCAGTTAGCGACATCGATAATCAGAACAACAGCTCACAAGGAGGGCAGTCTTAATGCGCTCTTTATTTGCTAAGTCAGCCAAGTCTAATCAATTGGCTAAAAAACCTGCCAATCTAAAAGTCCTTAGTCGCTATGTCAAACTCAATGCTCTATTGGCTATTATCGCTGCCGTTATTGGTTTATGGGCGTTGCAGCTGATTTTCTCTTATTTATCAGAGCTTGATTCGTTAGATGATAACTACACCATGGGCGAGGCGCTCAAATATATCTTTTATCGTTCGCCTTACTTTTTAGAGCAATTTATCCCAACGGGTGCGCTATTGGGTGCTGTCATAGGATTGGGCTTGCTGGCGAATAAAAGTGAGCTGGTCGTCATGCGCGCGGCTGGGGTCAGTATTTATCGTATCGTCGGCTGGGTATTGCAGCCCGCTTTGATATTTGTACTACTGGCATTGGCTATCAACCAATTTGTCCTACCGTCTTCTAACCAATTAGCGAAACAGATTAATGATGAGGATAGCACCTCACTGGTCACATCAGTGCGCGGCTACTGGACGATACAGCCACGTTTCGAAACCACAGAAGCTGGCAGTGCCACACCTGATGGTAGCGATATTTTATATATTGATTATGCTGATGTCGCGGGTAATATTGGCGAAGTGAAACGCTGGCATTTGGATAACAATGGTAATTTGCAAACTGCTGTTCATGCGGAAGGTGGAAAGTATACTGGCCGTGAACCAATTGATGTGAACAGTGAAAAGCCAAGCGAGCAGTATCGTTACGAGTGGCAGCTAAATGATATGGTTAAGCTCTCTATCAATCAGGGATTTGAGAGTAGCCAAGCTATTTCACCATCAGATACGTTAAGCTTACCCTTTGCCCCAGAGTCTGTGTATCTGCTGACGCGTAAGGCAGAGGATTTGTCATTGACGCAGCTGTATGAGCATCGCACGTTTATGCGTCAACAGGGCAATCGCTCTTTAGATCATGAAGTCGCATTTTGGCAAAAGCTACTATCGCCATTATCGATATTGTCGCTGGTGATTGTCGCTTGCTCGTTTGTCTTTGGCTCGCTACGGACGCACAGCTTAGGCTTGCGTATCGTCGTGGCATTGCTGTTTGGTCTACTATTTAGCTATATTCAAGACCTAGTTGGTTTTGTATCGCTAGCGACAGGCTTTTCACCGATGCTTATGGTGCTATTGCCGATTATCGGCAGCGCGCTATTGGGCGGATATTTGATAAAACGCCAGATGTAAAAAGACAATTGGTCATACAAAATAAAAAGCACGCTAAAATTAATTTAGCGTGCTTTTTTATGTCGATTTCAATTTAAGCTTCAGTTTAAATAGCCGAAACTTAATCAGGAAAAGCTAAAACTAGTCTTTGGTCGCCATCGTAATCGTATAGGTTTTACCTTGTTTGATTTTATCACTATTGCCAAAAACTTCGGTAAATGAGCGTTTCACAAATTGGCGCAGACCGTTGATGGTGACGACATAAAAACGGCCACCTTTACGCATGCGCGCATAGGCATCGAGGAAGTATAAATAATGCTGCTCTTTGCCTACTTTGGCTGGCAAGTTTGACATCACAAGGCTAAAGTCTTTGTCTTTTGCCACATGATTAAAGCCATTTGATAAATGCACATCGACATTGTTTAGACCGTTTTTCTCACAGTTACGACGTGCGTATTCTACCGCCATAAAGTCTTTATCAATCAGCGTATGCTGACCATTTGGACATTCACGTGCTGCTGTCATGCCAAGTACGCCATAACCACAGCCCAAATCGATCGAGTCATCATCTTGCTCAAAATCCACATAATCAAGCAGCATCAAGCTACCGTCATCGAGCTTTTGTGGTGAAAAAATACCCCACGTGGTCGCAAAATCAAACGGCTTACCCAGCACTTCTTGGCGAAAATTGATATCTTCGCGCCAGTGTTCGGCATTTTTTAATAGGTCAGCAGGTGGTCTATGGCTCATGAGACTCTCAATTGATAAGTATGGTGAGTATTGTAGCGACAACCGAATAAAATTTCAGCTTACTTTTTGATACTGCAGTTCTCTGTTTTAAATGGATCAGAGAATTGCAGTATCAAAAAACTAACAACAGATAAAATAATAGCGATCTCGTAGCGGTTATAAGCGACTGAGATACCGATAGCACCAGTGTTCCATAGACCTGCTGCTGTCGCTGTTCCCTTTACACTGCCGCCACTTTTAAAAATTGCGCCACCACCGATAAAGCCCATGCCAGTAATAATACCGTACATGATACGTGCTTCGGCGTCACTATCTGAATAAATATCTCGACCCACCAACATGAAAGCACAAGAGGCAATCGTCACTAGCGGAAAGGTTCTGAGTCCTGCGCCACTGTCTTTCATTTCCCGATTGAGGGCAATGGGCAGCGACAGTATAAAGGCAATACATAACTGAAAAAAATGATAGCCCATTAATTGTAAGTCGATATCAAACCCAAACATAGTTCACCCCGCTATTCACAAGCCAGTAGTCAATAACTCATGATACAGGGTTACGGCTCATTTAAAAAACATCAATGTTATTTTAATGGTTTCTGCAATATCGTCATCACTACATGGCTGTAAGTTTGCGCCATCGAATTTTTTTAATTTTATCCTTTCAGTCTCTTCTTCAGTAAATGATCAAATATAAACGGTCCGAATGGTAAGAACGAGCCAAGCAAACCTGCAGGTAGGGCCCAAAGTGGCATTTTTATTCTACCCGCGATAATGATCAGCACCATGACATAAGCAACGAATAGTACCCCGTGCACTGGACCGACATAGCTTACTGCTTTTGGAATATCGAACATATATTTGAGTGGCATCGCGATACCAAGTAACAATAGAAAAGATGTACCTTCTAAATAACCCATGATAGTGAGGTTTCTAAGTGCAGAGTTTTGACTCTTTGTTAAGGTAGATGGTTGAGCTTGCGGCACGATATATTCCTTTTACAATCATCAGTAATATTAGATTTCAATGCTGCCCATATGACAAGGCGGCTACCCACGTGGATGATGCTCGGCATGTAATTTCTGCAATCTCGCCGTTGCCACGTGAGTGTAAATTTGCGTGGTTGATAAATCGCTATGTCCTAGCAATAACTGCACACTACGCAAGTCTGCGCCGTGATTTAGCAAATGCGTGGCAAAGGCGTGACGTAGCGTATGCGGTGATAATTCTTTATCGATACTGGCAACTTTGGCGTACTTCTTAAGTAGATACCAAAAGTTCTGCCGCGTCATATAGCCACCTTGCGCCGTCAAAAATACCGCTTGGCAATTGCCCGATTTTAAATGGGCAATCAAGTCTCCACGCCCATGAGAAAGATAATCTTCCAATGCATCAGCTGCATATTCGCCGAGGGGCACCAGTCGCGTTTTATTACCTTTCCCCGTGATTTGTAGCCAACCAGAATTTAGATTCACTTGCTCTAATGAGAGGTTAATCAACTCACTCACTCGCAGACCGCAGGCGTATAAAACTTCTAGCATGGCTTTATCGCGGAGACCAAGCGCGGTACTGGTATCAGGTGCAGCAAGTAGATTATCTACGTCAGCCTCAGCTAAGTCCTTTGGTAGCGGACGACCTAGCTTTGGGCTTTTGATACGTTCACAAGGATTGTCCTCACGCAGATTGCTAGCAATCATCCATAGATAAAACTGACGTAAGCTTGAAAGCATGCGTGCTTGGGTACGTGGGGTTTTGCCATCTTGAGCAAGGAGCGACAGACAATGCAGCACATCATCAGGCTGCCAACGTGTCAGGGCGATAGGATTGGTCAGCTCACAAGAGCGTAGGTCGCGGACGTACGCATTACGAGTACGCGTCGCTAGACCTCGCGCCAGCATGGCTTGACGAAACTCAGTCATATAAGCTGGCTCATCATCGACCGCCAATGCTTTAGGTTGACGCTGTTGCACGGCGCGATCACGACTCATAAGACAATACTCAGGTAGGGGTTAAGTGAGCGATAACAGATAGTCATTAATATAACGTCAAACCTATCATGCCGTTTTTTTCTTAACCAGATAGCGATATAGCGTCACGCTTGCAGGCGTATCATCATCGCTATCGATGGTGATTTCATCAGGATCAGCATCTAAGCTTACGTTTTCAGCCAGTGTTTCTTGACCGATTAGCTCATGACCCAAATGACGACAGAAATTCGGAATGTCGCGCGTGGTAGCAGGATCTGTCGCCAATATTTCAATCACTTCACCGCCATCCGCTTTGCGAATGACGCGGTGTAGCATCATGACGGGCTCAGGACAAATGAGCCCTTGAGTATCTAAGTGATGGTGGATAAGCGTGTCTGGTATAGAAGTGTTCATAGTCATTATTGTAAAGCTAAATAAGTGAATTTGAGGGTAAATAGTTTGCTTAAGTGCTTATCGCGGCGTACTTTGTAGATCGTCTACGCTTCAGTACTTTCAGCCTCTTCAACGGTATCAGGCGTACCAGCTACTTCTAAAAAATTAAAAAATCGCTTAAAACTTACTTTAAATAAGAATGCCACGCCCAACCAACAAGATAGTCCCAACCATGCAGTATCGGCAAAAATTAATCCGCCAACCAATATAATGGTTGATACGCCAATACTCATGGCAATCATCGACGGTTGATTTAAGCGATAACGATAAACGACTAACGCATCATAAATAGTAATGGGTATCGTGAGGGCTACTAGGGCATATGGCAAATTATAAAATAATTGATAAAGCAGTTGGTTATCATGGAAAGCTTTGATACTAGCAATCGTGCCAAAGACCACAAATGCGAAAATAGCCGCATAAATGAGATAAATCGCTATTTGGTTGGCACGCTGTGCGCCTTTAATACGGGCAATAGCAAGAGGAGCAAAACCATGTTGCGACTTATGTTGCGAGGGTTGGTCTGAGACAGTGGTCATATTAATCAGTCATTTATCCGTTGAGAGGTATGATGTATCGAAGTGACATTATAGCCACACACGTGTCTTTTACCTATTTGGCTGCTTTATTCTGCTTTGATTGCATCGATAGCGATACTGCTATTAGGATCAGCAAAATAGGTCGACATCAGAATACAAGCGGAGATATCATCGATTGGGTCGCGTTCGTTTTTGATCCAACCATTATCCCATGCGATTTCTCTTGCTTCGATGGAAGTCAGACGCTCATCACACAGTGATACGGTCACTGGCAAATGCTGCTCCATTACTCTATGGGCTAGACGACGAGCGAATTTGTGCGCTCGTTTTGAAAGCATGGAGCTAGTGCCATCCATATTAAGCGGTAGACCAACCACGACTTGCGCCACGCCCCAGACTTTGATGATACCAATTAGATTGTCCCAATCTGGCTGCCCGTTATTCATTGCCAAAATATCGAAGGCACGAGCCGTCTGTGTGATGGTATTACCGAGCGCCATGCCCATCTTTTTGACGCCGTAATCTAGCGCCAAGATAAGATGCGGCTTTACTTCTGGCTCAATAGTTTCAGCAATGATATTGCTATCTTTATCGAGAGTATCAACACCAATATCAATGTCATTATCTATAGCGTCTGTGCTACTGGCTGTAAAAGTGCTATCTACCATAGTAATGGGTGTCCTTTATGTCTTTATCTAAATTCGTAGAGCGTATGATATTATGCATGACCTATGTCACTACTAAGGTAGTCAAAGTTGACTCCGATTTTGTCGGCTGCAATTTGCCAGCGTTCTTCAAACGGTGTATCAAATAATAAGTTCAGATCAGCAGGGCAAACTAACCAATCACCATTACTCAGCTCTTGGTCTAGCTGTTTTTTGCCCCAGCTGGCATGACCTAGGCACAGCTGATAGTGACCGACGCCTTGACCTGCGGCAATACGCTTTAGAATATCTTGGCTAGTTGTGATGCAAACGTTCTCTGAAATAGCAAAAGAAGACGCCCATTCTGGCTGACCAGTATGCAGCACAAAGCCAACCTCCGGATACATAGGGCCGCCCTCTAATGCCACATCTTCCATCACCTGTGGATTGGTCACTTCAATATCTAAATCTTCTAGCAGCTTACCTACGCGAGATTGCTCAAGCGGACGATTGACCATCAGACCTAGCGCCCCATGCTTGTCATGACGGCAAATATATATAAGTGCCTGCTCAAACCTTGGGTCTGACAGCTCTGGTGCCGCAATTAAAAAATGATGGGTCAAATTGGTTTTAGACATAGAAACAAACGCAACCTAATAATAAGGGTGAAAGACCACTATATGGTGATAATCAATAGAAAAGCAAGATTCGCACCAATTGCTACTGACCATTATATAGACTCAGCTAACCATTCGTTTTGATGAAAACGAATGATTATTTAACGTTAGATAGGTCAAATAGAGAGTTACTTAACATCGGATAATAAGCTGCGGGCATGATCGCGCGTGACATCAGTGATAATGACACCACCAGACATACGCGCCAGCTCGTCTACTTGTGCACTGTTGGTCAGTATGAGTAGCTCGCTTTCGGTCTGTTCTTGATGGTGCTTTTGTACCAAGATATGTTGATGCGCTTGCGCTGCGACTTGTGCTTGGTGCGTGATGGCCAGTAATTGCTGTGTTTGTCCAAGCGAGCGTAGCAGTTCGCCAACCACTTGCGCAGTACCGCCACTGATACCGACATCGACCTCATCAAATACCAACATAGGCTTGGCGGCGTTGTTATCAGCATTGGTCGCTTGTAAGACTTGCATCACGAGTGCCATACGTGACAGTTCACCACCTGAAGCGATTTTATGTAGGGGCTGCATTGGCATACCGACATTGGCGCTGAATAATAAATCAATATCGAAACAACCTTGTGCATTGTACTGACTAGGTTCGGTTTTTTTGGTAAAAACAAATTCACATCGAGCATTGGGTAGCGCAAGTGGTTGTAGTTGTTTGATGAGTTGCTTACTAATTATCGGAGCAGCTTTTGTGCGCTCTTTATTTAACTGTGTAGCCAGAGCGAGATAGTCTTGCCAAGCTTGCTCAATTTGCGCTGCCATTGCATCGCTACTTGGCTCGTTCTCTAGCTGCTCCAATTGCGCCTCCCAGCCTTTTGCTTCATCAATTAAATCACTTGCTGGCAAGCTGTGCTTACGTGACAGACGATGTCCTAAGCTGATTAAATTGTCTAATGTCTGTAAGCGTTCAGGATCAGGTAGCTGCTGTTCGGCATAATCTGATAGCAGGGCAGTCACTTCAATGATTTGCTGTTGTGCTAGATGGAGTTGTTCAGAAGCTTGTTCAAACGTTTGACTGACGCCTACTTGGTTGTCACAGAGTTTAATCACTTGTCCGAGCAAGGTCATGACGTCTGGCTCATCGATATCATTGTCGAGCAAATGCAGACCATGACTGGCCTCTTGCATTAAGGCTTCAATATTGGAGAGCTCTTCGTGTTCAGATTCAACTTCTGCGTAGTCCACAGCCAATAACGGCGCAATATCTGCTAATTGGCTCTGCAACAACTGAATACGATCTTGACGCTGTGCTTCGCGGCTCGCGATGTCATCTGCGCGACGCTTTAGCTGCTGAAAGGCTTGATAGCTACTGGCAGTTTGGTTGGCTAACGGTGTTATCTGGGCCATCTCATCGAGCCATTGCACCACAAATTGCGGCTTGAGCAATGCTTGCTGAGCATGTTGGCTATGTATATTCACTAGTAAGGTGCCTAAACTCTTTAGCTCCGCTAAGCTAACCGGTGAACCATTTAGCCATGCTTTTGAGCGGCCAGTATTGCTTAATTGTCGACGAATAAGTACTTCAGGTTCTTCTAGTGGTCGATCATTTTTAGTAAACCACTCAGCGACGACGCTGTTATTTTCTACATCAAATTGAGCGTAGATATCTGCATGCGCGGCTCCATGCCTGACCATTGCACTGTCTGCTCGCTCACCGACACACAGTGATAGGGCATCTAGCAATAACGACTTGCCAGCACCTGTTTCACCAGTGATGACATTAAAACCTTCAGCCACGCTCAGCTCATGCTGATCAATCAACGCAAACTGATGTAAAGTTAACGATACTAGCATCAACGCCTCTCAGGACAGACAATGGACCTCATATAAATCTTAGGAAGCCATCTATAAATAGGGTAAATAAGGAAGTGAAAATATCTATTTAAATTTGCTAATTAGATAAATATTGTAGGCAAATAGTATGGTGTTAATTGTGCGTAAATACAAACTTTAAGACGAGGTATAACAGAATTTATTATTGGGAGATTACCATAAAACTATTAAAAACTGACAATAAATCATCAACATAATACCTATAATATTAATCATTAGGATAGTTAGATATCTAAAGATAAGCATAGTATGCGAAGAAGTATTCTGACTGATAATGATAAAAATATATCTAAGATAATGGCCTAGCATCCGCCTAGGAAAACACCAAATAAATATTAAACGAACGGGTAGATACTTGTCATCAAATAGAATTTTCCTAGTCGCTTTAACAAACTTTATAGATATAATGTGGTAGCATAATCTCACATAATGATAAACTCTTCTTATGCGTTTGATGCGCGATGCAACCTAATAACGAGTCATAATTTTGTAAAATTGTAGGCTTATAGTGGTAAAAACATGCCACTTAATCATTATTCAAAAGCGTTTTCATAGAACCTGTGGCTACCTTTAGCGCGCAGATATCTACTATAGAGGGGTAAGGTGCCTAAAGCAGGTATGTTTGCGTACTGGTCGCGTATTTTAAGCCCAGTGCAACTCTGTCAGTACTTTAACCCGTTACTTATTTTTTAGTTTTGCCATAATTATTTGATAAGGAAGCCACTATGACAGCGGCGCAATTTACTAACGTAACAGTTAATGCCCAAGCGACAGTATCTTATGATGGTCGCTGCTCAAGCCATACCATTATGTTTGAGGATGGTCGCCATAAAACGCTAGGCGTGATCTTACCTTGTGACAACTTGGTTGAGCATTATCACTTTAGCACCAACACTTCTGAGCGTATCGAAATCACCAGTGGTGAGTGTGAAGTGAAAATTAATGGTGACGATGAATTCAGCTATTACCGTGCAGGTCAGTCATTTGTCGTTGAAGGCAATAGCGGTTTTAACCTACGTACTGAAGAGATTGTTCAATATGTCTGTCATCTAGAAGGCTGATATTATTAATAGGGCGCTTGAGCTTTCATTCTAGCGCCTGCTCTATCACACATTAGTGTTTCGAGAAAATAAACAATATCGGATTGGTATTGTTTATTTCTTTTTTGACGTTTGGTTTACTGTTCTCTCATCATCAATGGGTCATGACACGTAAAATCTACGTTATCTTCTTTTATCCCGTCGCCTAGTGCGATATCCACTTTATATTTAGTAGGCCTATTATGGCAAAACCCATTTATTTTTACGGCATTCATGCCATTGATGCGTTACTTGAACATCGTCCTCTGGATGGCCTTAGCTTGTTTGTGCAGCAAGGGCGTGAGAGTGACAGTCATGTACAAGCTATCATGGCCGAAGCGGAAGCAAACGGCATTAGTATTCAACCAACCCAAAAAGACAAGCTAACGCAATTATGTGGCAGTCCGCAGCATCAAGGCGTGGTGCTCAATGCTCGTCCGTTAGGTTTCGCTGATGAAGGTTTGCTTGATACTATTATTGGCCGTGAGCAATGCTTGTTATTGGTACTAGATCAAATTACTGATGCACATAACTTTGGCGCCTGCCTACGTACCGCAGTGGCTATGGGTGTGGATGCAGTGGTTTGTCCAAAACACCATGCAGCGAGCCTAACGCCAACAGTCGCTAAAGTATCGGTTGGCGCAGCAGAGATGATGCCGATCATCAGCGTTACGAACTTAGCACGCACGTTGTCGCAAATCAAAAATGCAGGCGTTTTCGTATTTGGTACGGCACTTAGTGAAGAGGCTAAGCCAATACATGCCGCTGACCTAACTGGCAAGACCGCTATTATTATGGGTTCAGAAGGAGAGGGTATGCGTCGCCTGACAATGGAAAGCTGTGATGAGTTGGTTTATATTCCAATGTCAGGAAACGAGCATGGTAATCTACAGAGCCTAAATGTGAGTGTTGCTACTGGCATGGCGTTGTATGAGGTTAATCGCCAGCGAACTTTAGCTGCTGGGCAAGCGTAAGATACTCTTGATGTAAAGGTTCTAGTTGTAGATATAGAGAGGCAAGGTCGCTCTCATTGAGTATGACATTGTCTGCATGACGATTACGCTCTTCACGACTTAGCTGATTGGTCATAATGGCCTTAATCTTTTGTATGCTTTGATCATCACGCTGACTGGCACGCGCAAGCTGCGTATCTTCGGTCGCATCCATGACCAAAACACGTTGACATAAATTGGCCAGTCCTGCTTCTGCCGCCTCTATAAGTAGGGGCGCAGACAAGATTATATACGGTGAAGTACTAGCATCTAGCTGTGCTTTTGCTGTCTCACGTATCGCTGGGTGAGTGATAGCCTCAAGCTCAATCAGCGCTTCAGGATTTGCGAATACATGCGAGCGTACCGCAGCTCTATCCATGACACCCTCATCCGTCAGTATCCAATCACCAAATTTTTTCTGGATTTTTTGCAGAGTGGCGCTACCTTTAGCGACAGTCTCATGGGCGATCACGTCTGCATCAATAATATCGATGCCTTGCTCAGCAAACCAAGCACTAGCGGCAGATTTGCCACTACCGATACCACCCGTCAAACCAACCACGAGCTTCTTATTTTTTGGTTGAGAGGTTTGTGATTGGTGTGAATAAAAGTGCGATGTATTTTTTGACATAATAATGGCTTATCTGACAGATAGAACAATGAATGCAGCTTTTAACTCACAATCGGCCTTTTAAAGCTCTACTTATAAGTCGCTGCCGAAAATTTACTACAATAATTTAGTGTACGCTATCAGTTATTAGACATACATACCGAGATACCAACTGACGATATTTGAGCCATATAATAAGGCAACAATACCTGCTATAGCGATATAAGGCCCAAAAGCAAAAGGTCGGCTTTCACCCTGTTTCTTCATCAAGATCAATCCAACGATAGAGCCAAGTAAAGACGATAGTAGAATAATCAAAGGTAACACCATAGGTCCAAGCCAAGCACCTAATACTGCTAATAGTTTAAAATCCCCTTGACCCATTCCATGTTTTTTAGTGATTAAGTAAAACACTTTGACTACTATCCATAGTGATAAAAACCCAAATAGTAATCCCCATATCGACTGTGTTGGTGAGACAAACCAGCTTTGTGAGTTTACCGCTAATCCTAAGCCTGCTAAAGGAAAAGTTAGACGATCAGGTAGTAGCTGTGTGTCAAAGTCGATACCTGTTAGAGCGACCAGTGTCCATACTAAAACCAATGCGGACAAACCTGTAGCATTTACCCCAAACTTATATATTACTAATACGGACAGGAGGGCAGTTACTAGCTCAACGAGAGGATAACGTAGACCGATAGATGCTTTGCAGCTTGAACAGCGTCCGCGTAGTAATAGCCAACTTATTAAAGGGATATTCTCATACCACTTAATTTTATGTGTGCAATGAGGGCAGCGTGAGGCAGGTCGACTTAAAGTAAGCGGTTGGTCAGTAGCGACAATACTTGCTATGGGTAGCGTATGCTCGCGTGGTATATCGCCCTGCTCAGACATAAACTGGCTACACTCTTGTCTCCAACCATAGACCATCATCAGCGGTATGCGATGAATCACAACATTTAAAAAACTGCCAACACAAAGACCTAATAGGCCAAATACGAATAAAGCTAGGGTAATATTCTCTTGTAGTAACTGTATAAATTGCATCAAATAATTATCCTACTACTGAGCCCATCTGGAAAATTGGCAAGTACATTGCGATGACTAGGCCACCAACTAATATACCTAATACTGCCATAATTAACGGTTCCATTAAGCTGGTCAATCCATCAACCGCATTATCAACTTCGTTTTCGTAGTAGACAGCGACTTTATCTAGCATTTCTTCTAAGCTACCAGACTCTTCACCAATACCAACCATCTGAATGACTAGACTCGGAAACAAGTTGGTCGAGCGTATGGAAAACTGTAGTTGCTGGCCAGTAGATACGTCATTTTTGATCTGTTGAGTAGCGTTGTAGAACACAACATTATTGGTCGCCCCAGCAGTAGAGTCTAGGGCATCGATAAGTGGGACACCCGCGGCAAAAGTTGTAGATAGTGTACGAGAGAAACGTGCAATAATCGCTTGATAGGCAATGTTGCCAAATATGGGAGCTTTTAAGACAGCACGGTCTAAAAAGTCACGAAATTTCTTAGATCGTTTTTTAGCTTCTGAGAAGCCAACGATTGCACCACCGATAGCAATAATAAGGATAAACCACCATGCCTGCATCCATTCGGACATACCAACAACCATTTGGGTAAAGGCGGGTAGCTCTGCGCCAAATGATTCAAATAGATCGGAGAATACAGGTACTACTTTTATCAGTAGAATCATAGTAACAATGATAGCAACCACGATAACGGCAATAGGATACTTCATTGCTTTTTTGATTTTTGCTTTTAGTAGCTCACTCTTTTCTTTGTAAGTAGCGACTCGTTCAAGCATCGTCTCAAGTGCACCCGATTGTTCGCCAGATTCGACGAGTGAACAGAATAAATCATCAAAATAGCGAGGATGTTTGCGCAAAGAAGAAGCAAAGGTACCACCTGCTTCAATATCTGCTTTTATTTTCAATACTAAGTCTTTCATACTCGGATTATCGAGAGAGTCGGCGACAATTTCAAAAGACTGAGTTAACGGTACACCTGCTTTCATCATTGTTGCTAATTGCCGAGCAAAAATAGCAATATCAATGGCTTTAATAGCTTTTTTGAAAGTATAAAGTGGCTTTGGTTTTTTCTTGATCCCTTTAACCGTGATACCTTGTTTACGCAGGGTTGCCTTCGCCAGCTCTAAGCTACGACTAGTAGTTTCGCCCTTAACTTTCTGTCCGCGTCGATTCACACCGTCGTAAACAAAATCTAACAACATATCGGTCTTAGCTTTTGCCATGTTACCACCCTCAAAATTGTCCAATATATATTGTAAATTTACAATAGAATACCAGACTTAGGATACCAGTCAGGCATACTTTATTTTAGCGTAAAAAACCAGTGGCTATCTGTTTTATTTTTAAAGATATACGATAAGGAACGTTGCTAGTTTATCACTCTTATAATAACTAAAAGTCAATATGCTAAGACATAAATTACGTGTTCTATGATTTTACTTATTATTCAGAAGTCACTCGCATCATTTCCTGAATACTTGTGACACCTTGCAACACTTTTAAAATCCCAGAACGTCGCAAGTCGCGGAAACCATTTTTGATGGCAGCATCTTTGATATCTATTGCGTTACCATCTTCCATGATAATGCGTGAAATATCAGGGCTGACTTTCATCACCTCATAGATACCTACACGGCCTTTATAACCTTCACGGCATTCATTACAGCCGACTGGTTCATAAATGACATTATCAGTGTTATCTAAATCAGTATCGGTAAAACCAATCTCTAACAAGCTTTGACGCGGGATGTTAATAGGTTTTTTGCAGTTCTTGCAGAGACGTCGTGCCAAACGTTGAGCAATGACTAGGTTAACCGACGTGGCAATATTAAAGGAGGCGACGCCCATATTGCGTAGGCGCGTTAATGTTTCAGGTGCCGAGTTAGTATGCAAAGTAGAAAGAACCATATGACCTGTTTGCGCCGCTTTAATCGCAATCTCAGCAGTCTCAAGGTCACGAATCTCACCGACCATGACAATATCAGGATCTTGACGTAAAAAAGACTTTAGCGCATTGGCAAATGTTAGACCAACTTTGGCATTGACATTGACTTGGTTAATCCCTTCAAGGTTAATTTCGACTGGATCTTCAGCCGTTGAAATATTTGTTGCGCCAGTATTCAAGATGTTGATACCAGTGTAAAGTGATACTGTCTTACCAGAACCAGTAGGACCAGTGATAAGCAACATGCCTTGCGGTTTGTGTAATGCCTCTAAAAACATTTCCTGCTGATCTGGTTCATACCCTAACGCATCAATACCTAACATGGCTGAGGATGGATCAAGGATACGTAAAACAAGTTTTTCACCAAACAGTGTTGGTAGTGAGTTGACCCGGAAATCAATCGCTTTATTTTTAGAAATTTTAAGCTTAATACGCCCATCTTGCGGTACCCGACGTTCTGAGATATCCATTTGCGACATGACTTTCAAGCGTGCTGCAATTTTATTCGCAAGTTGAACTGGTGGATTGGCCATTTTTTGCATGACGCCATCGACGCGAAATCGTACTCTAAAAGACTTTTCGTATGGCTCGAAATGTAAATCAGAAGCTCCCATACGGATAGCATCGACTAGCATTTTATTAACGAACTTTACAACAGGTGCTTCGTCGATACCATCATCAAGCTTGGTCTCGTTTTTCTCTTCCTGTCCATCATCGAAATCGACATTTAAATCACTATTAGAAAAGCTATCAAAGCTTTGCATTGTATCTGCGTATGCACTTTCAATACGCTTTTTGAGCTTATTTTCTTCGACAACAATGGTTTCTATCGACAGTCGAGAATTAAAGGCAATCGCATCAATGGCATCAACGCGAGTGGGATCACTTAGTGCGACAAATAGACGTTGTCCTCGTTTAAAGAGTGGTAAAGCATTAAACTTGCGAACGATTTTTTCATCCACCAAGTCTTTTGGAATAACATCAACGTTTAATGCATCAAGATCAAATAGAGGGTCACCGAAAGCTTGGGATAGCATTTGGGCAAGTAAATAAGCATCGGCCAGTTTATTGTCTACCAGATAAGGTACCAGTCCTATTTGCTGCTGCTGCGACTCAATTTGTGCCGTCTTCATATTCGCTTCACTAACGACACCGTCGCTAATCAGTTGCTGCGCTAGACCGCCGTACTTACTGGTTGCGATAGACATTGTAACCTCTCCTTTGATACAAAATATTCTGTAGAACTGCTTGGTATTAGACGTTATATACTTGTCGTTGCTAGTCGATAACTCGCTTGAACTATATTGCTTTGTTTATCTTATCTACCTGTAAATCTATATATAGAACTAGCAATAATATTTGATTTCATAAACTCTGTAGTATAGAACTTTACTTTAGTTTGAAAAATTTATATATACCATTAGACGACTAGCTCGTAAAATAATGGTCTATTGATGCATTGTCTGTAGATAAGTTTGCAGAAGTGATTCTGCTCATGGTGGCACGCTACTATAGCACTTACGAATTATTTGTTATACTGACGCGCATATTAGCCGAATTGGCATGAATACATGAGACAAGGTAAATAAGTATGCAAGCTTGGGTAATTGGCAATTGGAAACAGAATCCTGCGACTAACAGTGCTGTCAATGCACTATTGGACGACTTATTGACTAAAGTTAATACTGAAGAACAAGCCAACTCGCAGGTGTCAAAAAACCGCTGTAAATTAATGGTAGCGCCCAGTTGTGTTCATTTAAGTACAGTGAGTACGCGTCTAGCAGATAGCTCAATACTCTGTGCCGCACAGGACGTCAGTACCTATAGTGCAAGTACAGGAGCCTATACTGGTGACTGCTCAGCACAGCAGATAGCAGATGCAGGTGCTACTTGGACGCTACTTGGCCACTCTGAGCGTCGTCAATATCATAAAGAGTCTCATAAATGCCTGATAAGCAAATTGTCTCATGCGTTTTCTCAGAAATTAGGTGTAGTATTTTGTATCGGCGAAACGCAAGAGCAGTATGACAATGGTCAAACACTCGACGTTATCAATGAGCAACTCTCTGTTATTAAGGATTTACTGACTCAACAGCCAGATTTAGCATCTTCGTTATCTGAAAAGCTGCTCATCGCTTACGAACCCGTATGGGCCATTGGTACAGGTAAAGTGCCTACTGTGGCAGAAGTGAGTAAGACTCATCAGTATATCAAGCAAACGGTTGCAGGCTTTGCTGATATAACAGATACGATTACCGTGCTGTATGGCGGTAGTGTTAATGCTGAGAATGCCAATAGCTTTGCTGCTGATGCCATGATTGATGGCGCGTTGGTAGGCGGTGCTTCATTAAAAGCAGAGAGCTTTCTAGCGATTGCCGACGCCTTTAACCAAGCCAATACTTAAATGAATAAATAACGCTCAGATATCAAGATCATAGCTTATAGAGAGTATGCTTTTATCGGTTAGTAAAAGTAGGTTTAACACTGCCCTTGCAATCGTGTACAATGCGCCTTATTTATATAGTCGATTTGGCATTTGATCATGCCGATTGTCTTTCTATTAACCTTACGTTTTATTTTCCGTTATCAGTCGTCATTACGCGGCAAAAGAGGCCACCATGTTTACGTTTATATTAGCCCTGCATATTATTGTGGCCATTGCCATGATCGGCTTGATTCTGATACAGCATGGTAAAGGGGCAGACGCTGGAGCTTCTTTTGGTGCTGGTTCATCAGGTACCGTGTTTGGCGCAGCAGGAACTGCTAACTTTTTGACGCGTGCTACGGCAGTACTAACGGTCATATTTTTTATTACTAGTATGACGCTTGCTGTTCATGCTCGTAAGCAAGCAGAGGATCAGTTTCGTCTAGATGCGCCAGTTTCAGCACCGCAAACGCCGCGTCCATTGACTCAAAATCCTGAGTAAGCCTCTTTTAAGTAGGCAGCGCTTGCTATTTTGGTAGGTTAGATTTACAATGCTTTCCTGTTTTCGCAACTCATGTTCTATAGATGCCTACCTTAAGCATCATTGATTATAGACTGGATGATAGGAACAGAGCAGTACAATGCGATTGTGGTGGAATGGTAGACACGCCATCTTGAGGGGGTGGTGGCGAAAGCTGTGGGGGTTCAAGTCCCCCCAATCGCACCAAGTTTTACAGACGCAGCATAGCGTCAGGTTGGATTTTTAGTAGATAATACTTATTTTATAATTAATTTAAAAAAAGTATTGACACTTCTACGAAACCTCCCTATAATATGCGTTCTAGATTGATGCGGGGTGGAGCAGTCTGGTAGCTCGTCGGGCTCATAACCCGAAGGTCGTTGGTTCAAATCCAGCCCCCGCTACCACTTTTTATACTGATGTTTTGTACACTAAATTTGTCAGTACCGATTAGCCCACCATTATGTTTGTGGGTTTTTTTGTATCTGAAGGTCAGTGTTATCGCGGTATCTATCCTACTTATGCTAAGCTCTAAGTCTATAGAGTACGATATTACTCGTCACTGGTCATCATCGGCCGCTACTGGCACGATGCTTCTTAAGCAACACTATCTTTTATTCCTCATACTTTTATCGATAGTAGTGCTTTATAAATAATAAAAGCATTGTCTGGCCGAGCTTGATGTTTTTTACGCTCGTCCCTATATAAATGCACAATATGTATCATATATTTGTGATTTAAAATTATATACTGACCGTGATTCTTATCATTATAAGATTGCTATATACAGATAAGAGTCAATCCTTAATACGGTTTACTAAGTACGATAGATAAGTGAATAGGAAAATACAAAGAGATTATGAAGCTTTCGACTAAAGTTGCAGAACTGACTAATATTATTGCCCCTGCCGTGGCCGCTTGTGATGTGTCATTATGGGGTATTGAGTTTGCGCCACAAGGTCGTCGCTCTTTACTACGTATCTATATTGAAGCATTGCCAGAAGAGCAAGCCCAAGATAAACAAGTAACGATTGAAGATTGCGCGGCAGTAAACCATCAAGTAAGCGGTATCTTAGAAGTTCATGATCCTATCGCTGGTGAGTACATTTTAGAAGTATCTTCACCTGGTTTTGATCGTGCGTTTTTCTCAGATGAGCAAATGCATGCGTATGTTGGTCAAACTGTGAGCTTGCGTCTGATTCAAGCTATCGGTACAGGCGATCAAAAACGTCGTAAAGCCACAGGTACTTTAGATAGTATTGATGAAAACTCTTTAAAACTGACGTCAAGCGATGGTGAGCAGTTTGAGATTGCACTAAGTAATATTGATAAAGCCAATTTGATTTATGAAGATGCCTAGATTTTTACTAGGGTAACTGTTTATAGATAGACAGTTTTATCTTCCAATAGCTTATGTGGCTTATAGCAACTATATAATAGCAGCACCCAAATTATAAAATTTAAGTCAATTAAAAAATGATAGGACAGGTATAGCATGAGTCGTGAAATCTTAACGGTAGTAGAAACTGTCAGTAATGAAAAGGGCTTAAATCCTGAAGATATCTTTGAAGCAATTGAAGACGCTTTGGTGGTATCGACTAAGAAGAAAGTATATACCGAGCAGCCAGAAGTGGCTGTACGGGTAGCAATCGACCGTGCCACTGGCGATTACGATACTTATCGTTACTGGACAGTGGTTGCAGATGAAGACCACGAAATGCCAGCTTGTCAGCTTGCTATCACCGATCTTGATCAGGAAGAATGGTCAATTGGTGATATTAAAGAAGAGCAAATTGAATCAATCGAATTTGGTCGTATTGCTGCTACTCAAGCCAAACAGGTCATCATTCAAAAAATCCGTGAAGCTGAGCGTGCACTAGTTGCAGATGCTTTCGAGCCGCGTGTTGGTGAGATGATGTATGGCGAAGTCAAAAAACAGACTCGTGATGGCTATATCATAGATTTGGGCGACAATGCCGAAGGTTACTTGTCACGTGATCAGATGTTGCCACGCGAACAACTCCGTGCAAAATCGCGTATTAACGCTATTTTGTACCATGTAAACCGTGAAAACCGCGGTGCACAGTTACTGTTATCTCGCACGCATCCTGAAATGCTATCAGCATTGATGCAAAAAGAAGTGCCTGAGATTGCAGAACAAATTATCGAAATTCGTAACGTCGCTCGTCTGCCAGGTACTCGTGCTAAAATAGCCGTGAAGACTAATGATCATCGTATTGATCCAGTTGGTGCTTGTATTGGTATGCGCGGTACACGTATCCAAGCAGTACAGCAAGAGCTAGACGGTGAACGTATTGATGTCGTGGTATGGTCAGATGATCCGGCCCAGTTCATCATCAGCTCTCTAGAGCCTGCTGACGTAAGCAGTATCATTTTAGATGAAGATACGCAAACAGCAGATATTATCTTTAGCACCAATGATCAATTGGCGCGTGCTATTGGCTCACAAGGTCAAAACGTACGTTTAGCGTCTGAGTTGACGGGCTATAAGCTTAATATGATGCTCGAAGAAGAGTATCAGCAACGTCAACAAAACGAATCGAAAGCGTTTATTGAATTATTCTATGAGCGCCTAGAGGTAGATAAAGATTTAGCACAGGCATTGGTTGATATTGGTTTTACTAGTATTGAAGAAATTGCCTACGTACCAGTTGAGACTTTCTATGATATCGAAGGTCTAGACGATGAAGCGATTGATATGATTCAAGAGCGTGCTAAAGAAGTCGTCATCGCTGATGAACTGGTCAAACAACAGAACATGAAAGAGCCAAGTCAAGAGCTTCAAGAGCTTGAAGGTATGACAGTCAGTTGGGCTTATAAGATGGCTCAAAAAGACATTATTACTGTTGATGACTTGGCAGAACAAGCCGTCTTCGATCTAGAAGATATCGAAGGATTAGACTCTGAAACTGCAGGAAAACTCATCATGAAAGCTCGGGAATCTTGGTTCGATGAATAAGCGGTAACTGCATATCGCTGTCTTTTGGTGATATGCTATTGAGAATAAAGCGCTGATATCTATTTATAAGTATCAGCCTTAACCCAATCATTTGTAGCCAACAACTGAATTGAACATATAGCAAATAATAGACAGTAGGTGATAATAAATGGCAGATAAGACCGTCAAAGAACTGGCAGAAATGGTAGGCAAAACTACAGATGCTGTAAAGCAGCAATTAGTAGATGCTGGCCTGCCTGCTCGCGCAGAGGATGACCTAGTCACCGAGCTTGAGCAAGAAAAGCTGGTGACGTATTTAAAGCAAAGTCATGGTCAACAAGAAAAGCGTCGTATTAGTCTTAAATCTAAGACGACCAGTACTGCACGTGTGACCGGCTCTTCTGGTAAATCTAAGAGCGTCAACGTAGAAGTGCGTAAAAAGAAAGTATTTGAAAAGCCTGATCCAGAAAAAATGGCTGAAGAGCTAGCTGCTCGTGAGCAGGCTCTAATTGATTCTCAAGAACGTGCAGCAAAAGAAGCTGAAGAACGCGCCGCTACTAAGAAAAAAGCGGAAGAGCGTCAAGCAGCAACGCTAGCAGCAATGCGTGCAAGCTTAGGATCTAGCAAAAAATCAGACGACAAAAACGATGATATTTCTACATCAGTTGTCGTCAAAAAAGGCGGCAAAGCGACTGCTGAAGTTAAGCCTAAAGAGCAGCCGAAGAAGAAAGTTGCTGCAACTAAGCCTAAAGTTGAAACCGCTGCGGAACGTAAAGCTCGCGAAACTCGTGAAAAAGAAGAAGCGCGTCTGCGTGAAATCGAACTAGAAACCCGCCGCACACAAGCTGAAGAAGCGCAAAAGCGTACACTTGAGCAAATGCGCAAAATGGCTGGTAAATATACAGATCGTGAACCTGTTACTGAAGTACGTAAAGATGAGCCATTGGCTGAAGGTCTGGTCGGTGATGCACTAGAAGAGTCATTTGAAAAAGAGCGTCGCGAAATCAAACGCGGTTCGAACAGTACTGGTACTCGTGGTCGTCGTCGTAAGAACCAAGATGAGCGCGAAATCAAAAACCGCAAAAACGGTTTGCGTTCAACTCAGGCATCACAGCATAAATTTGAAAAACCTGTCGAAAAAATCGTCTATGATGTCGAGATTAGTGAACAAATTTCAGTTGCCGATCTTGCACAGCGTATGGCGGTTAAAGCTCGTGAAGTCACCAAATTACTTATGAAAATGGGTGAAATGGCTCGTGAATCAGATACGATTGATCAAGCAACCGCAAGCTTGCTTGTTGAAGAAATGGGTCACAATCCAGTACCAGTTAGTGATACTAAAGTCGAAGATGACTTACAGTATGCAGTCGATGAGCGTAGTAGCAACATCCAAACTCGTCCACCAGTAGTAACTATCATGGGTCACGTCGATCATGGTAAGACCTCACTACTAGATAAAATTCGTGAAACTAAAGTTGCGAATGGTGAAGCGGGCGGCATTACACAGCATATCGGTGCTTACCATGTAAAAACTGATCGCGGTGTTATTACTTTCCTTGATACTCCAGGTCACGCAGCTTTTAGCGCAATGCGTTCACGTGGTGCTCAAGCGACTGATATCGTTGTATTGGTTGTTGCAGCTGACGATGGCATGATGCCACAAACAGCAGAAGCAATTGATCATGCACGTGCAGCTGGTACGCCAATCATTGTTGCTATCAACAAAATGGATAAGCCAGGTGCTGATCCTGACCGTGTTCTTAATGAATTAACGACGAAAGAAGTTGTTTCAGAAGAATGGGGCGGCGATACACCAATGGCTCGTATCTCAGCCAAAACAGGCGAAGGTATTGAAGACTTACTAGAATTCATTAGCTTGCAAGCTGAGTTAATGGAACTAGAAGCGCCACTAGACGGTGCTGCTCAGGGTGTGGTTATTGAATCAAGACTTGAAAAGGGTCGTGGTCCTGTCGTTAGTGTCCTAGTGAAAAAAGGGACATTAAAACAAGGCGACTTGGTTCTAGCTGGTGAGCACTATGGTAAAGTTCGTGCGTTGACTGATGAGCATGGCCAACGTATCAAATCAGCTGGTCCTTCTATCCCTGTAGAGATTTTAGGTCTGCCTGAGACACCTGCTGCTGGTAGCGAGTTCCTAGTTGTGACGGACGAGAAAAAAGCTCGTGAAGTTGCGGACTTTAGAACCAACCGTGAGCGTGAGCGTCAACTTGAGCGTCAGAATGCCATGCGTTTAGAAAGCATGTTTGATCAGATGGGTCAAGGCGATGTGTCATTCTTGAATATCGTACTAAAAACAGACGTACGTGGTTCACTTGAAGCACTACTAGCTGCCCTAAACGAATTGTCTACTGACGAAGTAAAAGTCAGAGTGATCAGTTCAGGCGTTGGTCCTATCTCTGAGTCTGACGTAACCCTTGCAGAATCTAGTGAAGCGGTACTGTTAGGCTTTAACGTTCGTGCAGATGCTACCGCACGTCGCAAAGCAGACACTGCTAACATGGATATTCGCTACTATAGCGTAATCTATGGTTTGATCGATGATGTGAAATCAGCAATGAGCGGTATGCTTGCTCCTGAACATCGTGAGAAAATCCTTGGTGTTGCAGACGTTCGTGAAGTATTCCGTTCTAGTAAGTTTGGTGCTGCTGCTGGTTGTATGGTGGTCGAAGGTACAATCTATCGCAACAAACCTATCCGCGTATTGCGTGATGATCAAGTTATCTTTACTGGTCAACTGCAATCATTACGTCGCTATAAAGAAGACGTTAATGAAGTACGTACTGGTATGGAATGTGGTCTGGCCGTTCGTGGCTATGATGTTGAAGCTGGCGATAAGATCGAAGTCTTTGAAATCCAAGAGTTCGCACGTACTATCTAAAGCTGCTGTTCAATAGCAGAGTATGTCTTAATGCAATATGCGTAATCCGCTGAGCTGTTTATATACTTTGCTAATATTCAGCTGTACTTAGGCCTAACAGGTACATCCTGCTAGGCCTTTTTTAGCACATATCAGTGCAACATTTATTAATCAGCAGACTTATACAGTAATAAAATAAGCCCATTAAAGTAAGGTAATAACATGAACCAACGTTTACAAAGATTATCGGATCAGATTCAGCGTGAGCTTGCTGTTCTTATTCGTGATGAAGTCAATGACCCTCGTCTAACAGGTTTTGTCACAATCTCTAGTGTCAAAGTTAGCCCAGATTTAGGCTATGCGGACGTCTATGTCACTATCATGGAGCCTGAGCTCAATGATGCCATGAACAAAACTAATCATGAAGAGAGCATCAAGGTATTGAATAAAGCAGCAGGGTTTTTGCGTACGGAACTAAGCCATAGCTTAAAAACACGTACTACGCCGCGCTTACGTTTTCATTATGATGAAGTAACGGCTCGTGGTAACTATATGATGGACTTGATTAGTAAGGCCGTGACTAAAACTGAGCAAAACGAGAATGACGAGTAAATTATTATTATGTCTATAGCGTCTAAGCAAGTTGATAAACAAGCCAATAAAGTACCTGAAAAAATAAAAGTTTCAGGTGTCATATTGGTGGATAAACCCAAAGGTATGACGTCGCAGCAAGTCGTGTCAAAAGTGAAGTATTTATTTAAATCACCGATACACGATAGTAAAAAGGCGGGGCATACAGGAACGCTTGATCCAATGGCAACTGGCTTACTGCCTATTTGCTTGGGTGAAGCCACCAAGTTTAGCCATTATCAACTGGATGCTGATAAATCTTATCAAGCGACTATCTTGCTAGGTAGCCAAACCGATACTGGTGATGCTGATGGCCAAATTGTAACGCAGGCTTCTATCCCAGTATTCGACGAAGCATCATTGGCAACTATTGCACAGCAGTTTTTGGGTGCTCAGCAGCAGATACCACCGATGTATTCAGCGCTAAAAAAAGACGGTAAAAAACTGTATGAATATGCTCGCGCTGGTATTGAGGTTGATAGACCGCCCAGAGATATCACGATTAAAGCAATCAATCTACAGATGATAGATGATACCCAGATTAATCTCACGGTTACTTGTACAAAAGGTACGTATGTACGTGTATTAGCGGAAGATATTGCAAAGCAGTTAGGTACGCTAGGACATTTGACGGCATTACGTCGTACACAAGTAGGGAGCTTTAGCATTGATGATGCTATCGCTTTATCTTCATTAGAAGAGCATGGTCTAGAGGAGCGTCAGTCTTGGCTACTGCCTATCGATGCTTGTATTGATATCAATGCTGAACTGATGCTGACAGAGGAACAATGCGCCCGTGTACATATGGGGCAGCGCCTAAACGTATTTGATGAGCTAACAGGTAAGCTCAAAGATTATGTTGCTAATATGGTTTCTAACCAGCTGTCTAATGATAGTTCTGTCGGTATCGATGATGACGCTAGTACCAATGGTAAAGCTGATACTGATCTTGATGTGCCTCAGCTCCTAGAGCACGAAATACCAGTTGATATACGTCTACTCAATGAGCAGGGAGAGTTTCTTGGTTTGGGGTCTGTGAGCTTAAACGGACGTCTACAACCTAAGAAATTGATTCAGCGCTAATAGTCACGTTTTCACCAATGTTACTTAAATAGAGAAACTACCACCTAACGTTGGCCTGATTTACTAATAGTTTACACTAATCACATACCGTCACATTTTATTGCAGGTTTCGCCTATGGTGAAACCTGTTTTTTTTGTACTCTAGATTCATCAGATAGGAAATGCTGAGCTAAAAAATAAAATGGATAAATATTATAAGAATAAAAAATTGCTATAAAGTTAATAATTAAAAAATAGACAATTAAAAGAAAAAATTAATGCAGAAAGGACGCATTTGAATAAAAATAAAATAGTTCAAAGGAAAATGTACTACCAAATAATAATAAAACTAGCTAATAAAAAGATAATGGCTCACAAAAACTAATAGATAAGAAGAAGGAAAGTTATGAAAACGATCGCTTTTTTACTACATAACCACTTCGAACAAGCAGAGTACGAAGACGTCAATAATCAGCTAAAAGACAAAGGCTACAAAACACTTCTCATAACAACAAATGATAAAAAAGAAGTGCAAGCCATGCAGCAAGACGTAGATAAGAGTGATACTTTTACTGCTGATATCTTTGCAGAAGATGCCAACGTTTCTGAGTATGATGCATTGGTTTTACCAGGCGGTACTGTCAACGCAGATACTATTCGTGGCAACGAAAAGGCTCATCAAATTATCAATACTATTCATGAAGCAGGAAAGCCATTAGCTGTTATTTGTCATGCTCCTTGGGTTCTCATCAATACAGGTATTGCTAAAGGCAAAACACTTACCGCTTATCATACATTGCAACTAGATTTAGAAAATGCTGGAGCAAACTACGTAGATAAGACAGTACAAATAGATGGCAATCTTATTACTTCACGTAACCCAGACGATATACCCAATTTTGTTGATGCCATAGATAATGCATTATCCTAGAATTTTGATTTCTAAATAAACCAGTTCAATTAATTAAGTACTATTAAATTTCAATTCCGTATAACTAACATTTATAACCATAACTAAGGAAGATACTATGTCAAACTCTAATCCAAATGATACTAAGCTTGAGCAACAACGTTCTGATTCAGCAGAAGCAGCACTTAAAGGTCAAACTGAAGACAATCATAGTGAAAACAGCGAAGCAGCAGCAGAACGTATCGCAGCTAACTTAGAAAACGCGAAAGAAGATAAGTAGGTTTTTAATATGCCACCTGTAATAGGTGGCATTGATATGTTTATAGTTTGCACGTCTTATGATCGATGAGTGCAACGACAGTTAGTCCACAAAATAATAATTCAGGAGCTAATATGAGTAATTCACCGAACAATATGGACGAGCAAGAAAAAGAGATTGAAAAGCTTGCAGAAGAAATCAATCCACGTGAGCATACTGCCCCAGACAGTCTAGCTGAAGTAACTACTGCCGCGCCTCTTGAAGATGATGAACTAGGCGGCAATGCGACAGAGTCTGACGTTAACAAGTAGCCTAGGTAGGCTCTTAATAGTTATCTATTAGATACTAGTTACCAGAGACTAAAGGTAGCTTTACAAGTATTATGAAAAACTGCTGCTAGTTCAGCAGTTTTTTGTTATAATTACCCCCACATTTAAATTAGGTTTTGGATGATGTACTGTCATTAGCCCATTACTTTGATTAAGTAGTGCTATAGCTAAATGCAATGTACGATTCAAAACATGCTAAATGGTTGTTAACTGAGCTTGTCGTACACTAGGTCAACTCTAGTAATGCAGGGTTGTCCTGAATGGCGTACAGGTTATTTTATTTATTATTCTATTGCTTTAATACTGACTCAAATTGCAGCCTGTATTTAAAGTTTTTAGCATTGCCGGAGATATTTATGCTAACTAATACCGATCGTGAACAAATCATCGCTCAATACCAACGTGGCGAAAATGACACTGGTTCTCCAGAAGTTCAAGTAGCTTTGTTGAGTGCTCGTATCAATGATTTGCAGAACCACTTTAAAGCACACAAAGCTGACCATCATAGCCGTCGCGGTCTTATCCGTATGGTTAACACGCGTCGTAAACTGCTTGATTACTTAAAAGGTAAAGACCTTGGTCGTTACACTACTCTAATCAGCCAGTTAGGTCTACGTCGTTAATCTAACGACAATAGTACGAGTGAATGCTGAATTTTTTGCTAAATCGCTTGGAACTTGTTTGTTGTTATCGATAAAATAGATTTTTCTAAAAACGGTGTGGAATAGTTTCACGCCGTTTTTTTATGCTTATTCGTTTTAGATACTGTGCTCAAGTAGTAAGAGGTAGAACCCCTTCTCTAGAATAGCTAAGAGGAATATAGGTATAAACTGTACTAACCAAGCCTCAAATGCGGTATTTTCTGATGATAATTGCGCTACTGTGCAATTAATTGGTCAATGGCTATAAATCACTGTAAAATAATGCCTTGTGAGTTTGATAGCGCATCTGCTACAGATATGGCAATTACTGATGAAATATTCATTATTTGGCTTGGTAATCAGCGCAGATAGCTGATATTTGAAAACCTAGAAAATAGCCTGTAGGGTTTTTAGCATCGAAGTCTTTTGACTTAATGTCTTTTTGATAGTATTTATAGTAAAGCCAAAATTGCACGACCGAATATACATAATAGTACGATGTCTAACTCAGACAAATATATGAGACAACCAAGTAACGTTATTGGCATTGGTTGCGATGATTTCTAATAGAAAACATGTCAACTGATAGCCATATACACAGAATTTTAATGACAGATATCAGCTTTTTTTGATGCTGATATCAGTTTTGTCAGTCAACATTAGGAAGATTATATGACAATGTTCAACACCATTAAGCGTGAATTTCAATATGGCAACCAGCAGGTTGTTATCGAGACAGGCCGTATTGCCCGTCAAGCAAACTCTATTTTAGTACACATGGGTGGCTTAACCGTATTAGTTGCAGCAGTCGTAAAATCAGAAGCTAAAGAAGGTCAAAACTTCTTTCCGCTAACGGTTAATTATCAAGAAAAAATGTATGCAGCGGGTAAAATCCCAGGTGCTTACGGCAAACGTGAAGGCCGTGCGAGCGAATTTGAAACTTTAACTTCACGCTTGATTGACCGTCCGATTCGTCCGCTATTCCCAGAAGGCTATGTAAACGAAATCCAAATTACCGCAACAGTTGTATCATCAGATAAAACTCAGTCTGCAGATATCGCTGCACTAATCGGTGCTTCAGCAGCATTGGCTATTTCTGATGCACCATTTAATGGTCCTGTTGCTGCCGCTCGTGTTGGTTTCATTAATGGCGAATACGTTCTAAACCCAACGTCTGAGCAGCTTGAAACCAGTGATCTAGATTTGGTTGTGGCTGGTACTAAGTCTGCGGTATTAATGGTTGAATCTGAAGCGGCAGAGCTGTCAGAAGACCAGATGTTAGGTGCAGTATTGTACGGCCATCAGCAACAACAAATCGTTATTGATAACATTGCTTCAATGGCTGAAGAAATCGGTACTGCTAAGCAGCAATACTCTGCTCCTGAGCGTGACCAAGCCCTTACCAGCAGCATGAAAGAGCAGTTCGGCGAGCAAGTTGCTGACGCTTATACCATTACTGATAAGCAAGCACGTTACACGAAGCTTGATGAAATTAAGCAGTCAATTATTGATGCACTTGCTGGTGATGCTGAGTCAGAAACTTATGCTGATACCGTATCTGAGCTTAAAGAAATCTATAACGACCTTAAATATCGTACTGTTCGTGACAATATCTTGTCAGGTAAGCCGCGTATCGATGGTCGTGACCCTGAGACAGTTCGTGCGCTTGACGTACAAGTTGGTGTATTGCCATATACGCATGGTTCAGCATTGTTCACACGTGGTGAGACGCAGGCATTGGTTACTACCACACTTGGTAACAGCCGTGACGTCAACATGATTGACTCACTAGGTGGCACGATTCGTGACCATTTCATGCTGCATTACAACTTCCCGCATTTCTCAGTTGGTGAAACGGGCCGTGAAGGTATTCCAAAACGTCGTGAAATCGGCCATGGTCGTCTAGCACGCCGCGGTGTACAAGCGATGTTGCCAGATAGTGAGCGTTTCCCGTATGTGATTCGTGTGGTATCAGAAATCACTGAATCTAACGGTTCATCTTCTATGGCTTCTGTTTGTGGCGCAAGCTTGGCATTGATGGACGCAGGCGTACCATTAAAAGCACCAGTTGCTGGTATCGCGATGGGTCTGGTTAAAGAAGGCGATCGTTTTGCTGTATTGTCAGATATCTTAGGTGATGAAGATCATCTAGGTGATATGGACTTTAAAGTAGCCGGTTCTAAAAACGGTATCACTGCACTTCAGATGGATATCAAAATCGAAGGTATTACCCCTGACATCATGGAGCAAGCGCTTAAACAAGCCCATGCAGGTCGTATCCATATCCTAGAAGCAATGAACCAAGTATTGCCTGAGAGCCGTACTGAAATCAATGCTCATGCACCAAACTACGCGGTTATCGAAATCAACCCAGACAAGATTCGTGACGTTATCGGTAAAGGCGGCGCAACTATTCGTCAGCTAACGGAAGAAACTGGCGCAGTTATCGATATCGATGATGCTGGTACTATCCGTATCTTTGGTGAAAACAAAGCAGCGACCAAGGCAGCTATCGGTAAAATCGAAGCACTAACTGCTGAAGTTGAAGTTGGTAAAACTTATGAAGGTACCGTTGCTCGTATCGTCGACTTCGGTGCATTTGTAAATGTCTTGCCAAACACTGATGGCCTAGTACATATTTCACAAATCGCAGAAGAGCGCGTAGAGAATGTATCAGACTATCTAAAAGAAGGTCAGGTCGTTAAAGTACTCGTACAAGACGTTGATAACCGTGGTCGTATCAAACTAACTATGAAAGGTGTTGAGCAGAACTAATACTCAATATCTGATGTAGTTTAAGTAATAAAAAACCGCTTTGAAATGCTCGTTATGAGTATTCAGGGCGGTTTTTTTATGTGTCCAAAAAGATGATGACTGGCTAGCTAAAAGGCCATTTGTAACTCAATGCTTTTAGGCAGGTGTATATCGATACGAAGTTTTGGTAGGTCTTGTAAGTACTCAGTTAGTAATGGCAACGTATCAGCATGCCAGTCTAAAGGCAGGGTATCTACTGTAGTGCTTTCATTGGATACGATATCACGTGGTCTGCCTGAGATAAGTGGCCGCGCAAGCAATGCAACTCTGCGTATACCTTGGTAACGTATAAGCGGCATTATTTGCTGTTGCAAATCAATCAAAGCAGCAGTCAGCCAACGTGTGCGCGCTGGATGATAAGGATGGTTTGATATCACAAGGTTGGCAATGTAGTTTGGCTGATTCCCATTACTACTGATACCAAGTCCGACTTGCTCACGTGTGCGCTTATTAAGTAAGCAGCTACCAACGTTCAGACTACCATCGCGGCACGCACGATGATAGCGACTATAATTATCAGGAAATAGAGTTTTCGCTCGTGTGAGTACAGGATCTAAAACGACACCAGCATTGTTGACAGGTAAAATAAGCAACTGTGCATTGCTATTTAAAATAGAGGCATGTGTGAATTGCAAAATCGCCATCGTAAGCCTCTCAATAACCAAATCAAGTATACGGTTATTGAACCGTCGCTTTATTAGAGTCGTTTGCTTCTAACTGAGCAATTTGTTGTTCGAGTAGCGCAATTTGTTCTGCCTTCATATCAGTCAATTGCTTATTCATAGCCACTTGTTCCGCTGCTAACTTTTCTTGTTCGGCCAGTCGCTGACGCTCATCTTCTAAACGATCAATCTCTTCTTTAGCCAAGCTATCATTTTCTGGTAGAGGTGCATCTAATATAGCAGTAGGATTTGGTATCGCGTTATTGTCATTATTGGCTGCTTCAGAGTTTTCATCCATGAGCACACCGTCGTCAATCACAGAATCATCTGATACTTCTGAAGTGCTGTCTGTGACTGATTCTGTCTGTGATTGGTTAGTTACTGGTGCTGAAGTGGCATCATCTATAGGGAGTGTGGACTGAGTGCCAGACCTTCCTACAATAAGGTAGACAATGACGATAAGTAGCAATACTGAGATAAGTATTGCCAAAATTTTCTGACGTGATTTAGTCTGTTTTTTCTTAGAAGTGTGGGTTGATGAAGGCCGGATATTGTCTGGTTTCATGTTGTGATCAATTCATATCAAGAATATAAGTAGCCATACTATAGCAAACTCAAAATAAAAAGCCTATCTATTGATAGATAGGCTTAATAGACCATTAAACAATAAAGGATTTAATCTGTTTTCAGATATGAAAACTAAATAACTAAGACTTAAATTTTACAGTACCGCTGGTGCCAGTTGCCATCGCATCACGAGCTATCTGATCTTCTAAATGGTTCTTAGCACTAATGGCATCAGGGTCAGGGCGATGCTCTGTGTGTCCGCACTGAGTGCATTCAATATACTCATCTGGGGCAGGAGTCACGATATTGATTTGCACCACAGCGTCCATCTCCTGACATTTCGGACAACGTACCCCTGCTAAAAATCGGCGCTTGGGACTAGATGATTGATAACGCATTTAAATGACCTCGCGCGTCGTTTGAGTATTTGCCGCATCAATATTTTTAACATCAGTGAAACCATTATGACGTAGCAAGGCGTCGATACTGGCGCTACGACCGCGGAAGTTTTCAAAGTTGGTTTTCGCTGGGAAACTGCCACCAACAGATAAGATAGATTCACGGAACGCTTTACCTGTCGCTGGGTTGAAAATACCGTCTTCTTCAAACTTGCTAAACGCATCAGCTGATAGCAGTTCCGCCCATTTATATGAGTAATAGCCTGCAGCATAACCACCTGCGAAGATATGACTAAAACCATTAGCAAAGCGGTTATAGTCAGGTGTTTGCATAACGGAGATATCATTACGGACAGTATTGAGCGTCTCTAAAATGGCATCGTAACTAAGTGCTGGCGTATGAGCGTGAATGAGTAAGTCGAATAGGGCAAACTCAATCTGACGCAGCGTTTGCATGCCGCTTTGGAAATTTTTGACTGCTAGTAGTGCATCAAGTTTGTCTTTAGGCAATGGCTCACCAGTCTCAACGTGACTGCTGATAAGGGCGATGCCTTCAGCGTCCCAAGCCCAGTTTTCCATAAACTGACTAGGAAGCTCGACTGCATCCCACTCAACACCATTGACACCAGCGACATCACCCACCGTCACTTGGGTCAATAAATGATGCAAACCATGACCAAACTCGTGGAATAAGGTTAATACTTCATCATGAGTCAATAAACTAGGTTTGCCATCAAGTGTTGGCGTGAAATTTCCAACCATAAAGCAAACGGGCAGTTGCTGATGGTTTTGTTCTTCATAGCTATAGCGAGATTGGAAACCACTCATCCATGCACCGCCACGCTTACCGCTACGCACAAATAAGTCAAAGTAGAAGCCACCAAGCAAGCGATCATCAGCGTCGAATAATTGATAAAAACTCACATCGTCATGCCAGCGAGATACTGAATCACTTTCTGCATTTTTATGGCTTTGCTCTTGTACTTTGATACCGTATAGACGCTCAACGATAGTGAACAAGCCATTAACCACTTTAGGTAATGGGAAATATGGACGAATTTCCTCTTGCGATAAGCTGAACTCAATTTGTTTTACCTTTTCAGCGATGTAAGCGCTATCCCACGGTTGCAATTCATCAATGCCATAATCACTAGCGTATTTCTGTAGCTGTGCCAAATCCGCTTTGGCAGCAGGTGTTGCTTGCGTTGCTAAGTCACGTAAGAATGTCTCTACTTCTAAGACACTGTCTGCCATCTTAGTCGATAGGGATACTTCGGCATAATTTGCAAAACCAAGTAGCTTGGCTTTTTGCTCACGTAATAAGAGTATTTGACTCATATTGTCAGCATTATTTAATGAATTACCTTTTGCATTGGTATGCGTATCAAATTCAGAGGCACGTGTGACGTAAGCATGATAAAGCGTCTCACGTAGGCTACGATCGTCCGCATGAGTCATGATCGCTAGATATACAGGGATATTTAAACTGGCCACATAGTAAGGAGTAGGAAGTGCATCTATATCGGCTTGGCTAAGAGCACCGCTAGCAAGCTCACGCGCTTTGTATTGCTCGCCTGCATCTGCCAATAGTGCCAAACCGCCCTCTGTTAGACCCTTTAATTGGGAGTTTTCTAAAGGCAGGGCAAATGCTTGCGTCGCATCCAATATATTGTCCGAAAAGGTTGCAGACAGGGTTGATAACTCACTTTGGATAGCGGCAAATTTTTCTTGCTCAGCTTGAGGTAACGCAACGCCTGATAACTCAAAGCTACGTAATGCCAGTTCGATTGCACGTGCACGAGCAGGCTCTAACGTAGCAAAGAAATTTGTGTCATTGACGATAGCTTGATAGCGATTAAACAAAGGCTGATGCTGGCCCACTCGCGTACCGTAAGCAGATAGCTTTGGTAACAGTTCATGGTGAACATGACGAATCTCATCGTTACTCATCACGCTATTGAGATGCGACAAAATGCCCCAGCTACGATCTAATGCCAAATTGATATGGTCAAAGCTCATCACATCTGCCAAAGCTTGTTCAGCGCTTATTTCTTCAGCACTTGTTTTTTCAGCACTGTCGCTTTCTATCACGGTTAAAGTATCTAAAAAAGCATTGGCAGCATCAATAGCATCAATTACTTGGTTCTGTAATGTATGTGGCGCAGTGTCGGCAAAATCGACAAGGCGTAAATCTAAAGGAGAAGGTGTCATATAGGTATCCGATATCAATGAATTATTATTAATCAAAATGAGAAAAGTCTAGCTACTATTGAAATATACAGTGTGTTCTTATTTTATATATAGATTATATAAAAGATGGGTTCGTTTGGTAAAAATACAACCTAAGCATCTATATACGATTCAAGTGAGTAAAGTAGTGCTAGCAATCTGAAAGTAAATATCGAAATTCTGATACTTAGATTCCACTTCTCAAGATAATTATCTGAATATGTAGTTATGCTCGCTAAGGCAGTCCTTTAACAATATAGAGTGCTCTACTTACAAAGCGCTATCATTTGCTTGCAAATTCACCCTACAGGTAGTGGGGTATAGCTGTTAGCATCAAGATAATGGAATTTAAATATTATGCATCGACAGGATGCAAGAAAAACACGGACAGAAATTTCTATGCTCATAACAGTATATAAGTGAAGAAATACATAAAGTTAAAAATGAACGATAATAAAACAAGGAGCAATATATGAAAGCGACTCTTAAAAGTTTACGTGAAACTAAAGCTAACCCTGCAGTAAGTATCTTTGTTAAAACGCATCGTGAACATCCAGCTAACGAGCAAGATCCTATCGCTCTAAAAAACCAATTAAAGGTTGCCGAAGATCGTCTGACGAAAGAGTACGATAAACGCACAGCGACTACCATTCTAGATAATATCCAAAATAAAATCAGTGAGCTCAATCACAATTATAACCTTGATACATTAGCTATATTTGCTAGCACAGATGATGTGCAAGTTATCCGTATGCCAATTGATACGACAGAACGTGTTGTAATTTCAGATAGATTTGCTACGCGTGACTTGGTTCGTGATATGGCAAGTGCAGTTCATTATTATACGGTGGTCTTAACCCGTGACAATGCTCGTTTGATTGAAGCATCTAATGACCGCGTTGTGAGAGAGTTCGATAAAGATGACGATGCACAAAACAACATGGAGAACATTCAGTTCCCTGTCGAAAACAACGGACTATACACAACAGGTGACGGTGGCTCAGATCGTTCATCAAACAACGAAAGCAGTCACTTAAAAGAATTCTTTAACCAAGTTGATAAAAGTGTCCAAGAACTATGGGGTGAGCATAAAATGCCTCTTGTCATAGTTGGTGATGCAAAAAATATTGGCTACTACAAAGAAGTATGCGATCGTCCAGATAATATCATCGCTACAGTATCGAATGCCACCAATCTAGAGGATGGTAGTGCACAGCATATCGTTGATAGTGTGCAAGAAGCTGTAGAAGAGTATCGCACTTCACTACATAAAGCTGCATTGGGTGAAATCGATAAAGCTCGCGGTGCGAATATGTTGCAGACTGATTTGCAGGAAGTGTATCGCAGTGCTTTCCAAGGGGCTGGCGAGACGCTTTATGTACGCCGTGGTTATATACAATCCGCTAAGATTGATGAAAAGGCACAAACGTTAAGTCCTGCCAATGATGCGACTACAGAAGGCATCACAGACGATGCAATCGGCGAAATCATCGAACACGTCATTCATAATGGCGGCGAAGCTGTATTTATGCCACAAGACATCATGGGTGAAGATCAACCAATAGCACTAGTAACTCGATACTAATTTGACGATGACACCTATGCGCGATGTTCATTTATGAGTCAGCCATTTATGAATTAGCCATTGATAATACATAGGTGTAATATGGGAGCATTGGTTCAATACGAGCCAGTGCTCTTTTTAGTGTTCAATATCAGCAATTTTCAATATACGTTAAAGGCATTGGTTCACATTGAGCCAGTGCTTTTTTTATTTTTAGGGTTTAATTTATGAAAGATAAAGTTAAATATTAACGTGCTTTTAAAACGGTTCAGAATAGAGCGGTATTTATTATTATGGTGCACAATGCTCTACTATAGTGCGTTTTTTAATTTGTATATGAATCAGTCTATATTTCGTTTTAGTTGCTGCCACAAAACATGTTAGATATTTACTTTTGAAATGATATTAAACTCATTACTATTTAACCAATCCATATATATCAAGCTATAAGCGTACCTAGGAGCCTATTTATTTTGTAGAAATAGGATAGATATTATGAATTTTTTAGTGCGCTAACTTTACTTTGTACAAAGATTAAAAGGTAAGTCGATAGTGATAGAAAATGGATGGCATACCGTTTGCATGGTTAACAGTACACGGTTAACTACCGTATATTATTAATCTAAGAGCTAAAAAAATGCCGTCTAGGGTTCCGATATAGTAGAGGAAAGCTTTCTAAAACTATATGACTGGTCCGAGAGATGGCGGTTCGAAAGAACTACACGGAGGGATAAAAGCCCGGGAGACTCTAAGTGACACTGTTCACTTAAGCTCATAACTGTGGAGTTTTTTATGTCATCCGTTTCAATCACTACTTCCGATAGCTCGTATTCAGACCGTTTCACCGCGCCTCTACCAGGTGGCCATCATTGGTGTGGACGTGTCAATAAAAACACTGTATTAACGCTCAAATCACTGGCAGCCAATGCCAATGCTAGCCTATATGTGGTCAATGCTGATGAGAAGCTTGAACGCTTCAACATGCCAGATAGTCTAAAAGCACAACACACCTTATACCTATCTGAAGGTCACGTACTCTACTCCGATATGGGCCGAGTGCTGGCCTCTATTATAAGCGATGACCATGGCTGGAACGATGCTATTTGTGGCCCTAGCACCGCTGCTATGGTCAGCTCACAATATGGCAAAAAAACTTTCCAAGATGCTCGTAACGAGCGCTATCAAAACGGTCTTGACGGACTACTAACAGAGATGTCGAAGTTTGCGCTAAATGAGCGTGACCTGACGGCAACGGTCAACCTGTTTTCCAAAGTCACCCCCGATCTACAAGGGCGGCTGTCCTATATCGCTGCTGACAACACCCACCAATCAATCGCCCTACGGTTTGAGATGAATTGCTTAGTATTCATCTGTAACGCCCCGCACCCACTTGACCCATCAGACATCTATGATCTAGCTGACATTGAGCTAACCATTGGTCAGGCAGCCCCTATAGTACCAAAGGCAGAGCTTGATATTTGCCGTGACTCTTGCGCGCAAAACCAACGCGGGTTTGAGAATAATGCACGCTATTTCGGCGACTATACGAACGCCTAACGAAAGGCATTGTTTGATAGTCGAAAGTAGCTATTAAGTGCTTATCAATTAAGCGGCATTAAATACTAATCAAGTGGTTATTAATTTCTAATTTTTGACTGGTAAAACGACTCTATAGGTTCGCTCACACTATACCTACGTCCATAACCATTCATAGTAACTAAGAGAGCAGACTCATGACAATTAATGATGATACTAAAAATAAAGATAAAGCTATTCAAAATCCAGTGCCAACAACTTTAGAGTCAACCGATCTGAAGCACATCAAACTGCGTGAAATTTGTGCTGCTGGAGAGGGATGGATGGCAGAGGTCAAGAAAAACCAAACCTTGCGCATCATAGATACTGAAGGCAATCAGGCAGTCGATACCTTGTTTATCAGCTGCGCTGATACGGATGAACGTTATAGTGCCACAGATACGTTGGCACAAAATCAAAAGCTGTTTTTAGAGATGGGTAGTCAGCTATTCACTAATAGAGGGCAAGTCATTGCCACTATCACAGATGACACCTGCGGTCGTCATGATACGTTGGGCGGTGCATGCTCATGTGAGAGCAATACCGTGCGTTACGCTCACGATACCTATCCTATGCATAGCTGCCGAAATAATTTTATGCATACTCTAGCAACGCATCCAGTTGCGCAAAAATATGATCTAAACCTACGTCATGTCGGACCAAATATCAATTTCTTTATGAACGTGCCTATTACGCCTGACGGTAGTTTGGCGTTTGATGATGGTATCTCAGCCCCTGGTAAATACGTCGATATCACTGCTCAAATGGACATGATTGTCCTGATATCGAACTGTCCTCAGCTTAACAATCCCTGCAACGGTTATAACCCTACGCCTATTGAGCTAGTGATTTATGAGTAAGTAAGGGACTTTCTAACAAGAAGATACTGCCTATTAATGAGAATGCTGAGGAAGTTGTGATGTTTAAAAAAGTATTGATTGCCAATCGCGGTGCTATTGCTTGCCGAATAATACGTACCCTAAAGCAAATGGGTGTCGACTCAGTCGTTGTCTATACTGATGTGGATCGAGGCTCACTACATGTCAGTCAGGCCGATGAAGCCATCAACATCGGCTCTGGTCCTGCCAGTGATAGCTACCTGAATATAGATAAAGTACTGCAAGCAGCAATAGATTCAGGTGCAGAAGCCATTCATCCTGGCTATGGGTTTCTGTCAGAAAACGCGGCATTCTGTGATCGCTGCAGTGATGCTGGGATCGCTTTTATTGGACCAACCTCTGAGCAGCTGCTGAGCTTCGGACTTAAGCATACGGCTCGTAAGCTTGCCATTGATAGCCAAGTGCCATTGTTACCCGGTAGCGAACTGCTACAAGATGTGGACGAAGCATTACGTGAGGCTGATCGTATTGGCTATCCTGTCATGCTAAAAAGCACTGCAGGCGGCGGCGGTATCGGCATGCGTTTAGTATGGAACGAGATCGAACTAAAAGATGCTTATGAGTCTGTGCATCATTTGGCACAAAGCAACTTCAGTGATGCAGGGCTATATCTCGAAAAATTTGTAGAGCATGCTCGCCATATCGAGGTGCAAGTATTTGGTGACGGGGCAGGTAATATCATCACCTTAGGAGAGCGTGACTGTTCTATCCAGCGTCGTAATCAAAAAGTGATTGAAGAAACGCCAGCGCCCTTACTATCAGATGCACAAAGACAAAACCTACAAGAGGTGGCGACTAAGTTGATGCAACAAGTCAACTATCGCTCTGCTGGTACCGTTGAGTTTGTGATGGATGTGTCGACGCAAGACTTCTATTTCTTGGAAGTGAACACCCGTTTGCAAGTTGAACATGGTGTCACAGAAGAAATCTATCAAGTGGATCTAGTACGCTGGATGATTGAGCTGGCTGCAGGCGAGTTCGTGTTGCCAGAGTTGCCATTGCACGCGTCAGGACATTCGATTCAGGTGCGTCTGTATGCCGAAGACCCTGTCAAAAGCTTTCAACCAAGCACGGGGATTTTAACAGATGCATATTTTGACCCAGCTGCTCGTGTCGAGACTTGGATAGAAACAGGCAGTGAGATATCAGCCTTTTATGACCCGATGCTAGCAAAAATCATCGTGACGGCACCTGACCGCAAGCAAGCACTGGAGAAAATGAGCCAAAGTTTGGCTATGTCACGTATGGCAGGTCTTGAGACCAATCTTGAGTATTTGCAGCAGATAGTGGCCTCAGAGACATTTTATGCAGGTGAGCAGACTACAAGGTTTTTGAACACTTTCACATGGCTCAGTCAAAAAATTGAAGTGTTGCAGTCGGGCGTACAGACGGCGGTGCAAGATGTTCTCGGCCGAGAAGGCTACTGGGATGTAGGTGTACCACCATCAGGTGCGATAGATGGTTTGAGTCTCAATACGGGTAATCAACTGTTGGGCAACCCATTTAATACCGCAGGTCTTGAGTGTGTGGTTACTGGACCGACTTTATTGTTCCATTGCGACAGTCAGATTGCTATTACTGGCGGTAGCATGGCCTGTACCTTGGATGGTGTAGAGCAGCCGATGTGGCAAACCATTCCTGTGCGCAAAGGCCAAAAACTCATTTGCGGCAATATCACTTCAGGCTGCCGAAGCTATATCGCTATCAAAGGCGGTATAAATGTCCCTGAGTACTTGGGTAGCCAAGCGACCTTTAGTTTAGGTCAGTTTGGTGGTCATGCTGGTCGTAATTTGCTCATCGGCGACATGCTACCTATTAACCAGTGCGATACGTCTATTGCTACTAAATCCTTACCTGCTGCCCAGCAACCAACGTTCAATGGGCTATGGCAAATCGCGGTCATGTATGGGCCACATGGCGCACCAGATTTCTTTACGGACGCTGATGTGACGCAGTTCTTTGAACATGAATGGGAGGTCCACCACAACTCTAGCCGTACCGGTATCCGTCTGGTCGGACCCAAACCTGAATGGGCGCGTGAAGACGGCGGCGAGGCGGGGCTACACCCTTCAAATATCCATGACAATGCCTATGCAGTTGGTGCGATTGACTTCACAGGGGACATGCCGATTATTTTAGGCCCTGATGGACCCAGCCTTGGTGGCTTTGTTTGTTTGAGCGTCATCGTCGCAGGTGAGCGCTGGAAAATGGGACAGCTCAAAGCAGGTGATCGAGTGGAGTTTGTCCCTGTCAGCTATGATCAAGCCGCACAATTACATCAGCGCTATGATGACATGCTACGGTCTGATGACTGTCATTTGGTTGATTACAGTTTGCCCATTCATACAGAAAACGCAACTTTGCAAACAGCCATACTAGACACTTTACCCATAAATAATGACCAACCAAAAGTGGTGTATCGCCCTGCTGGAGACAGCTATATATTAATTGAGTACGGCGAGCAGGTGCTTGATTTGCAACTGCGCTTCCGTGTTCAGGCATTGATGGAGTGGCTACAAGCACAGCATATCGATGCCATCATCGACATGACGCCAGGTATTCGCTCACTATTAGTGCATTACTATTCATTGAAATTGCCACAGGCAGCACTACTAGCAATTCTCAAGCAAGCAGAAAGCGCGTTGCCCGATATTAAGCATATGCAAGTGCCGTCCAGAATTGTTCATTTACCAATGGCTTGGGCTGACTCTCAGACTAAGCTAGCAACTGAGAAGTATCAGCAGCTTGTCTATCCTGACGCACCTTGGTGCCCTGACAACATAGAATTCATCAGACGTATCAATGGCTTGGCCTCTGCCCAAGCGGTCAAAGATATTATCTATGATGCCAGCTACTTGGTCATGGGGCTTGGTGATGTCTATTTGGGTGCGCCTGTTGCCACACCGCTCGATCCCAGACACCGCTTGGTCACGACCAAATACAATCCTGCTAGAACATGGACGCCAGAGAACGCGGTCGGTATCGGTGGCGCTTATATGTGTATCTACGGTATGGAAGGCCCAGGTGGTTATCAGTTCGTTGGTAGGACGCTACAAATCTGGAACCGCTACCGCTCGCATCCAAGCTTTGAAGCCGAAAAACCATGGCTGCTACGATTCTTTGATCAAATTCGTTTTTATGAAGTCAGTGAAGAAGAACTGTTATCGATGCGAACAGCCTTTAAGGCAGGTGAGCTCTCGATTGAGGTTGAGGATAGTGTGTTAAACCTCGCTGAGTATTACGAGATGTTGAGTGAAAATAAAGACAGTATTCAGACATTTAAAGATCAACAGCAAGCCAACTTTGATGCTGAACGACAACGCTGGAAGCAGCAAGGTCTTGATCAGTATGTGGGCGAAGATATTGATGCGGTAGAAGTATCATCAGAAGTTTCTGTACCTGAGGGCGGGATAGTCGTCAAAGCTCATATGATGGGCAGTGTATGGAAGATTTCTTGCGCGGTAGGTGATGTAGTCGATGAGGGGCAGACCTTAGCAATCATAGAAGCCATGAAAATTGAGATACCAATTGTCTCACCCGTTGCGATGCAGGTCGTGAGTATTGAAATTGAGATTGGTACTACAGTGAAACCCGAGCAGCCATTATTTGTACTGGCACCCATTACTGCTCACGAGACATTGATGGCAGACTCAGACGCACACGAAGAAAGCTAATACTGTACGGACTCATCTAGCCGATAGTGAGATAGCAAAACAACGATAAAAATGGCGAAGAATAATAGAGAGAGCAACTATGCAAAAGAATTGGACGATCAAAGATTGGCAAATCGCTTATGCCGAAGGAACTACCCAGCTAAGTGATCTACTGGATTATGTGGCAGGCATCAACAATGATAATAATGCTTGGGTTGAGATTGCGACTCCTAAGCAGCTAACCGCTCAGATTGATAGTATCGCCACGCAAAATCCTCAAGACTTGCCATTATACGGCATACCGTTTGCGGTAAAAGACAACATCGATGTGGCAGAGTTTCATACCACGGCAGGATGTACAGCTCCTTTGTATTTAGCTGACAAGGATGCGCATGTGGTTGCCAAACTCAAATCAGCAGGCGCTATCGTCATCGGCAAAACCAATCTTGACCAGTTTGCGACAGGACTGGTAGGTACGCGCTCTCCTTATGGAGCAGTGGCCAACAGCTTCAATCCTGACTATATCAGTGGTGGCTCAAGCTCAGGCTCTGCGGTAAGTGTGGCAAATGGCATCGTGCCCTTTGCATTAGGGACGGATACAGCAGGCTCTGGACGTGTGCCTGCGGGTCATAACAATATAGTAGGTTTGAAGCCTACAAAAGGCTGGTTCTCCAGTACGGGTCTCATTCCAGCGTGTCGATTACATGATGTGATTTCTATTTTTGCGTTAGGCGTTGATGATGCGTGGCAAGTAGCTCAGCTAATGAAAGGCTATGATGAAAAGGATGATTACAGTCGTATCCATCCTGCCACTGCGCCAGTCGCCTTTAGCCTTGGCAAAATCGCTATCCCTGATACCTTGGAGTTTTACGGTGATACTGAGTCAGAGCAGGCTTTTGAGATAGCCATCTCTCAGCTACAGACGATGGGTTATGAGGTCACACCGATAGACTTTACTGTCTTTAATAAGCTAGCAGATGCGCTCTATAACGACAGCTGGGTTAGTGAACGCACCTTTGCCATCGATCAGCTCGTCGAGCGTGACACATTGTTGCCTATCACTCGCCAAATCATCAATCAAGCTGAGAACTACAATGCGGTTGATGCG
Organism: Psychrobacter proteolyticus; assembly: GCF_039762275.1. Taxonomy (GTDB): domain Bacteria; phylum Pseudomonadota; class Gammaproteobacteria; order Pseudomonadales; family Moraxellaceae; genus Psychrobacter; species Psychrobacter proteolyticus_C. The sequence continues at coordinate 486,316 of NZ_JBDLOB010000002.1, read as the reverse complement.
ATGAGTGCTGAGTATTCTCGCGCTGCATTAAGTCGCCGTATTCAACAAACGCTATCTGAATTTGACGCACTAATGGTGCCAACTGCGCCGACTATTTACACCATCGATGCAGTCAATGCTGACCCGTTAACGAAAAACAGTCATATGGGAGCCTACACTAATTTTGTGAATCTAGCGGACTTGTCGGCGCTGGCGTTGCCGAATCTAATCGCTAGAGACGGCCTGCCACGCGGTGTGACCTTTATCGCCATGGGTTGGCATGACGAAGCCTTAGCCAACTTTGGTCATCAGTGGCAAACCGCTCTGGATATACCAATGGGAACCTCTCACCATCGTTATCACTCCGAGACATCTCAAACAATTCAATCTGATCAACCACAATCGCTTATTCCTCTAAGTACCAATGACAGTGATAGTAGTGTGGCGTTAGCAGTAGTTGGTGCGCATTTGAGTGGTATGCCGCTCAACTATCAGCTGACTGATAGAGGCGGTGTGTTGTCCGAGCAAACTCAAACGGCAGCTACTTATCAACTCTTTGCATTAGCTGGATCGACGCCTGCTAAACCAGGACTGAAGCGCCATGACGAAGGACGCTCTATTGCAGTAGAAGTCTGGCGAATCCCTAAAGCTAGATTTGGTGACATAGTCAACGAGGTACCTGCGCCATTAGGCATTGGCAATGTGGAATTGGCAAATGGACGCTGGGTCAAGAGCTTTATTTGTGAAGAATATGGGTTTGCAGGCGGTACGGATGTGACCGCGTTTGGTGGTTGGAAAGCTTATATAGCTGAACAGTCATAGCCAGTCACTTAGACTGCCTCAATTGACTTATGATTCAAAAATATTAGCGACAGTAATATTCTCTCTTATGGTATTGCAAACAATAATCAACGGACACTCCCATGATGGGCCTGTCTTTATTCAAGGAGTAAGACTCATGAATCGACGCTTATTTACTTTTGCCGTTCTCTCAAGCTTTATGCTATTTGGTTGTGACAATACTGCCACCGTATCAGCACCTGAAGGCGAGGCGGCATCAGAAAAAGTCACTGCCGCAAATGATGATCCGATTTCTATTGGTTACAGTGATTGGCCTGGCTGGGTGGCTTGGCAGATTGCGATTGATAAAGGCTGGTTTGATGAAGCTGGCGTGAATGTTGAGTTTAAATGGTTTGATTACTCTGCCTCGCTATCTGCTTTTGCCTCCAATCAGCTGGACGCCATTTCTGTGACCAATGGCGACAATCTGGTCAACGCTGCGAGTGGTAGTGAAGGCATTATTATCTTGGTCAACGACTACTCAGCAGGTAATGATCAGATCATTGCTAAACCATCGGTCACTAGCATAGCGGACCTAAAAGGCAAATCAATCGGTGTTGAAAAGGGCCTGGTAGATCATTTGCTGCTCAATAGCGCGCTGGCTGATAACGGGTTGACAGAGGCTGATGTGACACTGGTCAATGCCACCACAAACGAGCTACCGCAAGTTTTCACAAATGACAGTATTGATGCCGTCTCCATTTGGCAGCCCAATGCCAATCAAGCCCTAAAAAATGTATCAAGTGCTAAGGCTATCTATACCTCAGCGGATAAGCCCGGTCTTATTTATGACACGCTAGCCGTCAGTCCTGCCAGCTTATCTGCGCACAAGGCAGAGTATGCCAAAATCATTCAGGTATGGGGCAAGGTTGTCAATTATATCAATGATCCAGCGACTAGAGATGATGCGATCAGCATTATGTCTAACAAAGTCAACGTGCCTGCCGATCAGTACAGTTCTTTCTTAGAGGGCACCAAACTGATGGGTCTTGAAGATAACAAGAGAATCTTTGCAAAATCTGATGAGCTCAGCTCTATCTATGGATCTAGCTATCATGTCAATCAGTTCAATATTGACAATCAGATTTATGATCAAAAACTGGATATCGATAAATTGATCTATCCTGATTTGATTAATCAGTAAGGATAGTTGCCGTTTTATTTATTGCAAAGGTAGTGGTTGTCGAGTTTTCATCATCGTTTTAGAGGGTAGCCCATGAGTCATATCAACACATATCTAACCAAGAAAACCACGCTTGGGCTCAATGTACTCTCGTTTTTGATTCCGATCTTAATATGGTGTGCAGTCAGCTACCTTCCTTTTATCTGGCATCCACAAGTTGAGATTACGGATGCTGGCGCGAGCACTTATCTACAAGAGGGCAGCCGCATTGATAAAGAAGTATTTTATCGCGAAGCACAAGATGCCATGGCCTCTGATGCAGTACCGCCGCAAGGAAAACTGGTTAATCCTGTCTACCTCCCAGCACCCGATGAGGTAGCCACAGCGATGGTTACAGCCTTTGTTACCCCGCCTACGCAAGTGGATGGTCCTTGGCTACATGAGAGTCTCTGGCAGAGTATCCGTACGGTATTTATCGCTTTTTTTATCTCATCTATCGTCGGTATACCACTAGGTCTGCTGTGCGGGTTTTCTCAAAAAATTGCACAAATCACTCAGCCTTTCGTAGAGTTCTTTCGCTACCTACCAGCGCCCGCATTTGGACCTTTGGCCGTGGCGGTGCTTGGTATTTACGATGGACCAAAAATTGCCATCATCGTGATTGGAACTCTATTTCAACAGATTCTAATCATTGCAAATACCACGCGTACCATGGATCTTGGTTTGATTGAGGCAGGCTACACGCTAGGCACGACCAAACTAAAAAGTTTCTTTTATGTACTGCTGCCTGCCGTCTTACCTGATGTCTATCGAGACTTACGAGTCCTACTGGGATGGGCATGGACGTATTTGATTGTCGCTGAACTGATAGGAACGACATCAGGCATCACTTGGTTTATTGTGCAACAAGCCCGCTACCAGCATTTTGATAACGTCTATGCAGGTATTCTACTCATTGGGTTTATCGGTTTAGGTACAGATATCTTGTTGTACCAGCTCGGTAAAAAACTCTTCAAATGGAAAGCGAGTATTTAAATGATAAATAACGATATGGTCTCTTCCGTCCCTACAGATAGTGTTCACACCACCCATAGCGGTGCCACTGATGATTATTTCAAAGCGCTCTACCAGCGAGATGTGGTGCTGCAAGTTGATCAACTGACACAATCGTTTGATCAAGGTGGTAGCCAAAAAGTGATATTGAAGGATGTCAGCCTAAAAATCTATGAGCGTGAGTTTGTGTGTGTGATTGGTCCATCGGGTTGTGGTAAATCAACATTGGGGCGTATCGTTGCAGGATTAGATGCTTATCCCAGTGGAGAAGTAATCGTTGATAAAGAAAAAGTCAAAGGACCAAGCGCCAGTCGTGGCATGGTTTTTCAAGGCTATACGTTATTCCCTTGGAAGACGGTGAAAGAAAATGTGATGTTTGGCCCTATCATGGGTGGCCGCAGCAAGTCGAGTGCAGAGCGTAGCGCTCGTGAGTGGCTTGATGTGGTCGGACTGACTAAGTACGAAAACCACTATCCGCATCAACTGTCTGGCGGTATGAAGCAGCGTGTTGCGATTGCGCGCGCGCTGGTGAATGAGCCAAAGGTATTGATCATGGATGAGCCTTTTGGCGCACTTGATCCTTATACGCGTCAAAAAATGCAAAAGCATTTGCTGGATTTGTGGCGCAATATTGATATTACTATCGTATTTATTACGCATGACATGGATGAGGCAGTATTACTGTCAGATCGTATCGTTGTACTCAAAGCCAATCCAGGAGAGGTACAAGAGATTATTGAAGTGCCGCTCGCACGTCCTCGTTCTCCTGATATTGTGACAGACAGTCATTTTTTACAACTAAAAGCACGTATCAATAGTATTGTCCACAATCCACAACCTGTCATTGATCCTGCATTAACAGATATGCCAGATGTCCCGCGCATGACTCCTTTGGACAAACACAAATCCGTAACATAGCCATTTGTCTTTAACTGACAAAGGCAATGTTTGGTCTCCATGCTAACCAGCACAATCGTTGCTAGCCACATAGCGCAGCGTTTATGCGTTATTATCAGTCATAAAAGCTGTAACTGGTTTATAGGTTTTGCTTAGCAATACTACTACGAGTTATCTTTGATTAACTACTGCTGATAAATACGACTACTGTTATACTCAGTAGCGTATTCATCTGCTTGCTGATCTATTTATGACGAACAAATTTATGACTACCACCTCTTTTGTTTTAACCAGTTACAACATCCACAAAGGCATGTCACCGCTGAATCGCCAAGTGAAGATGCAAGGTATTGCTCAGGCGCTAGAGTCTGTGGGTTCAGACGTCTTGTGTTTGCAAGAAGTGCAAGGCCAAAACCTCAAACGTAATATGCAATACAACGAGTACCCAGATCAATCACAGCATGAATGGTTTGGCGAATTTTTAGATCTGCAAAACAGTTATGGCAAAAACTCAGAGTACGAAAACGGCCATCACGGCAATGCAGTATTGAGTCGCTTCCCGCTAGACCCCAAACACAATGTAAATATTACGGTTAATAAGCTTGAGCAGCGCGGTGTCTTGCACTGTGAGGTACAGCCTATCGGTTGGGAAATGCCAGTTGTCGTATTGTGTGCACATTTGAACTTGTTTGAGCGTGATCGTATCAAGCAGTATCAAGCGATTAGTGATTATGTGCGAAATGAGATTGCGCCGGATCAACCACTTATCTTGGCAGGCGATTTTAATGATTGGAAAAAGATGTCTTGTGACAAACTGGCGACAGATCTCGGTATGATAGAAGCGTTCAAGCATTGTCATGGCAAGCTGTTGCCAACCTTTCCAGCAAAGCTACCAGTACTCAGCTTGGATCGTATCTACGTGCGCAATTTGCTTGTGAAGGATGCTTGGGTACATACTGGGAAACCTTGGTCATCGCTATCAGACCACCTGCCTATCAGTGCAGAGCTGATGCTGCCCTAATACCCAACTATAATAATTCGTTTAAATGTATTATATTGGCAATCTATCGATATATGAACAATTGTCTTTATTGATCATATTATTGATTAACCATGTTTTCGATTGAAAGTGCTATTTGCAGCATAACGTTTCAATAAAATGAAGACCAAGTACAGCCTAATAAACAAAATATAAGGATATTTTACGATGGCAACAGCGTCTACTACTGATAATAATCAACAAGCTAACCACAACATACCTAAGACTCAGCACGCCGTACTCATACGCGAGTTCGGTGAGCCTGAAGTAATGAAATATCAAGATGGTGCTGATGTCCCTGAGCTACAGGACGACCAAGTACTAGTAAAAATTGCCTATGCTGGAATTAACCCTGTCGATTATAAAACTCGCCAAGGTAAAGGCTGGGGTGCGGAAAACATTCGCAAAGACAAGTTTGAGAATGATCAGCCGGCTATTTTAGGATTTGATGTATCAGGCGAAGTAGTCAGCAGTAATAGCGACGAGTTTGTTGTTGGCGATAGAGTAGCGGCTTTGACCTTTAGCGGTGGCGGCTATGCGCAATATGTGGCAGTAGATGCCAAGTTGCTTGCGAAAGTACCAGACAATGTCAGCTTAGAGCAGGCAGGGGCTTTGCCTTGTATCGGACAAACGGCACTACAATTCGTAGATTTTGCTGATATAAAGACAGACGAGCATGTGGTGATTAATGCACCAGCAGGCGGTGTCGGTCATTTGTTGATACAACTGCTCATGAATAAAGTGGCGCAAGATAACATCAAGGTGACGGTAATTTGCTCACCAGAAAAGTACGACAAGCTTGATGAATTAATAGACGTATCTAAGCTGGCGGGTTGGATAGATTATACAAAAAATGAAGCGTTTCCTGACCTACAAGCCGATATGCTACTTGATTTAGTCGGTGACGAAGCAGGTGTCCGCGCGCTTAGCGTTCTCAAGACAGGTGCTCGAGTAAATGTGTTGCCCACTATCTGGGTTGATAAGCTCAAAGAAGCTGGTCAGCAAAAAGACCTAGCAGTAGCAGGCTATAAAGCGCAGCGTAGTGGTCAAGATATGGCGCGTGTTTTACAGGAAGTAGCCGATGGCAAGCTGACTTTAAAAATTCAAAAAACCTATCCACTCTCAGAAGTTGTTGCAGCACACTACGAGCTACAAAAAGGCGATGCTTTTGGCAAGATTGTCTTAGCAGCAGCTGAGTGAATGTCGAGATTGCCCAAGTATTAGGTAGTGTTTGGTAAGATTTATTAGTAAGGGGATGTCTGTTGAAACCCAGTAAAATTAACTGATTACTTAACAAATCATACAAAAGTTTTATTTTGGACAACAGAACGTTCCTGTAGTCTTTGCTTATTTATCATAGGATAGAAAGCGAACGATACTAATAAAGGGAATAATATGACTATCAACAATAAGACTATCAATAATAAGACCAGCAATGAAAAAACAGATGACCACATTGCTTATGAAGCAAAAGTACGTGCAGAGATAGAAGCATGGAAGAACCCTGATAAAGGGATTTTGGATAAGATGCTAGCAGTGCTTAATACCCCTGTGGTAGCAGCCGGTGATGCGTTAATGGAAGCTCCACAATTTGGTGATTCTCTAAAAAAAGCAACTGAGGAAACAATTATTGCTTTGAGTGATGCAGCCAATTGGACATTGGACACTCAAGGCGTTATCGATAGCTATCAAGAGGCAGCAGATATTAACGACTCCTCTATCAAAACGCTGTCTGACATCAAAAGTCTACCCATTGCGGTTGTAGATAAACAAGTTAAGCTGTTTAAAAGCAAATATGTAGCGCTAACCAGTGCGCAAGGGGTGACTACAGGAGTCGTAGGCTGGGCGGGTATCCCTGCTGATGTCGTTGGGCTTATTACAGCTAATCTACGTGCGATTGGAGAATATGCAACGTACTATGGCTTTGATATCAATGATGAAGGCGAACAGTTATTTGCTATGTCTTTGTTGGCTGTGGCAACTTCTGCCTCTGTTGAGGAGCGTAAAGCGGCGTTAGATGACACTCATGCGATGATTAAAGATCCAGAAACTCAAGCATTTAATAAGATTAATGAAGAAGTTATGTCTCGTGTGCTGCGTCAGACATCGACTAAAGTAGCCACTAACATCGTTAAAACAAAAGCGGCGCAAATTATTCCAGCGGTAGGCGCAGTGGTCGCAGGTGGTGTTAATGCTAGCTACACTGCCAATGTGTGTGAAGCTGCTTACCAGTGTTATCGTGAGCGTTTTTTAGATCGTCTCGCGTAAGTATCAGATGACTCGTTAAGTCAGCGATAGTATCAAGATGTAAGCATATGCCGAAACGTTAGACTGATTCGCCCAGTATCGACCGTCTTTGTCTTAGTAATCGTATGCTTCCAAAAGGTTTGTGTATCACCATGCATCACAACGAGCTGACCAGACTCAAGATGAAGTTCAACTTTGTCTTGAGTTTTTTTATGCTTAAAAACAAATTTGCGTGTAGCACCGAGCGATAAGGAAGCAATAACTGGTTGATGACCGAGCTCTTTTTCGTCATCGGCATGATAGCCCATACCATCAGCGCCAGAAGGATAGTAATTGAGCAGGCAGGTATTAAAATTGGCAGTGACACCAATCTCTGCTAAAGCTTGCTCGATTTTCTGTTTCACGTGAAACACTATATCTGACCATGGAACAGTTTGCCGCACGTGTCCTGAGTATTGATAATTGGCATTTTCGTCTCCCATCCAAACGATTTGCCGAGTGGTTATATGAGTCTTACCAAATAACGTCACGATGTCTGACTGCCAAGGTAGCTCATTTAGTAGAGTATTATAAAGGGCAGTGGCATCGTCGATAATTACGCCTAGATCATTCACCTTACCATCATAGGGCAGTAAGTTATCCGTGGGTGCAGGGGCAAAGAGGTCAGCCATAATTCAGTCGTTGTAAATCCTTATTTGCTGCTTTGGTAGTGCTCGCTAATGATTTGAGCGCATAGTTCAGGCGCTTCCATTGGCAATAGATGACCATAATCTGACAGCGAAATAAGACTGCTATCTGGGACAAACTTTTTCCATTGCTTGCGTACTTTGTCATTGATGAACAGGGTAGGCTTGCCTGTAATCAAGGTGTAGGGACAGCGTAGTTTTTTGAGCGCAGCATCGATATGAGGGGCGCCAAAATAATTGGCCAGTTCTTGCTCTGGTGCAAACATAAGCGTATAGCTACCATCTGTGTTTTTACTCAAGCTTTGCTCAGCAAATACTTGCAAGTGTTCATCGCTGATACGTTTGTAAGCACGCTGCGCACGTAGGCTCTCGTAATAACTATGGGTACTTGGCCAAGTAGATTGCTTGGTTAACGTGCTTTTGAAAGGCTCACGGCTCAGTAGGACAGAGCGTGGCAACAGGTTATAAAAGGTGGCTTGGTGTTTGGTAAATGTGACAGGCTCGATCAGGTACAACTGCGAAAACAACTCTGGACGTTTGGCAGCTGCCATCGCTGTAGCCGTAGCCCCTTGCGAATGACCAATACCTATGACAGGCTTATCTTGGGTCTTTTCTAAAAACTCAATCAGCATATCAGCATCTTGCTCTCGCGTCAGACGACGACTTTGCGGCTTATCATACCAGTAGCCACGCAGAGCAAGTGAGCTAATATCAAACTCAGTGGCTAGCTTACTTAACAGCGGTGTATAGGTACCGACGGTAAAACTATTGCCACTATAAAAATGTGCTGGGGCGCGGGGAGTAGAGCTTGAATCTAGTGGCTGATTAAACTGGCTAAGGTCATAGTAGCGTGCTTGTTTTCCGCCAAGATTAATGCGGTTTGTGAATGCTTCCATAAAATAAACACTTCCTTGTGACTTATTTTGAGTGATTTTTTTGCAGTTTGTCTTCTTATGATTGAGCTTACTTAATGAATCCTAGTTGTCTTCACCTAAGAAACCACCGCTTTGACGTTGCCACAGTCGAGCGTAGACACCGTTTAATGCCAATAGTTCATCATGACTACCTTGCTCAATGATGCGGCCTTGATGCATAACGACCAGTCTATCCAATGCGGCAATAGTAGACAGGCGATGGGCAATAGCAATAACGGTCTTACCGGTCATGATGTCATTTAAGCTTTCGGTAATAGCATATTCAATCTCAGAATCTAGCGCACTGGTCGCTTCATCCAAAAGTAAAATCGGTGCATTTTTTAGCATAACACGTGAGATGGCGATACGCTGACGTTGACCACCAGAGAGTTTGACTCCGCGTTCACCCACTTGGGTATCGAGACCTGTATTGCCTTTATCATCATATAAGTCTTTGATAAAGTCCCATGCCTGAGCTTGTTTGGCAGCGATCATGATTTCTTCATCAGTAGCATCAGGACGACCATAGGCGATGTTTTCACGTACAGTACGATGTAGCAACGACGTATCTTGAGTCACCATACCAATCTGTTGGCGCAACGATTCTTGTGTGACCTCATCGATAGCTTGACCATCAATCAGAATCTTACCACTATCGACATCAAAAAAGCGCAGTAGCAAATTAACCAAGGTCGATTTACCAGCACCTGAACGCCCAACCAAACCAATCTTTTCACCCGGCTTAATATCTAAGTGGAAGTTGTCCAACAGTTTGATATATGAGTTAGGAGCGCGCTTAGCGATGTTGGTACCATCAACAGTCTCGCCAGTTTGGCCATTGTCTTCTTCATCATTTTCATAACTGAAGTCAACATGGTCGAACACGATACGCCCGTCCGTGACGGCTAGCGCTGGTGCGTCAGGTTTATCAATAATCGTCTGCGGTGCTGATAACGTACGCATACCATCTTGAACTGTACCGATACTCTCAAACAAACTGGCTGTCTGCCACATAATCCAACGTGTCAAACCATTTAGACGTAATGCCATAGCGGTCGCAGCAGCAATGGCACCAACGCCGACTGCGCCTTGTTGCCACAAGTACAATCCAATACCCGCGGTACTACTGACCAAGATCACGCTGATAAGATGGGTCGATACTTCTAAATAGCTGACCCAGCGCATTTGTGCATGAACCGTACCTAGAAATTGCCCCATGGCATTTTTGGCATAGCCCAGCTCACGACGCGAATGGCTAAATAGCTTAACGGTCATGATATTGGCATAAGCGTCCGTAATTCGTCCCGTCATCAAGGCACGGGCATCCGCTTGCACAATCGCTGTCTCCTTGAGCTTAGGGATAAAGTACCAAATGGTAATGGCAACCAAGACCAGCCAAATGACAAATGGAATAAGTAGTAAGCTGTCTAAATTAAACAAAATCACCCCTGAGGTGATAAAGTAGACAGAGACATACATAAACATATCGGTGACAGTCATCACGGTATCGCGTACTGCTAGGGCTGTCTGCATTACTTTAGCTGAGACGCGTCCCGAAAATTCATCTTGGTAGAACTGCATGGATTGCCCAAGCATGCGCTGATGAAAACGCCAGCGCATCTGCATGGGAAACACGCCTTGCAAGGTCTGAAAGTGGATAAACGATGACAAGGCAATCCACAACGGGCTTACTATCATGACAGCGAGCATGATGAGCAACATATCGCCTTTTTCTACCCATAAGTTTTGCGGTGTATAAACGCCCAACCAATCGACGATATTACCTATCCAAGCAAACAGCATGGCCTCGTAGATACCGATACCAGCGGACAAAATCATAAAGATTAGTAGCCAGCCGCGTAGGCCATTGGTACATGCCCACAAAAACTTCAGCATACCATCGCGAGGTGATGGTAATGGCATAGGAGTGTCTGGAAAGGCGGGTAGGCGGTTTTCGAAAAAGCGAAATAAAGCATTCATAGGCAGTAATAAAACATCAATAGCAGTACGTCAAGATGAACGAGAGGACTCGTTATCTAGAATCTTTACTTTTGTGATTGGGATTAGGTGCTATTTTAGCAAAATTACTAATCATACCTGCATGCTAATTGTAATTTGCTTAAGAATAGCTATGTCTTGAGAGCTTCAGTTATAACTATAATAAATAGATTGCTGTAGAAAACATATTTTGTTACATTCTACATCCAAACTTATTCATGGTTTAAATGTTGCTTTTATAAGTATGATTTTATTGCAAAAATCAGCTGATTAGCAGGTATTTTATTTAATGGTTTTTATCAATATACGAACAGTAATAACTCAACATTGAAGTTCAAAAGGTAGCAGTGAATGATGTATTTAATAATAGCGGTGCTATGTAGCGTCGCTGTCTCAGTACTTTTGAAAATATTGCGCCAGAAAAATATAGATATTCGTCAGACCATCGTGGCAGGCTATCCTGTGGCTTTTTTACTGACTTGGGTATTACTAAAACCTGATGTAGGTGCCATTCATGCGCTTGATAGCGCTTGGGGAATCATCATCGCACTTGGAGTACTATTACCTGCTGTATTTATCATTCTCGGACGAGCCATTGAAGCGGTGGGGATGGTAGCAACCGACGCGTCTCAGCGCTTATCACTCATTATTCCCATCGTAGCGGCTTTTTTGCTATTCGGTGAGGTGCTGACTGGTACACGTATACTTGGACTAGCGTTAGGCTTTTTGGCATTAGGTGCGCTTGTCTATCGAACACAGCATAACGATATTACTCGGCAAGCAAAGCATACGCCACTGTGGTTATTCGGGGTATGGGCAGGCTACGGCATTATTGATATTTTGTTCAAACAAGTGGCCAAACAAGGGGCGGCCTTTCCGTTGACTCTACTGGTAAGTTTTGGCGTAGCAGGTGTATTGCTTTTAGTCTATTTAGTGGTCACACGGGTACGTTGGCAAAAACAAGCGCTTATGACAGGTCTGCTGCTCGGTACATTAAACATGGGCAATATTTATGCCTATGTGCGAGCACACCAAGTGCTGCATGATTCTCCTAGCATCGTCTTTACTGGTATGAATGTCGGTGTTATTGCCGTAGCGACATTGATTGGCGTAGGTGTATTTAAAGAGCAGCTGAACCGTATCAATATAATAGGATTAGTATTGGCAGTCTGCTGTGTAGGGGTGCTATTTTTGGCGTAAAGCGCACTGTCCAAAAGTATTGGTTTCATAATTTTTTAGCTATATTGTCACGTATCCTATATAGGCATATAAATCATCCTATGATAAGGTTATCTACAAATAACACGGCTTGTATGGAATAAAAAAGCTTAGTTTATGATAGTTAACTTAACCAATAAAAATAGGATGCAGGCTCAATGGAATACGATAAGCAATTACAGCGTATAAAAAATGGTTCAGGCTTTATTGCTGCTCTTGATCAAAGTGGCGGCAGCACACCGAAAGCGTTAGAGACTTATGGTGTCAGCAGCGACGACTATGATAACGATGAAGCCATGTTTGATTTGGTTCATGAAATGCGTGCTCGTATCATGACATGTGACTGTTTTGATAGCGAGCGTGTACTTGGTGCAATTTTATTTGAAGATACCATGGAGCGCGAAGTCAATGGCAAGTCGACGGCCAATTATCTGTGGGAAGATAAAAATATCGTACCATTTTTAAAGGTAGATAAAGGACTGGCTGAGCAAATGAGCGGCGTACAAGTTATGAAGCCGATTCCGAATCTAGATCTATTATTAGATAAAGCAAAAAACTATCCCGTATTTGGTACTAAAATGCGCTCAGTCATCTATGAGCCAAACGTCGATGGTATCGAGCTTGTAGTACAGCAGCAGTTTGATGTGGCTAAGCAAATTATTTCAAAAGGTCTGATGCCTATCGTCGAGCCAGAGGTCAATATTGATAGCACTCAAAAGCATGAATGTGAGCTACTGTTGAAGACAGATATATTGCGCAATCTAGAACGCTTAAGTGACGAACATCAAGTGATGCTTAAGCTGACTTTACCTGAAGAAGCTGGGTTTTATCAGGAGCTAATTGATCATCCTAAAGTGCTAAAAGTTGTGGCGTTATCTGGTGGTTATAGCCGCACTGATGCTTGTGCCAAACTCAAACAAAACCCAGGTATGATTGCGAGCTTCTCGCGTGCCTTTACTGAAGGCTTGAGTAAACAACAAAGCGATAGCGAGTTTGCTGAAACCATTAATGCCTCAATTGAAGAGATTTATGAAGCGTCGAAAGTTTAAACGTAGTAAATAAAAATTCGTAATTAGATCATGAGTAAATAAGCAAAAAAGCCCTACTAGATAAGTGTGCAAATACTTAAATAGTAGGGCTTTTGTTATTTCAAAAATATAGGTTATTAACTCTACACCTCTTTATATAACTGACGTCCTTCGTTGTTATATTTTTTAGTCATTTCCGCCATGCCTTGGCGAATTTCCTCAGCAGTGGCTTCACCAACTTGTCCGACGAGTTCTGTATCTACCTCTTTGATTAGGTGACCAGCATCGGTTAAGTCACCCGTTTGCGGCGTCACTTTTTTATTAGCAGCATCTTTATCTAGTCCTGCTGCATATTCACGCACGTTTTGAGTGATTTTCATTGAACAAAACTTAGGGCCACACATGGAGCAAAAGTGTGCCGATTTGTGTGCGTCTTTTGGCAACGTCTCATCATGATATTCGCGTGCAGTATCAGGATCGAGCGCTAGATTAAACTGATCATCCCAGCGGAATTCAAAACGTGCTTTAGATAGCGCATTGTCACGTGCCTGTGCTCCTGGATGACCTTTAGCAAGGTCGGCAGCGTGTGCGGCAATTTTATAAGTAATAATGCCGTCTTTGACGTCTTTTTTGTTTGGTAGGCCTAAGTGTTCTTTTGGCGTGACATAGCACAGCATCGCTGTACCAAACCAACCAATCATTGCAGCTCCGATGGCGCTAGTGATGTGGTCATAACCTGGGGCGATATCTGTGGTTAATGGCCCTAAAGTATAGAAAGGCGCGTCAGCACATAGCTCAAGCTGCAAGTCCATGTTTTCTTTGATGCGGTTCATCGCGACGTGTCCAGGGCCTTCGATCATTACCTGTACATCATGCTCCCATGCGACCTTGGTCAATTCACCAAGCGTACGTAGCTCACCGAACTGCGCTTCATCATTGGCATCTTGCAAGCAACCAGGGCGTAGGCCATCACCTAAACTAAACGCCACATCGTACTGTTTCATAATTTCGCAGATGTCTTCGAAATGCGTGTATAAAAAGCTTTCTTTGTGATGGGCTAGACACCACTGTGCCATGATAGAACCACCACGTGAGACGATACCTGTCAGACGCTTTGCGGTGAGTGGTACATAGCGTAATAGCACGCCAGCGTGAATAGTAAAGTAATCTACGCCTTGCTCTGCTTGCTCGATCAACGTATCACGGAATATTTCCCATGTAAGGTCTTCAGCGACGCCATCGACTTTTTCTAATGCTTGATAAATCGGTACCGTACCAATCGGCACAGGAGAGTTACGGATTAGCCATTCACGGGTTTCATGAATATGATTACCCGTTGATAAATCCATAATGGTATCCGCACCCCAACGTGTTGCCCACGTCATTTTGGATACTTCTTCATCGATAGATGAACCTAACGCTGAGTTACCGATATTAGCATTGATTTTCACCAAGAAATTGCGCCCGATGATCATCGGCTCAGACTCAGGGTGGTTGATGTTGTTTGGGATAATAGCGCGTCCAGCCGCTACTTCATCACGAACAAATTCAGGGGTAATGATTTGAGGCGTATTGGCACCGAAGCTCTCGCCGTCGTGTTGACGCATATCGGTCAGTTCATGTTGCTTCTGCGTTTCGCGTATGGCGATATATTCCATCTCAGGAGTGATGATGCCACGGCGTGCGTAGTACATTTGCGTGACGTTCTGTCCCGCTTTGGCGCGACGAGGTTTATCAATATGAGCAAATCTAAGGTTAGCAGTGCTGATGTCGCGAGCACGCGCTTGTCCGTATGAGCTAGATAGGCCGCTTAACTGCTCTGTATCATTGCGTTCTGCGATCCAGTTCTCACGCAATTTTGGCAATCCACGTGTTAGGTCGATATCGACATTAGGGTCGGTATATACACCTGAAGTGTCATACACATAAAACGGTGGATTATGCTCACCGTCTTTATCTCCAGTACCGCCAACAGGCGTATCAGCCAAGCTGATTTCACGCATCGGTACTTGGATATCAGGTCTTGAGCCTTCGATATAGACTTTTCTTGAGGCAGGTAAGATGCGGTGTAGGTCGCGCGCATCTTCTTCGAAACGGGCATCACTTGCGGCACGGTGAGCAGGGGTTTTTAGCGCATCTGCTTTCTTATCTGCTTTGACGTTGGTCGTGTCAGCAGCATTTGAAGCAAGCGTTGTGTTGTCGGCTGGGTTATGCGTTTGGGCTTTCGGTGCAATTGAGGTGGTGTCTGCAGTAGTCATATGCTGTCCTAGCGTGTTGGTTTTTGAATAAAATCAACACCGCCAGTATCTGCGGGGGTAAGCATCCATTATCTAGACAAGTTTATATCATGAACCCACAACTTCGACCAAAAAATATCGTCGCGCATGGTGGTCATCAAATATTGGACGCAGCTTTATATCCTCTCTTCTTATCTGGTTATGCATCACGCATATTAAGACAGTAGTGACGATAAAAATGTATTTCTACGCGCCCTTTGTCATAAATAACAAAGTGCTTAAGACTTCCCTGCGTCGGTACTAACCGCATCAGGTTCGGCGGGTGATCTCTCAGCGAATGTATCAAGGCGACTACTTTAATAAAGCAAGTTTAATAAAGTGAGCCAAAAATACACCGCACCCCGAGTCTGTCAGTGTTGTAAATCAGCCTTCATATTAACAAAATTCTGTACCAACGGCTAATGGTATTTGGATACAAATATTCTGTGTCAAACACAAGGTTCCATATTTTCGTGAATAATTTTTTGAGTATTGATAGATGAGGATGCTTAATATTACTAGGTTGTAGACAAATTATTCAAATATTATGTAAAGCGAATGAAGGATTCTAGAAGTTGTCATTAAACTGTCATAAAGATTTGGCAAGATAACACGCATATCACAAGCAATGCTTTTTTATACCGTTGTTAAACTTCAGGAGTCCTACATGCGTTATTCGTTATTAGCAGTGGCCGTCAGTTGTACATTAATGCTTACGGCGTGTAATAAGTCAACAGATACGGCGGAGCCAACTGCTGATACTAGCAGTAGCGCTGTGACAACAGCTGAAACAACCTCTCAGACAGCATCTTCTGCTACGTCAGATTTTAAATCTGCTGAAAATATTGCTATGAATATTACAGGTGCAGGTGCGTCGTTCCCGCAGCCTATCTATGCGAAATGGTCATATGACTACAATGCTGCGACCGGCGGCCAAGTCAACTATCAGTCGATTGGCTCATCTGGTGGTATCAAACAAATCCAGTCAAAAACAGTAGACTTTGGTGCTTCTGATGCACCGATGACGCCTGAAGAGTTAGACGAAGCAGGTTTGATTCAGTTCCCAACAGTCATCGGTGGTGTTGTCCCAATCGTCAACATTGATGGTGTTGAGCCTGGTGCACTAAAGCTAGACGGCACAACGTTGGCTGATATCTATTTGGGTAAAATCAGTAACTGGAATGACCCTGCGATTAAGGCGATGAACCCAGATTTGACCTTGCCAGATGCCGCAATCACAACAGTATTCCGCTCAGACGGTTCAGGTACGACGTTTAACTTTACTGACTATCTTGCCAAGGTTTCACCAGACTGGAAAGACACCGTTGGCGTTGATAAAACCGTCAAGTGGCCGACCTCTGCTACTGGTGCAGGCGGTAAAGGTAACGAAGGCGTCTCAAGCTACGTAAACCGTATGAAAAACTCTATCGGCTATGTTGAGTATGCTTACGCTAAGCAGAATAAGATGTCACATACTGCGCTGAAAAACGCAGCTGGTAACATCGTACAGCCATCTGCTGAGACGTTTGCTGCAGCAGGTGATATCGACTGGTCACAACAAGAAGGCTTTTATAAAGTCATCACTAACTCTGAAACTGACCAAGCATGGCCTATCGCTGCTGCGACCTTTATCTTGGTACATAAGCAACCAGAAAATCCTCAGCAAGTCGCTGGCGTGTTGAACTTCTTTGACTGGGCTTATACCCAAGGTGATGACAGCGCCATGGAACTAGACTACGTACCATTCTCTGACACGGCAGTGGCCTTGTTCAAAGAGAAGTGGAACGAAGTAAAAGGTAGCGATGGACAGCCTGTCTACAAGCCAGCTCAGTAATTTGTTTCTGCTAAATGCTATTTAGCAACTGACAATTTATCCTCTCGAATAACTATTCTCCGGTAGTTGTTTGAGAGGTTTTAACACAGCAAATTTGATGAATACATCTCGATAAATATGCTTACTCATACCGTTTAAGTTTGTTGTGTTAAGACCTGATATACATCTTTTAATATTTCGATTCATCCCATTCAATGCTGAGACACTTATGACAGACTTAAGGTCCCAACTGGCTAAACAAAAACGTTACGACGCTTTATTTGTGAACTCTACCAAAGCGTTTGCCATACTCGTCCTCCTATCTTTAGGGGGCATTTTGGTGTCTCTAATTGTTGGAGCATGGCCGAGTATTCAAGAGTTTGGTTTGGGATTTTATACCAGCAATAACTGGGATACAGTCGCCAATGAATACGGGGCATTAGCGCCTATTTACGGTACCTTAGTCACGTCATTTATCGCTATTGTTATCGCGGTTCCAGTCAGTTTCGGTATTGCGATATTTTTAACCGAGATGTGCCCTAAGTTCCTCAAAAAACCACTTGGTATAGCCATTGAGTTATTGGCTGGTATCCCATCTATCATTTATGGCATGTGGGGACTGTTCGTATTTGCGCCATTCTTTGGTGATCACATTCAGCCATGGTTCATTGAGCACGTTGGGCCTTTGCCTATTATCGGTAAACTGTTTGCAGGTGCGCCTATGGGACTGGGTATGTTTACCGCCTCCCTAGTACTTGCCATTATGATCATACCGTTCATCGCTGCTACCATGCGCGATGTTTTCTCTGTCGTACCAGATTTACTGAAAGAGTCAGCATATGGCATGGGCGCGACGACTTGGGAAGTGATGTTCAAAATTATCCTGCCTTATACCAAAGCTGGTGTCGTTGGTGGTGTGATTTTGGGACTTGGTCGTGCATTGGGTGAGACGATGGCAGTTACTTTCTTGATTGGTAATGCGTTTAATATCAGTCCAAGCCTATTTACTTCTGGTGTGACGATTACTTCGGCCTTAGCCAATGAGTTTGCTGAAGCGTCTAGTGAGCTACATCTTGCGTCTTTACTACATCTAGGCTTAATCTTATTTGTTATCACCTTCATTGTGCTGTCTTTAGCAAAACTGATGCTCATGCGCATGGATCACAAAGCAGGTAACCGATAAGTCTGTTACCGATTTATTGAACCTTGATAGATATTGATAAAAGATATGGGAAATAAATATTATGCCTGCTAACAATGCGATCAATGCACCACTACCTACTAAGCCAAACGGCGCTACCCGCTATAATCAAAGCCTTTATAACAAGCGTCGTTTGACCAACAAGTTAGGTCTAGGCTTTGCCATGTCAGCGATGATTTTTGGCTTATTTTGGTTGTCATGGATTTTGGTGACTTTGTTTGTTGAAGGCTTCCAAGGCATGGTACAGCTGCCAATTTTTACCGCTGATACGCCGCCACCGATGAGTGCAGGCGGTTTACGTAATGCTATCGTTGGTTCGGTCATGTTGGCGTTTTCAGGATTATTTATCGGTGCACCTATTGGTCTTATGACAGGTATTTACTTATCTGAGTTTTCTAAAGGCAGTATGCTGGGCAAGGTCACACGCTTCTTAAATGATATTCTATTGTCAGCGCCATCGATTGTCATCGGTCTATTTATCTATGCACTGATGGTAAAAGGTCAAAGTTTCTCTGGTTGGGCAGGCGCGTTGGCATTGGCATTGATTGTTATTCCAGTGGTCGTGCGTACGACAGAAAACATGCTGAATCTGGTACCTAATAGTCTACGCGAAGCGGCCTATGCGCTAGGGACCCCTAAATGGAAACTGGTCACTCAGGTTACTGTGAAAGCTGCGCGCGCGGGACTGACCACAGGTGTGCTATTGGCTTTTGCTCGAATCACCGGTGAGACAGCGCCGTTACTATTTACTGCACTTAACAATCAATACTTCAGTACTGATATGGGTCAGCCTATTGCTAACTTACCTAATACCATCTACCAGTTTGCGATGAGTCCTTACGACAACTGGCATACATTGGCTTGGGCGGCAGCACTACTTATCACTGCATCTGTCCTAGTATTGAATATTTTGGCAAGATTTATCGGTGGTAGAGGTCAGCCCAAATAAGGGCTGAGAGCAGACCAGACTGTAGTACGCTACACGCTAAGCATTTACTTAAACTTATATGAAATTAATTGAGCTAGGTTGAAATATTATGAATGATGTCCTAAGCAACGTCCGTACGAACACGACTGCTGACAACTTTAATACGGCAACAGGCAGCCTATTAAATAGACCCATGTCTACTAGCGCCCAAGCTCAGCAACCAAATACTGCTGATTTTAATAAACAAACGATTCAAGATATTCCTAAGAATATGCCTGCTGCAAAAATGGAAGTTCGAGATCTAAATTTCTATTACGATGATTTTCAGGCATTAAAAAACATCAATATCGATATCGCTGATAAAAAAGTGACTGCTTTTATTGGTCCTTCAGGTTGTGGTAAGTCTACGCTACTACGTACCTTTAACCGCATGTACGATCTATATCCGGGTATGCGCGCAGAGGGCAACATCAACCTAGATGGCAAAAACATCTTGGGTAAAGATATCGATGTGAACTTACTGCGTGCACAAGTTGGTATGGTTTTTCAGAAGCCAACGCCGTTCCCGATGTCAATCTATGACAATGTCGCCTTTGGCGTACGACTGTATGAAAAATTAAGCAAAGACGAGCTGGATCATCGCGTCGAGTGGGCACTGAAGAAATCAGCACTATGGCCAGAAGTGAAAGACAAGCTAAAAGCATCAGGACTGTCGTTATCAGGTGGTCAGCAGCAGCGTCTGTGTATAGCACGTAGTGTAGCTACCAAGCCTGAAGTATTACTGCTTGATGAGCCGACATCTGCACTGGATCCTATTTCGACGGGTGCTATCGAGGATTTAATCGAAGATCTGAAAAATGACTATACCATCGCTATCGTCACTCACAATATGCAGCAAGCAGCACGCGTATCTGATTATACAGTCTATATGTATTTGGGCGATATGATTGAGATGGGTGAGACTGATCAGATATTCACCAAGCCTACCCAAACCGCGACGGAAGACTATATTACAGGTCGTTATGGCTAACATTGATTGAGATTGAAGTCGGTACAAGCAGACAACGCTGATTAGTATGTCATAGGCCGACTTTCTAACTTCATAGGCACACTGCGCTATTAAAATATAGATTCTAGGGAATACCTCTCATGCAAAGTGATAAGCATATCTCCAAAAGTTTTGACCAAGATCTTGATGAAGCCATCCGTTTATTTTTATACATGGGTGATAGCGCGGCCAACCAAGTGGCTAAAGCCATACACGCTCTTATCGATAAAGATGAAACACTGGCGCAAGAAGTCATCGATATGGACTTCGATATCAATCGAATGGAAGTCGAACTCGACGAGCACATTTTATTATTGGTCGCCAAACGCCAGCCAGCAGCCAGTGATTTGCGCTTAGTCATGTCAATCAGTAAAGGTGTGGTTGATTTGGAACGTATCGGCGATGAAGCGGTAAAGATTGCGCGAATGGCCAGTAAAATTGCGGCAGAAGGTAAATCAGCATACGGCTACGCTGAAGTTCAGCATCTGAGCAATCAAGTTCGTCTGATGCTAAACAACTCGCTAGAAGCTTTTAGTCAATCGAATGCGGAACAAGCGTTTGAAGTGATGCGTAATGACAGCGCGGTCAATACCGAATATCAGTCAGCCATTCGTGCTTTGATGACCTATATTATGGAAGACTCACGCCATGTATCAAAAGTCATCAATATCATGTGGATATTACGCTCGCTTGAGCGTATCGGTGACCATGCACAAAATGTCTCAGAGCTAGTGATTAACTATATCAGTGGACAAGACGTACGTCATTCAGACTATGCCATGGTCGAAAAAGCGGTACAAGAAGCCAATGATCGCTTAGCTGCTCGTCAAGTTAGTACATTGTCAGCCAATGAGCTTGAAACGTCAGATAGTGATGAAGGCTGATAAGAAAGACATTGATTCTCACCTTATAATAAAAAACGCGCTATAGTAAGCGCGTTTTTTTATGATTATTAGATATTGCTATTAGGAGGTAAGTACATCCTAGCTTTCTGGTGTCCAACCTTGTGCGCGCTCATAGTCTTCATTGTCTAAGAACTTATCACGCTGCTCTGTCAAAAACTTTTTAGCAGCAGGATCCATCATGCTTAGATGGTTTTCATTAATAAGCATCGTTTGATGCTCAAGCCATTCTTTCCACGCCTTTTCAGATACGGTCTCTTGCAGCTCTTGACCTTTTTTATTAGGGAAGGGTGGATGCGGCATTTTCGGTAAATCTTGCTTATATTTACGGCAAAACACAGTATTTGCTTGAGGGTTAAAAGTCTCAGTCATAAGGCATTCCTTATTCATTATATTAAGTGGTTAAATCAAATATCATATGAGTCTATGATAACGGTCTTGGTAGATTTAGCAAAGGGTACTAATGTATATCGTCAAGCCTCTATCCATTTGTTAAAAGTCTTTGGTAGTTGGTGTATGATAAATACTGTCTACGTTTAACCTTTTTATTGAAATTTCCAAAGCTATTGATATTTTGATAATGACATTGGCTAAACCGGTAAAGGTCATAGGACAAATAAAAACACCCGCATAGATAGCGGGTGTTAAATTTATATTAGCAGGTTAGCTTTTATTCAAAAGTACTGATTAGGCAAAGGCTTTTAGGCGAGCACGGCCATTGACCACCGCTTGCTTGACTTGGTTTGGCGCAGTGCCACCTAAATGGTCACGAGCTGCTAATGAGCCTTCTAGCGTTAGATAGTCGAAGACATCTTCACCGATAGCATCGCTAAATTGCTGTAGCTGTGCCAATGATAAATCACTTAGATCAACACCTTCTTTGATGCCTAAAGCAACAGCGTTACCAACGACTTCATGGGCATCACGGAATGCTACGCCTTGACGTACTAGGTAATCTGCCAAGTCAGTCGCAGTCGCATAGCCTTTCATCGTAGCAGCGCGCATGCTCTCCTTGTTTGGCGTGATGTTTGGTAGCATATCAGCAAACGCTAATAGTGAACCTGTCAACGTATCAACGCAATCAAACAAAGGCTCTTTGTCTTCTTGGTTGTCTTTGTTGTAGGCGAGTGGCTGGCTTTTCATTAGGCTAAGCAAAGTCATCAACTGACCAAAGACACGTGCCGCTTTACCGCGTACCAACTCAGGTACGTCAGGATTTTTCTTTTGCGGCATGATCGATGAGCCTGTGCAGAAGCGATCTGGTATCTGCACAAAATTAAACTGCGCTGACATCCAAAGAATAATTTCTTCGCTCATACGCGACATATGCATCATCAGGATAGAAGCCGCTGAAGTAAACTCAATCGCAAAATCACGGTCCGAAACAGCATCGAGTGAATTTTGACAAATACCTTCAAAACCTAGCAATTCAGCAGTGATGGTACGATCGATTGGGAAAGTCGTACCAGCAAGCGCTGCGCTACCAAGTGGCATCTGATTGATACGGCGACGTGCATCGACAAGACGCTCAGTATCACGATATAACATCTCAAACCATGCCATTACATGATGCCCGAAGCTAACAGGCTGTGCCGTTTGCAAGTGAGTAAAGCCTGGCATGATAGTGTCAGTATGTTGCTCGGCCAAATCAAGCAAGCCGCTTTGCAAGCGTACTAATAATTCAATGATATTATCAGTCTCTTCGCGCAACCATAGGCGAATGTCTGTGGCTACCTGATCATTACGGCTACGTCCAGTATGTAGCTTTTTACCAACGGCACCTATGATGTCAGTCAAACGTGACTCGACATTCATGTGCACGTCTTCCAGAGCGATCGACCAGTTAAACTCTCCCGCTTCAATCTCACGCAATACTTGCTGCAGGCCATCGATAATGGTGGCAACTTCATCAGCAGTTAAAATGTCACATTCTTTTAGCATCGTTGCATGCGCAATCGAGCCTTGA
Source organism: Psychrobacter proteolyticus (assembly GCF_039762275.1). Taxonomy (GTDB): domain Bacteria; phylum Pseudomonadota; class Gammaproteobacteria; order Pseudomonadales; family Moraxellaceae; genus Psychrobacter; species Psychrobacter proteolyticus_C. The sequence continues at coordinate 463,160 of NZ_JBDLOB010000002.1, read as the reverse complement.
ATATCGTGACGAGCAAAGCGCTGGTCAAAGCTCACAGAAGCAGTAAAGGCAGCAACGAAGCTATCTGTCGCTTCACTAAAGCGTCCACCCCACATTTGTTGGCCTTGGCTACTAGCAGACGCAGTCTGCGTTGTGGTACTTGTTATAGGAGCATCTGTGCTAAAATCAGAGTCAGATGAACTTTTACTTGATTCAGGATTACTAGGTTTTGAAGAATTGGCGTTCATATCGGTACAAGACAAGTCAAGAGAATAAGAACTCGAGTATAGCAAATGATGAGGTTGCCTTACTAGCTACACGCTTAGAGTTTTTTATTCCTAAACTCATGGAGATCATGAGGCCTTGGCAGTGGCTGACATATATCTTTTTTTGGTCCTTGTTCCTAACGGTAATGGAGCGCCATAGTCTAGCCACTTGGTCAGACTTCATGATTCAGTTTGTACGTAGCTTTACTCAAAACACTCTGACGGTTATTCCCTCACTGTATTTAGTTGACTATTTACGCCCTGCCTTCAAAAACGCCAGTATTCTTAGCGTAAGTATGCGGATTGTACTGTTACTAATGTTTGCTGCTGCAGTTTCGATGGCGTTAGTCACATTATCTATGATTAATTTCGGCTGGCTAACATATGATAGTCGCACGTTTATATTGAATATCGTGCTCAATACAGTGTTGTCTGGCGGTTTTACCACTGTGTTTTTATTATATTTTCTGCGCAGCTACCGTGAGCTTAATGCGCTCAAGCTGTCCTTTGAATATAAATTGACTGCACAAAATGACCTAATAAAAGCCCGTACGGCCCCGCACTTTTTCTTTAATACTATCAATACACTCGTATCACTGATTGAATCAAACCCGCCCAAAGCCGCTGACTTATTACAGCACGTCTCTGCATTGTTCCGTGCTAGTTTTAGTGGTACACGTGAGATTAGCTTTGAAGAAGAGGTTGATCTTTGTGAGCATTATTTGGCAATCGAATCTAGTCGTTTAGCAGACAAGCTCGAAGTCAATTGGAAGTTACCTGAAGAAGATATCATGTATGACATGGTTATCACTGCGCTAACGCTACAAAGCGTGCTAGAGAAAATACTCCTCAATGTGGTAGAGCTGACCACAGAAACTATCTGTATTAATATTGAAGTCACGTGGGAACAACACCGAGTTAAAATCATGATTGATGTTGCGCTTCCCAAAAAGACACTAATTATCAATCATGACTTGCGTCAGCATATGAATTTCTATATTCAAGCTGATCGTTTGCGCGCCCATTTTGGACAAAGTGCTGATATCCAAAGTTCGGTAGCCAGTACTCAGATTATCACCATCATCGACTATCCTCTACAAGACGTCGGTTTATAACTTACTGTTCTTTATTAGCTTTCTCCATTCTTTTACCTTTCAAAAGCCTATATGGCATACTTATTGCATCACTATGTATAGACGTCATAATTTATGCTTGATAAATAATGATTACGAATAAGTAATATCATAACTACCGTGAAACACAATTACACCATATAAAATCTACCTATAGCAGGAGTATATTGTCCGCTATAAAAACTGGTAGCTTTCGTCAGAATTTTATTAAATAATTTAGATTTTATATTCTAAGTGATTGATAATGAGTGCTAATATAGCCGTAATATTATTAAATGAAATATTAAGTATGTCCTTGGATGGGAGTTTGCATGCGTATCGTAGTTTGTGATGATGAGCCCCTAGCGCGTGAGCGCTTGGTGAGAATTGTACAGGAGTCAGGCCATGAAGTAGTTGCTCAGGCCACAACAGGTGCAGAAGCCATCGTCGCTGTAAAAACCCAGCAGCCAGATATTATATTATTAGATATCCGAATGCCTGAAATGGACGGCGTGCGTTGTGCTCAAGAACTTGCCAAACTTGAGCATCCACCAGCGATTATATTTGTGACGGCATACGACCATTATGCGATCGCAGCATTAAAAGCCAATGCAATTGGCTATTTGTTGAAACCTGCAAACAAAGATGAGCTACTAGAGGCATTAAACAAAGCAAAGAACTTAAATGCCGCTCAATTAAATGAAATTCGCAAGCTTGAAGACCCGACAGCACGTCCGATACGTGAACATATCGCTGCTCGTACGCATCGCGGTGTTGAACTGATTAAGCTAAAAGATATCTACTATTTTGCAGCAGATCAAAAATACGTTAAAGTGCGTCACAAAGACGGCATGGTATTGATTGATGAAACGCTAAAAGAATTAGAGCAAGAGTTTGATGATCGTCTGTTCCGAGTACATCGCAATGCCATCATCAACCTTAGTTATTTGGACTTTTTAGAAACCCTAGACGCAGGTCAGTATCAGATACGTTTTAAAGGTATTGATGAGACGCTAGCGGTCAGTCGTCGTCACTTACCTGCCTTACGTGATAAAATCCAAAGCATGTAATAGGCTGTCCTGATAGCGACCAATCATTCCATATCATCAAACCCTTATTTATGCTTAAATAGGGGTATTTTTTTGCGTCAGCATCTACTATTAATCATTTGAGTCGCCTATGCTTTGGCAAACTTGCCCTATCGAGTAATATCGATATTACTCATTATAAATATGAATAGTACTGACATAGGGACTATAGCCACTATAGTATTAGTATCGAACTTATTGAGGCCCTTTATGAGCAATCCGCAGCAACCTGTTTTGACTACTCTAAATATCGCTACACGTCAAAGCCCTTTAGCCTTATGGCAGGCCGAGCATATTCGCGATCGTTTATTGACGTTGTATCCTGATATGACGATTAATTTACTAAAAATTGTCACTAAGGGTGACAAGATTTTGGACACGCCTTTGGCCAAAATCGGTGGTAAAGGATTATTTGTAAAAGAGCTTGAACAAGCGCTGTATGACAAACAAGCCGATATTGCAGTGCACTCGCTAAAAGATGTACCGATGCAGCTTCCCGAAGGCCTCACATTAGGCGTCTACTGTAAACGCGCCTCACCAACAGATGCCTTTGTCTCTAATACTTATAATAGTATTGATGAACTACCACAAGGTGCAGTCGTTGGGACATCAAGTTTACGTCGTCAATGCCAGATCAAAGCCTATCGTCCTGACCTGCAAATCAAAACTTTGCGCGGCAATGTTGGCACCCGTTTGGGCAAGCTGGATTCAGGTGAATACGATGCCATTATTCTGGCAACGAGCGGCTTGCAACGTATTGAGTTGGACGAGAGAATACGCGGTGAGCTTGATATCGCAGCTTGCTTGCCTGCAGTTGGGCAAGGTGCCTTAGCAATCGAATGCCGTGAAGGCGATGAAGAAGTCCTCAAATTACTTGCACCACTCAACGATGATAAAGCCCGTATTCGACTTATCGCTGAGCGTGCTCTGAACCGTCATTTAGAGGGCGGCTGCCAAGTACCGATCGCCGCGTATGCAGTTCTGCAGACAGCTGAAGAAACCAGTGTTAATAATGATAACAATGGCGATAACGGCAATAACGATAGTGGGAATGTGCTATGGCTACGCGGTCGAGTGGGTCAGGCCGATGGTAGCGAATTGTTGAAGGCAGACAAACGAGCTACGTTGGTTGGGACACAAGCCGAGCAAGAAGCCCAAGCCAACCAATTGGGTATCGATGTCGCAGAAATGCTACTTGCTGATGGCGCAGGAGATATTTTGTCAGCCATTTATCAGCCTGAGTAGTAAAAGTACAGTCGCTATAGGTTTGATTAACAGTAAGATAGGCTGATCTAAGCATCAGCCATTTTTGTATACTTAAGCCTTTTTCACTCGTTTTTTGTCATGGTATATCGATGTCATCAATGCCAACTCAATCTACATACATAACTTCTCATAAGAACTATTCTAATGAGAAGTCAAAAGTAATGCCGCAAGTTGTCATCAATACTCGCCCAGTAGAGCGAGCAGCACCGTTGACTCAGCATTTGCAAGCGGCAGGATTGACAGTGGTTGAGATGCCAATGTTGACGCTACGACCACGTCCAACAACTGATCTAGATATTGCATTAATGCATCAGTGGCTGGCGGGGGAGTACAAAGCGCTTGTTATCGTCAGCCCAACTGCTGCCGCTTCAGGGCTAGTCGCTTGGCAATCACTTGAACATGAAAAGCGTAAATACAAAACGAAAGACGGTAATGACAAGTACGCACAGAGTTTACTAGAAGGGTTATCCCTACCTAGTCCTCTAATTGCAGTTGGTGAAGCAACAGCGGCAGAGTTTAGTCAGGTGCGTATAGATACAACGAGCTATCAAATACTTCAGCCTGAGACTGCCAATAATGAGGGCATGCTAGCAATGCCTGAAATCGATAGCTTACAAGCAGGCGATAAATTACTGATATGGCGCGGGCTTGGTGGTCGACGATTATTGGTTGATACATTGCAGACGCGCGGTGTACATATCGATAGTATTGCTTGGTACGAGCGTACGATGCCTATCGATGCATTGACTCAGTATCAGCAGTGGCAACAAGCATTTCTTACTCATAGTACTGCGTCAGATATTGCCCTACTGAAGCAGCCAAAGCCAATTGTCGTAATCAGCAGTGCGGCAGCTTTTGAGCATTGGTCAAATATTGTCAATGACAGTCAATCAACGACGGTCGATGAAGAGCAAGATTCTGATGCAGTGGCTGATATAGAGCAGCGGCTTTCGCTTACATTAAAAGATTTTACCTACGTTGTGTTGGGTGAGCGTCTTGCCAATATGGTCGCAGCACAGCAGTTGAACTACTGGCGAGTAGAAGATTTGTCGCCAGATACGATTCTCTCAGCCATTCATTCTAAAATATAATACTTTAAACTTTCCATTTGCTTTAAACATGTTTATCTATACCAATAACGGTACTGCCTTATGTCAATGAATTCTGAGTCCTTATCTAAGGATCCTTCTACTGTTCAGCAGCGCCGGCAAGCAAATATTTTGCTGCTACGGATGCAATGGCTGGTTATCTTATTACTGATCGCTGCATTATTGTGGCTATATATTAGTCAGCAGCGCTTTCAGCATAGTGTCAACGATCGTTTGCAGAGCAATGAGCAAGTAATCAGTCGATTAAACGAAATGGACGATCGTCTATTTGCCATGAGTCAGCAGACGCTGCCAGAACCTAGAGTTAAGGCCAGTAGCCAAGCGCAGAATCAGTTGGACTTGTTGCGTATCCAAATCAAAGCTGCTGATAGACTGTTGGCGGATAGTAATGACAGTGCCGCGATTGAGTTATTGCGAGGTCTACATTGGCAGTTATCGCAAAGCAGTAATGAGATTGCACCTGCGCTAACCATCGTTATCAAGCAAAGTTTGCTAAAAGATATTGAGCATCTGCAGGCCCAAAGCTCTCAGCCAAGCCCATGGCAAATACAAAATCTTGCGATTCAAAATATTCAGGAGTTTTTGCACAGTCATGAGCGTCTTGGCAGCTATGAAGGTACGGATTTACAGCGTCGAGAGCTGGTAGATGCAGCTATTAAAAATAAACAGCAGCTCAAAACAACCAATGCTACTGATGCCCCAGCGGATAGTGGTACAAACTTAACGCGTCGTCAGCTCACTATTCATGAAGTCATCATGACGTTAAATTTAGCAAGCCAAGCCAGTAATATGCGTAAGCAGGATCAACTGGTCAGCTATTTGACGCAAGCACGCAAACAGTTAAAAACGTTGGTGCCTAAGGCATCAAATAGCGACAATAAAAAGTCAGCACAAGCTGGTGCGATTGGCATTGTACAAGCTGATAAAAAACCAATCGATGGTCAAAGTAATCTTGAGACAATGAAAGCACCGAGTGACATACCAGAAGTAATTGTATGGCTAAATCAGTTGATTGCTCATGCACCAAAACCAACGCCATTATTGACGACAGAAATTTTGGATAAGCCGCAACGCTAACGAGAGTTAGTCGCAATAGTTAATACAGAAAATATAAAACGTAAGGTAAGCAATGACCCATTCTAATGAAAGCTCAACATCTATATCTGATACAGCAAACGAACACCGCCCTGAATTACTAGCTCATTATCCTGTTATTCATTATCAGCCGATACAGTGGGGAGAGATGGATGCCTTCAATCACCTGAACAATGTGGTTTACTATCGTTACGCTGAGTCAGCACGTATCAGTTATCTGCATGCGCTAGGTATGTTTGATGGCAGTATGGTCACTGTTTTAGCCCAGTCTAGCTGCCAGTATGTACGCCCAGTTACCTATCCTGATACGTTATTATTAGGAGTTCGTTGTAAGCGTTTAGGCAATACAAGTATGGCGATGGAATATAGTTACTATAGTACCGCGCAAGAGATCATCGTTGCTACGGCAGAGGCCGTGGTAGTGCGTCTGGATAGTGATGGAAAAGATAAGTTGCCATGGACAGCAGCAGAGCGTCAACGGCTGCTAGCACTGGAAGCCAAGTTTGGTCATACGCCTGAGCTTTAGGTTGGTTCCTATGTGAGTCGATTGTTCATTTCTTCAAAAAGACTATTATAAATTAAAAGCTAAAAACAAAAAAAAGGCACGCTAACATAATGTCAGCGTGCCTTTTTTATCACTCATTCTGCAACTATTTTCTTACACAGTCGTTAGTCTTGCTGCGGTGCATGAACAAAATCAACTACGTTTAGATCAAAACCTGACAATGCAAAAAACTTCATTGGTGATGATAATAAGCGCATATCACGCACCCCTAAATGACGTAATATCTGTGCACCAACACCGATACTACGATATGGTTGTTGCGTAATGGTTGATTGAGACTCGTTGACCGCGGCTTTGTCCAGCGCATCTCCTAAATCAACTGGCTGATTGCTACCAATCCATACCAGCACACCACGATCTGAAGCACTGATTTCTTCTAGTGCTGACTGTACGCTCCAGCCACTACGGCCAGTCATATCGTTTTTAGCTGCAAACAAATCGCGTAATGGGTGGAAACCGTGTACACGTACAGTGCTGACGCCTTCGCTGACATCACCTTTTACCAAGGCTAAATGTGTTTCTTCAGCCCCAAACTCACGGAAGCGATGTAGCGTAAAAGTACCGTGTTCAGTTTCAAAAGGATGTGACTCAATCTCTTCGACCGTTTGCTCATTAGCGATACGGTAGTTGATAAGGTCAGCAATCGTGCCTATCTTAATGTCATGCTCTTTTGCAAATATTTCAAGGTCGTCACGGCGCGCCATCGTACCATCTGCATTGATAATCTCTACAATCACCGCTGCAGGCTCTAGACCTGCTAAACGTGCTAAATCACAACCCGCTTCTGTATGGCCTGCACGGTGAAGAACACCGCCGTTTTGCGCCATAATTGGAAAAATGTGACCAGGCTGAACGATGTCTTCAGGCTTCGCTGACGAAGATACCGCTGCCTGAATAGTACGTGCACGATCACCAGCAGAAATACCCGTGGTGACGCCTTCAGCAGCTTCAATCGAGACAGTAAAGTTGGTGCTAAACTTCGCCTCGTTACGATCTGACATCAGTGGCAGTGCCAATTGCTGGCAACGCGCTTGTGATAAGGTCAAACAAACTAGACCACGCGCGTGAGTAATCATAAAGTTAATATCTTCAGGGCGCACATGGGACGCTGCCATGATGATATCACCTTCGTTTTCGCGGTCTTCATCATCCATCAAGATGACCATTTTTCCAGCACGAATGTCTTCGATAATCTCAGGGATTGCATTTAAACTCATAGTAAATCTCAATATTTTATTATTTATAAATAGGTGTCATTTGGAATATAGGGCTCTATCTGCTTATTGTAGCAGTAGGTAATACAAAGCGCTGTTACGGTCAAGCAAAGCGCTACTACGGTCAAGTAAATCGCGCTATAAGCAATATAATTTGATATAAAAGTGACTCGCTTAATTGCTTGTATATATCATTATGAGGTTATTTTAACGCTTTTCAGCGTCATGTGCTGCGCCATCTTCCCACTATATCGTTCAGTATGTCAAAAATAGTCATAAATATTATCAATGACCATTAAAACTGACTCATAAATCTAGGCGCCATCTTTTTTATTGATCTATATCACAGTTAATCATTGCTCGCAGCTTGGCTTTTTAACCAATCCATAAATTGCTTACTGTGCTGCTCACGCTGATTATCTGCAAACTCATAGAAACTGGTACCAACCAAATTATCTGGTAAGTAGCTTTGAAGGTAGTAATGGTTAGGATAATCATGCGGATAAGCATAACCTTGACCGTAGCCTTGACTACGCATCAGTTTGGTGACGCCATTGCGCAAATGTAGCGGTACAGGTGAAGCATCTTTTTCAGCCAACGCCATTGCAGCATTGATCGCTTTATAAGTGCTATTGCTTTTGGCACTGGTCGCTAGATACACCACAACTTGCCCTAAAATAATACGCGCTTCTGGCATACCGATAGATTGCACACTACGCAATGCCGCATCAGCTAGGAGTAAGGCATTAGGATTAGCATTACCGATATCTTCACTGGCCAAAATCACTAAGCGCCGCGCAATAAAATCTGCAGGCTCACCGCCTACCAGCATACGTGCCATCCAATACAATGCCGCATCCGGATCTGAGCCACGGACTGACTTTATCATCGCTGAGATAATATCGTAATGCTGCTCACCATCTTTGTCATATCTTACCAAAGCAGTCTGTGCCACTCGGCTGACCAATTCATCATTGATAATCAACGGCGACTGCTTGGTATCAGCGGTCTGAATGGCTAACTCTAATAAATTTAGCGCTTTTCGAGCATCACCGTGAGCCAGCTGACTAATAGTATCTTTTGCTTGTAAATCGACGGTCAACTTTTTGAGTATATTGTCTTCTGAGAGTGCTCGTTGCAGCACGGTACTTATCTGCTCAGGTGTTAATGGCTCTAAACGATAAACTTGGCAACGTGATAGTAGAGCATTGTTGACGCTAAATGATGGGTTTTCAGTGGTAGCACCAATCAGAGTAATATCACCAGACTCTACCGCGCCCAAAAGTGCATCTTGTTGGGCTTTGTTAAAGCGATGAATCTCATCAATGAATACCACAGGTGATTCAAATGCCAGTGAGTCTTTATTATCTAAGACTTCACGTAACTGTTTGACCCCAGTATTTAATGCAGAAAGCGCATGAAAAGGTCGATTGACGGCATCGGCTAATAACATCGCAATGGTCGTTTTGCCAATACCTGCTTCACCATGCAGGATAATAGATGGCAGATGCCCTTGCTCTACTAAACGTCGTAGCGGTGCACCAGCTGCTAGCAAGTGCTCTTGACCAATGATATCGGTAAGAGAAGTAGGGCGCATACGCTGAGCAAGTGGGGTATCGGCATGGAAGTTAGGTGACATAAGACTCTCTATCGAAAAATGAAAAAGCTATTTACTAGCTGCAAAGGTAGTAACGGCAAGGTCTCTATAGTTAAATTCAAATAACAGCATACTAGGCTAACTTCACCATTCTCATTGGGTTTCGACACTCGTATACGTTTGGCATGATTTTCGCAGCAATTTTATAATAGTAATGAGTATTAGACATCAGCAGTAGAAGTAAGCTAGTTTATAAGGATGGTACTTGTTATAGGCTATACAGGCTAGGCTAACGCAAAAATATGTTAATGAAAGCTATCTAAGCGTATAGCTTGTGTCCGGAGCACTTTAGTTTTCACCATTTACCTATATTAACGGCTCTACTATTACCAGTCCTACCGTATCGATGAGAAAAGTTGGCTAATTGCGACTGTTAACTATTAACTATTAAACACTAAAAATGGCTTATCAAATATAAGGTATTACATTAACGATGTCTGAACCGATTCTTAAACGCTTATTCAATCGCTACTTGCGTAGTGATACAGGCAAACAGCAGTCACGTTATCTGACAGCTGGCGAGATAGCATTGGCGTATTCAGTATTTGGTGACAGCATCAAACTCGATGCAGTGCAATTGAAGACAGCATGGTGGGTACTAAAACATTATGCCGTTAGCCCCAATGGCAATATTTATTTTAATGCTGTCGATTGGATTGCGGATTTTAGCGAAGCTCCACTGAGCAAACAAAGCTGGCTTATACACGAGCTAACGCACGTATGGCAGTTACAGCAAGGCTTAAAGGTTGTACGCGGAGCAATCATCAACCGAAAATACGACTACGTGTTAGAAACAGGTAAATCATTTTTTAAGTATGGTATTGAGCAGCAAGCACGCATGGTTCAAGACTATTTTGTACGTCGTCAGCGTGGTCAGAACTGCCAAGAGTGGGAAGCTTGTATTCCATTTTTGACGGTGCAGTCTATTGTTAAGGCAAAAAATACTGATGATCTATCAGTCCTCTAGTTTTTAAAAGTAATAGTAAGCTTGGCTTATGAGAAGTCCTAACCGAGCTATAGAACGATTAAACTATATAGCAATTGAGATACAGGTCAGTTGGATAAATACTAGATAACTATATTGGACGATTTAACAGTTAATTGTATTGCTAAAAATCAAAAAACAATGAACCGTAATTGTAATTTACCCTTTAATAATTTTGCTTTACCAAAGGATATGCACTCTCATGTTTAAATTTTTGTCAGTAAAGCCTAATGTTGATACCCGCTACCCACCGACTTTGCTTGTAGCCGCACTGTCAGGAGTGTTGTTTTTGACAGGCTGTCAGCAGTCTGACACAGCGCCTGTAGCTGATGACAGTCAAACCAGTGAAAAAACAAGCGTAGAAGACAGTCAGCCTATGCCAAAAAGTGACTCAGCTGCTGCGCGCATAAAACAATTTCAGCCGATATATGTCGCACAGGCACAGAGTTTACAGAGACGATTGCAAGCAGAATATGAGTCATTGCAAGCGGCAGATGCGTCAGACAGTGAGGAGCTTTTATTACTGAATACTAATAATAGTGAAAATACAGATAGTAATAACGAATTAGCAATCGATAATATCACTCCTAACACAAATACTACCGCTACCAGTTCTGAAGAAGTGGTGTCATCGAATATCGATATCGCCCTGGTAGACAATAATACGAATGTAGATGCAGAGGTTGACGTCAATACTAGCACTGAAGTTGGTGAGCGTGATTTAACGGTATTAAAACGCATCAGTCTTGAGCCGCGTAAACCTGTTATGTTGACCGAGGATCAAATCATAGAACGCTATCAGCAAACCATGGATGCCTTATATCAACCGGTGACAACACCGCTGAGCGCAGAGGATTCTGATACATTAATCAATGTGGCGACCTTGGTTCCGCAGTTATTTGAGCATGCAGAGATTGCTGGTAGAGTAAGTGCAAAAAGTCCGGCACTTGCCCGTTTAATTATTCAGCATCAAGTATGGGAACAAATAGAAGCCCAACAAGTGGTTGATATGCAACAAATGAAACAGAAGCAGCAACAAGAGTTTGAAGCTTTAATGGCTAAGTTTAATGAAACCATCGAAGGATACGATGAGCAGATTGCTAAATATGAGCAAACGTTAAAAGAGTTTCAGTAACTGACTATAATTTTATGAACTTATTTAGTTAGTCATTTCTTATAAAGTAGTCAGTATCGAATAAAGAGAGTTAAGACAATAAAAAATCCCGCACGATAGCGGGATTTTTTATTGGATAAATATTATTTTTGCTTACTTGCGATCTTCAACTTTTACAAAATCACGGCGCGTTTCACCAGTGTATAACTGACGTGGACGACCGATTTTGAACGGAGCGCTGTGCATCTCTAACCAATGGCTGATCCAACCTGAAGTACGAGCCAATGCAAAGATTACGGTAAACATTGATGTTGGGATACCAATGGCTTTCAAGATGATACCAGAGTAGAAATCAACGTTTGGATATAGGTTACGCTCGATGAAGAACGGATCTTCTAACGCAATTTTCTCTAGTGCCATTGCCAATTCAAGCTTAGGATCGTTGATACCTAGTGCTTCTAGAACTTCATCACAAGTCTCTTTCATTACTTGAGCGCGTGGATCGAAGTTTTTGTAGACACGGTGACCAAAGCCCATTAGCTTCACTTCACGGCTTTTCACTTTTTCCATGAACTCAGGCACGTTCTCAACAGTACCGATTTCGTCTAGCATCTCAAGAACAGCTTCGTTCGCGCCGCCATGTGATGGTCCCCAAAGGGCTGCGATACCAGCAGCGATACACGCATAAGGGTTTGCGCCAGTAGAACCAGCTAAACGTACCGTTGACGTAGAAGCGTTTTGCTCATGGTCAGCATGCAAGGTAAAGATTTTGTCCATTGCGCGAGTGATAACGTCGTTTTTCTCGTAGTCTACGTCAGCAGGTGTTGCAAACATCATGTATAAGAAGTTTTCTGCGTAGTTAAAGTCGTTACGCGGATACATGAACGGTTCGCCTTGTGAGTATTTATAACTCATCGCAGCAAGCGTAGGCATCTTAGCAATCAAACGAATAGCTGTGATTTCGCGATGTTCTTCATTACTCACGTCTAGATCTTCATGATAGAACGCTGATAAGGCACCAACGACACCAACCATAATAGCCATTGGATGCGCGTCACGGCGGAAGCCTTCAAAGAACTTACGCAGTTGATCATGAACAGGAGTATGCTCACGGATTTTTTCAAAAAATTCTGCTTTTTGCTCAGCAGTAGGTAGGTCACCATGTAGAAGTGCATAAGCAACTTCTAGGTATTCAGCATTGTTCGCTAGCTCGTCGATAGGGTAGCCGCGGTGTAATAACTCGCCTTTGCCACCATCAATATAAGTAATCTTTGATTCAACAGGAGCAGTTACTTTAAAACCAGGGTCATAAGACCAAAATCCTGAGTCTTGTAAAGCAGCAATATCGATAACTGGGCGCCCTAAAGTACCTTTAATAATAGGAAGTTCGTATTCTTCACCATTCACGGTTAGTTTGGCATTAGTATCAGCCATAAATTGCTCTCCATTGGTTTGACTTGTTAGAATAAATTACTACAGACGCATACCCTCGCGTCATTGTCGGTTGAACGGTAAAAGTGCATTCAACTCATTTAGTACGCAGGGTATATTAGCAGCAATTCTTGATGATTTGAAAAAACTTTTATGGACCATGTGTCCAATTGGCGCGGTGTGGCGGTAGTTATTCGCTGTAATTTTTGTATCAAAATATGTCTGTCAGGTTATTTTGCTTAAAATTCATCTATTTTTGAGCAAGTTTATAGCAGCATTATCGGAGCAGTATTTTGGGTTTATAAATATATTTTAGAGACAAAACTCATAAATAATGACACCGAAAACTGGCAGACTATACCTAGCAAGCGGATTAAAGTTTGTCATAATAATCACTGTTAAAATTAGTAATATCCTTATTCATTCATTTACTGATTAAATATGTATATATTCTTACTGAATGGATAAATTTGTAATTATTGCTCAGGCATTTTATAATTGTAGGAATTAACTGGCACTAGCTTTGCGCGAATTAATAAATGACCATGTTATAGTGTCGTTCAGAGCGTCTTCTATTCATGCTTATTTACGATTGTCTGGTGTTATGATAGACCAAACCGCATTCTATGGTTTGAATTTTCTTCTTAATCAATCTTTTTATTTGTTTGGCACAGGATTTCAAGTGCCTAATATAAGGTCTGCTCTGATATAGAAGACATAGTAACGTTGTCTTACTATTCATACGACCTCTAAAATAGACTGGTTAGTCGATGTTACTCATGTTTATTTTCTTTGTTGTATAATAGATAGGTTGTTTGATAGGCCTGTCGATTCGACAAGCGACACTGAACAGTCTATCAATACCTTTATATACATGATCCTTTCTTCATATTTAGCGCAAACTAAACGAAGTCAGCTAGCTCTTCCTTACTTTATTCGTCTCGTGTGTTGCTCAATGCTCAATTGGCACTATTTATGTCAGGCGTTGATAGCAGATACAGGAGTATAACCGCAAAAGGATGCCCGCTGTGAAAAGCAACCGACCTATTGATCTGCCTTTAAGCCAAGTGATTAGCGTTAATCGCTCACCGATCGCGATCGCCTCTATCTTGCATCGTATCTCTGGCATTATTTTATTTTTATTGATTCCTGTCATGTTATGGATACTACAGAACTCATTGGCATCGCCTGAGAGTTTTGCGACCGTATTTGACAACGTACTTGTGCGCTTTTTGGCATGGATATTTGTTGCCGCCATTGCATATCATTTTGTGATGGGTATCAAACATTTATTTGCTGATATGGGCATGAACGAAGAGCTAAAATCTGGCCGCACTGCCTCTATGGTCAGTTTTGTGATTGCAGCGATTTTAGTTGTCGCGTCATTTGTATGGGTGATGTTCTAATGATAAAAAATGATTCAGGAATCAAAAGTGCTACTGGTCTGACAGGTTCAGGCTCACGTGATTGGATTATTCAGCGTATTAGTGCTGTTGTTTTAGCCGTTTATAGTGTGGTATTGCTGGGCTTCTTTTTGACCCATGGCGATGTCACTTTCGTTGAATGGTCATCATTTATGACCAGCCTACCGATGCGTCTATTCAGCTTGGTTGCAGTACTTGCACTAGCTGGTCATGCTTGGGTTGGGATGTGGACAGTATTTACTGACTATATTACAACGGGCAAACTAGGCTCAAGCGCAGCAGGTTTACGTTTAGTACTACAGTCATTGATGATTATCGCTATTTTAGTATTTCTATTTTGGGGCATCATGATTTTTTGGGGTAACGGTTTCGGTATCGCTGCCGTTTAACCATCTCATAAAAACCTCTGATATCTATATATAACGACGGATGCATTCAACTGATACATTAGTTGGCAAAGTATTTTAGAGTCATCCGTTGATAGCCAAGAATAGTCATAGCATTGGACTGGCATTACTGATCAGCTAATCTGATTATAGTTGAGTAGGCTTAGTTCAGTATAACGATAGATATGCAAATTAAGTGGTTAACGACTATTAAGACTCTTTATTTTATAAGCGTAGAGATGGCCAAATAGTAAGCCTTTATAGCTGTAATAGAGATGTCTCAAAAAGTCTTTGATTTACTTTTACGCATTAACAGGCATTAGGAAAACCGTAATGGCAACTAGACAAGACAATACCATTAGTAATATCAAGACCCTAAACTACGATGCAGTTATCGTCGGTGGCGGCGGCTCAGGTATGCGTGCTTCATTGCATTTAGCGGAAGCGGGCATGAAGGTTGCAGTTCTTACCAAAGTATTCCCAACGCGTTCGCACACGGTTGCCGCTCAGGGTGGTATCGGTGCAAGTTTGGGTAATATGAGCAATGACAACTGGCACTTCCACTTTTATGATACCGTTAAAGGATCAGATTGGTTAGGTGACCAAGACGCTATCGAATATATGTGTCGTGAAGCGCCAAAAGTAGTCTATGAGCTTGAGCACATGGGCATGCCGTTTGACCGTAACGAAGACGGCACGATTTATCAGCGTCCGTTCGGTGGTCACACATCTAACTATGGCGAAAAAGCAGTACAACGTGCTTGTGCCGCTGCTGACCGTACAGGTCACGCACTATTACATACGCTATATCAGAAAAACCTAGAGCAGGGCACTGAGTTCTTTATCGAGTGGATCGCTCTTGATTTGATCAAAGACGAAGCTGGTAACATCAACGGTGTCGTCGCACTTGAGCAAGAGACGGGTACGATTGCAGTATTCCAGTCACCAATTACTGTCCTAGCAACAGGTGGTGCTGGTCGTATCTTCGCAGCTTCTACCAATGCTTATATCAATACTGGTGACGGTATTGGCATGGCAGTACGTGCTGGTATTCCATTACAAGACATGGAGTTCTGGCAATTCCACCCAACTGGTGTTCATGGTGCAGGTGTACTATTGACTGAAGGTTGCCGTGGTGAAGGTGCTATCTTGCGTAATAAAGATGGCGAAGCGTTTATGGAGCGTTATGCACCAACCGTGAAAGACTTGGCACCGCGTGATCTCGTATCGCGCTCAATGGACCAAGAAATCAAAGAAGGCCGTGGTTGTGGTCCTAATGCTGACCATATCGTAATGGATATGACGCATTTAGGTGTTGAAACCATTATGAAGCGTCTACCATCAGTATTTGAGATTGGTAAAAACTTCGCCAACGTTGACATCACTAAAGAGCCAATTCCAGTAATCCCAACCATTCACTACATGATGGGCGGTATTCCAACCACTATTCATGGTCAAGTGATTGTACCGGATCTAGATGCAGGTACTGATGAAGACGGCTTATATGCTAAAGGCAACGTCATTAAAGGTCTTTATGCAATCGGTGAGTGTGCTTGTGTCAGTGTACATGGTGCTAACCGTCTAGGTACGAACTCTCTACTGGATCTATTGGTATTTGGCCGTGCAGCTGGTAAGCATATCGTTGATGAGTTCCATCATGCAGATCATAACTATAAGCCACTTGATCCACGCGTACTTGACTTTACAGTGAAGCGTTTAGACAAATTGCAACAGTCTACTGAAGGCTACAACGCGCAAGACGTGGCTGATGAGATTCGTGCTACGATGCAAAAACACGCTAGCGTATTCCGTACGCAAGCGATGATGGACGAAGGCGTTGAGAAGATTTTAGCGCTAGGTGAAAAAATCGACAAGATTCATCTTGGCGATAAATCACAAGTGTTCAACA
Source organism: Psychrobacter proteolyticus (assembly GCF_039762275.1). Taxonomy (GTDB): domain Bacteria; phylum Pseudomonadota; class Gammaproteobacteria; order Pseudomonadales; family Moraxellaceae; genus Psychrobacter; species Psychrobacter proteolyticus_C. Next base: position 446,560 of record NZ_JBDLOB010000002.1, on the reverse strand, counting down.
CAGCACGTATTGAAGCATTCGAAGTTGCTAACTTGTATGAAGTAGCAAAAGCGACAATGATATCTGCATCGAAGCGTCATGAAAGCCGCGGCGCACACAGTGTATCTGATTATGATCGTCCAGAAGATGATGATTACGCACCTAACGGCCGTAATGACCACGATTGGATGAAGCATACTTTATGGTACTCTGAAGGCAATCGCATCATTTATAAGCCAGTACGTAAAGTGCCATTAACTGTTGATTATATCGAACCAAAAGTCCGCGTCTACTAATTCTAGACTGCATACTTTATATATATAGTTGATAGATAACAGCAGTGTTAACGTTTTATCCCTTATTAATTTATTAAAAAGGTGACCGCCAGCTACATGCTCATGCCAGCGCTACTATGCTATTAATTGGTATCCGATATTGGTTATCAGTACTGATTAATAGCTAGCGCAAATATGTTGCAATCTTTGTATGCCCGCCATCACCTACGTGTGGAGTTTAGCATTATGAGCCGAGGTACTCGCACCATCGAAATCTATCGCTACGATCCAGATCTGGACGCAGCGCCACGCATGCAAACTTATACGATTGAGCTACTTGATTCAGATCGTATGTTGCTTGACGTACTATTACGCCTAAAGAAAGAAGATGAAACGCTTACTTTCCGTCGCTCTTGCCGTGAAGGTATTTGTGGCTCTGACGGCATGAACATCAATGGTAAGAACGGTTTGGCATGTCTAATCAACATGAACACGCTACCAGAAAAAGTAACGGTTCGTCCGCTACCTGGTTTGCCAGTGGTTCGTGATTTGGTTGTCGATATGAACCAGTTCTATGAGCAATATGAAAAAGTACATCCATACTTAATCAATGATCAGCCAGCACCGCCAACTGAGCGTTTACAGTCACCTGAACAGCGTGAAAAACTGAACGGTCTATACGAATGTATTCTATGTGCTTGCTGTTCAACCAGCTGCCCATCTTTCTGGTGGAATCCTGATAAGTTCCTAGGTCCATCAGCATTACTGCATGCTTATCGCTTCGTTGCTGATAGCCGTGACGGTGATACTCAAGCACGTTTAGCTCGCTTAGACGATCCGTTTAGCTTGTTCCGTTGCCGCGGTATCATGAACTGTGTATCAGTTTGTCCAAAAGGATTGAATCCAACCAAAGCGATCGGTCATTTACGTAATATGTTGATTGATCAAGCTGGTTAAGCATAAATAATTGATCTTTATAGTTATTATACGAAAAACACCACCTATTCATTAGGTGGTGTTTTTGTTAGTTAAAAAGCTGATTATAGGTTTACTACTTTTTATAACTAACTTGTCATCTAGAAAATTCAGTAAATTTGGCCTATTGAAAAATAGGTATTAAATGATTTAAGAGTAAAACTGTATGGTCAATACGTTGGTCGTATGTAAGAAGAAATAATATATAGACAATCACCTTATATAATCGAATATAGACATAGTCGAATTTTGTTATAATTGTATTTGGTATTTAATGAGATGGTTAGAGCGTCTTTTTTAGCGCTTAATATGTGCCGTTTGAGCAGATTATGACATTATCAAGCTAAAATACTATGCGCACAATGATTATGCGTTTATAATTGATGATAGATATTCATTACATAAATACCTAGTATTGAACAAACAAACTATGTCGCAAAAAATGGGCATGATAATCTATACAGCAATGTATGTCTGTCCGAAAAGGCAGGATTTATCAGCAAATTTAGGGTAATTCAGCATCAATAACCAGTTTATAGGTTAGCTGAAAATATAATTGTCTATTAATAGCTTATTATTAATGGATTGGTTATGACTCAAAGAAGTATATATAAATTAATGTTGTGAAACGAGCTAGATAAGAAAACTGAGCGTTCACAAATAGTTTTATTTTTAGACGGGTATTGCAATAAGACTTGTTACCACTATTTAGCATCACTTGCTCTTGTAGACAATGACAGCAATATTCTATGGTGATGGCAATACTTAGGGATAAAAGTGTTTTATCGAATAGTATTTAACAGGATATGACACATTGTCTAACTATCTGAGCATACAACGACTGACACAATAATAAGCACGATTCCATTCATTTATCTATCAAATAGACGATTATTATGAATAGTATAACCAAAGAAAAATCTGGCCAAGTACATACCGAACTGGCTGCCGATAACGCCAACTATATAGAAGCTCTCTACGAGCAATACCTAACAGACCCTGATAGCGTTGATACTGACTGGCAAACTTACTTTGAACAGTATAAGTCGCAGAACGATGCTCAGCATAATGCTATCAAAGATCAGTTCTTACTACTTGCTCGTAATCAAACGGCAAATAAGAGTAGCAGTACTGATACCGACTCTAGCAGCTCTGCCAACTGTGATCCTAAGCAGATGGGCGTACAGCAACTAATCTCAGCATACCGTCGTCGCGGTCATCGCCGTGCCAAGCTTGATCCTTTAGATTTGCATCCACGTGCAGAAGTAGAAGATTTGACGCTTGCTTATCATAATTTGTCAGAAGCTGATCTCGATACCGTATTCCCGACCAATGATTTAGTCATTGGTAAAGATGAAGCGACATTGCGCGAAATCATTGAAATCATGGAACGTGTTTACTGTGGCCATATCGGTGTCGAGTACATGCATGTTACCACCAGTACAGAAAAACGCTGGATGGAAGAATACCTAGAGACTAATCTAGGCTATATCAAATTTGATAAAGAAAAACGTTTATCTATTCTTGAGCGCTTAACCGCTGCTGAAGGTCTAGAAAAATATCTTGCTCGTAAATATACGGGTGTTAAGCGTTTTGGTTTGGAAGGTGGTGAGAGCTTCATTCCTGCTATCAATGAAATCATTCAACGTGCTGGCGGCTATGGCACAAAAGAAATGGTTATTGGTATGGCTCACCGTGGCCGCCTAAACCTACTAGTGAACATCTTAGGTAAAAATCCTGCAGACTTATTTGATGAGTTTGATGGTAAAGTACAGCCAGAAAAAGGCTCAGGTGACGTTAAATACCACAATGGTTTTTCATCTAATGTGATGACACCAGGTGGCGAAGCGCATTTGGCTTTAGCATTTAACCCATCGCATCTTGAAATTGTCGCGCCAGTACTACAAGGCTCAGTACGTGCACGTCAAGTACGTCGTAACGATCAGCCACTACTAGACAATACTGGTGGTAATTCAGTATTACCTATCGTGATTCATGGTGATGCCGCTTTTGCTGGTCAAGGGGTGGTTCAAGAAACTTTCCAAATGTCACAGACTCGTGCTTATACCACTGGCGGTACTGTGCATATCGTGATCAATAACCAAGTTGGCTTTACTACTAGCCGTCAAGAAGATGTTCGTTCAACTGAATATTGTACTGACGTTGCCAAGATGGTTCATGCTCCTATCCTACATGTAAACGGTGATGATCCTGAAGCAGTCGTATTTGCCGCTCAGTTAGCATTAGATTATCGTCATAAGTTTGATAAAGACATCATCATCGATTTGTTCTGCTATCGCCGTAATGGCCATAATGAAGCAGATGAGCCATCTGCAACTCAGCCATTGATGTATGCTGTTATTAAGAAGCTTCCGACTACTCGTACTCTTTATGCGCAAAAACTTATCGCAGAAGGTATCTTGAATGCTGAAGAAGAGAAACAGTACGAAGATGATTATCGTGAGTCGTTAGACCGTGGTGATTATGTTGTTAGCTCATTGGTTCAAGAGCCTAACGAGCAGTTGTTCGTAGATTGGAAACCTTATCTAGGTCATGATTTGGTTGATGACTGGGATACCAGTGTTGATATCGAAAAGCTCAAAGGTTATGGACGCCGTATGGCCGAAATGCCAGAAGGCTATAAGCTACAACGTCAGGTTCAAAAAGTCGTTGAGCAGCGTCTAGCGATGCAAACGGGCGAAGAGCCTCTTAACTGGGGTGCGGCTGAGACATTGGCTTATGCATCATTGGTTGATAACGATGGCGTATTAGTACGTATTACTGGTGAAGATGTAGGCCGTGGTACTTTCTCACATCGTCACAGTGAAATATACAATGTCAACGATGGTAGCATGTATGTACCGTTGTCTCATTTGAGCGAAAATCAAGCGCGCTTTGCTACTTACAACTCATTGTTGTCAGAAGAAGCGGTACTAGCCTTTGAATATGGTTACGCGACCACCGTACCGAACGCATTGATCGTTTGGGAAGCACAGTTTGGTGATTTCGTGAACGGTGCTCAGGTTGTGATTGACCAGTTTATCTCAAGTGGTGAGACCAAGTGGCAGCGTGTTTGTGGTTTGACGATGTTATTACCACATGGTTTTGAAGGTCAAGGTCCTGAGCACTCATCTGCACGTCTAGAGCGTTTCTTACAGCTATGTGCTGAAGACAATATGCAGGTCATTACCCCAACGACTCCTGCGCAAATTTATCATGCATTACGTCGTCAGGCAGTACGTCCTATTCGTAAGCCACTGATCGTTATGTCACCAAAGAGCTTATTGCGTCATAAGCTAGCGACCTCTAATCTAGAAGAGCTTGCTAATGGTAAGTTTGAGACGGTATTGCCAGAGATGGACGATCACAACGCAGATAAAGTGACTCGTATGGTTCTGTGTGGTGGTAAGGTTTATTATGACTTATTAGAGCAGCGCCGCGCATTAGGTCTTGATCATGTGGCTATCGTTCGTATTGAGCAATTATATCCATTGCCAGAGACTCGCTTAATCGCTGAAATCGAGAAATATAGCAATCTAGCTGAAATCGTATGGACGCAAGAAGAACCATTGAACCAAGGCGCTTGGTACTACTTAGCACCGCATATGTTCCGTATTGTCGTACCGCATCCAACCAAAGCAAAAGTCATGGAGCCAGTAGCGCGTCCTCCTAGTGCAGCCCCTGCAACAGGATCACCAAAACTACACGCTCAACAACAGCAAGCACTTATTGCTGGTGGCCTTGGCATAAGTGTTGATGAATTAGCTCAGTAACACCTTGTCTAATCAAAGATTATAGAAGATAAATGAATCAGGCGATGACAGTCAGTGTTTTTTAATAAAATATAAGCAAAGTTATTAGAAAACTACTGACTGCCTATCACGACTTAATAATAAGTATGAATATCCAAATCTAAGGAGTATATCGATGGCTGACATCAAAGCCCCCGTTTTTCCAGAATCGGTTGCCGATGGCACAATCGTTGAGTGGCACGTCACTGAAGGTCAACAAGTTAATCGTGATGACCTATTGGCTGAAATTGAAACTGATAAAGTTGTATTAGAAGTTGTGGCACCTGATGATGGTGTATTGACCAAAATCGTAAAGCAAGTTGACGATACTGTATTGTCTGATGAGCTTATCGCTCAGTTTGAAGCCGGTGCAAGTGCTGGTGCTAGCGCAGAAGAAGCGCCAGCAGTAGATCCAGACCAACCAGCTGCGCCAGTTCAAGCAAAACAAGCTGCTGATGGTGGCGAGCCTGTTCAAGCAACAGATAAGAAAGGCGAAGCTGATCATAAAGATCAAAGCCCAGCAGTTCGTAAAGCAGCAAAAGAGTCAGGCGTAGATCCTAAAGAAGTTGAAGGTAGTGGCCGCGGTGGTCGTGTAACCAAAACTGATATGGCTAATCCAACATTGAAATCAGACAGCAGCATCAAGTCTGATAGCGGCCGTCCTGTTGCTGAATCAATGGGCGAGCGTACTGAAAAACGTGTTCCAATGACTCGTCTTCGTAAGCGTGTTGCTGAGCGTCTATTATCAGCATCACAAGATACAGCGATGTTGACGACGTTTAACGAAGTGAACATGAAGCCATTGATGGACATGCGCGCTAAGTATAAAGAGAAGTTTGAAAAACGTCATGGCGTACGTTTAGGCTTTATGTCGTTATTCGTAAAAGCAGCGACAGAAGCATTGAAACGCTTCCCAGCAGTAAACGCTTCACTAGATGGCGATGACATTGTTTATCATGGTTTTTATGATATCGGTGTAGCAGTATCTTCAGATCGTGGCTTGGTTGTTCCAGTACTACGTGATACTGATCGCATGAGCATGGCTGATGTTGAAAGCACAATCCGTGAGTTTGGCGGTAAAGCACAGCAAGGTAAGCTTGGTCTAGAAGACATGACTGGCGGTACTTTCACCATCTCTAACGGTGGTGTATTTGGTTCACTGATGTCAACACCTATCTTGAACCCACCGCAAACTGCTATCTTAGGTATGCATGCTATCAATGATCGCCCGATGGCTGTCGATGGTAAAGTTGAAATCTTACCAATGATGTACCTAGCGCTATCTTATGACCATCGTATGATTGATGGTAAAGAAGCAGTACAGTTCTTGGTAACTATCAAAGAGTTGGTCGAAGACCCTGCAATGCTACTACTAGACCTGTAAGCTTTTAAGCTTGTATTGGCAACCGCTGATACAAGCTTTTTAACTTTGGTATAGATAATGATTTTTATTACTCAGCGATTACTTGATGCGCTGATAACTGTGTTTAAATGAATTTAATAATGGTGACTTGCTATCGATTATCGATAAGTGAGTCTATCTCACTGACATAGTGTATTAACTATTCAGTGTAGATAACGCTGGTCTAACAGCGAGATGACAACCAGTTTAAATGACACATACAATTAAAAATAGGAACGTACTATGAAAGACAATTATGATTTAGTCGTCATCGGCGGCGGTCCTGGTGGTTACGAAGCAGCTATTCGTGCAGGCCAGCTCGGTATGAGTGTTGCTTGTATCGAAAAGCGCGTTTATAAGGGCGAGCCAGCACTTGGCGGTACTTGCTTAAACGTTGGTTGTATCCCATCAAAGGCCCTACTTGACAGCTCACATCGTTACGAAGCTACTAAGCATGACCTTGACGAGCACGGTATCAGTACTGGTGACGTTGCTATCAATATCGAAAAAATGATAGAGCGTAAAGAAGGTATTGTTAAGCAGTTGACTGGTGGTGTTGCCGCGTTGCTAAAAGGCAATGGTGTTGACTGGCTACAAGGCTGGGGTACTTTAGTTGACGGCACGGGCACTGACAAAAAAGTCAAATTTACTGCTCTAAAAGACGAAAGCGAAACGACGATCACTGCTAAGAATGTTATTCTTGCGGCCGGTTCTGTGCCTATCGAGATTCCTGTTGCCAAAACTGACGGTGACCGTATTGTTGATTCAACTGGCGCACTTGATTTCACTGAAGTACCTAAGCGTCTAGGCGTTATTGGTGCTGGTGTTATCGGTCTTGAGCTTGGTTCAGTATGGCGTCGTCTAGGTGCAGAAGTAGTGGTATATGAAGCACTTCCTAGTTTCTTAGCTGCTGCTGACAAAGATATCTCAAAAGAAGCTGGCAAAATGCTGAAGAAGCAAGGTCTTGATATCCGTGTCGATACCAAAGTAACCAATGCTGAAGTACAAGGTGACCAAGTTGTCGTCACTAGCGAAAGCAAAGGCGAGTCTTCTGAAGAGAGCTTTGACAAGCTAATCGTTTGTGTTGGCCGCCGTGCATATTCTGAAAAATTGCTTGGCGATGACAGTGGTATTAAGCTAACTGAACGTGGCCTGATTGATGTAAACGATCAGTGCAAAACCAATCTTGATGGCGTTTATGCTATCGGTGATTTGGTCCGTGGTCCTATGCTTGCGCACAAAGCAATGGAAGAGGGCATGATGGCTGTTGAGCGTATTCATGGCGAAAAACCTCAAGTTAACTATGACACTATCATCAATGTCATTTATACTCACCCAGAAATCGCATGGGTAGGTTTGACTGAGCAAGAAGCTGAAGAAGCTGGCTATGAAGTTAAAACAGGTTCTTTCAACTTAGCTGCTAACGGCCGTGCATTAGCGCAAAGCGAAGCGCAAGGTTCTGTCAAAGTAGTCGCTGATGCGAAAACAGATCGCCTATTAGGTATGCATGCTATCGCTGCTGGTGCTGGTGATATCGTCCATCAAGGTATGATCGCGATGGAGTTTGTCTCTAGTATCGAAGATTTGCAGTTGATGACATTTGCTCATCCAACTATTTCAGAAGCAGTGCATGAAGCTGCTCTATCTGCAGATGGCCGTGCTATTCACGCTATCCAGCGCAAAAAACGTAAGAAATAAGTAGTTGCTCGTTTAGTTATTATCGATTTACAACCTGATTGGGGTGTCGCTATTTTGGTGATGCCACAATCATGAGTGCGTCAGACGTATGATTAATATGTGTATGTGCGCACTTGATTTCACTTTTTATTAATTGTAAAAAATAAAGGATACAATCAATGAATTTACATGAGTATCAAGCAAAAGAGCTATTAAAAAGCTACGGTTTGCCAATTCAAGAAGGCATCATCGCTCATAATGGCGAAGAAGCTGCTGCAGCTTTTGATAAAACCCCAACTGACATTGCAGTAATTAAAGCGCAAGTACATGCTGGTGGTCGCGGTAAAGCTGGTGGTGTAAAGCTAGTTAAAACTCGTGAAGAAGCTAAGCAAGTTGCTGAAGAGCTGATCGGTACTAACCTAGTAACGTTCCAAACTGATGCTGATGGTCAGCCAGTAAACTTTGTATTGGTTGCAGAAGATATGTATCCAGTACAAACTGAGCTATATCTTGGCGCAGTCGTTGATCGTGCAACTCGTCGTGTAACTTTCATGGCATCTACCGAAGGTGGTGTAGATATCGAAGAAGTAGCACACAGCACTCCAGAAAAAATCTTCAAAGTAAATGTTGATCCTTTAGTTGGTTTAATGCCTTTCCAAGCGCGCGACGTTGCGTTCAAACTTGGTCTAGAAGGTAAGCAAATCAATCAATTTGTTAAATTGATGACTGGCGCTTATAAAGCATTTGTTGAAAACGACTTTGCCCTAATGGAAATTAACCCATTAGCTGTTCGTGAAAATGGCGAAATCGTTTGTGTTGATGGCAAAATCGGTATCGATTCAAACGCACTATATCGTCTGCCAAAAATCGCAGCACTACAAGACAAGACTCAAGAAAATGAGCGTGAGCTTAAAGCTGCTGAGTTCGATCTAAACTATGTTGCTCTAGAAGGCAACATCGGTTGTATGGTTAACGGTGCTGGTCTTGCAATGGCGACCATGGATATCATCAAATTGTATGGCGGCAAGCCTGCTAACTTCTTGGACGTTGGCGGCGGCGCAACTAAAGATCGCGTTGTTGAAGCGTTCAAAATTATCCTAGAAGACAGCAGTGTTGAAGGCGTTCTAATCAACATCTTCGGCGGTATCGTACGTTGTGACATGATTGCAGAAGCTATTATCGCTGCTATCAAAGAAGTTGACGTACAAGTACCAGTTGTTGTTCGTTTAGAAGGTAACAACGCTGAGCTAGGCGCACAAATCCTAGAAGAGTCTGGTCTGAAATTGATTTCAGCTCAAGGTTTATCTGACGCGGCTCAAAAAATTGTCGATGCTGTTAAAGCGTAAGTCTTTAAATATAAGTGTTTAGAGATAAACGTTTAAGCATAGTAGTCAAATCGTAATAGTGGTTTTTATGGTAAAGGTTGGTTATCAAAATTTGATAATAATTATAAAGACCGCTGTTACAAGACAACCGAATACAAGGAAAATATAATGAGTGTATTAATCGATAAAGATACCAAAGTATTGGTACAAGGTTTTACTGGTAAAAATGGTACGTTCCATTCTGAACAAGCCATCGAATATGGTACAAAAGTAGTTGGTGGTGTGACTCCAGGTAAAGGCGGTCAAACGCACCTAGGTCTACCAGTATTCAACACCATGGCGGAAGCCATGGAAGTGACTCAAGCTGACGCTTCTGTTATCTACGTACCAGCACCATTTGTACTAGATTCTATCGTTGAAGCAATCGATGCTGGCGTTAAGTTGATCGTTGTGATCACTGAAGGCGTACCGACTATCGATATGCTAAAAGCAAAACGCTATCTTGAAGAAGCTGGTGACGTACGTCTAGTTGGTCCTAACTGCCCAGGCGTTATCACTCCAGGTCAGTGCAAAATCGGTATTATGCCAGGTCACATTCATCAGCCAGGTAAAGTGGGCATCATCTCACGCTCTGGTACGTTGACTTACGAAGCTGTAGCTCAGACAACTAAGCTTGGTTTTGGTCAGTCAACTTGTATCGGTATCGGTGGTGATCCTATCCCTGGTATGAACCAGATTGACGCATTGAAACTGTTCGAAGCTGATCCACAAACTGAAGCTATCATCCTAATCGGTGAAATCGGTGGTACTGCTGAAGAAGAAGCTGCTGCTTACATCAAAGACCATGTAACTAAGCCAGTTGTTGGCTATATCGCTGGTGTTACTGCTCCAGAAGGTAAGCGTATGGGCCATGCTGGCGCTATTATCTCTGGTGGTCAAGGTACTGCTGAAGAGAAATTTAAAGCGTTTGAAGATGCTGGTATCGCGTACACACGTGACCCATCTAAGCTTGGCGATAAGCTAAAAGAAGTTACCGGTTGGTAAGATAGGCATTAGTCTACTAACTACCAAAACTCTATTGAATTACTGATAAGACACCCCTACAATGGGGTGTCTTTTTATTTGCAGAAATTATTGCTTAGATATGTATGCTTAAATTATTGTAATTTAAGCAGTTTCATTTATGTTCGGAAAGAATAATTTAGAAAGATGTCTGTCAGGTCTCAAGCTAATTTAGAGCAGTTTCTGTTGATATCTCACATGTTTACTTTCTAAATGCTAAGTATATATACTATCGATATTAACTCCAGATATAAATTAAGAAAATAATGGAATAGATACATGAGTAAATTAACTAAGTTAATCAATAATCCTACACTTTTTTTTTCAGATTCAATAAAAAAGCGTAAGCAACAATTGATAAATAAATCTCAAAAAATACTAAATGTTTCTATTACAGAAAATAAGACAAGTGTTAAACCAAGTGTTAAACCAAGTGTTAAACCAAGTCTACTGATTAATACCGAAATAAATTTATTTTCGAAATATTTCATATTACATACTGGTGAAAAACAGTTTTCATTATCTCATGTAAAAATTTGGTATGAGTATTTCTGTCAATCAGGCTTTAGCTTTATTATAGTCACTCGTTATGGTGAAGCATATGATGACATTCTTAGCGAGTATCCGGAAGCAACGATTGTTTTAGCAAAGAATAAAGAGGATATCGATGTATTATTTGAAAGTGTAGCTTCTATAGATGCATGTTTTTATATGTCTAATACGGGTAATAACTCACATTTATTGTATCATGTAGATACTAAACATATATTTATTGGTCATGGTGATAGTGATAAGAGTGCAAGCGCTCATAAGTATTTTAGAGCTTACGATGAAAATTGGACAGCAGGTCAAGCACATATAGATAGATTTAAAAATGCAGGATTTAAATTAAATGGATTGAAACAAATTAAAGTCGGCCGTCCTACATTGATTGATGCTATCAAATCTTCTGAAGTGTACTGGAAAGATCGTTTTGATGGGTGTTATAGATTGTTATATCTTCCAACATGGGAAGGTGCTTATAAAGAGCAAGACTACTCGTCTTTATCTATAGTAACCAATGTCTTAGCAGAGATTTCTAACATAACGAATATTAGTACGTCGATTAAACTGCACCCTTTCACTGGTAGAAGAGACTTGCAGTTCAATAATTTAGAGAAAGATATTTCAGATCTGGAACATGAAGGGAAACTAGGAGCAGCTAATTCTACTACTGTCATAAGCAAAGCAGATAGTCTTTTACATCATATCCAAAGCTCAAATATATTTATCTGTGATATATCTGCTGTAGTATCTGAGTGTTTAGCAGCCAATGCACCAATTTTTCTATATATTCCTAAAGATAAAGACTTTAATTTATCTAAGAGTAATATGCCTTATTCTGAATATTGCTATATTTTTTCGTCGGTACCACAGCTTCTAGAGCTGATAGTTACTGTAGTATTAGATGGCAATGATTTCCTGTTTAATAAAAGGAAAATTGCAGCTGAGTATATAATAAGTGTCGAAGAAACAATGAATAATAGTTTCGTTGAAAAACTACAGGAATTAGGTGTTAATAATGCATAACGATAGTTACTCTGAAAAAGTTAATAACTCAGAATTTATTTTATTGACTGGTGATGGAAAGAATGGACTAAATCATTTGAGATATTGGGTTCCAGAATTCATAAAGGCTCAAGTTAAATTTAGTATACTAGTAAGGAATGCAGAGTTATTAAGACTTGTGCAAAAAGAGTATCGTCTGGTAAATATACTTTTTGCAAAGTCAGCTTTAGATGTAGAAGCTACATTAACTAAGCTTGTAGATCTAAAAGCTATATTTTTCATGTCAAATCCTGCAAACAATATTCACATATTACGATTTAATAAGTATAAGCACATTTTTTTAGGTAGCGAAAATTCGGATAGAGATGCACAAGTGACTAAAGTTTTAAGAGCTTATGACGAGCTTTGGCTTTCGTCTCAATCTTCAATTGATAAACTGAAATTGAAAATAAACATCGAAGACTTAACTATTAAAAAGATTGGTAAGCCACAATTTAGGAAAATACAAGATCCAGTCGTTAAAAAAGATCAAAAAACTGTATTACTATTAATATCAAGCCAAAAAAATATATATTCAAATAGTAATATTTTGACCCAGTTGGTCGGTAATTTTCCCAAAGGTTATAATATAAAAATTGTATTAGAACAATCTCTGGATAATAAAAATTTATTATTTAAAAATTTAAAGGCTCAGCTAGTCGAGTTTGTGTTAATCAATAAAATAAACTGTCACATCTATGATAATTTTAATAAAGATCTTCTGTTAGATACTGACTATCTTGTTTGTGACATTAACAACTATCAACAAGAGTTGTTAGCGGAAAGTGCACTAATATGTATGTATACACCTGATGGTATAAATCTGGAAGATATGTTTGAAAATAAATATATATCATTTAATGGTATTTCAAAGTTCTCAACAGAAGAAGACTTACAAGATATTTTCAGCGAACATGAAAATTTATATCGTAGGCAAAAAGATTTTTCTGAGTATTGGATAGGTATTTCTTACATAGAAAATGATGAGTTTACAAAGAATTTGCAGAATCTAAGTACAAATTAAAAAAATATGAGGAAAATATGACTAAGAATATAGCAGTAATTTTGTCTGGAGGTTCTGGTTCTCGTTTTGGTGGCGCTTTACCTAAGCAGTTTACTAAACTCGCTGGAAAAGCAGTTATTGAGTATACCATTGACGTTTTTGAGCAAAGCGAATTTATCGATGAGATTTTGATAGTAGCGCAGGCGGCGCATATAGAGAGAACGTTGGATCTTATAAAAAATAATAAATGGAGAAAAGTATCTAGAGTTATTAGTGGTGGTGAAGAGCGATTTGATTCGACATATTCAGCATTGACTGCTCTTAAAAACAATGATGATACGTGTAAAATATTGTTTCATGATGCAGTAAGACCGTTAGTAACACAGCAAATTATAAAAGATTGTATTGAAACTCTAGACAATTTTGATGCCATCGATGTCGTGATACCATCAGCAGATACGTTAGTAGAAGTATATGACGATGGTTGTATATCTAACATACCCAATCGTTCGATGATGCGTCGCGGACAGACTCCTCAAGGGTTCAAATTAGGTAGCATTCAAGAGGCTTATAAACAGGCCATAGATAAAGGTAGAAAACAGTTTACTTGTGATTGTGGTGTTATTCGAGCTATGTTGCCACATGTCAGAGTGGCAACTGTTGCAGGTGACGACAGAAATATTAAAGTTACCTATCCTATGGATTTATTTATTGCTGAGAAGTTTCTACAAGCAGGTAATGAAAATGCATTTATTGCTAACGACAGCTTAGATTTCTTACGTGATAAAGTGGTAGTGATATTTGGCGGGACTTCTGGTATTGGACTAGAGATTAATAACTTAGCTCTTTTGAATGGTGCGAAAGTAAAAGTTGCTAGTCGTAGTCATAACGGAATAGATATTACTGATTTAGAAGGTGTGAAAGGTTTCTTAGAGTCCGTTAGCGAAGAGTATGGAAAAATCGATTATATCGTCAATACTGCTGGCCTGCTCATAAAGAAACCTATCGACCTACTCGAGTTAGAAGAAATATCTTCTTTAATTAATATCAACTATGTAGGCGCCGTCAATATAGCCATTGCAAGTAAGGTTTATCTAAAAAAGAGTCGCGGTATGTTATTGAACTTTACTTCCAGTTCTTATACTAGAGGACGTGCATTCTATGCGCTATACTCTTCTACGAACGCCGCTATTGTAAACTTCACACAAGCATTGGCTGAAGAGTGGATAAATGATGGTATCAAAGTCAATTGTATCAATCCAGAACGTACAGCTACTCCTATGCGTACTGCGAACTTCGGTATTGAACCACTTGAGCTATTATTAGATGCAGAGCAGGTAGCTATAGTAAGTCTAAAAGCGTTATCTTCTCAAAAAACAGGTATCGTCATTGATGTGCGTAAAGACGGTAGGTAACGCTTCATAAGTATGATGTTAAAAAAGTTATATAATTATTAAATAAACAACCGAAAGGGATTCAACTGCAATGGAAAAATATGATGTTAGCATAATAGTACCCGTATATAACCGAGAAGAAATCATAAAACCTTGTATTGAATCCATTAATTCACAAACTTATGATAAATCAAAATGGGAAGTTATTTTTGTAGATGATGCATCAACAGACAATTCCATAGATGCTATAGAGTCTCTAATCGATAAAAATATAAACTATAGAATACTAAAGCGCCCAGTAGGATCAGGAAACGCTTCTGCACCTAGGAATGAAGGAATAAAAGCTAGTCTAGGAAAATATGTATTTTTTTTAGATTCAGATGACTACGTAGATTCGCAGCTACTAGAAAATGGCATAGCGATGGCATCAAAGAATGACAGTGATATAGTATATGTAAAAATGAAGGCGTATGGTAGAAGTGTGCCAAGTAGGCCGTTTCAAAACGGTCTTGTAAACGATGCCAGTATTCAAGAAAATCATCTTGTAAGAGCACTAAACCCTTTAAAATTCATCAGATTAAGTTTGCTAAATAAGAGTAATATTTTATTTATACAATCTGTTGATAAGGGAGAAGACCAGATTTTTGTTATGAATGTTTTATCTAAAGCAAAGCGTGTTTCTATATTAGCTGACAAAGCTTATTATACTGCTTTAAGTCATGAAGGGGAACACTTGTCCCAAAAGCCTATAAGTATGGAATCGTTTTACCAGACAATATACTTGCCTTTGAACTATATTTACGTCATGGATGATGATAAAGACTATGTCAATAAGCAACAGTTATATAATGCATGGCTCATTAGAAGTGTAGAAAGAATCAGAGATTTTACAAGAAAAGTTAATCTTAATAATATGAAATTTCGTAATATGTTCGAATTAACTTCTAAGTATTTTAATATTCATAGAGAGCTTTTTAGTCTCTCTCAAATTTATGAAAATGAAAGGTTATTAACGCTTTTATTTTTAACAGGAGATTTTGATGAGTTTCATAAATTGTCAAATAGATCAAAATCTCTTGATCTAATTGAAAAAAATACTCAGGAAAGATTCAAAAATATACCTACATTTAATAGGTCTTGGATATTTAAAAATAAGGTAGTAGTAGTAGATTTCACCATAGATGATAATAAAGTAGCCTTTGATTTTGAAGTAAATGAGAAAAAGAAACAGATGAAGGTTTGGATGTTTTCTAGAAATAGGGCAGAGTCTTTATCTTCTTTAAAGGAGCAAGCAGTCAAAATAGAAGGAAAGAAGCTGCTTGTATTTGATGGGAAAATAGATCAGAGAAAAGAAGCTATAGATATAATTAACGAAAAAATACTACAGATAAAAAATCTGTAGTATTTTTATAAGGCTTTATGATTAGTGATAAGGATAAATAGTAGTATGAGTAGTAATCTCTATTATATTTATATTGATACAAAGATACAGGGAGCTATAGATCAGTTACTAAGTTATTTTCAATCAAATGTTTTCAATGCTAATTCATGCATTGCTATTTATGCAAAATATTATAAAGAGAATTATAAAGTAATTTCAAAGTTATTTGAAAATCATAATATTCGTTATAAATTTATCAAGAAATATTCAGATATTTCATTCGAAGATAATAAAGTAGTTTTTTATTTATTTAATGCTCAATCTAATTGTCGTATGGTTGCTTTTAGAAATGTATCACATGTATTTATTACACATGGTGAAAGTAATAAAAAATCCTCTGTCAAACCAATAGTTCGTATCTATGATCATGTTATAACATCTGGTCAAGTTGGTATTGATAGATACTTAAAAGCGGGTCTGTTTACTGAATCTGATATAGAAGATAATAGAGTTATTAGATTGGGCAGTACCTTTGTAGGACAGAACAACTATTTTTATGAAAAAGAGAGTCGTACTTTATTGTATGCACCTACATGGGAAGGGGGGGTTCCAGATGAAAACTTTTCCTCGATTTCAGACAGGATCAAAGATCTACTAGCCAAAGTTATCAAGAATAATAGTGTTGAGAAAGTTATTATTCAGAAACATCCAAACCTAGGCCATCGAGATAAAAGCTATATATCTGCTTTGAACAATATTATATTAATTCTTGTTCAAAGTGGTATAAAGGTTTCTATAATTAGCAGTAAAGCATCTCTTAAAGAGAAATTAAAAGCTTTGCATGTTGGATTTAAATATATCTCTCCAAATAGAAGAACTAATGTATCACATGCAATAACTGATATTTCAGCAATGGAAGTGCAGCTTTTAGTGAAGAACATACCGACTATGGTAGTAGCAAATGAGCACAGATATAAAGAGTTAATAATTCCTAAAATAATGAAAACATATTATTTAGGCAGTATGTTTTATTTAGATGGTAATAGTAATCAGATGACATTTAATAGTCCCGAATCTATTTCTTCTTATGTGGAAAGTTACCATGAAGAGTTTTTAGAAAATTTAAGTTTTGAAAAAAGAATTGAGTGGTTATGTGAGTATGTTCAATCGTTAAAATGGCTAAGTTATAAAAATAGACATATTATTTAGTATTCTTGTTAGAAACAATAAGATGTTCGAATGTTTATTTTATATTTTATAATACTATTTAAATAATTTTAAATATCGTGGATGATGTTGTCATGAAAAACGTAGATGAAAAAATTGATGAGCTTAATAAACTGCTACAGAAGAATGAATACGATAAAGTGATTGAGAATGCCAACTTTATAATACAAGGGGATGGTCTATCAAATGATATTGTTAATTACAATATTCTTTTTAATACTGGGCATGCCTATAAAAACCTGGCTCAATACGATGAATCTAAGATTCAGTTTGATTTGTTAATACAAAGATTTCCTGAAAAGTATCAAGGTTTTGAAGGGTTAGTTAATATTGCTCAGCATCAACAAGACTGGAATAAGGTGATTGAGCATGCCGTAGTTTTTCAGAAGAAGTTTCCTGATATGTGGCACTCTTACTGGTGGCTTGGGCAAGCTTACAAGAATTTAGGTAAATATAAAGAAGCAGTAGTTCAATTTAATATTCTATTAGATAGATTTCCCAAGAAGCATCAAGGGCTTGAAGGTCTAGTTAATGTTTCTCAGCATCGAAAACACTGGAATAAAGTTATTGAGCGTGCATTAGTTTTCCAAAGTAAGTTCCCTACTTTATGGCATTCTTATTGGTGGCTCGGGCAGGCTTACAAAAACACTGCTCAGTATGATAAAGCTAATGTACAATTCGACCTACTAATGCTGAAGTTTCCAAAAAGACATCAAGGGTTAAAAGGTCAAATTACAGTTTATCAAAGTCTAAATGATTGGGAAAAAGTTGTTGAGTTGGCTCAAAAACTAATTGCATTATACCCAGATCTATGGATAGGTTATTGGTATCTAGGTGAAGCTTATTTCAATATGAAAAGGTATGATGCAGCCTTGGAGCCCCTTGAGATACTTCAAGAAAAATCACCAAGTCATATTTTAGGTATAAACTTTTATGTTAATACGCTTAGCAAGATAGGACGTCTTGATGAAGCTAAAAGATATTCAGAAAATAAAATAAAAGATTTGCCAACTAAAAGAAGCCTTAAAGATAACTACGTTAAACTATTTTCAAATACGGTTTATCAGAAAAATAGTTTTGCTCAAAATTCCAAACCGTTTTTTATTGAGGGCTCATATAAAATTAATGATAATGATATCACTGAGAAACCAATCTTAAAAACGTTCTGGTGGGATGCTAAACCAAATTTTGGTGACTGGATTGGACCATTATTAATAAACAATATTTTTGATATTGAATGTGTAAACATGAGAAACAAGAGTGCGGATCATGTGCTATATACAGTTGGTTCTGTAGTGCAAATGACAGAGTATCAACCACATCGTAATATAAAGATATGGGGTTCTGGATTAATTAGACCTTTAGATACAGGAAAATCTTCTAAGATTTTCGAAAAGCTAAACGATACAAGTGTTATATCCCTCAGAGGGAAATTAACATATCAAGAGCTCGCCAAGCACATAAATATTAAAGAGGAAGAAATATCTTTTGGAGATCCTGCGCTTTTATTACCCAGAGTGTATGAACCGAAAGTTGATAAAAGTGCAAATAAAGATATTTGTATTGTTCCTCATTATGTGCATAAATATTATTTTCTCTCAGAAAAGAGCTTAATGGAAAATTTTAATGTTGTAGATGTTCAGACTACTCCCGCTAACGTTATTAATCAAATAGCATCGTCGAAAGTCTGCATTTCGTCATCGTTACATGGAGTTATTATTGCCCAAGCATATGGTATACCTTGGATTTGGTTAAAAATAGAAGATGATCTTTTAACTCGTGATCAACATCAAGACTTCAAATTTTTTGATTTCTTTTCTGTAATGGACTTTCCAGATAGGTTCAGCAAACTATCAATTTATACTAAAGATATTAATATCAAAAATATCAATATTGCTGCAAAAACAGCTAAATTAATGGAAATGTCGAGTAACTTCAACGATATGATAGAAGATTTAAATGGCTTTATACACGAAAAGGCAATGTTGTAGAAATAGCTTTTTCTAATAATAGTATGATGCCGAGTAAGTTAGAAGATTATTAATATAAAAGTTGGTAAATGAATACTAGATATAACCATTGAGGTGTTATTAAGCTCTTTTTGACGTGTATTTGATTCTGATTAATCAATGCTAAGCTTCTGTAAAAAGGTCGCCCTAACACGGTGACCTTTTTGCCTCTTAATAATGCCTCAAGTCCACCTAACGACGTAATCGTATAGACATGATCGATAGTCTCTAATGCATCGACCAAATGAATAGATTGAGTAAGGATAAGGCAATCTAGCTCGATAAGTGTACTAACAATGTCAGGGTTGTCTAACGTCATTGGATGTGGTTTGACGATTATCTGAGCGTCAGCACTTTCTTTGATTGCCTTCTTCACTACATCAAGTAAAGTAATACCCTCACCGCCACCGTATTTCAGTGAGTCATCAAGTGGTACTTGACCTAATACCAGAATACGTTCTTTATTCTTAGTACCATATATTGGTGCGACATCGACATAAGGTTGATGATTATATTTGCTCACTCTATGCGATACATAATAATCAAGCATCTCTTGTGCTAGCACCTCATCATAGTTATCTTGCTCAAAGTCAAAATTTGCAATGAGGTCTGTCAGATCGTTTGGTCGCGTTGTGTCAAAATATGGCGCTTGGCTATCCATTACAATAGATAACGGTGGCATGCTGCTATCATCATCAGGACCTGAACGGATAAAACCATCTTCTAAGAAAAAAATATCTAAACCTTGCTCGCGGACATACTCAATAAAGTATTGGGGCGCTTTATATCCCCAAATATAGATGACAGGATTTACCTTTTGGATAAAAGGTTTGAGCCAAAGATTAAAATACTGCTTATCAAAATGTCGTTGTATTTGTACATGTGCCGACTCAAACACCCATTCGTTGACGATATCTTTCCATGGCAGCATACCAACCACTAGCGCCAAACGCTGGTTAGGGTAGCGATAGTGTTTATAGTAACCTGACAATAGTGGCTTTAAGTAGTTATTGAATTTCATGAAGTAGGCGACGGCTTGGGCTGGTAGCGAAAAATTGGATATATATTATTAATATATTTACGTTGGCAATGTATTATAGTTCCCAGTATAGTTGCATTTATGAGCAAAGACGAATAACTAATTCATAAAGTAACGGATCGATGTTATGAAGAATAAAATATTAGTTACTGGCGGTGCTGGATATATCGGTTCCCATACTTGTATAGCACTACATGAAGCAGGCTATGATATTGTTGTATACGATAACTTATCCAATAGTAGCCGTGAAGCGATTGACCGTCTCTCTATTCTTATTGGACAGACAGTTGAGTTTATCGAAGGGGATATACGAGATTCTGAGTTACTGAGAGAAGTCTTTGCTTCGCACAAATTCTTTGGCGTGATTCACTTTGCTGGGTTAAAAGCAGTTGGAGAGTCAGTAGCAAAGCCATTGCTGTATTACAATAACAACGTTAGCGGTACCATCACATTATTAGAAGTTATGGCAGAATATAATATTAAAAATATAGTTTTTTCATCATCTGCCACTGTCTATGGTGATCCTGAATCCTTACCCATCGATGAGAGCTCGAAGCGCTCTTGTACCAATCCTTATGGACAAAGTAAGCTGACCGTTGAGCATATATTAGAAGACCTAGCTGTGTCTGATGACAGCTGGAATCTGATTGCTCTTAGATACTTTAATCCAGTAGGCGCGCATCCATCAGGACAAATTGGCGAAGATCCAAATGATATTCCTAACAACTTGATGCCTTATATTTCTCAAGTGGCCGTCGGCAAACTTGATAAGCTCAGTATCTTTGGTAATGACTATCCTACTGTCGATGGAACAGGTGTCCGTGACTTTATTCATGTCACTGATTTGGCGCAAGGTCACGTGTCTGCACTAAATTATCTAAATAAACAAACCAGACCAAATGAAGGTGGTACGGCAAAAAAGAACTCAGTAGGCTTTTTACCTATTAATTTAGGCACTGGCAAAGGTACTTCTGTATTAGAATTGGTATCTGCATTTTCTGATATATCTGGTCAGAGCATTCCTTATCAGTTTGCAGAACGTCGTGCAGGGGATATCGCCAGTTGCTATGCCAGTGCCGATAAAGCGAAAACCCTGTTAGGGTGGCAAGCTGAATTATCGATTGCTGATATGTGTCGAAATACATGGCGTTGGCAGAGCATGAACCCGAATGGATACAATGTATCTTGATACTTGTTAAGTTATCATCGTTTATCTACTACCTTATTCTCACTTAACTTTTGAAACAGTCTTATTTATATGAAAAAAATCACTCACGCTGTTATTCCTGTCGCAGGCTTTGGTACTCGTATGTTGCCATTGTCGAAATCTGTGCCAAAAGAGTTATTGCCGCTTGGCAATCGCCCTGCTATTCACTACGTGGTCGAAGAGGCTATCGCTGCGGGTATTAAGCATATTGTCTTGGTCGGTCATGCGCAAAAAAGCGCGATTGAAAATTATTTTGATATCAATGCGGAGTTGGACAATCAATTGCGTCATAAAGGCAAGGATAAGCTGGCTGATAGCTTAAATTGGTTGCCAGAAGATGTGACGGTATCGATGATACGCCAAGGTAAAGCGTTAGGTTTGGGACATGCGGTACTGGCAGCGCGACCAATCATTGGTGAGCATGACTTTGCCGTATTGTTACCTGATGTCGTACTTGATCCATTTACCACTAACATGTCAGCTGATAATTTGGCCTTTATGCTAGATGCCTTTTCTACAGATGGTCATTCACAGATATTGGTCGATCAGGTAGCAGATGAAGATGTGCATAAATACGGTATTGCTCAACTAGATGAAAAGCTCAGCAATACTAATGAGATTGATGAAGAAATAAATACTAATGCTAGCTTTAAAGTGGCTGGTTTTGTGGAAAAGCCCAACTTAGCTGCTGCTCCTTCAAATCTGGCTGTGGTAGGACGCTATGTATTTAGTAACCATATCTTTGATTACTTAGCCAATACTAAAGCATCTGTCGGTGGTGAGATTCAGCTGACAGATGCGATTGATGCGCTCATTAGTGAATATGGTGTCCATGTCACAACTATGCGCGGCAATAGCTACGATGCAGGCGATATGCGCTCGTATATGCAGGCGTTCATCTACTTTGCCGAACAGCAATTAGCAGATGATGAATAGCTGATGAATGAGATAAAGGGCGACAAGGCATATAGTAGTGCTCGACATTCTAAATACTGGCAGCAACTACAAACGCTTGCAAAGCATCCATGGTCGCTTGCACAGCTATTCTCGCAAGATGATAAGCGTGCCAAGCATTTTAGCGTGCAGGCTGGTGCGCTGTATATGGATTTTAGTAAGCAACGTATTGATCAGACAGTATTGTCTAATTTGCTAAGTTTGGCCGATAGTTGTGAGCTGGATGCTCGTATTGATTCATTACTGCAAGGGGTGATGGTAAATACCAGCGAGCAGCGTGCTGCATTGCACACAGCATTACGATTGCCAGAGACAGCGACATTACAAGTCGATGGACAAAATATTGTCGATGATGTACATCATAGTTTGGCACAAGTAGCACGCCTATCTGAGCGTGTGCGCAATGGCACATGGCGCGGGTTTTCGGGCAAGGCAATTACAGATGTTGTCAATATCGGGGTTGGCGGTTCTGATCTAGGCCCACTCATGGCGACTACAGCGCTCGACGAATGGGCAAATACCAGTATTGAAGTGCATTTTGTCTCCAATATGGACGGCACTCAGCTTGATAATTTGCTCAAGCATTTAAATCCTGAGACCACACTATTTATTATCTCTTCCAAATCCTTTGGTACGGTTGATACTTTATCAAATGCTAAGACAGCATTATCTTGGCTACTTGCAACAGCAAAACTCCGTGCAGGCACAGAAGATAGTGTATTGCGTCGACACTTTATCGGCATTTCAGCCAATAGCGAAAAAATGAGTGCTTGGGGAATTCATCCTGAACATCAGTTGCAGCTTTGGGAGTGGGTCGGCGGTCGCTTTTCTTTATGGTCGGCGATTGGCCTTGCCATTGCTATTCGTATCGGTATGAATGGCTTTAAGGCTTTATTAAGTGGTGCTCATAGTATGGATGAGCATTTTGCACAAGCTGACTTTGCCGACAATTTACCCGTACTGTTAGGCTTGCTAGCTGTTTGGAACAGTACTTTTTTACAAGTAAATGCGCATACCGTATTGCCTTATGACGGTCGATTGGGATATTTACCCAGCTATTTAACCCAGTTAGAGATGGAGAGTAACGGTAAGTCTGTTACTCGGAACGGGGATCATATTGACTATGATACGTGTCCAATTCTATGGGGTGAAATTGGCTCAAATGCACAACATGCATTCTATCAGCTGCTACACCAAGGCACGCAGCAGGTTTCCTGTGACTTTATCGCTTGTGTACGTCGCTACGGTGATGAGGCGCGAAACTCCTCATTGCAACAACAGCATGAATTGTCTTTAGCGAATTGTCTGGCGCAAAGTCGAGTGTTGGCATTTGGCAATGCTGCTGTGACAGATCTGGTCGATCCACAGACAGTTTCCGAAGCAGACAAATATAAGTATTACCGTGGGAATCAACCGTCAACCACATTACTGATTGATGAGCTGACGCCGCATAGCTTAGGCGCATTGATAGCGCTCTACGAGCATAAGGTCTATGTCATGGCCAGTATTTGGGATATCAATCCGTTTGATCAATGGGGCGTCGAGATGGGCAAGCAAATGGCAGACTCCGTACACCATGCTATGCAGCATATCCAGCAAGACTCTCAAGGTCAATTTGATACGTCTACTGACCAATTACTACAGCGTATCAAACAGCTGTCCTAGCGATAATGGTGTGTCAATAATATAGGAAAGCACGCTCATGGAAACGGCTTTAGATGGTAGCCATATGAATAAATATAACAATAAATCTGAACCAAACCAATTAACTGACTCTACAGTTTGTGTGCTTATTGGTCACAGTATAGAGGCGATTACCAGTGCAGTGGTGCTGGCAAGTCTCGGTCAGTGTGTGCATCTTTACGCAGACAAGGCGCTACTGACGCAGCAGATACAACAGTATAGTTTTGAGCATCATCTGCAAGCGCTATGGCAAATGTATGAGCAGCAGCAGGCCATTATCAGTAAGGAATTACCTGTTAGTGCCGATATACTAATAAAAGGCTATGAAGCAGCTGGTCATAACGAAACTGATGCTCAAAATACTTTGACGCTTTATTGGTTGTTTTTAGACAGTGTCAAGCTAGCATGGACAGAAGACAGTTGGATTACCGCGTTTAATCAAAGCCATCAGCAGGCGCTACCTATAATTATGAGCGGCATTGAGCAATTAGGCCATGTAGCCGATTTGGCTCAGCGTTTACAGCGTGCTTGGGTCTACTATGTGCCATTTGTATTCTTACAAGATGGCGATGCGTATAGCTCGATGTTGAATCCTTCGTTATGGCTACTGGGTGAAAAGACAGCAAGTAGCAGCCAGCACTTGAATATACTGAAGCCTTTGATGCAGCACGCACGCGCTACTCATCATGCTGATATCGCAACGATAGAGTTTGCTCGCAGTAGTATCATGGCGATGCTAGCAACCAGAGTAAGCTTTATGAATGAAATGTCACGTTTGGCTGATAGTCAAAACGTCGATATCAGTCAAGTCAGTCGCATTATGGGATTGGATGAGCGGGTAGGGAGCAGTTATTTAAAAGCAGGGTGGGGCTTCGGTGGTAATACTTTGCCCACTGAGCTGGCTAAATTGCAACAGTCAAGCCGCACACACAGTTTGGATATGCCTTTATTACAATCTATTGTGCATATCAATGAAGACCAAAAAGAGCTGATATTCCGTAAATTCTGGCAATATTTTGATGGTTTTATCGATAATAAAACGGTCATGATTTGGGGCGGTAGTTATAAATCAGGTTCAGGACGTACCGCTGGTTCAGCTATCCATCCGTTGTTAGCATTACTGTGGTCTTATAATATTCGCACACTGGTTTATAGCGATAAGGCACAGCATGAGCTTGCCGAACTTTATCAGCAACAGCCATTGCTTGAGCTTATTACTAGTCCCTATCAACAGCTTTGCGATACCCATGCTATTTTCATCATTAGTTGGTCACCGCGAGATCAATTAGATATTGGCAAAATCAATCAACAAGCCATGCCAGTATTTGATGCGCAAAATGCCCTGACACGCTCACAAATTAATAGCTTAGTAGGTGACTATATGGGTATTGGTCGAACTAAATAGTTTGATTTGAGGTTTTCTGTGTACAGAAAAAAGGCTCGCTAATACTCATTAGCGAGCCTTTTTCGACTGACAGTCAGAACTGTTTCTAATGGGTTAATGACTTTATGCTGGTACAGCACCTTGCGTTGCTAGCCATTGTTGAATGTCTTGAGTTTTAGCAGCCAGTAACGGTTGATCACCGCGACTTTCGATATTCAATCTGATAAGCGGCTCGGTATTCGATGCACGCAGATTGAAGCGCCAGTCACCAAAATTCAGACTGAGACCATCGAGTGTTGATTTATTTGGATTCTGTGAACTAAACTTCTCTTCAATAGCATCGATGATAGCTGGTGCGTCATAGGTTGTAAGACGGAAGTTTAGCTCACCTGAGCTAGGATAGGCAGCAATATAGCCTGTGACCAATTCTGATAAGGTTTTACTGGTGATAGACAACAGCTCAATGGTCAACAACCATGGAATCATGCCACTATCGCAATAGAAGAAGTCTCGGAAATAATGATGGGCGGACATTTCACCGCCATATATGGCACCTGAGTCCCGCATGACTTGCTTGATAAATGAATGTCCAGATTTACTAATGACAGCCTTACCATTATGTTCTTCTACCACTGCTTCGGTGTTATAAATCACTCGTGGATCATAGACGATTGACTCGCTTGGGTATTTGTTCAAAAATGCTTGAGCGAGCATACCAACGATATAGCTACCATCGATAAATTCGCCATGTTCATCGAATAGGAAGCAGCGATCAAAGTCACCATCAAAAGCAATACCAAGATCAGCATTATTTTCCAAAACGGCTTGCTGGGTAGCCACTCTATTGGCTTCAATCATTGGATTGGGGATGCCGTTAGGGAAGCTACCATCCGGAGTATGATGCAATTTAATCACTTCAATCGGTGCATCTGCTTGTGCTAATTTATCAACTAATAAATCGACCACAGGACCTGCACTACCATTGCCTGAATTAACGACCAGTTTGAGTGGTTTTAGTTTATCAGTATCGATAAAAGTCATAACATGATTGATGTACGCGCTTTTATCCGTCAATAACCGCAATTTGCCTGATTGATTATCCGTAGTGAACTGCCCAGATTCTGCCAGTGCTTGAATCTCTGCCAAACCATCATCAGCGCTGATTGGTTTTGAATGTTCTTTAACCAGTTTTAGGCCATTATAATTGATAGGGTTATGACTGGCAGTTACTTCGATACCACCTAACGCCTGATAGTGACTGGTAGCAAAATATACTTCTTCCGTACCACTCATGCCCAAATCAATAACATCAACGCCTGCATCAACGATGCCTTTGATAGCGGCTTGTTTTAATTGCTCACTAGAGTGGCGAATATCACTACCGATAACGATAGCAGGTTTTAGAGTTGCTACATCATCGGCTTGGGTTTGAGCCGCTGCCTGATAACGCTGATACAAAATCTGTGCAAACGCGCGCCCGATACGGTAGGCGATCTCTTCATCGAGATTGACCCCAAGCTCACCCCGAATGTCATAGGCCTTAAATGAGCTGATAGTAATAGGGTCGAATTTTGCGGCTGGTTGATAGCTGGTAGTCGCAGAAGTGAGCATAATGATAAAATTCCTCGCGCATGAGCGGTGGTAAAATGAAAAACGTCAGTAGCACAATTATAAGCCAAGCTGTGTTCAATGATACACTAACTATTAGACGAATCAGCAAACAACATATAAAACGATAAGAGCCGCCCTTATGAGTATTTCAGACAATAAAATTACCGTGCCTAAGCCTGTACAAGGAACGCCAGACGCCACTGGCCAGCTTGATGATTTGTTAGCGTTGATGGCACGACTAAGGGCAGACTGTCCGTGGGACAAAAAGCAAACCAATCATAGCCTTATTCCGTATGCCATTGAAGAGGCTTACGAGCTAGGCGAAGCGGTACAAAGCGACGATGATGAAGACATCAAAGGTGAGCTTGGCGATGTGCTGCTGCAAGTGGTGTTTCATTGTCAGATGTATGCGGAGCAAGGGCGCTTTGATATGAGCGATGTTATCAGTACTTTGCAAGAGAAGCTGGTTCGCCGTCATCCACATGTGTTTGAAGCTGAAACGCTCAAAGACGATGCGGCAGTAAAAGTACGCTGGGACGAAATCAAGCTTGAGGAGCAGCAGGCACGCGAAGCACGTGGTAAATCAAAGCGTCGCTTAGATCAAGTCAAAGCGGGTAGCGCTTTGATGCAGGCGCAAGATGTACAAAAGCAAGCGTCAAAGTTGGGTTTTGATTGGGAAGGTATTGCAGGTGCCGTAGATAAGTTAGACGAAGAGATTGCTGAGCTAAAACATGAGCTAACAGATAAGTCTACAGCTGAGGTCAAAGCTAACATCAGAGAGGTCGAAAAGGAGTTAGGCGACTGTATGTTTGCACTCGTGAACGTTGCACGTAAACTAAACCTTGATGCAGAAGCGGCTACCTTAACTTGCGTGCACAAGTTTAAGTCACGCTTTGGTTATATTGAGGAGCAGCTAGAATTCGCTGGCAAGCGTCTTGAAGACAGCGATATAACAGAAATGGATGCACTGTGGGAAGCGGCGAAACAGCATGAACGCTCATCGTAAATTTTCACTTGTCAGCTTAC
The DNA here is from genome assembly GCF_039762275.1 of Psychrobacter proteolyticus. GTDB lineage: Bacteria > Pseudomonadota > Gammaproteobacteria > Pseudomonadales > Moraxellaceae > Psychrobacter > Psychrobacter proteolyticus_C. Next base: position 418,569 of record NZ_JBDLOB010000002.1, on the reverse strand, counting down.
TGACGACCACAGTTTTTAGTCTCCTATTGTCTGTGGTCGCACTCAATAACGCCAATGCAGATCCTTGTTTTGACGACCCTAAACGTGCCTATGAGTATTTAATCGCAAAAGAAAAAGCTATCACACAAGCGCGTGAGCAGAAAGTCATCAATATCAATCGAGCCAATGAAGGAGAGCTGGTTTCGTTAGATGGTATCGGCAGCAGTAAAGCGCAGGCAATAATTTTATATCGTGATATATTTGGCGATTTTAAGACAGTGGATGAGCTGGCAAAGGTGAAAGGCATTGGCGCAAAAACGGTCGAGAAAAACCAAAGACGTTTAAGCGTGCGCGATTAATGAGGGTGTTTTGCATTAATTAACCCCAATATTGACAAAATAGCATGTAAGTAAATGTCATAACACCCCCAGTAGGTCCAAAATTTGTTAAACTAGCGGGTACATCCGCCTGATAAACGCTGTGTTATTCAGGGGTAGTTAAAGAATACCGGCGAGGAGTAGATGCATGGCCGAGCGTGCCGCCAAGCAGTTAGAACTGAACAAATCTGAATTACCCAATTCCATTACTGAAGTGATTGCCACATTGACCCGTGCTGGGTTTGATGCGTATATCGTTGGTGGTGGTGTGCGCGATACTTTATTAGGTCTGCGCCCGAAAGACTTTGATGCCGTCACCGATGCCAAGCCACATGAGATTAAAGATGTCTTTGGTAAGCGCTGCCGCATTATCGGTCGCCGCTTCCAGTTAGCGCATGTGTATTCAGGTCGCGAGTTGATTGAAGTTGCTACTTTCCGTGGTCCACCAACCAGTGATGCTAATACCAATCAAGACGGTATGATTCTGCGCGACAATGTTTGGGGCGATATCCAACAAGATTTCTCCCGTCGCGACTTCTCTATTAATGCGCTTTATTATCAACCGCTCAAAGGCATCGTTCATGATTTCTGCGGCGCGCTTGATGATATTGATAAAAGAATCATTCGTCTATTGGGCAATGCGCCAGTACGTATCGAAGAAGATCCTGTGCGCTTGCTCCGTGCCTTACGTTTCAAGGCCAAGTTGGGTTTTGAGTTTGATGAAGCGTTGTCTGCTCAATTTAATGACGGAAACTGGGCGCTGCTTGAGCAAATATCACCGCATCGTCTCTATGATGAAACGCAAAAGATGTTTACTGGTGGCTATTTAGTACCCCTATTGCCATTATTGTTTGAATCAGGTGCGATTGATAGTCTCATTATCTATCCACCATCTGAGCCAAGCTCTTTAGTCAATCAGGTAGCTATCAATACTGATAAGCGTATTGCAGCGGGCAAGAGTATCAACCCTGCGTTCTTCTATGCTGCCTTACTGTGGGAAAATTACCTACATCAATTAGCAAAAGCCAAGAAACGCAATATGCCGTTCGCCGAAGCGCAAATGCATGCTGCTGGTAAAGTCATAGACCGTCAGCGTATCAAAACCGCTATTCCAAAATTTGCTGAGCAATTTATCCGTGATATCTGGATATTGCAGCCGAAACTTGCAGCCCCACGTAGCAAGCAAATCGTTCAGCTATCTGAGCATCCGCGCTTCCGTGCTGGCTTTGACTTTTTGTTATTGCGTGAGCAATGTGGCGATGCTGAGCATCCGCTATCAGAGTCAACCAATGATATGGGTGACTGGTGGCAGACGTATCAAACATTGTCTGAACAAGGGCAGCAGCAAGCGATTGATGAGTTTGATGAAAATATTCGCCGAGGTGCTTATAAAAAAGGGCAACGTGGTCGCGGACGTAATCGTCAAGAATCAAAAACACAAACTACTGATAACGCAAAACCTAATCAGAATAGTACAAAGCAAAACAAAGCCGATGACTGTGCTGAAAAAGGTAGAAATGAGCAATCAATGGTAAATGATTCGTCAAATATTCCAGCCCGTCGCCGCCGCGCTGCCAGTCAATCTAAAGCTGGTCGCAATGACAGCGGCAGACACAACGTGCAGCAAGTAGAGCAAGACAATAACGAGCTTGCTCAGTTGCAGAAGTTGTCTCTTGCTAATAACAAACAATCGGCAAGTCAACAGGCAAAGCCTAAGCCGTTATTTGTTATCGAGCACGAGAATGTTGTGCCACCTTTACAGAAGCAACTGTCAGCTGACGATACGTCGAAGCGAAGCAAAGCACCTGTACGAAAGCAAGCATCAACCAATCAAGATGCACCAAAGCAAGCGGCTAAAGCTGAGCGCTCAAATAACGTTCAGCCGTCTAATACTAATCAGCCAGAAGCTCAAGCGTCAGCTAATCAGGCTAGACCAGTTCGCTCGATCGCAAGATCACCTGCATTAGTCAGTATGAATAACGAGCCGATCCCGCATAAGCGTCGCCGTCGTCAACCTACTGTAGATAGTGCGAGCAATATCGAAGTACAAGGCAATAGCGATGCGAAGGGTAGTAATAGCAAAGCACAATCAGCAGCGAAGTATGCGAAAAAAGCGCCTAAACCTGCAGTTGAATCCACTGCTAAAAGCGATACTAAAAGCGTAAAGGAAGTAGCTAGCAAGACAGTAGATAGCAAAGACGCTACAAAAACTGCTGCACCTGCGAGAGCCAAGAAATCGGTGAAAGCAACTACTGCAAAGGCTGCTAAAGCGAAGCAAGATACGAATGATCAGATACCTGCTATAAAAGTAACTGATAACAAAGGCCCTGTACCATCAAAGCGCCGCCGCCGTCAGCCTAGTACTGAAAGCGCATAATATGGATAACAGTACAGATAATAGTAACTGGGTTACCTGTTATGTGGGCTTGGGTAGCAACCTCGCTAATGAGCTAGGTTCGCCTGCCGATCATTTGCAGCAGGCGCTTGCAGTAATGCGAGCACATGAGCAAGTACGTGAAGTAAGTGTCTCTTCTTTTTACGCTTCAGCACCGATGGGGCCACAAGACCAGCCTGATTTTGTCAATGCAGTAGCTGGTTTTGAGACGACACTTACCCCTTATGAACTGCTTGCTTTTTGTCAGCAGTTAGAGAGCATGGCTAAGCGAGCACGTTTGCGCCGTTGGGGTGAACGTAGTCTAGATGTTGATATTTTACTATACGGCGAGACACAGATTATTGATCCAACACTGACAATACCGCACGCTGGTTTAAGTGAGCGCAATTTTGTCTTAATACCACTGCGAGAGGTGGCATCAAATTTAACCATCGCAGGTAAGTCGATAAGTGACTATGCACAAAGTCGTGACTGGACAGGTTTAACATTACTATCAAGCGATTGATTATAAATAACTAATGCTAAGTAATAGGTGATTGGGATATTGGTCTAAGACTTCTCGATCATAGCTAGAATAGTAGCAGTATTGATAATCAAAGGCATTGCAGATTAATTGAGGGTCATATGACAACATTATCTACTCTAAATAAGTTTAAAAAAGAAGGTACCAAGTTCACTTGCTTGACCTGTTATGACTCGATGTTTGCACGAATGATGGAAAAAGCCGAAATTGATGCGATTTTAATTGGCGATAGCTTGGGCATGGTTGTACAAGGCCATGACTCGACACTACCTGTAACAGTCAATGATATGGCTTATCACACTGCCAATATTGCCCGTAGTAACAAACACGCGCTGATATTGGCTGACCTACCGTTTATGAGTTATGTGACACTACCAGAAGCCGTTGCTAATAGCCGCACACTAATGCAAGCAGGGGCGCATGTCATAAAAATCGAAGGTGGTAGCGAGCTGTGTGAATTGGTAACGACCTTGGCGCAAGCAGGTACGCCAACTTGTGTACATCTTGGTTTGACTCCGCAATCAGTCAACGTGTTTGGTGGCTATAAAATTCAAGGTCGCGGTGATGAAGCGGCTGATAAACTGCTTGCTGATGCCAAAGCAGTCGTCGATGCTGGTGCTGCATTACTAGTACTAGAATGTGTTCCAGCGGCGCTTGCAAAAGCCGTTACTGAAGCTGTTGCCGTGCCAGTCATTGGTATTGGTGCTGGAGCCGATACTGATGGTCAGGTACTGGTGATGCATGACATGCTAGGTATGGCGCATGGCCGAGTGCCACGTTTTGTCCATGACTTCTTAACCGATGAGCGTAATAGCGCACACAGTATCGAAGGTGCTTTTGCGCTCTATCAGCAGTCAGTACGCGAAGGTATTTTCCCGACTGAGCAGCACCAGTTTAGCTGATTTTGAAGTTATTAAAGTTATTGAACAACAGAACGTCTGAATAGAAGAAAAGTAATCATGTCTCCAATTATTTATCATGATATCTCGTCACTACGTGAAGCGCTGCAGCCTTATCGTGGTCAACAACGTGACAAACAAGACCGTCAGCAGCGCATTGCGTTAGTACCAACGATGGGTAATCTGCATGACGGTCATCTTGAGCTGGTAAAAATTGCCAAGCAGCATGCAGATGTAGTGGTGGTCAGTATTTTCGTTAACCCTACGCAGTTTGGCGTTGGGGAAGATTTTGACAGCTATCCGCGTACGCTAGATGCAGATGTGGCTAAGCTTGCGACAGTTGATGCAGATTATGTGTTTGCACCTAGTATTGATGCGATGTATCCAGTATTACCACCACCTACTGCGGTGTTGGCTGGTGCTATTGCCAATCAGTTATGTGGTCAATCGCGTCCTGGACACTTTGATGGTGTTGGTATTGTTGTTGCTAAACTATTCAATATCGTACGACCAGATGTGGCAGTATTTGGACAAAAAGACTATCAGCAGCTTGCTATCATTAAGCAGTTGGTACGTGACTTGAGTTATCCTATTAATATCATTGGTGCGCCTATTGTTCGTGCTGATGATGGCTTAGCGCTATCATCGCGCAATCAATACTTAAGTGCAAATGAGCGTCAAGTTGCCCCTGTATTACATCAAGCATTGCAAGAATTAGCGCAGAGTTTGAAAAGTACGGCTCTTAGTCAGCAAGCATTTGATAAGCTATTAGTAAATACGCGGACACGTATTAGTGACGCAGGTTTTATTATTGATTATCTGGAAATAAAGACTGATGAGTTAGGTTCTGTCGTAAGTGACTCTAAAGCCTTTAATATAGAAAACAAAAATATCGTTATTTTAGTTGCAGCGTGGCTAGGAAAAGCGCGTTTGTTAGACAATCAGTTGGTAGTGGTAAATTAGCTTTTATGACATAGCAGTAGACTAGATACAATAGACTTGGATGAGTAGATCATGGGTGTAAGTCAGGATCAAAATAGTAATGCAGCAGCAACGATAGCGGATCAGACGTCTACGAATAAGCTCAGTATATTGGTGGTCTCAGGGCGTTCAGGATCTGGTAAAACCTCAGTATTGAATATCTTAGAAGATCTAGGCTATTACTCTATTGATAATCTGCCGCTGTCTTTGTTACCTAATGCTGCTCATAAACTGGTCAATGAAAGCGGCATTCATCGTATTGCGCTGGGTGTCGATATTCGAACGCCACGTGCTGATTTATCTAACTTTGCAGTGACATATGCTTCTCTCAAGGAGACTTATGGGTCTCATGCGGTACAGATTTTATATGTGACTGCACAAGAGAGTACGCTGATAGCTCGTTTCAATGCGACGCGACGCGTACATCCTCTAATGTCACAAGATATCGATAGTGATAACGCTAAGCATATAGCCTTTAATTTACCTGCTGCTATCAAAAAAGAAGTTGAGCTATTAGAGCCAATTGCTAGTCATGCTGATATTAGGATTGATACCAGTAGCCTAAATATTCATCAGTTAAAAGACAGCCTGCGTGAACACATAGGCATGGACAATCAGATTGTCATCAATCTACTGTCTTTTGGTTTTAAATACGGTAGCCCTATCGATGCTGACTTTGTATTTGATGTTAGAATTTTACCGAATCCGCACTGGAATCCTGAGTTACGTGACTCGACAGGTCTGGATACTGAGGTAGGTGCATTCTTCTCAGATTATCCAGAAGTAGCAGAAATGATGGGTGATATCGATAAGTTTTTGACCCGTTGGCTACCAGAGTTTTTGCACAATAATCGTCATACGGTCACGGTTGCCATAGGCTGTACAGGCGGCAAACATCGCTCTGTTTTTATCACTGATCATCTACAACGCCGCCTTGCTGAGGCCATGCCTAAAGGCGTGAAGGTATTGGCAAAACACCGCGAAAAAAGTCGTTGGTAATGATATCAGACACTATTTAATTTATTAATTATTATTTTGGAAAGCTTTTATGATCGACTGGAAAGAACAGGATATGCGCGTTTCGCGCACAGAACTCAAAAAAGCCCATGAGCGCTTGCAGCAATTATCTATACCGCTTGCTAGCTTATCGAAAAAACAGCTAAAAGCCTTACCTGCCAGTGATTATTTTATGGCGGAGCTAATGGCATTGGCTGATATTACTAGCGCAAATGCTCGTAATCGTCAGACCAAACGTGTTGGCAAGCTTATGATTGAAGAGAATCGTCATGAGCTGATAAAGGCACTATTTGATGCCTTTTTTCCTAAAGAGCAAGTCTCAAAAATAGAAAGCTGGTACGAGCGTTTAAACATCAATGATGAAGGTACACTCAAGCAGTTTGTGAAGCAATATAAAGCTTCTGAGCACCACAGTATGTATCAGTTATTATTGTGGATAGAGTATGCCAAACATATGCAAGATGATGAGTTGCTGGCAGAATCTAAAGCAGATTTGGCAAGTTATATTCGTGAAGTGGCTATTTTATCGCAGCTGAAGAAATAGCATCTATAACCAAGCTAGAAATCTATTAATTAGAATTTTATTAGTTGAAAGATTAGTAGTTAAAAATGAGTGATTAAAAGACGTATAGCTAAAAGGTTAAGATGCAAAAAAGCCAATCAATTTATGATTGGCTTTTTTGTTCATGGCGTATAGATAGATCGTACGTCATGTGAGTTATTCAAGTACTTATGGCTTGAATTATTTCTTTTCAGCGCGGGCTTTATCAACTAGATAGTCAACAACTTTAGCGACTTTAGCGTTTTCACCAGTTACCACATATTTGCCTTGTACCACGACAGATGGAACACCAGTTATCTGATAACGCTTGGCGCCTTCTTGAGAGCGACCAATTTTTGTACCAACAGCGAATGAGTTATATAGGCTGTTAAATTTCTTTTCATCAACGCCTTTTGATGCATACCATTTGCTTAGTGACGCTTGATCAAACAGTTTTTTGCCATCTTTATGGATAGCGTCAAATAATGCGTCATGAGTTTTGCTTTCAAAGCCTAAAAGCTGAGCCGCATAGAAACCGCGTGCATTGGCTTCCCAAACAGGGTTAAGTGCCGCTGGTGTCTTGAAGAAGGCAACGTCTTTGTCTTTAGTTTTTGCCCATTTTTCCATGTGCGGGTTAAGCGCATTACAATGTGGACAACCATACCAAAAGAACTCACGAACAATGATAGCATCACCGCTGATTTTCTCTGGGTTGTCTAGCACACGGTAATCTTTTCCAGCGACATAGTCTGCAGCTTGTGCGCCCATAGAGGCAAGTCCAATGGCCATGGCTAGACCAGTCAGTGTGATGACACGTTTCATACTTTATCCTTGAGGTGTGGAGACTTAGAATGGGTTAAGAGGTTGGTGTCTATATGGTTGTTAAACATGTGACATTTTAAAATATATAGCTTTTAAAGCGTCTAAACCAGACAGTGTCGAGTATAATCGAACAATAGCAAAGTATCGACTATGATAACGTAAAATGTATGTACTTGTGAATCGCATTCTTAACCGATAGTTGTAAAGCTGTTAGCTATTATTTAAGGTATATTGCTTGTTACTTTCTGAACCTACTGTTTCTCAAACGTCTGCTTTATTTCTATGTAATATTTAAGACAGTCGAAAGTATCAGGATGCGATATTGTCACGAGAATGACAAGCTCTTTTATATTGAGATACTGCCCAAAAAACAGGGTAAAGTTTAAGCCTATTCACAATTGCTGACGATGTGCTTACGACAAAACTGCTACTCTCATGCTAATATTAAGCACATAATCGTGCACTGTAAACGATAATAACGATAGTGACAATCAAGGAATATACCATGAGCTCAGCTTTAAATTCTTCATCAACTTCGAGTGATCAAAATAACAATAGCGCTTTCAATAATACAGAGTCTAACACCATCAACGTGGATCCTAGCGAAGTCGAAAAATTTAATAACTTGGCGAGTGAATGGTGGAGCAATACAGGGGCGTTTGCAACGCTACATGAGATCAATCCATTACGTTTAAACTGGATAGAAGAAAACGTCAAACGTGGCTATCAAGACGCTGCTAATAAAACCGCTGAGCAAGGACTTGCTGGCAAAAAAGTACTCGATGTAGGGTGCGGCGGCGGAATATTGTCAGAATCTATGGCACGCCGCGGGGCTGATGTGACAGGGATTGATTTAGGTACAGAGAACCTAAAAGCTGCTGCGTTACATGCAGAGCAAAGCCAGTTGGAGAGTACGCTTCGTTATCAGCATATACCTGTTGAAGAATTGGCAAAAACGCAGGCTGGTCAGTTTGATGTGGTGACTTGCATGGAGATGTTAGAGCACGTGCCAGATCCTAGCTCGATTGTGCAGGCTTGTTATGAGTTACTGGCTCCTGGCGGTGTCTGTGTACTATCAACGATTAATCGCAATCCTAAATCTTATCTGTTTGCCATCGTTGGTGCAGAGTATGTGCTGCGGTTGCTTGATCGTGGTACCCATGACTATGCCAAATTTATTACGCCAGCTGAATTAGACAAAATGGCACTTAATACTGGATTTGTTCGTCAGGATATTATCGGTTTGCATTATAATCCGCTGACCAAACGCTACTGGCTTGCCCAAAATGTCGATGTTAATTATATGATAGCCGTACAAAAGCCACTGGCTTGATGCTGCACGCAGCCATTTATTTGCCATACTTTCACTAAACACGTCATCAATCTCAAGAGCCTTCACTATGACCCAATTTGTAAAAGCTGTTTTATTTGACCTTGATGGGACATTAATCGATACTGCTGCTGATTTTGTTCGTATCATTGGTAAGATGAGTCTCGAAAACGATTGGCAGGCACCGCCTGAAGCAGAAATCCGTGAGCAAGTCTCTGCGGGTGCCTCAGCTATGGTGCAATTGATGCTAAGACATAACGATCAGCTTGAAGTCAGCGAGGAAGCGTTGCTTGAGTTTCGTCAGCAGTTCTTAGATGATTATGAAGCAGATATCTGTGTCGATAGCTGCGTGTTTCAGGCGCTTGAAGCGGTGCTGACTGAGCTTGAAGCAAAAGGTGTGCCTTGGGGTATCGTTACCAACAAGCCACGTTATTTAGCCGAAAAGCTATTAAGTGAGATGCAACTGGATCAACGCTGTGCGGTTTTGGTCTGTCCAGATGACGTATCACGTACCAAACCAGACCCAGAGCCAATGTACATGGCGCTAGAAAAACTCGGTATTCCGCGAGGGGCGGCAGGCTGCGTACTTTATGTCGGTGACCATGTACGTGATATTGAAGCTGGCAACGCTGCTGGCATGCCAACGATTTTGGCCGCTTATGGATATATTCCACCTGAAGATCAAAAGTCTTTGAAAAAATGGGGCGCTGACTATATTACGGATACGCCTGAGCAGCTAAATAAATTGCTGCTATCGTCTGGTAAGTTTGAGTATTTATAGACTGCTGTATATCACCATATTTACAACCATAAGCACATATCCTCAACGATTTAATGATAAGTAGTGAGTAATGCCATGAGTGACAATAATAACCAACCAGTCGATCGACAAGACAATAAACAAACTGTTCAAAGTCCTATTCAGCCTTTGACTCATGATGATATTCGTAACTTTGTACCGTCCAGTAACTGCCTAGATGGTAAGACTATTTTGGTAACAGGAGCGGGGGATGGTATTGGCCGTGTTGCCGCATTGACCTATGCGCGTTATGGAGCCACTGTTTTATTATTAGGACGCACTAGTAGCAAGCTTGAATATGTCTACGATGAGATTGAGAGCCTTGGTGGTAAGCAGCCTGCTATGTTGCCGATGAATCTAGAAGGGGCAACTTACGCTGAAATGCAGCAGCTCGAAGGGCTAATCAATAAAGAAGTCGGCCAGTTAGATGGCATATTGCATAATGCTGGTGTATTAGGACAACTGACGCCGCTTGAGATGTATGACGTCGATACTTTCGCCCAAGTGATGAAAGTCAACTTTACAGCGACTTTTATGCTGACTCAAGCGCTATTGCCGCTATTAAAAGATGCTGATCATGGCTCTGTTGTCTTTACCTCTAGCACTGTAGGTACACATCCTCGCGCATTTTGGGGTGCTTATGCACTTTCCAAACAAGCAGTAGAAGGTATGAGTGATATCTTTACTCAAGAGACTCAGAACACCACTAATCTACGTTTCAATTGTGTCAACCCAGGTGGTACTCGCACCAATATGCGTGCGCATGCGTATCCAGGTGAAAACCCTATGAGCTTAAAAACACCTGAAGATATCATGGCAGGCTATGTTTGTCTGATGAGTGACGAAAGTATTGGCGTACGCGGGCAAGTCATTGAGCTACAACCAAAAGACTAGTAGCGAAGTTTTAAGGTGAGTCAAAATAATTACGTCATTCTTTATGGATGATTTTATACACTATCACAGGTTGCAATTAACCATAGCTAGCCCCATCTATTTGTTATTAAAGACATTTGTATTGTCTAATTATAATGAACAAAAAATAGGATAAGATTATGGCAGGTGGCTGGTCAAGAGATGGTGCTGAGCACGAACAGATGGATGCAACTGTCAATGATGCATTGGAACGCGCGCGACGTTCGTTGCCAACAGGTGTAAGTGCTGAGCTGTGTGACGAATGTGGTAAGCCTATTCCAGAGGCACGTCGACTAGCGGTGCCCGGTATTCAGCATTGCGTTAGCTGTCAGACGGAGCTTGAACAAGAAGCAAAAGCGGCTGAGCTGTTTAATCGTCGTGGCAGTAAAGACAGTCAATTGCGTTAAAAAATAGTTAATTATGTTGAAAAAAGAAAGGGTGGACATTGCTAGATAAAATAGCAATGTCCGCCCTTTTTTTGTCTGTTGCTATATAACCAGTGCCATCAGTTCGCGATCGCACTCTTCCCAATCTATCAATAGTGATGACGCTTTGGCATCATTCTCAGTTTCTTCTATATCTGTATCGACAGTATTTGTATCGACAGTATTGTCTAATTGCAAAATAATTTCCAATCGACTATCCGTCTGTGGGTCGATGGTTCTGGTGGTTAGACTACCAGGGTTAAAATTGATCTGCATCCAGCCATCAGAAGTATGCACCACGCCTTTGATACGTTGCCAGTTTGGCAATGCTAACAACCAATTCTGTAAATCGTCAGCGTTTAATATGTAGTGTGCAGGTAGTCGCCATCCAGCCAATTGAAAATCTTGCTGCTCTTCATGGTAGCGATAAGGGAGACCACTATCAGCACTGGTCTGAGGATTGGCCTGAGCCTCGCTCTCATCGGTAGATGAACTCGATGATGGCGCAGCTGCTAAAGAATTGGCTTGAGACTGTAAACCAATCATCGATTTTTGAGGATTCGAGATACTGACTTTTCGTTGATTCGAGATAATATAGCTGGGCTTATTCAGTTGGTCATTTAACATTTTAGAGTATGCATCTGCTACAAGTTTATTTGCTACAAACTTATCTGATGAGTCTGTTGCCTCAGATGACGTTAGTCCTGATGCTGCCCAAATGATTTTTACTTGTGAATTTAGGGTGGTTATCCATTCTAGTAGGGTTTGTTTTTCGCTAGTATTTAATTGGGTATAACGATTGATTATCAGCACATCGGAATCACGGACATGCGCTTGAAACCCATCATGGTCACGATACTTAATCTGTTGCCACTGCTCGCCACTCAGTACGGTTATCACAGCATTCATCTTTAGGGCAGTTTGCCAATGCGGCGCACTAAGTTGTAGTATCAGCTCACGTGGATGTGCCAAACCTGTGGGCTCAATGAGTAATCGCTGCGGATGATGTTCACTGAGCAGGCGACTGATTGCAATTTGTAAGGGCAGCTGACTGGTGCAGCAAATACAGCCACCACTGACCTCACGAATGGCGATATTTTTTTGCTCAAGATCGTTATCTTGGGAGCTTGCTAGAAGTGCGCCATCAATACCGATACGGCCAAACTCATTGATTAAGAGAGCCCAGCGTTCGTCATCAGGTTTTGTGGCCAGTAACTGATTAATTACGGTGGTTTTACCAGCACCTAAAAACCCTGTCACTAATATGCAGGGTATGTTTTGGAAAATAATTGGATTTTTCACAAACAGGCTCATCATATCGGCACGTGTTTGAGAGTAACCAAACACGGCCTATATTAAAAGAAATTAGATCGGTCAAAAGTTATTCACTCTTGATGATTTCTACCTCAGCTTCATCAGGAACGAACACATAACCAACGCCCCAGACGGTCTGGATATAACGCGCTTGTGAAGGATTGTCTTCAATCAGACGACGCAGACGTGATACTTGGACGTCGATAGAACGCTCCATCGCACCCCATTCACGACCACGGGCAAGGTTCATCAACTTATCACGGGTCAATGGCTCACGTGGATGCTGTACAAGCGCCTTTAGTACTGAAAACTCACCTGTTGTCAAAGTGACTACGTTGCCATCACGTTTGAGCGTACGAGTCGATAGATCTAGTGTCCATGGACCAAACTCGACCACTTCCATTTGATGACTTGGCGCACCTGGCAATTCACGGTTTTGACGACGTAATACAGCTTTGATACGAGCCAACAGCTCTTTTGGATTAAAAGGCTTGGGCAGATAGTCATCTGCACCCGCTTCTAGACCTGCAATACGGTCAGCATCGCCACCTTTGGCAGTCAGCATAATGATAGGAATATCTGCATTGTCTTCACGCAGACGCTTACAGATACTGATACCGTCTTCGCCTGGCAGCATCAAATCGAGTACGACCAAAGAGAAAAGCTCACGTTGCATGAGTTTGTCCATCTGACTGCCATCATGAGCGGTACGAACGACAAAACCGTCGTCTTCTAGGAAGCGTTGCAACAAAGAGCGCAGACGAGCATCGTCATCGACGACTAAAATACGCTGAGTTAACGTGTCAGGGCTGTTGTTATCAGTCATACAGGCATCCTTTTATAAAAATTATTGTTATCAGAAACTACAAGTAAATAGCTATGAGCAAAAACACTGCCACTAATTATCATTATTTAATTATTGGTTACGAATAAGCACTTCATAAAATTAAAAACTATTGTTCAATATGTCAGCACATATCAATATTTGTGTTATTGATACTTTAGTGTATAAGATTGCACCGAGAATTGCATCACCCATGATAATAAATGCTGTATGCGTTTGTTTAACAAGTCCATAGGATGTGTGATATAGAACGATTTGCGTCCTAAAATGCGCAATAAATAACGAAAAGATAAAAAGGATTTTTATTCATGCAGCTTTTGCTATAATGCAAAGCTACATTTCTCAACGATTGATACGTATATGAGTAGCACTGATACCTTAACGTCATCTCAAACCTCGACAAATGCACAGGTTTTAGATGCAACCACACACGCGAATATTCACGACAAGCTTGCTCGCGCGCTTGGCATTAAGACTGCTCAAGTCAATGCGTTTGTCAAACTTTATGATGAAGGCGCGACGGTTCCTTTTATTGCGCGTTATCGCAAAGAAAAGACTCAGAATCTTGATGATGCGCAGCTACGTGCTTTAGAGAAGTCGCTTAATTATGAGCGTGACATGGCAACACGTCGCCTCAAAATTACTGAGCTGCTAAGCACACAGGGCAATCTGACCGATGAGCTACAGACGCGTATCGATAATGCGACGTCTAAGCTTGAGCTTGAAGACATCTATCTGCCATATCGTCCGCGTCGTCGTTCACCTGCTGCCAAAGCTCGCGCCGCTGGTCTTGATACTGCTGCCCAAGCGGTCTTGACCCAAGAAATCACCCCGATGGATGCCTTGGCTGATTATCAAGTCCAGTCAAGTATCACTGATGACAGTGGTAATGAAATCGAAGTTGATTTTAGCGATATCGAAAAACAACTCGCTGGCGTACAAGCAATTATCGTTGATGAATGGACACAAGCATTGGGTTTGTTGGACAACTTACGCAGTGGTTTTGCCAAAACTGCCAGTATCGTATCGAGCGTTGCGAGCGAAGAAAAGCGCGAGGTTGGTGAAAAGTTCAAAGACTATTTTGAGCATAGCGAAAGCCTTGCTCGACTGCCAAATCATCGCCTATTAGCGATGTTGCGCGGTCGTCAAGAAAACGTCTTGGGTCTAAAGATTGAAGGCGAAGACGCACCCTTTATCGAAAAAATCATCAGTCATTTCGATGTCGATGCTAAAGCCCCAGCAGCACGCCGTGAATTTTTGGCAGAGGCAGCCAGTAGCTTGTGGAAAGACAAATGGCGTCCGCATATTGAGCACCGCTTGTTAACTGAAAAGCGCCTAGCCGCAGAAGCGGATGCGATTGATGTGTTCGCTAGCAACTTACAGCATTTGCTAATGTCTGCACCTGCAGGTCCTAAAGTAATCTTAGGTGTCGATCCTGGTATCCGTCATGGCGTAAAAATGGCCATCGTCGATGCACAAGGTCATGTCATGTCAGATAGCGAAGAGAAACCTGTCATCGCGACAGTGTATCCGTTTGCCCCTGATAATAAGATGGATGAGGCCAAAAAAGTCATCGATGCGCTGTTGAGTACTTATAACGTTGATTTGGTCGCTATCGGTAATGGTACGGCAAGTCGCGAAACAGATGCGATGATCAAAGAGATTTTGGCTGCGAACGATGCACTAAAAGCCAAAGCTGTCATTGTTAATGAGTCGGGCGCGTCTGTTTATTCAGCGAGTGAACTTGCTAGTGATGAGCTTGCTAATCTAGACGTTTCTGTACGCGGAGCTGTCTCTATTGCTCGTCGCTTGCAAGATCCATTGTCAGAGCTTGTGAAAGTTGATCCAAAAGCCATTGGCGTGGGTCAATATCAGCATGACGTCAATCAAAACCAGCTTGCAGATAGTCTGGATAAAGTAACTCAAGATAGCGTGAATGCCGTGGGTGTGGATGTAAACACAGCCAGTCCAGCTATCTTGGCTCACATCGCAGGTCTTAACCGCAATGTAGCGCAGCAAATTGTCACCTATCGCAAAGAGCACGGTGCATTTGATAGTCGTGAAGCGCTTAAAAACGTCCCACGTCTAGGTGCTAAGACATTTGAGCAGGCAGCTGGTTTCTTGCGTATTCATAATGGTAGCAATCCATTAGATGCCACTGGTGTGCATCCAGAGAGCTATGCATTGGTCGATAGTTTACTCGCACAAGCGGGCAAGCCATTGTCAGAAGTCATCGGTAATGATGGCGTGTTAAATACGATTGATACGACTACATTGGCTGCTAACGATGATAATGTCAGCGTAAAAGCGATTATCGAAGAGCTCGCTAAACCTGCTCGTGATCCTCGTCCTGAGTTTAAAACGGCCAATTTCCGTGATGACGTCAATAGCATCAAAGATTTGAGCGAAGGCATGACCTTAGAAGGGGTAGTCACCAATGTAACGGCCTTTGGTTGTTTCGTTGATGTCGGTGTGCATCAGGATGGCTTGGTACATATCTCGCAGATGGCCAATGACTTTGTCGCAGATCCTATGAATCGTGTCAAACCTGGTGATATCGTATCGGTACGTGTTATCTCTATCGATGAGAAACGTGGTCGTATCGGCTTTAGCATGAAACCTGAATCTGAAAAACCTGTCCGTACGGCTGCCAAGTCTACGACAGCTAGTACAGATGGTGAGAAAACCAGTCGTCCACGCAATAATAATGCAAATAGTGACCGTCCAAATAATAGCCGTCCAGCTGCTGACAAACTTCCGTCTAAGCCACGTGGCAAGCGTCAGGATAAAGACAACGCGAGCAATCGTAGTAAGCCGGTGAAAAATGATAAAGCTGAAGCCCCAAGTAAAATGGGTACATTCGGCGCTTTATTACAAGAAGCTGGTGTGACTAAAAATAAGAAATAAATGCTGCTAAAAATAGCTAAAATTTATAATCATGTACAATAAAAAGGCAGCCATATGGCTGCCTTTTTATATAAGTAATACGCTTACAAATTAATCAAATAAACTACCTATCTGCTTAACGTGATACAGCGATACGGCGGTTCTCTTTAAACTGTACGTTTGCTGGCTGAGTAGCTAATAATTCACCACGCTTGTCTTTTTTCTTTTCTTGCAAAGTACTAGCAGCATCTGCGACTTTATTCTCAGTAGCCGCTTCACCAGCGATTAAAGGCTGATAGTCTGCATTGCTGTGTTGCATATTAGGCGCTTGAGCGTTCTGTACAGGAGCCTGAGCAGTTGTAGCAGTAGTCATTGCTGCCGCATTGGTTGTTGCTTGAGCGTTATTCCTCAAAGCTGCATTGTCATCGCGTGCCGCATCATCCATATCGTCAGCTTCGTCATTCATTTCATCTGCTTCATCATCCATATCGACATCAGCATTATTTGACGCTTCGACATCTACAGCGCCAGGTTGGGTCGCGAGCAACTCACCATCAGGACCTTCTATTTCAGCCTGTAAAGTGCTCTCGACAGCAGCATTACGCATATCTGCTGGCATCAGATCGCTATTGTTAACGGGTGCCGCCATTGCCATAGTTGGTAATACAAGGGTAGCGCCGACGATTAGTGATAAAATATTCTTTTTCATTATAGAACTCCATGATACATAATTAGCAATAGTTAAAAACGATAACTCATATTTAATGATGAGCCGTTTTTATTTAAAGGTGTCTGTAAATACTGTATGCAAATTATCAACGATGTAGTTTATATTTCAGTAGCAAACTCATTAAGGTTCTAACAGTTTAATGTTTTCTTGTGACGTTATGAAACTGCCATATCTAAAGTCTAGCTAGTATTCTGTCTTTAAATTTTGTTAAAGATTCATTAGTAGCAAAGGTTGATTGTGTTATTAAAGCTGTTAATAAATGAGTCTGCTAATAACAAATATCTACCGACAATTCTAGTATTAAAAATATGAATGTTTGATTGCTTATAGTTGTTGTTTGAACTTAGCTGATTGTTATTAATAGTTTTTTGAGTGCTATTTGTCAGCATTATAGAGACTTCTATCAACAGTTTTTATTTATAGTTCAAAACCAGTATTTAGATAATTTTTAAATTCTATTGTATAAACTTTTTAATAACATATACTTTATTAAACTAATGTTTGCATATAATTTTTCTACAATATTTATAAAATGACAGTAGCAATACTGGATTAGTAGTTAGTATCATAAAGTATTAAATAATCGGTAAACAGAAACATTGTTCACCAAAAAAATACGTTGTTCTTAATTTAATCTTCGTCTAAATATTTAGAGTAGACCATAAAAAAAACCGTATCTCGAAATCAAGATACGGTCATAAAGACATTGAGCCTTTGTTCTCACTCAATAGATTAACTATCAATCACTTCAAAGCTAAGACCAGAATGCGCTTCTAAGCGTGTTATTAGCTTATTTCCCATCGCAGATGCTGGTGTCCAGAACCCACCACCAACGTCCTCTTTGCTAATATCTTGTGCCAAGCATAATGCCGCCTGCGAAATCATACGAGAGGTACTGCCATAACCAGGATCTCTATCACCTGTTACTTTAACGGTAATAGTGTCATTTTTAGCCGTTTGGCCAAAGTGACGAATATCAAAGTAGCCATTCTCTTGCTCGTCCTTAGAAGGGCCTGAGCCAGCTTTTGGTAAAACGTGCTTGGATAGTAACTCGCGGCTTGGTTTTATCATCATCGCAGTGGCAAAGCCTAATAAACCTGCGCTCATAGCATAGCTAGACAGTTTTCCTTTGACGCCATCTTTCATCCACATCGCTTCATCATATTTAAAATCGCGACCATAGTCATACCCCAGCAACTGATTGCTGCGATGTACGATACGCGTATTGATGGTCGCCATGACGAACGGTGCTAACCAGCGCTTATGATTGCTGTCATATAAAGGTTTGCTAACATTATCCTGACGTACGTTTGGTGCATCAGTATCATCGTTTAACAGATATGGATTGGCCACTTGTTTGCGACGTGCTTTGTCCTCACCAGCTTCTTCAAATATCGATGCCATCGATGCGATAGTACCACCTGAGATACCACCTTTCGCTGCTTTGACACGCATATGAATGACATTGCAGGTCTCGCCGAACTTTTCTTCTGCCTTAGCTTGGGTAAAGTACGCACCCAAATCTGAAGGTATAGAATCAAAACCACAAGAGTTAACAATACGGGCACCACTTTGCTTGGCAATGTCTTGGTACTTATCCATCATATCTTTGATGAAAATAGCCTCACCAGTAAGATCGACATAATCTGTACCGTTTTCAGCACAAGATTTAATCAGTGGCTCACCATATTTCAGATATGGGCCGACAGTAGAGATGATGACTTGAGTTTGCTTTGTCATCTTATCAAGGCTGGCAGCATCGTTACTGTTAGCAATGATAATGTCTACCTTGCTCTCAAGTTTGGCCTGCAACTTATTGAGTTTATCTTCATCACGACCTGCGATTGCCCATGATACATTTGAGCCATCTTCGTTCTTATTATTTGATAAAAAATTGGTTAAATAGTGGGCAGTGATCTGACCGACGAAGCTTGTCGCACCATATAGAATGACTGCATAAGGGCGTGTGTCGCCGCTGGTTTTTTGTATAGGGGTTTCAGTATCCGTATTGGTATCCATATGTATTGTCCTTAATAGATTTGAGAATAAGTGGATAGTAAACTATAAACCAAGTCGTTTGATTAGGTTAGAGGTTTGTGAGGTCGCTACAGTTTATAGTTTGCAGCCTACCTCCCATACGACATTGCATATAACGTTAGAAATTTAAAATAGTTATGCATACAGTTAGAAGAGTAGCGTTCAGTAAAAGAGTATTCAATAAAAGCACATTCAGGTAAAAAGCGCTTAGTTTAAGAACTCTCAGTTAAATAACGCTGTATTCAGAAATATAATTCTATTTCGAAAATATCATCTATTAAGGAAAAAGAGGTATAGACATTAACAGTTACTACAAACTTTACATAACCTACCGATATTATTACTAAAATGAACGTTTTTTAGAGACGAACATTGCTAATCTATAAGCGTAAACAGTAATAACTAGCATTAGATAAAAACAAGTTAAATAGATGCTATATAAATTCTAATATCTGTTTTTTACCATTATTTGAGGAGAAGATTATGTTTCGTTGGGCTATTATTTTTGCAGTGATCGCATTATTAGCGAGTTTCCTAGGTTTTGGCGGTGTCGCAGGATTGTCTGCTAATTTGGCATACATTTTCTTAGCAGTCGCTGTGATTTTGTTTATCGTTGCCTTTGTCAGTCGTAAAATGTAAACACAGCTTATCTTTGTAAATACCTACTATAAAAAAGACCCTCAATTGAGGGTCTTTTTTTGTCTGCTTCAACTATGATAATCAGTACAGAACCAAGATAATTAGTATCAAGGTATGCATTATAGACTTTCTACTACAACCGTTTGGGCTGAATAATATGTTCCATACGCTTGGCTAAACGAATATCCAGACTAGATATACCACCTGTATCGTGGTTGGTTAAACGAACCTCTACGATATTGTAGGTATTACGCCATTCTGGATGGTGCTCAAGCGCTTCAGCATGAAATGCCGCTTGATTCATAAAGCTCATAGCCTCGATAAAATCGCTAAAGTGATAGGTCTTGACGATGCTATTGCCGTCACGCTGCCAACCAGCAAGCTCTTCTAGCTGTAGATTGATTTGTTTGTCAGATAAACTACTCATATTAATAACCTTTATTGTTATGTCGAATTGGTTTATTAAAAGTGGTGCTAGGGTATGTCTCCTATGCGAAATAAATATCTACAGACATTTCCTGCTTTGTCCGATGTTACTTAACTGAGCCTAATTAACGAATTAGTTGAGCCTAATTATGTAGCCAGTTAAATCAAATCTTGATACTCAGGATGTTTGTTAATGTATGATGCGACAAATGAGCATTGCGGTACCACTTTTTTATTTTGCTCGCGTGCATAATCTAGCGCGTGCTTAACGAGTGCTGAACCAACGCCTTGACCACCTAATTGCTGCGGTACGATAGTATGATCGTAGACCAACTTGTCAGCACTTTTTTGATAGCTAATATAACCTGTCTGACCATCGATAGAGGTCTCAAAACGTTTTGCTGCTTGATTATGAACAATGTCTAAATTTGGTTTAGAGGTTTGGTTACTCATTAATATACTCCATTTTTTATTATCGAATTTTTATTATGAACTAAATATTTTATTAATTCTGATAGTGCCAGTTTAGTATGTAGGTTTGATGCTCAATTATCTAGACACTTACCGTAATGGTAGATAGGACGACTGTTAACGTCATCTATGTCTTCCGTCCTACCTTATCATGACCGTATCTAGTTGCAAATCTGAATATGTCACCATGCATAGGATATGGCTTTACGAACGACTGGAGGTAAAAAGCGAGTGAGACCACCAGTATTCTCTATCGCTAATTTGTCTTCTAATTTGTTTTCTAAATTGGCCGCTGACCTATCATCTTTATGAGTAGTACTATCTGCATTTTTCGTTGACTGCACATAGGCTTGCCATTCTTTTTCGCTAGGTTTGCTAAAGTGATAAATACGTCCCAGTACTTGCTTTAATTGCGTACCAAATCGGCCAGTGTTATAGCTTAAACCATATTTAAGGCATATGGCCTGTACCTGCGGTGCAATCTTTGCATAGTGGCCAGCTGGCATATCAGGAAATATATGATGCTCAATTTGATGAGACAAATTACCTGTTAAAAGGTGAAACCATTTGCTGCCTTTGATATTGCTAGAGCCAAGGATTTGGCGTACATACCAGTCGCCTTTACTTTCATTGGCATCGAGATGGGTATAGATATGCGCTTGCTCAGTGAAATGCCCACAAAAAATCACTGCCCACGTCCATAGGTTACGGACAGTGTTGGCAGTCATGTTACCGCTCAGCGTACTGAAGGCGCTACGACGACCTAGTGTCAGCGCAACTACAGACGGCAGTGCAATATAGTCTTTACCTATTTGTCGTCCAATTTTGGCAAATAACGCACGAGACTTTTGCTGCATGATTTTGTGCAAGTTAGGAGAGTCAGCGTATTCATCTGCACTGATTTGGATGTCGTGAAAAGCTACTGCCCATTCAAAGCCAAATGCCAGTACCGCTGTACTAAACATATTGTAGCGATCTTCTGGTGTCCAAGGCTGCTCATCAGTCACTCGAATTAAGTGATAGCCTACGTCATGATCACGGCCAACAATATTGGTAAAAGTATGATGTAGATAATTATGAGAGTGTTGCCATAATGGAGCAGGGCAGACAATATCCCAGTCGAATTTTTGACTATTAAGGTGCGGATGTTGCATCCAGTCATATTGACCATGCATGACATTATGACCCAGCTCCATATTGTTCAATATTTTGCTAAAGCTGAGTAAAGACGTACCTAGTAGCCAAGTAGCGACCAGACTGCGTTTCGATGGCATACGCCCCGCCGCTGCAAGTAAACCACGGGCAATAACTTCACTATATACCACGGTGGCATATATCCGCTGTATGTAGCGTGCATCTTCACTACCTAGCGAGTCCATGACGCTTTTGTACAGGGCATTGAGCTCTGCAGCTAAAGCATCACTTTGAGGCTTTGATAAGGGGGCATCAGTTACTGTTGGGTAGCGAGTCCGTGTCGATGTGTCTGGCTGAACGCTATCATTGATTGCTTTATCATTAAGCTGCGAGTACGGCGTTTGCGGCGTCAAAGGCAAAGGCGCGTTTTTCGCTAGCTGTGCATCGGACAGGGGCGTCAAAATAGGCACAGCAGATTGTGGCGTAGTAACGGGTGGTAGTAAGCGCATAAATAAATCCTTAACCGAAACGGCATGAATAAGCAGCACTGCATCCGGTTTGATAAGTTATCTGAGTTTTAGCCTATAAAGTAACGCTTGTCTTCTATTTCTCATAGGTTGTCTAGCATATGTTTTCTATTGAGCCAGTCGTTCTATTAAATTAGTCATTAAACATCGAGAACCACATCAGTTATGGCAATATTGATGCAAGTCTGAATAGACTCGTAACCATCCCCGCTCACTTTCCCTGTTTGAATATTTTTGACCACGCCGCTGACTTTATTGCAGCGGCACAACTGGCAAATGCCTTGCCGACAACCATGTGCTAGTCGTATACCTGCATTTTCGGCAGCAACGAGTAATGTAGTGTCGCTATCGAACTGCCGTTGCCGTGATCGTAAATACACCGTATGCGACTCTGTCTGTAGTGCATTATCTAGTAACTGATTACCGTCGCCATCAAAATCAGTCAATGCATTACCGAAATTTTCTACGATAATGTTGTCACGTAGCTGGATGTTTTGTAGCACGCTAATCTCGTTTACTGTTTTATATAAGCCAGCTAATAAAGCCTGTGAACCGCACGCAAATATTTTGGTATCTACCAATGGTAAATTAAGTGATAACAAACCCTCTGCGCTCAAGTATCGTTCGCCAGCCAAATAGGTAGTCGGATCTTCAGTATGGATTAGATGATAAATGAAGTCTGGATATGCATCGCTCAGCTGTTGCCACTGATGTTGCAGCTTGGATGAAACAGTTCGACTGTAATGCAATAGCGTCACCTGATGTCCATTACTCAGGGCTTGATTGATAAGTCCGAGCATAGGCGTAATACCGCTACCACCAGCAATAAATAGCAAAGGAGTAGGTTTGTTGTCGTTTGAGGTGTTCTGCGCTGCTATCGAGGTCTGTTCCAAAGTGAAATGCCCAAGTGGCAGGCTTGTATCAACGACGCTAGCCAGTGGCATTTGCTTGGTTAAATGGTTAGATACCAACCCTTGCGGTTTAATCGCGATAGTTACCGTATGACGTTGGTCTGCCGTATGTCTCTCGGTAGCATCGTCGAGCCACCAGAGGGGTTGATGATCCAAGCCCACTATCGAGTAGCTACGCTGGTGATAAACTCCATCAATACAAACGCGCAAATCAAGATATTGACCGCCTTGCCAACCACCCATCAGCTCAGAAGTCTGCTGCCTAAAAGCTCGATTGGTCTCAAAACGAAGTGCTATCAAATCATCACTTAACGTATAGCGAGCGATCAGGCGTAGCTTGGGCGTCATCAATGACCAAAACGGATGTAAGCGCGATCCGATAAAATCGACAAACGCACGTTGAACTATTTCAGGGCGATAGCCGTTGGCCATATTATCAGTACCTGTATGATTGCTATGAAAGTGAGTGTTGAGACAAGCACAAGGTCAGATGATCAATCGATTTTGATAATCGAACCATTAGACCTTGTTAAGCCACACTAACATGCTAACGGCTATTGATTAAATTTGCGAAAGTTTTGATGCTATTTTTTGTGGTCTTTATAAAACGCTAATGAATCAAAATGTTAAGTTAGTTCATTAAGATAAGACTCCTTGAGTTATTTTTTAAAGCGAGTTTTATAGCCAAAAGGCATAGCCTGCTGTCAAAAACAGTAAAACAACTGGTAAAACAACCTGTCAGCTTGCAGGGTATGCGCCACAATGCGATAATGACCTATAATTTGTAACCCTGATTTTGAGGTACGGCACGCTTGGCATCATCGCTGAGTTGCATTTGCTGTTCTCTTCTATGCAGTCTATCGGAGTGTTAATGGCTCAATATATTTACACGATGAACAACGTGTCAAAACTTGTTCCCCCTAAGCGTGAAATCCTAAAAAATATCAACCTATCGTTTTTCCCTGGTGCCAAAATCGGTGTTTTGGGTATCAACGGTTCAGGTAAATCAACCTTGCTACGTATCATGGCAGGCGTGGATACTGAGTTTAGTGGTGAAGCACGCGCGCAAGCAGGTACCAAAGTTGGCTATCTACCACAGGAACCACAGCTAGATGATAGCAAAGACGTTCGTGGTAATGTCGAAGACGGTATGCGCGAAGCGTTAGATGCGCTAGCACGTCTAGATGCTATCTATGCTGAATACGCAGAGCCTGATGCTGATTTTGATAAGCTTGCTGAAGAGCAAGGCAAGATGGAAGATATCATCCAGTCTTGGGATGCGCACAACTTAAATAACCAGCTAGAAAAAGCAGCCGACGCGCTACGTCTGCCACCATGGGATGCTGACGTTAGCAAACTGTCAGGTGGTGAAAAACGCCGTGTGGCACTATGCCGTCTACTATTGTCGCGCCCTGACATGCTATTACTTGACGAACCGACCAACCATTTGGACGCCGAGTCTGTGGCATGGCTAGAGCAGTTCTTGCAGAACTACAGTGGTACGATCGTTGCCATTACTCATGATCGCTATTTCTTGGATAATGTTGCTCAGTGGATCTTGGAGCTTGACCGTGGCCATGGCTATCCGTATGAAGGCAACTATACTGAGTGGCTAGAGCAAAAGAACACGCGTCTAGAGCAGCAGAATAAGCAAGAAGAATCATTTGCTAAAGCGCTGAAAAAAGAGCTTGAGTGGATTCGCAAAAACCAAAAAGGCCAACAGGCTAAGTCTAAATCTCGTGTACAGCGTTTTGAAGAATTGAACTCAACTGAGTTCCAAAAACGTAATGAGACCTCTGAGATTTATATTCCACCTGGTCCACGTTTGGGTAATAAGGTTATTGAGATTAATGATATCTCTAAATCATTTGGCGATCGTCTGCTGTATGAAAACCTAAGCTTTAATGTACCAGCTGGTGGTATCGTTGGTATTATCGGTCCAAATGGTGCGGGTAAAACCACGCTGTTTAACATGATTACTGAGCGCGATACCCCAGATACTGGTTCAGTTGATTTGGGTGAAAGTGTCAAGGTTGCTTATGTGGGTCAGGTACGTGATCATCTAGATGACAACAAAACTGTATGGGAAGAAGTTTCTGACGGCCTTGATATCATTACCGTTGGCGACTACACCACGCCAAGCCGTGCCTATATCGGACGTTTTAACTTCAAAGGTTCAGATCAACAAAAGCACGTTGGTCAATTATCAGGTGGTGAGCGTAACCGTTTGCAGTTAGCGAAAACGCTAAAGCAAGGTGCAAACGTATTGCTCCTCGATGAACCATCAAACGATTTGGATATCGAAACCTTACGTGCACTAGAGGATGCGATTCAAGTATTCCCAGGTACAGTAATGGTCGTATCGCATGATCGCTGGTTCCTGGACCGTATCGCAACTCATATCTTGGCATTCGAAGAAGAAGGCCCAGTCTGGTTCGACGGTAACTATACTGAGTTTGAAGCGTATCGCAAAAAGACAATGGGTGATGACGCCAGTCCTAAACGTGCCAAGTATAAGAAAATTACTAACTAATACGGCTGTTTAGTGTATTGAAATTCAATAAAAAAGACCTCTAACTATTAGAGGTCTTTTTTTGCTTAGCTTAAAATCTTAAAGAGTATGGACAGCTGTTAAGACTAACGCTTACGCCCAAACTTACGCTGTTTTTTATTACTAATCTCAGTAATGGCGTGAGTGATTTCTTCTTCGTCCAAACTAGCGACTTGCTGCAAGATTTGCATCATGTCAGGCGTTAGTACGTACTTAGCATGATGAGCGATATCGTTAATGCGATGATCAAAAGTCAGTATGCCTGTTTCATCGTCTTTTTGTAGATAGTCAAGACGAGTCAGCGCACTAATGAAACTGGTGAACAAGGCGCGGTCAAAGAAATCGGGAATATCATCTGCATAAAGCACAGACAAACGCTGTCCAAGTAGGTGACACAGGTCAACAACTTCGTTTTCAGTTAAATTGCCAGAGCCCTGCTGAGCGAGTAGGGCAAGTGTCATAAAATAACGCTCAAGGCTTTGACCAACTGGAGTGGCTAGCACTTGCAGCTGCTGATAGTGCTTACTATTAGACTCAGGAACGCTGAGCGTATCATCACCTAAGTCAACGATGAGCCCATGAGACAGCAGATTATCAACCTTCTTATTGAGCGTATCAGCTAAACCATGTGCTGGATAATACAAGAATAGCTCACTTTGTAAGAACGGATATAGCTGCTCAGCGATACTATCGAGACGGCTGCGTTTGATACGTCCATTGCGTGCGACTAGTGCAGACAGGAATGACAGCAAAATAAAGACATGCAATATGTTATTACGGAAGTAGCTGAGTAATGCTGCTTGCTTACCTGCGACCTGAATGATATCACCCAAGATGTGCGGCGTACGCTCAATAAGTTTTAACTTGATACCATAATCAATGATTTGCTGCGGCGTCATATCAGTGATAACCGTATCATCTGAGTAGACCAACTGCTGAGCCAGACCTTGATACAAAGCAATTTGCTCACGGCAAATATTTTCATCCAATGCCGCTTTCGGTGCCGATAGTAAAACTAATGACAGTAGCGAGACAGGAGTGACGACTGCAGCTTTATTGATATGCTGCATGACTTTCACGCCGATGTTATCAACCATAGCGCTGGTCTTTTCATCAAGCGGCGAGTCAGTACGATCAGATGGCAAACTATTGGCTGGCACATCGAATTTTGTCATAAAGTCGCTAAGATGCAACGGCGTACCAAAGCTCAAGTGCACATTACCAAAGATACGTTCGATTTTGCGGCCAACTTTGAGTAGTCCGATTAAAGACTCTGACTCTTTTGGTTTACCTTTTAGCTCACCAACATACGTGCCGCCTTCCATAATACGCTCGTAACCAATATAAGTTGGAATAAATACCACAGGTTTATTGGTTTGGCGTAATTGGCTATGGACGGTCATCGCTAGCATACCCATTTTCGGCGGTAGCAGGCGACCTGAACGTGAGCGACCCCCTTCGATAAAATATTCAATCGGGGTGTTGCGCGCGATAAGGGTATGCATATATTCGCGCAGTACAGCGGTATATAGCGCGTTACCACGGAAGCTACGACGAATATAAAAAGCAACGGCACCGCGTAATAGTGGGCCTAATACAGGTACATCTAAATTGTCACCTGCTGCGACATAAGGGATACTCAGGCCACGTTTATAGATGACATAAGATAGTAATAGATAGTCAACATGGCTGCGATGACAAGGCACATAAATCAGTTCGTAATCGGTCGCAAGGTCACGTACTCGCTCGAAGTGATGAACTTCTACGCCATCATATAACTGCGTCCACAACCATGTCAAAAACTTGTAAAAACCACGGATGATAGAATGAGAGTAGTCATTGACCATCTCATTAGCATAGCCTCTAGCCTGACTACGAGCTTCTCGAACGCTGGTCCCTTTTTCGGCTGCTTCCATCTCGATCGCATGTTTGATCGCTGGCGAGTACACCAGCTTATCTACCAAGTTGCGTCTATCTGATAGGTCAGGGCCAAGCATACTGGCACGCTGTTTATCTAAATAAATTGACAATTGCTGCTGCAACATACGAACCAGTTCACGATTACTATCAGCCGATGCGACTAGCGCATAGCTTGGTGTCTGCTCAGCGTCAGCTGAGGAATCACTGTTAGTAGCCGTTGACTCTGTATCGACTGAATCCGTCGCGGTTAAATCTGCTTTAAGGGCATCTGTAGCGACCGAATCAAAGGTAGCAGGTCCTTCCACGTCGCCTTTAAGATTATCATTGATGATGGTACGTAAGTCTTGCGGTGGGTGAAACTGTACAAAAGTGTCGCGGCCCATCACCCCGATATTAAATAGTTGCTTGGTAATGCTAGGGTCTTGCCAGTTGTCAGCAGTCAACAGTTTAAATAGAGAATCTTCTTTTTCAGGTGCGCGCCCCCACAGAATCGATACGGGCACTAGACGTACCTTTAGCTCGGGGTATTGTAATACAGCAGATACTAAGCGAGAAAGGCGAGGAGACAACTGGCTGTCTTTGGCACTTGGATGATTCAAAAATATGATGGCCGCATTTTCTTTAATATTATGGGCGGCATCATTTACTCCAACCAGTGCAGGCGGTAAGTTATGCTCTTGCGTCTGCAAGTCAATCAGAATACTGTTGGAACGAGAGTAGTCCTGTAGTACATAAAACCTTAGCGTCTGATCATCATTGTCGAACTCAGGTAGCTCGCCTAATAACTTAGGTTTTACGGCGATATCGAGCATCTGACCTGACAGCTTACGATACAGCTGATTGATCGGTGCATTAGAATAAGGCTTCGTAGCGATTGCATTGCCGTCAGTTTCAACAGTGCTATAAGTCGCGACGCCATCAGCTTTAGCAGTGCCATCAGTCGCGACCGGCGCTTTAAAAATCCGTTTTTTTAGGAACTTCGGTATCATAATCAGTATCAAAAATAGTCAAATATGTTGCGCTTATGATGCCATAAAAGCCACCAAAGCGATATATAGTGTCTGTATATACTACCAATATTAATACGGTTTGGTTACGCTGTAGTGAGTGACCAATTATACGAAATGCTCAAACATTTGAAAGTTCATATATTTAGCGTAATAATATATTTTTATCACCGATGACTCATAAATATAGCGTCCACTTTTCAATTTCACTTTATTAAGCCTAAAACTTATGACTCCAGCTATCGATCTTGCCAAAAAACGTAACCTTGATTACCAAGTACACGAATATACTCACGACAGCAATGCCGCATCGTTTGGTTTAGAAGCCGCAGAAAAACTTGGCGTAGTGGTAACACAAGTGTTCAAAACTTTAGTAGTGACCACCGATACTGGTGTACTCGCTGTGGCGATATTACCAGTCGATAAAACACTGAATTTTAAAAAAATGGCCAAGGCGCTATCTTCTAACAAATTGCTATCCTGCAAGAAAGTACAGATGGCTGACCCCAAACAAGTAGAACGAAGCACAGGCTATGTGTTGGGCGGTGTCAGTCCACTGGGTCAAAGGAAGCGACTAAAAACCGTGATAGATAGCACAGCTCAAGATCATGCCACTATTTATGTAAGTGGTGGTCGCCGCGGTCTAGAGATTGAATTGCCGCCTGCACAGTTGGCCGCGACGCTTGATGCTTGCTTTAGTGATATCACTGATGAGTAAAATGTTATACGGTGGCTATCATCTGCATATTATAAATTCGCCATGTCGGTAATTTTGCTAAGCATATTTATGAGTAATCTATATTGATTTTGCTTGTATTGAAGATATTTTGGCGCAAGATTATTGTAGATTGACCATAGCAATAAGGCGTAGACTTATACGCCAGCTTATCTATTAATTTTTATCTACATTTAAGGACATGCTCATGCCACATTTAACCATTCAAGTGACACCTAACGTCAGTATCGCTCACGAAGAATTACTGCTCAAATCGCTAAACAAAGTATTGTGGGATAGTGGTCAGTTTAAGCTGCCTACTGATATAAAAGCCCGCATTGTACCTATTAAGTCATTTCTAGTTGGTGTTGAAGACGATGAACAGGCCAATGGATTTATTTATGCTCACCTAAAGCTGATGAGCGGACGCGATACGGCCACTCGTGATCAGTTGGCTGAACTGTTGGTTGCTACTATCGAGGAAAAAATAGGTGCAGAGCAGTCAGGACGTGCGGCATTGCAGATATGTGTAGAAGTTGAAGAGATAAGTGCGGTCTATCATAAGAAGATGCTTGATAGCTAACAGTACTCGCCTTAAACAGCTCATTGCTGTGTATTCTGTATAAGCAGATTTTCAGTTAAGCACAAAAAAGCGTCTAAATAATAGGCGCTTTTTTATTGATTATCGATGCTATGTTAGTCAGTTTTAGTCTAAAAACGCAAAGTGATCGATTTCCATTGATGTCATGCTTTCGCTTGGGGCAACCATCGCTTCTGCGTGACCAGACGTGCGTGGTAGCAACTTATCAAAGTAGAATTCAGCAGTCTGAATTTTTGCTTTGTAGAATTCTGGTGCTTCTGTACCACCATTTTCTAGCTTTTCGTAAGCGACTGCTGCCATACGAGCCCAGTGATAACCCATCATCACATAGCCTGAGTACATTAGGAAATCATCTGACGCCGCTGAGATAATTTCACGATCTTTACGTGCCATCAGCATCAAGCGTACCGTCAAGGTGTTCCACTCAGCACATAGCTTGGTTAGTGCCCAAACGAATTTACGCATTTCTTTATCGAGTGCGTACTCGCCACACCATTTCATGATGCTAGAGGTGTAATCACGGATAATCTTACCTTTAGACTGCAAGATAACCTTACGACCTAGTAGATCAAGTGCTTGTACGCCAGTAGTCCCTTCGTACATCGTCGCAATACGAGCATCACGAGCGATCATCTCCATGCCCCATTCTTTGATGTAGCCGTGACCACCATAGACTTGCTGACCATGCTTGGCAGCTTCGATACCTAGCTCAGTTAAG
This sequence comes from Psychrobacter proteolyticus, assembly GCF_039762275.1. Taxonomy (GTDB): domain Bacteria; phylum Pseudomonadota; class Gammaproteobacteria; order Pseudomonadales; family Moraxellaceae; genus Psychrobacter; species Psychrobacter proteolyticus_C. The sequence goes on along the minus strand of NZ_JBDLOB010000002.1, from coordinate 388,138 downwards.
AAGCCTTTTAGAATTGGCGTATAGAAGCCCAATTTGTCATCCCATTTTTCGAACTCTTCATCATCGCCATTAACGATACCTTGTGCCATTTTGTCGGCATAACGTGCTGAATGATAAATCATTGAGCGACCACCTTCAGCAAAGGCTTTTTGCGTCAGTAGCATACGGCGTACGTCGGCATGATGGATAATAGCATCAGCTACTTTTTCAGGATCTTTAGTACCAGATAGCGTACGCATAGAACGGCGTTCTTTGGCATATGGCAAGGCGTTTTGGAAAGACAATTCAGTATGGGCCAGACCTTGGATGCCAGTACCGATACGAGCCGTGTTCATAAAAGTGAACATAGCTTTTAGGCCTTTATGCGGTTCACCGATTAGGTAGCCGACTGCGCCGTCGAAGTTCAATACACACGTCGAAGATGCGCTGATGCCCATTTTGTGCTCAATTGAACCACAAACTACGGCATTGCGCTCGCCAGCTTCACCTTCAGCGTTTGGCGTGAATTTTGGTACGATAAATAGTGAGATACCGCGTGTGCCTTCAGGTGCATTTGGTAGACGTGCTAGAACGATATGAACGATGTTATCTGTTAAGTCATGCTCACCGCTTGAGATAAAGATTTTGGTACCGCTGATTTTATAGGTACCGTCATCTTGTGGAATGGCTTTTGATTTAACTTGACCCAAATCCGTACCACATTGTGGTTCAGTCAGACACATGGTACCTGCCCACGAGCCTTCGACCAACTTAGGTAAATACAGTGCTTTTTGCTCATCAGTACCGTACTGAAGCAGCGTGTTGATACAACCTGTTGATAGACCAGGATACATCGACCATGACCAGTTAGCAGTACCGATCATTTCAGCTTTAATAAGGTTGATTGACGTTGGCAGATTCATACCACCGAATTCTTCAGGATATGAGATACCTTGCCAGCCGCCTTCTACAAACTGGTCATAAGCCTCTTTGAAGCCCTTTGGCGTGGTCACGACGCCATCTTCAAAATGACAGCCTTCTTCACCACCTGATTGATAGAGCGGGGCAATGACGTTTTCAGCAAAATCAGCCATACCTTGTAGAATCATATCTACAGTTTCAGGATCAGCGTTTTCGCCGTTGTCTAAGCTTTTATAATGCGTCTGATAGTCAAACACATCATTGATCAAAAATTTGATATCACGTAAGGGGGCTTTGTAAGTTAACATAATCGCTCTCTTTGGTTAGTTCGCTATCATAGATTTATGGCGCAATATTTGAGTCACAACTTATGTAAGCGATATTTACTTATTTTAGATGAGCTAGACGTTATATTAGTCATCAAGTGAGTTATTAGTGGACAGCTTTCTAGTATATTAGTTATTAGAACGTCTTTAGCGACGGACAGCTGTTAGGGCGTTGATATGATTATAAATCTTCTACAGCGACAAATATACAACTAATAACTATTATTCATGATTAATTATGTTATTAATTCATTTTAGTTTGTATAGGTAAATTGTATCTTCGCTTGAAATTATTCTATAAAGGGCTATGTAGACTCATCTAAATTCAGAGACAAATGGACTTATCAAATAGGAAAAGCCATTTATGAGCACCTTAAAAAAGCAACAGCGAGCCTCTCGGTTAAGCGCACTATTAACTCATATCAAGTGGTTAATCGATGGTGAGCTAAGTCATTTACTGACAGTCAATCGCAGTCAGCGACCATGGCATATGCCAATCATTGCGGCGATTGCGATTAGCTTTCCAGTGTTTGTAGGAGCTTATTTTGGTGACTTGTCTTCAGGCATCAAAGCCTCGCTAGGCTCAATGATTATTTTAAACCTACCATTTGCAGGCGGGCTACCACATCGGCTAGTGACGGTCATGGCTTGGGGGTTTGCGATGATCCTGAGCTTTGCATTGGGTCTGATCGCGCAGCTATTGCCAGTACTTCGGCTACCCGTGTTTATGCTGATTGGCATTAGCGTAGTGATGCTAGGTCGTTACTATCGGCAACCACCACCAGCGGGATTGTTTGTGTTAATGGCGGGTGCGATTGCGCTATTTATACCCGTACCGATTGATCAAGTACTCTCAGCGATAGGGCTTGTGATATTGGGTAGTGGCTCCTCGATGTTGCTAGCGCTACTCTATAGTTTGTTCTTATTGGCGACGCGTCCTGTTGCTTCTGTACCTGTTTATGACTATCAGCCTGATATGATTAGCGATAGTCTTATCGTGGTAAGTTTCGTCAGTTTAGCATTGGTCGTTGCCGTTCTGTTAGAGCTGCCTTATCCATATTGGGCAGCGATGAGTTGCTTTATTATCATCCAAGGTATGCAGCTACGAACCATGTGGATCAAACAGTTGCATCGTTTATTGGGTACATTGGCTGGCATGGGCGTGGCGGGCTGGATGCTGTCTTGGGGATTATCAGGATGGGGTATCGCTATCGCGATACTGTGTATGATGTTTTTGATTGAATCATTTGTGGATCGGCATTATGGACTGGCGGTAATATTTATCACGCCGCTGACGATATTTATCGCTGAGTATGGTAGTACGATGTCAGTGCCTCCAGTCGTTGGGGAGGTTATTCAAGCGCGTATGATTGATACGGCACTCGGTTGCATGATTGGATTGAGTGGTGGTCTAGCGATACACTCTACGCGATTGCGTGTACCGCTGCGCCGTTTTGAAAATTGGCTGTTACTACGTTTTAGTTAATAGCATAGCTTTACAAAGATTTCTCTTTGATTAACGGTCTTTATTTAACGCTGTTGTCGCTTGTGCGACATCGATAGTATGCCCAGTCCAACGCTCAAAACTTAAAGCAGCTTGACCGATAAGCATACCGTAGCCTTCAGAGATCTGTGCGCCACGAGCGGCAAAATGTTGCAAGAACGGTAGCGGACGACCATACATCATGTCGTAAGCGTATTGACAGTTTAGAGCATCATCTAGCGGTAAGGTATCACCTGACAAGCCAATAGAGGTAGCGTTGATAATAATATCAAAGGTACCGCTCAATTCACTAGTAGCACAGCTCTCAATTTGCTTTGCTGCAATGATTGGACTGGCGTCACTTAGCTCTTTTATTAAATCAGTCGCTTTATTCACGGTACGATTGGCAATCGTGAGAGAGTTAATACCGGTTTCAAATAATGGCAATATTACGCCACGAGCAGCACCACCTGCACCTATTAACGCTACACGAGCATCGGTCAGCGGCCAGTCCATACTCGTAATGTGATTGATAAGTCCTTGACCATCTGTGTTATCACCATAGAGTGCTTCGGTGATGGGTACGCCGCTTTCTAATAGTGCTTTGTTCAACAGTAACGTATTGACCGCACCTGCCGTCTTGGCATGTTCTGATAAACCACCACGCGCCGCGCAGCAGTCATAAGCCACTTGTTTAAAAGGAACTGTCACATTGGCACCCAAACCACCACCGCAAAAAAACGCCTCAACGACAGCTGTAAAACTGGCGGCATCATCAGGACAGTACTGACGCTGATAGCTAATATCAATCCCTGCTTGAATAGCAAACTGCTCATGAATCTCGGGAGATTTACTATGGGCGATTGGATTGCCAATAACGATAAAGTGTTGGGTCATAAATAGTCCGCTGGCTAGAGAATAGAAATACTATCAAAGAAGCAATAAGTAGCGCTCAATCATCATAAGGGATAACGCTATAATTGACAAACCAAGAGGCCATCACCAATCAATGATTAGAAAGTGACAGCGTTAGTCAGAGGCTCCCCTATCGCCTTTAAAGATAAATTCTGACATTGAGGCAAACATACGCAAAATACGCGCAAGTAGTTTTCTACTTCCTACTAAAGAGAAGACTGTTTTAGTACGTCATATATTTAACAAATCTGTACTCTCGGGGAGTGCTCCGCGTAACGTAAAAGGTAGTCAAGTGCTGAGCAGTTGGGTAAACTATAAAATATGGCAACCTATATCAATATGCTGTAATGACTGCTAGATTATAATATTTGTGAAATGTGCTCTTTATTGAAAACTATTCGTTATCAGCGGCGTTCCTGCCAGCTCGTTAATACTATTTCGAGATCAATCTAAAAGTGTGAGTAAATTATCCATGTGGAATCCTAACCTACAGACCCTTCTAGTCGGTACGATAATGGCAGTTGGTGTGACGCTCAGTGGCTGTGACAGCACCAAAGAAGATGCTCAAAATCCAGATGCTGAGACCACTGAGCAGGCAACAACGAATGAGCCAGTACAGGACAGTGCAAACAATCCTGACCTAGATGGCGCCACTGCTCAGCAAGGTACGCCAGTAAGATATGATGTCGCAGCATGGGGTACGGATAAGGTTGAGTCGCTCGCTGTAGATGAGTTAGATAATATAAAATCTGTGTTTGGCGAAGTGATGAGCACTGACGAAAACAGCCTAGACTATGCCAGTAATCCAGCGGCAAAATATCGCTTTATGAAAACGGACGCGCCTTATCTAGATATCATCGACTCTGAAAAATATCTAGAGCTAGGCTGGTACTATGCCAATCCTACTGACACAGACAAAGAAAAAGAGCTGAGCCAAAACCACGCCAAAAAAGCCTATCAGCTATCGCGTCAATTGATGGGTGATGATGGCGGTAAAATGGTTGCTGATATGCTCAATAGCCAAATCATCAAAAACAGAATCGTCGGTGGACAAAAAATAGAGCTGGCAAAATGCGAGTTTTATAGCTGCATGCTGGTTATCAATAAAGCCGCCGCTCAAACAGACAATAGCTAAATCATGACCGATACGATGTCAGTGCCAAACGGTTGGGTGTGTCTGTACCCACCAGTCAGCAGTTTGACTGAAGATAATAGGTCGACTAGCCAAACGGTAACCATGTCACTAGATAGTCGCGGACTGGCATACGCTGATGGGTTCTTTACCACCATGGGTGTCATCGATGGATTGATACTGTGGTCAGACTATCATTATCAGCGACTTGTCTCTCATGCTGAAGCCTTGCAGCTAAACACAAATAGCGAAGAGTTATTAGCTGTACTGCAACTGTATGCCCAGCAGTTAGAGCAAGGTATGCTAAAGCTAGTAGTCACCCGCGCTGCGCAGGATGTGCGCGGTTATGGCTATACACCTAGTGCAGATGGTAGCGACTGTGAGATATGGTTAAAGGCTACCGCAATGCGAGTTTCTACCGCGCTGCAATTGTCTTTGCCTAATGGAAACTTGGTACCCATCCAACCTTATGCTTCGGCAATATGTTTGTCTTCTCAGATTGCTTGCTTACCGCCATCGCTGGCAGGTCTCAAGAGTCTTAATCGTTTAGATAATGTCCTCGCTAGTGGTGAGCTACAACAGATAAAAGCTGATCCATTAGTATCAAAGCTTGCTTCAACACTTGGTGAAGGTCTGCTACGCGATATGAACGGGCAGTGGGTCGAGGGTACGATGAGTAATGTATTCTATCAATTGGCAGAAGAGCCACTATCAGAATCCAAAACCACCTCTAGCGTTCATAAAGATAATGAAAACTACCTAACCACTGGCCAGTGGTACACACCCTCTATGGCTCAATCGGGTGTTGCTGGCGTCATGCGTCAAGTAATTATAGATGCGCTATCCACGACGCAATATCCAGTCATAATCAGGTCGCTACAAGATGAGGATTTACCTAAATTAACGCATTTATTCTTTTGCAATGCACTGCGCGGTATCATGCCAATGAGCAGTCTGACGTTATTGTCAGGTGAGGTTGTGGATCTTGAATCTGCCTAGCTGTTATTGAAAGATATTGAATTGGGTATCAATAAAATCATCTGGATATAAAACCACTTGCTCATTTCCATACATCTCTTGCGCTTTCAAAAGCGCACTTTGCTCATCTTCTGCGACAACATCCACGATAGTGCTTAATGTTTCGACAATTTCAACTTGAAAGGTTTGTGCTGCCTTTTTATCTTTTCTTATTATATTTACACTCGATTCTCATATATCACTTCAGTCATTTATAGCAAGTAGATTAGCAAAAGCCCTCGAAAGAAGTGATCGTCTTTTGTTACGCAGACTTGTGTCATAAAGCAAATCGATCAATGATCCTTTCTTTTAAAAGGATAAAATCGAATGAGTTCAGTCTATGAAGATAAACGAATCCCACTACAAGTACGTCGATTGATGATATTTAGTGAAATTTGTCTTAAAGCAAAACAATATCCTTATGAAAATGTCTATGTAGATACTAAATCGCAACTAGCATTTAGTGTTATGTATTTTAGCAAAAGTAAGAAGTATGTTGCTTACGGTAGTGTGTTTGAATATTCGTATATATCAGAGGAAGGCATTAAATACGATTTTAATGTTCCAATAAAGAGTGATTATTCAATGTGCCAGATTACTGTCAAAGGGCAGCCCTTCACTAGATCTGTTCGAACACCACTAGGATTGCTTATAGACTGGAACAAATATGTGAAGAATAAAGTCAGTAATTGCTTTGAAGATGACTTAAGTTCTTTATTTCTACTACATGGTGAGTTAGAAAAAGACTATGTTCCGCATAGGTTTTATGAAATTCTGGTATCAAGCGCAAATTTACCACTTTGGGACAATTGATAAGTTTAGTATAATTTTCGATAATGACCACGGCTTACAAATTCAATGATGCCTTTATCTCGTAATACTTGTAACTGTTGGCGGACCTTATCTTTTACATGGTTGTTTTCAGGATGTTTGAGCTGCAACTCATCAGCGAAACCATAAACCTGCTTTAGCGAAAAGTGAGTATCAAGCCTATCGATACATTGCCAGACATCGAGTGTCCAACCGCGTGAAGCCATAGATTGTTTGCGTAAAAACAAAGTCTTTTGGAACTGTTGGGTGACATTTTCACGCGGTATAACTTGTTGGTCTTTGACCAAAAACACTTTGCCTGATTCGGGTACTTGGCGTAAGTCAATATTGCAACCAACCCAACCTGCTCGTTTTGCCGTCACTGATAAGGGTTTACGCTTAATAATAATATCGGGTGTAAAGAAATGCTTGGGAATAATTAGAAAATTATTGACGGTGTATTCTTTTGAGTAGGTTAAAAAGAAGAAGCTGGGATTATCCTTACTATTGATACGCTCAATCATCGTCTTATAAGCACCATCATTGACAACATTGCTTAACTTAGCTTTTTTACTTTTTAGCTCATATTGCTCATTACAATTTTCGCAATAAAAATCAGCAACAGGTTTGTTATTAGCAAACTCAGCTAGCGATTGGGCGCTACAGTTGGTGCAGTAACTATTTTCTTTTACCCATGCTTCGCTGAGTACACGAACTTTTTGAGGTTCAGAGTGATAGTTTTTGGCAAGACTTTGGTTAAAATGTATGTTCATAAGATATTTTCATTATTAATAGATAAGCTGAGAATACTGAAAAAAACACCTAAGTATTAAGCCATATAAACTGCTATCAATAGCAAGATAATTCATAAGCTAAGCAAATACCATTGAAAATCGCACGGTTCAGTGCTAAATTCTAGCAAACATCTGCCTCGCGAGTTGCCATGAGCAAGCCTACACCCAATATACCACCTGAACGTCCCAATGAGTCGCCGTCAAACAAGCAAGATGGCACAGTCGAGGAGCGTGTCGATACCACGCTGCCGGACGCGCAACCAGTGGTAGATGAGGTGGAAGACACATCAGCAACGCCAGCAACCAACGTCTCGCTTATCAGTGGTAACAGTAAACCGCGTCAATATAAAGTCAATAACCCATCGTTTTTTATGCAACGTGGCTATCAAGTGCTGCTAGTGTTGGGGCTTATTGCTGCATTTTTCTTAGTCATGGTTTATCAGACGTTGTTTGGTCGTATCGAGCAGCCGCAGCAAATGGTCACGATTGAGCCAGGTCAGACGTATTATGGTCTACTACCGCAGTGGCAGCAGCAGATTCCGTTGTTTTCGGCAGGCGTGGCCAAGCTATATATCAAATCACAAGTCGATGCGCCGTTGCATGCTGGTACGTATCAACTGCCCGAAAACCCGACTATTGCTGAGGCGCTACAGATACTAGGTCAAGGCGCAAAAGCGGCTATGGTCAAGGTACAGATCATCGAAGGCAAGACATCTAAAGACCTTTACCAAGCGCTGCGTGATAATGACAAAATCGAAAAAGAAGTACTGACCGCAGATAGTGACAATGCCAGTATCGCCCAAGCATTAGATTTGACGGGTGTATTGCCAGATAGTGTGGCTAATAGCAGTGACCCGATTGTTAACTATAATCTTGAAGGTTGGTTCGCGCCTGATACCTACTATTATGGTGAAGGAACCAGCGATAAAAAAGTACTGACTGACTTGTATAAGCGTCAGCAGCAGGTACTGACTGATGCATGGGAAAATCGTGCGCCGAATCTGCCTTACAAGAGTCCATATGAAGCGCTAGTCATGGCGTCTATTATCGAAAAAGAGACCAGCGTTGCTGATGAACGTCCTTTAGTCTCTGCCGTATTTAGAAATCGCTTAAATAAAAACATGCGTATGCAGACGGACCCGACCATCATCTATGGTATGGGCAGTCGTTATGATGGCAATATCCGCCGCAAAGACATCAATGAAAAAACGTCTTACAACACCTACCAAATTGATGGTTTACCGCCAACGCCAATTGCGCTACCATCAGCGGCCTCTATCGAAGCGACTTTACATCCTGCCGATAGTGAAGCGTTGTATTTTGTGGCAACGGGCACTGGCGGGCACAAATTTACCAACAGCTTGGCTGAGCATAATCAAGCGGTAAAAGACTATCTCAGTGTCATGCGTGAGAAAAAATCTCAAACGCCGCCGCAGTAATACTCCTTCTTAATCCTCTTAAAAAACTTATCGTTTATTGAGTGCTACAAAGTAGAGGTAGCGCTCATCAATGACATAAGGTCATATCATGTCAGTATCTATGCACACCAGCGCAACACCGTCACATACCAACACACCACCATCGAATCTACCTGAATCAAGTGCTTCAAATACGGAGACGGCACCGACTTTAGGCCGCTTTATTAGTTTTGAAGGGACTGAAGGCGTGGGCAAAACCACCGCGATTGAACAGCTGTGTTTGCGGTTAGAAGCAAATGGCATCTCATATCTACGTACTCGTGAACCCGGTGGTAGCCCATTTGCTGAGCAATTGCGTGACATATTATTGGACCCAGCGACGGATATCGAAGACGATACCGAGCTGCTACTATTGTTTGCGGCGCGCTGTGATCATATGCAGCAAGTCATCTTACCAGCGCTCCAAAATGGTACTTGGGTAATATGTGATAGATTTACCGATTCTACTATTGCGTATCAGGGCTTTGGGCGTGCGTATGGCGACGAGTTGGTACGTGGCAAAATCGATATGCTTATCAAACAATTTGTGGCGCAGCTTCCTGAGCTGACATTGTGGTTGGATTTGCCAGTAGCAGAGGGTATGAAACGTGCCAACAAGCGCAGTGCGGCAGATCGTTTTGAGCAGCAGGCTACCGAGTTTTTTACTTGGGTGCATACTGGTTTTAGCCAGCTTGCGAGCGAGTATCCTGAACGTATACAGCGTATTGATGCATCGGGCAGTACGGATGATGTGAGTGCGCGTATATGGCAGACGGTTATGAATAGATTCGATATCAAATAATTAGGTTTTGCCAAGTAGGTTTGTAGATTTATAAGGCAGTTAGATGTAATCGATAGTTAGTTAGTTAGTTAGTTAGACAGTCAGTTAGCACCAATAAAAAGCCCCAGCAATATGCTGGGGCTTTTTGTTAAGGTAAATATTTCATCTTTAAATCAATAAAGCAGATAACTATGCACGTTATTTGTCATCTATTTTATCTACTTTTACACCCTCAGTAGTAGCGATAGAGGCGTCGTTATCCTGAGCAGAGTCAGGTAGACGGTTTGGGTCAAGTGCCCCTTTTTTGTTTTTGGGCGCACTACCATTGCCATTACTATTCGTAGAGGTTTTGGTCTTCGAAGTCGCTGTCGAATTTGCAGACATGACGCCTTTATTATCCACATTCGTAGCAGACGTTTTTGGCTCTTCTACTGGCTCACTTTTCTCTACAGTAGTGCTAGAAGGTGACTTAGTCTCGGTGCTACTGCTTTGAGTAGTTGATGACTGATTGGCAGTGTTTTGCTCATCATTTTTGTCACTATCTACCGAAGACTCTGGCGCTGCTGTCTGACTGTCATCAGGGCTAGGCTCCTGCTCTTTGCGCTTTTCAGGGGCTTTTGAGTTAGACTCAAAGTTAGCATCAGCTGCCATGCGAGCCTGCTCTTGCTTAGGCGTTACATCGACTGGCTTCGGCTGTACTTCATCGTCTACCACTAGCGATATAAGCTTACGGTCACGAGGGACAGTACCGTCAAACTTATCGGTGATGACGTGCAGTTTGCCTTCTTTGTCGACGGTATATAGCGGTACAAATTGCTTATTGTCGGCTTTATACTGCTCAAAGCTATAGCTATCCGTGATGTTGGTAATCTTAATTCGAGCTTTTTTGGACAACATACTGGCAAGCTTGGTATAGGTCACATCTTTGCCAAACAACCACTGTGAATGGAAGTTAGATTGCTTGTCATCACGCTCGCTTTTGACTTTCTCATCACTGAATTTAAGACGGTATAGCTTACGCTCGCCAAATTCATGACGATAGTGAATCTCGGACAACGTATTCATTTCTTTGTCCATACTCATCGCAAACAAGCGACCAATACCGATCAGATCTAGATGATGATCTGCGTGATCAGAGATAGGATTACCAAAGTAAGTACGCAGACCGCTCATGCGTGCGCGTGCAATATTGGTGTAGTTATTGTGCGCAACGATGACGTCGAAGCCTTGGTCTTTGAGAGAGGTAGCAATCAATAGTGCAATTGGGTTTGAGCCGACGATAAGGATACCGTTGGTCTCAGGCTCACGTACGCCAAGTAAATTACCGACGACTTTTGCACCTAGACCCTGAATCATGACCGTACCGATAATGACCATAAATACCAGAGGTACAAGCAGCTCTACGCCTTGAATATCATACTCTTGCAAACGAATCGCAAACAGTGATGAGATTGCAGCGGCAACGATACCACGTGGCCCAATCCAGCTAATCATCAGCTTTTCATTGGTCTTAAGGTTAGAGCCGATAGCTGATGCCCAGACTGATAATGGACGTGCGACAAACATCACGATAGCGAGCAGCACTAGCCCTGCAAAACCAACGCTGAGCAAGCTTGCCAACTCTACACGCGCCGCCAGAATAATGAATAGCACTGAAATCAGCAAAATGGTTAACGATTCATTGAACTCTAGAATAGTCTCACGTGGGAATTTTGGCCAGTTCGCCAGTGCCACGCCCAATACTGTGACAGTCAATAGACCTGACTCATGCTCTAGATGATTTGATATTGAAAATAACACCAGTACAAATGCTAGAGTAAAAACATTACGCAAAAACTCAGGAATCATATGACGGCGCATGAGGAAGGCAAGTAGCCAAGCGCCCGCCATACCCATTGCTGTTGCCAATACGACAATCTTAGCAAACAGTAGAATACTACTGGCTTCGCCGCCTGAGATAATGTACTCATAGACCAATACCACAGCGATAGCGCCGATTGGGTCAATGATAATACCTTCCCATTTCAAAATGTTGGAGATGGTTTTGTTGGGGCGTACACTACGCAGCAGCGGCATAATGACTGTCGGACCAGTCACACAGACTAGTGCACCGAACAGCAACGCAATCAATGGGTCGACATCGAATAGTAGATAAGTCGATAGGGCCACGATAGCAATCGTAATCAGTACACCGACCGATACTAGCATCTGTACCACGGTACCATGTTGCTTAATCTCATCGAACTCTAGCGTTAACGATCCTTCAAATAGGATAATCGCTACGCCCAAAGAGATGAAAGGGAACATCAGCTCGCCCAACACCAAGTCTGGGTCAAATACACCCAGCACTGGGCCGACGATAATACCAATCAGTAATAAAAATAAAATGGATGGTTGCTTTAAATACCAAGCCAACCATTGGGCGGCAATGCCAATCCCAACCACGCCGGATAGCAAAAGGGCGGTATCCATAAATTAATCCTTTTATAATCTTGTCATATTTTATATCTATCGATAGCTGTTATAAGATAGTTGCTACCGTTTATTTAACAATAAGTTGTTATCCGTTTCTGTTGTAGCTAGACCACCGCACTGATAGCCCTTATGAATCACAACGTAAGCTAGATATGATATAACTACTATAAAGTAGCAAAGACAAAAGCGCTTCTAGATAAATCACAATACGCTAGAAATGCAAAAGATGGAAAACAAGAGTGATGATAGCCAGTTTATAAACCTGCAATAAACAGTCTTATATACAAGCTAACTTTTGTTTGTTTAGTAAAATATTTGGTTTGACATCATACCATGATTTTATTTCAAGCTGATGTAAGCCGTACCTGCTAAAAAGCTATCTTACGGCCACGAAAGTATACGAAGCCCGTATGAAATAACGTTGTCTTGGGTTATCCTGCACTATGTAAAAAGCCTCAACATAATACTTTAAGTTTTTATTTATCATACAGTAGCTGCGTGGGGCATGCACGTCGCGCACAGGATAATAGTGTTAGCGCCATGAAATGTCATATACTGATTGCTGACATGGTTTATTTTTATAAGACACTATTAATCATGTTCTACACTATTAACCATCTTCTAAAGACAGGCACTCTATAAATATTCAAGTAATGAGTAGTGTTAACAATAAGCGTAAAGTAATGGTTAAATAGCTATGACAATAAGTTCGAATAAAGGTGCTGCGCCGCATAAATAGACAAGATAAATAGATAAAAGAATATAATTCACCGAATAGTAACGAATAGGGGCATGCCGCTAGGTGTAGTCACTATCGCTGACAATCATAACGTGGCTGTTAATAACAGCGATTACTCATATGGAGGACACAAAATGCCTATCAATATGTTCAAAGGACAGACCACTGCCAATATGCAGCGCTGGTTACAACGTAGTGCGCTGGCACTTGCTGTTAGTACCGCGATGTTCGCTAGTATTAATGTCACGACGATAAACAGTGCTCAGGCTGCAGTCACTACGGCTGATTTCTCTGGTTTGGTGCAACAAGTCACGCCAGCAGTAGCACGCGTCAATGTCACCAAAACGATTAGTGAAGCCGAGCTTGCTAAGGCTCAGACTGCTGAAGTGTTGCGTCAGTTCTTTGGTGATCGTCTACGTATCCCTGATCGAGTCGCGACGCCAGCGATTGAACATGCTTATGGTACGGCCTTTTTTATTACCTCTAATGGATATATGCTGACCAACCATCATGTCATCGCAGGTGCGGACAAAATCACTGTGACGCTTAATGACAGAACCGAGCTTGATGCAACTTTGGTCGGTAGTGACGAGCGCTCAGATGTGGCCGTGCTAAAAGTTGAAGGCAATCAATTTCCAGCCCTGCCTATCGGCGACTCAAGTGGTCTAAAAGTAGGGGAACCAGTATTAGCAATCGGTTCGCCATTTGGTTTTGACTACTCAGCCTCTGCTGGTATTGTCAGTGCCAAGTCGCGTAGCTTCTCACGTGAGACAAGCGTGCCATTTATCCAAACGGATGTGGCATTAAACCCGGGTAACTCTGGCGGACCACTATTTAATCAGCGCGGCGAAGTGATTGGTATCAATTCGCGCATTTTTAGTGGTACCGGCGGTTATATGGGGCTGTCATTCTCTATCCCTATTGACGCTGCCATGGATATTTATGAGCAGCTAAAAAATGATGGTGAAGTGGCGCGTGCATATCTAGGAATCTATCCACAAGATATCGATCGTAATCTGGCCGAGGCTTATAATTTAGAACGCCCTCAAGGTGCTTTACTGACTCGTGTATCACCAGATTCACCAGCACAAAAATCAGGCCTAAAACCTGGTGACATCATTTTGCAATACAATGATGTACAAATCATGGAGGCGTCCGATTTGCTGAACTTGCTCAATCGAGCGCGTCCAAGCGACTCTTTCCGTGCACGGATTCAGCGTAACGGTAAGCAGATGGGGATTAACGGCAAGCTCGCTTATGCGCCCAATGATGTAAGAGCACAGAGCGGTGATGAGCAAAATGACGATGTACAGTTGGGCTTGCGTTTACGAGATTTGACGGCAGATGAACAAGCAGAAATCGCAGTCGATAATAAAACGGGCATATTGGTTACCACAGTGGATCCCACTGGATTGGCCGCGCGCTCAGGTATTCTAGCAGGTGATGTTATTACTAACTTTCATCAAAAGCCGATTAAAACAGTGGCAGACTTTTCAGGTGCTATCTCATCTCTTCCTAAAAAAGGCGTGGTCACTATAGAAGTTATACGCCAAGGCATTCCTGCTATTATTGGTCTGCGTATTGAGTAGGTGTCATGATTAAAGCGTGACTGTTAATGTTACTAATAATGTAACTCAGATTACGGTGCAGAGTATAAAGGCAGCGCGCACGTCAATAATTGTGCTTGTCTATCATGGAGGTCGACCTCTATAATGTTTGGTTTTTTATCAAACAGCTAAGAGTAAGACCTCAACAGCAATCCATTCGTTAAGTGAGTTATTGATCAATCAATACGCTCTAAGGTGGGCCGAGTCGCTTAGTAGGCTCGTACCATTATGCAACCGCTAGGTAATTATGACTGACCCCGCTCTACATACGCTTATTACAACGACGTCAGCAGCACTGCTAGCGTACATTGCACTGTGGTCAGGGCTACAAACGTTTAATGCCAATCCTACCAAGCGCTTTCTGCGTATTTGGGTGAAGCTAGCATTGTATTATGCCGCTTACACGATGCTTGTTTGGGCGATATTGCTTATTATCGTTTGGTCACAGGATCTAATACCGATGTTAGGCCAGCTATCACTATTTGCCGTACTGATGGCAATATTGATGATGGGCTTGTACTTTTATACTGTCATTGTACAACCCAACCGCTTACGATTAGAGCATCATTCTATTGACTTAGATTTGTCTACACCGCTCAAAGTCGCTGTATTGGCAGATTTGCGTATAGGAATATACGGTGGTAAGCCGCGTCATATCCGCAAGCTGGTCTCTACTATTAATGCCTTGTCAGTAGATGCCGTATTGATTACGGGCGACTGGCTATACTATCCAAGTGCGGATTTAGTGGGTCAGTTAATGCTATTTAAAGGGGTGAATAAACCTGTTTATACGGTCATGAGTACCTCGGACTTGCGTTATCAATCTATGAATACGACCAAGCAAGGTCAGCCACTATTAGAAGATACATTGGCCAGTACTTTTGATGTGCTCGACATCAATTATATCGGTCAGCAATGTACGTCATTGCCACTCAAATGTGCAAGAGCAACAAATAAGCAGTCAGTCGTCAACCAGTCTAATTATCGATCTAATAATCAAGACAGTGTTCAGCAAGAAAACTTGAATATAAATCCATTAGTAGCGGTGCTTTGCGGCTGGCAAGATGTGCCTAAGCAATCTACAGATATCGAAACGTCAGAGGCGACTGATAAAGCAATACTTGGAACAGAGATTGCCAATGCCACCAGTCCAGTGATTATTTTGGCATCACGATTTGATAGTATCAGTGATCTGCCAAAATCTTTACAGCCACGCCCTTTGTTGATAACCGGTGCTGCAAAAGCTATTCAAAAAAATATCCTGCTTGCTCAAAAACAAAACGATATTCGACGCAGTAGTGAGCAAGCAACATTGCTATATAACAGTCGCATGGGTAAGCAGCGCGGTCTATACCAACATGCAAGTGCACAGATATTTGTCAGTAGCGGCATCGGTACGAGAGGGTTGCCTTTTCGATTCTATCGACCTACTATCGATGTGTTGACGATTCGTTAATATTACATAAGAGACTTATCAGCGTACGTTGATTGAGCTAAAATATTCCTTCAATAATGTAACTATTTATCTACAAGGTTGTAGACCAAGCTTTATATATTCAAGCAAAAAATCAAACACGTTTTTTGGTACTAAAATTATGGACTGACTGCCAATTGATTGATAGCGGTCAAATCAAAATATGCTACACTAACGAGCACTCTTATTATTATATTTCTGTCGGTTAGCAGATATGCCTACTACTCTTGGTAGATTGCCATCACGATACTGATATCGTAGATATAATAATCTATGGTACAAACGCTATTATAGTAAGTAGAGACGCAGCATTAACATCAAGTAAGTTACGCCATCAGCGTTTATCAACGCACACAAAGCAATGGCCACTTGCAAACGACCTATCATGTGACAGCTTTAATAAAAGCTAGGATAATACAGTAAGGCACGGTTATGAGCACAGCATACGACGAGATCAAAACCCGACTACAAGGCTCAATGGTAGCTTTGGTAACTCCCATGCACCCTGACGGTAAGGTCGATTATAAACGTCTCGCAGATCTCATAGATTGGCAGATCGAGCAGGGCACACACTGCCTTGTGGCTGTTGGTACTACTGGCGAATCAGCGACCCTATCTATGCAAGAGCATAGCGATGTTATTCGCTATTTCGTTCAGCATGTCAAAGGTCGTGTACCGGTCATCGCGGGTACTGGTGCCAACAACACGATGGAAGCCATCAAGCTGACTCAGGATGCTGCCGATGCAGGCGCAGACTGTGCGTTGCTCGTTGCTCCTTACTACAATAAGCCGCCACAAGAAGGCTTGTTTCAGCATTATCAAGCCATTGCCAAAGCCGTAAATATACCGCAAATGCTGTACAACGTGCCTGGACGTACAGTGGTTGATATCGCTCAAGAAACGGTCGAGCGTTTGTGTGATATCGATAATATCGTTGCTATCAAAGATGCGACAGGATCTGTCGGTCGCGGTGAGCAATTGATCAAAGCCGTCGGTGACAGAATGGTTGTGTTATCTGGTGATGACGGCACTGCGCTTGATCTAATGAAAGTAGGTGGCAAAGGCAATATCTCAGTCACTGCTAATGTAGCGCCAAAAGCCATGAGTGAGACTTTTTCTGCGGGTTTACGTGGTGACTTTGAAGCAGCTGGTAAAATCCATGACGTGGTCAAACATTTGCACCGTGACCTATTTATCGAATCAAGCCCTATCCCAGCGAAGTACGCCTTACATAAAATGGGCATTATCGATAAAGGTATCCGTCTGCCATTGGTTTGGCTCGCCGAGCAGCATCATGCGACTATCGATGAAGCATTGGTTCGAGCAAACATACGATAAATTGATATTTAGCCAATTGATATTCGGCGATTTTAGATTTGTTGCTAGTTCGATAATTGATATTCGAGCTAGCAGCAAGTCAACTTATCATGATAAGTCAATCGCCTACATGAGCAATAACTGCTAACTCAGAGAGATAACATGATGACAGTATCATCAAAAACAGTATCATCAAAGACGACAAAATTATTTCCAGCAATGCTGACCTTGGTTTTGGGTAGCACTTTGGTATTGAGCGGCTGTCAAGCGACTAAAAACTTGCTTGGTAAACGTGACAACGGCAGCTTAGATTATCAACAAAGCAAAAAGCTTGCACCGATAGAGCTACCTGCTGCCCAAGAAACGGCACCCTTTGTACCTTTGTATTCAACACCTAATGCTGGGGCAAACACGCTCCAACTACAAAATGAGTCAGGCAATCAGTATCAGCTGCCAAAACCTCAGCGTGCTGTTAGCAACACTTCGAACTAAACTTACCCCCTTATCTATATCGCTGACTGTTGCGTTTTTTATTATAGCCGCAAACCATGTATCTTACATCAGTCAGCGGTAGCTGCGCGTTTTTACCACATAAGCTTGAACGAACAGGAACCCCCATAATGCAAAAGCAACAACTGCTGTATAAAGGTAAAGCCAAATCTGTCTATGAAACAGAAGACAATGATCTTCTGATTTTGCACTTCCGTGATGATACCTCAGCGCTTGATGGTAAGCGTATCGAACAATTAGCACGTAAAGGTGTGGTTAATAACCGCTTTAATGCTTTTATCATGCAAAAATTGTCTGATGCTGGTATCGAAACACATTTCGAGAAGCAATTGTCTGATGACGAAGTGTTGGTTAAACGCTTGGACATGATTCCTGTAGAGTGCGTGGTGCGTAACTTTGCAGCTGGTAGTTTGGTGCGTCGTTTAGGCTTAGAAGAAGGTCAAGCGTTGACGCCGCCAACTTATGAGCTGTTTTATAAAGATGATGCGCTAGGTGATCCGATGGTTAACGAGTCACTTTCTGTGTCTCTTGGTTGGGCGACCAAAGAGCAACTGGCTAAAATGGAAGAGCTAACCTATCAAGTCAACGATGTATTAAAAGCATTGTTTGATGCGGGTGATTTAATCTTAGTTGATTTTAAACTAGAGTTTGGCGTATTCCATGACCGTATCGTATTAGGTGACGAGTTCTCACCAGATGGCTGCCGTATCTGGGACAAGAACACTAAAAAGAAACTTGATAAAGACCGTTTCCGCCAGTCATTAGGTGATGTGATTGAAGCTTATGAAGAAGTGGCTGACCGTATTGGTGTACCATTAAAATAAGTATCAGATACTTAGCATAAAATAAAAAACTGAGCCATGTGCTCAGTTTTTTTATGTCATGATATTTATAATGGTTCCCTGGTGAGGACTTGAACATAAGGCTGTAGGCTAGTGGTAGCTATGGTTTGAGTTATCTGAATGATTGTATAGTGCTTTCTAGATGGTTATCTGGTTTTTAGGAAACTCTCTTTTATTCTTCACTCAGAGTTATGACTCTAGTATCAAATAGCATACTATTAGTCTGGTAAACAGCTATAGACCTTTCATTATTTGGTCTAATGATCTCTATGAACATGAATTTATCATTAAAGTACAATATATCAACATCCTGCTTAGTAATACCTTGATCTTTATAGTCTGTCATTACAACCTGTTTGGCTTTATCGTAGTTATCTAAGTTAGGGGGTAGGTTATACGTGTCGTATATAAACTTAGGTATTGTGATAATTGAGAATATAATACCCATACCTACCAAAAATCTGTAAACAGCACCATTACCTATTTTGTCATCACCTGTAATTTTCTCTATATGATTATCATATTCATAAGAGTACTTTAGTATTTCACTTAATAAAGAATAGATAAAAGAGTAAGTAATTATCATAGAAATAATTTTATTATTGAAATAACCTGCCATGGTAATATGATAAAAAACAAATATAGAGAAAGGTAATAATAAAATCGAAATACCTTTTATAGTTAACAGTAAACTTTCAGATTTATGGTTATTTTTTAGGTCAGAAACGAGGACGTCATTGATGCCTATCAATTTGAAAAATAAAGAAAAGGCAAGAAAGGATATATATCCTAAGAAGATTAGAGATATAAAAAAAGCACCGTCTGCAATTAGCTGTGTTACAGAAAAAAATTTTATATAAGTAGGATCTATTGCGCTTAATTTTAAAACTTGAGCAGTAGCTCCCAGACCATAAGTAACAGTTAGTAAAATCTTGGTATTGTCTCCAATGAACCTAAGACCTCCCCCTATATAATAAGTAACACTTCTATTTTCTTTAACCTCATTACTTCTTAAGTTTTTAGCTATCATATGTTCTACCTTATCTGCTTCTTGATCCATGTATAGCCTTCATTGTGATTGGTTTAAAGCTATATTTAAGGCATATCTCAAGGGAAGTACCTAATTATAGTTATTAATCAACTAATAGATCACTTAAAATATAATAGAACCACTTATAACAGACTATAATTCCCATCCATTTATCAACAGTATCGCCATTGTAGACACAGGCTTGTCGCTTAACTCGTATAAAAAATCAAACATAGCGCCAACAGTGTCCTCGATACCTTATCTTACTTTTATGCTAATTTGTTAGTACTTACTCATATCAATTAGACCATAAAAATAAGAAAAGGTTTCGCTAATGTCTACTGCCTCATCAACCGTTTTGGAGCCTGACTGGTTCACTCGTCCGACCTGTGTGGTCGCTGCTGACCTGATTGGTAAAGTCTTATGTCGACAGCTAACCGATAGTGATGGACAGCAAAAAACGCTACGTATGCGTATCTCTGAGACTGAGGCCTATATTGGTCAAGATGATCCCGCTTGCCACTCACATGCAGGCACTCGAACGGCACGCACAGAGATTATGTATGAGCAAGGCGGTGTGTTCTATGTCTATTTGACCTATGGCGTGCATCATATGCTAAATTTGATTAGCGGCTCTGTAGAGTCGCCTGAATCGGTATTGATCCGCGCTGGGTTTTTGACTGATGATAGTGACCGTCTGATTGAAGAGCAACAACTCAGTTCAGATAAGCAGTTTACTCACCCTAAGCAGTTTGCAGGCCCTGGCAAATTGACCAAACGCTTGCAAATTGATCGCGATTTATATGGCAAATCTATTTCGCCATCATCAGACGTTTGGATAGAAGATGATGGCTGCCAGCCACCTGTATCACTACGCCCACGTATTGGTATTGATTATGCAGGTGACGCCAAAGACTGGCTGCTACGTTATATATGGACCGAGCATCCTTCCTTATCTAAGAACTAGCAGATTGAGATTCAAAACTATTCTATGAGGTAAGCCTATGTATAAGTTGACCGTTTTTATTCCTGATGCAGCGTTAGACCAAGTGAAATCTGCTTTGTTTGCTGTTGGCGCTGGGAAAATTGGACATTACGAGCAGTGCTGCTGGCAGGTACAAGGAGCTGGTCAGTTTATGCCATTATCAGGTAGTATGCCGCACATTGGTACACAGAATAGCTTAGAGATGGTCGATGAGTGGCGAGTCGAAATGGTGGTAGATGAAGCATTTATCGATGCTACCATTGCCGCGTTAAAAGAAGCGCATCCCTATGAAACACCAGCTTATGATGTGATAAAAGTTTTGGATTTTTAGTTTTATATAAAAAAATATCAGCTTATGGAGTGTAAGAATTCTCATAAAAAAACCAAATAAATCATTTGATGACTTATTTGGTTATAAAGTTTTTAGAGTTCCAACTGAGTATCAACAGTGAATATCAGACCCTGATGAACGATTAATCTTTTTTAAGCTTAATCACGTTGTAGCTTGGATAGCCTAGCTCAATTTTATAATCGTCGCGTCCACGTTCAGCCTTTATCTTAATTTTACGATCACCATTTTTGTATTTGACGTCTTTGACACGGTATCCCATGCTACGGACTTTACTAGCAGCTCGTTGCTCGACAACGGAGACATAGCTGTCTTTGTCGTTCTTTTTGTCTTTGTGTTTCTTATGGCCTTTATTGTCCTTATGAGTATGCTCGTATAGGTCGTCATAGCCATTGTAGCCATTCGGCGCAGTCACACAGCCTGTGGTCACTGCCAATAAAGCTGCGACTATGCTACCAGTCGCTACCGTTTTTAACGTCGAAAATGATAGAGTTTTCATAATGATTTCCTAATAATATATCGTTGCTCAATATGGGTAAAAGCTAAATGTACCGAGGTAATTGGCTAAAAATGCTGAAAGTAATCAATCTTTTCTGACTTTGATTACATCTAAATTTGGATAACTTAATAGTATCTCGTACTTCTGTGAACCGCGTTTAGCCTCAATCTCGAAGACGCCGCGCTTATTTTTTTCTTCAATCTCGATATCTTCGACACGGTAGCCCATCGCTCTTACTTTATTGATAGCACGGCGTTTGATAACTGGGTAACGTGACTCTCTTTTAATAGTGTCTTCGACATCGCCTTTTTTATAGCGCTGACCATTCTGATAATTACCTTGATGCTTGTTTTCTTTATAGCGGTCATTATTCTTTTGCGACTTATTATTATCCCAGTTATTTGGCCATGCTTTTTTGCTTGAACTGATGAGTCTTAGGGCAGGGTAAGTATATTTTAGCTCGTAGGCTTGGTTTTTCTTTTTAGCATAAGCCGTAAGAGCTCGATCACCACGGTAACTATCAGCTCTGATATCTATAATTTGATAGCCTTTGCGGCGTAAGTCTTGTCGAAGCTGCTGACTTACACGATTAAAATTATTGTTCTGGCTATTATTATCACCATGATATACGGGCTGATTGTCATATCCTGGACCTACAACCGCACAACCCACTGTCGTACTCAATAATGCAACGACAAGACCAGTAGATACAGCGGCCTTAATAGAGAAAGGTTTTATTGTTTTCATGAGGCAATGTCCTATGATGGTATTAAGTAGGCGATATATGTTAGAAGTATCTATAACTATAAGATTTTGAAGGTATTTTGGTGCGTTAAATTAGTTCGTAATCAATAAGTATTTTTAGTAGTTTATTTTTCGAAATATTTCCTTACATTATCTATAATAGAGTACAAAACTTTGCGCTAGGTGTCATTTGCGTTAATAAGTTGTAATAATTGTGGCGAGTAAAATAGATTGTTGTAAGCATATGCTTACACGCAATGACGTTTACGCGACTTAACATACGAGTGAGAGTTAGGCATTATAGTCACACGGCATTAGGGAATGTGACTCAAGGATTGAGTTGACCGCATTAAGGATAATGATTCGATCACTAGCGTCAGGATGACAATAGCGATTGAAGTAAGGACACATACCCTTTGCTGATAGCAGCAAGTAATACTGAAGCTGTAGTGTAGTAAAAAGGGCAGGATGCCCAGTATCACAATATACTGAATATTTGTGCAAGGATGCATGAAAAGCAGTCGTGATAGGTAACATGGATAGTTAACAATAAAACCGCATAACAATTGATTGCTATGCGGTTTTATCGTGTCTGGAGATTGGTAATTTATTTCTTCAGCAGCTTATCTGTACAGTATAAATTTGCCATAGAAAAACCGCATATATTTCTATGCGGTTTTTCAGTTTATTTAGTACAGTAACTATGCAGCGAATATATTAGTACTTGTTTTCTACACGCCAATCGTCTACTTCACGCTCTGCATCTTCTTTGGCATGACCATAGCGCTCTTGTACACGGCCTACTAGTTTGTCACGGCTACCTTCGATATGGGTAAGGTCATCGTCTGTTAGCTCGGCCCATTTTTGTTTAACTGAACCTTTCATTTGGTTCCATTCGCCTTTTAGAGTATGTTCGTTCATTGTATTCTTCCTTTTATTGAACTTATTGTATTTGATCTATTTTTTAATCACTATTTTGGTTCTTATTTCACGATCTAGATTATTGATACTACTATTTAATTTTTATTCTAATTGTATTGCACAAGAATAAAGGATAGGTTCCAAATATCTTGTGAGATTAAATATAGGACTTTTCAATTCAGCTGTCTGTATATGCTATGTTTATAGTGTTACTCAATTATAGTAAGCGTTTACTAAGTGTTATCTACAAGGCTTCTGTAGTAGTGCCACGTAAATTGCGTCTATTGTGCGTGATAATAATTTTTTCTATGAACTTATTGTTTATATAAATATTAAAAAAATATATTATTTATTGAAAAATATTTATGCAAATAAAAAAGCAGAGACTCAAAAATAGAGTAGCTGCTTTTTTTATTATCTTTAAAATTGATTGAAAACTATCTCGTTGGATATTTATTCAAATAATGATGATAGCGTTTGGTGAGTTTTTTTATTCGTATACGATCAGAAATCAAGGAGAAAATTGGTGAGGCATTTGGTTTGGGATATTTTCCTTGCCCCATGCGCTGTAATTGTCGCTTGATGAGGGCCATTGTAGCAACCGCACTTAAAGTTTTATCTTTCCAGCGTACCATAGGATTATGAGCACTGAGCGTACTGTCATTCTTCCAGTCATTTGGTAGAGACGGGTTCATGGCTAAAGCGGTTCCCATACCAACCACTTCAATCCCTTGCGCCAGTACATATTCTGCGACAGCCAATCGCCTAACGCCACCTGTCGTCATGATAGGCATGGTAGCAACTTGACCAATCTCTTTTGCGAAATCTAAAAAGTAAGCTTCTCGTTGCAACGTACGACCATCTGCTGTGCTGCCTTGCATGGCGGGACTTTCATAGCTGCCACCTGATAGCTCAACCAAATCTACCGCCAATTCATTCATCACTGAAATAACTACTTTGGCATCATCTGCATCGAATCCTCCGCGTTGGAAATCGGCTGAGTTTATCTTCACAGCCACTGCAAAGGTAGGCGCAACTTGAGCGCGAACGGCTTTGATTACTTCGATCAATAGTCGCATCCGATTCTCAATCGAACCACCGTATTCATCTTTACGTTTATTGGTAAGCGGTGATAAAAATTGAGAAATTAGATAGCCGTGGGCGGCATGAATTTGTACACCATCGAAGCCAGCCTGTTCTGCTTTTAGTGCACTATCGGCAAACCGTTGGATCAATTGTTCAATATCTTGCTGCGTCATCGCACGAGGTTTACCAAATAGATGGGAGTGCTTGCCTAAATCGATCGCCACGTCAGAAGGTGATAGCACATCGCCGCCCATAGCAGCATATACTTGACGGCCAGGATGATTGAGCTGCATCCAAACATGGGTATCGTTTTGCTTGGCAGCATTTGCCCACGCTCTAAAAGGCGCTATCTCACTGTGTTTGTCTAATACGACTCCACCAGGCCCTGTCATAGCGCGGCCATCGACCATCACGTTTCCCGTGATTAACAGACCTGTCCCGCCTTCGGCCCAGTTTTTGTATAGACGGAGCAGAGTAGGGCCAGGGACTTGACCGACATCAGCCATGTTTTCTTCCATGGCAGCTTTTGCTAAGCGGTTGGGTAATGTAGCGCCACAAGGCAGCACTAAAGGGGAGAATACAGGTGATGTCATGATGGTGGCCTAAAAATAGTTATTTTGTGAAGCATGAGTTCTACTATGGGTTTGGCTATAGACATATGGTTTAAATGACTATAACCTTATAGCTAAGATATTCGCTGTCGGCAATTGACCATTATCATCACATTTTTTTGGCACAATAGCACCTAAGGTAAATTACTGGTGTGTCGATATAATTATCTATTGAATAGGAAAACTTCTGCATTGAATGTATTAGCGCAAGATTTGACAGGCCCAGTAGAATCTAAACGTGAGCTGGCAAAAGCCAAGACTCGGCGTGCGTTATTAAAAAGTGCCTTGCGGTTGTATAGTTTGGAAGGTGCTCAGGGCATGAGCATGAATAAAGTTGCCAAAGGTGCAGGTATCGCCCAGCCCAGTTTTTACAATCATTTTGAAAGCCTAGAGGCGCTACAAAACGAGCTGAGCGCCCAACTAAAAGACAATTATCTATCCCCGATGCGACTGGCATGGGTCAATATGCTCAAAGATTATGATGTGTTGAGTAAAGATCAGTTTAATCAGCAATGTCGACAATGCCTGATTATGATTTTTGATTCTGCATTTGAGAATATCGCATTGTTTCAACACTTGCTCGAAGACCGTCCTAGATTTAGTGACAACATAGAAAACCAGTCATCATTGAATAACGGACTGGGCAATCTGATTACCGAAATACAAGAAGAATGGACAGAGATATTTATTCAGGGATTACAGTTATCCAATCGTACTTGCGAGCGCAGTGCTGTCAATCTATGCGTCGATATGGCGGCGGCACAAGTACATGAGTTGATATTGGGCTGTCATCAGCAGCGTTACTCAAGACAACAAGCGATTGCCACATTGAGTATCAGCTTTGATGCACTGTTCGCCAATTTTTTGCACGGAAGCAATACTAGTCAGTAATGATAATTAGCAAAAATTATTGTCATGAAATCTAGAACAAAAAACACAACAGGGAGAGTGACTATGGCCACAACCACGGCTGCACCAACGTTAGGCGAAGCGCAAACGCATTTTAGAACTTGTACATTGTGCGAGGCGATGTGCGGTGTCGAAATAAAACATGATGGCGAAAAAGTCTTGTCGATTAAAGGGGATAAAAACGATCCCTTTTCACAAGGCTATATTTGTCCGAAAGCCACCGCTTTGCAAGATTTGCATGAAGATCCTGACCGTTTACGTCAGCCGGTAGAGAGAACGGCAGACGGTTGGAAATCTATTAGTTGGCCAGAAGCGTTGGATAAAGTTGCTGCAGGTATTCAATCCATACAGCAAAAGTATGGTCAAAATGCGTTGGGTGTTTATTTGGGTAATCCTAACGTACATAACATGGGCGGTATGTTGACCATCAAACAACTGCTTACCAGCTTAAAGACGCGCAGTCGTTTTTCTGCCACTTCTATCGACCAGCTGCCACATCATATTATCAGTATGCATCTATTTGGTCACATGCTGCGCATTCCAGTTCCTGATGTCAATAACACACAATATATGCTTATCATCGGTGGTAATCCGTTGGCTTCTAACGGCAGTATCATGACTGCGCCTAACATGCGTCAAAAGCTAAAAGATATCAAAGCGCGCGATGGCAAGGTAGTAGTAGTTGATCCAAGACGTACCGAAACTGCTGACATCGCCAGCGAACACCACTTTATTCGTCCAGCGACGGACGTACTGCTGTTATTAGCTATGCTCAATGAAATCTATACGCAGGGCTATGCAAAGCTCGATACTAGAGTGGCTACCTTGGCACCTGAGATCGATCGACTTGCTTTGTTTGCTGAACAATATACGCCTGAGTCAGTGGCAGACATCACTGGTATTACCGCAGCTGAAATCAAACGTATCGTCAAAGAGTTTTGTGAAGCGGAAAGCTCAGTTTGTTATGGTCGTATGGGCATCTCGGTGCAAGAGTTTGGTTTGCTCAGCCAATATCTATCTATGGTCATCAATATCGTCACGGGCCGCTTAGATGAAGTGGGCGGACTCATGTTCCCAAATCCTGCTGTCGATGTTGTGAACAGCTCAGGCCCAGGCTATTTGGGTAAACGCCATAGTCGTGTTAGCAACTTGCCAGATTTTAATGGCGAGTATCCAGTGGTTGCGATGGCAGATGAGATGTTAGTCGAAGGGGAAGGCCAGTTAAAGGGATTCGTCACGGTCGCTGGTAACCCGGTTCTCAGTACCCCAAATGGCGAAAAGTTAGACGAAGCACTATCACAACTAGAGTTTATGGTCTCGCTTGATTACTTTGTGACTGAGACCAGTCGCCATGCCAATATTATTCTGCCGCCTGTATCACCATTAGAGCGTGACCATTATGACATTACTTTTAACGGCTTTGCCGTGCACAATGTCGCTAAATACTCGCCTGCTTTGTTTGATAAAACTGACGATACCAAGCATGACTGGGAGATTTATTTAGGACTGGCTGACCGCTTAGACAAGGATGCGCCAGAAGCAACGCAAAAAGAACGTGCCGCGACAAAAGCATTTGGTCCTAAGTTCTTGTTAGAGCAAGGCCTAAAGTATGGACCTCATAAAGACGTGACATTTGAAGCATTAGTCGAAAATCCGCATGGTATCGATTTAGGTCCGCTGCATCGTATGTTGCCAGAGGCTATTAAACATGCCGACAAACAAATTCATCTTCATGTCGATTTTTATCAGTCAGATTTGGCACGTGTTAAAGAAATGGTGCAACAGTACAACAGTAATGATATTTTGCTAATCGGTCGTCGTCATGTACGTAGCAACAACTCATGGTTGCACAATAGTCATCGATTGGTAAAAGGTAAATCTCGCTGTACATTGATGTTGCATCCGCAAACGGCAGCGCAACATGGCATTGTAGAGGGTCAAGATGTCAGAGTAACTTCTCGAGTGGGTAGCGTGGTCATTGCAGCAGAAGTGACGGATGAGCTGATGCCAGGAGTGGTCAGCATCCCGCACGGCTTTGGTCACGGACGTAAAGGGGTGAAGCAGAAAATTGCGCAAGCGCATGCAGGTGTCAGCGTTAATGATTTGACTGATGAGACGTTGATTGATCAGTTGAGTGGTAATGCTGCCGTTAACGGTGTGCCTGTGCAATTAGAAGCATTGGATATGGGTGTTGATGGTTTATCGACTGCTACAGAGACTGTAGCAGAAGGCGCACTAGCATAAAATTAATGATAAGTTTGTAGAAATACAAAAAAGGCGTTCACGTAAAGTGAGCGCCTTTTTTTGCAATCTGAATACGTCGTTGAGCCGATCAAACGCTCATACCGATAAAATCAAAATTGACCTTAGGGGTTTCGCCTTGGATTAGCAAACTAAGGGCCTTTGCAGAGCCGCAAGAGTGTGTCCATCCCAATGTGCCATGTCCAGTATTGAGCCATAAATTGTCAAAAGTCGCTGAAGTATTATGACTACCATGTTTGACTTGACCACAGTGTGCGCGACCAATCAAAGGTACGTTCGATGGGGTCATCGGGCGCAGTCCTGTCCAATATTGCACCGAGTTTGCGATAATGCCTTTCGGAAATAATTGCTGTACGCGGCGAGTGATGGCCTCACAGCGCGTGGCATTTAAATCTAGGTTATAGCCATTAAATTCAGCTGTACCAGCAACACGTAATTTGTCACCCAGTCGTGAGGTAACCAGTTTGAATTCATCATCAATTAAACTGACAAAAGGCGCTAGATGTGGTGCTCGTGGATTCACCGTATAGGTAGCTGAATATCCCTTTGCTGGAAAAATAGGTACATGGACGCCCAAAGGTTTTAGCAGAGGTACGCTATAGCTGCCAAGCGCGACCACATAAGTATCAGCCGTGAAAGTCTGCGCATTTTCGCCTTTTGGACGGATGGTAATACTGTGCACATGCGGACGGGCAGAGTCAGCATCAGCATTGAGTGCCAAAATCTCGGTATCATATAAAAACTGTACGCCAGCATCAATGCAGCACTGTGCTAACCGTTGAGTAAATAAATGTGCATTGCCAGACTCATCACGACTGGTATAGGTCGCTCCAGTGAGCTTATGAGCAATTGGGTAAAGCGCTGGTTCTAAGTTGACGGCATTATTGATATCAATCACATGGCGCTCACAACCAAGCGCTTGCATGCGTTCGGTTGGTTCGATAGCCGCATCAAACTCTGCCTGATTGGTATAAAAATGCATAATACCGCGTGTTTGCTGCTCGTAGTCGATACCAATATCCGCGCGCAGCTGTTGTAAGGTATCTCTTGAATATAGACCTAAACGCACCATTTGCACTAGATTGGCATCGGCTCTATCGGCGCGGCACTCTTGCAGAAACTGCATGGCCCATTTGAGCTGCGCTTTATCCGCACGCAAGCGATAGAGTAGTGGAGCATCCTCTTTAAACAGCCACTTGAGCGCTTTCATCGGGGTCGCAGGATTGGCCCAAGGCGTGGCATGTGAGACAGATATTTGACCGCCATTGGCAAATGACGTCTGCATACCTGCCGCCGATTCACGCTCAATCACGGTCACATCATAGCCTGCCTGACGTAGATACCATGCGGTGGTCACGCCCACCACGCCTGCTCCGAGTACCGCAATATGTGTCATGGGATTCTCTATGCTCATGTTAATCATGACGGTCGCGCTGTATTAAACGACCATCACCTTTGCCGCGTCGCTTGCCTGATTCGATGTGCTTTTATTTCGGGCGTGCGACATCTACTTGTAGTGCAGCTGGCAAGTCCAATATGCTCAAATCGCTTTCTGCCAACTGTTCAGGACGCGCTACGACCAAAGCGGTAAAGCCATCGTCATTTTTCATCGCATTGACCACTTGGATTTTATCGAGCTTGTCACCTGCGCTTGGTGCTTCACCAGTACCTTGCACATAGTGCAAAAATGCTTTGGGTGCAGATTTAAAGTAGATGCGAGCGATGACTTCTTGGCCCAAGTAGCAGCCTTTATCATAGTCCATGCCGCCGCGCTGATGCAGGCGCAGCTCTTGCGGTTGAAACTCACTTTGAGTCGCAGCTACAATCCAATAATTACCAGTAGCTAAGCTGCATGCCATCCAAGCCTGCGTATCCTCAGCAGTATTATGGTCGTCTTTGTGGCTAAAAGTCGGCTCATCTGCTAGTACGCAGGGATAAATCGCTGCTGGTTCACTGGTTTCAAATTTAGAAAACGCCCCGTACTTATTAAGGTGTGCCTGAAAAGACTCAGCACAGTCGCTACTTATGACCACATCATAATGTTTTTCTGCTTGTTTTTTGATCCAGATGCCAAACTCAATACGACCTTTTAGGTTACCGATGGCGGCTGCCTGATAGCTAAGCCCGAGCTTGGTAACGTCACACGTTAATTGTCCTTGCAAGAATTTTTCGGCGTCTTCGCCTTGGATAGTTAATTGCGAAAACTGCGGTACGGCTGATAGATTCGAAGACTGAGTCATTGTTATTATCCTTCTGAGGAGAGCTTATTTATTAATATAGAGGGTAAATCGAAGTGATAAAAAATTATATGGGCGCTTTTGTCATTGACAGTATCTGTGCACATAAATCTAAATGAAGTTAAGAAGAGTACCACAAAAAACCCTGTCATAAAAAACGTCATCAATAAGCGACGAGTTAAGTGTTAAATTGGGCATAGCGTTTGATTTTCAAGCGTACAAATTGGTTAAAGATGGTGAGTTACGGTACAATATCAGCTCTACAATTAACCTAATGTACGATGGCTGCCGAGGAAATAATGAGCTTACCAAATTGCCCTAAATGTGATGCTGAATATACGTACGAAGATGGTGCGTTACTGGTATGTCCTATGTGTGCTCATGAATGGACAGCGGCTGAGACTGATGCAGCGCAAGCTGAAGACCAAGACGCAGTCATACGTGATGCTGTTGGCAATGAGCTACAGGACGGCGATGCGGTGACGGTCATTAAAGACCTAAAAGTCAAAGGCTCTTCAATCGTAATTAAAGTAGGGACGAAAGCGAAAAGCATACGTCTGTTGCCAGATGCTACTGACGGTCATGATATCGACTGCAAACTTGATGGCTACGGACCAATGAAGCTTAAATCTTCTGTGGTCAAAAAAGCTTAAATTGTAAAAACTTCTTGAAAGATTCGTTAATAAACAAATATAAAATAGACGCTCAATCATAAAACATTGTCGTTATAAATGTCGCTATAAGTAGAGAATAATTATGAGTACTAAAAACGAACAGCTCTTTGCACAAGCACGTAAACACATCCCAGGTGGTGTTAACTCGCCAGTTCGTGCCTTTGCAGGGGTTGGTGGTACGCCAATCTTTATGCACCGTGCTAATGGTAGCAAAATTTACGATACCGAAGATAATGCCTATATCGATTATGTTGGCTCGTGGGGCCCAATGATTTTGGGTCATGCACACCCAAAAGTCATCGATGCGGTGAAAAAAGCGGCTGATGATGGTCTAAGCTTTGGTACGCCCACACCGTTCGAGACGACAGTTGCTGATAAGATTTGTGACATCGTACCGAGTGTTGAGATGATTCGTATGACCAGCTCTGGTACAGAAGCGACCATGAGTGCGATTCGTCTAGCACGTGGTTATACTCAGCGTGACAAAATCGTTAAGTTTGAAGGCTGCTACCATGGGCATTCAGATAGCCTGTTGGTAAAAGCAGGCTCTGGCATGCTTGATATTGGTGAGCCAACGTCGAAAGGCGTGCCTGCAGACTTTGCCAAGCATACGATTACGATTCCTTATAATGATCCGCAAGCGATTAAAGATTGTTTTGAGAAATGGGGTGAAAAAATTGCCTGCGTTATCTTAGAGCCTATCGCTGGTAACATGAACATGGTTATTCCAACACAAGAGTTTCATGATACGTTGCGCGCAGAATGTACGGCTAATGGCGCGGTATTAATCTTTGATGAAGTCATGACGGGCTTCCGTGTGGGTCTTGGCGGCGCGCAAGCCCATTTCGGTATTGACCCAGACTTGACTTGTTTCGGTAAAATCATTGGTGCTGGCTTACCCGTTGGTGCTTTCGGTGGTAAAAAAGAAGTCATGTCTTGCATCGCGCCACTTGGCGGCGTCTATCAAGCTGGCACGTTATCAGGCAATCCACTAGCGATGCGTGCTGGTATTGCGATGTTTGAAGACTTAACGGCAGAGGGTTTCTACGACGAGTTAGCGGCGAAAGTTGATCACCTAGTGGATGGTTTCCAAGCAGCAGCTGATAAACATGGTATTCATCTACGTACCAATAAGCTTGGCGGTATGTTTGGCATGTTCTTTGTCAAAGATAACGCAACCGAAACGCCAAAAAACTTCGATGACGTGACAGAGTGCGATATGGACGTATTCAATACTTTCTTCCACGGTATGCTAGATCGCGGTATTTATTTGGCACCATCAGCTTATGAAGCAGGCTTTATGTCTATCAAACATAGTGATGAAGACATTGATGCGTCAATCAAAGCGGCTGATGAGATATTTGCAGAAATGGCAAAAGCATAGTTTAGCCATTTAAGTTATTAGCTAACTAAAAAGTTAAAGCTTAAAAAACCAGCGAGATCGTCCTGTGATCTTTGCTGGTTTTTTTTGTTTATCGATATCTTATTTATAATCGTATTGGGAAGAATACAAAGTGTGTCATTTAACTTATATGACGACTAAACTTCATCGTGCTTTATCAAACTTGCGATCTCTCAAGCTCAGATTGCCTCGTAGCACATCGCTATACATACGGAAATCGCTGACAAAGCTTTTCAATGGAAACTTAAAAGAAGCGGGTTTGTTCTTTTCAAAGAAAAAGTGTCCAACCCATGCACAGGCATATCCAGCAGCAATGCCCTTTACCAAAGGCTTAGCTGAGCCAGTTTTGACAGACTTTGCCAATCCTAGTAGGCCAAAGCTACTACCTGCAAAATGTAGACGGCGACAGGCCATGTTTTGATGCTCATCTAAGTAAAAATCATAAAATGCTTGTTTAGGCGAAGTTTCAGTTTTTACCATGTCTTTTTTAGCGCTACTAATAGGGGTTTCAGTATTTTGGGTAGCGTCTTTTGTGATGGTCTGATTCATGTGACTAGCTTCCTTGCTGGTGAGGTTGATAACTATTAATTGCAGATGGTTTTTAACCGATTAACTGGTGACTTTTGAAGTAAATTATACGGATAAAAATTCTGTAAATAACGGTTTTTTATCATGATATTGATAGCTTTCAATGTAGCAAACCGATATGAGTAACACAAGCGCTAGATACTGAGCCGATACCTGTTAGCTCATAGGGTGGTCTTCGATGTCCCCACTACAGTTTTGCATTGCTTGCGAGTGTTTGGCATAAATGCTTTAATGATAAAATTGCCCTGATTTTTGTGGTTATGACTTTTTTCTATACATGTGATTTTATAACTATATAGCACGTGATTTTGGTAAACTATCCACTCTCTCTAACACGGTGACGACTTGTCCTATGCCTATTGACTACCTTACGAATCCGCCAATTGGCGATGATGAAATGATGGCAGCCATCGATATTGGTTCCAACAGTTTCCATTTAGCTATTGCTCGTCTTGACCATGGGGAAGTGCGAAAAGTAGTCTCGATGTCTGAAAAGGTACAGCTCGCCGCCGGTCTGGACGAAAATAATATTCTAAGCGCAGCTGCTGAACAGCGTGGTCTTGATTGTTTAAGCCGCTTTGTGGCGCGCTTGGATTCAGTACCACCAGAGCGTATTCGTGTAGTCGCGACCAATGCGTTGCGTCAAGCCAAAAACGCCAACGACTTTATTTCTCGTGCCAATAAAATCTTGCCGAAACCTATCGAAATTATCGCGGGCCGAGAAGAGGCGCGATTGATTTATTTGGGCGTCTCGCATACCAACGAGAGTAGTGATAAACGCTTGGTTATGGATATTGGCGGCGGTTCGACAGAGTTTATTATTGGTCAAAATTTCGATCCATTATTGACTGAAAGTTTACAAATGGGCTGTGTTTCTTTTACCCAAAAATTCTTCGCTGACGGCCTGATTACTAAAGAAGCTTTTAATAGTGCCATTTCAGGTGCACGTAAAGAAGTCTTAGCGATTAACGGTCGTTATCAAAAGACAGGCTGGAGTAGCGTAGTCGGCTCAAGCGGTACAATCAAAGCGGTGCGTAATGTTTTAGTATCAAAAGGTTGGGCCGATGAGCAAGAACGCATTACTTACAAAGGTGTCAAAAAATTAGAGAAATTGCTGATCAAGATTGGCAATATCGATGATATCGAGTTAGAAGGCGTCAAAGAACATCGTAAAGCTGTATTTCCTGCTGGCGTGGCAGTACTGCGTGCAGTGATGAAAGTATTAGGCGTTGAGACCATTACCTACTCAGATGGTGCGTTACGTGAAGGCGTTATGTACGATATGCTCGGGCGCTTTGCTAGTGAAGATGTGCGTGACCGCAGTGTATTGGCATTAATCAAGCGTTATTCAGGAGATAAAAAGCAAGCCAAGCAAGTGGTGAAAACCAGCCGTCATTTATTTGAACAAGTAAAAGACAAGCTTGCGCTGTCCAATGATGATTGCGACTTGCTCAGACGTGCTGCATTCTTGCATGAGATAGGGTTGGCAATCAGTCATAGTAGTTATCACAAGCACAGCGCGTATTTGCTGGAGTACTCTGATATTCCAGGATTCTCGCAAGTCGATCAGAAACGCATGGCGCAGCTGATGCTGAACCATCGCCGCAAGCTCAAAGCCGATATGCTAGAGCAGACTTGTCAGATTGGTGGTGACCAGTTGGTTTATCTCTGCTTATTGTTGCGCCTCGCCGTACTGGCACATCATAGCCGCAGTGATTATGCGCTACCAGAGCTAGAACTAAAGGTAGTCGCTGAAAACAGCTGGCAAATCACTTTAGCGGATAGCAGTGAGCATTATGCTTTCTTGCTGGCAGATTTGCGTACTGAGATTGACCAGTTTGCTAAGTGGGGCGTACAGCTTAGTGTGATTGAAGCCCAAGAGGCCGAGACTCCAAAGGTTGAGCAGTTACCATTGTAAGTATTGAGTTAAAGATTAATGTAACAAAAGCGGCGTTGTCGATAATGTCATGCTATTTAAGATGTGCTACTATAGCTCCTATTGAGTTTACAACTGTACTTTCATTATCTGAATACGGATAACGATATTATTCTTAAACATAAATACATTAAGTATAATTATTAAAGGGAAGCGTCTATGAGCACTGTCTGGGATAGTGTGCAGCTTGCACGACACGCCAAGCGTCCATTATTTATGGACTATGTTAATCAGCTTTTTACCGAATTTGACGAGTTGCATGGCGACCGTGCTTTTGCCGATGACAAAGCCATTTTAGGTGGTCTTGCACGTTTTGATGGTCAGCCTGTGATGGTAATTGGTCAGCATCGTGGTCGTAGCACCCGTGAGCGTATTGCTCATAACTTTGGTATGGCCAATCCTGAAGGCTATCGCAAAGTGATTCGTTTGGTCAAAATGGCCGAGCGCTTTAACATTCCGGTGATGACCTTTGTAGATACCCAAGGTGCTTATCCTGGTATTGGTGCAGAAGAGCGCGGACAAGCGCAAGCGATTGCAGAAAGCATTGCTGTATTTTCTAGTCTGAAAGTGCCTGTAATTGTGACTATTATTGGTGAAGGCGGCTCAGGCGGCGCTCTGGCAATTGGTGTTGGTGATAAAGTAAATATGTTACAAAATAGCATTTACTCAGTGATCTCGCCAGAAGGTTGTGCTTCTATCCTCTGGAAAACCGCTGAAAAAGCACAAGATGCTAGTGAAGCGCTAAAACTAAACGCCATTAACCTTTATCAAATGGGTTTGATTGACGCTGTCATCGAAGAGGGTGAAGGCGCACATGTGCAGCCACAACCTGTAATGAATGCGCTAAAAGCACTGATTACTGAGCAGCTTGATGAGATCAAAGATTTAGATCCTCAAGAGCGTTGTGAGCTACGTTATGAAAAACTAAAGTCTTTCAACTCAGAAGTGATGTTGCCTGCTTAATTGGTTGCTATGGCGTCTTTATTGTTAAGTCGCTATTATTCAATAATGGGCTTTTTATATTAGAGCCTGAGTCTTAATGCTAAAATAAAAACGTGTCATTTAATGGCGCGTTTTTTTTTGGCTGTTATTATATGAAGCATCTAAAATAACGAAAAATAAGGCTGACTATGACCAGCAGCGCAATCATCTCACACCCTATTAAATCAATTGGCGATTTGCCAGTTGATGAGACTCTGGCGACAGCTTTCTTGAGCAGTATGTCT
This sequence comes from Psychrobacter proteolyticus, assembly GCF_039762275.1. Taxonomy (GTDB): domain Bacteria; phylum Pseudomonadota; class Gammaproteobacteria; order Pseudomonadales; family Moraxellaceae; genus Psychrobacter; species Psychrobacter proteolyticus_C. Next base: position 352,100 of record NZ_JBDLOB010000002.1, on the reverse strand, counting down.
GAGTATAGTGATCAGTTGCATGGTCGCCGTCTTTGGCTAGCATGTAGTGGTGGGCGTGATTCATTAGCTCTTGCGGCGCTGTGTGTGCAGCTCTACCGACAAGGTAAGTTGCCATGTTTGCCGCAGCTTTTACATGTCGATCATGGCTTACAATCGGATAGTCAGTATTGGGCTAAGCATGTTGCCAATTGGGCGCAAGCGCAGCAGTTGCCTTGTCGCATTTTACAGGCACAAGTGAATGGGTATGATGAGCAGGCCGCTCGGCAAGCGCGTTATAATATTATGCGTGCTCATATTAACCAAGATGATGTATTGCTATTAGCGCATCACGCTGATGACCAAGCTGAAACGGTATTAATGCGATTGATTCAAGGAGCAGGAGTCAACGGTCTGTCTGGTATACAGCCGTGGAGTGTACGAAGACAAGGCGGGCAGCGCAATGTCCTGTGGCGACCTTGGCTTACGATACGACGAGCCACTATTAGCGCCTATGCTAAGCGTTTAGAGTTGCCTTATATAGATGATCCTACTAATGACAGCGGCGACAACTTACGTAGTGGACTACGACGCGACATCATGCCAATACTGGCTACATACAATCCCAATGTCATCGATAATATTGCTCGCAGTGCACAGCTGTTAAGTGATGCACAGGATACAATCAATTCTCAAGCTATGCAGGATATGCAGCAGACAGAAAATACAGACCTGCAACTTTTACCCGCGCAGCGCGTGCTAAATATCAATGCGTTGCAAAAGCTACCCATGTATCGTCAGCGGCAACTATTGCACTATTGGTTGGGTCAAGATGAGCCGTTACCACCTGCTAAACAACTCGTCGATGATGTGCTAACTCTCAGCCAACGCGATGACCAAGATCATCAAACAGAATTATTTTGGCAAGGTCGTAAGGCGTCTTATACCATTCGGCGCTATCGTCAGCAGCTCTATCGTATGAGCAGCGAATGGCTGTCTTGGCTGAAGCTACCACTGATCGAGCAAGTACTACCATTATCTAGACTGACTTTATCTAGTAACTCATCTAGTAACTCATCTAGTCATTCAGTTAATAATTTAACATCACTCATCATGCGTAGCAGTGATCGTTATACTTGGCAGTTGCCAGTAAAAGCAGATGCGCTGTTACGATTACTAGAAAATAGTACGGACGGTATAGCACAGCAGGCAGTGTTAAAAATTGCGCCGTTAGGCCGTAAACAGCGGTTAAAGACCGAGATGGCTACGCGCCCACAAGCAGGCAAAAAACTGTATCAAACGCTTGGGATTCCATTATGGCTACGAGAAAGCTTAATGGTAGTTAGCATTACCTTTATAAAAAAATCTGAAAATGGAAGCGACATACAAACTGATATTCCTCTACTACTAGCATCGCCATTTGAGAGTTGGCTTTTGAGTTCTGAGCAGACAGATAAAGATACCGATAGCGATGCTAAAAGCAATCAATGGGCTGAGTATATTGAAAGTGAGCTTAGTCTAAAATAGAAAGCGTCAAAAGTTTAATATCCGCTGGCTGACTCATTGATTTTTATCAGGTTGATGTCAGGCGTGACATTTTGAATTTATCAAACGATGGTAGTGGCAGTATGATAAACTGAGTGTCGTTTTAAATATCAGTATGTTAAGTTGAATACCTTTGAATTTTGTGACTAGGAGACAAGTATGGCGGTATTAGATAATAAAAAAATCAGTTTTATTGGTGGCGGAAACATGGCACAAGCGCTTATTAGTGGGCTTGTGGGTTGCGGCATCAAACCGAATCTAATTACGGTCGCCGATCCTAGCAGCGATGCGCGTGAGCAATTAGCCGCCAAAGGTCTAAGTACTGTTGATCCAATGGCTGATCCAAAGTCTGCTGTAATCGGTGCGGATATCGTGGTGCTGGCAGTAAAACCACAAATGATGAAAGTAGTGGTTGGTGCTTTTGCTGATGTACTAGACAATCAGTTAGTCATCTCGGTTGCAGCAGGTTTGTCAACTGACCTGTTGTCTAACATGTTGGGCGGCTATAGTAATATCGTGCGCGCCATGCCAAACACGCCTTCGATGATTCAGATGGGTGCAACTGGCCTCTACGGTACAGATAATATCTCAGCTGAACAAAAAGAGTTGGCAACTGCGGTGATGGAAGCCTCAGGTTTGGTCATGTGGGTCGATGACGAAGAGCATATGCATGCGGTTACAGCCGTATCAGGTTCAGCGCCAGCGTATATGTTTTACTTTATTGAATCGATGGTCGATGGGGCAGTTGCATTAGGGTTAGATAAAGAACAAGCCTCAGCGCTTGCTATGCAGACTATGTTAGGTGCTGCAAAAATGGCGATGAACAGTGATGATGCACCAGCTGAGTTACGCCGTAAAGTCACTTCGCCGAACGGTACTACTCAGGCAGCGGTTGAGTCAATGCAGGCCAATGAGATTGGTCGTCAAATCAGCGAAGCCATGCAAGCTTGCTATGATCGTAGCCAAGCGTTAAGTGAAGAGATGAGTAAGTAAACACTGACAAGGTGTGCTGTGAGTCACCACTGACGACACACCTTATGTAATCATCAGCATCTGATAATGACATTTGTCATCCTAGAATCTGTTAATAATGTCACATTGAGTAGCACTTCATGAACAACATGTTATTTCAAATTTTTGATTTGGTCACCACATTCGCTATGATGCTGGTGTTTATTCGTTTTATGTTGCAGTTTGCAGGGATGGATGCGAGCAATCCGATGATTGCACCTGCCTATAAAGCGACGCATATCGTCGATGTATTTGGGCGTATTTTTCCGACTGTCGCGCAGGGGCGTATTAGCATTGCCGCTATCGTGCTGATGTTTTTGATTCGTCTAATCGACATTTCTGGAAAGGCCGCATTGACGCATAAAGGTATTGCGCCTGTACCGCTATTCTTTACGGGTACCACTAGCTTATTGTTAGACTTTTTACGCATGTGTCGCTATTTAGTGATTGGTTCTATCATCGTTAGCTGGATTGTGGTGTTTACCAGATCTGAGCATCCGATTATTGGCATTATCATTAATTTGGCTGAGCCAATTTTGGCCCCTTTTCGTCGTATCACGCCGAATTTAGGTATGCTCGACTTATCGCCAATGGTGGCTTTCTTAGCATTTTATTTGCTGGAGATATTCATCGGTGGTTTGGCTGCGAGTGTGTTGCCAACCTTGGGTTAAGTCTAATTACATTTAAAAACTGTCATAAAAAAGGCGTTCTATAAAAATATAGAGCGCCTTTTTTGCGTCTGCTACTTGGGTAAGCTATTGCTTTGTAAATATTCTAAAAACGAACAAAGCGATTTGGTATGAGTTGAGCTTGCAAATCATCAGGATGCGGTGCATCAGCTGCCCGCAATGTCTGGGTAATCCAACTATCTGCCGCTTTTACCGCATCAATGAGAACATCGCCCATTGCCAAGCGTCCAGCGATAAAGCTGGCGAGTGAACATCCTGAGCCATGGAACTCACCATCTAAGCGCGGCAAGGTACTTTTATGGACCATTTCGCCTTGGATATATAAGTACTGCTTGATGTCACCGCTATCAAAATCATGTGAGGTTTTTACCAGTACCGCATGAGCGCCTTGAGCACATAGCTTTTGTGCACCGACATGCAAGTCTTGCTCACCGCTAAGCGCTCGTAGTTCATGAGTGTTTGGAGTGATTAAAGTGGCGTAGGGCAGCAATTGTCTAAAGGCGCTAACCAGTGTTTTCTCATCGCCCAAGCTGCCACCGCTATTTGCAACTAGTACAGGGTCTAAGACAAATGGCGTATCTTTATCGATAACTTGATCAGCAAATAATTCGGTCAACATTGCGATGTTATCAGTAGTGCCGAGCATACCTGATTTGATAGCACTAACGGGCAAGTCATCAAGCACCGCAGTAGCTTGAGATTTTACCAATGATGCCGCACAAGCCTCAAAGCCAAATACCTGCTGCGAGCTTTGGATAGTGACCGCCGTACACGCGATGGCTGCATGTGCTCCTGATTGTCCAATGGCTTCGATATCCGCTTGTAATCCAGCACCGCCTGAAGGGTCTAATCCTGAAAAACACAGTACAACAGGTCGCATAACAGCTCCTTTTAAGAGATTTTAAAGTAAGTGACAAATACTATAGCCACCTACTACTAAAAAATCTATCATAGTCTTATGCTTGTGGATAAGGTGTAAGACGGTAGAGTGAGTAGTCCTAATATTATTGAGCAGTTTGGTTGTTATATTTAGCAATAATATGCCGCAATTTTCCGTATAAAAATGAAAGATGAGTACTTATATCTATAATTTTGATAAAAGCCGCATTAAATCTGTAGACAACGCTTGCAATTCGTTTTGGCTTTGTTATAATACTCGCCCACGACATGAGACGTATTGTTAGCATCAATACTATGTTTATAGAAATTTTATAAATGTCTTGAATCGTTAGGTGAAGTGGGTGAGTGGCTGAAACCAGTTCCCTGCTAAGGAACCATACGTGTAAGCGTATCGAGGGTTCGAATCCCTCCTTCACCGCCATTTATTCAGTTGTTATTAGAGTAGTAACGCAATATACTGCGTTAAACATTTTAATAATTAATTCAAAAAATAATTTGTTTTAATTAAAAAAGATGTTGACACAAGCGATATTATCTATATAATGACCAACCTAATTTACTGCAAAAGATATTATCTTCGCAGTGGATAAAGTGCAAAATACGCGCCTGTAGCTCAGTTGGATAGAGCACTTGGCTACGAACTAAGGGGTCGGGAGTTCGAATCTCTCCAGGCGCACCATTTGCATAATAGCTTAATATAAGCTGATAAAACAATAAAATAATCGCCTGTCTTATGACAATTGGCGGTTTTTTTATGTCTGTAGCTTTTACCTTTCTACTTATTTATTCTACGACCATCTCTTGTATATAGTATGATCGGATAGCCAACTAATAATATTAAAGAGCAATCTACGATGTTAGGCCATCTACGATGTTAGATAGTCATATAGGATAATGTACGATAGCCCCACCATTTACGGTACAATAGCGTTACTATTCACTGCTTGCTATGAGCTTGTACCATGTCAAAAAGTCCATCTAAACGTCCGTCAAAAACGACTCGCAAATCAAAGCCTCAATCGAGTGCGCCTGTACAGCAAGATCCTAACGAAGAGCCAACCATCGCTAAGCCTATGATTCGTGTCGTGGCGATTCTCTATGATGGTATGCTGATTTTAGCGTTATTGTTTTTGGTAGGGACGATACTAACAGTTGTCGGTACGCTGTTGACTATGGAGACGGGTACTGAATCTTCACAAGCTCAGTCACTGCCGCTCTGGTATCAGAACACCATTATGACGCCGTCATTTGTACTGACACTCGTGGCATTCTATGGGGTATTTTGGCGCCGTGGTGGTCAGACATTGGGTATGCAGACATGGCGATTAAAAACGATTAATGATGCAGGTCAATGGCTAACGTGGGGACAGTCGTTTAAGCGTATTTTGGCCGCTTGTTTGATGCCGCTGATTTTTGGCATTATTGGCAGTCTTATTGATGGGTCACGCGCCGCCTTATTGGCTAGCGCATTTCTTGGTTTGGTATTCAACTATGTGTTCTGTCTGTTCAACCCTCGCGGTCTGGCAGTACAAGATATGTTGTCCAACACCATCACCCTAAAAATGCCAAAAGTGGCACATGAAGGGTTATGGCGCGGTTTTAAAAATCGTAAGAAAAAATCGTAGTCTGATTTTATTGACGTAACAATTTTTATTGAACTAGTAACTCTTATCGACATAATAATTTAGTTGTACCACTGCTCAGTTGGTTCAGCCTAAACAGTTACATACTAACGCTTTGAATCAGCCATGCAGTGTAGCCCATAAAGAACAGTACCAACGTGGCACCTGACGTACGACCGAATTGTCGCTTTGTTTTAAAGGCAAATACGCATAGTGTCACTAGCAATATCGTCAAGACTCCCATTGCCATCACATCACGCGACAGAATCACTGGGTCGGCGGCGATAGGAGCAATGACCGTTGCTAAGCCGACAACTGCCAAAGTATTGAAGATATTAGAGCCAATGATATTGCCGAGCGCCATATCATGCTCGCCTTTACGGGCGGCTGACAAGCTCGATACCAGTTCAGGTAATGAGGTCCCAACGGCGACAATCGTTAGACCAATGATAAGCTCACTAAGCCCCCATAGCGTTGCCAACTCGACAGCACCCCAAACGATAGCACGTGAGCTGGCTACTAGCATCAGCATACCGATAATTAAACTGACAAGACCACGTGTTACACTTGGTTCTAGCTTTTCTAAGCTCTCTGAGTTATTTAAGTTCTCTAAGTTATTTGAGTGCTCTGAGTCAGCACTAGCCACGACTATATCGTCTTCATGCTCATGATAGCCTTCGCGTATACTCATTATGATCTGTAGCCCTAAAACGGCGACCAACAAAATCAACAATACGATACCATCAGCTTGGCTCAATGTCCCATCACGTAGCTGCCAAGCGGCGATGACTGTAATCAGTAGCAGCAAGGGCAAGTCGCGCTTTACAATGCCTCTACGGATGATAATAGGGCTAATCAATACGGTTGCACCGAGTACCAATGCGATGTTGATGATATTTGAGCCATAAGCGTTACCTAGAGCCAGCTCAGGGCTGCCTTCTATCGCTGCTAGTACTGATACCACCATTTCAGGTGCTGACGTGCCTATACCCAATATTAAGACACCAATTAAGAAGCTAGGCACACTAAACTTCTTTGCTAGTGCTGTCGCCCCATCAATAAAGACATCGGCACTCCAAACTAAAATTGCTAACCCAATCAGTATTGCAAGCGCGGCCAACCACATCAGTATGTTTCCTTGTATATGATGAAAAATGTGAATTTGATAAATAAGAATGGCATAAAAAAAGCTGAATCGAAATGAAGATTCAGCTTTCATAGTAGCATGGTGGTTTTTGGTAATAATAACAATTAATTCAACGATTTAGTCTTAAAATTGTTCTTGATTTACCCAAAACTCCATTATCCTGTCATATTAAGCAACTTGTACAGGAATAATGTTTGCCGTGTCTTTTACGGTGTTGTCTTCGTTGCAATAGACCAGTTTTGGCTGATACGTTGACGCTTCAACTTCATCAAAATGTGCATATGCACAAATGATAACGATATCGCCCAAATCTGCCATATGTGCAGCAGCACCATTCAATGAGATAATACCAGAGCCTGCTTCAGCACGGATAGCATAGGTGCGAAAGCGCTTACCGTTGGTCACGTTGTAGATATCAATAGATTCATTTTCGCGTAGACCAGCAAGATCTAATAGATCGCCGTCGATACCGCAAGAGCCTTCGTAATGAAGCTCGGCATGGGTAACACGGGCACGGTGTAATTTGCATTTAAGCATATTAAGTAGCATAGGTTGGTTCCTTGGCGTAACTGATATTAATTAACTAAATCAAAAGGTTAATGGGGATGAAACTGCCAAAATAAAAGGTCATTATCATTGAACGACTATATTACTCTGGTAATTTAAAGCCATTAATTTGTGAACGTGCTTTTTCGACATCACCATTTAACAATAATGGGAGCGCTTCAAAAGCAGCTGTCAGCGCGCTATCAATCGCAATCTGCTCATCGGGAGATGCTTTAGAGAGAACGTGTCCACTAACTTTAGACTTGTGACCAGGATGGCCGATACCCACACGCAGGCGATGAAAATCATTGCCAATATGCGGCGTGATATCACGTAGGCCGTTGTGACCACCATGTCCACCGTCTGTTTTGAGTTTGATACTACCAGCTGGAATATCGAGCTCATCATGAGCAATCAACAATTCATCATTTTTGATGCCATAGAAATTTACCATAGGCACCACTGACTGACCAGATTTATTCATAAACGTCAGCGGCATAAGTAAACGCACATCAGACCCATGAATCTGCCCACGCCCTGTCACTCCATGGAATTTCTTATCAGGGGAGAGCGTGATATTAAACTGCTGAGCCAAATGATGGACAAACCAAAATCCTGCATTATGACGCGTAAACATATACTGCTGACCAGGATTACCAAGACCGACAATAAGCTTTATGGCCATAAAAACACCCTGCTTGAATTTGATAAATAGGGGTAAGGATTGAAGTACTGATAGCCAGTTTATTTTCAAACCTTACTTACAAAAACAGCAGGAGATTTTAATCACCTGCTGTCTTATTGACTAAACGAATGTATCACTAACCAGCACAAAATAATGTACTAGTTAGAAATAGTATATTACTCGCTGTCTTTGTTTTCTTCAGTACCGTCGTTTTGCTCAGTTGCTGGTACTTCATCAGCATCAACGTCAGCATCAGCATCAACTTCTTCTACTGTTGGTGGCTGCATGTTAACGATAGTACGGTCATGGCCGTCTTCTAGCTCAAGCTCATGAATAACAACGCCTTCAGGAAGTTTGATGTCTGATAGACGGAACAAATCACCGATTTCCATGCCAGACACATCTACTTCTAGGTATTCAGGAAGTTGTGATGGTAAGCAGATAACTTCGATATCAGATACTAGAGTAGATAGTACACCAGCAGCAGCAGTACCAGGCGCATCTTCACGACCAGTGAAATGAACAGGAACGTTCATGTGGATTTTCTGACCTTTTACAATGCGCTGGAAATCAGCATGCATTGGGAAGCCTTTAGCTGGATGGCGCTGCAAGTCTTTAATAACTGCTTGATGCTCTTCACCGTCAACGTTGATAGTCAAGATGTGTGAGAAAAACGCTTCGAATTCTAGTGATTTTACTAGTTCGTTAAGCTTGATAGAGATAGCTGTTGGCTCTTCGTTACCACCATAGATGATAGCAGGAACTAGGTTCTGCTTACGTAGGCGGCGGCTCGCACCTTTACCTTGTAGTTCAGCAGCACGATCAACGGCGTTTAGTTCAAAATGATTAATGCTCATGGATATAATCCTATAAAAAAAATGATGAAGTGTCTGGTCATAAAAAAGTGGATTTGCGACCAATCCACTAATACGTGATGATAGCTAATATTATCGTTACGAATAAAACTCGTAATGTCTAAGCTTAGCCATTTGCTTATAGCAGCGCTCGCTATGATAATTACCATAACGATGGTTGCTGTTAAGCATGATCAGCACTTTTGATAGTGCTAGCCTAATAAAAACAACGAAAAGGTCAGCACAGGCGCGCATTATACGTGATTCTGTAGCAATAATAAAGACCTACGCAAAACGCCTACACAAAACAAAGCGCCAAGTAAGGATACTTGACGCTCTGTTTTTTAACTATTTAAGATGTCTTACTACAATCATTGCTACTAAGAATTACTGCAATAGCTGTTTTAAAAATAACTGTATCAGATTAAGCGTCAAACATCGCGCTAATAGATTCTTCGTTATTAATACGGCGTAAGCTTTCAGCAAGCATCGGTGCGATGCTGACTTGACGGATTTTGCTACAAGCTTTGGCTTCAGCAGATAGTGGAATCGTATCGGTCACAACCACTTCATCCAATGCAGATTCGCTGATGTTTTTCAGTGCGTTACCTGATAGGACAGGGTGCGTGATATAAGCTAAAACGCGACGAGCACCATTTTCTTTCAATGCTTCGGCAGCTTTACACAATGTACCTGCAGTATCGACCATATCATCAACGATAACGCAATCACGGTCACGAACATCACCGATGATATGCATTACTTGTGACTCATTGGCACGAGCACGGCGCTTATCAATAATTGCCATGTCGGTATCGCCCAGCTGCTTGGCCATCGCACGTGCACGAACCACGCCGCCTACATCAGGTGAAACAACCATGATGTTGTCATAGTCTTGCTTTTGTAGATCGTTTAGCAATACAGGTGTGCCGTAAATGTTGTCTACAGGGATGTCAAAGAAACCCTGAATCTGATCTGAGTGCAAATCAACAGTCATTACGCGATCGATACTGACGATGTTTAGCATGTCAGCGACCACTTTAGCCGAGATAGGTACACGAGCTGAGCGTGGACGACGATCCTGACGAGCATAACCAAAATACGGCATGACAGCTGTGATACGGCCAGCACTAGAGCGACGCAAGGCGTCAGCCATCATCATGATTTCCATCAAGTTGTCGTTGGTCGGTGCACAAGTAGGCTGCATGATAAACACATCTTTACCACGTACGTGTTCTTTGATTTCCACGGCAATTTCGCCATCAGAAAAACGCGTGATGTCAGCTTTACCAAGAGGTATGTGAAGATGATCGGCTACGGTTTTTGCTAATTCTGGGTGGGCATTACCCGTAAAAATCGCCAAATAAGGCATGACAGAAGTCCTATTGATTGACTCAAGCAGCGACCGCTAAGCAGTGTCAAACTGCTCAAATTAAGAAAAGAGTGTTGAAGGTGTTGAAGTATACTATTACAGTAAAAAATGGCAGGGGTAGCTGGACTCGAACCAACGGATGTCAGGATCAAAACCTGATGCCTTACCAACTTGGCTATACCCCTGTAATGTCTAGGCTATGAACAACCGATATTTAATAGCGACTAAGTAGTCGTTCTTAATATGGTGTCATTACCTGTCAGTTATCTAAAAAACGGATAAACCGTTTAAAACATAACTTTTCCCTAGCGGTGTCCATTGCGAACTATACCGAAACTGGGATAACGTTGTCAATGGCAATAAGATAAGTGGCTGTCTATAAACCGCTTATACTCGATGTATCTCTAACGCTTCGTACTAAAAAATGGCAGGGGTAGCTGGACTCGAACCAACGGATGTCAGGATCAAAACCTGATGCCTTACCAACTTGGCTATACCCCTATTGTGGCGACCTATTATAAGTAAATTTTCAGATTTTGCAAGTCATTTGCGGCTTTTTCTGCTATTTATTCATCATAGGTTACTGCTGGCGCTATTTTAGCAAATTAAAATCAGCAATCCTACCGTTGTCATTATTTAGATGATAAGAAATCTAAAGGTTGTATGTGCTATTTTAAGTTTCCAACGATATATGCCGCACAAGGCGCATCTGCAATCCACTTCGCCACAAGTTTTTTGTTAGTAGCCACACTCGCATCTAGAGGTAAAAACACGGCACTACCAGAGCCAGTCATTCGTGCTGTGCTCAATGCTTGCGCTTCTAACCCCTGTAGATAACCTAAGGCATCTGCAACAGCAGGAGCAAGGCTTGTGACCACTGGAGTAAAGACATTGTGATAGGGCGCAGTGAGCGTTTGTACATAGTCAGCGTATTGGTTTTGGATAGTTGCAACCGATAGGGGCGCGATATCTCGCTGTAGTTTGGGATGTGCAAACAGTTTGGCAGTATTTACATGAGCGTTAGGCGTCAGTACTAAATATTGCTGGTCAGGCAACTCAATCGTAGTCAGTTCTTCACCAATACCCATCGCAATAGCGTCTTGGCCAAAGATAAATATAGGTACATCCGCACCCACAGTCGCGCCAATCTTTATGAGCTCATCACAAGTAAAATTAAGCTGCCAAATTTCATTGAGCACTAGTATAGTCGTTGCTGCGTTAGATGAGCCACCACCCAACCCTGCGCCCATTGGCAAATGCTTATCTAAAGTGATATGCACTTTTGCTAGTTGGTCAGGTAAAGTGTTTGACTGTATGGCAAATGCTAGCAGTGCGCGTGCTGCTTTGAAAATTAAATTGTCTTCTATATTAATAGTGATAGCCTCTGCACCATCCAATATCAGTAGCTGATGACAGAGTTGATTAGCACTTAATTCACTAGCTATAGTAGAAATAACAGCATCGTTGCTGACCGAAAAATGCAAATAATCGCCCCAGACGAGCAGGCGAAATACCGTTTGCAAATTATGATAGCCATCGGCTCGTTTACTCGTGATGTGCAAAAACAGATTGAGTTTTGCAGGTGACAAACGGGTAATCGTAGAAACAGATGGTTCGGCTATATTTTCAGTCATATTTTTTTATCATAAGGTGCAGTTATAAACAGCTATCTTAATTAGCAATGATAGTTTTTAACGTAGTTCATATCATCAACCAGTGATGGATTAATGATTGATCGTCATTACAACTTTGTTGCCTTGTGGCTGTACTGCACTAATTTTACTAGGTAGCTTATCCGTACCTTTATAAGTAAAGCTGGCTGTCCACTCACCATTGACTGAGCTAACTAAGCGGCTCTGATCATCCAGTTGTGGCGCACTATCTGAAGGTGCTGGGCGACCAGAAATCCAATAAGGCATTTGTGAAATTGGTGCTTGCCAACCAGTGGCTTTCTTTAGCAAGGTTTCGGGATCGTTAGCGGTCAATGTACCTGTCTTTTCGCTGACTAGAGTAGCGGTCTGACCATTGTATTCAATGTTGGTTTTACCAATACCAAGTGCGCCAATCAGCTCAATGGCAAATCGGTCGTTTTGCTGACCCCATGCATAAAATGCACTACCACCTTGAGTACCTGTAGAATCACTCGCAGGCGTCGTTACCCCAATTTTACCCGTGATATTAAAACTCTCTAGCTTTTTTGGTTGCTCAGCGTTTTGACCTTGTACAGTCGTCGTCGGTTGGTTGGTCGCGTTGGCCGTTTTTAATGACTGGCAACCAGAGGTAATGATCATCGCTGCAGTTATAGCAGTAAACAGAGCCAATTTATTTGGTTTATAAGAAGTAATTGATGCTGACATAATAGTTTCTCAAAATGGAAAGATGAACAAAGATATTAGCTTAAGCGTTATTTGTTGCTCGGTTATGCACGGCTGTTAGCTTCTTATAACGACCTTGTAATTTATAAATGCTTCGGTTTTATAAGAACTTTATCAATTATCATATCTCTATCATTGCAAAGCCCAAAAAACATATCCAAAATCAGCGCTATTAATACAGCTGTATGCGGTCATTGATATTGTGCTGTCCAAATGAGAAGCGCTGCTGCAAGTCGGCGAGTAATGCTTCAACTTTGTCATTGTTACCTAAGCCTTGATAGGCGCGCAATAACAGCGTGCCTGAGCGCAGAGTTGGCAGCACATCATAAGGTGTCTGTAGATAGTCGATGACCTGCTGATAGTTCTCTTTGGCCAATGCATTGCCTGCCAAGACATTTAAGGCTTGCAGATGTAGGTCGTTATCATAACGTGGATCATCATAGCGAATCTGGATAATTGCAGTAGCTAGTGCCAGACCTTGCTCTGAGCTGCGCTCATTTGCCAGTAGTAACTGTGCATAGCTCAACTGATAGGATAAGTTGCTAGGATCTAAAGCCTGCAAGTGATTCAGCAAAGTACGCTTAACGACATAGTCTTCTTTATCATCTAACAGCTGAGCCCGTGCAAAGAGTAGCATTTCATTATCAGGATATTTACGAGCGGCACGAGTTAGTAGACGCAGTGCTTCATCAGATTCGTTTTGTTGCCACAAGATATCGGCCTGCATGACAAAAGTATCAGGCGCGAATACTGTGAAGTCTTTGCGCAGCTTCTCTAACGTCGCGATTGCCCCATCGACGTCGTTATCGAGTAACTCAAACGCCACTACCTTTCTACGCGCTTCTAATACCAAATCCTCTTGCATGACACCATTGAGGTAGTATTTGGCTTGCTCAAACAACTGCTGACGCTCAGCACTGATACCCAGATAATAATAGGCTTGATCAAGATAAGCTGGACTCTTAGCAAGCATATTGAGTAGCTCATCGGCACTAGCGTACTCTTCAGTATCTAGGCTTACTAAAGCTGCGAGCAGAGTAATCTCAGAATCATCATTGAAACGGCTATGCGCCTCAAGCAGTAACTTCCACGCTTGTTCGCTTTTCTTTAAATCTAATAGATAGCGAATCTCATATAGATATAGGCTTTTGCTATCAGGATTGCGTAAACGAGCTTGACTGACATAATTGATGACAGTCTCTGCGGTCACGATCTTGCGCAATATATCCGCTTTTAACGTGATAAAAGGCACGTAGTCTGGCTGACGCTCTAGCGCTCGATTGATATGAACGATAGCCACTTCAGGTTCGTTAAACTGATAGAGTAAACCCGCTTTTAATACCGACAATGAGGCGTTTTGCTCACTATCCAGTGGTTGTAATGCAGCAAGAAGCTCACGTTTGTCATCATCATTATTTGGATAAATACCTATGAGAATTTCGCTTAAGTCTGCGCGTGGGTCATAGCGCAAGATGCGGTTTAAAGTTTCGCCCGCTAATATATAGTCGTGGGCACGTAAGGCCAAATGCGCGACATAAAACCAAGCAGGTACGTGGTCAGGATTTTGGTCCTGCCATGTCTTGGCAAACTGTAATGAGTCTTCAACCCTTTCGTTACGCAAAGACAGGCTAAGCGCTCTCTCAAACACCGCTGTCGCATCTTCTTTAAAAGACTGTTGCTTATAAATAGAGACCGCGCGTCGTTTGTCATCGCGATCGGCAGCAAACTCGGCATCCAGTAGAGCGTATAAGCTTGGTTCACTAAGCTCAGGCTGCCATAAGCTGGCTGGCGCTAGGCCATTAATGTTTTTTACGTTTTCTATGGTGAGCGTATCTTCATTATAAGGTGTATCAATCGCAGGACTATTATCATTTACTTTATTGCCATTTAGCTTATTGTTAGCTGCCTTATTATCGGTAGCAACGGTTACTTTAGGAATCTTTGCTTCTAGCAATACATCGGGATGGCTAGCATGGACAGGGGCTGCCAAACACAGGCACACAGCTAGAGACAACGCTAGCTTATACCGTTGACACAGGCGCTCAATAGCGACATGCAATAAAGCACGGAAGCTAGAGTATTCGCTATAGGGATGTGGTGACAGAAGTAATGACCCAAAAAAAATCATAGATAGCCGTATTCGCCCATGGTTTACCTACACAGATAAGGCAAGTTTGTTTTAATCATTTTAAGTTAGATATTGGCAATATGTACCCATGACAAGCATTATAAGAGTAGACCGATGAGATAAACAATAGCATCCGTGTTACTCAGATATTGGCAGATCTGGCTGTATGAGTATGCTACTAGTATCGAGTACGTTGCCAAAGAACGATACTGAAGATGATTAAATATAGATATGTCTGTCGAACTGAATATTATAGAAATATAACAAGTTAAGATAGAGTAGGCGAATGATTTAACATTATATTATTGACCATAAGTCAAAACCCAGCTATTGATTTTATAAATCGTATGAGTAGTTGATTTGTTACATTTGCGACCAGATACAGAGATATGGTTATCATAGATGGGTGAGTGTTAATTAAAGCCCGCAATAATGATATAATAGGCGGTTTTTAGGGTCTTCCTTTTTAGCGCTGTCGTCAAAAACTGTCTTTTAAAAATAATAAGATAGCGTAAGGGGCAACTGAGCGTCATGTTTATGGTCTATCGATAATGAGATTAGTGGTCATTGGGGTCAATCACAAAACTGCACCAGTCGCTCTGCGAGAGCGCTTGGCGCTTGTGGGTGACGATGTAAATGTCGCGCTCAAACAAATAGAAGCCTTTACTGATGGTAGCGTGATCGTCTCTACTTGTAACCGCACCGAAATCTATGCGCTAGTGCCGCACATTTCAACGTCGCAGCCCGCTAATAGCCAATTATCTGACTCACAATTATCTGATGTGCAGGATATCAAAGCTGCTGGCCAATCATCATCCAATAATACTTTTAGTAGTAGCATGAATATCTCGTCTGCTGCGATTAGTGCGCACATTACCAAAATCAAAACGTGGTTGGCTGACTTCAAGCAACTACCACTCGTTGATATTGATCCTTATCTCTATGTACATCGTGATACTCATGCATTGACTCATTGGTTAAGAGTGGCGGCTGGTCTCGACTCTATGATATTGGGTGAGCCGCAGATTCTCGGTCAAATTAAAAACTCTGTGCATCTGGCTCAAGACCAAAAAGTACTCAGTAATCAGCTCGGCTGGATCATCGATCAAGTATTCGCTGCCGCCAAACGAGTGCGTAACGAGACGCAGGTTGGCGCACAGGCCGTATCGCTTAGCTTTGCCGCCGCCAAATTGGTCACACAAATATTTGATGATTTACCAAGTCGTACTCTACTGGTCGTTGCGGCAGGCGAGATGAATCGCTTAGTTGCCACCCATATCGCAGGGCTAGGGGTCGGACGAGTCATTATCTGTAACCGTAATCCCGAACGTGCAGAAGCATTAGCGGCTGAACTACGTGGCCCTAATCGCCGCGTAGACGTTAGACCCTTACAAGAATTACCGCAAGTATTGGCAGAAGCCGATATCGTTAGCAGTTGTAGTGGTAGTATGGATTTGTTGATTGATAAGACAATGACTATACAAGCGTTAAAACGTCGCCGTTATCAGCCAATGCTTATGATAGATCTGGCCGTACCGCGCGATATCGATTCGACCATTAGCCGCATTGATGATGTTTATCTGTACTCTGTCGATGACTTGCAGCATGTGATTGCAGGTAATATCGAGCAGCGTCGCCAAGCCGCAGTGGATGCTGAACTGTTAGTCAGTCAATTGGTGGTCGAGATAGACCGTCGCTTTCAAGTTCGCCAAGTTGGCAAAGATATTCAGCAATACCGTGCGTGTACTCAAGGTCAAGTGGATAAGCTGCTGTATGAATCTATTGCTAAGCTGCAACAAGACGATGTTAGTCCAGAAGATATCATCACTGAGCTATCACGACGTCTGACTCAAACATTGACCCATGCACCATCGAAACTGATGCGCAAAGCCGCCCGCGAAGGCGATAGTGATTTGCTAGACTTCGTAGTGTCAGGACTACAAGATGCTCATCGAGGGCATTGATGCTTTCATCGTGGCTTTATAAATCAAAACTTATCAATCAATACCTATCAATAAATGCTCAATAGCGCAAGTCATATCGTTGCCTGAGCGTATCGTTGTCAACCTTCAGTATCAGTGCTAATATCAAGCTCTCATGGATGGCTTAGGTCAAGATATGTGCTGGTGTTTGCTCGTAATATGACTATAAATATATTAACTTCACGTTAGTAGATCTCATCAGTGTTCGTTGTTTTTTGTTCTTTTAAAGACAATTCATCTCTAGACAGCGCAAGACCTCACCATCAAATAATAGCACTTGATTATAATGCTATCTAATCCATGTCGCATATTATCTAACCATACACTAGGAGTGTTCAATGCCTGCATTACGTCAAGATATCGATCCAAACGGCTTATTAGAGTATTCAGTGGTTTACACCGATCGCGCGCTGAACCATATGTCAAAAGCCTTTCAGCAAGTGATGAACGACCTATCTAGTGACCTAAAATCTGTGTATAACGCTGACGCAGTGGTGATCGTTCCTGGTTCTGGTACTTATGGTATGGAAGCAGTCGCTCGCCAGTTGGCAAATGATGAGGACTGCCTAATCATTCGTAATGGCTGGTTCAGCTATCGTTGGACGCAAATCCTAGAAAAAGGCAAAATCGCCAAATCATCTACAGTCCTTACGGCCAATCGTGCCGATGATAGTGAGTCGCCAAAACCGTTTGCTCCAGTCGATATCGACGTTGCCGTAGCCAAAATCAAAGAAGAAAAACCAGCAGTTGTATTTGCCCCGCATGTCGAAACCTCTTCAGGCATCATCTTATCAGATGACTATATCAAAGCGTTGAGCGAGGCTGTGCATAGCGTTGGCGGATTATTAGTCATTGACTGCATCGCCTCAGGCTGCGTATGGTTAGATATGAAAGCATTGGGTATCGATGTACTGATTAGCGCACCGCAAAAAGGCTGGAGCAGTACGCCGGGCGCTGGCTTGGTCATGCTAAGCGATGCTGCTGTCAAAAAAGTGGACAGTACTGAGTCTGATAGTTTTAGTATCGACCTAAAGCAATGGCTAAACATCATGCGTGCTTACGAAAATGGCGGTCATGCTTACCATGCGACTATGCCGACAGACAGCTTACGTCAGTTCCGTGATGCTGTGAATGAAGCCAAAGCAATCGGTTTTGATAAATTGTGTGACGCGCAGTGGACACTTGGCAAACGTATCCGCGAAGTACTAGAATCCAAAGGCGTTGAGAGCGTTGCTGCTGAAGGTTTTAAAGCACCTGGCGTTGTCGTTTCTTATACTGATCGTGATGACATGCATAAAGGTAGTGCGTTTGCTGAAATCGGGGTACAAATCGCGGCTGGCGTACCATTAAAAGTAGGCGAGCCTGATAACTTTAAGACTTTCCGTTTGGGTCTATTTGGCTTGGACAAATTAACTGATATCGATGGCACAGTAGAGCGTTTTGAAACGGCACTTGATAAAGTGCTGAGCCTGTAAAAATTGTCATTATGAGGGCTGATAAAGATAGTAATGTGATAGCTTATTAAGTCTTTTTCATTGCCCTTTTTAAAGCCTTCGCAATACAATCTTTGCAGTTATAAAAAATACTGAACTATTAGCATTATGCTAGGTTCAGTATTTTTTTACCTTTTTATTATATTTTATAATATAATGTATTTTTATAAATTAATATTCAAGCACGCATTTAATAAACTTAATTAGGTAGTCCGTTATGAGCATACAAATAGACTGGCAAGCATTTACGCCGATCTCCTTAGTTGGAGGTCTGATGCTAGGCGTAGCGACGGTTATCTTACTGCTAGGTATCGGTCGTATAGCAGGTATTAGTGGTATTTTTTCAAGCCTACTAAGGCCCAAGCGTGTAGAGATGTGGCAGGTGCTATTTATACTGGGTTTGGTCATCTCACCACTGCTATATCAGTTGGCAGGACCATTACCTGAGGTAGCTATCAGTACTTCCGTGCCATTATTGATTGGTGCAGGATTACTGGTCGGTTTTGGCACGCGTTTAGGTTCAGGATGCACGAGTGGGCATGGTATCTGCGGTAATGCACGGCTGTCTCCAAGGTCATTGGCAGCGACCGTCACCTTTATGCTGTTTGGGATTGTGACCGTTTATATCGGTCGTCACGTACTAAGCCTGCTATAGCGAATTCATGGCAGATTGCCAGATGAAGACTGATGATCGGGCTCATACGCGAACGACATATGATGGTTAATAAAAAATAATAATAGCGAGATATGACGATGCTAAAAAATATAATCGGATTGCTAGCAGGACTGCTGTTTGGACTCGGACTACTGGTATCAGGTATGACCGATCCTGTGAAAGTACAAGGGTTTTTGGACGTATTTGGCGCATGGGATATCTCCCTTGCTCTGGTGATGGGCGGTGGCCTGATAGTGGCGTTTTTCGGTGTGCGATTAGCAAAGCGTCAACAGATCAGCTGGATTGGTACATCAATTGATATGCCGAGCAAAACCGTCATTAATAAAAAATTGCTTATCGGTGCGATGTTGTTCGGTATCGGCTGGGGGCTGGTTGGTATCTGTCCAGGACCAGGAATTGTATTGCTCGGTACTGGTCAATGGCAAGCCTATGTCTTTATTCCTGCCATGATTATAGGAATGCTGGTTTATCAGTGGCTTGAGCCTAAGCTTGGCTAATATCGTTAGTTCTCTATAAATTGGATACGGTGTCAGCCTCGCTTAGTCTACTATTTGTAGTACTTTCACTTGGCTTCCTTGTTTCCAAATTATATTGAACCAACTATAATATAAATAGGCTAGCACTCGAAAAAAGGTCAGTCACTTATACGTGATTGACCTTTTTTATGAATATTAATTTGTGACAGGATTTAATATATTGTCAGATCATTTAGCACTGGCAGTTACTTTCGGCGTTTCGTGTGCCAATGACTTAGCCGCTTGGCGTAGCTCAAATTTTTGCACTTTACCGGTACTGGTCTTTGGTATTTCGGCAAAGACAATATATTTTGGCACTTTAAAGCCTGCTAGATGCTGACTGCAATGCTCCATCACCGTATCACGTTGCAAGGTGCTACCGGCGTGAATCTCGATAAAGGCAACGGGTACTTCGCCCCATTTATCATGTGGCGCGGCGACGACGGCACAGCTCTCAATCGCAGGTAGTTTATACAAGACGTTTTCTACCTCGATACTAGAGATGTTCTCACCGCCTGAGATGATGATATCTTTTAGTCTGTCCATGATTTTGATATAACCATCAGGGTATTTAACGCCCAAATCGCCTGTGCGGAACCAGCCATCAGCGAATGCCTCTTCGGTAGCCTTGCGGCTTTTTAGATAGCCTTTCATCACCATATTGCCACGTAGCGCCAGCTCACCCATTTCTGCTCCATCAGCGGCCACTGGCTCAGTCGTGCCTTGTTTAAATACCTCAAACCCTGCCATCAAGTGAGAAGTCATACCTTGACGTGATTTCTTTTGAGCACGTGTCGCCACATCAAGCTCATCCCATTCTTCCTGCTCAGCACAAACCGTCACTGGCCCATATACTTCAGTGAGACCGTAGACATGCGAGATATGAAACCCCATTGCTTCCATCGCAGCCAGCATGGTTTCAGACGGCGGTGCACCAGCGACCCAGCCTTTGACCGTATGGGTAATAGCGTCTTTATACTCAGGTTTACCGCCAGCAATCATATTGTGCACGACTGGCGCAGAGCAATAATGGCTAACTTGATGCTTGGCAATCAGCTGCAATATCAAATCAGCATCAATTTTTCGCAAGCATACATTGACCCCAGCACGCTCGGCGATGGTCCACGGAAAGCACCAGCCGTTGCAGTGAAACAGCGGCAGCGTCCATAGATACATCGGGTGTTTGGGCATGTCCCAATCTAAAATATTAGAAATAGCATTGAGAGTTGCGCCGCGATGGTGATAGACCACGCCTTTGGGCTTGCCTGTCGTCCCAGAGGTATAATTGAGCGCAATGGCGTCCCACTCATCTTTCGGCATCTCCCAATTATCCAAACTGTCTGAACTGGCTACTAATGCTTCATAACTCATGTGGCCAAAGCGCTCGACATCGATAGCTTTGTCCGTTGAATGAATAACGATTAAGTCTGGAAAAGTCTCATCGATAATCTCAGCGTGCTCAGCAAATTCGCTATCTAAAATTAAAACCTTTGCTTCGGAATGCTGCAAACAAAAGGTAAGTGCATTGATATCAAGGCGCGTGTTCAAAGTACAGAGGACGCCGCCTGACATCGGCACACCAAAGGCGCATTCGACCGTCGCTGGCGTGTTCGGTAGCATCACGGCTACAGTGTCGTTTTTATCAATACCCAACTTGCGCAGGCCATCAGCCAGTTGGCGACAGCGAGTATAAGTCTGTTGCCATGTCTGAGTGAGATTGTTGTGTTCTAGGTCGTCATAAATGATGGCAGTCTTATTAGGATAAACTTGCGCGCTGCGAATGATGAAATCGATAGGGGTAAGTGGTTGATGGTTGGCGGCGTTCTTGCCGAGACCTGTATGGAAATCTGTCATGATGATAGTCCTTTATCGTATTTCTATAATGCGTCAGTACATTAACGTCAGTATATTATTTAGTACAGTAATCTAGCATAGAAGTTATAGGTATAAGTCGATATTTAGCGATTTATATCTTAGTCTAATCTCTAAGTGATATTAAGCTAACGGTATATAATCTACCTCAAAATTTGGCTGGGTTTTGTGGTGTTTGCTTAACCATATGCCACAGTACCGCCTGATACACCGTCCCGCTCGTTATAGCAATTAATATAGTGCTCACTCATCAGTCGCTTGTCTGCATAGCTGACAATAATCGCGGTGTGTTACGATATCGATGATGCTAAACCCCTTAGCCCGATTAATTCTAAAAAGCCGTTTTTAAGAAGTAGCCTCATAAACTATTCATAAGGAAAATGATATGTCTGCCAGCCATAGTGCCAATACGATCCAAACCGCTAGCACCAATGAACACTATCCGCATTTATTTGAGCCGCTAGATTTGGGCTTTACTACGCTAAAAAACCGTATGGTTATGGGCTCAATGCATACTGGGCTTGAAGACCGTTTTTATAATTATGGCAAGCTGGCGGCGTATTTTGCAGAACGTGCCAAGGGCGGCGTGGCAATGATGATTACTGGCGGTATCTCGCCTAACCGCGAAGGTTGGTTGTTGCCTGCTGGCGGAACGATGAATACTAAAGCTGACGTTATCAACCACCAGCGCGTCACCCGTGCTGTGCATAAGCATGACAGTAAAATCATCATGCAGATATTGCACAGTGGTCGCTATGGCTATCATCCATTTGCCGTATCATCTAGCCCGATTAAATCTCCAATCTCACCGTTTAAACCACGCAAGATGAGCATCAAAAATATCGAGCAGACGGTAAAAGACTATGCTCGCTCAGCCAAACTTGCCAAGCAAGCAGGCTATGATGGCGTCGAAATCATGGGCTCTGAAGGTTATCTACTCAACCAGTTTTTATCAAGCCATGTGAATAAGCGTAAAGACATTTATGGTGGCGATATTCATGGACGTATGAAGTTCGCTGTCGACGTGGTCAAAGCGGTACGTGAGGCGACTGGCGAAGACTTTATTATTCTATTCCGCTTATCAGTGATTGACTTGGTCAAAGACGGTAACGTCATGGATGAAGTCATTACCGTGGCAAAAGCGCTAGAAGAAGCGGGCGTAACCATTATGAACACTGGTATCGGCTGGCATGAAGCGCGTGTCCCGACTATCGTGACTAGCGTACCACGTGCCGCTTTTGTTGATTTCACCGCTGAAATCAAAAAGCATATTAGTATCCCGATGATGGCAGCCAACCGTATCAACATGCCAGAGACAGCAGAAGAAATCGTTGCGACTGGTCAAGCTGACATGATTCAGATGGCGCGTCCATTCTTGGCTGATGCGCATTGGGTCAATAAAGCCAAAAATGGTCAGACAGATCGCATTAATACCTGTATCGCTTGTAACCAAGCCTGCCTCGACCATACGTTTGAAAACAAACGCTCGACTTGTTTGGTCAATCCGCAAGCCTGTTATGAGACTGAACTGGTCTATAAGAAAACCAAAAAACCGAAAAAAGTCGCCGTAATCGGTGGCGGTGTTGCTGGTATGTCAGCGGCACATGTGGCGGCCTTACGTGGTCATGACGTGACTCTATTTGAAGCTAAAGACGTGCTTGGCGGACAGTTCAACTACGCTAAAGTCATCCCTGGTAAAGAAGAGTTCTTTGAGACTATCCGATACTATATCAATGAGCTTGAACATCTAGGTGTTGAGATTAAACTGAACACCAAAGTCGATAAAGACATGCTTGAAAAAGCTAAGTTCCATCATGTCATCGTGGCAACGGGTGTCGTACCGAGAAGTCTAGAAGGTAAGCTCGAAGGGGCTGAGCTGCCACAAGTCATGAGCTATGCTGAGCTGCTGTCTGGCGAAAAAGCAGTGGGTAACACAGTCGCGGTCATCGGTGCTGGTGGTATCGGCTTTGATGTCAGTGAATATCTGACGGCTAATCATGGTAAGTCGCTGGATGAAATTGGCCCTGATGGACTAAAAGATCCAAGCTATCGCCCTGAGCCACAGTCTATCAGCGAATGGCGTGAAGAGTGGGGCGTGACCAATGATACCGACTATCAAAGTGATGGTGGTCTGGTCAGACCAGCAGCGATTAAACCAATTCGCCAAGTTTATCTCATGCAGCGTAGCAAAGGCCGTCTGGGCAGTGGTCTAAACAAAACCTCAGGCTGGGTACATCGTGCGCATATCAAATCTCACGGCGTGATCCAAGTCGCAGGCGTGCAATATGACAAAATCACCAACGAAGGTATCTGGGTAACTAACCCACAAGGTCAAAGCCAGTTATTACGTGTCGATAGCGTCGTGGTCTGTGCTGGTCAAGAGTCTGTGGTAGAGCTGATGCCAAACGTTGGTGATGCACCAGACGCGCAATATCACCTAATCGGCGGTGCTAAACTAGCAGCTGAACTAGATGCCAAACGTGCGATTCGTGATGGCGCTGAAGTCGCCGCTCAGATCTAAAATCTTTAGCATGAATGTTAAATAATGGACGGCGAGGGGATATCTCTTGCCGTCTTTTTTTATTTAGAATGAAAGTTTGACTTATTAAATTGGATATTCAGTTCAGCTTATGTTTATTTTGAGAGAGTAGAGTGATTTTGTTCACTTACTCACGCTCTAATACTATACCGTCAAAATATCCTCGCATACCACAAAGCAGTCTTCTATATTGATCATCCATATCTCTTAATAGTAACTGAGTCTGGCCTTTATAAGTTGCTGGGTATAAACGCAGCTCAACAGTTTTATTTGGCTGATCATCATTGATGACCCAATGATTTTCTGACCATATGGCTTTACTCTCTCCCAAATCGCAGGTATGAGCATTGGTAAAAATCAAAGCGCCATCGATAATGGAAAGATAAGGTTTATTAGCGACACTATGAATCGATACCGTGTTTTTTGCCTCTCCTGTATCTTCCTAGCGCTGAGTACCTGAATTATATATTGAGATTTGAGAGGTTTGAGAAAACTTACCAAAGGCACTTTTACTCGGTAAATCAGAAGGACTCAACTCATTTGAAAAATTCCAAGCCACACCGTAACTGCTTTGTTCTTCGATATATTCTTTATACTCGCGTATCAGACATTCTTCACTTTTACAGGTATTACGCTGAAACCTAAGCCATGTGCGTTGATTAGCAATGAACCTATCTTTAAAAGCTTTGCTGTCTTCATAGTCAGGAGCAGCACTAAAATTGCTTCTATATTTTTTTGCCATTGAGTCATCAAGCTTAGAAAGATCAGGACTTTCGCAAACGGTTTTTTCTACCCACGTAGCAGCCTTATTGCAATCAAAACTTGCTGAATTTGCATAAGTGGAAAGTAGGCAAATGCCTAAAATACCGATTGTAGTGATGCATAACTTTTTCATATTACCCTCATTTTTTAGAGCTTGATTGTATTTTAAGAAAGCTATAACTGTGATATACGTGTCATCATCACTATCTGCAAAAAACGAATCAGTCCATCCATCCTAGCCCAACTAACCAGCCTCACTCACCTACCAACTGCCAATATTTTCCATCGAAATCCAAGGCTCAATAGGCTCTAAGGCTTCGCCATTTTGTAGCAGCTCAATTGAGATATTATTAGGGTCTTTAACAAAAGCCATATGGCCATCTCTAGGCGGTCTTAATATCTCGATCCCTGCCTGTATAAAGGTGTCGCACTGTGCGTATATGTTGTCGACTCTAAAGGCAAAGTGCCCAAAATTATCGCCATTGGTATATTCTCTTTCATCCCAGTTGTGTGTCACCTCAATTTCAGGTGCACCCTCATGCGTTGCTAAAAAATATAAGCTGAATCTGCCTGATTCAGAATCTCTCTTTCTTAGCAGTTGTAAGCCCATAAGGTCACAATAGAAAAATAACGTTTCTTCTAGTTTGTTGGTTCTGATCATTGCATGTAAGTACTTCATGAAAATACCTTAATATTGATTATTCATAAAAAATGAAGTAATGGCAGGGTGCTTTTTATGCATCATTAATATACAAAATCTAAAATGGCGTACGTGTGATATCAATACCATTAACTATATACAGCGCATTTGTGTCAGTAACTTTTTACCAAGCAGTGCAAGCGGCACACTTTGCAATACTTGCTATATTAAATCCGACGTCGCAAAATCTAACCTTCCATCTCACCAACTAACCACTGCTCAAAATCACTAACTTGCGCTGCCAATTCAGGTTGCGCTTTTGCTAGTTCATCGAGCTTGTTTTTAATCTCAGGCTTATTATATTTAACGCCAGTCAATGTGTCTTTCAGCAGATCAATAAGCTCAACATTTAGCGCGTCAGAGAAGATGACAACCTCGGTGATCATCGCCTGCTTCACATCCATATGCACATCCATCATGCCCCAATCAAATCGCGTCTCGATATGATGAGTGAACTCAGGCGTTTTACCAAAGCGCCAATCCCAGTCTGCCATCTGTTGATAGTAAGCGTTTAGAGTGGGCTGCTTAGCAAGGCTGGCTTCATCTAATTGCTCAACCTGTGCAGTCTCTCCATGATATTCACAAAACGCTTCGATAATCGCCTCAGACAGTATCTCGTGATTGATAGCCTCATTAAAATCTACCAAGTTTGCCACGCGAGCGCGCACAGATTTGATGCCTTTTGCTTTTAGCTTTAATGGATGCGGGTTTAGATAGTCGCCAAGCTTTTGCATATTGGCATTGACCAGCAATGTGCCATGATGAAAGCTGCGATCGGCTGCATGTCTAAATGCGCTGCCCGATATTTTGCGGTCACCGACCTGCATGTCATTACGGCCAGACAGCGTGGCGTCTATGCCGAGTTTCTTAAGCGCATTGATGATGACGGTGAAGTTTGCTTCTTGATCATAAGCATCACTGGGCGATAAAAAGGTAAAGTTGGTATTACCCAAATCGTGAAACACAGCGCCGCCGCCACTCTGACGCCGCGCTAAAAATACATCGTCTGCTTCCATCTTATCGGTTTTGCACTCTACCCATGGATTTTGTGAGCGTCCAATAACCACAGTCTCAGAGTTACGCCATAAAAATAGGGTATGAGAGTCGGGATTGAGCGTATTAAATATCCAATCTTCGGTGGCAAGATTAAACCAAGGATTGGTCACAGCAGATTTTAGGATGCGCAGTTTCATGTATTTGACTCGTTAATAAACTGGGTTGGTGAGCAGGTTTTATAAATAGGTAGCCCCATTCTTACCGATGCAGGGTTGTAATTCAATGGCTGTCTAACAGGGAGGTTGATTTTATCAGTGGCTTTGACAGTGGTGAAGACGTTGAGCATATAGAAACAACGGCGAGAAAATTTCATAGAGGATGGTGCTAAGGTTGATGCTTCAGTTTTTAGCAGGCGGCAATAAAGCCAAGCAAAACGCTCAGCTTTATTGCACTATAAATTGCCAGAGTATTTTGTTCTATTTAGCACAAATCTCCCACTGCGATTTTGTACTAAGATAACATTGCATAACCGCTTTACCAGACTGCGCATAGGCATCACTGACGATACGCTGATTGGTTGGCAGACGATATCTGATGATCGCTGGCTCGTCATTGACGGTGGTCGTCCATCCAGTCACTTCATTACGGTCATTATAGTTTGCACTGGTAGAGGTTGCCATTTTGCCAAATCCCGGCAGATTATAGGAGACCTGTCTAAAACTATAACTCATCGCTGCACCCTCAGCGCCCTCATACTGACAGTTTAGCTTTTTTTGCAGTTTATCTTGCTTATAAACATAGCAAGTGGTCTCATCTGAGAACTGACCAACCCCGCAAAAACCTGCCGTTGCAACTGATATCATACCGACAAATAAGGCTATCCTTTTCATAATCATTCCTCAATAATTTATAAATCCTACTAATGATGTTTGCCATATATTTTTTGTATTGCCAAATACTAACCAATACCTCGTAGATAGTAGAAAAATAGTAAACAAATATCAACTAATATATTTTAAGTAAAACTTGAACTGATGTATTGAAGCTACTTTTGACATCAGTATTATTAAGAGTAGCTGACGTAGAACAGGGTTATGAGAAGGATTTACTATGATCGTGAATCTGTTTCTATAGATATTGAACTGATCGTTTACTTAAGGATGACTTTGGAGTTCTTTAGTATGTGAATAGAAAGGCGCTGGAATAGGCTAAAGTATAAGAAATATAGGATAAGCGCTGCTTGCTATATGGTGCTTACTAAAAGGGATTTGTCCAAATTTACAGATTATTAAAAAGGTGAAAACCTTAAAACTGTGCTAAAAAAATTAATAAATAGATAAAAACTCACTATAAATTCTATAAAAAATTACCTATCAAACAATTAAAAAGTTATCATCATGAGTTTTCAATCACATGATAATTTTTACAACGCATCAGACGCTTATGACCGACACGAGTTGGTAAACGCAGTCTAAGCGCTTAATAGGATTACCCAATGACCAACCGTGACCTCATCATCTTTGTGACGCTCTCTTTTATGTGGTCACTCTCTTTCGTCTTTTATCGTATCGGCGTGCCTGAGTTTGGCTCATTGGCATTTGCCAGTTTGCGTGTGATATTCGCCGGATTGGTCATGTTGGTCTTTGTATTGCTCAATAAGAGAAACAGAGTAGGCATTAAGGAGCATTGGAAAATGCTAGCGCTCGTCGGCTTGTTTTCAGCAGCGCTACCTTTTGTGTTGTTCTCGTTTTCCGCGCAGTCAGTGAACGCAGGCGTGCTAGCCGTGCTAAATGCTTCTGTGCCGATGATGAGTGGTTTTATCGCTAGAGTCTTCTTTAAAGATAGGCTATCGAAAAAACAAGCACTTGGTTTGGTCATCGGAGTGATTGGGGTAATCATATTGATGAGCGAAAGCTTATTTGGTGGTGGGGAGTCGGGCAAAGGGTTGGTCGAAGGCATACTGCCGATGGGTTACGCGCTACTAGCCTGTGTAGGTTATGCGCTTGGGGCCAACATCACCAAAAACTATCTGTATGAAGTATCGCCAGTCGCTATCACCGCAGGCTCGCTCATTATTGGTAGTATTATTATGCTGCCTGTAGCTTTTAATGAGTTCCCATATGGTAAAGATATCAGCATAAAGGCGTGGGTATCAGTGATCTGTATCGGTGTATTTTCGACCGCCATTGCGCTTATCTTTATGAATCAGCTGATTAAAAATATTGGGCCGACGCGCGCCACCAGTATTACCTTGGTCATTCCGATTTTTGCTATTATTTTAGGGTATCTACTACTTGGTGAAGCCCTAAATATCCAAGCCATCATCGGTTCAGTAGTGATATTGTTTGGCACGTATTTGTCACTTGAGCTGTCTGTCAAAAAGATGCTACAACCAAAGAATTCCACGCGGGCGACGAGAGTTTAAGCTACGGTAAACTGTCTTCGTAGCCTTTAATTATAAAGATTCAAATATCTAAATATTGGTGTTTCTGTTTGTAAATATTGCTTGGAATAATGGCATTTGCCCCCTATAAAGAACTCGGCTTATGAGTAGTGTACTTCGCAAATTATAGAACGACAGCTAAGTGCTACCTACTAATATAAGTGCTATTTATTACCAATAATAGTAAACCTGATAGTAAGGTTTAAAACAATAAACAGGGCTTTTTATGGCACATGATAATTTATTTGAAACCGTCAAAATGGGTACCCAAACCCTAAAAAATCGCATCATTATGGCACCGTTGACGCGTCTGCGTTCGGTTGAGCCAAGTGACGTACCAACAGCACTTGCAAGCGAATATTATTCACAGCGCGCAGGTTCTGGCTTGGTCATCACTGAGGCAACGCAAGTATCTTTCCAAGCGAAAGGCTATGCTGGCGCGCCAGGCGTTCATACTAAAGACCAAATCACTGCGTGGAAAACCATCGTAGATAATGTCCATGCTAAAGGTGGCAAAATCGTCGTACAGCTATGGCACACAGGTCTAGTCTCTCATGAGAGCGTACAGCCAGACGGCAAAGCGCCTATCTCTGCTTCTAACGTTGATGTTGGTGTACGTACCTCACTACGTGACAGCGACAACCAAGCCATTCGTGTAGATGCAACGCCGCCACGTCCAGCCACGCTTGAAGAAATCAAACAAGTTATCGCTGACTTTGGTCAAGCAACTAAGAACGCTAAAGAAGCGGGCTTTGATGGGGTAGAGATTCATGGTGCCCACGGTTATCTATTGCATCAGTTCTGGGTTGAGCAAACTAACCAACGTGATGATGAATACGGCGGTAGCCGCGAAAACCGTGCGCGCTTGACGCTTGACGTTATCGATGCATGCGTAGATGCTTGGGATGCAGATCATGTTGGTATTCGTATTTCACCACTGGGTACGTTCAACAATGTAGAAGCTGGATATAACGAAGACGAAAATATCTGGATGATTGAGCAGATTAACAAACGCGGTATCATGTATCTGCATCTGTCAGAGCCAGATTGGGCAGGTGGCACGCCGTATAGCGAAGACTTCCGTAAGCGTGTGCGTGCTGCTTTTGATCAAATGATTATCGCAGCTGGTGGCTATACTGCCGAAAAAGCAGAGCAAAATGTAAAAGCAGGTTATATCGATGCAGTCGCCTTTGGCCGCGACTATATTGCCAACCCTGATTTGGCTGAGCGCATTCAAAAAGGCGCCCCGCTTAATGAGCAGCATCCAGAGTCTTTCTATGGTGGCGGTGCTGAAGGTTATACCGACTATCCATTTTTAGACCAAGCGTAATAGTTAGATTTTTAGCTAAATAACGCAGCATAAGAAGCCGCTTAACTAGCAATAGTTGAGCGGCTTTTTTTACGCTTAGACTTTAATTATTTGCCGAAAATGCCTATTTGATAATCACGAAAGGTCTGGCGTAGTTCTTCTTGAGTATTCATGACAAAAGGACCGTGACCTGCGACTGGTTCACCGATTGGCTCGCCGCTTAGCAGTAGCAATTTGATAGGTGTGTCTTCATCGGTAGTTGCAGGGTAGGTCAATTCAATAGTATCAGTGGCAGGTAATGATGAATGTTCAGATTTAGTGCTTACATGATTTCGAATAGGCGCTGAAAATTCTATCAAACTACCTGCGCTGACAGCTGTACCGTTGACCAGTACTTGACCTTCTTGTACCAGCAGTAGGGTGTTATGCGTTTTCGGTACTTGTAGCGTGGTTGTACCTGCTGTATGTAGCTCGATATCCCACATATTGACTGGCGTAAAGGTCGTTGCTGCTCCCGTTATTCCATGCCAGTCACCGGCAATAATGGCAGCTTGACCGATGACAGTTTGCTCATCGCTATTGTCTATCAGATCGACGATAGGCATATCAGCACGTTTGATAGACTGATATTTGGGGTCGGTCAGTTTGTGGGCGCTTGGCAGGTTGACCCATAACTGCACCATACTAAATATACCGCCACGTTGCCCAAAGGCTTCAGAGTGGAACTCTTCGTGCAGAATGCCGCGACCAGCAGTCATCCACTGTACATCACCTTCTAAGATATCGCCGCGCCCACCTGTCGAGTCTGCATGGCTAATCTCACCTGAATAAGCGATGGTTACGGTCTCAAAACCTTTGTGTGGGTGCAGTCCAACACCATGTGGTTGCAGCTTATAATCAGGATTGGGTGAAAAAGTCGTAGGTTTACCGTAGTCAAACAATAAAAAGGGATCGGTATGGCTGTAGTTAAAATCAGGATTATTATCGAGATGGTTGATTAGGGTTTTTACAAAAAAACCGTCGCCTACCCAATGCGGTTTTTTATCACCATGAATATGCTTGATTGGACGCATGGATTACCTCATAAGTCTAAATGGCATTGCTATCAATAGGATGAATGCCTTACGTTAATTCTACTATGAAAATAGACTTATGTTGTGTTTATTCTCATCACTCTCTAATACTACTGTCTAAAACCACTCAACTATCATCAAACATACTGTCAGCCATTATCTGAGTACTGATCAATTATCCACATGCTGACAGTCATTAAAGCTATCATTATCGCTATAAATAGTGAAGCCATTAAGGTGATTAAACGACTTCACCACTGACAAAACCACTGGCCCAAGCCCATTGGAAGTTATAACCGCCAAGCCAGCCTGTCACGTCGAGCACCTCACCGATAAAGTATAAGCCATCTTGTAAGTTACTTTGCATCGTTTTGGAAGATACCTCGTCGGTTGTAACGCCGCCGCGTGTGACTTCAGCGGTACGGTAGCCTTCTGTACCAGAGGGCTTGAGCTGCCAGCCATTGAGCGTAGCCCCAAGTTCTGTAAGGCGCTCGTCTCTGATGTTGGCAAGTTCTATATCTTTGATATCTTCCCACAGATGCGTCTGTAACGCTGCCAATAGCTTCTTGGGTAGCGCATTGTCCGTGTTTTCTGCCAATACGGTACGAATCAGTTGGCGTGGATGTGAACTTTTACGAGTTAGTAAAAGTTCAGTGACGTCTATCTCAGGCAACAGATTGATACTGATGGTTTCACCAGTCTGCCAATAGTTGGATAGCTGTAGCATGGCAGGGCCAGAGAGACCGCGATGGGTAAATAGGACGGGCAATTTAAAAGAGATACGCTCGTTACTGGCAATAACTGGCAGACTGATACCAGCCAAGGCGCGGATAAGCTCGCCTGTTTTATCAGTGAAGGTAAACGGCACAAGACTGGCGTCAGTAGGCACGAGAGTATGCCCAAACTGCTGCGCCAACTCATAGCCGATACCACTTGCCCCCATTGTCGGGATAGACAGGCCACCAGTAGCGACCACCAAAGATTCACAGCTATAGCGTGTTTGCGCGGACTGAGTGCCGCTCGCGATGTCTTTTTTACCAAGCTTTTTACTCGTCGTTAAATAAAAGCGTTCGCCGTTATCATGAGCAGCAGTTTTAACATGATCAATTTGAGCATTAAGCTTTACTTGTACGCCTACGGCTGTGCATTCATCTAGAAGCATAGACAAGATATCTTGTGCCGAGTCATCACAGAACAGCTGACCATGTTCGCGTTCATGGTAGGCAATTTTATGCGACTCTACCATGCCGATAAACTCCCAACTCGGGTAACGACTCAGCGCTGATTTGCAGAAGTGGGGATTGGCACCGATAAAATGCTCAGGCTCCACAAAGTAATTGGTAAAGTTACAGCGACCACCACCCGACATCAAAATCTTTTTGCCAGCTTTATTGGCATGATCCAATACCAATACGCGGCGGCCGCGGCGACCAGCAGTCAGTGCGCAATATAATCCTGAAGCACCAGCACCGATGATAATGACGTCATAGTGGTTATCAGTAGATTTTTTGGCTGACGATGGATTGCCTACTGACGAATTGCTTGGCTTAACTGACTTTGCTTGTTTTGGCATTTGACTCATGATGATGACTTATAGAATAGGTTTGGATAGACGATATAAAGTAGCTAATTATACCATGCCAATAATGGCGATGTTTTTAGGTGAGTAATATAAATAGCTTTTGTCGCTTGCTATAAATCATTGAATAACTTTGATTTTTCTATAGACAATAATTCGTAGTTGGTATAATGTGAATACATGAATATTATTCGCTACTACTGCTGCCATGTTGATTACTTACTAAAACGCTAGTCGTTTTGATATGAAGAAAATGAATTTCTTTACAAGTAGTTGATGAAAAAGTCAGTCGATTGAACCGCTTATTCAAACATTGTCACGGATGATAATGTTAAGACAAAAGGGACTTTATGGATATCCTACAACTGCTCATTAGCGGGATTGCTAATGGTTGTATATATGGGCTGTTAGCGCTGGGTTTTGTACTCATTTACAAAGCCTCAGAAGCGGTCAATTTCGCCCAAGGCGACATGCTTATGCTCGGTGCCTTTTTAGGCATATCTTTCATCAATGCCGATCAGGCAAATCTTCCTTTCTTATTAGGCATCACCTTTGCTTCTGTCATCATGGGTGCATTTGGCTACTTACTTGATCGCTTTATCCTACGTGGTATTTTTGGTCAGCCGCAATTTGCGATGGTTATCCTTACCATCTCGCTTGGTTTCCTAATGCGCTTCGTCGCTGGTGTCATCTGGGGACATAGCCCAGTCTCACTACAGACGCCGTTTTCAGGCAAGATGTTGGCATTAGGCTCGCTAAGTATCGCTTATGTTGACATCATTATCATCATATCTACTATCGCATTAACCTCTATTTTATACTTCTTTTTTGCCCACACACGGCTTGGTATTGCGATGCAAGCCAGTAGTCAAAACCAAATGGCAGCCTACTATATGGGTATTCCTGTCAAGCGGGTCAACGGTATCGTTTGGGCATTGTCAGGGGTGGTTGCCGCACTTGCCGGCATACTATTTGCGGCCAAAGGTGCTATCGAGCCCTCTGTCGGATTACTATTCGGTATCAAGGCCTTCGCCGCTGCGGTAATCGGTGGCTTAGGCTCCTTGCCCGGTGCGCTGGCAGGCGGGTTGCTAGTAGGGGTGATAGAGCCCTTTGCTGGGCGTTATCTACCGCTAGGTCTTAGTCAAATTGCGCCTTATGTGGTTATGCTAATCGTACTAATCGTACGTCCGGGCGGTATTTTTTCTCAGGTCAAACAGAAAAAAGTATAGAAGCTTTGATCCAAGGCAGCTTTGATTCAAGGATGACAAAGCGGCCTCCAAATCTTTTCAAGGATGAGTACTGCCCATGAAAGCTCAGTTTAAACACAGCTATGATCAAGATATCAATATCTTCGATGACAAAAGCCAACTCATAAAGTATGGCGTGCTTCTCTTGCTACTACTAATGGCGCCTTGGTTGTTGAGCAACTATTACATCAGTGAGCTTAGCGCCATATTGATTTGGTCTATCTCTGGATTGGGTCTGATGCTCTTGACCGGGCACACCGGACAGGTCAGCTTAGGTCATGCCGCCTTTATGGCGATAGGGGCATTTAGCCATATGGCACTGATGGCTCGAGGGTGGAATTTTTTCCCTGCTTTGATTGCCTGCGCACTCATCACTGGGGTTATCGGCGCTATCATTGCCAGACCTATCCTACGAACTAGTGGTATCTATTTAGCCATCGCAACCTTAGCGCTTAGTATTATCGTCGAGGACATCGCTATCGTGGCTGAGCCTATTACTGGCGGCATCTCTGGTACCTTTGCTTCTCCCATTAACCTCTTTGGCTACACCATCGATCGTTATATCACGCCAAAAGCATTTTATTACTTATGCCTCGCGCTCGTGGTGCTAGTTACCTTAGGGTATATCAACTTACTCAGAAGTGGCACAGGACGATCATTCTTAGCCATCAGAGACAGCGAAGTATCCGCCCGCGCGCTTGGCGTCAATGTACCGCAAGCCAAAACACTAGCGTTCAGCATATCTTGCGCGATTACCGCTGTTGGCGGCGCTATGTACGGACATTTTGTGCAAGCGGTCAATTATGAGAGTTTCACCGTTATCATCTCTATCACCATCCTGCTGCAAATCGTCATCGGCGGTTTGGGCTCCATACATGGTGCGTTTTTTGGTGCTGTCGTCGTTGTCTTATTGCCACAAGTGATTGCTATCTTAGGCGATATGGTTGGTCAAGGTGCGGGCTCTAGTATCACCAGTATTCCTGGTATTGATACGGCGCTGTTTGCCTTAGTCATTGTCATCATGATCATCTATGAGCCACGCGGTATATACGGTATTTGGATAAAGATACGGACTTGGTTTCAGATGTTTCCGTTATATCGAAAAGGACTGTTTCGCCGTTCTAAAACTTATCTTAAAACGGAGCGTATGCGATGAGCTTATTAAAAGTTGACTCTTTATCTATCGCATTTGGCGGTGTAAAAGCCGTTGATGATATTAGTTTTGAGGTAAACGAGGGCGAGGTATTTACTATCGTAGGACCTAATGGGGCTGGTAAATCAACGATTTTTAACTTAATCAGTCGCTTGTACGAGCCGCTTAGTGGTCGTATTACCTTTGATGGTACTGATATTACCAAGCTACCTGCTCACGATATCGCAAAATTGGGTATTGCCCGTACGTTTCAAAACATTGAGTTATTTGATCACTCAAGCGTGCTTCAAAACCTGCTTATCGGTCGACATTCACAGCGTAATACGTCATGGATACAGGACTTATTGTTTTTGCCAAAGGTCCGCCGTAGCGAGCGTGAGCATCGTTTGCAAGTTGAAAAAATTATAGATTTTTTAGAGTTAGCGCCTTATCGAGATAAGCTGATAGCAGGTCTGCCTTATGGTATTAGAAAAGTGGTCGAGATTGCTCGCGCATTAGCGGCTAACCCAAAGCTTATTTTGCTCGATGAGCCGGCCTCTGGTCTCAGCGTAGAGGAGACGTCCGAGATGGCATGGTGGATCGAAGATATGCAAAAAGATCTTGGCTTGACTATCTTGATGGTAGAGCATGACATGAGTCTTGTAAATCGGGTGTCAGATCGAGTATTGGCCGTCGCTGAAGGTAAGTTTTTGGCTCAGGGCACGGCAGCTGAGGTGCAAGCCAATCCACAGGTTATTGAAGCCTATCTTGGACAGGAGAGTGTGTAATGTCAGCTATTAAAAAATCACTATCCTCTGCCGCACCGGCTACTGAAATGAATTTGGTCGACTCTGAAGTAAAGAACAACGTACTTGAAGTGCGAAATCTAGAATCCGCTTATGGTCCAGTGATGGCATTGAGAGGCGTGAGTCTAGAGGTGCCCGAAGGTAAAGTGGTCACGATTTTGGGCGCGAATGGTGCGGGCAAGACGACGCTAATGAAAACCATCTCGGGAGTTATCAATCCTCGCAAGGGCGCAGTGTGGTTCCATGGTGAACGCATCGATGGCACTGAGCCTGATCGTTTGGTCAAAAAAGGACTGTCACACGTGCCCGAGGGACGCGAGGTGTTTCCCTTTTTGAATGTCGCCGAAAACTTAGCGATGGGCGCTTATACTCGGCGTGACAAGTCTGAGATACAGCGTGATGTCGAGATGATATATGAGTATTTTCCTATTCTAAAAGATCGCCGTACACAAGCAGCGGGCACGATGTCTGGTGGTCAGCAGCAAATGCTCGCTATCGGTCGCGGGCTAATGTCACGACCCTCTCTTATGCTACTCGATGAGCCGTCTCTTGGACTGTCTCCATTATTGGTACAAGAGATATTTGCCATTATTCGACGATTAAATAAAGAGCAAGGCGTGACGATTCTACTGGTTGAACAAAACGCAAGAGTTGCTTTGGCAGCAGCGGATTACGGTTATGTGTTAGAAACAGGGCGTATTGTCATGGCAGGCTCAGCGGACAAACTCATGCACTCTGATGATATTAAAGAGTTCTATTTGGGACAAACCAAAGATAACACTGCGGAAGCCACTCGGTGGAAACGCAAAAAGACTTGGCGATAATAATCATGACGACCTCCATTGATATTGATGTTAATACTGAAAACAATACTTCACTTTCTCCTGAGGATGCTATGGATACTACGATCACGGAGGTCACAGCTGCCGCGCCAGTATCGTCTAAAGACCATTCTGAAAATCATGCTGACAAGACTGGTCAACAGATACACAATGCGCCTTTCGATCATCCACCCCAAATCCTAGAAGGGTGCGATACGCTGAGCAAACTTTGGCGACAGGTTTGCTTGAGCCGAGGTGATAGGATTGCGCATCGCGAAAAGAGCTTTGGTATCTGGCAGAGTTATAGTTGGCTAGACTATTATCATCATAGCTGCGATATCAGCATGGCACTCGTCGAGCTTGGCCTGAGTAAAGGCGATACTGTCTCTATCTTGAGTGAAGACAATAAAGAATGGCTTTATTTTGATATGGGTGTCTGCGGCGTAGGCGGGATACCCAATGGTGTCTATACGACAGACAGTCCCGAGCAGCTTGCTTATATCCTAAATGACAGCCACTCAAAGTTTCTGATTGTAGAAAACGATGAGCAATTGCATAAGTTTTTAGAGATTCGTGAACAGACGCCTAATGTCAAAAAAGTCATTGTCCTTGACCGTAAAGGCTTGCGTAGCCTAGAGGATGATCAGGTTGTTTTCCTCGATGAGCTATATACGATTGGTCGAAGTGTTGATAACGCAAGAGAGCGTTTTAGCGATTATATTGATCAAGGTACGCCTAATGACATACGTACTTTAATCTATACCTCTGGCACGACAGGTAACCCAAAAGGTGCGATTTTAACGCACGCCAATGTCCTCTTTGAGCTAAAAACAAGTATAGATATCCTCCCTATATTGCCCACTGATGAGCAGCTGTGTTTTCTGCCTTTATGCCATGTACTCGAACGTTTAACGTCAGTAGATCTGCCTATCCATC
The DNA here is from genome assembly GCF_039762275.1 of Psychrobacter proteolyticus. Classification (GTDB taxonomy): domain Bacteria; phylum Pseudomonadota; class Gammaproteobacteria; order Pseudomonadales; family Moraxellaceae; genus Psychrobacter; species Psychrobacter proteolyticus_C. The sequence goes on along the minus strand of NZ_JBDLOB010000002.1, from coordinate 314,369 downwards.
GAGGCTGTATCGTTAACTTTGCCGAGAGTACAGAGACGGTATTTGAGAATATGAAAGAAGTCTCACCTGATACCTTTACCGCTGTGCCCAGACTGTGGGAAAAAATGTACGCCTCCATCAGTAATATGCGTAGCGACGCCAGTGCACTCAATGGCTGGGCATTTGATCAAGCCATAAAAGCAGGTCATGACTATGCTGATATCGTGATGGCAGGCAATACGCCCACGACAGGTCAACGACTGCGTTACGAGTTTTGGAACCAACTGGTGCTATATAAAATTCGTGACCTAATAGGTATGAGTAATATTCGCCGTGCCACTACTGGTGCCGCGCCCATCTCGCTAGATATTATCCGCTGGTTTCATGCGATAGGGGTGCCTATCTATGAAGGCTATGGCATGACCGAAAGTGCGGGCGTGATATCGGTCAATACGCCTGAAGCGCAGATGGCCGGCAGCGTAGGTAAGGCACTACCAGACTCTGAAGTCCGTATCGCCGACAATGGGGAGATACTCGTAAAAGGGGCTAACGTGTTTGCAGGCTACTGGAATAAGCCAGAAAAAACCGCTGAGGACTTACGTGATGGCTGGCTACATACGGGCGATGTCGGCGAGATAAGAGATGGTTATATATTTATCACAGGTCGTATCAAGGACATTATTATCACCGCAGGCGGCAAAAACGTCACACCAGCTGCGATTGAAAGCAAACTTAAATTTTCACCTTATATCTCAGACGCGGTCGTCATTGGCGATAAGCGGAAGTATTTGACTTGTCTGATCATGATAGATCAAGAAAACGTCGAAAAATATGCACAAGACAATCAAGTGATGTTTTCTGATTTTCGCTCGTTGTGTCACGCGCCAGAAGTCATCGCCTTGATAGATGAGGTCGTACAGTCTGCTAATGAGACCCTAGCTCAGGTAGAAACCATAAAGCAATTCAGGCTTATAGATGTGCTGCTCAGTCCTGAAGATGATGAATTGACCGCGACGATGAAACTGAAAAGAAACTTGGTTGAGAAAAAGCATCACGCTCTCATCGACTCCATGTACTGATCTAGCTCTTTATCACAGTTTAGCTTAGTACCGTTCAGCTTTTTTGAAATCGTCTCAACCTCGAAAGTATTAATCTCAAGAGCATCAAACTAACAGCGACTGAGTCGCAAGGAGAAAGGCAATGAAATGGACATTCAAGACCACGCTACTAGCACTCACGGTCGGTACGATGGGTTTAGTAGGGTGTAGTGATCCAGAAACGACCGCAGCGACGGGCACTGATACTGAGGCTGCTACATCTACTTCTACAAGTGATATGCCAGTACAAGGCGTGACCGATACTGAGATTATCTTAGGCGGTGCGAATGATTTATCTGGGCCGTTCGCTGGATTTGGTAATCCTGCCGTCGCCGCAGCCAATATGTATTTTGATGAGGTGAATGCGGCAGGCGGTGTCAATGGTCGAAAGATTCGTTACATTGTCGAGGACCATTCTTATCAAGTACCAAAGGCCGTACAGTCTGCGAACAAACTGGTCAGCCGCGATAAAGTGTTTGCCATGCTGATGTCGCTAGGCACACCGCACAACTTAGCGAGCTTCCCTATTATGGATCGTGCCAACGTTCCTAGTATCATGCCGCTCACTTTTGCTCGGGCGATGCAAGAGGAAGGGGATTTCAATCGTCGTTATACCGCTGGTAGTACCTATTATGATTCAATAAAGCTAGGTATGGAGTACCTTATTGCCGAAAACAAAGTTAGTAATTTATGTGTCATGTATATCCCATCAGATTATGGTGAAGAGACCAATGAGGCGGCTAAGGATATCAGCGATAACAATCCTAACGTCACTTTAGTTCAGTCCAGCTCACATCGTCCTGATGAAACAGACTTTGCTGGGGCAATGGCCAAGTTAAAAGACGCTAAATGTGAGCTTATTGCTTTATCTCTAACCATTCGCGGTGCTATTACAGCGGTTGGTACGGCAAATGCTATGGGCTGGAGTGATGTGAAGTTTATCGCTCCTGTAACTGGTTTCCATCCTGCAGTTGCAGCTGCACCAGGCGGCGCAAGTGAAGGCTTATATTCTGTGTCTTACTATAATGATTTGGCACTAAGAGCGAATGAACCTGAGACTAAAGCTTGGGTTGAGAAGTTCGAAAAAGCAACAGGAGAGGAAGTATCAGCAGGTGCTATTCTTGGTTATCTAGCCGCTAAAGTGACCGTTGATGGTCTAACCGCAGCAGGTCCTGACTTAAATGCCGACACTTTCAACAAGGGTCTAGAGACCGTCAGCTTTGTCGATGGCGTTACAGGATCTACGGTTGCCATCACGCCTGAGAGCCATGTCGCGATTAATGATATCTATTTGTCGCAAGTACAAAATGGTCAATGGAAAACAGTAACGCAGCTTAAATAATACATCCTAGATGTTTAGTGAATTTTCGATAGCAGCAAGCCATACATAAGTATGGCTTGTATCGTTTATACGCTTTGGGTTTAGTAATAATTTTATTTTATATTTTAATTGTTTTACGATTATTTATAAGTGCAAGCTCCTTCTTAATACAAAATAAGCCATAAGTCATAGATAATAAAAATTGACTGGAATAATGAGTCAATTTCCTTATAGCGACTAGATTATTTGTGCCTAAACATACAGATGTACAGTGAAATTGTTATGTTTGGCTTTTGATGTCTTGCAACCGTCACGCTTATTTGTCAAACTAACGATGAGTGTCACACATTATGGAAGATGACTCTTATCGCTTACATGGGGCGCGTCATAGACGTTTATCCGTGTAGGTCATAATAATTAAAAGGGACCCAATACTATGACTCAGAAATCATTTCCTATCTCAGCCGAGTTTATGGCTGCTGCCAATACCACACCTGATAAGTACCTTACAGACTACCAGCAATCTATCGAATCAGCCGAAGCAATTGATGCTTTTTGGGCGAAGCGTGCTGAGCTAATCGACTGGATAAAAAAACCAACCAAGGTCAGTAACGTCAATTATGACTTAGATGATTTTCGCATCAAATGGTTTGAAGATGGTGAGCTAAACATTTCAGTCAACTGTCTCGACCGTCACCTCGAAGAAAACCCATACAAGCCTGCTATCATTTGGGAGGGTGATCACCCTTCATTGCACAAAATCATTTCTTTTAAAGAGTTGCATGAAGCTGTCTGCCGCTTGGGTAATTCATTGCGCAAGCTTGGCGTTGTAAAAGGTGACCGCGTAACGCTATATATGCCGATGATACCGGAAGCTATGGTAGCGATGCTGGCATGTGCGCGTATCGGTGCGGTGCATTCAGTGGTGTTTGGTGGTTTTTCTGCCGAGAGTCTGGGCAATCGCTTGATAGACAGTCGCTCAAAAGTTGTTATTACCGCTGATGAGGGTTTACGTGGCGGCAAGCACACACCGCTCAAAGCCAATGTCGATCACGCACTCGACATGGATGGCACTGAGAGTGTCGAAAAAGTCATCGTCGTTCATCGTACGGGTAACTCTATACCGATGAGTGGCCGCCGTGATGTTTGGTATCATAATTTGGTCGATGGTCAATCAGAGATCTGCGAGCCTGAAGTCATGAACGCCGAAGACCCGCTATTCTTATTATATACGTCTGGCTCTACTGGTAAGCCAAAAGGTGTCGTGCATACTACAGGCGGCTATATTACCTATGCTATTTCAACGTTCCGTGATGTTTTTGATATCAAAGAAGATGACGTCTACTGGTGTACGGCAGATGTGGGCTGGATTACTGGGCACACGTATTCAACATATGCACCATTGGCCAATGGTACGACAACGGTAATGTTCGAAGGTGTGCCAGAGCATCCAACATGGGCGCGCATCGGTCATATTATCGATAAGCATGACGTGACTATTTTATACACTGCACCGACAGCCATTCGCGCGATGATGAAAGAGGGCGATGCTTTTGTTCGAGAATCGGATCGTTCTAGTTTGCGTCTGCTAGGGTCGGTCGGTGAGCCGATCAATCCAGAAGCGTGGGACTGGTACTACAATGTCGTCGGTGATGGTAAATGTCCTATCGTTGATACATGGTGGCAGACCGAGACAGGCGGCATCTTAATGGCACCAATACCAGGTACGGTCGATCTCAAACCGGGCGCGGCCATGACACCACTATATGGTGTCAAACCAGAAATTGTTGATGGCGATGGTGCGATTTTAGAAGGCCCTGCAGAAGGCAATTTGGTGATCAGTAGCGGCTGGCCAGGGCAGATGCGTACCATCTACAATGACCATCCACGTTTCTTAAAGACTTACTTTAGCGATTATCCAGGTCATTATTTCACAGGTGATGGTGCTCAGCGTGATGAAGATGGGCATTACTGGATTACTGGTCGTGTTGACGATGTACTCAACGTGGCAGGGCATCGCTTGGGCACAGCAGAGATTGAAAGCGCCGTGGTTGCGCATCCTGCAACTGCTGAAGCTGCGATTGTCGGTATGCCGCATGAGATACGCGGTACAGGTATCTGTGCATTTATCATTCTAAAGTCGGGTGAAGAAAAAACTGACGATCTAAAAGCAGAATTAAAACGCCATGTGCGTGCTGAGATTGGACCAATTGCGACTTTAGATGCCATCTATATGGTTGATGCATTGCCAAAAACGCGCTCAGGAAAAATCATGCGCCGTATCTTGCGTAATCTTGCAGCAGGTCAATATGTAGGACTAGGCGACCTGTCTACGCTTGCCGATAGCTCAGTGATTAATGACTTGGTTGAAGAAGTCAAAGCGGGCCGTGGAGAGTAAGTCAGCCTGATAACAAACCTGCAGTATTAAGGATAGTGATTCAATACTAGCCATTAATATTCATATATTAAAGCTAAATAAAAGCCATGTTATCGAGAATAGCATGGCTTTTTTACGTATACGATATTGATATTGGCGCATTTTGAAGGTTCAATAATGCTAATAAAACAATATTATTACTATATTAATTGGTGAGACACTCGGTACTTACTAGGTTAGATACTTAATATAGTAGCGACTCATAAATACTTTATAAGGTCTATTGTCATCATGACTGATCATGCTTCGTGCTCAACTGTTCTATCTGCCCCAAAAATCGCCATCATCGGTGGCGGCCTAACGGGATTGCTTATCGCAACACTATTAGAGCGTGCTTCAAACCAGACAGGATCGTCATCTAACACCCCGCAAATCACTATCTTTGAAAAATCACGCAGTGTAGGCCGTTTAGCGACCCGCTATCGCAGCGATAGTAAAACTGATAAAAACTGGCAATGGTCATTCGGTGCACAGTTTTTTACTGCGAAAACTGCTGATTTTCAACAGTTTATCGCGCCTTGGTTAGATACAGGGTTGCTGAAGCCGTGGTGTGCTGAAGTGATTGAGTTAACCCCGGCAGATGACAATGAGCAGTCGCCTAATATCCAAAGCAAAGAGCAATGGGACGCTGTGCATGCCCGTTACATCAGCACACCGAAAATGACCAGTTGGGGCCGTGAATTGGCCGCTGCGCTTAATCACACGACCATAGTATTTAAGACCCGTGTCGCACCGCTCACTCAGTATTTGCACCATCAAAACCCGCAGCAGTTTCAGCATCAAACTTTTAATCAAAACAGCAAGAAAACTGAGCTACTTGACGAAACTGGAGCCAGTCTCGGTTGTTTTGATTGGGTGATCTGCACAGCGCCAAATGGTCAGGCGGTAGAGCTGATGGCGGATAGCGGCTTTAGTCAACAAGACAAAATTACTAAGCCGCAAATGCAAGCCTGCTATACGCTAATGCTTGGCTGGGATGATGTACAAAAGCTACCTGAGACATTAAAGGGTCAGCTAGCACCGCAATGGGATGTTGCTTATTTAAATAGCGCTATTCTTGATAGGATATTTATTGAGCATCAAAAACCTGCTCATGGTGAACTACTACCAAGTGTCACCATTCATGCACGTAATGACTGGTCAGAAGCCCACGTCGATGATGATATAGAGATAGTCAAAGAACTATTATTACAGGTGGCAAAACAAGCATTAAATTGGAATGAAGACAGCGCACCTAGCCAGACAGATTGTCATCGTTGGCGCTATGCAGCTACTATCGTAAATCAGGATACTGAAGAGCTAGGCATCTTAATCGATGCAACCAAGCAATGGATCGTCAGTGGAGACTGGTGTGCAAAAGGTAATATTGAGAGCTGCTATCGGGTGGCGCAGCAAACCGTTAAGGCAATCATGCAAACGCAGTAAGCGTGATATCCATGCTCATTATTTTACATTGTTTAAAACTGAGGCTTATTTTAAAGCTAGTGTTTAAGCGATATTTGGGAAGTATAAAAACTCGATATTTAGCAAAATGTAAGCAAAAAAAGGCCCACAGAGGGGGTGCTTTCGGCATTATCAGACATTCTCTAATGTTATCAAAACCCTATGTATTATATGGGTTACATGCTAATATCTATTATCTAGTGTTATCACAACTGACCACCATTTAGTTACATTATTGGTGGTCAAAGTGGTGGTCAAGTTCTCATCTATATAGATAGTAAAGGCGTGTAATAATGGCAGCGTTAACAACTGATACTCAAATAAAGAAAGCTATCAAAGAAGCGCAAGGGCAAAAGCGTGTCTATCACACTATTGGTGGGTATCAAGGTTTAAGGCTACGTATGAGGGGTGGTTGTATCGAGTTTCAGCACCGCTACACGCACCCAATGACTGGCAAACGCAAGGAGATGACGCTCGGACAATACCCCGCATTGTCACTTGAGCAGGCAAGACGAATGCACAACGACAATATGAGCATGCTTGCCAATAGGATGGACCCAATCTCGCAGCGCGATAATGAACGAACCAAACAAGCCACTGCTATCAATAACACCTTCCAAGCCGTAGCTGATGACTGGCTATATGAGCAAACCAGCAACCCTGACCACCAACCAGCACCCAGTACCTTAACAAACATCAACAGCTACCTAAAACCGTTGGTAACAGCGTTCGGTAAATTCCCCGTTAGTGAGATCACAAGCCAGCAAGTGCTAGCCTTATGCCGCGACATACAGAAAACTCATGTGCATAAAGGTAACCGTGTTAAGCATATGGGGCAGCGTATCTTTGCCCATGCCGTACTAAAGGGCTTTATTGAGTATAACCCCGTGACCCAACTTTCAGGTGCCAAAGCATTGAAGGCCACACGCACCAAGCACCATGCGTCACTGACAGACCCCAAGGACTTTGCTGTCTTACTAAGAGATATCGATCAGCTGAGTGATAAGCATGCCTATAACAAAACAATACTCAAGTTATTAACGCTGACCTTTGCCCGTGTAGGTGATATATGCGCGATGCGATGGGCAGATATTGACCTGAACGCTAAGCAATGGGTTTTTACACCTCAAAAAGGACAGAGGCGTGAGGACATGGTGGAGAGTTTGGTTGTACCACTGGCGCCGCAAGCAATAGCAGTCATAGAGCAAATGCAGTCACTAACGGGTGGCTATGAGTATGTTTTCTATAACGGCAACCGTAAGAAAGGCCAATATCATGATCCGCAAGCAATCAATAAAGTATTAAACGATCCATCTATGAATAGCGGTGGCATTGGTGCCAACTACGAGGGTAGAGGTTACAAAGAAGTGCACACGCCCCATGGATTCCGTGCCAGCGCAAAAACCATGCTGATGGAAAGACTAGGTTATGACGAGCTACTGACAGAGATACAGCTAGGGCACCAAATGCTTAACAAGTACGGCAAAGCGTATAACCGTATGCAAGCCGTACCTGAACGAACGCGCATGATGACTGAATGGGCAAACTATTTAGATAATATTAAGGCTGGCAAGATTGACAACGTCATTCACACTAGCTTTAAACAACAAGCACAAAAGCTGGGTTAATGCTCAGCTAAACACTTTGCAAGGCTAGGACTAATTACCCGAACGGCAGCTATTCACACCCTTATGCTGTCACTGCCTTGCTCCTATTTTTGCTTAAGGGTGTAGGGGTGTGATATGAGCGTATTAGATGATGAAGTATTTCAAGGGAAAAAATATATTCTCGCAGTTGATTTTATAAATCTAGCTGCTAGCACTACAAAAGATTATATAGATGATATAGCTTCCTACCTTGTCTTAAATAATTTTGATAAAGAAGTATCGTCTTATTTAATGGATAAATATTCGCGTGTCACTCGAGTTGAACATAGCCAATCTCATGATTATGATGTTAATACTAGAAATTTTTTAGAGAATTGCCACTCAAAGGTAATTCTTAGTAAGAGTATTTCACTCCGCTTAATAAATGATTTAAAAGGGGACTTCTATTACTCCTATGAAGAGTTAGAGTCCATAGGGTGTATCAAAAAACTAAAGCTAGAACTGACTGCTGAAGCAGCTAGAGTAGTTAGGGACAAGGTAAGAAAATATGATGAGAATGAGATACATTTTATTTATCGAAAGCCTATAGATAAACCTGAAGAGCCTAATGCATGGCAGTTAAATTACTTCAAGTTAGAAAGGTTTGATATTAAAACCGCGGCTTGCTTACTTGCTGGTATAGAAGTGCGCCTTATAGATGAGCATGAAGGCGAAAGTTTATTCGCGGAAGTATTCGCTGATTATATTAGCTATAAACTGATGTTTGAGTTAGCTATAGATAACAACGAGGTCAGTTTCGATGATGATCTTATTACATCTGAAGATTTACAGAAATATCTCTTCAGGATTGGTTATGTTCTTAAGGGTTTCAATGACTGGTTAAGAATTGAGCCAGCAAAACCTTTGGTAGATGTTCAATTACCTGTTATAGATTCTAGCTTGCCAAAAACACCAAAAGTAGACCATGATGAGTTTACGGAAAAATATGAAGTGCTTAAGAAGAAGCATGAAAGCTTAAATAAGGAATTTGATAAAATCAAGAAGCAGCTTATGGATGCTACGGTTGAGCTGGATGACAATACTGCCGCAAGTTATCAGACAACTATAGGTATATTATTGGAGATAATGAAAGCGCCAAAAGGAACAGAAGACAAACCAGCATTTCCTAGCGAAGCTGCCATCATTGGGTTAGCTACTGAAGAAGCAATATTCCGTCAAGGTAAAACATCTTTAGAAAATCGCTTTGGGGTAGCAAAAGAGGCGCTGGCCAATGAAAGAAAAAAACCGCATAACCTCAAGAGAAGTTCGAACCCACGTTAGTGTGTCATGATTCTAGTTGCTGTACATACTGGAGCGACTCATCAGTTATTAAGATGTGAAGCAATGAGCAAACTAATTTTACATCCGTATTTTTTTGGATCTTTGTATGATTGATTTCGGCGTAGAAGTGCAGGAATTGCTGACAGCATGGGGTAACTGGGTGTTGGCAGAAGGCAACGGTTTAGGGTATTCAAGTCCGATGGCTAGTCTAATGCGTGGACATGTTGTAGAGAAAAGCAAAATACGTTCCGCTATGTTTCTCACTGATGACGAAGCACTAAAAGTAGAAAGACTAGTAACCATTCTATGCGAATGTAAACCCTTAGAAGGCAAGATTTTAAAGCTAAAATATATTGACCGTATGAGTACCAATGGCATAGCAGAGTATTACCTAACGCCGCTCAAGTATGGTAAGGATAGCGTTAACAAAGTAAGCTCGCATACCGCTGTACAACATATAGCACGTGCTGAGGGATTTATCGCAGGTTTAATAGTTGGACAAACAAGGTTAAGCCACTGACACTACACTGCCAACAATAAAGCGGCCATACTTTAATAAGTGTGGCTTTTTTAATGCCAAGTGAATAACTAGGCATAAACTTGCATCCCAATTAGGGCATAGCTTCACCCTAGTTAGGATGCCCATAATACAGGCTTGAGCCATACTGATAACCTCAATCAACGTTAGTTTCAATCTGAAAACTTGAGCTAACAACATTAAGAGAGGTTCAAACATGGCGGCGATCAAAAAAGAACTAGTCATAAATCTAATCAGAGCTTATGAGAAAAAAGGCATGGGTGGTCAAGAGATTATGATTAAGTTGCTAAAGCGCAAAGATGGCCTAGGTAAAAACATGCAAGCTCTTGTTGACAGTTATGTCGATGACGGCTCAGCCACACCACTAGAGGACGCGGGTAAATTCTTTGGCATCGATGCAGGTCGAGCACCTAACAGTCGTGAGGTTGGAACGTCAAGCCAAAACGCGTCAATAGGTGACAAACTAAGCTCGTATGGGACAAGTGCTGCAATGGGCTTGGCTGATGCTGGCGCAGGTATCGTGCAGATGAACAAACAGTTCGCAGACAAAGCTAACACAGTCGCTAATAGCGTACTTGGAACTAATCTAGATACCAATGCAGCAGGTCGTTACAACAAAGAGTATGAGCAAGCAAATTTAGCCACTGACGGTGCGCGTTCGGTCGCAGGTCGTAGCGGTGGTGATTGGGTGCGTGGCGGTACTGAGATTGCAGCGACATTGCCAATCTATGCAGCAGGTCGAGGCGCAACACTTGGCGCTCGAATGGCTGACCAAGGCGTGAGAGGTGCAGCAGTGGGTGCAGCTCAATACGCAGACGACACAGACGACAGACTGCTAAATATGGGCATAGGCGCAGCAGGTGGTGCAATCGGTCAAGGTGTTGGTGAGAAAGTCGGTAGCGCAATCGGCAAGGGCGTAACAAAAGCAGTTAATGCCAGACGCGGTAATCTTGCACCAGCTTACAAGGAGATTGACGACCTCGGCAAGCAGTTTGATGTAAAAACGTCGGTGGGTGATATCAAAGGCGGCGGCATTATTAAGAACACAGAAACCCATCTCGAGCGCATACCAATAGTAGGTATGGGCAAGTTTAGAGAAGGGCAACACAGTCAAGCGAAGGCCGCATCACGTAAAATCACTGGTAAACTTAAAGCTGTTATGGCCGACACTGATTACAAGGCATTGCCAACCATCAGACAAGCAGCAGACGCAGGTGATAGAAACGCAGCGCGTGTGCTGAACATCGTAGAAACAGCAGGTGATGACACAGGGCGCGTACTACAAGCCAGTGCAGAGGTTCGAGCGTTCCGTGAGGGTAAGATTGCATCAAGACTGTATGATAAGGTTGATGATGCAGTTGCAGCGAGTGGTAATGACATTGTTACCCCTACCAATACGCAGTCAGCACTAATAAAAACGCTTGATGAACAAGCGGCATCTTTATCGCCTGATGATGTTATTGTTCGAGAGCTCACAGGCATACAAGCCAATTTAGCGGATGCAGCCAAACCGAAAGACTTTGCTAATATGCGTCAGTTGCGATCAAGACTTGGTAATCTTGCAAGTGAGCTAGGGATAAGCGGAAAAGGTGCGGCATCAAAAGCTATCGGTGACTTGCGACAAGCGGTCGACGATGATATAGCAGCCTTTGCGCTTAACTCAGGTAACGCAGGTATCAAAAAAGCCTACCAACGTGCAGACAAGTTTTATAAGAATGCAATGAAGCGTGCGGACAAGGCTATTGCCAATGCAATGGATAGTAACAAGCCCGATGAAATTTACAAAGCATTTATTAAAACAGGTCAAGGCGATAGAGCTAACAACTTCTATCGAGCATTAGACCCAAAAGGGCAAGCGGCATTGCGTTATCAGATGGCAGATGAGGCTATCAATAAGGCCACTAATGAGAGTACAGGTAGTTTCAGTCCTGCCAATTTCGCAAAAGAATTTGAGCGATTGAGTGACCCATATAGCAATATCTTTAAGGGCGACGATAAAAAGCAAATGGACGGACTAGTTAAGCTCATGCGACACGTTGAGCGAGCAGGTCAGTACAAAGAGAACCCACCAACAGGAGTAAGACTTACTGATGTTGCTATGGTTGGTGGTGCTGTTTCCAACCCAATAGGGACCGCAAAAATTGCAGGGATGGCAGCATTGGCAAAAACGCTACTAACCACCAACGCAGGCAAAAATCTATTGCTAGCAGCTAACAAACTACCCGAACACAAACAAGCTGCATTGGATAATCTACTAAAGATGGCAGCTAAGCTGTCAGCAGCAGCAGGTGCCAAGACAGGTCAAGAAGTTAATAACAGCGTAGCAAGCACGAAGATTGCTAATAATGCGCCATTAACATCGTTCTAATCACTTGTTAGATATAGATTGCTTAAAGCACTTTAGTTTGGTTATAGTGCTTTTCAGGCACTATATTTTAACTACTACACTGGAGAATAGATTGAAGTCATTTTTAGTAAGACTACTTCAAGTCCTATGGGTTATTGGATTCGCAGTTGTATTAGGTGGTATTTTTGCCAATATTGCATTCTACAATGAATTACCTGCAGCGGTATTCGGTGCATGCGCATGGCTCATTTTTTTTGCAGTAATTCAATACTTACTTTTTGCTACTCTTGATCCTAGGGCTCTGTTCGATGGCAGCATAGTACCTAACAATAAAGGCGGTATTACTAGAAGGTCTTTTGCTATTGGTATTGCTACTAGCTTGGCATTGGTAGTAATAAGCGGCGTTATAACTAAGCTATATCTTACCTATCAAGATAATCAAAAACTTGAAGCTGGTAGTGATATTGATTTTTACAGCGAAATACTTACAGAAAGTACCTACCGCCATGACTTTACAGATTGCTACTACACTGAAGAGGACAAACCAAAGAAAGCTGATGTGCAGCAGATAGCTAGAAACTTAGAAGATCAAGGTGTTGTTGGATTGAATATACTCGTAGAAATAGCAGATCGTAACGACAAAATAGGCGAAGCCTTTCGGTGTGCAATTAGGGAAGATATGAGTATTGATGAAATGGCGACGATAGCCGGCATTGATTACTAATAAATCTACTGTACCTTCAAAACTAAAACCCACCCATTAATCGGTGGGTTTTTTCAATTATATGTTCTTCTAATCGATCAACTGGCACCCTACTTAGGATGCGAACTCACCCCAACTAGGATGGCAGCCCACTAAGCTTTTAGCATACTGATAACTCAAGTAAACGCCATTACATGGCATTAAATAGGAGTTAGCAAAATGCTAAACATATCAACCCCACCCACCAACGCCGAACATCCTGCTCCATTAAACCCTCAAGGTTATTCACGCATTCAGCCCACAGCTGAACTTATCGGACTTCATCACCAAACGCTAAGACGCTGGTGGAAAGCTAATAAATTCCCAAAACCAATCAACGTGAATGGTGTTCCAATGTTTAGGAATAGCGATATTTTGCGCTTTCTTGAAAATCAGCAATCAGCTAGCAAGGGGGCTTAATCATGAATACTACAGACACTGCGCCAGTGACAAACCAGCCAGCACCTAAAACACAGATTGACACTGTCAGAGCGCACCTGATGACAGGGGCAACAATCACTACTTGGGATGCTTACCGCCTTTATCAAATCACATGCCTAGCGCAGCGCATACATGACCTAAGAACCGCAGGGCTAACCATTCAAAGCGAAATAGTCACGCACAATGACAAGCGTTTTTCGGTCTATTGGCTTGATGAGCAAACCTTGCTTGAAAGTGAACTGTCTAGCAGCGAGGTGAACCCATGAGCCAATCAAACGAAGTATTAGAGCCGCGCCTAGTGGCAGTAGATAGTTATTATCTGTCTGTCATTAATGACCGCATACAAGACATATCAAACGATGCTGAGAGCCTAGCAATGGCACTTAGTGCGATCAGCACAGATGATGACGCTAGCCGTGGCGTAATAGTCGCTATACGGTCTGCTTTACTCGCTAACAGTGAACTGGCAACCATTCTAAGCGAGCAGATGGACGGGCTTATCTTACTGCCTGAGCTGGAGGTAACAGACCATGAGTGATAACGACCTAGTGAATGAAGTTATAGACAGGTTAAAAGGTGAAGGATTTTTGATGATAACTGATGAATTTATAGATCAGCTAATCATTACCCTACATGCCAACGTGACCGCCATTAATAGTCTGACTGAGATAGTAGAAGTAGAAAATAAAATGCTAGCTCTACGCGGTTCGCTACCGACAGGTAATAGACAAGTAAATTCGCTTAAAGGGTTATCGACTCGAATAGCAGAAATAGCTTTTAACGTGGAAGGGGTAAGAGATGAGCAAAGATAACAAAAGCGACCTAACATTCTGTGATGTGGAGCACGATAGCCAGAATGGCACGAATTTGAGCCTTTATCATAAGAATTTGAGTGTAAATAGCCAAAATTTGAGCCTAAATGCTGCAAATTTGAGTCTTATTTGTGATATTACAAACAAGATCACTAAATTAGTGAAAAACATAAAAAATCGCCTGTTTTTTGGCAGTGAAAAAAAAGGATGTAACAGGGGAGATTACCCATTTTTAGGTAGCTTTTTGACATCTAGTAATAACGAAAACGATAGCTTTACAAGTCATGATAACAAGCGTTACTATAGAGTCCTCTCAAAACTTATTAGCGACTTGCCAAGTCGTAAACCTTTGGCTTTTTTTGTGCCTGATAATAGCGCAGCCTCTCAAGCTGTTACTATCCATTCAAGCATAGCCCCACAAGCGCACCTAAGCGCCACAAGGGGGCAAACCATCATATCTAAGGTAAGCAATTTACTGACCGACTATGACGGGTTGACGCTGCAAAATACAATAGCCGAAAGGCGAATATGCGGGGCGGTTTCTAATAAGACCGAGAGTAAGACCCGTCACCCTATACTTTTACCGTATAGCGTGGCATTCACTCAAAACTTATTAGGAGTTATCCATCATGGGTAAATCAATCAGCACGACCTCAAACACTCAAACCACTACCAACAGCACACCAGCCACGTTTAAGGTAGGTGATAGCGTTCTGTGTCCATCTGTGGGCAATGGCACTTATACCCTAGTCCAAAAGTCAAAAGACTGCCTAACCATCAATATTGGCAATGTTGAGTGCCTATATCGCGCTGATGGTAGGGCTTATCATGATGACTGCTACGCACTGCCCCAGCTATTCCATGACACGCTAGCCAACCGCCAAGCTATAGCAACGCTATACAATGGCAGCCAATCAAGCCAGCGCACAGTAATAGACATAACCGAACCGAACGACAACGAAGTTATTGTTATGTCATCTTTTGAGTTATCAGATATTGCTTGTGACCTTGAAAGCGCAGCCGTTGTTATAAGTGACATTGGCAAGCTGTTAGCACTTATTCACTATGAGAAAATAAAACCTGATATTGCTATATCAATGGCACGCTTAACGCATGACACCACTGAAACATGGCATGAGCTACTGCAAAGCCAGTTATGTTCAATCAAGAAAACCCTAGCAATGACTCGTTACGGCAAGGAGGGTAAATAATGAAAACCTACCCACCAAAGCAAAGCCGTAAGCACGCCAAGCGCAAAAGCTACTACAAGAAGTACAGAGCCACGCGACAGCCTAAACAGTCACAAGCAAGGGGGAACAGATGACCACCACACCAACAGACACCCATAAAAAAGCCCGCGCATTTAGCGCAGGCTTTGAGATGATAAGTAGGTTTAATGCAGCTACACGGCAAGAGCTGGCAGATGACAATACATTATTAAACTTATATAACCTATGTGATCAGTTATGCTCGCAAGATAAGCTATTGCACCTTGATAGCAATATTACCATAACAACAGGCTTTGATACAGGTAAGACAGTGCCCACGGCTGGCACGATAGGGCTAGTACTGAGCAGTAACCAAGATCAACCCGTCACCCTTGCCAGCATTACCGCCAACGGCAAGCATGATCCGTTAATCATTGACCGTATGCAGCCGTCTGCCTTAATTATTGGCACGTTAGACAGTGGTAATGAGATTATAGCGATTGATGACGCATTAGAGGACGTTGTAAAGCTCGCTTACTACCTTATAGCTGATAACGTCACGCTACTGGTAAGCCTTGATAAGTTGCTATTCAACAGCATGGTTAGTCATTTTGCCGAAGTTTATCCCGTGACTATCTTTGCTACCCTAGATCAGAAAGACAAAGTTTGTAAGCCGTTCAAGGGCGAGAACGTCAAAGCCATTGTTACCAGTGATAGAAACGTACTAGAGCATTTAGAGTATGGCGAGCTAAGCTATAGAAATATATTAGCCCTTGATGATACAACCATATTCGATCTACAAGCTGAGATATGGGGCGAACCTGAACCATTAGCCAATGATCCTAGCAAACCCACACCATACCCAATAAATGCTTTCACAGGACTACTAAGGCGGGTTATTGAGTTAGTGGCGTACTACGCACAAGTGCCGCTTGCCATGGCAGGTCAGTGCGTTTTAGGGTCACTAGCACACATGGGACAGCGGTTTATTGATGCACCTTTTGGTCATAGTCATATGGCAGCTTGCTTGATATTAATCACGGAGGGTGAAAGCGGCAGCGGTAAAACACAAGCAATGGGCTTAACTCACTTCAAAATTAAAGAGTATGAGCGCCAGAAGTACGCTAGCTATCTAGATGACGTATCAACGTGGGAAAGTGACAAGGCTAGTTTAAAGGGTAAAGAGCTATCCACGTTCTTAGATGAAAACCCTAAACCGCAAAATCCTAAGACATTGTTTGATGATGCAACTATTGAGCCGATACTCGATAGGTTTATTAGTGGTGAAATGAGTAACGCATCGTGGACCACAGATGAAGCAGGGCAATTCTTCAATGGCCATACGATGACTGGTGACACTGCAGGTAGCGCATTGTCTGCAATTACTAAGCTATATAGTGATGGCGAAGTGTCTCGTTTACGCTCGCAAAAGTCTGCTTATGCCACGCCGCAAACAGATGCACATGGTGTACGCATGACACTACTGCTACAGGGTCAACGGGTAGTGTTAGAGCAGGCATTAACTGATCCTTTAATGAATGGACAAGGGTTTTTAGCAAGGGCCTTAATTGCTTGTCCTGAAGACTTGCGCGGTCAAAGAACTTGGGACGACGAGCAGCGCAGGAATGATAGCCCATATGATAATCCTGATTTGATCGCTTACTGGTCACGTTGTCATAGCTTGCTTGATCCGCTACCAGCTAGCCTACCCAATGACAGCACAGGCACACCGCAGCGTATCAAAATGCAGTGGGCAGATGGTGCAGAACAAGTCTTCTATAAACATATGCAGGCAATAGAGAATCGTCAAGCACAAGGGCAGACATTGGAGTATTTAAAAGCGTATGCATCACGGATGGCAGAAAATGCTAGTCGTATAGCATCATTGATGGCGTTCTTTGATGAGCGCAAGGTAGTAACTATTGATGATATAACGCGTGCTTTTATGCTAGTGGAATACTCAACAGCCGAACGCTTGCGCTATCTTGATGCAACGCCAGCAGGTGAGCAGAACGATAGTGAGAAACTAAGTAGCTGGCTAGTCGATAAAGTGCGGGGTAAAAACCCACCTATATTGAATAAGTCATTTGTTACCCAAAATGCACCCAATGCACTAAGAGGCAAGAAGCTTAACGGTTTACTTGAAGACTTACAAAGTGTGGGACATATCAGGTTAGAAAGTGACGGGCGCAGGCGTTTGGTATGTATCAACCCTAAGCTGATTAATTAACCTCAGTTATAACTTAGCTAACCTTAAAAAGCTGCTAAACTTGCTAAACTTTATATAGCCCTTGCCAGTCAAGGGCTTAACTTTAGGTAGTGCGCTGCTAAGCGTTGCTAAACTTGCTAATCTATCGCTAAACTTGGCTAACTTTAGCGGAACTATAGCAAGTTTAGCAGAACCTTAGCAGGTACAATCTAAGCTACAGGCTATAAGTAATAAGGCTTAGCGGAACTTTAGCAACTTTAGCGACTTTTTCTAGGTATAAAACTATATTGGTAGGCGTTTATCGTCTGCCTTTTTTTGTGCCTAATGTTTATAAATGTTTATCGTGAGATCAGTTTGAGCACTGCCAGCATGTTAATAAATGTTAAGGTTTATCTAGGTTTTCGGACACGCTAGGCGATCACTACCAAGCCCTTTTTATAGTGTAAAGAAACTAAGGTTTCCCCTAGGTTTTTGGACATCGTAAAACCCAACAAAACCCAATATTCAAAATGAAAATATGAAGTAGTGAACCTGTCAAAACTTGTGGTCTATAACATGTCAAAACCGTACATTCAAAACCAATTTGCATGTTGTCATTTGTTAACATTGGCAGACAGTACCGACTTAATAAAACTTAACATTGAGAACCTGAGAAAACCTGAACCCTCACATAGTAGAACCTCACAAAACCTCACATTGAAACGTTAGAAAACTACATATCGCAAACCTTATAAAACCTTACATTGAAAACCAAATCACACACCGCGCAATATTGGCTTGAACCTTGCCTCTACCTAGTTTTCGGAGTCCATAACAAGGGGCAATTTTCGGACATTGCAAGCAGGGTTAAAAATGAGTTGTTGGACACGTTAGGGGGAGTTTATGGAACAGTACGCGCACGCGCGAGGCGATCACTAATGACGGGGTTTTCATACATGATAAAAAGGAGTTTTTGGAGTCCATAAAAAGAGCGACTTTTGCGAACAGTACGCACACGGGTGCAGCTTATACCATTGCTGGCGAGTTTTCAGACATCTTAGGGGGCAATTAAAATAATACTTTGAGTCCATAAAAAAGAGTGGTTTTTCGGACTACTATAAAAGGGCTGGGGGACTTTTGCGACAAGTATCGTAAGAGTAGGGCTTACAGCGATTAGTAGTAGGTTAAAGCCGTGTTAAAAGTTAAAGCGCACCGTTTGTCAGTCATGCTAAGGTATAGTGTATTGAATGGACACCAGTGGACGAATAGATGAACAAGTTAATCCCTATAATCTTATTATCACTGACAGCTTGCCAGCCCAGTAAAAATACGATTGATAATGTTGATGATGCTATAACTGTTCATGATTTATATTGGTCAGGTTATGGCAATGTTGAGCCATACCCATTTACTACTGAGTATGGTCATATTGCTTGCAGCTTAAACGAAGTAACATATTACCCTGATGATACGATCAATGATGAGTCGCAAGTAGGCCTACCATTAAACAAGCTGGCTCAACTCAGACAAAATGAAAGCAACATGAAGCCAACAGTAAAAAATGCTATCAAGCCTAATGCTGATTTGTCCGAAGCTATTAGAATGGGGCTAGATAGGTGCAAGCAGGTACAACAGCAATTAGATAAACTTAGATCAGAAAGCGGTATGTAAAAAGTCAATGAGCTAAACTTTTAATTTCGCTTACGTAAAAATATGCATATGGCAGCGGTCACCGCCTGCGAAATCCTGAACAATGATACCGCCCTACCGTGTTGAGAAATGTTGAAACTCAGAACCCAATCAAGTGAATGACAGGAATATCCATATTTTTGGTGGTCAAACTATTAAAATTTTGAGCAGATGGTGGTCAAATTGGTGGTCAGATTGATGTATAAAAATATTAAAACTATATAAATCAATGGTTTAACGGACAAAAAAAGGCCCACAGAGGAGGTACTGTGGGCTGAGGAAAACGGGTCATGTATTAGCTACACAGGCCGTGGTCAAGAGTTGTTGTAATTATTGGTGCTCTCTACTGTTATTCATAAGGGTAATAGTTATCAATACAATAGGTGGAGATATTTAACTATTAACATTTACTGATTTAAGTGTACAAGTGTTCTGGTACAGTCGCTATGATAGCGCAATTGAGTGCCGTCTGGCGGTTTTGGTTACAGTATATTACGTTGTAAAAATCCAAAAGACGCCAAGACTGGTATGAAGTACTGATATTTAGAGTAAGTAGCGGAGCTTTATGATGAAATCATTGATAAAGGCTTTCAATAATTTCAATAGCTTATGTCGATAGAAGGTCATTTAGTCAACCTTGATACCTTTGATAACTCAATCGCTGCAGAGATGGCATGACGCCTTGTCCGAAAAATGCTAAGCTATCTGCCATTATTATGTTCATATTAAACTGGGTTTGCCATGACTGACAGCACGCATTTGCATACGCAGGAAGAACCGCCAAGTTCGCAAAATACCAAGAGTATTTTTAACTTGCCTAACAACCTTACGATTGCGCGTATCTTGATGATTCCGCTATTTGTCGCGATTGCTTATTGGCCGCCAGCCATGGGTATTGGTATGCCCGCGATTTCAGACAATGTCATTGCGCGCGTTGGGATGAGTGAATTTAGCGATAGCTTGTTGCGCCATTTATTATTGACCGGCGTCTTTATTATTGCCGCGATTACTGATTGGCTCGATGGGTATTTTGCTCGTAAACTTAATGTCATGTCAGCCTTTGGTCGATTTTTAGACCCTGTTGCTGATAAGTTAATGGTAGCTGTAGCGCTCATCGTTCTGGTACAGTGGCATCCCAATATCATTATGGCGATAGCGGCTATCGTCATCATTTCGCGTGAAATCGCAGTATCAGCATTACGCGAATGGATGGCGGAACTAGGTAAAAGCACTAGCGTCGCAGTATCTTATGTTGGCAAACTAAAGACCACGTTTCAGATGGTAGCGATTACCGTACTACTACTTAATTGGCAGTCGCTTGAAACCATCGGTTACGTATTAATGGTCGCTGCTGTGATACTTACCTTATGGTCGATGATGATTTATCTAAAAGCAGCTTGGCCTTATTTAAAGCAAAGCGGGTAGTTTCATAAGACAAAAGTAATCAGCTCAAAACTTAGACAATAAAAAACGCCAGTCGCATTAGCCACTGGCGTTTTTGTTTTTACTGCTTATAAATCAGACGACTTATAGTGTCACTGAGTTGTTTTCACCTAAGTTGGTCGCTTTCTTACCGTCCATTACTGCAGCAGTGGTCATCTTAAACATATTGACTACTGAGCTACCGCTTAGCCAGTATTCTGCACCATGTGGGACGACTTTGATTAATTGGACGTTTGGATCTTCTTTACCTTGCTCATAAAACGCATTGTAAATTGGCGACCATAGCTCATCTAGCTTTTCTTGGTCTTCGACCAGTTCTGCTTTACCGTTAATTGAGACATAATCTTTTGAATCTTGACTGACATAGGCCAAGTTCACTTGTGGGTCTTTTTCGATATCTTTAATAGTTTCAGTAGTTTTATCACCAATAAACCAAATCTCTTTTGCGCCAATGCTTGTCTCGCTAGTGGTCATCGGGCAGGCATGTAAATGGCCTTCATGAGTACGAGTGGTCATCATGGCAAACTTTACTTCTTTTACCAGTTCTTGTACTTTATCGATATGGTCTTGTCTACTCATAATAAATTTCCTTTTTTATGATGTTTTAATTGGGCTTGTATAGCGTTGTTTTAATTAGCCGAGTTGAACAGTTGATTATTTATAGTAATTTTTCTTTAGGCTAGATATGTCTAACTATTAAATAAATCTAAAAGTTAAACGTCATCGTCGCCTTAACAACTGAGACTAGAATACCGAGTTGTCACCATACATTTATATAGGTTCCCAGTAATGCGATGTGAGTGTTTGTAAGGAATATGAAGGTTAGGTAAAAATTGTGACAGCATAGATTTGAGCGTTCTATTTTTCGATAGATAATTAAAAAACGACTTAAAAAGATACTTTTTTGAATTATCGATTCGCAAATAACAAGTGGTGATAGAGTGCAACTTATCGGCAATTTATCTTGGTTTAGACCTGCTTATTACAGGTCTTCTTGTTATAATACCCATACCATTTACTTAGCATGGCAGAGATGCCTTGATCTTACGGATTATGCCTTTATGATGACCATCGCCGGACAACCGTTTCTTACCGATTTTCAGACGCAGCAACTCATCAGTCAGTTTCAGCAAAAAACCGAGCTAAATGTCAGTCAAATAAGTACACAGCAAGTGTATGTGCTATCACGAGAGCTATCTGGTGATGAACATAAAAAAGCGCTAGATTTACTAGCGGTTGACCAGTCAGCAACGCTAAATGCGCCGCAAGACAACCAACTACAAGTCATCGTTGGGCCACGTTTTGGTACGATATCGCCATGGGCAAGTAAAGCGACAGATATCTTTAATAACTGTGAAATCGAGATCAATCGTGTTGAGCGTGTCGTCGTTTATACGTTAACCCTCGATGAAAAAATAGACGGTGACGCAGGCGAAAAACTACCAGTAGACGCCGAGCAGTTATTGTTTGACCGTATGACTCAGAGCTTGGTCTATGACTTGAGCGATGTCAGCAAATTGTTCGATGATCAAGCGCCAGCATCATTGAATCATATCGACGTGATCGGACAAGGTCAGTCAGCGCTAGAATCAGCCAATACAGAGTTCGGCTTTGCGTTATCAAGTGAAGATATTGATTATCTGATGAATGCCTATGTCAATGAGTTGAAGCGCAACCCAACTGACGTTGAACTGATGATGTTTGCACAGGCAAACTCAGAGCATTGCCGTCATAAGATTTTTAATGCCCAGTGGACAGTTGATGGTGCAGTGCAGCCAAAATCACTGTTTCAAATGATTAAAAATACCTATCAGTCTAATCCTCAAGGTATCTTGTCAGCGTATAAAGACAACGCTGCTGTGATGGCAGGGTCTGATGGCATGCGTTTTTATCCTATTCCAACTGACGCGATGGATGCCAACTCAATCCATCCTTACGACTTTCATCAAGAAAACATCGATATCTTAATGAAAGTTGAGACGCACAACCACCCAACAGCGATTGCCCCTTATTCTGGTGCGGCAACAGGTGCGGGCGGTGAGATTCGTGACGAAGGTGCGACTGGTCGTGGCGGTAAGCCAAAAGCGGGTCTAACAGGATTCCACGTATCACATCTGCATATCCCAGAGCTTAGCGAAAAATGGGAGCAGTCAGGTCAATTGAGCACGCAGGATTATGGCACGCCAGATCGTATGGCAACCAGCCTTGAGATCATGACCGAAGCGCCATTAGGTTCAGCCAATTTCTCAAACGAGTTTGGTCGTCCAAATCTATGCGGTTACTTCCGTAGTTTCCAGTTGGACACCTCAGCGGCAAAAGACGGCAGCGAGATGCGCGGCTATCACAAGCCAATCATGCTGGCAGGTGGTTACGGCAATATCAAACGCAACCTTATTGAAAAAAATGCAATCACAAAAGGCGATTTGCTAATCGTCCTTGGTGGCCCTGCGATGCAAATCGGTCTGGGCGGCGGTGCCGCATCGTCAGTCGATAGTGGTGACCTTGATGAAGGTTTAGACTTTGCCTCAGTTCAGCGCGATAACGCTGAGATGGAGCGTCGTTGCCAAGAAGTCCTTGATCGCTGCTGGGCACTCGCGGGCGATGATGTCGATGTAAGCAATAACAGTAAAGACGGCAACCCAATCGTCTCACTACATGACGTAGGGGCAGGTGGTCTGTCTAACGCGATGCCAGAACTGGTCAATGACCATGAAATGGGCGCGCATCTGAACTTGCGTAAGATTCCATCGTTAGAAGCTGGCATGTCGCCAATGGCCATCTGGTCAAACGAAGCGCAAGAGCGTTATGTGCTAGCGATTCGCCCAGAGAGCAAAGATCAGTTCGATGCGATCTGTGCCCGTGAGCGCTGCCCATATGCTATCTTGGGCGAGGCGACAGATATCCGTCAGCTAATCGTTGATGATGAGCTGTTGGACGAGCAACCAGTCGATATGCCGATGCAAGTACTGCTCGGCGGTACACCGAAAATGC
Organism: Psychrobacter proteolyticus; assembly: GCF_039762275.1. GTDB lineage: Bacteria > Pseudomonadota > Gammaproteobacteria > Pseudomonadales > Moraxellaceae > Psychrobacter > Psychrobacter proteolyticus_C. The sequence continues at coordinate 290,766 of NZ_JBDLOB010000002.1, read as the reverse complement.
AACGCAGCTTTGAGCGTACTGATAGCACGCTACCAGCATTAGAGCTTGGTGATGTGAATCTAGCTGAATCAATCACCGATGTATTGCGTCACCCAACGGTGGCTAGCAAATCATTCTTGATTAGCATTGGTGACCGTTCTATCACAGGTATGGTCGTGCGTGATCAGTATGTGGGTCGCTATCAAGTGCCTGTATCAGATTGCGCGGTGACGGCTTCTGGCTTAGTGGCATTAGATGGTCAGCCAATGACTGGCGAAGCAATGAGTGTCGGCGAGCGTACGCCTGTTGCGCTTATCAGTCCAAAAGCCTCTGCGCGTCTAGCAGTCGGTGAAGCGATTACCAACATCGCTGGTGCGCGTATCGCTCAGTTGTCTGATATCACCATGTCGGCGAACTGGATGGCTGCATGTGGTGATGACGTAGAAGATGCGGCATTGTTCGACGCTGTCCATGCCGTTGGTGAAGAGCTATGCCCAGCACTGGGTATCGCTATCCCAGTCGGTAAAGACTCGTTATCGATGCGTGCTAACTGGACTGACAATGCTAACGAGAATGGTGAAAATCAAGACAAGTCCGTTGTATCGCCAATGAGTTTGGTCGTGACGGCGTTTGCGCCTGTTGTTGACGTCGCAAAAACGCTAACTCCTGAGCTAATTAATGGCGATAGCGCGTTCTACCGCATTGACTTGTCAAAAGGTAAATTGCGTCTAGGCGGTTCAATCCTTGCGCAAACGCTTAGCCAATTGGGTAACGATTGCCCAGATTTAGCGCAACCAAGCGACTTGATCGACTTCTTTAACTTTATCCAAGCAGGTAATGCACAAGGCATCATCAGCGCCTATCACGATATTGGTGATGGTGGACTACTAGCAACCATCGCTGAGATGCAGTTCACTAGTCGTCAAGGTATCAAGCTGTCATTGACGGATGATAACTTGCTCGGTCAGTTGTTCAGTGAAGAGTTGGGTGCGGTCATTCAAGTATTACCAGAAAACGTCGCTGCTCTAATGCAATTGGCAGAAGAGTTTAACGTTGCTGATATGCTGAGCCTCGTTGGTCAAAGCTCTGAAGAAGACAGTCTGCTTATCCAAACGCCAACGCTCATGGGTGATGATACTTTACGCTTTAGCCGTACTGAATTACAGCAAGCGTGGACTCAGGTCAGCTATCAAATCGCGCGTCGCCGTGATAATCCAGCGTGTGTACAGCAAGAGTATGACTTGATTAGCGACGCTAGCCATAAAGGCCTAATCGCTGCGCCAAACTTTGATCTCAATCAAAAAGTCGAAGAGCCATACTTAGCCAGTCGTGAAAACAAGCCAAGAGTCGCTATCTTGCGTGAGCAAGGCGTCAATGGTCAGACAGAGATGGCAGCAGGCTTTACCCAAGCGGGCTTTGAAGCGGTCGATGTACACATGAGCGATCTACTCAGTGGTCGCATCAATCTACGTGACTTCGATGGTTTGGTCGCTTGTGGTGGCTTTAGCTATGGTGATGTACTCGGCGCAGGTTCTGGCTGGGCGAACTCTATTTTGTTCCATGACGAGCTACGTATGCAGTTTGTCCGCTTCTTCGCCCGTCCTGATACCTTCTCACTAGGTGTCTGTAACGGTTGTCAGATGATGGCTCAGTTAAAAGACCTCATCCCAGGTGCAGAAAACTTCCCACGTTTCATCGCTAATAAATCAGCTCGATTTGAAGCGCGTACGGTCAACGTAAAAGTCGAGCGTACCAAGTCGATCTTGTTCAAAGGCATGCAAGACAGCATCCTGCCAATCGCTGTAGCGCATGGTGAAGGTTACGCCACGCTAGACAACACAGAAATCGACGGTATGGCAAAACACGGTCAGCTTGCGATGCGTTATGTCGACAGCCAAGGTCATCCAACTGAGACGTATCCGCTCAATCCAAACGGTTCGCTCGACGGTGTCACGGGTCTATGTAGCACTGATGGTCGCGTCACTATCATGATGCCGCATCCTGAGCGTAACCTAAAAGCCTATAACCACAGCTGGAAACCAGAAGAGTGGGATGAGGACGGCGCGTGGATGCGTATGTTCCGTAACGCTCGCGCTTGGTTGCGCTAGTCGCTACTCAGACCTCTAATAATTGCTTATAGTTTGAGATAGCTGTTGTTTAAAATAAAAAGGTGGGCTTAGGCTCACCTTTTTTGTGTTTAAGAGTTAAGTGTTTGGAAATGAGGGTTAGTGTTTATAGCGTGTTTTCACGAGTATAGGTAATGACACCCATGCTAAGATTACAGTGAACAAAGACTGAAAATAAGCAAAATAAGGAAGAATAAAATGTCAGGAATCACAGATGTCAATGAGCTATTGAGTTCGATGCAGCCAGCACTGGTTGATGAATTATTTGTGTTTTGTACCGTCACAGGGCAGCTAGCAGAATACGTAAACCTAGCGCCAATAGCGACGTTTGTAGAGCCAGAAGGGTTGACTTTGGTGCTAACAAAAGACAAAGCTGATGAGGCGGATTTACAGTATGAGGGCGTGTTTCGGCAAATCACTTTAACGGTTCATTCAAGTTTAGAAGCGGTAGGTCTAACCGCAGCAATAGCAACCAAACTGACTTCAAAAGGGATCAGCGCCAATGTGATCGCTGCCTATTATCATGACCATATATTTGTGCCGGATGATAAGGCGGAGCAGGCGCTATCTGCGTTAAAAGAGCTGAGTAATATATGACGTTTTTAAGAATGATCAGGCAAATAGTAAAAGAGAAAGTATGAGCTAATACATAGCTTTCATAACTAAAATAGTTAAAAAATTCCTCTAAAAATGAAAGCTAATATGTTTTTACCGAACTATGTATATTTCAAAATTTTTTAGCCTCAGCAATCAACTCATGAATCTCATCACTTTTTAATACCCAAAAAAAACGGCACTGAAATCAGTGCCGTTTTATAAGTCGTGACAATGTAAAAGCTAATCACGACTCGTCAAATACTAAATCGCCAAAATTAATCCCAGCTTAAAATCACCTTACCGCATTGCCCACTTTCCATAATATCAAAGCCTTCTTGGAAGTCATCAATGTGCATGCGATGGGTAATGATTGGAGACAGATCAATACCGCTAATCAGCATTTGCTCCATCTGATACCACGTCTCCCACATTTCACGCCCATAAATACCTTTTAGCGTTAACGCCTTAAAGATAATCTTGCTCCAATCCACCGTGGTGGTGTTAGGCAAAATACCCAAGAGCGCAATTTTAGAGCCGTTATACATATTACTAATCATCGAATCAAAAGCTTGAGGTGAGCCTGACATCTCAAGTCCAATATCAAAGCCGTGCATTTTTAGATCCTCGATAGCACCTTCGATGGTTTCGCCTTTGGCTGGGTTGATGGTCATCGTCGCGCCCATTTTTTTGGCAAGCTCTAAGCGATAATCACTAATATCGCTGACCACGATATTACGTGCTCCTGCGAAGCGGCAAATCGCCGTTGCCATTGACCCAATCAGTCCTGCACCCGTAATCAGCACATCCTCACCAAGTACCGGGAATGAAAGGGCAGTATGAGTAGCATTGCCAAAGGGGTCCATAATGGCGGCCATCTCATCGCTGATACGCTCATCGAGTTTGATGACATTATCGGCAGGTATCACCAAATATTCGGCAAACGCGCCATCGCGGTCGACGCCCACACCGATGGTGTTTTCGCACACATGCAGCTTACCACGGCGGCAGTTACGGCAATGCCCGCAAGCGATATGGCCTTCGCCTGTGACGCGATCACCCACTTCAAGATGCTTGACGCCATCGCCCATTTCACTAATCACACCAACGTATTCATGTCCGATAATCATCGGCGTGTTTATGGTCTTTTGTGACCACTCATCCCACTTATAAATGTGCAAATCTGTCCCGCAAATGGCGGTTTTCTTAATTTTTATTTTAACGTCATTGATGCCGACCGTAGGTTCTGGCATGTCTTGCATCCAGATGCCTTTTTCGGCATGAGCTTTAACCAGTGCTTTCATACTTTTCTCTTATTTAGCTGTGTTGTACTTAATGATTGAATTTAGATAAGTTCTGAATGACGCTTAATCGATCACCTTCATTTGTTTGGCGACTTTGATAAAGGCGGCGATACACTGGTCGAGCTGCTCGCGAGTATGAGCAGCAGAGAGCTGCACACGAATGCGAGCCTCATTTTTTGGCACGACAGGATAGAAGAAGCCAATCACATAAATGCCTTCTTCAAGCAGTGCGTCTGCCATTTGCTGCGAGACATTGGCGTCATAGAGCATCACCGCACAAATGGCCGATTCGGTAGGCTTGATATCGAAGCCCGCGTCTTGCATTTGCTTCACAAAATAGGCGGTATTTTCATGCAATTGGTCTTGTAGGGTATTGTCTTGCGACAGCATCTCAAACGCTTTTACCCCAGCGGCAGCCACCATAGGAGGAATAGAGTTTGAAAACAGATACGGGCGTGAGCGTTGACGCAGCATCTCAATCATTTCTTTTTTACCCGTGGTAAAGCCGCCAATAGCACCGCCAAATGCCTTGCCTAACGTACCCGTGATCAGCTCAATATCGCCACGCAGATCAAACAATTCAGTCACGCCGCCACCAGTGCGACCGACCACGCCTGCTGAATGCGATTCGTCAATCATCACCATGGCATCATATTTTTGTGCCAACGCATAAATCTCATCCATTGGCGCTACGTTACCATCCATTGAAAACACACCATCAGTGACAATCAAACGAAAACGCTGTGCTTGCGCCGCTTGCAATTGCGTTTCTAAATCTTGCATATCTGCATTGGCGTAGCGATAACGAGCAGCTTTACACAGGCGCACACCGTCGATGATTGAGGCATGATTTAGCGAATCAGAAATAATCGCATCTTCACTGGTTAGCAGTGGCTCAAAGGCACCACCATTGGCATCGAAACAGGCCGCATAAAGAATCGTATCTTCGGTATTAAAAAACTTAGAAATCGACGCCTCTAATTGCTTATGCAAATCTTGCGTACCACAAATAAAACGCACTGATGACATGCCATAACCTGAGCCTTCGATAGCCTCGATAGCTGCCTTTTTAATCTCAGGATGGTCAGACAGTCCAAGGTAATTATTGGCGCAGAAGTTAAGCATCTCACGACCATCGGCGATCTTGATGAGCGCATCTTGCGGAGAGGTGATAACGCGCTCGGTTTTATACAGTCCTGCCGCGCGTATGTCGCTGATTTCTTGTTGTAGATGCTTCTGAAAGTCTTGATACATAAAGATTCCTTTTTTAGTATTATTGGTGTTCGTTTGATAATAAAAATATTGAGACTGGTCATAGAACTAGGCTATCAAATCTGCGCATCATTAAAACCAATGATAAAACCAACAATGCGGGAAGCCAATGAGATGGTGCGAGCAGTGATACTATCTATAACCCTGTGAGCGGTGATTTTATCATTAGCCTATCGCAATAAATAGCCTAAATAGTTGGTAGATAGGCCTTCTTTTATAAAGTGATATAGCGTTGTTTGGTTATAGTATTGGTTTCATAGTGGCTTAGCTACGTCTCAAAACATAAGACATCAACTTGCGCATTTATTTCATCTTGAGTGGTAAGCATTGATAAGTACTGTCTATCCAGTTATTCATCTTTGGGGCGCTTCTGAGCTTCAGCGATCAATTCATGAATCTTGGCGCTTTCCTTTAGCACACAAGCATCATAGGCAGAAAGCGGCTCAGGTTCTTGCTCCTCTTTCTTTTCCTGCTCTTGCTTGGCTTTTTCTTCTAGATACTTTTGTAGATCGTCTTGTTCATCTTGCTGAGAGTTATCCATGGCTTATGTCTCCTGATAGTCTGTATTCTTTAATAAAAATCATCCCGACCAGCATACTTCTTATTTAGTGCCTGCAATATCGCATAGGTCTCGCTATCCATATTACCCGTTGGCTGCTGCGCTCTGAAGTGTAGCTGAAACGCATAGACGACATCACGACTGGCCTTGTCCCACGTATCGGTATCATTAATTTGATAGCCATATTTGCGAAACGCTTGCTTGATCTCAGGTATCGTGGCCGACGCAAAGGTGTCTTGATTCATAAAGAACTGCTTAGCAAACTCATCGTACCAAGCGCCGATACCGTAATCGAAATACAGTCGCTCCCATGGGAACTTTGCACCGGGGTCTATCTTGCGCGAGGGTGCCATATCCGAGTGACCGATGATATTCTTTGGTGAGATGTCGTAGCGCGTGGCGATATCCTGCACCAGTTGTGCGACTTTTTTAATCTGCAACTCATCAAATGCCACATAGTGCTCATAAGGATGATAGTCGAGCATGCCATTTTTTAGTGCGTCTCGATATTCAGGCTTGATGCCATTATTGACGATCTCGATACCGATAGAGGTATCGTTTAATATCGTCCGTCCTGCAAAGCCGCCATCACCTGCATGCCATGCGCGCTCGCTCTCTGGTACTAAGTTGTAGATTTTATTGTCATCATTGTCTAATACTAGATAGTGCGCGCTCACATTGCCCGTGGTCAATGTCTTTATCGAGCGCTCATTATCTGAAACCGTATAGTGCAAGACGATGGTTTTGATGCGCTCGCTTTTGCCAGTAGCTTGGTAGCTATCGCTGTCGATGACATAACGCGGCGCTGTCGTTGATACGCAGCCAACGAGCGATAGCATAGAGGATGATATTAATACTGATGCCAATGCCATCGAGAAAATATTTTTTGCCATGAAATGCTCTGTATGGGAATAGTTGCGGTTATAGCTTCGTTTGCGCTTGATGTTTATTGTGCCCAACTAGCAAATGCTATTTATGTTTAATTAACGTTAGGATTGACTGCGATTTTTTTATAACCAATTGCCCCGAGCAAAATAAAGAATCCTAGTAATACATAAGCATTGAACGACAACGCTGCTGGTGAAAATGGTAGCAGCAATAGCGATATAAAGACCATACTGATGAATACAGAGAGATAATTTAGCAGACCCGCTTGTTTCTTTTTTCGCTCATTGATGAGGTCGGCGGTTGTGACATAAGCGAAGCCAACGGTGATGCCCAAGGATGCCATTGTCACGATATCGAGTAGGTAGTTTCTACCCAGCCAAGGAGAGAGTAGGCAGACCAAGCATATCAATATAACGGTTTTTTGCTTACTGAATTGGTTGTGTTTATCTGTAAATATACTGGGCAATAACGACGTGTCGCCCATAGATTCTAAGAGCTTAACCGATGACAATATAAAGCCGTTAATACCGCTCATTATCGAGCCAATCATAGCGATCGACAGTAGCCAAATGCCAACGCTACCAATACGATTGTCTATGCCTTCACCTGTCGCCCAATGGCTGTCTTTGATCGCTTGATAGTCAAAGCTCATGTTTAGCGCGGTAAAGTAGTTGATTAAAAAGTAAAACAACACACCGGCGATAAGTGAAATTAGGATAATACTTTTGGTCTTGGTTTTTGAATCACTAATCGCCTTTGAAATTTGCGGTGTGGTCTCAAAACCAACATACGCCCACGGCATAACGGCCAAGATAGGTAACCATGCCAGACTGGTGATAGAGCCGCTAGACATATCAGTTGGCAAAAATGCTTGGGTGGTTGGTGTCATCCAAAGCGAGGCAAAAAACAGCGCGGTCACTGATAGAATCATAAAGAGGGCAATATAGAGTTGGATTTTTGCGCCGACTCGTACACCTTTTAGATTGATATAACTGAATAAAATAATAGCCGCGCTGCATAGAGACACTTCACTGGCGTAGACTTCCCAACCAGCAATCGTATATAGATAGCCTAATTGTAAGCCACTAGGTAACAGATAGCGCAGCAGCAAAGCGACGGCTGATATATTAAGCGCGATAATAGAGATATAGCCTATCGTGACGCCCCAACCATAAATATAGGCATGCTTGCGATTGATGTATTTTTCAATCCAATAGATACCGCCTGACTCATTCTCTGGCGTTTGGGTCAGCAAATTAATATAGGCACGCGCAACCATATAGATGGCTAAAGTACCAATAATAATAGCGACAGAAGAGCCTAATAGCTGTGACTGTGGCAAAAATAAATCGCCTGGCATGACATAAGCACCCCAGCCGATAATTGCACCAACACTAATCGCTATCGCTTGTAGGTAGCTGATACTTTCTGTCTTTTCACTCATGGAGTGCTCCTTCACGATCAAAGATGGAGAAGGAGAGAGTGTTTATTATGGAGCTGACATAGAACATGAAAAACCTTGTGACGCCATTACGCAGGGTAGTGGCTATCTTTTATAAATAGAAAAGTCATATTAAAGGTTTTTGTTGAGTGTTACCTTTTCAATCCTGTTGGATTTTTTTAGCCAGAACCTTTTTCCAACTGTCCTCTAAACAGTCAATCGCGAGCCAAGGTTCAATCACATTAGCATCAAACTTTTCTTTTGAGTTGGATAGTTGCCATAGCGTCTCTAGTGTCGCAAACGGATAAGGGCGCTCAACCAAATATACGGGCAAATCAGCGTCTATAATGCCATCGCGTACAACTTGGAAGTACCAGCCAGAGATGCCTTGCTTGCTGACCCATGCCGCAATATTTGGTACTTTGGTAAATTGGCCGATTTGGTCGTTAATTTTGTAGCAGGGGCGGCGCGGCTGGACGATACGTAATTGAACGCTAGCATCATCATTACTAGTGTCTTGACCGTTTTCAAAATGTCCACCGTATTGAAAAATATCACCAATGCAAATCGTAGATTCGGTCATTTCAGGCAAACCATCGATAGCTTCAGTCGTAAGGTTTTCTCCTAGCGTACCGACACGAACCTTTAAACTGAATTCTGCATTGATTTTTTCATATGTTGCAGGCGCTAGCTGATGCACGGCTTTTAATGGGCCACCATGATGCTTACGGTCAGCCTGTTCATCAGTGGTTAAGCCCATAAAGTTGACGGCGACAGGAGATTTGATAGGTGCTTTATCAATGGCACTCATTTCTTCACGAGCGAATGGCATAGACTTGCCAGCGCGGACACAAGTGAGGGTAGCGATATGTAGGGGCAAGTCTTGGTTAAAATCTGTTAAGGTTTGCTCAGGTGATGACGTGTTCGATTCTGCGCTCATACGGTTTCCTAATAGGTAGAATGAATAGGCTAAGGCGGCTTAATTTTGGCGGTTTAATGTTAGCGGCTAATAAATATTAATATGAAATGAGCTTATCTGTACTCAATGATGTATCTGATTATACTGGTTCATCACCATAAAATTTACATAAAAAAAGACCAGAATAAGTATTCTGGTCTTTTTAGTGGAGCGTTTCTTAATTTTGAACGAATATCATCACTGATAAACTTATTTGTTTTTGTTACGACGACCCGCAGTTTTCTTTTCGCGCGGGGTAGCAACCAGCTCAGCCAACTGTTCAGGTGATGACCATAGGCCTTCTAAGTCATAAAACTCACGTGCTTGCGGCGTCATCATGTGGACGACAACTGCGCCCAAATCAATCAACGTCCAGTCAGAATCGATGCCGCCTTCACGGCCAAGTGGCATAAAACCAGCTTGCTTAGCTTCAGCGCCGACGCTATCAGCCATCGCACGTACATGACGCTTTGAGGTACCATCAGCGATGATGATGCGCTCTGTTACGTCAGTCAACTCTTCTACATTCATTACAGTGATGTTCTTTGCTTTCATATCATCTAGAGCGCTTTGTACTAGGGTCAAGCATTCTGTTAGGCGTTCTGCAGTCATGGTGTTGGTCATAAATTTTAATCTCTTGAATCGTAAATATGTAAAATAAAGGGGTAAAACGTCAATTTGTCTTATCCGACTGATCATATGTTGTCAGTCACGCATAGAGACAGGATAGGCAAAATGACATAGATAAGGCGATTTTAACGGAATTGAGCAGCAGAATATAGCTGATGGGCGATAATATATTGATAAACAGCAGGATTTAGCCATTTAGCTAATGGATTAGATTCAGTATTGCTAATGATACCATTTATTGATGCTATAGATGCGATTTGCCGTTGAGCGACTGGCATTTTATTTGTTTGATCGTCTAGTTTCTGTAGTTGTTCACGTATTTGTGTGCTTGATACCGCAGTAATAGGTCGCGAATCTATATAAATGCGTCCTTGATTGGCGTTTTTCAAGTCAGTGCTTTTTAAGTCAGTGCTAGACGGATCAGTGTTATTTGGATTAGTGCTGTTTGAGCTTAAACTACCTGACGAGCGTTGAATAGTTGGTGTTAACAGCTCGATAGGTGAGTCTATTATATGGGGCTGCAATGACAATGGTAATTGCGTTTTTAAGAAAGCAATATCTTGTACGGTTGCTGTATTATTTTGAGAAAATATAATACTGTCAGAAAATTTTTCGCTAACACCATCACTCACATCGGTAATGCTCTGACGATTAAACACCCATAGATTGACATGGTCGGTGAGACGTAAGCCATCTCTCCATTTATCCAAACTATGGGCGCTGTCCATACCCATAATAAATATCAAACTATCATTAGGATATTGCTGCCTCAATGTGCGTACACTGTCGATCGTATAGACAGGCGGCGCTTGCCACAGTTCCAGCTCATTGATCTGTATCGGTGTATTCTCTGTCGCCAGCTTTAACATCGCTAAACGATGATTAGCATCTGTACTTTGTGTCTTAAATGGCGAGCGTGCATTGGGTAATAAGGACACGTGCAGTGTGCGCTGTAGCCGCGTTACGATTGGTAGTAGGTGCTGATAGACAAACATCGCGACTTCTAAATGACCATTATGTACTGGATCGAACGAGCCACCAAGGTAGGCACGAATGGCAGGTGCAGGTGTTTTCTCTTGAGGGCTGTTGCTCGTATTTGGCATAAATAAATGTATAAAAGTAGATAGGGCGCACGTGGTCGTTGATGCACCTTGCTCTTTTACTGTCTGGCCTTTTTAGGGTAAATAATTTGATGATAGCGCTATTGTAGAGGGCAGATGAGCATCTGTCACCACTGTCTGTCATAGAGCACCAATAAAAAACCGACCATCATAATGATAGTCGGCTTTGTATAGGAATTTAACGGTTAAGTCTTACAGCGATTAAATCAAATCGCTATACGCTTGGATAGCGGTTAACGCGATGGTATAGACGATATCATCGACCAAGGCACCACGTGATAAATCATTCACGGGTTTATTCAAGCCCTGTAGCATAGGACCGACACTGACGACGTTGGCACTACGCTGTACTGCTTTATAAGTAGTGTTACCAGTGTTGAGATCAGGGAAGATAAAGACGTTGGCTTGTCCAGCGACAGGTGAGTCAGGCGCTTTTTGCTTACCGACGCTCATGACAGACGCCGCATCATACTGTAGCGGGCCGTCGACTTTGAGGTCTGGTGCGCGCTCACGAACGATTTGGGTTGCACGGGCGACTTTTTCGACATCCGCGCCTGCGCCTGATGAGCCAGTAGAATAGCTGATCATCGCCACTTTTGGATCGATACCAAAGGCAGCAGCAGACTGTGCTGATTGAATGGCAATCTCTGCCAGCTCTTCTGCGTTAGGATCTGGGTTGATCGCACAGTCACCATAGACGACCACTTGCTCAGGCAACAGCATAAAGAATACTGACGACACGAGCGAATATTGCGGCGCGGTCTTAATCAACTGGAATGCTGGGCGTACCGTGTTGGCAGTGGTATGAATCGCACCTGAGACCAGACCGTCGACTTCGTCTAGTTGGAGCATGATAGTACCTAGATAGACCGTGTCTTTTAGGTACTCAGCAGCGACTTCCGCAGTGGTTTTGCCTTTACGGCGCTCTACGACAGCGGCGATATATTTGCTCATATCGAGGTTGTCAGGGTCGATGATTTCCAACCCTTCAGGCAGCGTTAGATCACGGTTTTTGGCCACTTGCTCAACGTCACTACGTTTAGCAAGTAATACGCAGTTGGCAATACCGCGACTCTGACAGATACAGGCAGCTTCAACCGTACGTGGTTCCGCGCCTTCTGGCAGCACAATACGTTTCTTAGCGTGCTGTGATTTCTTGACCAATTGATGGCGAAACGCTGATGGTGACAGACGCGGTTCATGATTGCGGCTGAAGTATTCTTTAATCCAGCTTAGATCCAAATGCGCAGCCACATAACGAGCCACTTCATCAGCACGTTCTGTATCATCACTCGGAATCTCAGAGCTCATGTGCATCAGACTCTGTACTGTCTCGTAGCTGTCGCTTTCGACACTCATGACTGGTATACCAGTTTTGAGCGCTGATTGCCAAAGCTCAGCAACTGTCTCGCTTGGGGTGATACCACCTGTCAATACTAGACCTGCCAATGGAATCCCATTGATACAGGCCAATCCAGCGGCTAACAGTAAGTCATCACGATCGCCGGGCACGACCATTAACGTACCACGTTTGAAAACTTCGTTGACGCGGGCCACTGAACGAGCGGTTAGGCTGATACGATTGATACGACGTGTCTTTGCTTCACCAACATTTAACCAAGTCGCATCAAGCTCTGTTGCGATATCCCATGTACGAGGCACAGACAACGAGTCACTAAAAGGGACAACACCGATAAGGCGGAACACTTCGGTATTGAACGAAGGCGATAGACGCTGAACCTCTTGCAGGAAGTTCGGATCTAAGCTAACAACGGCCTCACCAGGCGCGACAGGCTGATTGTCAAAGGTGTTCGGCACGTCTTGTACCCGCATCAATATCACACCGAGCGTCCGTGAATCGATGACCCCGCCAAACTCACGAGCATGGACATCCAGTTTGTCTGCTAAATAGGCAGGTTTACTGATATCAGCGGTACTGACAAATATAATCTTGGCATCGAGCGCGTGAGCAAGTGCACGGTTGATTTGTGAAGCATAAGAGGTTTCAGTGGTTGGCACCAGACCTTCACAGATAATCACGTCATGACCATCATCGATCGTATGAAAATTGGCAATCACTTCTTCCATCAAGTCATCAAGATTGTCATCGCCTAGCATACGCTCGACGTGTTGACGGCTGATAGAGTCAGGCGGATTTAAGCCAAATGCGTGCATGGTCAATGCGCTTGAGCTGTCTAAGCTGTGTTGTTTGTCTAGCGTATCATCTTGCAAAAACGGCTTCATAAAGCCCGCTTTGATACCGTTATAATCAAAGGCACGGATTAGCCCTAGCGCGGCTGATGTCACACCGATACCGCGACTAATGGGAACAAGTAAAATGGTTTGCATAATGTGTCCTACAATTTATTTTATTTTAGACGTCGAGTCATTTTGAGTAGCATAAGAAATGCAGTATAAAAACACCAAGCGCTTTATCTTATTTGTTTTCAGCTTTTTAAAAGCATCTAGAACGATAAGCGCTAGGCATTATAATCAATCGTCTTATACTAATTTCAATGCTTGACGAGTCTCTTGAGCGATACGGTATTCTTCATCTGTAGGAATAACCCACAGCTCGACACTGCTACCTTCTGCTTGGAAGCTGCCTTCTTGGCCACCGTACAATCCGGCGTTCTTTTCAGCGTCCATCTTGATACCGAAATGACGCATGACGGCTAAAATACTTGCGCGCGTGGTGACAGAGTTTTCACCGATACCACCTGTGAAAACAATACCGGTAAACTCAGGCAGTGCACAGCTTAAGCTGGCGAGGTATTTACCAGCGCGGTAGCAGAACATCTCAATGGCGAGCTGCGCATCTTTATGGCCTTCGCTCGCAGCTTGCTCAATAGTACGCAAATCGTTTGATAGGCCAGAAATACCAAGCAGACCGCTTTCACTATTTAGCATCTTATCCGTTTCTTCTAGACTAATACCGAGCTGACGCTTTAGATGCATATGTAAGCTTGGGTCGACATCGCCGCTACGTGTGCCCATCATCAGTCCCTCAAGCGGGGTCAGACCCATACTGGTATCGAGACTTTTGCCATCATATACGGCGGTTGCTGAGCAACCATTGCCTAGATGCGCGGTTATCCAGCCATGAGGACCTTTTGCTGCAGTGATTTGGCTAGCACGTTCTGAGACATAAGCATGAGACGTACCATGGAAGCCATAACGACGGATTTTGTGCTCTTCGTATAGATATTTTGGCAACGCATAGCGGAAAGCGACAGGCGGCATGGTTTGGTGAAAGGCGGTATCAAATACCACAACTTGTGGGATATCAGGATAAATAGCTTGAACCGCTTCAATACCCAAAGCATTTGCAGGATTATGGAGTGGAGCTAGTATCTTTAGACGTTTTACTTCCTCTAACGCATGCTGATCAACACGAACAGCTTGAGAGTATTCACGGCCGCCATGTACCACGCGGTGCCCGACTGCGATAAAGTGATATTGCTCTAATAGCTCTAGGATTTTTTGCAGGGCAAGTTTGTGACTACCACCAGGGATAGAGATCTCTAACTTATCGCCATTTAGCGTGGTATGTTTGATACGGGCTGTATCGAGACCTAAGTTTTCGGCAAGACCGGTGATACGAGTAGAATTGTCATCGCTAATCAACGCGTATTTGATAGAAGACGAACCGCAGTTGAGGACTAAAGTGGGGCTGGTTAGGGTTGATGTTTCGCTGTTCTTATCATCAAAAGTGGTACTTAGGTTGGCGCTCATACTCTATCCTTAGATTGGTTTTTATAAAGGGCAAATCAATTATATCGTTGGTTCGATACAAAAAAGACGTCTATTGCCACGTCCTGTTTTATTATCATCAAATGCTACATCGCTGATATCTCAAGTGCTGTAGTAAAGGTCACTGAGACATGATGTCATTATTATATGGAATTGATGAAGTTGATAACCGCCGAGTAAATAAAAATAAGCTATATCTATGCTGATAATATCAAGCAAGTATATTGGCTATTTTGTTTATACTTGGGCTACTATTTCTGACAGTGCTATGCATCCATGCTTATGAGGTAATGCGTCTGCATCTCAGGCTAGCATCCTATTGCCACCGCAAACTGGGAATATAATGTAACACATTTTTGTTTCTACACCACGACAGGGGTAAGGTTTAAAATGTGTGATTAATAAATGGCTAAATACGAAATAAATCAATTATATTCAATGAGTTATAGATATATAGATGAATAACTTGTATGGGCTACATAGTAGGGCTATGACTCACAAAATTGTAAGAAATATTGTCGAGATACCCATATGTCATACATTCATATCTAAGCTCGCAGACGATATTACTATAAAAATTCGACTAATGTTTTAGAAAATATCCGACATCACGCAAATTTATTCACCAATCATATTCAGTATCCGTACAGCTTTATGTAATAATGCTATGATGAAAATGGTCATAACGACAGTGCTTTAACTGCTGGTTTGGCTGTCCGTTTGTTTTTTATTTATCACGATTTACTAACGCCATTATGCCGTCGTAAGCTCACAGGTTATCTATTATATGTCTATTATACACAGCCCCTCAGCAGCCAAGCATGCTAGCTCGTTCGCTCGTACCAGTCGTCAGGCTGTTGCCACTTTATTTATTGGCAGTGTGGTTATGGTAGGATTGTCAGGCTGCGGGCAAAAAGGCGATCTATATCTGGCAGACTCTAGTAGTCAAACGATAGAGAGCAGTGCGTCTGTGCTTGATAGTACTAGCCATCCACAAGATGCAGCCTTTGCAGGTATCGACGATGATAACTATCAAAAAAACCGCTACCTAGAAGAGCAAATGGTACTGCCTGAGCCTAGTACTGATCCCAACGACTATTAATTGCTTAAGCTAACAATTACTAGGCTAATAATCGTTAAGCTGAGCCAATAGTTAGCGGTTAGGTGCTTGTTAATTAACAGTTTAATTGACTGCTTAACTAACCATCGATTCTGTTATGGCTAAATAGCTTTGCTACCTAAATTTAATTTTCACCCTTGATAATCTGATTATATTAGAGATGTTTATATGAGTCATTCTGAACTACCTGTTGACTTGACCGATTCTGCTACTGGCGAATCCGTTACTATCCAAACTGAGCAAGGTCTATATGTTGACCCGAAAGCGTTGAGTGCTCACTTGCCAGCGCTAAGTTATCGCGACGATGCATTGTATATGGAGCAGGTCAGTATCGATGAGTTGGCAAAACAATATGGTACCCCTTGCTACGTGTATTCAAAGCAAGCAATACTGGACGTTTATCAAGCTTATACTGATAGCTTTACCAGTCTGAATCATCAAGTGTGCTATGCCGTAAAAGCAAACTCTAACCTTGCCGTGCTTGGTGTCTTGGCACAGGCGGGCGCTGGGTTTGACATTGTCTCTCGCGGTGAGCTTATGCGTGTGTTGGCGGCAGGTGGCGCAGCATCACGGGTGGTATTCTCAGGCGTTGGCAAAACGTATAGTGATATCGAATACGCGCTGACTCAAGGTATTGGCTGCTTCAATGTTGAGTCTATCAGCGAGCTGACTTTAATCAATGACGTCGCAAAGTCACTTGATAAGCCTGCGCCAATCTCGTTACGCGTCAACCCTAACGTCGATGCCAAAACTCATCCATATATCTCAACAGGTCTTAAAGACAACAAGTTCGGTATCACTCACGAAGACGCACTAGCGGTCTATCAGCAAGCAGCCGATTTATCACATATCGACATCGTTGGTATTGATTGTCATATTGGCTCGCAGTTGACTGAGGTAGAACCATTTGTTGCAGCGTTAGATAAAGTGATTGAACTGATACATAGCCTGCGTGACGCAGGTATTGAGTTACAGCATATCGATTTGGGCGGTGGTTTGGGTGTGCGCTATATTGATGAGACACCTGTGTCTATCGCTGAGTTTGCCCAAGCTTTATTACCAAAACTTAGCGAGCTTGGTTTGACTGTGTTCTTTGAGCCAGGTCGTAGTATCGTTGCCAATGCTGGCGTGCTTTTGACCCAAGTTGACGTACTCAAGCCGACTGAGCATAAAAATTTTGCCATCGTTGATGCCGCTATGAATGACTTGATTCGTCCTGCTTTATATCAAGCTGAGATGGCCGTGATTCCAAGTGTGTTACCTAATGCCGGTATCGATACGGATGGTACGCAGCCGTGGGATATCGTTGGCGCGATTTGTGAGACGGGTGATTTCTTGGCAAAAGACCGCCTATTATCACTGGCAACAGGTGATGTGTTGGCCATCACTGGCGCAGGGGCTTACGGTTTTACCATGAGTAGTAACTATAACTCACGCCCACGTGCTAGCGAAGTGATGGTGTCTGGCGATAGTCATCAGCTTATTCGCAAGCGCGAAACGATTGAGGCGTTATATGCAGATGAAACATTGTGGCAGGCGCAGTAAGGTTATTAAAGACGAGCCAAAACTATCGCCGTATTTGATGATTGAAGAGAACCCATTGTGATAATGACAATGGGTTTTTTTATGACTGGATTTTGAGGAAAGTGTTTTTTAATTAAAGCTGATTTTTAATTGAAGGCATGCCTTTAGTTGAAGGCAACACCATTCACAAAAATTAGAGTAGCAAGGAAAACGAGTGCAAGTACTACTCACTGTAGACTAAACAAGTTTGACACCGCTAATCGTATTTTTTGGGATTGGTATTATTATGATTGTATCTGACAGCGTGCTAAGATAAGGCATACATAAAAATAGGATAGGACATCAAAGATATGCTAATAGAGTTTACTAAAATGCATGGGTTGGGTAATGATTTCATGGTCATTGATTTAGTGACCCAACGCTTAGATTTGACCAAGGATTTGGTGCAGTTATTGGGCGATCGCCATCTAGGTATTGGCTTTGATCAGCTGCTCGTGGTTGAGCCACCGATGCGCCCTGATGTCGATTTCAGTTATCGTATCTTTAATACTGATGGCACCGAGGTCGAACAGTGTGGCAATGGCGCGCGTTGTTTCGCGCGTTTTGTGCAGGCACGTAAACTGTCATTTAAGCAGCGTCTACGCGTTGAGACGGCCAGCGGTATTATTTCCCTGACTACTGATCGTTACGGTTGGGTAGATGTCGATATGGGCAAGCCTAAATTTGAGCCAGATGAGATTCCATTTAGCCCAAGAGCGACGACCAAAATCCAAAACACTTATCATCTTGATGTAAATGGTACGCCTGTACAGCTGTACGTTGCCAATATGGGTAACCCGCACGCTGTGATAAAAGTCGATGACGTACTCGATGCTGAGGTTGAGACTCTAGGTAAAGCAATTGAGTCGCATCCTGCATTTCCAGACCGCGTCAATGTGGGCTTTATGCAAGTGATGAATCAGCGCCATATTCGTCTACGTGTGTACGAGCGAGGAGTGGGTGAGACGCAAGCTTGTGGTACGGGCGCGTGTGCAGCAGTAGCCGTTGGTATACGTGAGGGTTGGCTCGATGAAGGTGAAGAAGTTCGCGCGCAGCTATATGGTGGCAGCATGATTATCAAGTGGCAGCCAGGTTATTCAGTTACGATGACGGGTCCGACCGCTTTCGTCTACGAAGGCGTATTTAGTCCAGATGGCCTGATGGCACAAGCGGGTCTTAAACCCAATGCTGAAGGCTGATAACTGTTGTTAGGCCAATCGTATAAATGCCAAGGATGGTTTTAGTATGGTTATGTCTACTAATAATGACATTCAGGCGGCGAGCTCAGCACCTTGGCTATCTACTGAGCTGGCCGCCACTATAGAGTCAGACGCTGCCTTACAAGAGCTACTCGCACCTGTGCATCGTTGGCTCAATACGTTGTCTGTGCGCAACCATTCGCCGCATACTCTAACCGCTTATTTCGCTGGTTTAAATCAACTGGCGTTATTTTTACGTGGGAAGCGTCTAACGTGGACACGCTGTGATAAACGGCAACTGGCCCAGCACATCAGTCAACGTCTTGATGAAGATAAGTTGGCGCTTGCCAGTGTTCAGCAAGAGTTGTCTGCGATTCGGCATTTTTATGGTTGGATGATTGAAGAAGCGCTAGCACGTATCAACCCAACCACTGGCTATCAGCTGAAGCGTAGTCCTAGACCGCTGCCTTCTATCGCTGATGTCGATTTACTGACTCAGCTACTCGATCAAGAGATGCCTGATACACCAGAGCAAGCGCGCTTATGGTTGCGTGACAAGGCTATGTTTGAATTGCTCTATAGTAGTGGCTTGCGTGTTGGCGAGTTGGTTGCACTCGATATGGCAGATGTGGACTTGTCTGAGTTACGGGTACGAGTCACGGGTAAGGGTAATAAAACACGCCTAGTGCCATTAGGGATAAAGGCTGCAGAAGCAATTAGTCGCTACCTGCCGCATCGTAATCTATGGGTAGAGCAGATGGATAGCGCATTGTTCATCAGTGAAAAGCTCGGTACCAGATTGTCAACACGGGCAGTGCAACAGCGCTTAAAAGTTGCTGCCACCCGCGCAGGTATCGCACAGAATATGTATCCACATCTATTGCGGCATTGCTTTGCATCACATATGCTGTCAGGCAGTGGTGACTTGCGCGCCGTACAAGAGATGCTCGGGCATAGTGATATTAGCACCACGCAAATTTATACCCACGTTGATTTTGCAAAATTAACGCAAGTTTATGATCGCGCCCATCCACGAGCAACTCATGCTCAAAATGAAGAATTGCCTTAGCAATTAGGCACGAAATCCATTGAATTTCACAATCTACGCCAAACGATGGCAATCAAAGATAGGCAGTTTTTGGCGGCCTTGCTCTTGCGCTTGTTTGTCTAATGACGCCATGACGATGGCATATTGTTTATCCAGTTCGCTATCGTCATAGCTTGCGATAACACTACTATCAAACGCTGTAATGGCTGCATGTCCCCATGTCTGACGCGTACTACCATCTTTGTAGAGATGATCACCACCTTGTGCTGCGCCAATGATCATACATTGACTATCTAGAGCACGCGCTCGTAACAGCAGCGACCAGTGTGCTTGCCCAGTTAAGTATGTAAACGCAGAGGGTGCACTCAACAGTTCAGCACCTGCTTGTCGCAGACGCTGCGCCAATGCTGGGAAGCGCAAATCAAAACATACCATCATGCCGAGCTGATAGACGGTATTGCCTACTGCTAGTGGCGCAATTACGGTCTGCGTACCCGGCT
This sequence comes from Psychrobacter proteolyticus, assembly GCF_039762275.1. GTDB lineage: Bacteria > Pseudomonadota > Gammaproteobacteria > Pseudomonadales > Moraxellaceae > Psychrobacter > Psychrobacter proteolyticus_C. Next base: position 270,711 of record NZ_JBDLOB010000002.1, on the reverse strand, counting down.
CAAAGGTCGCCGCTTCGTTATAGCTGCCATGCTTATCGGCTACAGTTGCGGTAAACAGATGAATCTTGTCGTAGCGTGCGACACGTGTGCCATCTGGTGCAAACAGCTGGCTCACTTGTCGTAATCTACCATCAGGAACGACAGTGCCATCAGGGCGATAATGGCAGGGTAATGAGCCTGCTAGTACATGGATACCAGCAGTGCGTGCGTAATCTGCTATCGTCGCTGATAAGTCGTCAAAACGCTCGGCAGTAGCAGATTGCTGTCCCATACTACAGCAGTTCTCAGGCAATACAACGAGCTCAGCCCCTTGGCCTTGTGCATCGATAATGGCAGCTTTGATATCTGCTAAGTTATCCTCAACATTCTGCTGACTGTTCATTTGAATAGCAGCGACGTTAAGTTGATGGTTACTTAAATTCATGACAATATTCCTATTGGGTGTGAGCTATATTGGTCATTTACCGTAATTTATTTATTATAATATTTTCGCGGTAATGAGCAGACTGCTCGTATTTATGGATTGCTCATCCTTGCCGAGATGATAGTCTGCTATTGATAGCAAACCAAACGTATCCGGACAAAACATAAATTATCATAGCAAAATTGTGGCAAAAAATGCTATCGTCATGTCCTGATAAGATTTATGTCGTTACTTTTACTGACAGAATAAACACAATATCACTAAGATCGGAGTGCAAAAAGCCGCCCATGAGTATGTCGTTCGGATTGGCGACCACGCTGAGCAACTCACAAAAGCTAACCCCGCAAATGCAGCAAGCCATAAAATTGCTGCAGCTCTCTAGTCTTGAGCTCGCACAAGAGGTTCAGGCAAAGCTAGATAGTAATCCATTACTTGAACGTATCGAAAACGATGACGAATACGACAGTGGTGACGATGAAATAGAGGAGTGGAGCGAGCCGTTGACGCTTGATAGCTGGAATCAAAGTAGCAGTGACTCATTCGACTCAGTACCTACTAGCGGTACAGAGTACAACGGCGATAGTAGTGATAGCTTCAGTGATAGTTTGGATAAGCTTCAACAGCCTAATATCGATGATAGTGCAATAGATGTAGATAGCTATAGCAGTTCAGATGCCGATAGCTTTGATATAGGTAGCTTTGACACGGGTAACTATGCTTCTACCGCAACAGGCTCTGGCAATAGTAGGGGTGATGAAGATTTCGATAGTTATCAAGGCGGTACATCGTCTACCATTCAAGATCATGTGCGCTGGCAGCTGAACTTTAAGCGTTTATCAGAGGCCGATACGCTGATTGCAGAGTATTTAATAGACTCCATGGATGACATGGGCTTTATTCGAATTGATATAGATGAGCTGCTACAGAGCTTTGATACGATGGCAAGTTTCTATCAATGGGATGAGCGCGTTGAAAAAGAAGAAGTCTTGACGGTATTACGTATCATCCAGTCCTGTGATCCAGTTGGCGTAGGGGCGCGTCATTTAAGCGAATGCTTATCGATTCAGCTATCTAAGCTAGATGCCCACACCGAATACCTACAAGAAGCTCAAGCGCTCCTATCAGCGAGCGAGCATTTAGTCAGTAATAATATTAAAGCACTGACTGAACGCACAGGACTTGCACCAGAATATATCACACCTGCGCTTACGCTACTACGTACCTTAAACGCTTCGCCAGGGCTGCTGTTTCAGTCTAGCCAGCCTGACTATGCCCAGCCGCCTGAAAGCTACGATATTCCAGATGTGTTGGTCACACCTGTTAGAAACAATAAGGCGACAAGTAACTCTGAAGTAGAAGAGGATGGCTGGTATGTACGCCTCAATCCAGACACCTTACCAAAACTACGCGTAAACCAAGAATATGCCAACCTAGTCAAGCGCGGCGATGACAGCCCTGACAATCAATATCTACGCGAAAACCTCACCGATGCTCGATTGTTTATTCGTAGTATCGAAGAGCGCAATCAAAACCTACTCAAAGTAGCGACCAGTATTGTACGCTATCAACAAGAGTTCCTGCAGCATGGTGCAACCGCCATGCAACCCTTGATACTAAAGGCAATTGCTGAAGAAGTTGACTTGCATGAGTCTACGGTCTCACGACTTACCACCAGCAAAACTATCTTGACACCGCAAGGGTTGTTTTCTTTGAAACACTTCTTCTCCTCTCACGTAAGTAGTGCTGATGGAGATATTTCATCGACCGCTATCAGTGCCATGATTAAAAAGCTCATCGCTGACGAAGACCCCAAAAAGCCATTATCAGACAGTCGTATCAAAGATGAGCTGTTAGCAGATGGTATCGATATAGCCAGAAGAACCGTCGCCAAATATCGTGAAGCAATGAATATTGGCTCGTCTACTCAGCGCAAACAGAAATACTAATTATCTAAGCTCACCTTTCTATAAGGTTAATGGCTACCTGTCTGCATAGTGCAATACAGATATAAAAAATAAAATTTTTTGATTATATAGAAACCAAGTAGAAATAATAGGTATTGTTACACTTAATTACAATTTAACGGCTTGCTACTGAGCGATTTTCATGACAAATTAGAGTCATACCAACGACGAAAACCAAGTGCCGATTTATAGTATTTATTTACAACTAATAAAGGAGACGATAAAAGGATACGTCGACACATTACTAGAGGCTTTGGTGTAGTTAGTGGTAAGGCAGGATGATAAGAGCAAGAATGCTATCTCATCTGTTGATTGTAAGTTACAAATAAAAGGACAACAATATGAATGTTTCTATCAGTGGTCATCATATCAGCGTTACAGAAGCTATGGACACAGCAGTACGCGAGAAGCTTGAAAAAGTAGAGCGTCACTTTGATCAGATACAAAGTATTCAAGTGATTTTATCGTTAGACAATAGCGGTGCTAGCGACGGCGGTAAAAAGAGCCATAAAGCTGAAGCGATTATGCGTGTCTCGGGTCAAGAAATGTTTGTCCAAGCTTATGAAGATGATATGTATAAAGCCATTAACGAGATGGCAGACAAGCTAGATAGACAAGTACGTAAGTACAAAACCCGTCAAGAGCGCAAAAAGACTCAGGGTGCAGGACGCGATAGTCGCTATCAGGATCTAACCCCTGCAGAAGCAGTACCAGCAGCATAGTTCGAGTTTAAAATTTTGAACACTATCGTTACAAGCTAGTGAAAGTAGACTAAGAGAATAAAAAATTTATAAGTGGCTGCTACATTAGCTTGTAATTGACATAAAAAAAGACCTCTAACGTGTAATACGTTGAGGTCTTTTTTATCATTAGTAAACTTAGCTAGTAAACTTAGAACGAGAATGAATTAGCTGTCAGCTCAAGCTTATCTGTCTAAATACTATCAACCACCGCCGACGGCCTGTACTACTTCGATATTCATACCTTCTACGATACGTAGTTGAGCAAGCTCGCTCTTTGGCATTAGCTCGCCGTCGACTTCTACAGCGTAACGACCCTGACTAAGACCAAGCTCATTGATAACCAGTTGTACAGTCTGATGAGTGGTTTGCAAGCTTTTACCATTGACACTAATGGTGCTCATAATAAATACTCCTTAATATTTTAAAATTCCTGTGTATCCGCTATTCACTATGTATCTTTTATTTTGTTATTGATGATTCGTTGCAGTTGATGCAAAGAGCTAAAAATTACAATGACTATTGAACAGCTCAGTTAACTGAGTCTTTCAATCGAAAGGCAGAAGTGGCCAGCCATAGCCAACCTGCAATCATAAGAACGCCGCCAATAGGCGTAATCGCACCGAACCAGCGCGGTGCACCAAGCGTCATGGCATACAAACTACCAGCAAAAATGATAATACCAATTTGTAGTAACCAAGCGGTCGTCTGAGTAATATATTTCAAACGAATTAGCAGACCGACAAGCAATAATCCTAGCGCATGTACGAACAAATACAGCGTTGCCGTATGCCACCATTCAAGCTGTTGAATGCTGACACGACCTTCTAGACCATGCGCACCAAATGCACCCAGAGCAACAGCAATAGCCATATTAACTGCAGCAATACCAATCCAATTTAACATTGAACAACTCGTATCATCTTAAGGCTACTGAATATCATCTGGCAAAATCACACTATCAATGGTCATCGCATCACGAATCTTGTCCATGGCATTTTTCTCGATCTGACGGACTCGCTCAGCTGAGATAGAGTAAACCGCAGCTAACTCATGCAAGGTGGATTTTTGCTCAGACAACCAGCGCTGCTCAACGATATCACGCGAACGATCATCTAAGGTACCCATAGCCGCGATGAGTGCTGATGAGTTATTTTCTTCCCAATCCGCTTCCTCTAACTGCTCAGCTGGATCGATACCATCTTCCAAAAATAGCTGAGGGGCATAGCGACCATCATCATCGTCGCTTGATTGCGCCTCAAACGAAGCGTCATAAGAGGTTAGACGTGATTCCATCTCTAACACTTGCTTGCGCGTGACATTCAGGTCATTAGCAATAGCGTCCGCTTCTTCTAGTGTCAACTGATTATTGGTCTTCTTAAGGCTACGGAGGTTAAAGAACAGTTTACGATGAGCCTTGGTGGTCGCAACTTTCACAATACGCCAGTTGCGAATCACAAACTCATGAATCTCAGCTTTAATCCAATGCACAGCAAACGATACCAAACGTACGCCTTTATTTGGGTCAAAACGTTTGACTGCTTTCATCAATCCTAAGTTACCTTCTTGGATTAAATCTGCTTGTGGCAATCCGTAACCTGAGTAACTACGTGCGATATGAATTACAAAACGTAGATGCGACATCACCAGTAGACGAGCGGCTTCAACATCACCTTCATCATAATAGCGATGTGCTAGCTCTTGCTCTTGTACCGGTGTCAAAATAGGAATTTGATGGACAGTATTGATATATGCACCCAAGTTGACCCCTGGCGCTGACAGGTGAGTTGGCATAGCTGGTACTAAGTCACGCGTACTGGTATTGCCCAATGCACTCGCGTCATAAGGTGGTCGCTGAGCAGCGGCCTTTAATGCAGCATCGCGTGCATCGTTTTTTATAGGAGCTGAGCCATCTTTTTTATTTGTATTTACAGCATCAGTAGAAGTATTAGCCATATTCTTGACCTTGGTTAAATAGTTAAGCAAATAGTCAGATAAAAATCTTTATGATTTAATTGTAAAGGATAGCAGCGCTTAGTTGCTATCAGTTTTGGTAATGATGAAGTGATATATTGTAGCGAAACACTGTAATGATGTGCCATCAACTGACGAGTGGTCAGTAACTTCATTGACCACTAGCTTTAAATAATCTGTCGATTGTGATTGCTGACTTTGTCTACAAAACGCTGTGATATCAGCTTGCGAGTTAGGGTCAGTTGCAACCACATACAGTGATTCGCCAACTGTTACGTCACGTAATGCGACCTTAGTTTTTAACAATGGCATCGGGCATGCAAGACCGCGTCCATCAACAAAACCTTTTATATTTAGTTCAGATTGCGCTGTAGCTACATCATCTGAATTATGACTTTCAGTCGGTAGCAGCTCTAGTAAACTCACAATGTCGTTCTGCTGTGCATCAGTCAAACTCGCTGATAACTGTATAGAATGCGACACACGTTTGATGACTGGTTTACTATCAGCGGGCATAACTTAAACCTTGTAGATATCTATATTTTAATTTGTTTTATTAATAATAAGCTTTGATATTGATTACGAACATAATCCATCAATCATAAATTATGAGGTCGCCATCACAGTCATCTAAACCTACTATCATTGTTACTTATTATACCAAATAGACAATGTATAGTTGCAGTTGAATATAATCAACGCTGTGTTCGGTTCACTAGAATCATATAACCAAGAGTTGCACGATTAGCAACTGCCCGATTAATAGTTATACGATTGAGATTTATTGCATAATTAGTAGCCCAATGAATAATTACACAGCCATGTTGCACAATCGTGACGGGTGGCTAAGTTATTGGTAGTTAAGTTCATTGTAGAATTGACCTTGGATAAACAAGCTCGTATAGTCGAAAAGATGTCGTTAATTATCTTATAGGATATGCACTTGTACCATGCTAATAGAACGAAGCGACCTGACAGTAACCACAAACCTTTAATAGCCAAAAAATCTGTAGGCTTGCCACTCATGCTGTCTAAGCAAAAAGGTAAACGTGATTTTATGATTTTAGCTTTGCCAAATGGTATCAAGGTAGGACTGTCAATGATGCTGCTAGTCATGGCCAGCGGTGCACATAGTCGTGAGAGCCAAACGCTGCCATTGGCTGATAGCTCGTGGCAAGTCACAGATTCGCAAACGCTAGATCTACCAAACCTGCGTGGACAAGGCTTGAGCTTTGCTGAGCAATATCAAAACAAAATGCTTGGTGAATGGTCATTACAGAATATCAATGGCCGTGTCAGAATGGAACATGATCCTTGGGTACAAGAAACGATAAAAGACATGACATGGCGTCTCAATGCCCAAGCTCGTCAGCAAGCACCGCTTGGCGTCGTTATCATCGATAACCCTAGTATTAATGCCTTTGCAGCGCCTGGCGGCGTAATCGGTATCAACACTGGGACGATCCTGTCAGCTAGTAGCATGGATGAGCTGGCAAGCGTCGTCGCGCATGAAGTTGCGCATATCAGTCAACGGCACTACGAAAGCAGCGCTGACGAACGTAAAAAAGCCTTGCTAATGCAGCTAGGCGGTATGCTAGCCGCGATTGCTGCCTCAGCTGTCGATGGTGATGCCGCTGCGGCTGTGATGATGGGCAGTCAGACAGCCTCTATGAATAGCAGTATGGCGTTTAGCCGTAGTAACGAGCGTGAGGCTGACCGAGTAGGGATGCAGATTATGACCCAAGCGGGTTATGATCCTCGGGCGATGCCACGGTTCTTTGCCACGATGAATCAGCAGAGTCAGTTAAACCAAGTTGAGAATCAATTTTTACCGAGCTTTGTACGCTCACACCCTCTGAGTAACGAGCGGTTGAGCGAGTCACAAAGTCGCGCTCAGCAGTATCCAGCGCTCTCATTGAGCCAGCAGCAGCGCCATCAAGCACTGTTTGATTTACTGTATTGGCGTGTTCAAGTGACTGGTAAACATGCCTCTGAAGTCACACTGACAACGGCCGCCAAAAACAGTCTCGGGGCCAAACTTGCGCTAATTCATTGGTATGGAGAGCAACAGCGCTTTACAGATGCTAATAAGGTATTGGCCGAGATAAATGCGTTATCAAGCACGCAGCGTCAGAGTTTAGAGCCTCTATTGTCGATTACCCACAGTCAGTTATTGAGTGAACAAGGCAAATGGCAACAAACCGTAGATGTTTTAGAGAGCCAACAGCGCCTATATCCTGAGCGTCGCGACTTACGTCTTTATCTGGCCGAAGCGCTGACTAATAGCAATCAGCCGATAAAAGCCCAAGTGCTGTTGAAGCCACTAACAGAACAGCAGCCAAGCGATCGTTATGCATGGCAAAGCTTACAACTTGCCAATGAAAAACTTGCTAAGACCACCACCTCACCACAGTTAGCCAATATCGCGACGATTAATGCATTGCGCTATCGCAGTTATGATCAGCTATGGAATGGACGCTATGAGAGTGCGCTGACCTCTTTGACACAGGCCAAACAGTTGACGGAAAATCTACAAACCACAGATCAGGCTAATAGTGCGCGTCCGTTATTGGCCAATATTAATGCAGAACTCAAAGCGATAAAAACCGCCAAAGACTTTAAGCCCTAGGCGGTTATTTGTACAGATTAGCCTGCCAATCAATAGCAAGTGCTAGCCTTGTAGCGCGTCTTTGACCATTTTAGAAATCAAAGCAGGATCAGCACGGCCAGCTGTTTTATTCTTCAACACACCCATGACGCTACCCATATCGCGCATAGACGTCGCACCTTGCTCAGCGATTTCAGCATTTACCAATGCCATGATCTCGTCTTGATTCATTTGCTGCGGCATAAACTCGTTGATGATATCAATCTCAAACTGCTCTTTTGTGGCTAAGTCATCACGGCCATTTTCTGTAAAGATAGTTAGTGACTCTTGACGCTGCTTTAGCTGTTTTTGCAAAACTTCTAATACTTGGGCATCATCAAGTTCTGTCTGACGGTCAATCTCGATTTGTTTCACTACTGACTGTACATTGCGCAGTACTTTGACGCGCTCAAGCTCACGAGCTTTCATTGAAACTTTGATATTATCTGATAACGTCTGTTTAAGTTGGCTCACTGCTATTATCCTTATCGATCTGTTAAATGCTATTCGTTAGAGGTTGTTTGTTAAATTTTTAGAACAAAACCTGCTGATAGTGGTTTTAATAAAAAATTATGTCAGCAGTAATAACAAAAATTGTAGCATAAAAAACGCCACTGATATCGATTGATAACAGTGGCGTTAGTGTAGCGCTTGTACTTAACTAATCAGATTACTGATTAGTACATACGAGTGGTACGAATAGTTTCGCGTTGTAACTTCTTCTTATAACGCTTTACGGCAGCAGCTTTTTTACGCTTACGTACTTGCGTTGGCTTTTCATAAAACTCACGCTTACGTACGTCTGATAATACACCAGCTTTTTCACAAGCACGTTTGAAACGACGGATAGCGATATCAACTGGTTCGTTTTCTTTAACCTTAACTGCAGGCATGAAGACTCCTCGATTAGGATGAGATATAAGGGCATTAGTTTGGCTGTGTATTAGTATTTAGCCGTAATATCTCAAGATTACAGGCATCAGCTCAAACTAGGACAATTCTCACGCATTAGCGTAAGGGCAGGTATTTTAATAAAAAATACCAACAAAGTCAATGATTTTAAGCATTTATTGCCGATAGGTTATTCAATTAGATGGCTATTTGAATTTGGCTCTCAAACTATGAATTCGACATATATACAACGCTTTATCAATAAAAAACCCCTACCGTCTATAACGGTTTGATTGGAGTTTATGCTATGATAATTCCCATATTATAGTAAGCCTATGAACCGTTTTGTGTGTATTTTATTGAGGATGTTGGAATGAAAAAAACAGTATTTAACACGGCATTAAGCACCGCACTTATCGTAGCTTTAGGTATGAGCATGAGCGCTTGTAGTGGCGGCGAAGAGCATGAAGAAGTAATGGCAATCGATCGCGTTGACGAAGCTGCTGAACTTGCCATCAAAAATGCGCCACCAGCTGAAGAAATGGAATTCCCAGAGACAGCACCAATGCCAGCAGCTGATGCAGCTGGTACAGAAGCTGACGGTACAGCTACTGCTGAAGCAGGAACGGCTGACGCTGATACTGCAGAAGCAGCAGCTACCGATAGTACGGATACAGCCGCTGCTCCTACTGACAGCGCTGATATGGCGGCTACTGATGATACAGCTGCAGCCACTGCTGAGTAATTTAGTGCTGAATTGACCATTAGCTCAACTGAATATTAAACAGTTATTAGTCGTATATGTAAGTACTTTAAGCTAATATAACGCACCACTAATTGATTGCAGACTGCCTAAGTAAGGGTAAAACCATGATTGATATACAACCGTATATGAACAAGCTGAAATTGTCTGTAATCAGCATAAGTGTGGTATTTGCCGTGAGTGCTTGTAGCGGTGATAACACAGCTACGGAAGAGTCTGCAGCAACCGATGAGCCTGCTACCACTGTGGCAGAAGCAGCTGTAGCCGAGGGCACGACGCCTGAGTCTGTGGTTGATCCAGAAACAGATACCCAACCAAAAGCAGCAACAGAATCTGCTGACATAGTAGATGAAGAAGTGGCAACACCTGCAACTGATTCTGAGCCTGAAGTGTTGGCCGCAGATACAGGTGCTAAACTGTATGAATCAAACTGTCAGGTTTGTCATGCTGCAGGTTTGCTCGATGCGCCAAAGTATGGTGATACAGCGGCTTGGTCAGCTCGTCTGACCAAAGATAAAGAAACGCTGTATATGCACTCGGCTAAAGGCTTTAATAAAATGCCAGCGCAAGCGGTGAATGGTGTGACCGAAGCACAAGTTAAAGCGGCTGTTGATTATATGCTAGCGTCGGTAAGCTGATACGGTATATATAGAGTATGTAAGCTATTGAAATTTGCTAAACTGGCCGTCATTGTGACTGACAATGACGGTTTTTTTTATGCACGTTTTTTGTCATGCCAGTCTGAGAATATACAGCTGTATCAAGCGAATTCGAGATAGTGTGTGGCTGATTGTATTATAGTCGGTGAACTACTAAACCGCTACGGCGTTACCCTCCTTAGATGTACTACTTGTACAATCTGCAGTCGGCTGCCTTGTACTCATTTTAGAGTTCTTTGACTATAGTTATCCAGTTTCTCAAAATGATGTAAGATAAACGTGCGATAAAAATAGCACGAAAACGAAAGTATAAAGGCAAAAGTATGAAAGTATTGGGCTTAGAAACCTCTTGTGATGAGACGGGGCTAGCGATTTTTGATAGTGAGCAAATAAATAGCGACAACCAAGGTTTGGTCGGGCAAGTACTGTATTCTCAGATTGAGCTGCACGCACTTTATGGCGGCGTTGTGCCTGAGCTTGCTAGCCGTGATCATATTCGTAAGCTCGTGCCGTTACTTAATGAGCTGCTAGAGCAGTGCGATATGAAAAAAAGCGAGATTGATGCGATTGCCTATACCAAAGGGCCGGGACTCATTGGCGCATTGATGACAGGCGCACTATTTGGTCGTAGCTTAGCATATGGTTTGGATATTCCAGCGATTGGTATTCATCATATGGAAGGGCACCTTTTGGCACCGCTTATGGGCGCAAACCCTCCGGCGTTTCCTTTTGTCTCCCTACTGGTATCTGGTGGTCATACCTTACTTATTGCTGCTCATGGTGTGGGGCAGTATGAAATCTTGGGTGAGTCGATCGATGATGCAGCAGGAGAGTGCTTTGATAAAGCCGCCAAAATGCTCGGTCTACCTTATCCGGGTGGTCCTAATATTGCCAAACTGGCAGAAACAGGTAACCCTGATGCTTACGCACTACCAAGACCAATGCTACATCGAGGTCTAGACTTTTCGTTTAGTGGCATGAAAACGGCTGTGCATAATCTGATTAAAGATACGCCACATTCAGGAGGGTCGGGCAATGGTGCTGATAGCGATCCACAGATTCGTGCTGATATTGCTGCAAGTTTTCAGCATGCAGTGGTCGATACGCTAGTGAAAAAATGTGTCAAAGCACTTAAGCAAGCAGATATGAGCCGTCTGGTCATTGCAGGCGGGGTCAGTGCCAATACTCATCTGCGTGAGACGCTAGAGCGCGAACTGGCTAAAATCAATGCGACGGTTCATTATGCACCGCCTGCGCTATGTACGGATAATGGGGCGATGATTGCTTATGCAGGTTTTGAGCGCTTGCAAGCAGGACAGTCTGATGATTTGGCCGTTAGCTGTATTCCGCGTTGGCCGATGACAGAATTGCCAGCCGTATAAATGAGCATTTGGTCCAACACGTTTATATGAATTAAGGATAGTCTATGCAGTGGCTTGCTATTGGTTTGGGGGCAGCATTTGGTGCTTGTCTGCGAGCTTGGCTATCGCGTTTTAATGCTTTGCACGGTTGGGTGCCACTCGGTACCCTGAGCGCCAATATTTTAGGCGGACTACTGATAGGGCTGGCACTAGTGTGGTTTGAGCGCATGGGAAGCAACTTATCTGATCATGTACGCGTGTTTGTGATAACTGGTTTTTTAGGTGGGTTGACTACCTTTAGTACGTTTAGTGCAGAGGTATTTGGCTTTATCCATGACGGGCGGCTGCTGGCAGGCTTAGCGCTCATCGGTTTGCATGTTGGACTGACATTATTAGCAACCGCGCTTGGCTTTTATTTCTTTAAGCTAATTTTGTAGCCGTTGATAAATATTAATTGTTTAATAGTCTATTATAAGTGGTCTGTTAATAGGTTTGCAGGGTGAGATAGTTGGTTCCTTTGGGGGATACCTTATTTAATCTCACTAATTAAAGCTTTAGTCGTACTTTTGAGTAAGTAGTATAGTTAAGTATTTCTGATTACTTTCTTAAGATCATTCAACATACCTATTTCAGTATTTGGATATAATATTCTTATAGCCTTATCAAACTGATCATAATCCATCTTAATATCATTAAAAAAATTATTTTCTTCAAAATTGAAATGTTTATAATCACCATTGTGATAGAGAAAACGAATTTCTAAATAAACATCGTTCATTCTTTTAAACATGATTTCACTAATTTCTGGGTGGTGAAGAGTTGTGCTTGAGCATATTTTATTTGACAGCACCCAAGACATTTCACTCATCTCCTCTCTAGCAATTTCGGCTGAATAAAATAATGAGAAAAACTCATATATAAAAGGAATGATATCAGTCGTATCTCCCCTACTAATATATACCTCTGCTTTCTCATTAATGACCTCAATACTCCCTTGCAAATAATACCAATCTTTTTCTAAATTATTGAAATTACTTATCTTAACATCCGAAATATCAGTCAAGTTACCATCTAATTCTATAAATAATTTAAATTGCATTTTGCAAAGCCTTTATTAAATAGTTCTAGTTCTAGAACAGAAAGGTTAGAGTTCGAAGCCTGTATAGCGCACCGAACATATAATAATGACTCATTGATTGAATATACTACTCTGGAAATGAGTTTAGAGACTAAATTATGTTTAAAGAAGAGTTAATGAAATTCTTATTGTCTACCGAGAGCTTTAATGAGCTTGACGAATCGTATATGTCTGACTTTGATTTTAAGCATGTCCAGGGTATTAGTTATGAGCAGGGCTATCCTATGCTGATTGACTGTTGCGAGGTCTGGATACAATATCCGGAGTATACTTGGGAGTTAATAGATATTATGGGTAGTATAAAAAATATGATATCAACTAATACATTCCCAGATATTTTTATTGAGAACAAGCAAAATATCTTAGCTATCTATTTTGATACTGAAAATAGAGTTCGAACCCTAATTAGTAGAGTTCACGAAAGTGATAATGTTGATGAAAAGATAATTGAAAGCTCTATAGAGTCAGGAATTAAGGATGAGAAACTTATGTTTGCTGGGCTTTTCTACCGTTCTAATATTAACTGGTCTGTTTAAACAGTGAGATGCTTGCAAATATATCCCTAAAATCCTTTTTGTACCCGTAACAATGCTTATGATGAACAAAGATGATGTTAGCTATTATCGAAGGCTTATTGCATGTATACAACGAAGTACACTGCGACTACATAAATAACTCAAGATACTCATACCATTAGCCTACAGCCAAAGATTCAAGTCCTCACTAGGGAACCATCATTTTCCCCAACGCCTATCATAACGTAAGAAAGCGAACGATATTTTATAACCGAAAAATGTAATCAACAGTGGAGTATTAAACTGGCTTTACAATCCCTGCTAATAAACTGGCAAATCCCTGCATATAAGCAATATCTTGACTAGAAGTACGCGTCGCGGCGTATAGCTGACAATGTACGCCATCACCTAATGGTCGTGAGACGACCCACCCTTTTTTCTCATACTCAGCAACGACCCAGTCGGGCAGTGCTGCCACACCGCGTTCGCTTGCAACCAACTGAATCAGCATCGCGGTCAGCTCTGTTGTACGAACACTCTCAAAGCTTACTTGTGCTGGCGTCATAAAATTAGCAATGATATCGAGCCGTTTGGCTTCTACGGGATAGGCAATCAATGTCTCATTAATCAAATCATCTGGTTCAATAAATTTTTGAGCAGCTAAATCATGCGTTGGTGAAAGTACCAAACGACTCTCATATTCAAACAATGGCTGATAGCTGATACCGTCGAGCGGTAAATCACTGGTAGTGATAAGCAGATCAATATCACCTTCCATGAGTAGATGATGCGGCTCAGGCTCAAACCCTGTGGCAAAGTCTAGCTCGACATCCGACCATTCACGGCGATAGTGGTTCAGTATTGGCATGAGCCAATCAAAGCAACTATGGCACTCTGATGCTAGACGTAATCTACCTGCTTGGCCGTGAGCTAAGCGTTTAAGGTTAGATTTGGTACGAGTAACTTGCGGTAGGATGTTGTCTGCCAATGCCAATACTGCTTTACCTGCTGGCGTAAAACTAAGCGGGCGCGTCCGACGATTGACCAAGCTGATATCGTAATAGTTCTCAAGCTCTTTTAATTGATGCGAAACAGCTGAGGCAGTAACGTGTAGCTCATCCGCCGCTGCTGCAAGTGAACCATGCGCCCGTAGCGCGGTTAATGTATTAAGATGACGTAGCTCAAGCATAATATAACCTAACCGCTAAGGTGAGAAAAATTCATTATAGTCAATATAGCGCTGACTTTCACTCATAGTCCATTATTAATAAGCAGTTCATAAGCAATTAGTCAGCAATCAATATCTAGCGCTTGCGTAACAATAATTGTGAGATAACGACCAATACTAGTGAAGCGACCAGCAATAACGTACCAATGGCGTTAACTTCTGGTTTGAGTCCTACGCGCACCATAGAATAAATGCGCAGCGGTAAAATCTCATAGCTAGGCCCTGTGACAAAGGTCGAAACCACCACATCATCTAGCGACAAGGTAAAGGCCAGTAACCAACCCGCCATGACTGCTGGCAAGATAACGGGAATCAATACGGTGCGCACCATGATTGATTCGTTAGCACCCAAGTCGCGTGCCGCTTCCATCAAGCGCTCATCTAAACTACTTAACCGCGCAAAAACAGTAATTACAACAAAGGGCAGGCAGAAGGTAATGTGCGCCAATAGCAGTGAGACAAAGCCCAATTGCAAACCAATCAGTAAGAACAATGCTAATAATGAGATAGCCAATACAATTTCAGGCGACATCATCAGGACAAACAGTAGCCCATTTAGTAAGCCTTTACCGCGAAAATTATAACGGTGTAACGCCAACGCTGTAAGCGTCCCTATCAACGTTGAGACAGTGGCTGCCACCAATCCTAAGACAATCGAGTGCCAAAATGCATCTAGCATCGCTTGGTTGTTAAACAGTGATTCGTACCACTTTAAGCTAAAGCCGCCCCAGTTATAGCCGATTTTTGACTTGTTAAATGACATCACCACCAGAACAATGATGGGTAGATATAACAAAGTATAAATAAGACCGAGATATCCTTTGGCAGCGATACTGCCAATTTTGAGCGTACGAGTTTTTTTGTTCGGTGAGCTGTAAGACATTAGGCCACCTCGTTAAAGTCAGTCTTGCCAATGCGGCGACTACTGGCACGGTAGGCAAGTAATAATACTGCCATCGCCAGTGTTAGTAATACGCTGGCTGCTGCGCCAAAGGGCCAGTCACGCGCATCCAGAAATTGGTTTTTGATGATATTACCGACCAATAAGTTACGAGAACCACCCAAGATATCTGCCACATAAAACATACCCATCGCAGGCAATAGTACGAGCAGTACACCAGAGATAATCCCTGGCGTCGTTAAAGGCAGTACCACATGCCAAAAGGTCTGTGTTTTAGTTGCACCCAAATCCTGCGAAGCCAATAGCATGTCATTACGCAAGTCAGTGAATACCGCATATAGCGGCAGCACCATAAACGGGAATAACAAATAAGTTAGTCCTGCGATCACTGCGCCTTGGGTATATAAAATATCGATAGGCGTATCAATCACACCGATGGCTAATAGCAATTTGTTAATCAAGCCATTGTTAGCAAATAGTAATTTGAGCGCATAAGTCCGTACCAAAGAGTTGGTCCAAAATGGCAGGATCAGTAACATCATGAGTAGCGGTTGCCAACGTACTTTTGCTTTGGAAACCAGCCATGCAAAAGGATAGCCAAGCAGTAGGCAGATAACCGTTGTGATACCTGCCATCCATAATGAGTGGACAAATACCTCAAAATACAACGGGTCAATCATCCGCACATAACTGTCGATGCTGACAGGTAAGCTAATAAAGGCACTGCTATCACGGGTCAAAAAACTGACAGCGATGACTAGAATATTTGGCAATAGTGCGAATATCAGTAGCCAACCCCAGATTAGCCAAAGCGTGGCGGTACGAAATGGACTTTTACTGCCTAAGTGGTTGCGAGCCATCAGCTACCATCCTTTTGTGCAGTTATGTCTGGCACAGTTTCAGAGTCTTCTGGTAATACCCATTCCCAGCCATCTACCCATGAGACTTTGACGCCCTCGTTTAGTTTGTAATCAAAGCTTGGATCATCCTCATCAAAAAATTCAGAGGCTTTAATGATATGACCATTTGCCAGTTCGATAATCGAGTCTAAGGTGCTACCTTTATAGTTACTCTCGATGACACGGCCTAACAGTCCGCTATGCTCATTGTCTTTTGGATCGTAGATACGCAGGTCTTCAGGACGCAGCAATAAATTGACGATATCGCCCACTTGTACATCATTGGCAAAATTGGGACGACGTAAGTTGCGTAAGGTGGTCGGCCCTTCTTGCGCCTGTGCTTCACAGACTTCGACCTCGATACGTCCGTTGGTCACTTTGCCATCGCGATCTGGCTGGTCTGGATGGACACCTTTGACCTCAGCTCTAAACAGATTGGTCTCACCGATAAATTTGGCAGTAAACAGATTGGCAGGGGTTTCGTAAATCTCGATAGGCGTACCGATTTGCTGGAACGTGCCGTCTTTCATCACGGCAATACGGTCTGACATCGACAGCGCCTCTTCTTGGTCATGAGTCACGAAGACAAAGGTAATGCCTAGCTCACGTTGAAGACGCTTTAGCTCAGATTGCATTTGCAGGCGCAGTTTGTGATCGAGCGCGGATAATGGCTCATCAAGCAATAGCAGTTTAGGGCGGTTAATCACCGCGCGTGCAATGGCAACTCGCTGCTGCTGACCACCAGACAAATCTTGCGGCTTGCGGTTGGCCAAATGCTCTAGCTGTACCATCGCTAGCATCTCGCTGACACGTCTTTGGATTTCATCTTTTGGGACTTTTTTCAGCTTTAGGCCATATGCTACGTTTTGGGCAACGCTCATGTGAGGGAACAGCGCATACTGCTGAAATACGGTATTGACCGGACGTTTATCAGCGGACAATCCCGCCATCTGTATGCCATCCAAATATATCGCTCCAGCGTTCGGCTGCTCAAAGCCTGCAATCAAGCGTAGTAATGTCGTCTTACCACAGCCTGATGGGCCAAGCAGCGTCAAAAACTCACCATGCTTGATATCAAGGTTGATGTCTTTTAGGACTTCGGTTTGATCATAAGTCTTTTTTAGACCAGTCAGTTGCAGCAGCACCTGATCATCATGAGGTAACGCAGAGGTGTTATGCGTATTTTGAGATAAATCGGTCATAATATCTGTTCCTGAGCGTCCAATAGCTATATGCAGCTGGCTGTCATTATAGGGATTGGCATGAGCGTAAGCACGATTTGATTACTGTCTAAATGCTGCCTGAGTGCTGCGTATTATAACAAACCCTTGATATAATTCAGTGCAAGTTCGTTATAAGTTACGCGAGTCATACTATCGTAGCAGCGATATATACAGCTGTATTTTTACATGTGACTACATTTACCTAGCGATATTTAGACAAATTTTTTTACCGTTTTTTGGTTTTTATTGCTATACAATCACGTTATGGCTGACAAACATGATTAGCCTGATAGTTTGGCGATAATTAGCCAATCTGTGTTTGAATATATGTATGCAAAACAGCTTATAACTCTAATATTATTGATGATAAAGGATCTCTCATGCCTACCGATATACGCCCAACCACAGGTCAAGAAGCGCTTGAGCTTTTAAAAGCAGGTAATGCACGCTACGTTGATAGCCTCACCAGTACCGATGAGTATATGCAGCGCCGTCCAGAGTTGGTCAAGGATCAAAATCCATTGGCCATTATTTTGGGTTGTTCCGATGCAAGAGTACCAGTTGAGATTGTTTTTGATCAAGGTTTGGGAGATTTGTTTGTTATACGAGTCGCGGGTAACGTGGTTGCACCATCACAGATTGGTTCAATCGAGTTTGCAGCCGAAGCCTTTGGTACGCAATTGGTAGTGGTACTTGGACACTCAAAATGTGGCGCTGTCACGGCTTGCGTTGAGACATTGATTAACCCTGAGCAGAACTATTCACCTAACTTGCAATCTATCGTTGATCGTATTCGCCCAAGCGTTTATAACTTGCACGAATTGGCAACTGCCAATGGTCAGGACGTCGATGCAGACGAGCTGGTCGATCGCTCTATCCGCGCTAACGTACGTATGTCAGTCAGTCAGCTCAAGCATGGCTCACGTGCATTAGAGGACTTAACCAATAGTGGGCAGCTATTGGTAGTCGGTGCTGAGTATGACCTTGAGACAGGAAAAGTGCGCTTTTTAGATAGCTAGTCAGTCTTGGATAGCTTCAGACAATTAGCTAGTTAGGGGATAAAGACGAACATACCTTGTTCATATTCTTACAAAACCCTATCAGTTATTTTGCCATTTTTTATTATGATAAGAGAACGATGCAAATCACGACCATCGTGATTTGCGTGTTTATGCCTTTATTTTTTGAATTATATTAGGATAATTATGTCTACTTCATCTAACAACAATAACGACGCAATAGACCAGCCTGCTAGCAGCGTTAGCACAGATGGTGTTCAGCCAATTTCATCACAGACGACCGGTTTTACTTTTAACCACACCATGTTACGTGTCAAAGACCCTGTCAAATCGCTAGCGTTTTACACTGGTGTCTTGGGCATGACCTTGCTTGCCGTGAAGAAGTTCCCTGACATGGGATTTGATTTATATTTCTTGGCTAAGTTGACCGAAAGCGAGCGCGAAAACTTGCCAACTGGCGATGATCTAGAAATCTTTGCTTTCCGCCAGCGTGGTATTTTAGAGTTGACGCATAACTATGGTACCGAGACAAAAGCTGACTTTAGTTATCATGACGGCAATCAGGATCCACAGGGTTTTGGTCATATTTGTTTTAGTGTTCCAAGCTTGGATGAAGCGGTTGCTTGGTTTGATAAAAACAACGTCGAATTCAAAAAGCGTCCAGAAGACGGCAGCATGAAAAACATTGCCTTTATCAAAGATGTAGATGGCTACTGGATCGAAATCGTACAGGCCGATTTGATGGGCTAATTGTCAGAACGATAGCACCTATTAAGATAAGTGCGTTAATAAAAATAGATAGAATAAAGGAGTATCACCCAGATGCCTACCTCTGAGGCAGAAACGACACTGAGTGCTGAGACGGCTGCGCAGTCTACGACAACGGATGGATTGACTTATCAAAGCATCCTTGGTTCGGCAAATGAGATATGGGTTGGCTTTGTTGAGCGCATCCCATATTTTGTCGCATCAATTATCGTTATCCTGATTTTTTGGTTCTTATCGATTGTCTTCAAAAAAATCGTTCACAAATTATTAGGCAGTCGTAGTCGTCATCAGAACTTGGTCAAGGTGTTTCAGCGGGTAGGTGGGGCACTCATTTTCTTTATTGGTTTTATGATAGCGATGGTTATTGCAGTACCAGGATTTACCCCTGCTAAGCTGATTGGCGCACTAGGTATTGGTTCTGTGGCTATCGGTTTTGCTTTTAAAGATATCTTCCAAAACTTGCTTTCTGGTATCTTGCTGCTAATTTCAGAGCCGTTTCGTATCGGTGATCAAATCGTTTCAGGCGACTATGAAGGAACGGTCGAAGATATTAAAATCCGTGCAACCACCATCAGGACTTATGATGGTCGTCAAGTGGTGATTCCAAACTCAGATCTCTATACTTCAGCATTGACCGTCAATACCGCCTATAAGCAGCGTCGTCTGCAAGTCGCAGTTGGTATCGGCTATGAAGATGATATTGAAGCGGCCAAAGCTGAGATTATAAAAGCATTAGATAAGATAGAGAGCGTCTCAAAGAAAGCAACACCAAGCGTAATTGCCACTGGTTTCGGTGGTTCGTCCATTGATCTAATGGTACGCTGGTTTATCGAAGATGGTACGCAAGCCAATAAGGTTGCTTCGATTCATCAAGTAATTGTAGGTATCAAAAACTCGTTGGATGCAGCGGGCGTAAATATTCCCTTCCCAATACGTACAATCGATTTGAGTGATCCTTCAGTAAGTGCAATCGTTAATAAAATGAACGAGCAGCAAGACGTTGTGGATGTGAATAAAACAGTGGCAGAGTAGTGCGCTTGGTGAAATATTTAATTAGTATCAAAAATATGATATCTAATAATACTTAGAAAACTAAAAAACCGCCACATCAATTGATATGGCGGTTTTTTTTACGTGTCTACCGGCTATAAATACAAAGCTTTATTCGTCTTTTGCTCTAAAGTCGGTATGGCATGATTTACAGCTTGCACCAACTTGTCCAAAGGCAGGTTTAACATCGTCCATGCTAGTGGCGTTTTGGGCGGCGGCGTTTAGCTCAGCAGTAACTTTTTGAAAGTTTTCCGCTTCAGCACTGAAGCCATCAGCATTAGACCAAACCGCTTCAGTAGCATTGCCTACCGCTTCTGGATCTTCAAAATGACTCCAAGGCTTGGCGGCATCTTCTGCCAAGAACGCAGCTTGCTCTTTAAATACATCGGCATCAAATGTGTCAGGTGCTTTTGCCATATCACCCATGACGCCCATTGCATCGCCCCAGTTTTTCATGGTGTCTTGACGCGCTTGCACGTCAGGGTTAGATCCTGTTGAAGTGTTACAGGCCGTTAGACCCAGTGCAGCCGCCATCAAGGTAACGCTAAACAGAGACTTGAAAGATTTGTTGGTATGAACCTGTGCCATATGACTTACTCCTTTAAACTTGGCTAATAGTAAGCGCGATTACAAACGCTCGCTTTGACTTAAAATATAGTTATACAAAATACTGCCTAAAATTCTTCTGAGCACAGTTGCTAATAAAGAACGTCTTCTATTGTAACGGTTATCTGCGCGTTGGGAATTATATAGTTGTTATATCCTCGTAATATTTTAAATAAGCACACCTTAACTTGGTTGTGTCTGCTTACGGTTGGTTGCGGTGATTTTATGGTAGTTATACAACATATTTCTGTACGATAACGACGTGAGAGTTGCTCGTTTGGATGGTACTGACAATAAAAAAGGCCAGCGATAGTAGCTGACCTTTTTAATATTTTCCAAAAATATGAATGCCATGATATTTACGAAAACTACAGTGCTAACCAATCACGCGGTTTTAGATAATAATCGGTCAACTCAAACTCAGGTGTTCCTTCAGCAGGCTCAAAACGATAATGCCAGCTGGCAAGCGGCGGCATACTGACTAAAATTGACTCGATACGTCCGTTGCTCTGTAGCCCAAATAGTGTGCCACGATCGTAGACCAGATTGTACTCGACATAGCGACCACGGCGATAGAGCTGAAACTCACGCTGCGCTTTAGTATAAGGCGTATTTTTACGCTGTTCAAAAATCGGCATGATACCGTCAAGATAACCGTTGCCAACGGCTTTCATAAAGTTAAAGCAGGTCTCGAAGTCCCAGCCACGACTTTCAGTACTGACGTCATCATAAAACAGACCGCCAATGCCGCGCTGTTCATCACGATGGCGTAGATGGAAATACTCATCACACCACTGTTTAAAATCAGCGTAGATATTGTCTCCAAAAGGCGCACATAGATCATGACAAACTTGATGCCAATGCACACAATCAGCGAGTACTGGATAGAATGGTGTTAAGTCAAAACCACCGCCAAACCACCAAATAGGTGCTTCGCCTTCCGCTTCTGCTACGAATAAACGCACATTGGCATGGCTCGTAGGTACGTTTGGATTTCTGGGATGGACAACCAGTGACACGCCCATTGCTTGAGCTTTGCGTCCAGCGATATTAGGGTGACGTGCGGTCGCAGAGGCAGGTAGGTTATGTACATGAATATGGCTAAACATGACGCCCGCTTTTTCGATGACTTCACCATCTGCCAATACGCACGATCGACCGCCGCCGCCTTCAGGACGTTCCCAGTCATCAGGGACAAAGGTCGCATACTCATTGTCATTAGTGCTGCCGTCACGCTCTTGTGCTTCTAGCGATTCACAGATACGTGCCTGTAAATCAACCAAAAATTTGCGCACTCGCATGATGTCGTTATTGGTTGGCGTCGTCACGGACGCCACCGTTGATAAGTCTGTTTCGTTATTTGTATTTGTAATACTCATAAGATATCTATTTATTCAGGTGTATGGCGGTATTGAGGTCTGTATCGAGAGAAGCGTCTATATCAAGATTGATATTTTTATCAAATAAGTGGCCCATGCGATCACGTTTGGTTGCTAGATATTCAGCATTCATATCATTGACACCGACCAACAATGGCACTCGTTCGACAACATCAATACCATGCTCAGTCAGATAAGCGACTTTGTTTGGATTGTTGGTGATGAGCCTGACAGCGTCGACACCGACATGGGCCAGCATCGGACCACACATATCATAGATACGCGCATCGGCAGGCAAGCCTAACATGAGATTGGCATCCAGCGTATCATGCCCTTGATCTTGGAGGGCATACGCACGAATCTTATTGGTCAAACCAATACCGCGGCCTTCTTGACGCAAATACAAAATCGCACCGCAACCTGACTCTTGGATGGCTTGCATGGCAGTATTGAGCTGCGGACCGCAGTCACATTTCAATGAGCTAAACGCGTCGCCTGTCAGACATTCAGAATGAATGCGAATGAGCGGTACTTGCTTCGCTATCGATTCGTTCTTTTGGTTCAATATCATGTCGTCTAAAGGTTGGTTAGCGATATCATCTGTCTGTTGCTCGACCACAGCTAGACCAACGGTCAGCATGACATGCTCTTGACCTTCGCTATTTTCAAAGATATGAATATCAAACTCGCCGTGACGAGTGGGTAATTTGGCACTAGTGATAAATTGATATGACATTGCTGTCCTACATAAGCCTAAAGTCGTGGCGGTGAAAAGTGTGTTATTGCTGTTCGAGATGAGCGCTGTTTGAGCCGGTTACTATTCGAGATCACTACTGTTTTCGAAATAACTATTAGTTGAGATGAGCATATCATCTCAACTTTACTGCTAAGATTAAGATGATACTAGTATAACCTGTTCATAAAGACAGCGTGCTCATTGTATTTTTTATAAAAACACACAAAGTTCACAGACGACGCACGATGATTAAAGCGACAATTAAAAAAAAATGCTATTATGCCATACTATTTTGACGGATACAGTGACAAGTCTTTACCCTTACATTACTATGTCGTCATTAACATCCGCTATTGATGCAAAATAATAGGGCATAATGTCACCCCTCAGTTGTCAATAGTATGAAAGCATCAATATTTTGATATCAAAACGTTGGTATTGGCGCGCAGTCTATTGTGCTAGCGTGTCTACTTTCGTAAGTAGCGCAGCTATACAAATACGAAAGTTGCATGAATAATTATATGGTCGATTACATCAATAATGATGTAGGTATTATTGACGTCTTTTGATTATAGTCACCGCTATATTTTAAAGACACGTCTTGTCAGCAGATTGGTAGGTATCGTACGGTTTATGCAGCAGTCACCTCATTCTCCAAAGTCTCAGTCCCTATCTACATCAGTGCTGGATTCTGCTGCTCAGCTATCGAGCTTACAGCAGACCTATACTGTGATTCCACGTGTGCGTCCTCATACGCCATTGCTTGATGCAATTGATACACCCACTGACCTTAGCACGCTTTCGGCTGCCAAGCTTATTACGCTGGCTGATGAATTACGCCTTTTTCTATTGTATTCAGCTGGTCAGAGCGGTGGGCATTTTGGTGCCAACTTGGGCGTGGTTGAGCTGACCATAGTATTGCATTATTTGTTAGATACGCCGCAAGACCAAATCGTCTGGGACGTGGGTCATCAAGCTTATGCTCATAAAGTACTGACAGGTCGCCGTGAGCAGTTAGGTACTATCAGGTCTAAAGATGGTCTGACGGCATTTCCTGAGCGCGCAGAGTCTGTCTACGATACATTTGGCGTAGGGCATTCATCGACCTCTATTTCAGCTGGTCTGGGTATGAGTCTCGCCCTGCGTTATCAAGGCCGCGAGCAAACGGTTGCTTGCATCATTGGTGATGGTGCGATGACAGGTGGGATGGCATTTGAGGCCATGAATGACGCAGTACAGCAAGATGCTGATTTACTGGTCATTCTAAACGACAATGATATGTCGATATCTTGCTCTATTGGCGGATTTTCACGACATTTAGCGATGCTTTGGGAGTCAGGTTATCAAGTTGATATCTCTGAGTCAGGTGAGCCAGTACTCTGTCACCGTCCTGATATGCAGGCGTTCGATCGCCGCAAGCGTCATAAAGAGATGCGTGATGTTCCGCAGCTAGAAGATAACTTATTCAAAGCCATTGGTTTTACCTATTTTGGTCCGTTTGATGGGCATAATATTCCTGAGCTACTGCGCGTATTGTCACTGGCAAAGCAAGTAAAAGGCCCAGTACTAGTGCATATCTATACCACTAAGGGTAAAGGGTTTGCACCAGCAGAACTAGATCCAGTGGGCTATCATGCAATCAGTAAATTGCCAGTCGAAAATCATAAAGAGCATGAAGCGTCTAAAGCTAACTCTATAGAGCAGCTAAAAAAACAACCAAGTACAAAGCCAGCGTTAAAATATTCGCAAGTGTTTGGCCAGTTCTTATGTGATAAAGCGGCCGAAGACGATAAGCTACTAGCTGTCACCCCTGCTATGGAAGAAGGCTCAGGGATGACGGACTTTGCTCGTCACTTTCCAGAGCGTTTCTTTGATGTGGCCATTGCTGAGCAACACGCTGTCACGCTAGCGGCTGGGATGGCAACTCAAGGCGTCAAACCTATTGTCGCGATTTATTCAACGTTCTTACAGCGTGGATATGATCAGCTGATTCATGACGTGGCTCTACAGAACCTCGATGTTATGTTTGCCATAGATCGAGCGGGCCTAGTCGGTGAAGACGGTGCCACGCATGCCGGCGTGTTTGATTTTGGATTTTTACGTTGTGTACCTAATATGGTGATTGCAGCGCCAAAAGATGAGAACGAATGCTACCATTTGCTCAATACTTGCTATGAGTATCCAGGCTGCACGGCGGTACGTTATCCGCGTGGTACAGGCACAGGTGCTGATATTGAGCAGCCAGCCCAAACTTATAAAGTTGGTGAAGCGGTTGTCGAGTCAGTATTAGGTAAAACTGATGCGCCTTACAAATTGGCACTATTGGCCTTTGGTACGATGGTGGCAACTACTCAGCAAGCCGCAGAAAGCTTAATAAATAACGATGCTGCATTAGATTGCCAGATACAGGTGGTCAATATGCGCTGGGTAAAACCGTTAGATACGGTAATGCTTGAGACGTTATTAGCGCAAGGGGTCACTCATATAGCAACCCTAGAGGAGCACATGATTATGGGCGGCGCGGGTAGTGCAGTGAATGAGTATTTACTCAACGAGTCGGCAGCCTTTAAGCAAAGTCGTCCAGCTATTGCTAATATCGGTATTCCTGATCGTTTTGTTGCTCATGGTTCTCAAGCAGAGCAATTGGCTGACTGTGGTTTAGATGTCGAGGGCGTAATCAAACAGCTTAGAACGCTCTTATCTTAAGCAATGTTTTTAACATTACAATATTATTTTAAAAAATTAATGCGCTAAAAATGTATTAATTAAAACCGATATAAGCTCCTTAAACAGAGCAAACGCCTGCTAGCCGTAGGTGCTAACTTTTTTACAACTTGCGCAGTTTAGATGATCGCCAAAGTACTGGCTTGGTCAGCGTAACGGTTTTTTCGTTTTTATCGAACAATTTTAGTATAATGCGGGTGTCTTTTATAAGTTTTCGTTTATAAAAGACACGTTTTTAATCGCATAGATGTGGTGTGATGCGGCGGCTGTTTGGCATGTTGTGGGCACAAAGTTAGTCTTATTTTTTATATTCATTCATCAAGCAAATAGGTTATTTATGGAACCCATGGTCGTCATCGCAGCGCGTACTGCTGAAAAAGTTGGTAAAGAGATTTTATATGCGCATCAAAACCGCCACAAAATCGAGTTAGATATTGAGTCTAAAGGACTTGATGGTCTGGTTACCCGCATTGATCGTTTTAGCGAAGAGCTCACGATTGAGACGCTAAAAGCCAGTTATCCTAATCATTCATTTTTGGGTGAAGAGTTCGGTATGCAAGAAGGCCGCGGCGAAGATGCTGACTGGTGTTGGATTATCGATCCACTAGATGGCACTAAGAACTTTGTCCACGGTGTACCGCAGTTCTGCGTATCTATCGCAGTACAGCATAAAGGTGTTACCCAACACGGTGTGGTCTATGATCCTGTTCGTGATGAGATGTTCTCAGCGAGCCGCGGTAAAGGCGCGCGCTTGAACAATCGCCGTATGCAAGTGAGCGAGCGCAAAACCATTGATGGCGGTTTCTTTACGACCGGTCATCCGCTTGAGCGTAAGCGCAATGGCGAAGTTATCTCTTATGCTAAACAGCACTTTGAGAGCTTGCAGAAGATATCTGAAGCAGGTGGTCAGGTACGTCGTATGGGCTCAGCTGCGCTTGACTTGTGCTATGTTGCCGCTGGTCGTTTTGACGGTTATTTTGAGATGTCTATCAAGCCTTGGGACATCGCTGCGGGCGAGCTTATCGTAACTGAAGCACGTGGTGTGGTGGTTGATCATACTGGCGCGCACAACTCTATGACATCAGGCTCTATCTTTGCTTGTAATGTGAAATTGCTCAAGCCATTGATGCAGACAGTTGTACCAATTTGGGGTGATGCAATCTAAACGTTAACCTCGTTGGTATTAATGTTTAGCGCTTGCAGGATTTAAATTCAAGTAATATCTAGATTGAGTATGAATGAAAAAAGCTGGTTCCATTATGGAGCCAGCTTTTTTGTTTTATTATTACCCTTATTGCTGCCTTTATCTTCAACGGTAATACCTTTGAATGCTAACTCCTTACTGGTAGTTTCTAGCAGCTGCAACTCTTCTTCTATCAGCATTAGCATATCTTGTACGCGAGGCAGCGCCTTGCTACAAGCGGTGATACCAAACTCAATCTTATCTAAATAACTGGCTAAAGTGATATTCATCGCTTGACCATTAAAGACGATAGAAGCGGGGTACAGTGATTGCAAACGAGCACCATTCCAGTACAGCGGTTTTTCAGAGCCAGGTACGTTAGAGATAATCAGGTTAAATGCCTGCTTTCTAGGAAACAGTCCTGTCGCCAAATTAATGCCTTGCCACGCGTATGAGACGATACTGTAGTTAATGACCTGCGCTTGGTTCATACGGCGAAAGCGACGTTTGCCGTTATTCATACTACGGTGAATGAGTTCTATCCTGCGCAATGGATTGTCCAAATGCGTACCCAAGTTTGCTAATACAAACGACAACTGATTGCCCGAGATACTGTTGTCTGTACGCAGGGACATCGGTACAAAGGCAATCAACGGTTTGCTTGGTAACGCATCCATTGATATTAGATAACGACGAATAGCACCTGCACAGACCGCCAGTACCACATCATTCCTGCTAATTTTGAGCCTTTCAGCAATATCGTTAAACCGTTTTATATCATAAGACTGTGCAGCTATACGCCGTGAGGCTGATATACGTTTATTCAAGATGCTCATTGGGGCGTCAAAAGTACCGACGTACCCTTCATCACCGTAGTTTTTTACATTATCTAGCAGTTCTGTAAATACAGGTTTGATGGTAGATATCTGCTCTTTTATGATGCCTCTGATGGATCGTTCGGCAGGCAAGATAGCGTTTACTTGGTTGCGATGGCGCGCCATCAATGACCAGACAGGGAGAGTAACTGGCTCGGTTGGCGATTGTGATAAGGATTTTTGAACCAAACGCATCGCTGCGATGCCATCAACCAAAGAGTGATGAATCTTAAAATACCACGCAAAACGTTCAGGTCCACCCTCGACTTCTGGCTGTATACCTTCGATAACATGACATTCCCACAAAGGCATGGCACGATCTAATAAACGCCCATGTTCTCTTGAAACGTACATTAATAGTTCACGTACGCGTCCAGGACTTGGTAGCGCGACATGATGCAAGTGATGCTCGACATCAAAGTCTTTGTCTTTTTTCCAAAAGGCTAAATGCTCAAGTACCTGATTAAAAGGAAAGCTGGGCGGCACATCAGACTCTTGCATTTGTTTTACCAATTGATAGACAAAATCGCTATCCGCATTGTCTGGTAATTCAAATACAAATAGTCCACCAACGTGCATGGGCTGTTTACGCGACTCAAGAAGTAGAAACAACTGGTCGACTGCTGTGAGAAGTCGCATAATAAATCCTTTTATGACGATAAGTGTTATGTGAAAATTATAATTAGTAGATATTCAATCAAATAACATTTTTTATTATTTTATAGAGCGTGTTAAGCCATCAACCATAGCACTGACAGCACTATACGTAAATACTCAACACGCTCTATTATGATATGTCATTTATACTTCAATTTATTGAAAGAAATACCCAGTTTGTGGTGAGCTGGCAGTAGCCATCTTACGCATTGGCATACGACCTGCCAAAAACGCAGCGCGACCTGCCCACATAGCATGTTTCATTGCGTGTGCCATCATTACCGGGTTTTGTGCATTGGCAATGGCTGAGTTCATCAGTACGCCATCACAGCCAAGCTCCATCGCAAGTGCAGCATCAGACGCAGTGCCGACACCAGCGTCAACCAATACGGGTACTTTAGCATTTTCGATTATTAAGCTAAGCGTATGACGATTGAGTAGACCAAGCCCAGACCCAATCAAGCTGCCAAGCGGCATAATAGCGACACAGCCCATGCTTTCTAGTTCTTGTGCGACGATAGGGTCATCTGACGTATAAACCATCACTTCAAAACCATCATCGATCAATACTTTGGCGGCTTTTAAGGTTTCTATAACGTTTGGATATAAGGTTTTCTCATCACCCAATACCTCAAGCTTAACCAAATTATGCCCACCCAATAACTCGCGAGCAAGCTTACAAGTGCGAATGGCTGTTTCGGCGTCAAAGCAGCCAGCAGTATTCGGTAATATCGTATATTTATCAGGTGAAATCACATCTAATAAGTTAGGCTCATCACTGTTTTGTCCAATATTGACACGGCGAATAGCAACGGTCACGATTTCGGCTGCTGAAGCGGCAATGGCTTCTCCAGTCTCTGTCATGTCTTTATACTTGCCAGTACCAACCAGCAGACGTGAAGAAAAGGTACGGCTACCGACAGTAAAGGTATCTTGTAAAAGTGGTGTTGGGTGAGTAGTGCTAACGTTCTCTGACATAACGGAAAATCCTAATATCGAGCGGGAGAAGGGACAGACAAAATATGATGGGTAATCTAAGCAATCTAAAAGGTGTAATAGACAATGGCAAGCGGTCTGCAAAAAAACCGCATGATATGCTAACTCTGATAGCAATAATATGTGCTAGGCGATAGGTATAAAGCGCCAGTCACATAAAATAATACCCGTCTAAAACAAAATGCTATTATAACAAACTCATGCAACCTTACTGGCAGTCTTTTTTGATTCGAACTGTTAAGGACAAGGCATCCATCATGTCTTGGCGTGCGTACTTCTTATCCTCTCCTCACTTATTGGGCCGTCTTTATGATGCAGTTGCCATACAGCTTTGCGAAACGCCATCAGATTTTGGCCATACTTGCGATAGATCCGGAATTGCCGCCAACATTGGTACTCACCAAAGCTACTCCGTTGTCAGCGATCAATGAAGCGGTACGGTTTTTACAGCAGCAAGGCATTCGCGGTGTACCCACTTACGAAAGCGTCAGCGCGGACGATTTTGAAAAACGTATGAACGCCGCTTATGCTGGCAATACAGGAGAGTCGCAGCACATTGCTGCTGGACTTGAAGACCATCCTGATCTCGATAGCTTGGCTGATAGCGTCCCTGAAACTGAAGACTTGATGGATCAACAAGACGATGCGCCTATCATTCGTCTGATCAACGCCTTGTTGTCCGAAGCCATCCGTTTAAGTGCCTCAGACATTCATATTGAGACCTTTGAAAAGCGCTTGGTCGTCCGTTTCCGAGTTGATGGTGAGCTAAAAGAAATCATCACACCAAAACGCCAACTGGCTCCATTGTTGGTCTCGCGTATTAAAGTAATGGCTAAGTTGGATATCGCTGAAAAGCGAGTGCCGCAAGATGGTCGTATCAGTTTAAGACTGGCAGGGCGAGAGGTCGATGTGCGTGTATCGACTTTGCCATCGAGCTTTGGTGAGCGTGTGGTAATGCGTCTATTAGACAAGCAAGCTGGTCGTTTGAATATGACGTATTTGGGGCTTTCTGATAGTGACTACACTGAGCTAAAGCGCTTAATCCATCGTCCGCATGGCATTATTTTGGTGACAGGGCCGACTGGCTCGGGTAAAACCACGACGCTATATTCTGCATTGACCGATTTAAATGATCAAACTCGCAATATCTTGACTGCCGAAGATCCGATTGAGTTTCAGCTTGATGGTATCGGGCAGACGCAGGTCAACAATAAAGTAGATATGACATTTGCTAAAAGTTTGCGTGCAATGCTTCGTCAAGATCCTGATGTGGTGATGGTTGGTGAAATTCGTGATTTAGAGACAGCTGAGATTGCCGTACAGGCCTCTTTAACAGGGCATTTGGTATTATCGACACTGCATACCAACACCGCTATTGGCGCGGTCACTCGCTTACAGGACATGGGTGTTGAGCCATTTCTGTTGTCGTCATCGCTTATTGGCGTAGTAGCGCAGCGTTTGATACGTACTTTATGTTCACATTGTCAAAGCTG
The DNA here is from genome assembly GCF_039762275.1 of Psychrobacter proteolyticus. Lineage (GTDB taxonomy): Bacteria > Pseudomonadota > Gammaproteobacteria > Pseudomonadales > Moraxellaceae > Psychrobacter > Psychrobacter proteolyticus_C. Next base: position 239,898 of record NZ_JBDLOB010000002.1, on the reverse strand, counting down.
GCAGGCCGCTGATACCGAGCAAGTCAAGCTGTTTACCGAAATTGGCATTGGGTCAACGTTGAAAAGTGATACCAAAGATATAGCAAGTGAGTCGATTCGTTTGCCCAAGCCAGTTGGCTGCGATAAATGTAATCAGTCAGGGTTTAAAGGACGTACTGCTATCTATGAAGTCGTGCCAATCGACGATACATTGCGCCGTATGATTCATAGCAATACGGCTGAGTATGAGCTAGAAGAATATGCGCGCCAGCAGACTCCATCGATACGTGCAGATGGCTTACGTAAGGTTATAGAAGGGCGCACGACATTGGAGGAAGTGCTACGAGTGACAAAAGAGAGTGCATTAACGGACGAGACAATACTGGTATAAGTTTGTAGACTCGATATTGGGATAGCAAATAAAAAACAACTGGCGTAAATAGCCAGTTGTTTTAATATTTTTCTAATTGTGGAGCTTTAGAGTTTTTAGCCGCTATTATTTGGCAGCCATACACTCAATCTCAACGCTTGCTCCAGCAGCCAGTTCTGATACGCCAAAAGCTGAGCGTACAGGGTAGGGCTTTATCATCTCAGCCTTGTAGACTTTGTTAAAGTCATCAAAGTCATCCATATCAGTCAGCATGACCATACATTTAACGATATCAGACTTTCGGTAGCCATATTTTAATAGCGTGCTATGGATATTATCTAGCACTTGCTTGGTTTCAGCTTTGATACCGCCTTTGACCAGTTTGCCATCTTTAAAGCCAATTTGTCCCGACATATACAATGTATTGCCCACGCGTACAGCCTCTGAAAAAGGATAAGTACCGCCATCGCCCAAGAAAGTAGGGCTAGATTTAGCAATGCTGACAGCTGTCGTTGTGTTGGCATTAGCGCTATGAACAAAACCCAATGAGCACATAGCGGCTAGCGCTAGCGTAGATAGGCAAGTACTAAGTTTGAACATACTGTTTCCTCATTGGGTTTGTTATCAATTTTTATTAACTATTTATCAGTACTATTATCTTGAGTAGGTGATGCGTCGCTTTCTTCGATTGGTGCCTCGGTTCCAGTATCATCTTCTGCAACTTTTTCAGACGCTTTACCTTGGCGGCGTGCCTCTAGCTCCGCTTTTGGTATCCATGCCCATGTCATCTCAACCACAATTGGATCGCGGTCACTATCAGATTCACGATCTTTGATGACACAAGGAATAATCATCTCGCCTTTAGGCGTGTTTAGGATATCCAAACGCTGTTCATCAGACAAGCTTGCAATAGCAGCAATTTGACCTTTTTTGATTGGACGATGGAAATTTACCGAGTAAGATTTAATCAGTAGGATACGATCAGAGGGCAAGTTTAAACCCAAAATAAATCCCGTTGCTGTCTCTGCCAGTAATGTGATGGCGACTGCATGAATAGAGCCGATATGGTTTTGGACGGCTTTGTTGTTGTTTAAACTAACAACGACTTGGTTTGGTTCTACCGTCTCATAATAAATGCCGGTCGTGCCGACATAGGGGACGACCTTGCCAAAGGCTTTAGATAAAATACTTGAGCGTGCTCCAGCAGGCAGATATTTGGTGACTGATAACAGTTTAGTAAACTGATTACTAATTGGTTTTAGCGTGCTACTAGGTTTCTCAACTGAAGATTTTGTGCTGTCAGATACTTTGGCTGGCAGTTTATTGGTCAACTTGGCGGGTAGTTTTTTTAATAATCCTGACATACAAAATTCCTTAACGTAAATAAGTTGAATGACATTCTTAGCATGGCTTTTTATGATAGCGACAAAAATATAGGTTATAAAAGTCACTACAAATACTATGGTACATCAACCATTGCCTTCCTACTATTATTAGCATGAACTGCTGCGCTTACAAAACTATAGTAGCGTGGCTATGTTGCTAGGTTATGTCATCAATTTAGATCGCCACTTAAAGCAACCTAGTCATCTTATATGTCAGCATCGTTTGGACAAAGGAAGCCGAGGGACAGTGCTACAAATAGCAGACTAAGCGAGACTGACACTGCATCTAATTTATAGAGGGTTGACTATAGTTACCATGCCAATAGACAGCCACGTTATAATGACAAAATGTTAGCATGTCTATTTCAAACCTGTTTTTAATGCCGCTGGATAACGTTATGCCTGATATATCTGCTCATGAACCGACCAATATTATTTATACGGGCGTTGCTGGTACAGGTAAAACCTATAGATTACTGCAAATCGCGAAGCAATATACCGACTATCTACCCAAGACTGAAAATGAAGATTTATTAGAACAACTGCTGCAAGGTCTAAGCTGGCGCGAAGTATTATGTTTGGTATTTTTAGATTTACGTGCTGAACAACAGGATTTGTTAAAGGTTCGAGAAATTATTGATCATCCTTTTTTTATGACCAAAGCTGCTCAGAACTCACGTGATAAAAATCTAGATAGTACAGCTTGGTTAGAGTTACGTAGACATAGCCCTACAAACTCTCAAACAGTCAGTTTTGATAACCGTGCTAGCCAAGCTTATTTTGATAAAGACAATAGTGGATCATGGTATTTATTACCAGAGAGTATGGTGCTACTAGAAGATTTATCGCAGCAATTAGCAGAGTTTCAGCAGGCACAGAGTGACAACCAACCCCATCAAAATCAAAACATCGGTCAGCAACGTTTTAGTATGGTGAGCTTCCATCAAGCCTACGGTTATGAAGAGTTTGTAGAAGGTATACGCCCTGTCATGAATGGCGCTGCACAAGCAAATAACAGCCCTTCTAATCAAAATCAAATGAGTTACGCGGTGCAAGATGGGGCGTTTTTAAAGCTATGCCAACGCGCCGCCCGTGACCCTCAGCAGCGTTATGCCATGCTGATTGATGAGATTAACCGTGCTAACGTGTCACGGGTGTTTGGTGAGCTTCTCAGTTTGATAGAGCCTGATAAACGAGCGGGCAAGCCGAATGCGATGACAGTGAATTTGGCGTATTCTGGGCGTGCTTTTAGTGTTCCTGCCAATGTCGATATTTATGCCACTATGAATACCCAAGACCATTCTTTAGCACCACTTGATATGGCATTACGCCGACGTTTTCGTTTCATTGACTGTCCACCGCAGCCTGATTTACTATCGACAATTTATGACAGCAATGACATTGATACCGGACTGTCTGACGGTTCAGAAGCAAGCGCGATAGATTTGAGTAAATTACTAACAGGCTTGAATAGACGTATCGTGCAGACACTGGGAATAGAAGCACAGTTGGGGCATGCGTTTTTGTTCACCGTCACTCAGTTAGAGCAATTACAAACAGCTCTCGTTGAACAAATTATTCCTCAATTGGCTCAAGCAGCTGGTGGCCAAATTACGGTGCTGCAGTATATCTTTGGAGATGAGCAGCAACCGACGAGTAAGCAGTTCGTACAGGACAGTCAAGCATTGATGAATGACGAATTGTATAATCCGCTGGGCAACCAAAATAATGCTTCCGCTGAACACCAAATGTTTGCAGGGCAGGGTTCTTTTCTTGGTCAGTCTATGAATGTGAATAGTTATACTATCAATGCCGATTTGATTGCTAGGGATGGTGAGTTTAATAATGCTGCTATCTATCAGCGTTTGTACTAGCAGGATGACTGTTCAGTGATAACGAATAATCCATATTACGCCAAAGAGCACGCTATTAGGGCAAACAGTCGTCAGACTCGTATCCCTAACAGTAGTGTCGCTACCATGAATGTTATCACCGTGTTTGAGCATCAACGTTTGACCGTGCATGATTTTTTGCACGCGTCTGACTTCGACTGGCTAATAGCGCAAGAGTTTGCAGTATTTACTATCAAGCGTAAGCAAGGCCAATGGCAGCTTAAGGTTGGGCACTACATTGGGATTATTCTACTGCCCAGTGGCATAACGCTTGAGATATTGCCAAAGCTAAATCAGTCTACTCAGAGCAATGATATCGTCCAGACCCGTCATTGGGTACAGGGTATGCTATCGGATTTAATTCATCTTGATGCGCATAACAATCGTAAGCTACCCAATACGAAAAACTTCGGTCAGTTTAGTTCCCAGTCTACTCCTTTACCGTTAAAAGTATTGCCTATATCAGATTGGCTGATTGAGCAGTTTTTGCAGCTTTTAATGGATTATCAACCCACCAAGCATTATCAGGCTCAGATTGAAAATCAGGCATCCCTGCAAGGTCGACTGCTCATCAAAGAACAACTGCGTCATAATAGTATGCAACCGCATAAGTTCATCTGTGAAAGTAGCGTATTAAGTTACGACATGTTGGCCAATCGATTGATTAAAAGTGCATTGGTTTACTTGATGCCTTTATTGCCCCAGTTTATTTCTTCAAAACTGTTGCAGCCATGGCAGCAGGTATCTACGCTCAACAACCGCGAAATTCAGCAGATAGCGTTAATATATGCTCAAGCGAAGCGTCAGCTAGACGTTCAACCACTCCAAAAGCAAAAACTGCACGCCGCGCAGCAGTTAGTAGACCTAGCATATTGGCTATTGAAACAGACGACAGCTGCGACAGGTAATGGTATTGATCCAAATAGACAAAATAGCTCTCAGCTAAGATTGTGTCTATTGATTGATATGAATCAAGCTTTTGAGCAATGGGCAAGTCAGCGTATCGCATCGATGTTTCAACAGCTTAGTAGTAGTTACCGTCCTTTTTACCAAACCCAAAGTGTCTGGCTAAACGATGCTGAAGGACTAGCGTGCTTATCTATACGGCCTGATTTGTTAATATTTAAAACCGTCTATGATGATTGTCAAAATCAGAACGATACAGCAGCTCATCAAACCGAAGCCAAAGGTTGCTACAGTCATGTCATCGATATTAAGTGGAAGTACTTACCGCATGCTGCTGCGATTAGTGCGAGCGACGCTTATCAATTGACTAGCTATGCACAAACTTACTTGGCGGGGCAGGTCTGGTTGGTTTATCCGGTGCTAGGTAGTGATAGACAGCCAGTAGCGCTCAAGCAACAAACTCATTATGGTAGTAATGACAGTGACAGTGACAGTGACAGTGACAGTGACAGTGACAGTAACGATGATATTAAAAAAAATGAATCAATTGATGCCCATTTATGGTTAATGCCGTTTGATGTTTTGACAGGCACACTCAACGGCGAAGTACTGCCACATTTGGACAAAGTTTAATACGGTCATCAATGACTGATAGATAAAGGGTCTTGCTGTCACTATTTTGGTGAAATTGACGTAATTTTAAAAAAATTAGCGATTATTTGAAATTAATCGAAAATAGGTGTTGACACAATCGCCTTTACCCCTTAATATGTGCACCTCGATAGCGAGGAACATTAACAAGTTAGCGGCATTGCCAACAACGAGTTGATTAACAAACTATCGTGATAATAGAGAATTTCGGAGTGTGGCGCAGTTTGGTAGCGCATCTGGTTTGGGACCAGAGGGTCGTAGGTTCGAATCCTATCACTCCGACCATCTATTTTAAGAGCCTTACAGGCTTTTTTTTATGTATAACGGTTTAGTTTCTGATATAGTAAAATATATCGTAAAGTAAGCTTAGTATATAAAAGTCCTCTAAGAGCGCCTGTAGCTCAGCTGGATAGAGCATCTCCCTTCTAAGGAGGTGGCCGCAGGTTCGAATCCTGCCAGGCGCACCATTTAGCCTGCAAATCTTGCCTATTCTTTGGCAATAGTTATGGCGGTTGTAGCTCAGTTGGTAGAGCCCCGGGTTGTGATCTCGGTTGTCGTGGGTTCGAGTCCCATCAGTCGCCCCATATTTTATTCTGTATGTATCTACATACAAATCATATCTCAATCTAAAAATATATCAGTAATAGCACTCGCCCTTGATGGCGATTTTTTTATGCCTATTCGATTTTATCTATGCATTGTCTTTCTAAGATTAAACAGATAGAGTTTGATAGCACCTTCAATACTAGATAATCTCCCAAATTCTTATCAACATTGCCTGTAGGTTTTCCTTAAGGCCTAGCGTGACTGTGTCTCCTCTATTATTGTTTAGTAGTTCTAATAAGTAAATAGACATGACGTTTTAAATGATGCATTATGCTTAAGTGTTATCACACCCATATTATTTAATAAAAATTATTTATTGGAGTAAGCATTCGCATAGAGCAAACCGACAGAACTTGTTATTAAGAATACTATTATTTTTCAAGATGAATCGTTATTAATCTGCATTATTGAGGAATTGATTGATGGACGCACTGAGTGTATTGCTGCAAAACGTGCATTTATTTGAGACTAAGTATTACCGTCTAAATGGCACTGGCAATTGGTCTTATTCTATTACTAGAAAAGACACCATTTTATTTTACTTAGTAATGTCTGGCGGCTTTTGCATTGATGTTGGTAATGGTCTACGGGAAGCTCGCGCTGGCGACATGATTATGATTCCGAATGCGCACAAGCATGTGAGTTACGCACTTAATCACCATGGCGATGTTGCTGAGTCGCTTGATGAACTATTGAGTAATTGCACCGAGCGTACACTTGATATCGATGGCGATGGAGACCCCAAATCATCTTTGATACTGATCGAATGCAAATACGACAAAGAGATGATTAATCCTCTGTTGTCGGTACTGCCACCGATATTACCTGAGCTCAATGATGCTGCTGACGGTCGGTTTGAAGTGATTGATGTAGAGATAAAGCTGCTAACACTAGAAGCTGAGCGTGAGCGTATGGGCAAAACGGCTGTAATCAATCATTGGGCAAGCATCATGATGATTGAGTGTTTGCGCGTCTATATTGAAAGCTTGCCTGAAGCCACAGAAAACTGGCTTAAAGCCATGAAGGATCCGTTTTTGACCAAGGCACTAGCCGCAATGCATGGGGCACCGAGTGAAAGCTGGACTATTCATCAGCTTGCCGAAGTCGCAGGGATGTCGCGTTCTAGCTTTGCACAGCGTTTCAAGGACACCGTTGGTATGCCGCCACTAACTTATCTGATCGATTACCGCTTACGATTGGCGGCTCGATATTTACGCTTACAGCAAAACAGTATTAGCCGTATCAGCGAGATGGTGGGCTACGCCTCAGATTCGACTTTTAGTCAGGCGTTTAAACGTGTGTATGGTGTCTCGCCAAAAGCATACCGTCAGCAGTATCGACAGAACAACCTTGCATAGCTTCAGTTGCTGTTTATTTAAGTTATTTAAGTAGAATCTCGACGATAAGCGCTAAGGTCATTTACATGTCCTTGGCGCTTTTTTAATTTGTGAATACTTGTTATTTGTAGATGTTGAGTCACTCATATCTATAAGGCCCTTGGTAACTTGCTATGGCTATTTTAGTTAAGGGCAGCTGACATTGAGTCTGTGTTCAGGTACTATGGGTTGATGAGTCGTCGAGACAAAAGCGTTGGCGCTATAACGCGTTATATGTCCTTATACGATAGGTATCTAAAAGGTTCGAGACGATGTTTATTTTCGCTGCTGATGGTATGTTATGACTGAACCGACCGCAAAGCTAAATGCAGGAAGCAATGGCCAACAAGAGGCTGGTGCAACTGCTAAAATAGAAAGTAATGTTGATAAAAACACTGCTGTAGAGAACCCGCATGTCGGCAAAGATGCGCCGAAAAATGAGCCAGTAGAGACACCTGATAAGGCGGCGTTATTGACGATGTTTACTTTGTCAGATATCGAGGCGGTAGCAACTGAAGCAGTAATATCTGAGTCATCCGATAGTCTTACAGTATCTGCAAAACCTGCGGCTCAAGAAACCAATGTCGCTACGCAACGTGTTGCGCTTTATCGTGCTCAGCATGAGCGTACTCGACTGTTATATATGGCATCTGCCAATACGCGTCCTACTTACTTAGTACAAACCCTGAAGCCGCAATTCGTAGAATACCAGCAATATTTACTTGCGCAGCAGCTTGATAAACGTGGGTTGATGGATACGGATACGCTCGAAAGACTCTGGCAGCAGCTGCATGTAGTTGATGACATTATTGCAGATATCGTGCGTCATATGCCTGCACAGCAGCCCGCCGGTTGGCAGCTGACGACTCAAGATGGTCGCAATCCATTGTGTTTTGCTACAGTCGGTAAGTTAAAGCACGGCAAGCCAATTCGCGACCAAGGTAGCCTCAACAGTTATGTACTTGGACATTTTGGTGTGAGTAGCTTTACCTATGATCGAGGCTATTATATTGGTCATGTGGTTGGTTATTTATTCAGCTGTTATTATTGTGCTCACTTGTCGATTACTTATGGCGTCACAGCCCTTGGACAGCAAGTCGTGGCTGACTATGATTACGCCAGTCTTGAAACCCCGCATATGGTCAGATTATTACAAGGTCTCGACGGTTATTGCAAAAAACGCATTTATCAGTTGGCCGTTATTTGTGCGCGCTTGAGCGTTTTTGCGAGTGATAAACGTATTGAAAGAATGCTAATTGCTGAGGTTAATGACTTTGATAAAAAGCTACAGCAGCAGCATTTGGATGTCTTATTATTACAAGGTTTAATGCCTGATAGTAATGACTCAACGCCACTTTTTTAAGCGTAGAATGTCAAATTAATAAATTTCTATTAAGTCATAAATCATAACTATTTACCTGTAAGCCTCTTAGGATATCTGCTGCCATGCCTGCCTATCATTTCAAAGCGCTTGATGACCATGGCGTTGTCCAAAAAGGCTTGCTAGAGGGGGATTCTGCGCGGCAAATTCGCCAGCAGTTGCGCGATAAGCAATGGACACCTGTTGAAGTCAATCCGGTCAATGACAGACAGAGTCAGAGCAAGAACCGCTACAAAAAACCGTCTGCATACGAGTTGGCATTGCTGACACGTCAGCTATCTGTATTATTGGCAGCGGGTATTCCACTCGAAGAAACCTTGGCAGCGGTTGCTAAGCAATCTCCAAAGACTCACATCAAATCTCTGATGCTTGCAGTGCGCTCACATGTCTTGGAAGGGCTCAGCTTAGCACGTGCCCTGCAACAAGCTGCTAGCTTTCCGCCGTTATACATCGCTACGATTGCCGCAGGCGAAAAATCTGGCCATCTTGACCTTATCCTCAATCAGCTAGCAGACTACACCGAAAACCGCTTTGCCCTCCAAAAGAAAATCCAAGGAGCCATGGTCTATCCGATTGTCTTGATGGTAATGGCAATTGCGGTAATTATGGGACTGATGAGCTTCGTCGTGCCCAAAATTGTCAAAGTCTTTGAGCAGTCTGAGCAAGCGCTGCCTTTAATTACTCAAATTGTTCTCACGCTATCGAATATCATTACTCAGTGGTGGTGGTTAATACTGTTGGTATTGGTAAGTACCGCATTTTTATTCTATCGTTTTGCCCAAACGCAAGCAGGTAAATTAACTATTGATAGTGTGGTGCTTAGATTGCCGATACTCGCCAGATTGTCCAAAGGCCTGAATGCCGCGCGATTTGCCAGTACCCTTGCGATACTAGTACGCTCAGGAGTGCCTTTAATTGAGGCATTACATATTGGGGCTGCGGTCACGACCAATTTGCATATTCAAAAAACCATTATCACTGCGGCTGATAGGGTTACAGAAGGCTCTAGTTTGTCTAGCCAGCTAGAGAAATCTAGTTACTTTCCACCGATGATGGTACAGATGATAAAAAGTGGAGAAAACTCAGGCGAGCTTGAAAATATGCTAAGCCGTGCCGCCAATATGCAGGAGGCAGAAGCAACCAATTTTATCAGCACCTTATTATCATTACTTGAGCCTTTAATGCTGGTGTTGATGGGCGTAGTAGTTATGATTATTGTAATGGCGGTTATGCTACCTATCGTTAATATGAACGATTTAGCAGGCTAAATTAATTCGCTAGCCGATGATTTATCATTCTTTATGTATAGCTAGCTGCTAGCTGCCAATCTCCAAAACCTCTATTTAGTTCTCTTTTATTCTACTCATATCACCTAACTTGCTTGCTAAACCTTGGACTAGCTTTCTTAAGGTTTGCTTACTGTTGTATATTGTTGAACGAACGCTATTTTTGCTATGGCAAACACCAGCGCCGCGCTATAGTAAGCACGGTTTAATAGTCATACATTTAGAGTCAGCTAACATTTGGCTTCGGCTAAAATAGCAAATTCAAACTAGGCACAGCGCTGGATAAAAATAAAACCATGGTTTATAGTGACAATAGTTTCAGAGCTCATTGATATATCATTGATGAGAGCCACGATAGAACGCCACTTTTACTATTTACATAACTGTGATGACCAAAGCGATGACTATGACTGACAAACTCCAAGTAAATATGACGCCAAAAAGTGCTATTCAGGATATGCAATCCCATCCGAATGTTGTAACTGACCATAAGACTGCTTCTTCAGCTATGCAGTGCAGTGCGACAAAAAAGTCTGGTCAAGCAGGATTTACTCTTATCGAGATTATGGTCGTTATTGTGATCCTAGCCATTCTTGCTGGATTGGTGGTACCAAAAGTCGTTGGTCAAAGTGATAAGGCCCGTGTTAAAACAACTGAAACGGCGCTTGCCACTGTCTCAAATGCGCTAGATATGTATAAGGTTGATAATTCACGTTATCCGACGACCGCTCAAGGATTAGAGGCGCTTACGACACCGCCTGCTGATGCAAAAAACTATCCTGAAGGTGGGTACATTAAAGGTGGCTATCCAACCGATGGCTGGGAAAATGAGATGCAATATGTTGCACCAGGTAGTGAAGGGCGCCCTTACGATTTATTTTCGTTAGGTGCTGATGGTCAACAAGGTGGTGAAGGTCAAGATGCGGATCTTTATGCTCAGCTATAAAGCTTAATAACAGACGTATAGTGAATAAGTTCTGTTACTGATATAGCTTTGTAGAATGAAACATTCGTTCATCGATGCACTTTCAACAATTTATAAATATCAACCAATATTCCCTTATTGGTTGATATTTTTTATCAGTAGATAAATTGCCTACTGTTCAATATAAGTTTGATAGTCAGTGCTATAAATATATCTAAGCGCTCGCCAGAACAGTCATCGCAAACTGCAATTAAAGGTAATCATCTATGTCGATTCAACAGTCTAATAAATATTTTTCTAAAAACCTTTATAAATTGGTTCTAACCGTCGCAAGCACTTCATTGGTAACGGTCTTGTCAATGACATCGATCAGTGTACAAGCAGCAGGGTTAAATGACTTATTTAAAAATAGCTCCTCGGCAAAATCAAAGTTCTTACCAGTGGATGAAGCCTTTCAGGTGGTCAGTAATACCAAAGCGACTTCCAAAGGCACGCGGTTGTCGATCAGTTTTGAAATTACGCCAGGGCATTATGTCTATAAGGATAAGCTTACGTTGAGCTTCCCTAAAGGAATAAACGCTACGCCATTCACTTTTAATCAAGCAGCAGTATCAATCAATGATCCGACCTTTGGTCAGGTTCCTGTATTTACGCAGAGAAGTGTCATTGCAACCACGACACTGACGACCAGTAATGGTAAGGGCGCCAAAAATGCGCCTATTATTATTGGTTGGCAAGGGTGTGCAACGGCTGGGCTATGCTATCCACCAGAAAAAGTCAAAACCAAGATAAACATTGCTGCGACGCGCAAATAAATAGCGAGCAGATTGATTAAAATATCGGTAATAATAGGTAGCTATTCATGTCCATCAAGACATCACCAAAGTCCTCATCATTTAGCGTATCTACCCATTCGAAAAAATCGCATATCTTAGCGCTTGCCATCGCTAGTGGCTCATTGTTGACAGGTTTATCAGCGACATCGACGGTACAAGCGGCAGGGTTAGGCGACCTTTTCGGTAGTAGTGAAAGCTCATCGAAGTCAAAGTTTTTGCCAGTAGATCAAGCGTTTCAGGTGAGTACAGATAGCACCTCTGTTAAAGCGGGTACGCGGTTATCTGTTAATTTCAACATCACTCCTGAACATTACGTCTATAAAAAGCAAATTAAGCTTACGCTACCCGCTGGCGTGACGGCTGCACCTTTTACCTTTAGCCAGACACCATATTCGATAGATGATCCAACATTTGGCAAAGTACTGGTATTTGACCAAGCAAATATGGTCGCTACCACCACATTGACGAACAATAGTGGCAAGAATATAGAAGACGGAACTATCGTCGTCGGCTGGCAGGGCTGTGCAAAAGCAGGGCTATGCTATCCACCTGAAAAGATTAATACGACTGTCGATATTGTAGCTGCATCGACGAAGGTATCAGCAGGTAGTGCGAGTAGTGCGAGCTCGACCGATTCAGAGAATAGTGCTACGGCGACACCAGAGGAAGCAAGCTCAACAGCGCTTGATAATACTTTGCCTGATGAGGCGCAAGCACTGACAGACGATGGGGCTATTGATTATGATCTCATTGATGACAGCGCTGTAGAGTATGATTCTTTAGATAGTAATGCAGCGACGAATACGATTTCTGCAGCAAATAGCAGCGTAACAGGCGAGACGGCCAATAGCGAAAACGCATCAAACAATAGTTTTGTTGATAGCGATCCTTTTGGTTTGGCTTCTCACCCTTGGCTGGCATTAGTACTATTATTTTTAGCAGGCTTAGGCTTAGCTTTGACGCCTTGCGTCCTACCAATGCTGCCTATTGTGGCCAATATTGTAGCCCGCGAACAAAACCCAACGGTCAAACGCGGTGTCATCTTGACCACCAGTTACGCGATTGGAGTAGCGACTGCTTATGGTATTTTGGGCGCTGTTATCGCAGTATTCGGTGAGTCTTTAGGTATTATTGGTTGGCTACAGAATCCGATCATTCTCATTAGCTTTGCTATTGTTTTTATACTGCTCGCGTTATATATGTTGGGGCTTTTTAGTATACGTTTGCCGCATGCAATCAGTCAAAAGATGCAAGGCTTAAGCCAAGCAGGCGATAGTAAGCTTGGTAGTACAGGCGGCAGTTTAATCGCTGGGTTTTTATCAGCGCTAGTCGTGTCACCTTGTGTCTCCGCGCCGTTATTCGGGGCATTATTGGCGGTCTCTACCATTGGTAGTCCGTTGCTCGGCTTTGCCGCTTTATTTATGCTGGGTTTTGGTTTATCAGCGCCGCTTATCCTAATCGGTGCTACTCAAGGCAAGATTATGCCAAAGGCAGGCGAGTGGATGAATTGGGTCAAGCAAGGTTTTGCTTTACTACTGTTTGCCGTGGCACTGCTATTGATTGAGCGCGTGTTTATATCGCCAGTCATGCTGATGGTGTGGGCATTGTGGTTTATGGTCGTGGCAACATGGGCATGGAGTTGGCTAGGTAAAGGTCGTATGCTGACCCAAGCATTGAGCCTTATCGCTGGTATTTGGGCAGCGTGTTTAATAGTCGGCGCTGCATTGGGTAATGACGATAGCTTACATCCATTAGCGTCATTGGGTGCAGCACCGATGATAGTACAGTCAACGTCTGGTCAACCATTGAATAGTGATAGCACCACTGATAAGACGATCACGACGCTTGCAGAGCTAGATGCCATTGTCGCAGCCAATCCGAATGTTATTGTCGATCTGACAGCAGAGTGGTGTATTGAGTGCCGCATTATGGACAAGAACCTGTTTCATAATCGTCCAGTACAGATGCAAGATTGGCAACTAGTGAAGCTCGATATCACTGAGACGACAGCAGACTCAAAAGCAGTGTTGTCTCGTTACCAACTCTTTGGTCCACCAGCGCTACTATATTATATTGATGGTCAGCTAGTAAATCAGCAAGTGGGTGAGATTGGCCGCTCAGAATTTGAGCAAACATTATCGGCGTTGAACAACTAACAATTAACACTTAAGAAACCAGCGTAGTATTTTGAAAATTCTTAAGAATATTAAGAAGGCCAGTATATTGAGAAAGTATGCTGGCTTTTTTGATGCCATTAAATTCATACTATAGAATATTTATTAAGCATTTGTTATATAAGCGATTATATTGATAGGTGCTTATTTTAACTATCGATAAAGCTAGTATCGTGATTATATTTTCATTACAATAAGGAAACAATGCAGCAGGGGCCCTAATTGTCATTTTTTCTGCTCCTAATATCTGTGATTAGCTGATAGTCTCAGTCAATTCTATTTTAGCGACAACGCTAACGGCTATATTAACTACCTCATATACTCTGCTAGCGCTAATGCTAGTTAGATAAAGGACACTTATGTTTGCCCATACCATTACTCAGCGTCACCAACAGCCGTCTTACCAGAATGCACATATGCCTCTTCGTATTGCAGTTGCGCTTGCGTTGAGTTGTACCGCGATACAAGTACAAGCTGCTGATGATTCTCAAACCTATAATGAACTGCCAGCACCTGAAGCTGCATTTGAATACGAGGGTCTTGACCTATCGCAGAGTCTCGATAACAGTGCAATATCTTCTGATACGAGTACACAAAGTGGCAAAATAATTAGCAAAGAATTTATTGCTCAGCAAGCCAAGCTGTTTTCTGAATGTACTCAAGTCCAGTCTAGTGCTGCTCGCCTCGCTTGTTTTGATAAGGTAGCTGAACAAGGTAAGACACCAAGCTATACCTCAACCAAACAACCAATTGATTTGGCAAAAACCTTTCAAAGTACGGTCTCAGGTAATCCGAAAGTGATATTGGCTGAGTCTCAAACGGCGATGAGTGGGACTACAGTGGAAGATGCAGATACCATCTTAATGACCAATCAGCAAACAGCAGCCAGCAAATTGAAGGCAAATGGTAACGTAGCAGTAGGTGCTGAAACGAATAGCGAGGCACAGATTTTAGAAAATGTCGGTGTTACTCAGACAGACATCGAAAAGTTCTCGCCACTCAGTCTATCTTATGACCTAGATCAAAATAGTGAGCGTGGTACTTGGACGGTTAGACCATATCGACCGACGTATCTGTTGCCATTATTTTATACCTTTGATCCCAATTTAAATCCAAGCACACCATCACAAGAGACGGAGTCTCTAACTGCTAACGAGATGCGTGAAACTGAACTAAAATTCCAATTATCCCTAAAAACAAAAGTCGCAGAAGATTTGTTTGATACCAGTGCTGATCTATGGTTTGGCTATACCCAAGAATCACATTGGCAAGTTTATAACGAAGACAACTCGCGTCCATTTCGTGCTACCGATTATCAACCTGAAATATTCTTAACCCAACCTGTGACAGCAGATCTGCCTTTTGGTGGACGTCTGCGTATGTTGGGTGCAGGTGCTGTGCATCACTCGAATGGACAAGATGATCCATTATCACGCTCATGGAACCGTGCTTACCTCATGGCAGGCGCAGAGTGGGGCAAGCTATCAGTTATACCGCGTCTATGGGCTCGCGTAAATAGTGATAGTAATAGCGATGATGACAACCCAGATATCGAAGACTACATGGGCTATGGTGATATCAAATTCTTGTATGACTTGCCGGCTGATCAGAGCATTAGCGGTACCTTGCGCTACAATCCAGGTACCAATAAAGGTGCTGCGCAAATCGACTATATCTATCCTATCTCAGAGAATGTTAATGGTATGGTTCAGCTATTCCAAGGCTATGGTGAGTCGATCATTGATTATAATCATGAAAATACCTCTATCGGCTTTGGTATTGTACTGAATGATTGGAAAGGGCTTTAATTCGGAAAGGACACCAATTTGAGAAAGGCTCTAATATAGGTGGAATTTATGATAAGTTATGACAAGTTATAGTTTATGCGCCGTTTAGCGCCTTATCAAACTGGACTGTGGTTGGCAGAGTATATGGATATGCGCTGCCAACTATGCCGTATTTATCGTAGTACACCACAATCTCAACTATTGCGCCATCAAGCACCATCCAGTCTATATGATGTAACGGATACGCCGCCTACACGGATAACCTTAAAGAAACACTCTTCTCTTACTAACATCGTTCATCAAGTAAACAGCCATTTGAGCAGTGGTTTACTTTGTGCTCACTGTCACAATGATATTACTTGGTTGCCAAGACCTTTTAAAGTGGATATCGTTCCTAGTATATCTCTATCTATTCAAGCCTCTACTTACTACGAGTATCCAATACGTCAAGCTATCCGAGCATTTAAGCATCAAGAGGATATGACGAAATTGCCGTTACTGTTACATGCTATACGTCAATTACCGCGTCCACACGGTTGTCATCGCAATAATAGCGTGATTGTTGCTATGCCAACGACAAGTCAACGATTGGTCAAACGTGGGTTCGATCCTGTCAGTATTCTATCTGCCCAATTATCTAAACATTGGCAAATTCCTTTATGGCAAAGCGTTAAGCGTATTGACGATACAGTTAGTCAGCAAGGACTGACTCGTGCTGAACGTCTTAGTAACTTAGATAACGCCTTTGCTCTAATCGAAAGCCCTCCTACAAAACGCTTACTACTATTTGATGACGTATCTACTACAGGTGCAAGCTTACAAGCACTAGCGCGAGCGTTCATTCCACCTACAGCAGTAAAATCAGCAACGGATAGCAGCAATAATAGTTATCAAATTTCTGCTTACGTATTAGCCCATGGCAGCAAATCCTAAACCCAATTTATCTTTATCAGTAATATCTAATTATTGCTAATATATTCCCTTAACGCTATATTGTTATAGATATGTATATTAATTTTTTGCTATGAGCTAAATGTCTAAGCAGTCTTTTAGTGAACTAATACATTAGTCAAGGACACCGGAAAGTACCTATAGACATTCTTAGATGATGTTCACTAAATATCGTGGAATGAAAATTGCATGTTATTAAATAAATATATGTAGAAAATCATGTTAGTAAGGCAACAATATAAGATACTCATAATCAATATGCCATAAGTGAAAGACAGATAATCGCAGTTTTAAATAGGAACACGATGTGAATGCATCTTTGAACACTCCACTACCTAAGCTGAAGAACGCAAGCTCAGGTTTTACCTTAATTGAATTAATGGTAACCATTGCTGTCTTAGCTATTATTACAAGTATTGCGGCGCCGAATATTAGTACCCAACTTGCAAACCAGCGCGTGAAGTCGACAACAGCTACTTTAGTTAATGCACTGAAAGAAGCCAAAGCTGAAAGTATTATTCGTCGTCAAAACATTACTTTAAGCTATGATAATGATAGTAATCCTAAAGTCATTACCATTTCAGGCTCAGAAACAGATCCTATTGCTAACTATAGCTATAATGATGAAAGTGAAATTGTATCAGCACCAGAAACTATAACCTTTGAACCTAGCAAACGAGTCACTGCTATAGTCACTTACACTGTCTGTGATAGCAATACTTCAGTGCAACCAAGAGTAGTTTCAGTGAGTAGAGTTGCTAATATTACGGACCAAGTAGGAGGTAGCTGTTAATGAATGGTTTAAGCTTCCAACGAGGTGTGGGTCTAGTAGAGGTATTAGTGGCTGTGTTGCTATTATCAGTTGCTATACTGGGTTTTAGCGCATTGCAAGTACGTGCTATTAGCGCTACTGATGAGAGTCTTGTGCGTACCAAATCATTGACTTTAGTTCGTAATCTAGCAGAGGTGATGCGCGCTTATCCGGATGCCTATGTTACTGGTAGTGGTACGTCATTTACGACAGTTACACCAACAACCGCTAATGCAACTCCTTTGGTTCAGGCTGTTGCAAGTATTCCCTCATTGTCTAGTAGTGCGACTGGCTACTATAGTGTAACTATTGATGGAACATTAATCAGTATCAATGGTGCTGATAACTGCCTTTATACAGACACTAAAACTGCTAATAGTAAAGTTACGCTAGTGAAATCCTGCAACACCAATCAGCTTGCTGCCCGCGATACGCTGTTGGTTAAACAAATAGCACGAGAGGAGGATATGCAGCTCGCTATTGTCAGGTGTCCTGCAGATGTAGGTCAGGCGACTATCCAGCAGCAAATGTGTGTGATCACTGCGTGGAATGACACCAAGCCATTATTAACTGATGATAATACAGGCACAAATGCTAATGCATGTGCTAATAGTAACGGTGTTTATAAGAACGGTAGTCAGTGCTTGATCTCGGAGACTTACTGATGAGTGATACTAATTTGAAGGCTCTAAAGGCAACAAGTATTATTGGCCATAGTAAAGACAGTCAGTATGCTAATAGGATGGCAGGATTTACCTTAATTGAGCTAATGATATCGTTAGTCTTAGGTTTGCTTATATCAGCAGCCGTGATTCAGATATATGTTATCAATACCCGTACGGTCACGATCCAGCAAAGCGCTTCAGAAGTACAGGATAGTAGTATATTTGCTTTGCAAGCATTAGAAGAGCATATACGTCTTGCAAACCTAGGTAATCCTATTACGAGTATTAGTAGTACGAGTAACCATGGTGGAGTCGTGTTAACACCTACGAACTTGGGCACCGCTAATACCACACTTACTACGCTGCTTACCAATGATTCAGGCTCTGCAGGATTTACTAGCGTATCAAACATGGCCAATGTAGCAAGTGACCAGTTGACCATACAGTATAAAAACATTACTCCTAGTCCGCTATATGATTGTCAGGGTGCTGAAATTGCTGCTGGGAGCTCCGATTGGGTGGTTGAACGCTATTTTGTACGTTTAGCAACAGGTACGACCGCGAGCGCAGGAGTACAGAATTTAGCATTGGCTTGCGCCGCTGGCCGCGTTAGTGAGAATGGTACAGTAATAGATGCTTTTTCGGGTAATGGTGAAGTTGTCGTACCAGCAGTTGATCAGTTTAAAGTGCTATTAGGCAGTCAAATAGGTATTAACCAGTTAGCTTATTTAGCACCTAGTACCTACCTGAAGCTAACCGATAAACCTTCAATTACGACGATTAAAATAGGTACTATCATCCGTAGTACGACACCGCTAATATCGAGCACCGATCAAGAAAGTTTCACAGTACTAGGTACTTCTCAGAACCTAAAAGCCGATACAGCACGCAGAAAATTTTATCGCCGTAGTTACGAATCTACTGTACTACTACGTAATGCTCGGCTGATGACTGTGACAGCGACGTCACCCAAACTTGCAGCCACACCATAATTGGAGGGTGATATGTTCGATCATCAAAGATATTCATACCCTAAGATGCAATCATCAGCCACTCAGCAAGGTGCAGTATTAATAGTGGTATTGTTGTTCTTGGTACTGATTATATTGGGCGGCGTTATTGCAGTCAAAAACAGTACCACTGATTTACGCTTAGCAACCAGTGATCAGGTCAATACTTTGCTTATGCAATCAGCCGATAATGCCAATCAAAATATAGAGCAAACCATCAATGGTGATAGTAGCAGTGATATTTATATTGCAATGACCTCTAGTGGTGGTCCTTTTGGTCATTTTATGTCAAAAATAGGTGGTCTTAATGATGAATATATATTCTGTTTTCGTCCACGTGGCCAGTTTTTCAACATTAATCAAGCAACCATTACTGTACCAGGTGGTGGCAATATAGTAGGCAATAGCAATGGTTATTGTGATCCTGCTGAGCCAGATGACTATGTCAGTCAGCGTAACGCTAGCATGACGCAAGTTAACGTCTCTTTAACACCTCCTAGCCCAACTTATGAAGTCTTTAGAAATTATACGATTGGTCAAGATGGAAGCAGTAGTACTAGCCAAGCCTATCTATTTGATATCAATAGTAGTGCAATCTTGCCGGCTTATGCGGGTTCAGAAGATGCCGCTAAAGACTGTCTAACAATGACAAGTAAATATGAAAGCGTTACTGATAAAGAAAAGACCATCGCTGGCTGTATGGCAAAAGCTGGTGTGCCAAGTACCGTTCTTTATGAAATAGCCAACGTTGAGAATGAGTCTCAGCGTACTAAATGTGTTGAGCTTGGCAAAGGAAGTGGTAAGTTGACTACCGAGCTCGCGCTACTGTGTAGCCTGATACCATAAATAAAGATATAGCTTTCTAATTGTAGCGATAGCATAAGGATAAGATCATGAAACATCCACAAGATAAACAGTCTGATAATCGCATTTTGCGTATTACGACTTTGTCAGCAGCGGTATTAGTTGGTCTTACAGCTATCAGTACCTTGGCATATAGTGCTACTAATGGAAAGCAAATCGGTGATTTGGAAATATACGAAGCAGCTGAAGGTGGTAAGACAACCATCATGATGATGTTAGATACATCAGGCAGTATGAGTATAAGTTTAACTAACAATAATACTGACTATGCTTGTGATTTGCCAAGTGGCACGTCTTTCACGAAAGATAAGGAGCAGTCGACCGGTACCATTTCGTATCCAAGATACTATTGTGAGACTGCAGGTGAGAAAAGATATTTTTATCGCTATAAATTTACCAGCAATAAGTGGTATCGTTGCGGCGATAGTGGAAGTAGTTCTGACAAGGACTGCAAAGATGAAATTAATATTCCTGCAATATCATTGTCGGATTATGAAGTAGAATATGACAACGCCAATAATGCTTATCTTTATAAAAATAATCTTGGCAAGACCAAAGTTTATGATCGTCTTACTCGCCTAAAAGATGCGATTTTTAGTTTGATGGACAGCACGCAACTAGACTCTAGTAAAATAGCCATCGGTATTGGCCAGTTTTCTTCACAAAGTAATAGCGGCAACACATATAACGGAGGTGATGGCAGTAGTGGTAAGATAGTCGTCCCTGCTGCATTATTAACTACAGCACAACGCACTACTATCAAAACAGCAGTAGCGGCTCTAAAAGGTGAAAACGGTACACCGACCGCAAATGCTTATGCTGAAGCTGGTGCTTATATGTTAGGGAAAAATACATCTGCTTCAGTTACCCGTCAAAGAGAAAAGTTTATCAGCATTGGAGGAAGCTCATATCTTGTATGTAAAACTTGGAACGAGACTGAAAACATATCGAGATGTAGTAGTTACGAAGGGTCAGTGTCTCTCTCGTCAAATGGTTATACGGTTCAAAAGTGTGGATTATATACCAATAATAATTGTCTAGTACAAAATGTAACTCAAAGTGCTGCAGATTGGGGGTTTAGTGGTTTTGCTAAGTCTACAACAACTTCTAAATCCAACCCCAGCACCAATTATGCTAGCCCGCTAGCCTCCTCATCAACAGCGACTTGTGATGGACAAGGTATATATTTCCTTACAGATGGCCAACCAAATAGCTCTCCTGCACCCTTACCTTTAATGAAATCTGCCTTAGGTAATAATTCCTTTAGCGTGCCTTCATCTAATTTCTTACCAAATGGTAGTAGTGGAGCAACTAGTGGTATGCCAGCAGTAGGTGCATTCGCTAAAGCTTTACGTGATCCGACAAAAAATCCATCAGGTGTCAATATTTTGACAGCTGTGGTTGGTTTTGGATCGGTATTCGATGTTGATAAAGTCGCAGATGCGGCGAAACCTGAAGCAAATAGAGTGATTCGCAATCTTTCTTATACCGATCGTTTGGGTAATCAGACAACCCGTGAATACTATAACTGTGAAAATATTGGAGACGAAGATGCAAAGAATGCTTGTAACTGGGGAGCAAAGTCACATCCTGATTTAACAACAAAAGTCGGCGGTTATGGTGAAGGTGGTTTTTATTCGGCCCAATCTACAGATGATATTGTCAAAAGTATTACTACTTTTGTAGATGATTTAGACCAGACATTGCCTTCTGCACCTTCAGGCACTATTACTGTGCCAGAAGATCCTTATCAAGCCTCAAGTCAGTTGGCTTATGCCTATCTACCGATGCTCGCTCCTAACGTAAGCTCAAATGATAGTATATGGAAAGGTAACCTAAAAAAATATAATCTGGATCAAGGTACATTGTTCGGGAACAATAATAAACGCTTGTATACTAATGTCGCGGGTGACTTGAGTAAAACAACCCAAGATGTCTGGCAAGCAACGGACTACTTGAATAGTAAGGGTGAGACTGCCAACAATGATATCAGTGCAGGCGGCGTCTATGCACAGTTACGCACACCGAAATCAGATCGTAGTAGCGTACGGAAAATATATGTTGAAGACTATGAATCAGCTACGAACAAAAAGCCTGTTTTACGTGAATTGAGCGTCAGTAGTGCTGGTAAACCAATAGGATTCAACCTATTGGTTGATACTGCGACGTATACGCAACAGAACCAGCGCCGTTTACTTAACTTTTTAGGTTTTGAAAAAGCCATAAAAAAGGATGGTCAAGAGTTAGATTTGGTGACCAGTAGTGAGCTGGTTTTGGCCGACGTTGTTACCAGTGAGCTCACTTTGGTTCAACCAACAAAAGACATCAAAGTATTAGGCGGTGTCGTCCACTCAAAACCAACAGCAGTCTCTTATGGAGCTGCCTTAGATAGTAATGGTCGTATCATCGACCCTCGTGAAGATTATGTATTATTTGGCACTATGGATGGAGCTCTCCACTTAGTAGATAGCAAAGATGGCAAAGAGACTGTTGCGGTTATACCAAGATCTATGCTCATCAATCAGCCAAGCGCGTTAGTTAGTAACTCGACTAGAAATGAAATTGGTCAACCCTATTTTGGTGTTGATGCACCATGGCTTGTGACCACAGATTACAAATATGATATAGATGCCAAAAAAGTCAAAGTAGATGAGTCCACTGGTAATGGTATGTTTGCTTATGGTGGTCTGCGTATGGGTGGCGAAGCTTTATACGGGGTAAATATAACCAACCGGACTGCTCCAAAAATTGAGTTTACGATCACTCCAGATGGATTAAACTATACCCCATCTAATGACTTCAAACGTTTGGGACAAATCTGGAGTAAGCCCACAGCAGCTAAAATTCGTTTAAAGTCGAGTGATGCTGAGCCGACAGATGTGCTCATCTTTGGTGGTGGTTATGATATGGGTTACGAAAGTGAAACCTACCTCCCTACTACGCTGACTCCTGCGAAGGGCAACGCTATCTATATGATTAATGCCAAAACTGGTGAGCTAATATGGTCAACGAGTGGAGCAACTGGTGTTGGACTAAGTGCAGCTCTCAATGTCATAAAGCCTGAGATGATTCATAGTATCGTGGGTGAGATTACCGTGCTTGATAGAGACAACGACGGCTTGACCGATCATATTTATGCTGCTGACTTGGGTGGACAGGTTTTTCGCGTGGATTTTCAAAATGCCCGTACTTCACAATATGGATTCACAGCAGTTAATAACTTTAGTGCTAAGACTGCCGTCCGCGTTCTAAATACTAAGCCTAATATAATAACTGGGAGCCTTACTGGGAATTTTGCTTATCGTTTTTATGAGCGTCCAATTATTAGCTTTTATCGTAGAGAAGGTGGACCTGATAACGGTAAGCTCTTTGGACTCATTAACGTAGTTTCAGGTAATCGCAGTGCTCCTCTATCCAAATTACGAGATAGTAATACTTATGCCAATCGTGTCTACGGTATCATCGATAGTGATTTGACTCGCAGTGACCTTTATACGACGTCTACGTTAAACGCACAAGATATTACCGAAAGTGATCTAGTAAATTTATCAGCCACTCTTGGAAACGCGCCAAACGAAGCCGCCAAAAATAGTGCCAAGGCAGGTATGATTGCAGGTACTAAAAAAGGTTGGTATTACCCCTTGACCCGTTTTGATGGTCAAGCCAATGTAAAATACAATAAAGGCTTAGGCGATAGTGCTGTAATTAATAGTCTGCTGTTCACTACTGTTTATAATCCTGATAAACAGTATGGTAGTGTCAATAGTTGTACAGCCAAAATCCGAGGAGGCTCTGAGCGTCAATTGTATTGCTTACCTTATGGTGTTTGTATGGATACCACTTCTATAACAGGCACAGGTGGTTTCATACCAGCTGGTCAAGGTATTCAAGAGCTTACATTAGGTGCTTTCAACAAGGATAATACCAACTTAAAAGTATTGATTGGTACAACCACACTAGAAGAACGTATCAAAGCGGATAATAGAGTTGACTATCTTGGAGGCGGTGATGGTAGCGCCTCAGAGTATATATTTAATGAACGTTATACTATTCAGCCTAGAGTCTGGTATGAGCGTGCTCAGTGATGGACATGACTAGTAAAATTGTGCCAACAATGATGAGTACGGCACAGCGAGTGAAAACCATTCGTACATATAAAAAAAGCGCGCATGGCTTTACTCTCATTGAGCTTATGATTATTGTCTCCATTGTCGCTATATTGGCGGCCATCGCTATCCCAAGCTATCGGCGCTATATGGTTACTAATGCTGAACGTGAAACCCAAGCAAAAATGCTTCAGCTTCAGATACAGCTAGAACGCTGGCGTGCAAGATCTTTTAGCTATCAAGGGTTTGTACCTGAAGTAGTCAATAGCAATGATAATAGTGTGTCCTATAGTTATGACGAAGCAGACAATAAAACTATCTATGTTCCTGATGGTAGTGATACCAATACGCATCGTTACGCCATAACCCTCGTAGATGGTACCAATACAGGTAGTTCACTTGTCGCGACAGGTATTGTCACTGGACGCACATGGAAAATGCTCGCAACCCCTAATCCTACAGGTATCACTAGTAAAGCTCACTACATGGTATTAACCAGTACAGGTTTGAGTTGCCAGAATATCACGTCTATTGATATCTCAAGTGTTGACTGCGGTACAGGCCAAGAGAAATGGTAATGACAAACGGTAGCAGTGACAAAAAAGGCTAAAAGATATGAAAGTACGACAGCAAACAGGCTTTACGCTTATTGAATTGATGATTGTTATCGCTGTTATTGGCGTGCTTGCTGCTATTGCCTATCCCAGTTATCAACAATATGTTATCAAGACGAAACGTGCTGATATGATGAGTGAGATGCACAATATTGCCTCTGAGATTCAGAATCGTAAGCTGGCGCAAGGGCGTTATGCAGGTATGGTCGTGACAGATTTAACAGTCAATTATCCTAGGCAGGGCACTGCGCTATATACTGTTGCGATAACTCCTAATAACCCGTTGACCAGTCAATGGACTATCACGGCAGAACCAATGCCAGGGTCGCAAATGGTCAATGATGGTAGTCTGAGTCTTAATTATCAAGGAGTAAAGTGTCGTATCATTAATAGTACTACAAGGAATTGTGGCACGGGTGACAATTGGAACAACTGATATTTACCGTGAATGATGAGTTAACTGACAAAAAGTGTCAGCTATGATTGTACTAAATAACCTTAAGTTACATAAACTGACAATTTTTAGTAAGTTGGTATTAATATTTACACAGATAGTTATCAAATACCAAAAGTATAAGTACCTATACAGTATAAGTATCAATAGAAAATATAGCATTTATAGCTATAATTAGATTAGAGATAATAAGTTGGCACGCTACCTGCAACAATAATAGTACGAAGGTTAGATGAATAAATTAAGTAACTACTCATACTAACAACCCCATATCTATAATGGATAGCAGATAGTGATACCGAATAGCGTATCAACCGACTTGTTATCACCTTACTCTAAAGGACGTACTATGAACGCTACTACCCAAAAAGGTTTTACCTTAATCGAACTAATGATCGTTATCGCTATTATCGGTATCTTGGCTGCGATCGCACTACCTGCTTATCAAGATTATACAGCTCGTGCACAGGCATCTGAAGGCTTTAAAGCAACTTCTGGCTTACAAAGTGATATTGGTATATTTGTAGCAGATCAAAACCGTTATCCCCAAGCAGCAGATGTTGATGGCGAAGATCTATTAGAAGGTAAGTACTTCGCAGCAGGTGGTGTTGAAATTACGGGTGGTGATGCTGCAGCTATCGTAGAACCAACTACCCCAAGTGTTATCCAAGTTACATTTGATGCTGGAGCTAACAATGGTGAAACTCTAACGTTAACGCCTACTGCTACTGCTACTGGCCAAATTAGTGAGTGGACATGTGCAGGTACAATTGATGGTAGCCGTTTACCTGCAAGTTGCCAATAATACTTAACATGATTTGCTAGTCTTCTCAGTATGTAAAAAGCCTTAGCAATTGCTAAGGCTTTTTTTTAAATATTTTAAATATGGAAGACATATCGTGAAAATACAGAAAGGCTTTACTCTAATTGAGTTAATGATTGTTGTTGCCATTACCGGTATCTTAGCAGCTATTGCTTTACCCAACTATATAAGCTATATAGGACGTACTCAAGTAGTTGAAGGCTTTACTGTTTCAGCGGGGCTGCGTAGCGAAATCGGTGTATATCTATGGGAAAACAAACGATTTCCTGATGCCAACGAAGCATCCGTAACTGGTAATATTGGCAAGCAAACAAATGAATTAGATGGTAAATATATTGCTACTAACGGTATCTCTGTGACACCAGATATAGGTGTCATCACTATCAATTTCGACGCTGGCAATATTGCTGGAAAAACACTCGTATTGACGCCTCAGATGAATAGTCTCAATAATCAGCAGATAGTCAAATGGTCATGCAGCGGTACAGTAGATACAAATAAATTACCATTAGGCTGTCAGGATTAGCCGTTAATCGTTACCTGTAATGTAAGCTTTTAATTTTACATCAGTAAATGAAAGTACCCTTTATAAACGCTTATAAATCAGTATAAATATGTTAAATTCCTCACTTAGATTTCGGCTTAAAGCATTTGCTTATCACTTGGGTGCCTCTGTCTTAATTGCCCTTATAAGCTTATATGTTGTATTTATGGTATGGCATCCTGCACCATTAGCTAAGGTAGTGGGAGTTACTCATATCTTCATCATGATGTTAGGTATTGATGTTGTTTTGGGACCACTACTAACTTTCATTATTGCAAAAAAAGACAAAAAATCATTAAAGTTTGATTTAGCCGTTATTGTTGTATTGCAGCTTATGGCATTTATATATGGTATATATAATATCGCTATTAGTAGGCCCGTATATATCGCTTTTGACACCATTCGTTTTGAAGTAGTACAAGCCAATAATATTCCTGTAGAAAGCCTAGAGCAAGCATCTGCACCTTACAATACATTAGGGTGGGGACAGCCAAAATTTGTAGCAGTTAAACCTATAGAAAGTATTGAACAAAAAAATGATAGGTTATTCGTAGAGCTAGAAACAGGTGTCGCGCCAAGTATGCAGCCCAATCTATATGAGCCGATAGATAACCAGTGGTCAGTTCTAAGCGAGCAAGCAAAACCACTGGCTCAACTCAAGCAGAATAACAAAGCGAGCGAAGTTGAAAATATAGTCGCTAACTATGCAGAAGCAGATAGTTGGTTACCACTAAAAGGTTATAATTTAGATGCAGTAGTACTGCTTAATAAAAATAAAAAGCGTATTGTAGAAGTAGTTGATTTGCGTCCTTAGTAGAAAACGAAAATGAACCAATAAAAAACCACCTAACAGCATATCGCCATTAGGTGGTTTTTTTTATTGGCTCAATATATTGAGTTGTCTTAGCGTATCGCTTATCTTTCTAAATACTGAATCTTACCTTCTACGCCATCCCATTTTTCAGCTTCTGGCATTTGACCTTTCATCTCAGTAATGTTCGGCCATTTTTGTGCCAGCTCTTCATTTAGCTGAGTGAACATCTCTTGGTCTTTCGGTACTTCATCTTCTGAGAAGATCGCATTGGCGGGACACTCAGGCTCGCATAGTGCGCAGTCGATGCACTCATCAGGATCGATGACTAGGAAATTTGGGCCTTCATAAAAGCAGTCCACAGGACAGACTTCTACACAGTCGGTGTATTTGCAAAGAATGCAGTTATCTGTAACGACAAAGGTCATAGTGAGGTCTACCTGTTATTGGATTGGCTGATATAGTCAATCTCTTTTAAGAGAATTATTGTGTCAGCCTTGCCTGAAGTATTATTTATACCTCTGCGCTCAGCTGCATTGTAATTCTTTTAAATTAAATCAACTATAAGGGCTACATAGAATAGTTGGAAAATAAAGCGTATTTTAGCGCCTTTACTATGCTTTGACAATTCCCTTTAATGACTAATGATTTTCTTTAAATGATAAAGTAAATCATGTGCTTGCTTGGGCGTTAAGCTATCAGGGTCAATCATGTTCAGCTCATCTTGTATGCTAAATAGCTGATTTTGTTTTGGATTGTCCGTTATGTCTGTCGCTTGAGCAGTATGAGTTATTTCTTGATCTAGAGTAGCATTATTATAACTTTCTTGCCGTTTATCCTTTACTGACTTAGCTAATTCATTTTTATCATCAACAGTTTTTGCTTTATCTACGGTTAAATGGTCTAACTGTAAGTTGTCTGCTAGATAGCGCTTAGCATCATTTAGCACTTGGGTAGGAATACCAGCCATTTTTGCGACATGCAGCCCAAAGCTAGAATTCGCTGCACCATCTTTAATTTGGTGCAATAGCAATAATTGACCGTCGACTTCACTGGCTGCTACATGGACATTACGGATATCAGCATGATGCTTGCCAATATCATTCGTTAACTGGGTCAGCTCAAAATAGTGAGTGGCAAATAATGTCAGGCAGCCAATCTCGACTAGGCGATTGACACAGGCATGAGCAATGGCAAGACCATCAGTGGTGGCGGTACCGCGTCCGACCTCATCCATTAAGACCAGTGATTTGTTTGTTGCTTGATTTAATATATTGGCCGTCTCTATCATCTCTACCATAAAGGTAGATTTGCCACCAGCCAAATCATCCGCTGAGCCGATACGGGTAAATATCCGATCTATGTCACCAATATGTGCATGCTCGGCTGGCACAAAACTCCCGCAATGAGCAAGCAAAACAATCAGCGCCGTTTGACGCATATAGGTAGACTTACCACCCATATTAGGGCCAGTAATTAAGAGTAATCTTTCAGGATGTCCTTCATCAGCATTGGCGCTACCCAGCACGCAGTCGTTCGCGACAAAATGGTTTGTACTTGATGCAGCACCGTTCCGATTGTTCGCGTTCGCTTGATTTAACGCCGCTTCGACCACGACATGACGACCTTTGCGGATATCAATATGGGTCTGATTTTTGGCTATAGATTTATTTTGGTTTTCTGAAGCTCCTCCCATAATTGGGCGTTGCCAATGATAAATTGTCGCAAGCTGCGCCCAATTACTCAGGACATCTATTTGGGCAATAGCTGCACTCAGCTGTTGTAACTCAGCCAAGTTCTCGTTTAGTTGGTTTAGCAGCGCTTGGTAAAGCTGCTTTTCGCGAGCCAATGCCAGAGACTGGGCGCTCAGATACTCTGTTTCCACTTCCTTTAGCTCATCAGTAATAAAACGCTCACTACTCTTGAGCGTTTGCCGACGAATAAAGTGAGCAGGGGCATTTTTCGCCTGCATCTTGGGCAGTTCAAAGTAAAAGCCACTGACTTTATTAAAGCCTACTTTTAGACTCGGTAGTTGGTTATCTTGACGCGCTCGCTCTACCATTTCGTCCAATGTCATTTGAATGTTGTCATGGAGATGAGTGAGGCGGTCGAACTCGTCATCATAGCCCGCTGCCAACATACCACCATCACGGATATGTGCAGGTGGCTCAATGACAATAGCGCGCTCAATTAATTCGGCAACAGATTGAACAGCAGGTAGTTGATCTGGCAATTGCTGCATCAGCATCGGTAACAGGCCAACGTCTTCATGGCTAATACCGGATTCTGTCAATAGAGTAGTCAGCTGGGCGCTACTAGCGATACCATCGGCAAGCTTGCGTAAGTCACGAGGTTTGGCACTCATTAGCCCGATTCGACTGCTGATTCGTTCAATATCGCCAATGGTATTCAGCGTTTCTCGTAAACGTGTAACCAGTAAGCTATCTTTGACATCTTGGTTTGATTCAATTGAGTCACTCTTTGGGTTTAGCAAACAAGTTATCGCATCTAGACGCATATTGATACGTGAATGCTGACGCAATGGACGCTTCATTTGCTGCACGAGTAAACGCTTGCCCATCGGAGTCTGACAGTGATTCAGCACAGATATCAAAGAAGTGCCGTTGCTACTAACAGGGGTAAATAGCTCAAGGTTTTGCTGGCTATTGGCATCGATAATTAGGTAGTCATCGCTGTATTCGACGATGAGCTGATTCACTTGTGGCACGTGGCGTTGCTGAGTTTGACGCGCATAGTGGATAAGCGCAGCACAACTGGTTTGCGCAAGTGGAGCCTCGTGAATACCTAATCCATCAAGACGCTGCACTTCGAACTGTTGACAAAGCGTGTCACTGGCATGCTCACGATGAAAGTCATTGGCAGCGACTTCTATAATAGGGCAGTCCAGATTTTGTCGTAACCACAGTAGCCACTCTGTATCATTGCTTCCAATGCTGCCGCCAACGCCACCAATACTATTGCTGAGTGCTTCACTAATGATGCATTCACTGGGCGCAAAACGCGCCAATACAGTAAGCATTTGAGTTTGTAGACCATCTATATCGTTTTTATCTGCTATTAGCGTTTGGGTAGTCAATGTACCTGCAGCCAAGTCCATTTGACTGACTGCGGCCTGTAGTGTCTTGTTACTGTCTTGCGTTTTTAAATGAGTAATATCGATGGCGACGACAGTCGGTGTATGGTTTGGTGCAATGAGTGCATCATCAGTAATAGTACCTGCGGTAAGCGTTTTAACCACTTCGCGGCGCATGATGCTACCAGCAGCAGATTTGCTTTTGTCTTTCTTTTGCTTGTCGCCCATCGCAGGGACATTAGACTTATTATCAGCGCTGCCAGTTGTCGATTCGTCAATTTGTTCGCATACGACTACTGTCTGACCAGCAGCAATCAAGCGTGCCATATAGCTATCTGCTGCATGGAAGGGTACGCCCGCCATGGCTATCGTGTTGCCTGCTTTATCCGTACCACGGCGTGTCAATGTAATGTCTAGTATTTGCGCCGCACGCTTAGCATCGTCAAAGAACAGCTCATAGAAGTCACCCATCCGGTATAAGAGCAATGCTTGTGGATAGTTGGCTTTCATGGTTAGATATTGCACCATCATCGGCGTATGGTCTGCTAGGTTATAGACGGTATTGCCTATACTTAAGCAGTCAGAGTTCTCTTGTTTTGATAAGGGTTTTTCTGATGGATTAGGATTTGACGACTGATTTTGTCCAGATGGCTTTACGGTCATGCAGAGTCTCTTATAGTGCTTTGATGAATGGTAATGAGTATTTTGTGATAGAGATACTAAAGGGTCATTTGTCTTATGTATAAGTTTGATAGATAGCTTTGGCTTTATCAATATGCCAGTTACTTATAGATAAATGGCTTAACGACAAATTTTGAGCCAAGACGCAGTGGTAGCAAGCGTATAAAAATCGAACTATGACAAACAAACAAAGTCGCTGAAAAAGCTAAGAAATTTAAGAAGGTATTCGCTATTTTAACACGTCCTACTAGGTTTTTACTGTGGCAAATATCTACTCGCTGCCCTTGTATCCATCAGCGTCATAACCATATATAATGACGGCACACTTAATTGGGCGATACTAAATTAGGTAGTACTTAGTCGGGTGATGACAAGGCAGAGAGCTAAGCTTTGGCTAATGCGCACTAATTATCGAATATTCCATAGGTCAAAAAATTATGTTATCAAAGATTATAGGCAGTGTGGTTGGCACTAAAAATGACCGCGAATTAAAACGCATGCGTAAAGTGGTCAGCAAGATCAACGCACGAGAGGCTGAAATACAAACCCTGTCTGATGAGCAACTACAACAAAAAACCGAAGAATTTAAAGCCAGACATCAAAAAGGCGAAAGCTTAGATGCATTATTGCCAGAGGCGTTTGCTGTCTGCCGCGAAGCATCATTACGTGTCAACGGCATGCGTCACTATGACGTGCAGCTGATCGGTGGTATCACCTTGCACGAAGGCAAAATCGCTGAGATGAAAACTGGTGAAGGTAAAACCCTAATGGGAACCTTGGCCATGTACCTAAATGCGATCAGCGGCAAAGGGGTTCATCTGGTCACGGTTAACGATTATTTGGCTGCACGTGATGCTGAGCTAAACCGTCCGTTGTTCGGATTTTTGGGTATGACTGTTGGTGTGATTTACTCACAGCAGCCGCCACAAGAAAAAATCGAAGCTTATCAAGCTGACATTACCTATGGTACCAATAACGAATACGGTTTTGATTATCTGCGCGATAACATGGTCTTTAGTCTTGCTGAGAAAAAACAGCGCCCGCTAAACTTTTGTATCATCGATGAAATTGATTCGATCTTGATTGATGAGGCTCGTACGCCGCTTATCATTTCGGGTCAAGCTGAAGATTCATCACGCATGTATGCGTTGATTAATACGATTATTCCTGTGTTGATTCGTTCAAAAGATGAAGAAGCAAACAAGAACAACGAAGAAGAAGACTTCTGGATTGATGAAAAAAATCGCCAGATCGAGATTAGCGAAAAAGGCTATGAAAAAATCGAGCGCTTCTTAATCGAAGTGGGCGAGCTGGGTGAAAATGAAAGTTTATATAGCCCAAGTCGCTTGCCGTTATTGGCTCACGTTCAAGCAGCCATTCGTGCGCATCACGTATTTGTCAAAAACGTTCACTATATCGTCGATGAAGGCGAAGTGGTCATCGTTGATGAAAATACAGGCCGTACCATGCCTGGTCGTCGCTGGTCAGAAGGCTTGCACCAAGCAGTAGAAGCGAAAGAAAACGTTGAAATTCAGGCAGAAAACCAAACGCTTGCCACCACGACATTCCAGAACTACTTCCGTCTATATGACAAATTGTCTGGTATGACAGGTACTGCTGATACCGAAGCGGCAGAATTCAAATCTACTTACGATCTAGATGTCATCGTGATTCCAACGCATGAGCCGATTGCTCGTATCGATATGGATGACCAGATTTTCTTAACCAAGTTAGGCAAATACAAAGGCATCATTCGCGAAATTAAAGAAATTCAAGCCAAGGGCGCGCCAGTACTGGTTGGTACAGCGACGATCGAGGCCAGTGAAGAATTGTCTTACTTGCTCGACCAAGAAGGCGTTAAGCATAACGTCTTAAACGCCAAGCAGCATGAGCGTGAAGCAGAAATTATTGCACAGGCAGGTAGCCCAAAATCAGTCACAATCGCCACCAACATGGCGGGCCGTGGTACGGATATTATCCTTGGTGGTAACTGGCAGTCGTTTATCGAAGATATCGATGCGGTGAGTCCAGAGGAGATGCAGCGTCTAAAGTCTCAATGGCAAGTCAAACATGACCAAGTTGTAGCAGCTGGTGGTTTACATATCATCGGCTCTGAGCGCCATGAGTCACGCCGTATCGATAACCAGTTACGTGGTCGTGCTGGTCGTCAAGGTGACCCTGGTATGTCACGCTTTTTCTTATCGCTCGAAGATGATCTGATGCGTATCTTCGCAGGCGATCGCGTGGTCAATATGATGCGTGCGATGGGCCTCAAAGAAGATGAAGCCATTGAACATAAAATGGTCTCTAAATCGATCGAAAACGCGCAAGGTAAAGTTGAGAGTCGCGATTTTGATGCGCGTAAGAATCTACTGAAATACGATGATGTTGCTAACGAGCAGCGTAAAGTTATTTACGGTCAGCGTGATGATTTATTAGCAGAAATGGACTTATTAGAAGCCATCGAAGTGATGCATCATGAAGTGTATAACGCGATGATCAATCAGTTTATTCCACCTGGATCTATTGATGATCAGTGGAATATTGACGGCTTAGAAGATGAGTTAGAAGACGAGTTCAAAATTTCAATGCCGATTAACGATTGGTTGGATGAGGATCGTCGTCTGGATGAAGAAGGGCTGCGTGAGAAAATCGTTCAAACGGCGATAGATCGTTATCATAGTCGCCGTGAGCAGATGGGTGAAAAAGACGCCGCTCAGCTTGAGCGTCATTTCATGCTACAGAGTCTAGATAAGCATTGGAAAGAGCATTTAACGCAGATGGATCAGCTACGTAAAGGTATTCATTTGCGTGGTTATGCACAGAAAAACCCTGAGCAAGAATACAAGCGTGAGTCGTTTGAATTGTTCCAAATGATGCTTGGTGCGATTAAGTCTGAGACCGTACAAGACTTGTCTCGTGTTCATATCCCAACCAAGGAAGAACTGGAAGCATTAGAAATTCAGCAACGTGAGAACGCTGCCCATATGCAAATGCAGTTTGAGCATGACGATGTAGATAACTTGGATAGCAATGCGAGTGGTTCAGCTGCTCAGCCGCAACCACAAAGCCGCACTCTAAACAGCGGTGCTGCGGCAGGTGGCGTTGGTGCTGCTATCGCAGGTAACGGTAGTAATGCTAATGAACCAAACCCATATGCAGGTATGAATATCAGTCGTAATGCAGCGTGTCCTTGTGGATCAGGTCTTAAGTACAAGCAGTGTCATGGTAAAATCTAATCGTTAGTTATGGCAAATTATTAGCTATATACTGAAATGCTATTAAAGCAAGCTCTTACCTAAAAAAGCCCTTATCTTAAGTAGATAGGGGCTTTTTTATATCTGTTAGATAACTTATGCAAACTTAAAACTTGCTAGACTAAGTCCAACAAACACTTTGTATTGATTACTTACAAATTCAGCATAGGCGTGAATTTATGGACACGCTATAGTGTTTAACATATTTATTTGGGAGAGTGTCATGAGTGTAGAGTTCTTAAAAAAAGTACGCAGCTCAGTAGTTTTAACAAGCTTGTTGGCTGGCGCCTTGACGGTCAGTGCTTGTCAGCAACAGGCAGAGCCAGAGTCGGGAATGGAAGAGGGGGCTAATACAGAAGAGTCTGTTCCAATGTCAGCGGAGCCTGCTGAACCTAGTGATGTCGTTGTCGATACCGAAGATGCTTCACTTAATGAAGTAGAAGGTGATACCACTGCTTCAGTAAACAGCGGTGTGATGCAAATGTCATATCTATGTACACCTGAACTAAAAGTTGAGGCAACTTATAAAGAAGATGCCAATCAAGTTGTTGTCGCAACAGATATGGGTACAGTAACGTTAAACCAAACCAATGAAGGTAGTAATCCTGAAGTGTTTGAAGTAGCGACCGCAATTGATGGTGGTCAAGGATTCACACAATGGCGCGTAGGGCACGAAGCTCGTAAAACTGGTGTTATGCGTACCGCTGGTGCAGATGAGTCAAATGTGAATACATTCGAGTGTAATGAAGCCTCGTAGTTAGTCTTCAATACTTAGTAAGTGATAGGCATCAAAAAAGCAACGCTAAGATAGCGTTGCTTTTTCATGTTGTGAAATAATCTTTATCAACCATACAATTTCATAGTAACTAAACTATCAGCGCTTATTTTAGCGGAGTTGTATCAGAACCATGAGCCAACAGACCCTCTTCAGTCACATCTAACTCTTCATGCTTGAGCTCTACTTGAATGCTGTCAGTATGTACATGAGTGCTCTTATTGATTTCGATGTCTTGAATAGCGTAGGTATCTTTGGTAATGGTAGCCACTTGGCGAGATAGCACAATATCAACCGGTTCATCACCAATCTCTATTTGTTTACCATTAATGGTCACTACAGCTTTGCTATCCAAAGAAGGCTCGACGTGGCGCAATATGTCTTTTTCATCGTAATTACCAGAGAGTAAATCTTGGCTCTCTGCGTCATGGTACTCAGTACGAATGGTGATATATTCTTCTACTAACTCAATTGGCACTTCGACAGTCTTAGTACGTGAATGCTTGGTGACGGTTACTTTACCCACATCCAAGCGTTCTTTGTTAATCACAGGACGTTCTTCTAATAGCTCTAAATGTCCAACATTGACAGTATTGTTCGTCTGCTTCGTCGAGATATTTTGTTCCTTATCCAAGTTATCTTGGTAAAGGCTGTTTCCATTTTCAGTAGTCATTATTATTCCTTTATAATTATAAAATGATGAATTTCTAATAATTTCAAACGTAATATGTTAACCGACCACATATATTAACTAGCTACATTGAATACTATAAACCATTCACTCATGTTATGAATACAAAAAAGACCAGAGACATGCTCTGATCTTAATGGCTAAACGTATGAGATTAGCTATTTACTATCATCATATTTAACTGACGATACAGGAAACTTACGTCGTTAAACTATGACGTATTAGCATATTACATGCCACGAGCACGGCGTACATCTTCTGCTGTAATACCATCACGGTCTACTAAGTTACCTTCACGGTCAACCACATTGCCATCGCCATCAACATCTAGCTCTTCGCGTTGAATGGTCTCAATTAGGGTTTCGGTGTGATGATCGGTCGTCTTGCCAACGTTTACTTCTTCAGAAACATAGGTTTCTTTGCTGACACGAGCACGTTCGGCCTGTAGTTCAACTTCAACCGTTTCAGTAGCATCGAGGTCGCCAATGCGGCGGTCTGTTGGACGATCTACGCTAGTACGTTGGATATTGGCATGCTCTTCTTCTAATTCTACATCGACATTACGTTCTTCAGTAACAACATGCTTACCTACTTTTACTAGACCAGCAACGATACGGTCTTTATTTACCGTCAGACGCTCTTCTAATAGCTCTAGCGTATTTGGTGCATCATAAGAATGGTCTGCAATATCGACGCGATCTTCTACAGGGAGTGTATCGGCGGTAAACGCTTGACGATCTCTTTCATACTGCTCTTTATAGCTGTACTGGTAATCGTGATCATATACTTCCATGGCTTCTACTTGTGTTTTGGTCAAGCTATCAAAGAAGACATCATCACCAACGATACGGGCTAAACCTGCTGGTACCAATACTTCTTTTGAACTAAACCAGCCACCTGCGTCTACAATTAAGTAACGAATACGACCAGTGGTATCTTCTACTAGGGCACCTTCAATCTTACCAATTTTTTCTTCATTGATACCGTAAGCAGTTTTGTGCGTTGGATCATAATAGTCATCACCAATTAAATCTTGATGAGTGGCTTGAATATCTTTTAAACGGATTAGTTGACTCATTGTTATATTCCTTTTTTGCGAGTTTATTTTTTATAATGTAATGGTTGATGTTGTTATTAATTTTTAGTAAAACCATATTTATTACAGTTGACGGTAAGCCAAATGAATAGTTTCCCTATCAACTTGTAGCTATCCTAACACCGTGATTTTTGATGAGATATATGAGCAAGGTAGCAAAGTGTGCGCTTGCAGTAATTGCGTGTAATAGGCTGTAAGTGGCATAACATAGGAGGGGGTAGAAATTAACGAGACTTTACACAGAGTAATATTCAACATTCATCGAAAGAAAGCAGACACAAAAAAACCGCATTACCATTAGCAATGCGGTTTCTCAATAAACAGTAACTATCTAGCTATTATTCAATTAACTTACTCTAAGTCAGCTAAATCTACTTTATTTAAGCAAGTTCAATAGCTACGGCTACCGCTTCACCACCACCAATACATAGCGTTGCGACGCCTTTTTTGCCGCCAGTACGTTTTAGAGAATTGATAAGCGTAATTAGAATACGAGCACCTGAACAGCCTACTGGATGACCAAGAGCACATGCACCGCCTTCGATATTTACTTTGGCATGGTCAAGTTTTAACTCGTCCATCGCAGCCATAGTAACCATCGCAAAGGCTTCATTGATTTCCCATAGATCTACATCATCTACTGACCAACCAGCACTTGATAGTACTTTTTCGATGGCACCGATTGGTGCAATGGTGAATTCGCTTGGGTGACGTGAGTTTGACGCAGTAGCAACGATACGAGCTTGGTAGTCAAGGCCTTCAGCTTTCGCTTGAGACTCTTTCATCACGACGACTGCTGCAGCACCGTCTGAGATTGAGCTAGCGTTTGCAGCAGTAATCGTACCGTCTTTAGCAAATGCTGGACGCAAAGTAGGAATACGATCAGCGTTAGCAAGGGCAGGTTGCTCATCGGTATCAACAGTTTGCTCGCCTTTGCGCGTTGCAAACGTAACAGGCTCGATCTCATCTTTAAAATGGTTGTCTTTGATAGCAGTTAGCGCACGGTTCAATGATTCAATAGCAAACTCATCCATTTGCTCGCGTGTATAGCCTTTTTCATCGGCCATTTCTTGAGCAAACATACCCATTAGCTTACCAGTATCAGCATCTTCTAGGCCATCTAAGAACATATGGTCTTTGACTTCTTTGTGACCCATACGATAGCCGCCACGAGAACCTGGCATGATATATGGTGCATTGGTCATTGACTCCATGCCACCTGCAACAGCGACGTTGAAGCTGCCTGCCTTGATACCATCATGCGCTTGCATGACTGCTTTTAGGCCTGAACCACAAAGTTTATTGATTGTGACAGCACCAGTCGCATCCGGTAGACCTGCTTTACGCATGGCTTGACGGGCAGGGCCTTGACCTAGACCTGCCGTCAAGATACAACCCATAATGACTTCATCAACACTGTCAGCGCTAACACCTGAGCGTTCGACGGCAGCTTTGATAGCGGCAGCGCCCAGCTCGGTAGCACTCATGTCTTTTAGTGCGCCTTGAAAGCCACCCATTGGTGTACGTGCGCCGTTTAAGATTACAATTGCATCATTTGACATCGTTATTATTC
The DNA here is from genome assembly GCF_039762275.1 of Psychrobacter proteolyticus. Taxonomy (GTDB): domain Bacteria; phylum Pseudomonadota; class Gammaproteobacteria; order Pseudomonadales; family Moraxellaceae; genus Psychrobacter; species Psychrobacter proteolyticus_C. Next base: position 201,524 of record NZ_JBDLOB010000002.1, on the reverse strand, counting down.
CTTGTTGTGTGTTTTGATTAAGTATCTACCAAGAAATCAGATGCCGATTGGCTAGCTTTTGCTTATATTATAAGCATCTGTCTTCTTCAGTATTTGGTTTATGCTAGCTCATCTAATCGTATGCGTACTACTTTATCAGTAATGGTCTCTAACTTTTCAATTTTTTCGATAGCAAGATTCATCTGACTCTCGACCACAGGTAGCGTCAGAATAATCACCGGAACTTGACCTACTTTATGCGCAGGCTTTTGCAAGATTGCATCGATATTGATACCAGCATCACTTAGGATGCGCGTGATATCTGCCAGTACGCCTGGGCTATCATAAGCATGCACACGCAAATAGTATCCAGTTACCATCTGATCAGCACGCAATATAGGCGTGTCTGATAGCTGCTCAGGGATAAATGCTAAATGCGGGACATGATGTCCAGTGTTGCTCTGATCGTCGCGGTCTTTACTACCCAGTACACGAACCAAATCCATGACATCGGCCATCACTGCAGAAGCAGTTGCACCAGCACCAGCGCCATCGCCGCAATAGAGCGTTTGCCCAAGTGGATGTGAGTTGACCAATACTGCGTTTTTCACACCATTGACGTTAGCCAATAGCGCATCTTGTGGAATAAGTGTCGGGTGTACACGCAATTCAACCCCTGCGTCACCATCGTTTTCGCTATCACGGCGTACTGCAAACCCTAAATGCTTGATACGGTAGCCAAGCTCTTCGGCATAGTTCACGTCTTGCAAGGTAATACCAGTAATACCTTCACAGTAAACTTTATCAAACTGTAGCGGGATACCAAAAGCGATAGAGGCGAGTAGCGCCAATTTATGAGCAGCATCAATACCTTCAACATCAAAAGTAGGATCTGCTTCTGCGTAACCTAACTCTTGCGCTTCGCTCAATACGTCAGCAAAAGGACGACCTTTATCGCGCATTTCGGTCATGATAAAGTTGCCAGTACCGTTTATGATACCCGCGAGCCAGTCGATTTTGTTGGCAGCCAGTGCTTCACGCATTACCTTGATAATTGGAATACCGCCTGCAACCGCTGCTTCATAAGCAACGTGTACATTGTTTTCTTCAGCGAAAGCAAAAATCTCATTACCGTGCTCAGCGAGTAGAGCCTTGTTTGCCGTAACCACATGCTTGCCGTTTTTGATGGCCTGCATAATGACGTCTTTAGCTAAGGTGGTACCACCAATCACTTCGATAACAATATCGACGTTGTCGCTTGCGGCAATTGCCATCAGATCGCTGTTTTGCATGATATTGGTATCAATATCATCACGCTGACGACGTGTACCGACTTCGGTAATAATAATGTCGCGTCCGCTACGGCGTTTTAGCTCATTTAAATTGTCATTGATCAGATTGATCACGCCCGTTCCGACGGTGCCCAGACCAAGTATCGCTAGTTTGATGGAATTACTCACAGTATCCTCAAGAGGTTAAATACAATGAAGTCAGTATAAGCGGCGACGGTGTCAAATGAGTCTGCGACATCAAACAGAATGTCTGTGCGCATTGTCTAGTGCTGCCTGCCTATCTGCTTCATCATAGTTGAATAAAAAAAGCTCAAATAAAAAGGGTGTTGCTCATTTTGCATCGCGCTTTATCGTATCATACCGACAAGGCATTGTGACGTCTATACAATGCCATAAAAGCTCATGTCATAAAAGCCAATGTTCTGAAGGTTAATGTCATAAAGACTAATGTTACAAATACAACGTCATCAAGGTTATATCAGCTTACGATTATAAAAAAGCGGTAGCTTCAATCTTGTTTGGCATATGTATATGTCATTTATGCTTGATTGCCAATATTAGTTGTTGATATGAGTCACTAATACTAGTAACTCACATTATTAGTTAGCACCTACTGCTTGTGCCAATTCTGCTGCAGGTAAGTAGCCACCTACTTGTTGTCCTGTTTCGGTAAACACAGCAGGCGTACCGCGCACGCCAAGTCTCGATCCTAGAGCCATATGTTCTTGTACAGGGGTGGCACAGCTAGGGGCTTGCACATTGGCACCGATCTTTGCTTGATCCATTGCAGCTTTACGATCCTGACTACACCAGATAGCTTCCATCTTCGGTACAGATTCCTGACTGCGCGGCCATGCCAGATAACGAACCTCGATACCGCGCGCATTGATATCATCCATTTCTGAATGTAGTTTGCGACAGTAGCCACAATCTGCATCGGTAAAGGCATAGATGACGGCTTTGGTTTCGCCTTTTGCTGGATAAATCACCATGTCTTTTTTATCAACAGCTTTTAGCGCTTCTTGTGCTGTCGTAGCAACCAATGCAGCACTGATATCAACCGGAGCGGCATCACCCACAGCAATAATCTGACCTTGAATAATATGCTTGCCAGCTTTATCAGTAAAGAAAGAAGGTAGACCTTCAGCGGTCACCCAATAAATACCATCCATATCTGTCGGTACAGCTGAAACGATAGTTTCCTCGATACCAGAGCTTTTTAGGTTCGCCTGTAACGCTTTCACCACGGTTGCATCATTACCAGCTGAGGGTTTAGTAGTAGCTTTTGTCTGGGCAGCATTTACAACGCTGGTATTGCTGGTTGCATCAGCGGCATTGTTTGAGCAGCCAGCAGCAATACCAACTAATAGCGCACTCATCATAAAACGAGATAGAACGGTACGAGAAAGAGGGTTACGCAAGGTGGTATTTTTGATAGTGGGGAGCGGCATACGGGTTTCCTATAGGCGTCGCGCCTAATCATGAGTTCGTTATAAAAAGCGCTATAAACTTTTCTATATAGTAATGTGTCTTGGCAGTGTTTTAAAGGTCTAACATTGAAGAAGTTTTTATAACTTATTGATAATAAAAGATAGGCAGTAATAGCCTTCATATTACCATATTTACGCCAAATAATAGCAAAGGGAAGGCTGCCAAGAAGTATCAATAAAGCCAACTTTAAAGAATAGCTATCAACATAAATTCAAAAAACAAGATACATTTGTGCTATTTAACATAGTTGCTTGAACTTGTAGTCTAAGGCTAATCGCATTGTTTTTATAAAAATCTATATAAAATGCGTTGTATAAACTATTTGAGAACGACTTACTTTAACAAATTTGCTTTAAGGAGCACACATGGCAGGTGCCAGTTTATTAACCTTACTCGATGACATCAGCGTCTTAATGGATGATGTGAGCGTCATGACCAAAGTTGCCGCTAAAAAAACCGCGGGCTTAGTTGGTGATGATTTAGCACTCAATGCCGAGCAGGTCACAGGGGTTAAGCCAAATCGTGAGCTCCCCGTCATTTGGGCAGTAGCCAAAGGCTCTGCCGTGAACAAAGTGATTTTAGTACCAGCGGCGCTATTGATCAGTTATTTTATACCGTGGTTGATTACTCCGCTATTGATGATCGGAGGGTTATACCTGAGTTATGAAGGGGCTGAGAAGGTCATTCACAAGTTTTGGCCGAAATTGTTGCCTCATGATGAAGAGCAAAATGCTCGTTTAAAAGCCAACGCAGATGAGTCGGTAGATTTGGTCGCGTTTGAAAAGGACAAAATCAAAGGTGCCATACGTACAGACTTTATCTTATCAGCTGAGATTATTGTTATCTCTTTAGGCGCAATTACAGCAGCTGGTGGCGATATTGTCCAAAAGGGCATCGTACTTTCGATAGTGGCTGCTGTCGTGACCGTCGGTATTTACGGCTTAGTTGCAGGCATCGTAAAGATTGATGATGCGGGTCTGCATTTGATTGAAAACTCACAAGCAGGTGATAGTAAGCGCAAGTTTGGCGAGTTTATGCTTGCGGCTGCGCCAAAGCTTATGAAGTTTTTATCTATAGCGGGCACGATTGCGATGTTCTTGGTGGGCGGCGGTATTATCGTTCACGGTATCGGCTTTTTGCATCACAGTGTAGAAGACGTTGCCCATCTTACTGGGGTATTTGAAGGGTTAACCGCGTCATTGTTAAATGGATTGGTCGGACTGATTGTTGGCGCTATTGTGGTAGCTATTGTTACTACTATTGGCAAAATGCGTGGTAAAGATGACACAGCGTCTTCTGCACATTAAGCTTATTTGCTTTTTATTGTCTCTCGTTTGAATTAGCAAGTAAGTTTGACTGTATTAGAATAAAAAGCCCCAAAGCTACGAATAGCTTCGGGGCTTTTACATTTGAGCTTATATGACTAGCTGTCGCTGTCTGCATCATCAGATGCGAGCTTTTCAGCCTGCGTCGGCTTTTTGTGATCTGTCTTAGGCTTACGAGTGCGCGCCTTTGGTACTTTTGGCGTAGTCAAATTAAACATACCAGTCTGTGGTAGCAGTTGCTCAGCCACATTTTCGATCATGTTTTTATAGCTGGCTATAGTCGTCTTAGACTTAGCTGCCTGACTGTCTTCTTTGCTAGCTTCTTTGGTAGCTTCTTCTACTGCCGATTCAGTCGTCTGTTCAGTCTCTGCAGCTATGTTTTCTAAAGTATCTTCTACCTCATTGACAGTTTGCTCTGTAGAGGTTTCGACTTCTGCATCCTTAGCTTCTGACTGAGCGCGCTCGACTTCTAGCAATTGCTCACTATCAGCACTGACGTTTTCTGTCTGTGTCTGATTGGCGAGGGCAGTCGCTTCAACGTCATGCGCATCGACTTCGCTATCGGTTTGCTCAGTGATAGCTGGTTCCGCGTCACTTACTTGTTCAGCAGTTACGCTCAATACAGCGGGTTCCTGATAATCAGGGTGCTGACCGCGTGGATCGTTGCTAGCACGCTTAGTGATAGCATGTGGCTCAACGTCTGTCTTACCTTGCGCTGCTGCGAATTGACTGACAGCTTGGGTCATCGATTCAAAGCGTGCAAGGTAGTCGGCAGCTAATGGTTGATAGCCATAGTTGCTAAAATCAAAGCTCTGGCTAGCAGCATCAGAGCTATTATCAGTACTATGAGATTGCTCATTATGCAGCGCAATAGTCGCGATAAAGCAGTTGATAATACCTTCTTCTGCTAAGCGCGTTTGTGCCTCTGGTAACGTGGTGCGAATAAACTCACCAACCGTGCCACGTATTGCTGGCACATTAGTGGCAGCTGGCTTGTCCGCTTGAGCGGCTTGCTGAGCGAGTACTACACGAGGATCGTTACTCGCTTGCCCAAACTTTTCAGCAGTCACGTAACGTGTGCCAAATAGTGCTTCATGGGTTAGCTCAAGTGCTGAGTTACTTACACTACTTGTGCTTGCACTATTACTATCAGCCTGAGTATTTTGAGCTTCATCACTCTTACTCACATTTTCAGCAGTCTTGGTTTCCTGCTGTTTTGGAGTCTGAGTTTCTTTAGCTTCCTCTACGTCAGCAGTTACCGATGTTGGAGCTTCCGCTTTACTTTCGGTGTTACTCGTAGAGGTCGAGTGAGCTTCTACAACTACAGGTGCTTTTTTCTCTTCAGCAGCCTGCTCATGCTTAGGAGCATCGTTTTGAACCTTAGCTTGTTCAGTAGTTGTACGCTTATCGTCATTTACCTGATTAGCATTTGCTTCCACCGTACTTTTTTCGTTATCGCTTTTCTTATCAGCGCTTGGAGTACTGGTGTTTTGCTTATTAGTGTTCTGCTCATTGCTACTATGCTTATCAGTAGGTTTTTGAGCAGCTGTTTCGTTTGAACGCTCATCTTTTGCTACGTTATTCGTCGCGCTTCGCTGCTCGCTAGGCTGAGTTTTGCCCTGTGTAGCTTTGCTATCATCTAAAGATAGATGAACCACTTCAGGCGCTTTTAGCTCAGTTGGCGCTTCATTGACCTGTAACACGACCTCGTTAGGGTCTTGATTGCGACGTGCGCTATGTTGATTTTTGCTATTGGCAGCATCGTTGTTTCTAGCGTTCTGCTGTTTGCTCTGCTTAACGCTGTCAGCCGTTAGTGTCTCACCGCGCTCTAGCTTACCACGTGAGCCGCGTTGGCTATGTGATTTACGCTTAGTACGAGTTTGCTCATCTGCTTTAGAGCTGTTTTCGTTATCAGCATCACTGCGCTCGCTTGCGTTACGATTGCTGTTCTGTTGATTGCTATCTTGGCGGTTATTACGATTGCGATCGTTCGTACGTCTGTTATCGTTCTGACGCTTGTCTTGCTGTTTTTGGTCTTGAGTATCAGACGCTTTGTCATCAGCATTGTTTGAGTTAGCATTATTTGAGCCAGTATTTTCTGAGCTACTGTTTACGTTGCCAGTAGCCTCGTCAGTTGTCTCTTTTCTTTGACGCGGCTTAGAAGATCTAGACTTACGCGGCTTACGTCTTCTTCTGTCTTCATTGCTGCTGTCGTCAGTATCGCTGTCATTACGACGCGTTTGTTGACGATTAGCATTGTTGTCTGACTGTTGACTGTCGTTTTTCTGACTGTTGCTTTGTTGAGTTGGCTGCTCACTAGTTGCAGCTGCACTATTCAATGCATTGCTATCAACTTGTCCAAACGAGCCTAAGCTTTGCGCGCCAGTGTTTACTAGCGCTTCGATTGCTTCAGCGGCATCTCGGCTACTGACACTAGGCGTCGTAGTGGCCTGCGGTGCTTGAGCAAATAGGTTTGATAACCACGCAACGGCTTTTGGTTGAGCAGTAGCTTCGACACTCTGTGTCTGCGGTGCTACTGGAGCGGCGACACTAGCAGTTTTATTGGCTTGCGGTGCATGTGCAGGCGACACATCGTTAGTGTTTTTATGATTACGACGATCATTGCTATGATTTACCGTATCGTTCTGTGCTTGCGTAGTTGCATTCGACTGCGTGTTTGAGCGGCTCTGCTTATCATCTGCAGTTTTACGAGGCTGGCGAGTAGGTTGCTGTTCAGGACGCTCTTTTTCAGCAGTCTGCCAGTCAACATTGTAGCCAAGGTCACTATGCTCTTGCTGCTGAGTATCAGTGATACGCTCATAGCTCGATGGTGCAAAGCCATCACGGTTGAAGTGAAGCTTGAAGTTTGGTGATTCTAAATGCGCGTGTGGCAAAATAGTGATACGCGTGCCACTGTCTTGCTCAAGATAAACCAAGCTATCGCGCTTCTCATTTAATAAGAATGCTGCGATGTCAGTCGGGACTTCTGCCTGTACTTCACCTTGGCGTTCTTTAAGAGCAATTTGCTCAATTTGACGCATGATAGATAGTGACAATGAACGCAAGTCACGAATCATACCGTTGCCATGACAACGTGGGCAGATATAGCCTGTTGACTCTTCTAATGAAGGACGTAGACGCTGACGGCTCATTTCCATCAGACCAAATTTAGAGATATCACCAAACTGAACGCGCGCGCGATCGTATTTGGTCGCATCAATAAGACGTTTTTCTACTTCTTTTTGGTGCTTATTGTCATTCATATCAATGAAATCAATAACGATCAAACCACCCATATCACGCAAACGAAGCTGACGAGCAATCTCATCGGCTGCTTCTAAGTTGGTATGGTAAGCGGTCTCAGCAACATCTGAACCTTTGGTTGACTTAGCTGAGTTAATATCAATAGAAACCAGTGCTTCTGTTTGGTCAATAACGATTGAACCACCTGATGGCAGACGAACTTCACGCTGATAAGCGGTTTCGATTTGCTTTTCGATATTAAAGCGCGAAAACATCGGCTCATAATCGGTATATTTGCGTAGCTTTTCGGCTTGTTTTGGCATTACCGCATCGATAAACCCTGCCGCCTCAATATAAGCGTTTTCGTTATCAATCCAAATCTCAGCGATATCATCACGTAGATAATCACGAACAGCACGTGTGACAACGCCCGCTTCTTGGTGAACCAAGCGCGGTGATGGGTACTTTTGGTTTTGTTCTTGAATGGCTTGCCAAATATTGAGCAAGTGGTTTAAATCGTGTTGCAAGTCTTCTTGAGTTTTACCAATACCAGCAGTACGAATAATGACACTCATGCCTTTTGGTAAATCAAGGTTGCTCAGCATACGCTTCATATCTTCGCGCAGTTTGCCCGAGATTTGACGTGAGATACCACCGCCACGAGGGTTGTTTGGCATCAATACCAGATAGCGACCGGCTAATGACACATACGTCGATAGGGCAGCGCCTTTATTGCCGCGCTCTTCTTTTTCGACTTGGACGATTAGCTCGTCACCTTCTTTGATCAGCTTTTTGATGTTTTCATCACGTGGATTGCCGCTTAGATATTCAGCAGAGATTTCACGAATTGGCAAAAATCCTTGGCGCTGAGAACCATATTCGACGAATACTGCTTCAAGCGATGGCTCGACACGGGTCACATGACCTTTATAGATGTTAGATTTTTTTTGCTCGCGAGTACGGTTTTCTAGGTCGAAATCGTACAGATGATTGCCTTTACATAAGGCGACACGAATCTCTTCGTTTTGAGTGGCGTTGATCAAAATGCGTTTCATATTTGTATCCTATGAGTACGCATGACAACGATAAGACAGTCTTTAGGACATAGTGGCAAGTGTGGCTAATATTGTGATTAGCGTGTGTAGATGTTCATTAACGGTAGAACGTAAATCGTGGGTTTCATAAAGCACATGGGCTTTTTCAATGGCTTCTTTTTTACCTGAAGTAATGAGCGGTGCTCACGTTAATATCAGTAATATAGGGTGTAAGGCTATGGTACTTATATTTTATCATCAGTAAACTTGGTACATATATGATTGGGTCAGCGAGTTAAAGCGCTCTTATTCTCAGTACGTTCTATTGGTAGTGATTTCAGCGCACGTTGTAAGCGTGGGCGAGGGTCAGTTACATCTCTAAAAAATACTGATATTAAAAAGGCGTGGTGCTGTTGCCATTCATCCATCAAAGTCTAACAATAATATCGCGGTCATGATTGCTACTATATAGTGGCGTCATTCAGCGGTTGTTTGTTCAGGCGAAGCAATTGGTTACTCTTTGTTTATCGTTCTTTGTATAACGTCAATAATATCTTGGGTGTCTCAAGGTTAGGTGTCGCAGCTTTTGTTATCAGCGGGGCGTACTTGGCAAACAGAGTAATGGACCAGCTTGTCAGCGTGGTATCGTATTTACATTGTTATCGTCATCTGTTTGACCACCAATACTTAGGCAGCTATCGATATACTTTCGATCCTAACGCTAAACTACCCATACTTGCTCAACTATGCTGGCATAAAGAACCATCAGATAAATAGTCATTAAATAATGATTGGTTATCGAGTACGGTCGTTGTCATGCAATTAGTGAGTCAGTGTTGTGTTGTAATCGGTTAATAAGCTGATTTATTATCAGCGTTATTAACGCGATGGTATTTAGTGTCACTATTTATTTTATGGTACTGAATAACATTCAGTACAGTATTTTTAATTTATAGGGCTATATTTGGTAAGTAATACCTCTAAATAAATAACGCGCCCTAAAATCAGATGAAACGTGTCAGGTCAGCAGGATAAATAGTGTCAACCTCTTTACTGGCAAGTAGTAGAAAACTGACAAGCAATAAAATGGTGGTCAACTATTTGTAACAACAATGATTATTGCTGTCGCCTCTGCTTAATTGTCGCTCAACATGCTAAACTATAGCAAATCTTTGTGTAAATACCTAACTAAAAATGACAAACTCAAAAATGACTGACGACGCTACTACCCATGAAGCCCCTGCTATTTTTAATAGCAAAACACGCCCACAAAGCGCTGACGATGAGATTAGCAACTTCGGTAAGGTGAACTACCTCGAAGTAACGCGCCATCAACACGATCAGCGTTTGGATAATTTTTTGTTAAACCGTTTAAAAGGTTTACCAAAATCACATATCTACAAAATGATTCGCTCAGATGAGGTACGCGTCAATAATAAGCGCTGCAAAGCACACGATAGAGTGCAGCGTGAAGATGTGGTACGTATTGCCCCTGTAGAGCTAGCAACGCGCGAAAAACCAATTATTAGTACCGAGTTTGCCAAAAGCTTGCTGGCGCGCGTGGTCTACGAAGATGACGGTTTGCTAGTGCTAAATAAGCCTTCTGGTATCGCTGTGCATGGCGGTAGTGGCTTGGACTTCGGGGTTATTGAAGCCATGCGTGAAGTGACGGGTAAAAAATACCTGGAGCTGATCCATCGCATTGATAAAGACACATCAGGGCTACTGATGATCTCCAAAAAACGCTCAACGCTCAAAGTATTGCAGCAGCATTTGGTAGACAAGACCATTCAGAAGCACTATCTATGTCTTGCCAAAGGACAACCTGCGCTCAATGAGCAACGTATCAATGCGCCGTTGCTACGTTATACACTTGCTAGTGGTGAGCGCCGAGTAAAAGTAGATAGCCAAGACCCACAAGCGAAAGAAAGCCAGACTGATATTATTATTCATGATCGCTTTACGATTAATAGTCAGCCAGTCAGCTTAATTGAAGCCAAGCCATTGACGGGTCGCACTCATCAAATCCGTGTGCATTTAGCGCATATCGGTCATGCCATCTTGGGTGATGACAAATATAACGTTCATGACAAATCAGGCGTACATCGTCTGTGTTTACATGCATGGCGCTTAGATATTCCAGGCTACAAGACCATTACTGCGCCATTGCCAGACGATATGGCAGATTGGCTACCAGAAACAACGAAATTGCCTGAATAGTTTTCCAAAATAAACTCTTAAGCCAAACTATTTTTGTACTTTCCTAAACGTCACGATATCTTATTTTTACGAATAAGCCACCGTGACGTTTTAGTATCTGCTATTTATTATTGATATTCATTAAGGTAAATTCATGACCAAACCAGCTGTAACTTCAGAGCGTATTATAAATGCTCAACTATCAGCAGAAAGCAATCTGTCTGACAAGACGTTGATTATTTTTGATTGGGACGGCACCCTAATGGATTCAATCGGCCTAATCGTGGAGTCTATGCATGTGGCTGGCGAAGCACATGGGTTTAAGACGAATGATAAAGCCGTAAAAGACATCATTGGTCTGAGCTTAATGAATGGGATTAAAATTTTATATCCGCAGGCAAACGATGCGCAGTTGCGTGAGATTCAGCAAACCTATGCAGAGTACTATATTGCTAATAGTCACAGTACGCCGCTATTTGAACCAATAGAGAGTATGTTGCAAACTTTGCAACAGCAAGGCAAAACGCTCGCCGTAGCAACCGGTAAAAAAAGAAAAGGGCTAGATCGTGTACTAGATGCCTCAGATAGCCATGATTATTTTGCGATTACGCGGTGTGCTGATGAGTCAGGCTCAAAACCTGATCCGCAGATGTTGACCGATATTTTGGACTATACGCAGCAGCAGGTTTCTGATGCTGTGTTTATCGGCGACAGCATCTATGACATTCAAATGGCAACAGCATTAGGCATGACCAGTATAGCAGTGAAATATGGTACAGCAACGAGTGCAGAGCTTGCGGAGCAAAATCCAACCTATCAAGCTGATACTCCACAAGCGCTAGTAGACTTGTTATGCGGGTAGAGCTACTTTTATCATTCTCGTTATTTTAATAGCACACCGATGATAATAATGAGTTAATAAACAGGCAATAAAAAAGGGTTTATCGTAATAACGATAAACCCTTTTATTAAAGACAACGATGTTTATTTGTTTTCTTTATCAACGCTCTCTTTTTCACCGCTTTCTTTTTCAATAGCGTCTTCTAACTCATCGCCTTCTAGCAATGCAAAAGAAGACTCAATGATTTTGTCTGCATCAAGCTGATACTCATACCAGTTGCCCATTATCCCAGCCAACTCATCGAGACCTTCTTTTCTGAGCGCCGAAAATAACTGAATGGTACAGTTTAAGCCCAATTTTTTCAGGCGTTTACGAGTCTCAAGGAGGGCGTTCTTAGAAGCACCGTACTTCAGTTTATCTGCTTTGGTCAGCAGAATATGTACTGGTAGCTCACCATCGTTTGCCCAGTGCAGCATTTGCTCATCAAAAAACTTAAGCGGATGACGAATGTCTGTCATCAGTACTAGACCTGCAAGGCTTGAACGTGATACCAAGTATTCTTCTAGCTCAACCTGCCATTCTTTTTTCATCTCTAGGGGAACAGCGGCATAGCCGTAACCAGGTAAATCAACCAAACGTCTGTCAGTATCACCGATACTAAAAAAGTTAATCATCTGCGTGCGTCCAGGTGTCTTAGACGAGCGAGCCAATTGACGCTGATTGGTTAAGGCGTTGATGGCTGATGATTTGCCAGCGTTTGAGCGACCTGCAAAAGCGACTTCCAATCCCATATCAGGCGGACAGAGACGAAAGGTAGGTGCTGACATCATAAACTCAGTTTGCTGAATTTTTTGACGAGATTTGGTATTGAACAAGGCATGTTCAGCGGCGACATCGTTAAACGGGGTACTCATAAATGGCTCATTAATCTTAAAAAATTGGATGCGATTATAAAATTTTAGTCAGCTGATGACTCAAGTCATCGGTGCGGTCAAGTAATTGGTCAAGCGATAGGTAAATCAAGTTAAAAGGTTATTTTTCATCGATGCAGTTATGTGCAAATCATAAAAGTAGCTATTTAATATTACTGGCTATTCTATACTATTCCGTGTCTTACTTATTGAAATAACTGCGATTAGCATCATATAAATAGTAGGATAACATTAAAGTTGGCCAGTCATTAAGACAAGTTCTCAGCTTTAACAAAGCCGTATCCAAATTCTCTATGTTTATATGACATATATTGTTACAATGTTTAATGAAGGATGTTTAATAGAACGATTGATGAGACACGTGAAATATCACGAGGAGGTGCTCTATGTTTTCAATCAGTAAACTTCTTAGCACGAGTTATCGCGCTATAACGGCTAGCAGTGCTGCACTATTATTAAGTGGCATTATGATTAGCAGCGCAAGTGCGGCGGATATTGCTACTACTTATGATAACTCATGTGCGGCCTGTCACGATAGTGGGGCGTTAAATGCCATCAAAAAAGGCGATAGTGCCAAATGGCAACAGCTGATTAAACAAAAAAGTATGCCGACACTCATTAAGTCTGTGAAAGGTGGTATGCCGCAAATGCCAGCAGGTGGTCTTTGCGACAAATGTAGTGATGACGACTATCGTAAACTTATCGAATATATGAGCAAATAATCGACTTATAAATATCATTTGAACATATATAATAAAGCGCTAGGCTAACAACCTATTTGCGCTTTTTGTTTTTGCGTCATATTGTATATTGTGTTGCCAGAAAACTGATGGATACTATGATTAAGTAGGCAAATGATACAAAGTCTTGCTATAATAATCGAAAATAAACCCTGATGTTAGTAAGTACTTTCAGACTGCTTGTGTCCAAGACCTTAAAATATACGCCATTCTCATGATTAAAGAGACGGCTATATCAGGTATCTTACCAGTGCAATCACTCTAAATAATGCTTACGCCGAGCTAGTAGGATTTGTATCAATGAAAAAGTTAATCGCTGCTGCCAGCTTATGCGTTGCAAGTTTCAGCGTACAAGCTGCTATTATTGTTCCTGAATATGACGTCAATGCAGGTCAAAAAGTTGCAGAAACCGTTTGTGCCGCTTGTCATGGTCTTAATGGCGTCAGCATTGTTCCTGCACAGCCAAACCTTGGCGGCCAAAACGTAAAGTACCTATATAAACAGCTAGTCAACTTTAAAGCAGGCTATCGCAAAAACGGTATCATGCAGTCACAAGTTGCTAATCTATCTCAGCAAGACCTAGCCAACGTAGCAGGTTATTACGCCAGTCAAGCGCCTTGGGGCGTCGGCTACGGCAATCCTGCAACCAACCAAGAAGCGACTAAGCTATTCTTGGGCGGCGATAAGTCGCGCGGTGTTATTGGCTGTGCAGGCTGTCATGGTCCAGATGCTGCAGGTAACACTTGGGCTGCATTTCCAAAGCTAGGCGGACAGCACGCTCAGTATATTGCTACTCAGCTAAAACTATTCCGTGCCGCTGGACGTGTTGATGATATCGATAGTGATGATCAAAAACGAGTCAATGATGCAGCCAAAGAAGGCGAGATGGGTATGATGCAAACAGTTGCATCGAAACTATCAGATCGTGACATTCGTATCCTGTCAGACTATGTAAGTGCTATTCACTAATTGAGTCGCACTGATTCAATATCTGATACATACTTTGCTTTGCATAGAAGGCCATTGAGTAAAGCCACTGAGTACTGAATCGTATATTGATTATATCTGAATGACTAAACCCCGATTTCGGGGTTTTTTTATAACTGTTTGTCCCTTATATTAAGACAGTATTTAGCTGAATTCATTTACAGAAGCCAGTCGTTGCTCTGTATAATTATAAATTATCGTTATTCACTTTATACCAATTTTCAAAATACGATTGGCTTTTTCAAACATGTTCAGTCTACCATGCGTGGTAATTGCACGTGTTTTGTTTGCTAACCCAGTTTTGTGAATGGTATTAGATCGTTTGGATTGAAATTATGATGATCCGTTATGCTTCTTATTTTATCGCGGCGCTACTACCGTTATTGCTATTTCGTTGGTTTGCACCTGCGTCAATTGGTGAGATTGACTTTTGGTTACTATGGCTATTAGCCATGGTATTGGTTGCGCTGCCAGTTGTTTACGCTGAGATAGCGTTGGCCTATCGCAGTGTCGAAGGACCTCTAGCGGGTATGCAGAAGCTCACTCGTGAAGCAGATGTCAGTCCGATCTGGCGCAGCTTTGGTTGGTTAGCAGCATTAGTCTCTATTGTGATTGCAGCGTTGGTTATATCTGGTGCAAGTACAGGTATATTGTCTGCGTTGACTGAGCTAAATAGCGTACCCGATGTACCGAGCTTTGCAATTGCCGCAGGTCTGATGGTCATCGCAGTACTCTTAAGCTTGCTGGGTATTACGCCTTTACCTATTGGCTTAGGGTTGATGGTAATAGGGTTGCTACTAGGGTTCGCAAACGGTGTGCCAAATGCTGGTTTTGCCATGACTGATGTCAGTTTGACAGAATGGGCACGCGCAGTCGCACTAGCATTGGTCAGTGTCGGTGCGGGTACAGGCTTATACTGGTTCGGTCAGAACTTGGTGAGTAAGCAGACCATCACGGCTGTAGAAGCAAACAATCAGCAAGTAAAAAACAGAGCGGCTACTCGTGAGTACCGTGCAACCAAGTTAGTGTTACCGATTTGGGTGTTGCAACTGCTGATAGGAGTAGTGGCTTTATTTACTAGCGGTATGTCGCTACCGCCAATTGGACAATTGTTATATTGGGGCGGGGTGTTATTTGTAGCCAGTTATTTGCTTCATTACAGCACGCAACAGTTAACGCATAAATTTGGATTATTAGTTAGTTTGATAATCACTTTTGCTGTAGCGTTACTATTAGTGGTTGCGATTCCGACAGCATGGTTAGTTGGCATCTTAGTCATTATTAGTAGCATTGCTGTACTATTGCTATCAGTATTTGCTGGTTGGCAGATGAAGATTAGCCATCTGCGCAAGTCACTGAATTTCAGCAATGAAGCAGTTTATAACTTGTGGCGAGTAGCGATACGTTTAGTCGTACCATTAGCATTGCTGCTAGCATTGATAGGTTGGGTGATGCAGTGGTTGAGCTAACAGTCGAAAGTCGTGACAGCAGTGTGCCACAGTCTACGCAAGCCAATCTAATGACCGTATATCTGGCGTATGCTGAAGATGAGCAGCGCCAGCATTACCTAGCTTTGCAGGTCAAACAAGGTACTAGTTTGCATGAAGCATTGGCGCAAGCGGGATGGCTTGAAAAATTTGCAGAACTGGCAAAGTGGTGTGAGCAAGTAATAGATATCACCACGCCAACTGCGAAACGTTGGCATGTAGGGATTTATGCACAGAAACAGCCATTAAGCTATTTGCTACAGCCTTTTGACCGTATCGAGGTATATCGCAGTTTAAGCGCTGATCCTATGTCTCAGCGCAAAAATAAATCTCGTAGCTAAACCGTTTACTATCTAAGCTAATAGGTTTCACTAACTATGATGCTGGCAGACTCTCAATACCTTCGATGCGCGTGACCAAACCATTATCATCAAAGTAAACAACTAAATGCTGGCTAGCGTTTTTGACATCTGCGATGCCTTTACGGCTACCTTCAGTGCCTGCTTTGTAGTCATAGATATAATCCCAGCGTTTAGGCTCAAGCGTATCTCGAATCGCAGGGCTACCAAGAGTATAAAGAACTTGGTTTTGGTTCATACCCACCTTTAGCTTTTGAGCTTGGGTTTGCGTAATCGCTGTGCCTTGCGGCAAATCAATCTTATAAACACTCAATAATGAGCAGCCAGACATAGCAACAGTAGCGCTAAGCATACTGGTGATAACGATCTTACGTAATGCGCTTGTGTGGCTTAACGGACGGAAATTTAATGTCTTTATCATGGTAAGATGACTCATAAGAAATGAATTAGGTGTGGCCAGCGTTAGGTCGTACCAGTCTGACCGACAATCTTGGACAAATGATACGTCATTTACTTGCAATTGCCTACCACTTACGACATTATTTACCAAACACAATCTGAATAGTTAGATTAATTATATTTTAAATTCATAGGCTTGCATCTCGATATTTAGAAAATAATAAGAGAGATGTCTGCATAAGTTTCATCAGTTTATTGTTAATCATTTACTTTATATTAAATAAAAATAATCTTTGTTGATTATTTATCTCATATTTTCTATTTGTTAAGGCTGTTACAGTCAAAAGGGATATTATGGCTTCTTTTACCAATCAAGATTTACGTAGAGCAGGACTCAAGGTCACGTTACCTCGTATCAAAATTTTAGAGCTATTAGAAAGCGCAGAACTGCATCACATGAGTGCAGAAGAAGTGTATAAGGCACTTATTGAGCAAGGTGAAGACGTAGGTCTTGCCACTGTCTATCGTGTCCTAACACAGTTTGAACAAGCGGGTATTGTTGAGCGTCATAACTTTGAAAACAATCTATCTGTATTTGAGATTACCCAAGAAGAGCATCACGATCACCTAGTTTGTGATGTGTGTGGCAAGATTATAGAGTTTCATAATGAAGTCATCGAAGAAGAACAGCTGAAAGTAGCAGAAAAACATGGCTTTAAACTGTCTGGGCATTCTCTCGTGCTATATGGTATCTGCGCGGATCAAGCCTGTAGAGACAGCGCGAAGTAATTATCTAGCGTATAAGTAGAAACGCTTATTTCTGTTAGTACTACTGTATTAAACAGTAAAAAGAAACCCTCGTTATTTATAACGAGGGTTTCTTTTTATATGTCTATTATGCGTAGAAAGCGCAATAATTTAGCTCACATCTAACGATAAACTATCGGCACCTTCATCTAAATTCGCCTTACCGTTTTTGCTGCTAAGCTTAATTTTGAGGCGTAGATCATTAGGGGAGTCAGCGTGTAGAATCGCTTCTTTATACGTTATCTCTCCTTGTTCGTACAAATCAAAAAGTGCCTGATCAAAGGTTTGCATGCCACTGTCTCGTGAGCGTGTCATAACATCTTTGATTTCATGGACTTCTCCTTTACGGATATAGTCACTAATAAGCTGCGAATTTAGCAAAATCTCAATAGCAGCGCGTCGTCCTTTACCATCAGGTGTGGGAATAAGTTGCTGCGCGATAATAGCTTGCAGGTTCAACGATAAATCCATAAATAACTGATTATGACGATTGGTCTCAAAGAAGTGAATGATACGATCAATTGCTTGGTTAGCATTGTTTGCGTGCAACGTTGCAAACACTAGATGGCCAGTTTCTGCGTACTGAATAGCATAACTCATGACTTCACGGTTACGAATCTCGCCGATTAAGATGACATCGGGTGCTTGGCGTAGCGTGTTTTTTAGACCCGCTTCAAATGAATGAGTATCGATACCAACTTCACGCTGGGTAATAATACAGCCACGATGTTTATGAACAAACTCGATAGGGTCTTCTATCGTAATGATATGACCATGAGAGTTTTGATTGCGATGTCCTATCATTGCAGCAAGGGTAGTAGATTTACCTGTACCTGTTGCGCCAACTAATAGAACAATACCGCGTTTTTTCATGGCCAATTCTTTTAGCGCTGGCGGTAAACGTAACTCTTCGACCGTTGGAATGTTGTTTTCAATTTTCCGTAAAATCATTCCTGCCATGTCGCGCTGTACAAATGCACTGACTCGAAAGCGTGCTTGCTGCGCTTCATCAGAGATAGCAAATTGACACTCGTTGGTTTCTTCAAACTCTTTTTGCTGGCTTGGCGTCATTACACCTTTGACCAATCTCATGGTTTGCTCAGCACTCAAAGGTGTTCTACCGACAGGTAAAATTTTTCCATTTACTTTCATGGAAGGCGCTACGTCAGCAGTAATAAAAAGGTCAGAGCCATTTTTGCTGATCATCAACTGTAATAGTTTATCAATGTCCATATCGCACCTATACCAGATGTAAGTCAATTAAAATCATATTTCAAATACGTCAATAAAAAGTAAGAAAGTAATTACAGAGACCATAATTTGTTGGTTATTTTTGGTGGTATCTGTCAATACTGTCTGTCATTACTATAAAAATGCCTCAGGTTGCTTGGCATAAGGACGCGCAACGTCCTTACTAATGGTTCCCTTACTTACCAAGTTCTTTAATGTTTGATCAAGGGTGATCATGCCATCGCCTGCACCTGTTTGGATGGCAGAGTACATTTGGGCGATTTTGTTCTCACGTATCAAGTTACGGATAGCAGGGGTGCCTATCATGATTTCATGGGCGGCTATACGTCCACCTGCTTGACGACGTAATAACGTCTGTGAAATAACGGCTTGCAATGATTCTGACAGCATCGCACGGATCATGTCTTTTTCAGCAGCTGGGAATACGTCGATGACTCGGTCAATTGTCTTAGCGGCTGAGCTAGTATGCAAGGTGCCGAATACTAAGTGACCAGTTTCTGCTGCGGTCAATGCTAAACGAATGGTTTCAAGGTCACGTAGCTCACCGACCAAAATAACATCAGGATCTTCACGTAGGGCAGAGCGCAATGCTGGCTCAAAACCTAAAGTATCACGGTGTACTTCACGCTGATTGATCAAGCTTTTCTTAGATTGATGCACAAATTCAATCGGGTCTTCGATAGTTAAAATATGCTCTTTACGGCTTTCGTTAATATAATCAATCATCGCCGCAAGTGTTGTAGATTTACCTGAGCCGGTTGGGCCCGTGACCAATACCACACCACGCTTGAAGTCTGAAACGCGTCTAAAGACATCGCCCATACCTAAGTCTTCCATCGTTAATACTTTAGAAGGAATGGTACGGAATACAGCGCCTGCACCGCGGTTTTGATTAAAAGCGTTGACACGAAAACGTGCTAGATTAGGAATTTCAAAAGAAAAATCTGTTTCAAAAAACTCCTCAAAGTCAGCACGTTGCTTATCATTCATGATGTCATAAATAAGCTGATGTACAACCTGATGGGTCATCTCTGGCATATTAATACGTGTCATTTCACCATCAACACGTATCATTGCCGGCATACCCGCTGAAATATGTAAATCTGACGCCTTATGCTTAACCGTAAAGCGCAGCAAGTCTTCGATATTAAGATTATTTTTTTCAGCCATAATTTGATATTCCTATCACTTAGTCTAGGTAAGACAAAACACTATAAAAAGTACGTGGTAAACTATTTATCGATAGCCTTAGTATAATAAGAGATGATAAGAAGCTCACCAGTACAGGTCTTTACCATCACTAGCATATTCAGCAGCATATGTTAAAGCATGTAACAATATCATAACAAGACTATGAGTATTTAACCATCTACTAAATTAAGAAAAACCAAAACTGGATCGTTTTAAAATAATTCTTATAGAAGTTATTTTTAATTTACTTTTAAAAATCGGATAGTTATGTTTTTTTTATAATAAAAATTGCAGAAAAAAATCACAAAAAATTAATCAAGCAATAAGGGCAAAATATGAAGGAAATGAATGGCAATATTGATGAAGTGACACTTATCGATAACTGGCAGCTAGTTAGTAAGCAGATGAAGCAAGCGTATGATCATGCTGACAGACAGACTGATAATGTTATGCTGTTGGCTGTTTCGAAAACGAAACCTGCCCATATGATCGCAACTTTAGCAGAGCAGGGACAGCGCGATTTTGGTGAGAACTATCTACAAGAGGCCATCGAAAAAATTACTATTCTTAAAGCCCAGACTGTAGGCAAGAGTATCGTTTGGCATTATATCGGTAGTATTCAGCGTAACAAGACACGTGACATAGCAGAGCACTTTGATTGGGTGCAAACGGTTGAGCGCGATATCATCGCCAAACGATTGAATGACCAGCGACCAGCTGACCTGCCACCATTGAATGTATTGATCCAATTAAATATCGATAACGAAGATAGCAAGTCAGGATGCCTGCCATCCCAGTTGCCAGAGCTGATAACAGCGATCAAAGAGTATGAGCGCTTACAACTGCGAGGTTTGATGATTATTCCTGCCAAAGCAAATACAGATGCCTTTGCTCGAACTAAGCAGTTGTTTGAAGAGGTCAAAGCCGACTATCCAGAGCTAGATAGCTGGGATACGCTTAGTATGGGTATGAGTGGTGATATGGCGGAAGCGATAGAAAACGGCACAACGATGGTACGTGTCGGAACCGCTATCTTTGGTCAGCGTGCTTAAAACCATATGAATAGGCTAGTTAAGCGTTCTTTAACTAGCCATCAAATTAAATGACATCTTCTAATTTGGTGACTAGCATCTGTGTAATTTTAAGATTATCAGTCGCAATAATCTCAAATCGATAATTGGCATACTCAATCGTGTCGGTCTTTTTAGGGATTTTTCGGAGCATATACATCATAAATCCACTGATAGTCTCGTAATTTTGACTTCGTGGTAGGTCGACAATATCTAATGCACGAATCACATCTTCGATAGGGGTCATGCCATCGATTAGCCACGTGTTGTCAGTGCGCTGGACAATAGGTTGTTCTTCTAGCGTTACCAGCTCGCCCATCACAATGCTCATCACGTCCTTTAAGGTAATAACACCAACGACTAGTGCATATTCATTCACGATAACTGCAAAATCAGCGCCAGTAGATTTAAACATTTCTAATACTTCAAACAAAGACAACGTATCAGGCACGAAAAGTGCTGGTTTCAATAGAGTCTTGTTTGTCAGGCTAACTTCCTGTTGGTTCAAAACCAAAGCTAAAAAGCTACGAGATTCCACATAACCAACGATATGCTCTAAATCGTCATCATGGCAGACCAAAAACTTATTATGGGGCTGCTCAATCATGATATTCACGACTTCTTCGGTACTTGTCTTGGTATCAAAGTAAACGATATTTTCTCGAGGATTCATTACTGAGGTGACGGTCCGCTCCTGCATATCAAAGATATTTTCGATCAAGTGATGCTCTTGCTTCTTTAGTACACCCGCTTCAGCACCAGCATCCATCACTGCATAAATATCTTCTGGTGTCATATCATCTTGACGTATAGTTGAGATGCCAAAAAGCTTAAACAGGATATTTGCAGCCCCATCGAACACCCATATAATGGGCTTTAGTATGAATATCAACAACATCATCGGGCGTACGAGCCGTACCGCTATCGTCTCAGCATTTGACATGGCCAAACGCCTAGGCATTAGGTCGGCAAGTAGTGAAAATAAACTCGTGATAAGTACAAATGATATAACTGATGCTATCGTTTCACTATTTAATAATTGCTCGAGATAAGGGCTGATGGCCGATTCACCCACGGCACCAGCTGAAATAGCGACCGCATTTAGCACTATTTGTACGACGGTGATAAAACTACCAGGATGCTCTTGCATATTGAGTACATCAAGTGCGCGAACATCGCCTTCTTTTGCCATAATTTGGAGCTTGATTTTACGGCCTGCGGCAATGGCAATCTCAGCAGCAGAGACAAAGGTGCTTAAGGCAAGCAGTAAAAGAAGAAAGACACTAGCGGTTAGCAAACTCATGACGTACTCGAAAAAGAAATAAAGATAATTAAGTCAGAACAATTTGTGAAACTGTGTGGAAAAGAATATGGTTAGGTGTAAAAATTTTTGATGGATAAAAACCAAAAAAGCTGAGTAAGCACCCAGCTAATAGTAAAAATTCGATATCTTGTAAAACTGGCTAACTAGTACCTCTCAACTTATAGACAGTAGAAATTGAGAGGTGTGTAGTAATTAACCTTTGATTGACCACTTATTGACCAATGGATAACGGCGCTCACGCCCAAAAGCTTTGTGGCTAATCTTAGTACCGATGGGAGATTGCAAGCGTTTGTATTCGCTGTTGTCTACCATTTTGATAACTTTAGCGACCATCTCAGCATCAAAGCCTTTATCAATAATTTCTTGATAGCCCATATCTTCATCGATATATGACGTCAAGATACCATCTAACACATCGTAGTCTGGCAAGCTGTCTTGATCTTTTTGATCTGGACGTAATTCAGCCGATGGCGGACGAGTGATAACACGCTCAGGAATAACAGGCGTATCTTCTAAACGGTTGCGATAGCTCGCTAATTTATAGACTTGAGACTTATATACGTCTTTTAATACGTCAAAGCCGCCAGCCATGTCGCCATATAGCGTTGAGTAACCAACTGCCAATTCTGACTTGTTACCAGTCGTGATAACTAAATGACCAAATTTATTGGACAATGCCATCAAAATCACACCGCGAGCGCGCGCTTGGATGTTTTCTTCTGTCGTATCCGCTGGCGACTTATTGAATAACGGCGCTAGCGTATGACGGATGCCTTCGACAGCGTCAAAAATAGGGCAGACGGTGTAAGAAACATTTAAGCGACGTGCTTGGGCTTGAGCATCTTCTAGACTGATTTGAGAGGTGTATTCGTATGGCATCATGACCGCATATACCTTATCAGCGCCTAAGGCATCAACAGCGATACAAAGTGTCAATGCTGAGTCAATACCACCTGATAACCCGACAATAATGCCAGAGAATCCTGAATGGTTGACATAGTCGCGTAGACCGACGACTAACGCCTGATACATTTCAGATTCACGGCTCAAGGTTAGAGGCGCTTTGGTCTGCTCGTTGAATTTAGCAGCTTTGACGTCTAACGTGGCCAATAGCAATTGATTCATAAAGCGCGGCGCTTCATGAGCAATGCTACCGTCAGCTTGTACAGCCATAGAGCCACCATCAAACACTAGATCGTCTTGCCCGCCCACTGCGTTGACATAGACGATAGGTAGCTTGTTTTCACGGCTACGCTTGGCAAGCATGGTTTTGCGATTGTCTTGCTTTTCAATCTCAAAAGGCGAGGCGTTTAAGCTTACGATTAGATCAGCGCCTTGCTTTTTAAGCTCAGAGATAGGACCTTTTTCCCACAAATCTTCACAGATAAGCAGACCAATGGTAATGCCTTTGTAATCAAATAGAACTTGATTGCGACCTTTATCGAAATAGCGACGCTCATCAAACACGCCATAATTCGGCAAAATTTGCTTATGGTAAAAGCCTTTTTGATGACCATTATGTAGGATGGCAGCAGAGTTAAAAGTTCCGTGATGATCGACATGCGGATAGCCGACAATCATGACGATATCATCAATATCACTCAAAGTAGACAAAGCGCTTTTGACGCGACCTGACAAGCTTGGACGTAGCAATAAATCTTGTGGAGGGTAACCTAACAGCGCTAACTCTGGGAATACGATTACGTCAGCACCCTGTTCGCGTGCTTGTAAAGCTAGGTTACGCATTTTTTCGACGTTGGTTGAGATATCGCCGACCAAAAAATGTGATTGAGCTAAGGCAAAAGTGACAGTATCTTGTGGTTTATTGGTCTTACTGGCTTCGTTTGAGGTGTTAGAGTTGGGGTTATCAGTGTCTTTTGACATTGTTATTGTTCCTATCGATATATTATTAAAATTTGGTGTGTCTGTATTGATTTCAAATAAAATCAAAGTAAATCCGAAATTAACTCAAAACTGCACTCTGGCATATCAAGCTTAAATATTGAGCTGATATGCTGAGTCTAAATCTTATATAAGCCTTTATAAAAGACTTATGATTTTGCTCAAGTAACTCACTCTAAGTGATGGCGACACCCTAAAATTAGAACTTATGATAGTCTAAAAGAAGACGATATAAGCGGGTGTTGAAATCTGGCTCAGAGGATTCGATGTCTGTACGACGATGTAAATAAATATGTGCAAATAAACTTAACTACACTGAAAAGCTTAAAATAATTGCTTTAGTATAACATCAATTGTCGCGACAAATAGAACGCACCAGTGGATTCCCTTATAAGATAACAGTTTAAAAGCTGAACATAAAAGCAGTTTTCGATACATCATTTTTACACACTAAATTCATGCATTATGCGCTAGTCATTATCGTCGTCATCTAGTAAGCTTGCATAGACAAAGTTGTAAGTAAAGATTACAACAACGCGTTATATAATTCACACGCTTTATTGCATAATAAAGTGTGCTAACTGCATTTTTATTGTGTTGTCTATGATAATAAATGGCTATGAATTTGTAGTATGGAGCTGAACACAGTCATACTATTTGACTGTTATATTACTTAATCTTCATGTGAATTTATAAGTCTGTAGCAATATAAGTCCGACACAATGCTTTTTTATATGATTCGCAACTCTCGCTAATGGATATGGCTTACAGACAGTGTCTAAGAGCTGATATTCATCACACATTTATAAACTCGCCAGCAAAATTATCATTTGCTGTCCGCTTTTGGTTTATACGCTATGATTGAAAACTGGACCAAAGAATTTATTATTCAGCGCTTATTAGCAATTACGTTGCTAGTGGTGCTATTCGTATTGTGTTTTCAAGTGGTGCAGTTTTTTATTGTACCAGCGCTGTGGGCAGCGATTTTAGCCTATGTGACTTTTCCTATCTATAATTTCTTCCATGAAAAGGTAAAACTAAGCCCAGACTTTAGCGCCGCTATTATGACGGTGAGCATCTCACTGATAATAGGCGTGCCATTGGTCATCGGTGTATTTATCTTGCAGCAAGAAGCTTTGAGTTTAATCAGTAATTTGATTTACCGTATCAAGGTAGGTTACTTAGATGTGCCTGACTCCCTCAAAGATTTGCCTATCATCGGTCAGCAAGTCAAAGACGTACTATGGCGCATCAATAAAAACCCAGAAGGGACGCTAGAAGCTTTTCGCATTTGGGTTCAGTCGCATTTATATTATGGCAAAATAGCCTTTGATGTGGTGTTCAGTAGTTTGGCCAAACTCGGTATGGCATTAATGACGCTCTTCTTCTTTTACCGAGATGGCACTAGTCTGGTTCGGCAGATTCGTCAAGCGCTGCGTAACATTATCGGCAATCGCATCGACGGCTACATCGATTCTGTGGGTACAACTACGCGTGCCGTGGTATACGGCATCGGACTGACGGCGTTGGCTCAGGCTTTATTGGCTGGTATCGGCTATTACTTTGCTGGTGCACCAAGTCCTATCTTATTGACCATTGTCACGTTTATTATTGCCTTGATTCCCTTTGGCACACCATTCGTTTGGGGCGGTGTATCGATTTGGCTGTTGAGCCAAGGACATACTGCAGAAGGTATTGGCTTGGCACTATGGGGTGTATTGGTGATTAGCTGGGTGGATAATTTGATTCGTCCTATCGTCATTAGCGGCGCGACCAAAATTCCTTTTATCATTATTTTTATTGGTGTACTGGGTGGTCTAACAGCGTTTGGCTTTGTCGGTTTGTTTATCGGGCCTGTCGTATTGGCTATCGGGCTTGCAGTATGGCGCGAGTGGATATCGCAGCATAAGAATGAGATATTTGCTCAGCAGGAGGTGATGCTTTCTGACTCTCGTGCGATAGATCCTGTGCATGGACCAGAATAACGAGTCGCTAGCAAATACGATGTAGAAAATTATCGATAGAGACGATGAATAATGACGAATGAGAATATAGCAGAATCGACGAATAATAAGACTGATAAATTAAGTACAATTAAAAATATCACTATTTTAGCGGACAGCAACATCGCTAGTCTGAATGATTTTTTTAATGACGCTACGCTTGGTCAGCTGGCTGAGCATAGGGTTAAAATTATCACTGTCGCTGGTCGAGATATCGATGCAGCGCTACTTGCTAGAGTACAGCCTGATGTATTGCTGATACGCTCGGTGACGAAAGTAGATGAAGCGCTATTGGTTGACAATAACAGTGTGCAGTTTGTTGGGTCTGCGACTATTGGTACCGATCATGTAGATCAAGATTATCTAGCGTCTCGCAATATTACTTTTGCCAATGCGGCTGGTTGTAGCAAGCATTCTGTGGCTCAATATGTATTGACGGCTGTTTTCACTTTGCGTCCGCAGTATTGGCAGCAATCGGCGTCATTAACATTAGGCATCATTGGTCTTGGCAATATCGGCGGCACGCTTGCTCAATATGCCTATGATTTGGGTTGGCAGGTGCTAGGTTATGATCCCTTGTTACCAACCTCTAAAACTAATAATGCTAGCTTGGAGCAGGTACTTAGCCAAAGTGACGTAATCAGTCTGCATGTGCCTTTGACCAATGAAAAGAATGCGTCGAACCCTAAAGGTAGTGATTATCCAACACGTCACCTTATCAACGCAGCTGCATTAGCAATGATGCCTGCCGATACGATGTTAATTAATAGTGCACGTGGGCCTGTAATTGAGGAAAGCGCGCTTAAAGCAGATATTGAGCGTACTGAACGTCAAGTGGTGCTAGATGTGTTTGAGCATGAGCCACAGATTGCAGTAAGCTTGCTATCCAAACTTGCTATTGCCACACCGCATATCGCTGGCTATACGCTAGAAGGTAAGCTACGTGGCACACAAATCATTTATGATGCCTTGTGTGAAAAGTTATCGATACCTCCCACTCAATCTATGTCCAATCTGCTACCGCTAAATATGTTCTTATGGTCTGAACTAAAATCATATCCAGATAGACTGCCAAAGTTTTATGACATTATGCAGGATGATACCTCGTTGCGAAATAAAGCAGTGGATGGGCAAGTAAATGGTGCTGACTTTGACGGTCTGAGACGTGACTACCACTTGCGCCGTGAGTGGCAGTTTTAATTAAATAAGATACTGAGCAACCAATTATTCATCAGTCACAGTAGAGCCCAATGACTCAAGCAAATAACATTTCTTCGCACCCTATTACTTCTAAGCCTAGCTACGCACCAACCATGACACTTACGATGGCACAACAGCGCGCGCAATTCGTCAGCAATATTCGTCAGTTTTTTACCAGTCGACAAGTGCTAGAAGTGCAGACACCGCTATTATCCCAAGCAGGCAACACAGATACTTTTTTGCAGTCCGTAGCAGCTCATGTGACCTATCAGGACCGTCCACGCACTTATTATTTGCATACCTCGCCTGAGTTTGCGATGAAGCGTTTATTAGCCAGCTGGCAAGTGCCTATTTATCAGATTTGTCCTGTCTTTCGTGATAACGAAGCAGGCGCGCGTCATAATATTGAATTTACGATGCTTGAATGGTATCAACCGAATTATAGTCTGGACGAGATGGCAACTGAGCTTAGTGAGTTGTTAGAAGCGCTTTATGGTCATTCTGTTGTGATGAGTCATTATCGCTATGTCGATGCCTTTATGGACTTTGTGGGCATCCATCCGTTGACAGCGAGTTTACCTGCATTGCAAGCCGTGGCAGAAGATATGGGTTTGACAGGATTTGACTTTAATAATGCTGATGATAGCGAAGAAAACCGTCGTCAAAGCTGGTTAGACTTGTTATTCAGTCATGCTGTAGAGCCAAATCTAGGTCATGATTTGCCGACATTAATTATAGATTATCCACCTGCGACCGCTGCACTAGCGAAGACAGCTATGGACAAAGACGGTAATAAAATTGCGAAACGTTTTGAGCTGTATATTAATGGCATTGAAATCGCCAATGCTTATGATGAGCTAGCAGATGGTCAAGCATTGCGTGACCGTTTTGAACAAGACAATCAATTGCGCGCGCGTCATAACCTACCTCAAATGCCAATCGATGAACATCTATTAGCTGCCTCCAATGATTTGATGCCATGTAGCGGTATCGCAGTCGGTATGGATAGATTGCTAATGGTGTTGACAGGTGCAAGCAGCTTGGAAGAAGTCATTCCTTTTCCCAGTGGGCAAGCATAATTGGATGTGAATCTTTTCAATTATCAGTGATTTAAATACGTAATAAAAAGGCCGTTGCCGATTTACCAATTAGATATTGGCGAATCGACAACGACCTTTTGTATTGGCTGCTTCTAAAATTTAGCAGATACAACCAATTTTAGTAATACTAAACTTATTTATACGGTAGCAACTGCTTCGTTGATATCGATATCACCATTGTGTAGATTGAAGACTTTGCCTATGGTGTTATCTGCGGTTAGCACCGCGGCTAGCGTTGTGGCTACATCTTCGATTGCATTCTCACCAGAGCTGGTATCATTAATAGTGATTTTGCCTGTACCAGCGCGTTCTTTTAGTGCGCCTGGCTGTACGATAGTGTAATCAAGTGAGCTGTTGTTCACTAACCAGTGATCGGCGTAGTGTTTAGAGATGTAGTATTCTTTTAGGTCTGCAATACCTGGGTTTTCATCCCATTTGTCAGTTTCTAATGAGAAGACCGAACTCAGCATAATATAACGTTTAATACCTTTATCTTGTGCAGCCTGCATTGTTTTTACAGCACCGTGCAAGTCAACTTCTAGGACGTTTTTACCACCAGACCCTGCAACAAAGTAAACAGCCTCAATGTCCTGATCCAGTTGTTTTTCAATAGAGTCTTTACTTGCTGTAATGTCTAAATCTAGCTGGGTGTAATTGTCATTATCAAATAACTTTTCTTTCTGACGAGTCGTGCCAATAACTTGATGCTCATCAGCCAATAACTGCTTAACCAGATCACCGCCCACTCGACCACTTGCACCAACGACTAAAATTTTCATAATCATTCCTATTTTTATTTAAATTCTATTGTTTGAATTATTCAGTAAGTTTATTTATCTTAAAAACCGAATATAGAGTAACAAAGATAGGTAGCACGCTTCGTTATAAAGCGTGCTGATTGGATAGTGTTTGGTTGTAGAGTGTATACAGTTTGCAAGGAAGCAAACGTTGGCTAGATAATGTTATTTAATAGAAGACAGGATGGGTAGGCGTCAGATAGAACGATAAAAAACACTAACGAACCAAGCGATTGAGACCGTCGGCAAAGGCTTTTTTATCTCGATCACCGTAGGGTTTTTGCCCGCTCATTTCTTGCAATTCTAGGACACCAGTACCGCGCATGGTATCCATAAAGTCGCGCATATTTAGCTTTTGCTTGATGTTGTTTTTGTCGTAGACCACGCCGCGCGTCGTCAATACCATACCACCTTTATCCAAAATGTCATTGGCTAAAGGGATATCGCTAGTGATAGCCAAGTCACCAGCTTGTATCTGCTCAACGATATAATCATCAGCTTTGTCGAATCCTGACGGCACGACAGTCATAACAAGTAAGGGCGACTTACGTAGCTTAATCGGCTGATTGGCCACAAATATAGCCATGGTCTTGGTACGTTCAGCCGTCTTAATAATCAAGTCTTTGGCAATCAATGGTACCGAATCTGCATCCACCCATATCTGCATTATTTTTTGGCCTTCTCAGTTTTTGCTGAAGGAGCAGTCAGGCTATCTGCTTGGCTAACTTTAGTGTCTCGTTCATCAGCTGTGGCATCATTTTGAACACTGTTTTTAGCATTACTCTTAGCATCGACATCTGCTTTACTAGGCTGAGTATCTACACTTGCATATTCTTTATCTAGACCAACCTTGTTTGGCAAGATAGCAACCAATTTTGCCATAGCAGGCTCTAAATCAGTCACGTCATTAGGCATCAAGGTGATATGAGCAATCTTGCGATCGTCACGCTCAGCCTTATGATAGCTATGATAATGAGCGCCATCGATATTTAGCACTGCACTGATATCAGGATATTGACCCAGTACATTCACCATAATTGCAGGATGCACGTTGTCTGTATCGCCTAATGGCAAGTTAACCACGGCACGGATATGGTTCTCAAACTGACTGGTGATAGCGCCTTCGATACTCCAGTGCCCAGAGTTGTGTACCCGTGGCGCAATCTCATTCGCCAATATCGCGTTATGACCGCGAGCATCCTTGGTGACGAATAATTCAAGCGCCATAACGCCGACATAGTCCAAATGGTTCATGACTTTGGTAATGGCGTCTGTTGCTTGTTGAAACAGATGACTCGTACCAACAGCAGGTGCTTGAGTTTTGGCCAAAATACCATGGTGATGGTGGTTTTCGACCAAATCGTAACAGCGTACCTGACCGTTTTGCGCTCTTGCTGCAATGATAGAGACTTCACGGCTAAAGTTAATAAAACCTTCAGCGATTAATGGCGCAGGTGTTGGCGTGAGTGACCCTTTACCGCTGACAGCGTCCTTTAAATCTAGCCAAGCAGCCTTAATGTCACTGTCCTGCTTGATAACGAACTGTCCTTTGCCATCGTAACCACCTCGGCTGGTTTTTAGAACGATAGGCAGTCCTAACTCTTTACAAGCGTGCTTAAGCTCAGCTTCAGAATTTACTTCCATAAATGGCACGGTTGCGATATCAAGCGTGTTGAACATCTGCTTTTCTTTTAGACGATCTTGGGCAATATCAAGCGCAATCAGCGGTGGGAACATCCCTTGCTTGCTGCCAGATTTTGACAAGCTAACCAATTGCTCGACCGTAGACGTTGGCGTGTTTTCAAATTCTAACGTAAAGACATCCGCTGCTGCGATAAAGTCTTCTAGTTGGTCGCTATGAAAGACACGACCGTATAAGCTGGCAGGGCATTCTGGATTGTCTTCTAAGAATACGCATTGGTAACCCAATGGCATGGCGGCTTCGGCAAGCATCATACCAAGCTGACCACCGCCTAAAATACCGATGGTACGAATGGTTTGGGTAACAGGATAAGCGTTTGCTGTAGTCATGGCAGGCTCTTTGAATAAAAGTGAATAAGGTGTTTGGTATATAAAAATCTAAAACTCAATGGGTGAAAATAGGAAAAGGTGCACTGTATGCACCTTATCTCTAATCGGAATTGCTTAAAAATATACATTGATAGCTTCAATCGTTAAGCTATAAATATAACAGACGCTGCTATAAAAGTAGGTCGACTTATATCTACCTAAGGATTGATAATACCTGGTGTTGGGCTAGCAAGAATAGTCTCAGTCTGAGACTGGCGCATCTGATCGAGCTTAGTAGCAATCGTATCATCATGCAATGCCAGTACTTGAATTGCAAGTAGGGCAGCGTTATAAGCACCAGCAGCACCAATCGCCAAAGTACCAACAGCGACGCCTTTTGGCATTTGTACGATAGACAGTAGACTATCCCAACCGCTCAGCATAGATGACTTTACAGGGACACCAAAGACAGGTAGCGGCGTTTGACTGGCACACATGCCTGGCAGATGAGCGGCACCACCTGCACCAGCGATGATCACTTGTAGACCATTATCTTTTGCGCTTTTGGCATAATCAAATAATCTGTCAGGCGTACGGTGTGCAGAGACAACTTCACAATCAAAAGCAATGTCAAAGTCTGCAAGCAATTGCACAGCAGCACTCATAGTTGCCCAGTCAGACTGCGAACCCATGATAATGCCGACTTTTGGCTGACCAGCAGGGGAGGTGATTGGACCGTTCTGGTTAGCAGCAGTATTCGTGGTGCTCATGATTGGATATCCTCAAAAAGACCATCATACAAAAATTTTGCTACACTCGTAAAGCCAAGTTTGACTTTTAATACTGGTATGGCGCTAATTGCAGTGATATCACGATTTTATATATGTTTTTCATCGTGATAATGCTGAATAAAGTGATTGACCGTCAATGGTAATGGCTTTTCGGTATCCAGTTGATAGCATGTTAGATAGCCGCTATCTACTGCAGCAGAGTAGTCAGTACAGGCAACTTGTGGACTGAGTGGCTCAGGTGTGCCAGTGAGCCAATAGTGCCCGACGAACACAGGTTTATGAGTTTTTAATGCAAACTCAATATTTTCAGCCAATGCATCAGGCGGAATTTGTGCCAATGCGGACGATGGAGCACGAGACACTTCACGCAGGGTACGTGTATTTAACTCATCTAGCCACCAGCGTACTCGTACTCGTGTACGCTCGGTACCTTCTTTATCTACCATCACAATACCATCAGGTAAGCCCGTTTCAACCCCTTTTAACACTCGCTCCAAAGCGTCAAAGGCGACGGTATCTTCTTTAGCCGTTGCGATTAGACCTGCTGGAGTCAGACAGTTATCATCAGTCAGAAGGGGCTTTAGTATTGCCATGCTATCTGTATCCCAGCAAGCATGCACAAAACAGGCGTAGTCGGTCTCGATCCATAATGGGATTTCATATAAACGCTGCAACCAGTACTCGTGTTGCTCTGAGCCGAATGGTATCTCTGCCAAAAATGCCTCGTGTTGGCGTCTATGGATATCATTGTGCGAACGTAAATACTGGCTAGTATTATCAGGATCACGCGTGGCATAGGCCAATGCATTATATTCATGGTTGCCCATCACTGCATCGGCTACATCGGCATCTAGCATTGCAAAGACAGTCTCTAGCGTAGCTAGTTGCTGCGAACCACGATCGATCAAATCACCGATAAACAAGGCCCTGTGACCTTTTGGCGGCACGAAATGCTGACCGTTATGCTCATAGCCTAACTGATGCAGCAGACCGACCAGTTTGTCTGCATAACCATGTATATCACCGATAATATCTATAATCATAATGTATTACTAAATCTCAAATGTAGAAGTGTACCCTGCGCAAAATAGAGTTTATAAAGTATAGCTGTGTTTAAAGTGATAGCTTTACTATACGTAAAAATGTCTAAAATCCTGGTGATAGCAACGCATTGATAAAGTGCGGTAGTACTTTTGGTTCCAATACGATCGTGGCAATAACGCCAAACGCACCGCCCCACATATGAGCCATGTGGTTGATGTTTGAACCACCGCGTCGATCAGCATAGATACTATAAAATATATAAGCCACGGCAAATAGTATCGCAGGAATAGGAACTACGGCAAAAAGATAAATTCTCTCCCATGGTGCTAGCAAAATAAAAGCAAATAGCACAGCTGATACGCCGCCTGATGCGCCTAAACTCAAATAACTGGCGTTGTTCTTATTTTTCACGTAACTTGGAATCATCGCAACAATAATTGCCAACACATAAAAGACCACAAAACCGTAGCCGAATAAAAACGGCTGATATAGTCCTTCGATAGCACGCCCAAAGAAATACAAAGTAAACATGTTGAAGAGCAAATGCATACTATCAGCATGAATAAAGCCGTGGGTCACAAAGCGATCCCATTGCCCATTGTTGACTGCTGGCGGGTAAAAAATCAATCGATTAAATAGCGTCTTGTTTTGCCAAGCCAATAAGCTGACAATAACGGTAATAATGATAATAAGCGTCGTATGGTTTAACAAAGGAAAATCCTTAGGCCGTGCCTGATATGTGACAATGTTACAAATGACAAGCTACAAATGACAATATTCAAAGCCTAAGCGTTACGGCTGAGTAAAAAATAAGTTTGACGTCTGATCCGTATTAAGTACTAACCATTAGCAATAGACTAATACTAACAGCAGTTGCGATAACGCAAATACCTATTGTGTGACAAAACGATGCTTTTTTATGCGGTTATAGTGAATAATGTAGCAGTGTACCATGCAACATAAGTGAAAATTTTAGAGCGGGGTTAGAGACGAGAGTAGTGTTCATTCATCCGCGCTGCTATTAATCTTTTAGACAAAGAAGCAAAATACACAAGTGATATGGACAAAAATAAAATAAGTGCTTAGTTTTTGCACATTCAAATAAGGCTGATAGAGGCAGTGAAGTATGAACATTATTGACCAGCTAGAAAAAACGGTAACCCCAGCTATAATGGGTAATGATGACAGCAATAATGTCGCCTATGTCAGTCTACTTGAGCAATTTTATGCTGTTTTGGCTGCGCGCCTAGCTGTGCCACAGGTTTACTCACAGCTGCTGCGTACTGATCAAGTAATTACTAGCAGTAATAATGAAAGCCCTTTATTTGGACAAATATGGCAAGATAAAAGCCTGCAAGAGACTATCGTCCAAGAATTGTCAGCCACCCATCACATTGATGAGCAGACAACTGAGCAATTACTAATTAGTGCCGCGCCATTGGCATATCGTGAGTTAAAAGTATTGGCCAATGGGCAGTTTTTGCCAGCATTCTTACAAGAGAAGCAGGCTGCTTTACGTCCATATTTACCTATCTGGGCAGCCGCTGTGATTACTGCTACTCAAGGCGTTAGTCAGCAAATACAAACAGACTTTGGTTCAGATGATGACTATGTGCTAGTACATGTGCCAGTAAGTGACGATATATCGAATAGACTTGATGACGCTACTTTAGATACTGGCATAGCTGGCATAGTCGCACCAATAACAAATAATGATGCAGAAAGTATAGAGCAAATATCAACTGCTGAGCGTACAAACACTGAAGCATTAGATGACAATACGATTGCCAGTAGTGATGCTATTCATGCCAATCCAGCAGCCTATCATCTGGCAGAAAACAGTAACTTGAAGCATGCACAAGTACGCACTCGCAATCAACGAAATGATCTACTAATACGTGTGTTTTTATTAATAGTAGCTCTAGCTGCGCTTGCACTAGCAGCATGGGCATTGTTAGTGAAACCCAATAATGAAATACCAGTAGAAACTGTGGCCACAGTACCTGTTGAACCACCGCCAGCACCCGTGCCTCCTGTACCAACAACGACTCCTGTTGAGATTATTGTCGGTGTAGATAACGGCGGCAACTTGTACACTTGTAGCGCGACCGTTGGCGATGCTGCACTGCAAAGCACGTTACAACAGGCGCTTAATACAAGCTTTGGTGAGCAGGCGAGTATTTGTGAATTGAACATACAGGATGGAGTAGCAACCACAATCGCTAATATGCCTGCGGAGACACTGCCCAATGTCTTGACGATGCTTAGATCAACACCATTTGCACGTTTACATGTGCAAAACGACCGTCTCACTCTGGAGGCACCAGACAATATGCTGCTGCAAAAACTGGTCACAGAAATACGAAGCTTAGTACCAGCGATGGTGGTCGAGAGTACAGCGCCACTGCCGTTGCCTGATAATAGCAACATTGGTGATGCTACGAACAACATGGCAAACGCAAATAATCAGTTTGTAGATGATGGGGCGGGGATTAATAATCAATACAACAATAATGGGGTAAATAGTAACTCTGGCGAATACCAAGCATCGGATGATGATACTGGAGATCGTGTGATACCAACTCCTTTGCCTAACAATAATAGCTTTAATAACGCGCCCAACAATCTGCCTACCAATGGCGCGAGTAATATTCCCAACAACTTTCCTTCGAATAATCAAACGACCAGACCGCCAGGACCTTTTTCACCTTCAGAAGTGGATGAGATGGCAAACACGGTTATCGTTGCTGAACCAGCGCAAGTGAGGTAGTTTTTTATCAGGCACGTTTCTTTATATGACGTGCCTTTTTATATGGCCTATGATTTCAAGTAGCTTGGCTACAGTTACGTGTGCCAACCGAAACATTACTTACTGTATCATTTGCACAACAACGCACAGACTGTGAATAGCAGCTTAAGAATTTTATAATAATCAAAACCAAATAAAGTAGTTTGATGGATTTATCGCTATCATGATTACCTAATACTATAACGATTGAATACAAAAGAATGATATAAACAAAAATTAAGGGGAGAGCCATATTATGGATATTATTAGCCATTTGACACGCACCGTCAGCCCAGCCGTATTGGAAGATGACCGTAGCCCAGCTAAGAAAAATCTACTAGAACAGTTTTATGCCATTTTTGCTGCTCGTCTTGCAGACAACGATACTTTTAGTCGCTTTGCTAATGAAAATATTGCCCGTGACGACAATGCTTTTTATGACCGTGTATGGACAGAAGGGGCACACCGCGACCAAATTTCTCGTGAATTAGCAGGCAAGCATAATGTCGATGCAGCCGCTTCACGTGGTCTGATTGCGATGGCAGCGCCATTGGCTTTTCATGAGATCAAAAGCTTGGCTGGTACTACGCCTGTTCCACAATTTTTGAATGACAACTTGAACAGTTACCAGCATCATATCCCTGCATGGGCGGGTACTGTTTTGTCTGCTAGTGCAGTCGCTGCCACTTCTACTACGGCTGGCACACCGATTTCTGATACCACCAGCACAGCGCCATTGCAAAAAGAAGAAGAGCCAAAAGAGAGCTTTATGAAAGCGCTGCTACCTATTATTGGTTTGATTATCCTAGGTGCATTGGCTTGGGCACTACTCAGAGGCTGTCAAGAAAACCCTGAACCTGTAGCAACACCAGCGGCTACAGTGCAGCAAGGGGCACAAGGTAATGAGGCATTAGCGGTTGCCGGCGCGATTGAGCCTGCATCACTGAGCATCGCAACTGGTGAAAATAGCGAGCTGTATGCTTGTCGTATGAGCGTGGGTGATGAGACACTACAAACTAATGTTATGAACGCTTTGACGGGTGCATTTGGTGACGAAGCCAATAAATGTCGTGCTGACGTTGATGATAACTTTGCAGTAGATATGCCAGCATCTGCTCAGCTGGCAACGATATTACCAATTATCAAAAATGTACCGAATGCGAGCATGATTATCAAAGGCGATAATATTACTGTCAATGCTCCTGATAAAGCCGCGTTGGACAAGTTGGTTGCTGATTTACAAGCAGCTGCTCCTGCTATGACCGTGCAAGCTGAAGGTCCATTAGACCTACAAGGCGAGATTGACGATAGTCTGGCTGCTGCAGATGTGGCGATGACTAATCTAGGTGATAACCCAGATCCACGTGATGTTGCTCGCGCTTTGAGTATTCAGGTGATTAACTTCCAAGTAGATGAAGCGGTTATACCTGAAGTCAATAAGGCGCTGCTAGACCGTGCTGCAGAAATTATCAATAACGTACCTGATATGAAGCTGATGATCGTCGGTCATACGGATAGTCAAGCCTCTGATACCTATAATATGGAGCTGTCTCAGGAGCGTGCTGAGTCAGTGAAAGCGTATCTAGTGTCTAAAGGGGTTGATGCCAGTAAACTAACGACTAAAGGCATGGGCGAATCAGAACCAATCGCAGATAATTCAACCGAACAAGGTCGCTTCCGCAATCGTCGTATCGAATTTATGGTCAATGACGAAGTGGTCAGCGCCAATGATGGCATGATGATAAACGGTGATTCGCTAGATCCAGATATGAACCCATTAGATAGTAACAATGATGATTTGTTACCAGATGGCGATGACGCTACCCAAGGTACTGCGGTAGACCCAAGCAATTAATCTACATGTTCTTATTTTGATTATAGTAGCCGAATGACAAAAACCGCATCTTATAAAGGTGCGGTTTTTTCGTATGCTGCTTGATGATAGTTAAGTAAGCTATTACTTATACAGAGTAGGATCTGTTGATTCTTTAGCCGTCTGAGCATCAGCTTGCGCATTAAAAAAAGTCTGAGTAACATTTTTCTTGGCTTGCTGCCAGTATTCAAATTGCTGGCAAGTAGATCCAAGATCGCCTTGCCATGTTGGGATGTTGCCGCGCATGGTTTTGATACGTTGTTGGTTAGGGTAAGGCAGATCTTGCGCAGCTTTAGCCGCCTCATGAGCAGCCACACGGTCGTTGCACACGAGAGCAATATCACAACCAGCATCAATTGCCGCTTTTACTCGAGCACTGACATCACCAGCCGCCTTTGCACCTGCCATCGATAAATCATCAGAGAAAAGTACCCCGTCAAATTTAAGCTCATCTCGAATGATATCTTGTAGCCAAATTTTGGAGAATCCTGCTGGCTTGTCGTCTACTTGCGAAAATATCACATGTGCTGGCATAAGAGCGTCCAGACTATGTAGCGTTTGAGCAAAAGGTTGCATGTCGCTATTGATGATTTCATCTAAGCTACGCGTGTCAATGGCTTCTGATACGTGCGAGTCAGGAGCGATGGCACCATGACCAGGGAAGTGTTTACCAGTGGTTGCCATACCAGCTGCCTTCATACCACGCATGAACTGTGTTGCAAGCGCAGTGATGGCTTGCGGCTCGTGATGAAAGCTGCGATCACCGATGACTTGGCTAATACCATCTCTATCCAGTACGGGTGCAAAGCTCAAATCGATTCCTACAGCTAGCACTTCAGCCGCCATTAGATAACCGCAATCGTAGGCGCAGCTGAGTGCTTGGCTCGGGTCTTGATTGAATAGCTCACCCAATCGACCCATAGCAGGTAGGGGCGTGAAACCTTCACGTAGCCTTGCGACTCGTCCACCTTCTTGGTCCACACCGATAAGTATATCCTGATTGTGATAACGTATATCGTCGCATAGTGCTCTGACTTGGGCCGCATCTGTGACGTTACGACCAAACAATATTACTCCGCCGACCTGTGCTTGTTTAATCAAGCTGACATCTTCAGCGGTCAAAGCGGTACTATCGATATCTATCATTAAAACGCCGTACATCGTGTGTTCCTTATTATTTTATATATGGTTATATTATGAGGGTGACTGATTATCTATGGCTATCTTATTATGACAGTTATTATTAACTGAGCATAATGTGGCAGATTATTGGGGTCAAATCAATTTGCTAATAGCCATTAGATTCAGTCATCAAATCAATGTTGATAGCCCTCAATTACTATGTATGATAAAAGTGATAGAAAGTTTGGTATGTACAGACGTAGCGTGTAAGATTGCTTATACAGTTTGAGACAGTTCAGTATTTATGCGCGTGATAATATTGATTGATTTTTGACTATATATCAGTATTTAATGATGCATAAAGTATAAGAATAAAAAACACAGTATTTATAGGTCATAACAGATTCGAGCATTTCTAATTCTGATGAATTACCCAATACTACTAACTTCAAATAACTAGGTACATATGATGAAAAAACAACCAGCACAGTGGTTACTCAGTGCAGCGTCAGTGGGCATCGCCGGTATTATCTTAACTCAAAGCTACGGTACTGCAGTCGCCGAGACCAATACGGGAAGTTTTGTTCAGACCCCTGAGCAAAAGGTCACCACCCGTCAAGTAGCCGCCTTGCTGGATCGCAGTCATTATCTCAATCAACCTTTGGATAGTAAGACTGGTAGCGAAATCCTATCGATGTATATCGATAGCCTTGACCCAAACCATACGTTGTTTTTGCAATCCGATGTCGATGAGCTGAAGAAAAAACATGCTGAAGACTTTGGTGCTCGCCTAAAACAAGGTGATCTATCTGCAGGGGTAGAGGTGTTTGATCGTTACCGCAAACGCTCAAATGAGTACTTTGCGATGGCCACCAAGATGCTCAAAACAGACATTGATTTGACAGGTAACGACACAATCATTCTTGATCGCGAAAAACTCGGCCATTTTAAAACCAAAAAAGAGCAGCGCGATTACTGGGAACGTCAGCTAAAGTTCCAGTTGATGAGCATTACCCTCGGTCAAGAAGACGAAAAAGCCAAAGAGAAAGTATTTTTAAGCAATCCAGATATCACACGTGGGCAAGACTTGGTACGTAACGATGAGCGTACACCAAATGAGATTTTGCAAAATCGTTTGTCGCGTCAACAAGAGCAGTTTAAGCGTCTTAAAGATGATGAAATCATGGAAACTATCTTAAATACGGCGATGCTGACCTATGATCCGCATAGTAATTACTATGCACCAATTCAAGCGACGGAACTGCAAATCCAGTCTAGTCTTCAGTTGGAAGGTATTGGTGTCTCTATTCGTCCAGATCGCAAAAATCCAGACTATACTCGTATTGTGACTTTGGTCGATGGTGGTCCAGCCGCTAAGTCGGGTCAAATCAAGCCCAATGACTTGATCGTTGGTATTGCAAAAGATGGCGAAACCATGACGGACGTGGTTGGTTGGTCAACGCGTGAAATTGTTAGCTTGATTCGTGGTAAACGCGGTACATCGGTCACACTGAAACTACGTCAACCTAACACCCCAGATGCTAGCGCCCGTACGGTCACGGTAGTACGTGATATCATCCAGCAAGAAGAGTCAGGTGTCACTCAGCGAGTGGTAGAAGTGCAGCGTCCTAATATTGATAAGACACCAAAACGTATTGGCGTACTTGAGATACCAAGCTTTTATTTAAACTATCGTGCGCGCCGTAATGGTGAAGACTATCGTAGCGTCAGTATCGATACTGAAAAAGCATTAAAAGAGTTGAATAAACAAAATATCGATGGCCTAGTGGTTGATTTGCGCAATAATCCTGGTGGCTCATTAGATGAAGTTGCTAAGATGCTAGGTTTCTTTATCAAGAGTGGACCACTAGTACAGATTCGTGATAATCGCGGCAATATTCAAGTATACCGTGACAACGATGGTGGCGAGCAGCTATATGATGGCAAGATGGCGGTCATTACCAATTTAGCATCCGCCTCAGCCAGTGAAATTTTTGCCGCTGCTATTCAAGACTATGGTCGCGGATTAGTGGTTGGTAGTACGACGACTGGTAAAGGCTCGGCGCAGATTCAGCTCGATAGCTTAGCTTTAGGCTCTGCTACCTTAACTCAGCGTAAATTTTATCGTGTTACTGGCGGTAGTACGCAGAATAAAGGTGTCGTACCAGATGTTGAGCTAGTCAATATCTATGATGATGCAACCTTTGGCGAGCGCGCTCAGAAAAAAGCATTACCTTGGGACACTATCAGAACAGCGCCGTATAAGCCTGAAGGGAAGTTTACCAGTGATACATTAGCGACGCTCAATCAGCAGTCTAAGATTCGCCAACAAAAAGACCCACAGTTTACTTATCTGTCGACGCTAAATGATATTCGTAACATGGATGATGAAAAGAAACCTGTTCGATTAGATATCAATAGCCGCCGAGCCAAAATGCAGCTAATTGAAAAACGCTCATTAGAAGCAGAAAACAAACGCCTTATCGCAACTGGCGAGCGTCCGTACTCTAACTGGAACACTTATCAAGCAGCGATGGACGCAAAATTTGAAGAACGTAGCCGTATGAAAGCCGCTGAACGTCCAGAATTACCAGAGGATGAAGCGTTCATTAATGAGGCAGCTTACCTTATGCTCAGCGCGGAACCTAAGACAATGCTTAGCCCTGAAGAGAAGCTATAATGTGAAGTTATTATAACGTTACGTAATCTATGTAAGCATATGCTTACATAGATTGACGTTTAGACCTCTTACCAACGAAGGGTCAATCTGCGACTATAACTGTACGGCACGATTGAACGAAACGGTTCATTGATACTAGGGATTGGTATCTTAAAGGTCGCACTAGGGATAAGTAGTTTGCTGATTAAGGATGATAAGGCTGGATGCCTGTCAGTTATGAGATGCCCCGGGATTAGGTATCACGTAACGCTAACATGGATGGTTGGTAATAAAAGCCGCATGACGCTTGTCGTTATGCGGCTTTGTTACGTCTGGAGACTAATAATTTTTGTGGCGGATTTTCTAAGTAGATAGTATTCAAGTTGAGTAGCACTGTATACGGAATTAGTATTCAGTTCATAGATGAGCACATCTACATTAATTCAAAACTTACCATGAGATAAACATAAAAAAAGGCCAGTAACCTGATCGGCTACTGGCCTTTTAGGTTAGATGATAAATTTAATAACTTATCATCTAACTATTTTCACTGCACTCTAGAAGAGATTAGTGCTCAACGCCACCTGCACCATGTACATGGCCATGGTTTAGTTCGTCTTCAGTTGCTGCACGTACTTCTTGGATTTCAACATCAAATGTCAAACGCTTGCCAGCCAATGGATGGTTTGCATCAACAGTAACTTCTTGATCGTTTACAGCAGTTACGGTAACCAACATTACTTGGCCGCCAGCTTCTGACTGGAACTGCATACCAGGCTGAATGTCATCAACGCCTTGGAAGTTGTCACGTGGTACGTGCTGTACTGCTTGCTCTTGGTATTCGCCGTAGCCATCAGCAGGTTCAACGACTGCATTAACTTTTTCGCCAGCAGACTTACCTTCTAATTGTGCTTCTAGGCCTGGGATAATGTTGCTGTGACCATGTAGATAAGCAAGTGGCTGACCTTCTGGTGACTGGTCAAGGATATTGCCTTCGTCGTCTTTTAATGTGTAATTGAATTTGACGGCAGTGTCTTTTGCGATAGTAGTCATAAAATATCCTAAATATATCTATGTAAAAAATTAAATACGGTTGCAATAAACCTAAAAAAGCCAATCTGCAAGCCAAAAGGCCACGTCATTAGTCAATTATCATCAGTTTATTAAAGTAACTTTAGCAGTTAGCATCTTTAATTGAGATGGCCCACATAACTTTCAAGGCAAAAAACATAAAAAATGCCAATTAATGCCACAATTTACAATAATAACTGCTATTTTCTATAATTAATGCATAGCTATTGGCTATTCATGGTTTAGGAGTTGCTTTTTTAGAGTAGGACTTCTAGCATAATTATAAAAATAAGGACGAGAGATACGATGACTGCATTTGCCAATACCACTACTAAACAACCAACGAGTAATGTTTCAACCAATCATGATGATACTAAGGCTAAAACCATAACTGATATAAGCTATCAATTTGATTTTGCCCGTTTCTACGAGCACCTGGTCGATGTATCACTGAGCTTTACAGCAGTATCCGATGCGCCGCAGCTTTGGTTACCAGCATGGATACCAGGCAGTTATCTGATGCGCGAGTTTGCTCGAAACATTACTGCGGTACATTATCAAGTAGTAGAGGCTCCAACAGCAGATAGTGACAAGCAGCCAGCGACTTATCGCGCGCAAAAAATTGACAAAAACACATGGCAGCTGCCAGCGGTGCAAGCAGGGCAGACGGTCATCGTCGAGTACGAAGTCTATTGCTATGATTTATCCGTGCGTACGGCCTACGTCGATCAGCAACGACTTTACGGTAATTTCACCTCACTTGCGCTCGCCGTCGAAGGGCAAGAGCAATCACCTGTCCACGTTAGCTTGATTGTGCCTGAGACATTTTTCGCAGACAAAGAAAGTAGCAAAGTACTGTTGGCTTGTGGGTTGGACACTACGCACCTGCAGATTGATCAACAGCAAAAAGGCCGTCAGCAAGCGAACCGTCAGCACATCTATAAGTTACAGGCAGCCAATTATCACGAGCTGATTGATTATCCATTCGAAATCGCAGAACAAGAAAAGTTTGATTTTATTATTCATGATAATGAGCACCAGACGCTACATCATAGCTTTTACCTATCAGGTAAGCAGAATGCTAACCTAGGTCGATTACAGCAGGATATTACTCAGATTTGTCAGACCTACGTAGATTGGTTAGGCGATGCGCCATTTGACGATTATACCTTTATGACCTTTGCCAGTGGTCAAGACTATGGTGGGCTTGAGCATATCAACTCTACTAGCCTTATCACCCCGCGCAATGACTTACCCAGCACTAATGAGCCAAAGTTACCAAGTACAGATTATCAGCGATTTTTAGGCTTATGTAGCCATGAGTATTTTCACTCATGGTGGGTGAAGACGGTGCGTCCTGATGTCATGATCGATGTCGATTTGCGTCGTGAAGCATTTACGCCATTACTTTGGGTATTCGAAGGGTTTACGTCTTATATCGATGATTTTATGTTGCAAGCATCAGGCGTGATTGATAAAGCCAATTATCTGCGACTGCTAGCCGAGCAAATCAATCGCTACTATCAAACCCCAGGGCGTGGCAATCAAAGCGTGGCAGAGTCGAGCTTTGATGCTTGGATTAAACTGTATCGTACCGATGAAAATACAGGCAATGCGGGTATCAGCTACTATAATAAAGGCGCATTGGTAGCTTTATGTCTAGACCTAATCTTACTCAAAAATAGTGATAGTCGTTATCGTTTGTTTGATGTGGTCAAAGCTTTTTATACTCAGGCCAAGCAGAACGACAGTAAGCGGATTGGTATCAGTAGTGCTGACATGGGCTCCGTCATTGAGCAGTTTATGCCGCTAGCAGAATGGGAAGATTTTGAACGCCGTTATGTCAACGGGGTAGAAGAGCTGCCAATTGAAGCGTTGCTAGTGGCAAACGGTGTCAAAA
Source organism: Psychrobacter proteolyticus (assembly GCF_039762275.1). Classification (GTDB taxonomy): domain Bacteria; phylum Pseudomonadota; class Gammaproteobacteria; order Pseudomonadales; family Moraxellaceae; genus Psychrobacter; species Psychrobacter proteolyticus_C. The sequence goes on along the minus strand of NZ_JBDLOB010000002.1, from coordinate 157,313 downwards.
TACAAGCGAATACTAAAGAAACCGCTGACAAGCATGTGCCTTGGGGTATGCGATGTAACGAAACGCCAGCTGGACTCAAGGTAAATCGTGTGATGCGAGATAGTATTGCGGCTAAAGCTGGCATTTCAGCACATGACGTTGTTATCGCGATTGACGGCATCAAAGCAGATACGAAACAACTTACCGCCTTGGTTAATAAAGCGCACCCTGTTGAATGCTATTTATTCCGCCGTGATGAGCTAATGTGTGTTCAAGTTCAACCCGAAACGACAAATAAAGTTAAGCAGCGAGATGAGACAACTAGCATGACTGGAGCAGTACCTCCTCATAAAGTAAGCTTACGCTTAGCAAAAGGAGATAAGACTCTAGAGAATGATAATGAACAATTAAAAGGTGAGGCAGGTTGGGAGACATGGCTTAATGTTATGAAACGGTAGCCTCGGTGCTATATCAAATACCTTTCCATACGAAAAACCCTTCCATATAAAAAACCCTCTTTCGAGTAATACTGCTTAGAAGAGGGTTTTTTAAATTACTTTTAATATTTTAGATGTGTCCAAGCAACTTAAATGCTCGATAGGTCAGAGGTTGGAGAGATATACGTTTACTGCTCTTTAGCTCTGTTATCTAGGTTATCTGGATTCTTATTATCGGTAGTTTCAGGCTCAATATTTTCATCTACAGAGCTATCGTCTTCGTTGCTACTTGCAGCCTCAAGCGCAGCAATCCAGTTTTTCATCACATCAATTTCAGTTTGCTGGTTATCAATGACGTCTTGCGCCAACTGACGCATCTCTTCATCTGTCCCATATTCGAGCTGAACTTTTGCCATATCAACAGCGGCAATATGATGCGGTAGCATGCCGCGTGCAAATGCCATATCAGGTACGGGATCAGCCACACCCAAAGTCATTTCGCCATGCATATTTTGCATGCTTTTAGCATATGCTTGCTGCATTTCCACAGTATTTGGCTTAGGTTTGGCAGCATCAGGATGGCTAGCCAGCCACTTGTTTAAGACGTCGATTTCAGCTTGCTGTGCCGTGATGACGTCTTGAGCAAGTTGGCGCATCGCTTCGTCAGTGCCATATTTGAGCTCTATTTTTGCCATCTCTACCGCGCCGCGATGATGTCCCAACATGCCTTTAGCAAAAGCGGTATCAGGATCGTTATAACCCATACCAATCATCATCTCGTCATGCATTCTAGTCATTGATCTCGTATAGTCTCTGAGCATGTCACTCATTTGAGACTCATCACTGATACTGTTATCGCTGTCATTTGTTAGAGTATCATCTGCCATACCGTCATGCTCAGCATGTGGCATATCAGTCACTGACGGTGAGGTTTCTTCCGCAGGATTTGATTGGTTGTCCTCAGTCGTTGGCTGACAGGCGCCCAATACAAGCGCTGCAGAAATGCTAGTGACCAACGAAAGAAAACGACGAGAAGCAATCATGACATATCCCTATTGTGAAAAAACCAAACGATAAATGGATAATACCTATTATACATAATCAATTACGTGCTGAATGTTAGCAGATAAACCTTACCCATTCGAGACACTATGTTTAACAGGTCGTAATATATTAGTGTCAGAGCTTTATATTAGGGGCTAAATAGCCAAACAGTGTGAACTAATCAACAATATATAAACTTAAAACCATCTAAACTAGTTAGAAATACCTAGCTGACGACAATGTTCGCTAGTTAGGTGAACGCGTACAGACTCCCCAACAGCTAACTCACCTAGCTCAAACCCTGCCACCGACCAACGTATCAAACGCAGACAAGGCAGACCGACGTGCGCTGTCATACGTCTGACTTGGCGATTTTTACCTTCGTATATTGTTAGCATTAGCCATGAGTCCGGTACGCTTTTACGCTCACGTATTGGTGGATTACGTTGCCAGAGTACCATCGGTAGCTCATCTTCACTAACGTGTCTGACCTCAGCAGGTAGCGTTTTACCATCTTTTAAAACCACGCCACGTTTAAGCTTATTGATTTGCTCAGCAGTAGGGATTCCTTCTACTTGCACTAAGTAAGTTTTACCTTGTTTGCGCCCTGCATTTGCTTTTGGCGGATGAGTAATTGCTTTGTTAACGCGACCATCATCGGTCAAAATCAGCAAGCCCTCTGAAGTAGCATCTAACCGACCAGCAACTCGCAAAGCCTTATCGGTAAAGTATTGCGATAGGGTGGTGTGGTCGTTATTACTGTCATCTCTGAACTGACTTTGCACGCCGTAAGGCTTATTGAATAAGATGAGACTAGAAGTAGACATAAAATGGTGTTTCCTAGTTTGTGATGGACAATGAATCATTGTAGCGTATGTTTTGTAATGCAGAGCTAGTATTAAGCGACAAGACTAAAGGTGATATATTTAATGTGCTGTATGCCACATGACCTGCTACAAAAGTAGGACAGCGCTTGTATAAATTTGCTGTTATCCTAAATCCGCATTCTAATAGTGGTATTTATATTCTTAATAGAGAAATATCTACTATCTGTAAGCGGCAATCATTGTTTGGGTCTCTATTTTAATTTTTTAGCTTCGAGCTATTTTTCATATCGTTCAAACCAATGCTGCAAGTGTCGTACTCATCAAGGCTTTGCTTAACCGATAAGCACCCAGAGCGTTATAACTATAATAAAACGGTTAGCATAACAAAGTGTCTAGTTCGCTTGCGACGTCCAACATACAACCAAGGAGTATCATCGATGTCATATGATAAGGTTATCGTGCCAAGAGACGGCGAAAAAGTGACCGTAAACGCAGATCTCACATTAAATGTTCCTAACCATCCGATTATTCCGTTTGTGGAAGGTGATGGAATCGGTGTAGATATCACGCCTGTCATGATAAAAGTAGTCAATGCTGCGGTTGATAAAGCGTATCACGGCAAGAAGTCTATCATTTGGATGGAGACTTATCTTGGTGAAAAAGCAGCGAAAGTATATGACGGCGATTATTTGCCAAGCGAGACGCTAGAGATTCTAAAAGACTACGTCATTAGTATCAAGGGTCCATTGACCACGCCAGTGGGTGGTGGCTTTAGTTCGTTAAACGTCGCAGTGCGCCAAAACCTTGACCTGTATGTGTGTCAACGTCCAGTACGTTGGTTTGAGGGCGTACCAAGCCCAGTACAGCATCCAGAGCTGACGGATATGGTTATCTTCCGTGAAAACACAGAAGACATCTACACAGGTATCGAGTGGAAAGCGGGCAGTGATGATGCCAAAAAAGTTATCAATTTCTTAAGAGATGAGATGGGTGTGACTAGTATTCGCTTCCCTGAAGACTGCGGCATCGGTATCAAGCCTGTTTCAAAAGAAGGCTCTCAGCGCTTAGTACGCAAAGCAATTCAGCATGCCATTGATAATGATCTGCCAAATGTGACCCTAGTGCATAAAGGCAATATCATGAAGTTTACTGAAGGCGCATTTAAGGATTGGGGTTATGAGCTAGCGGCAGAGCGTTTTGGTGCAGAGTTATTAGATGGTGGACCATGGATGACCATGAAAAATCCAAAAACAGGTAATGATATTATTATTAAAGACGTCATCGCTGATGCGTTCTTGCAGCAGATTTTGATGCGTCCTGCAGATTATTCTGTAGTAGCAACGCTCAATCTAAACGGTGACTATATCTCTGATGCATTGGCGGCTGAAGTAGGCGGTATTGGTATCGCGCCTGGTGCAAACAAAGGTGGTGCAATCGCTGTTTATGAAGCGACGCACGGTACTGCGCCCAAGTACGCTGGTCAAAATAAAGTAAATCCAGGCTCATTGATATTGTCTGCTGAGATGATGCTTCGTGATATGGGCTGGACGGAAGCAGCAGATCTTGTTATCAGTGGTATCCAAGGGGCGATTGCCAATAAAACAGTCACCTATGATTTTGAGCGTCTGATGCCAGATGCTACCTTACTGAGTACTTCAGAGTTTGGTAAGGCGATTATTAAGCATATGGAAGCCTAAAACTACTTAAACTCTAAGCATTCTATTTTATTACTATGTATTAAAAGCCGCCTGATTATATAGGTGGCTTTTTTTATTTCACTCTTTATAAAGATTGTAGAAAACACAAAAAAACACCTCAACGTTCGAAAACGGTTGAGGTGTTTTTTACTAAGACTTAAACTCGCATAATCGCTTCTGAGTATAAAACCTAAAAGCGATTAGACTTAATGGTTTAAGAGCAATCGCTTAAAATTATAGCGATGCCAACGTCTCGTTAAACAAAGCGCTTGGACGCATTGCTTTCTTAGCCAATTCTTCATCAGCATAGTAGTAGCCTTTAATATCTACTGGCTTGCCTTGAGCTTGGTTAAGTTCTTTAACGATGGCTTCTTCGTTCTCTTTTAGCTTTTGCGCGAATGGTGTAAATTGCGCTTTTAGCTCGCTATCTTTATCTTGCGCTGCAAGCTCTTCTGCCCAGTACATTGCTAGATAGAAGTGGCTACCACGGTTGTCCAACTCGCCAGTTTTACGTGATGGTGACTTGTCGTTTAGTAGCAGTTTTTCTGTTGCTGTATCTAGCGTGTCTGCCAAGATTTGAGCTTTAGCATTGTTGTCGTTGTTTGCTAGATGCTCCAAAGATACCGTCAATGCCAAGAACTCACCAAGTGAATCCCAACGTAGATGGTTCTCTTCTGTCAGCTGCTCAACATGCTTCGGTGCAGAACCACCAGCACCAGTTTCAAACAAACCGCCGCCTTTCATTAATGGTACAACTGATAGCATCTTGGCACTGGTACCTAGCTCTAGGATAGGGAACAAGTCAGTTAGGTAATCGCGTAGGATGTTACCGGTCGCAGAGATAGTATCTAGACCACGAGCAACACGCTCTAGGGTATAACGCATCGCACGAACCTGAGACATAATCTCGATATGTAAGCCAGTAGTATCATGATCTTTTAGATACGTTCTAACTTTTTTGATTAGCTCGTTTTCATGTGGGCGGTATGGGTCTAACCAGAAGATAACAGGCGTATCTGATTCACGAGCACGGCGTACGGCAAGTTTTACCCAGTCTTGGATAGGCTCATCTTTAACCTGACACATGCGCCAGATATCACCTTTCTCAACACGTTTTTCGAGTAATACTTCATCAGTATCAATATCGACGATACGTGCAATACCAGCATCGCTAGACTCAAAAGTCTTGTCATGCGAGCCATACTCTTCAGCTTTTTGAGCCATTAGGCCAACGTTAGGAACGGTGCCCATTGTTTTTGGATCAAAGTTACCATGCCATTTGCAGAAGTTGATCATTTCTTGGTAAATACGCGCAAAGGTAGACTCTGGCATGACGGCTTTACAGTCATACATTTTGCCATCAGCGCCCCACATTTTACCGCCTGAACGAATCATCGCTGGCATAGAAGCATCAACGATTACATCACTTGGAGAATGGAAGTTGGTGATACCTTTTGAAGAGTCAACCATCGCCAGACGTGGGCGATGCTCTTGACACGCATGTAAATCACGCTCAATCTCTTCACGCTTTGAAGCGGGTAGCGTTGAGATCTTGTCGTATAGATCTGCCATACCGTTGTTGACGTTGATACCTAGCTCATCAAAGAATGCGCCATGTTTTTCGAAAGCTTCTTTGTAGTAGATTCTAACCGCATGACCAAAGACGATAGGATGCGAGACCTTCATCATGGTTGCTTTTACGTGTAATGAGAACAAGATACCAGCTTCGCGGCAATCTTCCATTTCACGCTCATAAAACTCTAATAATGCTTTTTTGCTCATGACCATCAGATCGATGACTTCTTTATCAAGCAAAGCAATTTTAGGCTTTAATACTTTTTGAGTACCGTCATCAAGTAACAACTCCATACGTACGGTACGAGCTTTATCTAATGTCATAGATTGCTCGCCATCGTAGAAGTCGCCGCCATGCATGTGTGATACGTGCGTGCTTGACCATTGCTTCCACTCACCCATAGAGTGTGGATGCTTACGTGCATAGTTTTTAACTGCTTTAGGAGCGCGGCGATCTGAGTTACCTTCACGCAGTACTGGGTTCACTGAACTGCCTAAGCTTTTGCCATAGCGCTTGCGTAGCTCTTTTTCTTCGTCAGTTTGTGGATCTTCTGGGAAGTTAGGAATAGCATAGCCTTTGCTCTGTAGCTCTTTGATAGCAGCTTTTAACTGCTGTACAGAAGCACTGATGTTTGGCAGTTTGATGATGTTGGTATTTGGATCTTGAGTCAGACGACCTAGCTCAGCTAAGTTGTCAGGAACACGTTGCTCTTCGGTCAAGTATTCAGGGAATTCGGCCAATATACGCGCTGCAACAGAGATGTCGCTGGTTTCAACTTCAACGCCTGCTGTTTTAGTGAATGCTTCGACAATAGGTAAGAACGACAGAGTCGCCAGCGCTGGGGCTTCGTCAGTTTTTGTATAAATAATTTTTGACATTTTAGTTAGATCTTCCTTTAGGCTGTAGTTAATAATAAAGCTCAAATATAGTGTTGAATATGCGTCAATGATACTATGCAATAATCCATGATATGGTTAGAACAAGTACTTCATATGTAGCTTCTTAGAAATTTTTAAGACAGGTCAGACATTTTCTTTTAATAATATTCATGAAAAAAGCATTTAAAGGCAACACGTTAACGGTCGGTGTAAAATCGCCTAAAAGTGAATCACTGACGCTACATTATAATCAATCCACTATAAATCCGATAGGATGTCAATCGTATACCATGAACTAAGTATACTGTTTTAGCTCGTATCCTATGGTTTCGAATTATACTAAGCTAATAACAACCTTATTCTACCAGTCATCGGCTTCGATATCATCTTTTCCATACAACTACTGTTTTTTCATGACGTTTTATATTGATCTTACTGCCCATGAGCGCAGTCTTGCAAACCACCCGCGTTATCGTTGGTGGTTTTTTATTGGATGCAGATAAGTTTTTGCAAATTGTGACAGCAATGACGTAAAAATTTGCTAGTCTAGGTCATAAATAGATTGGTTATCGATAAATATATCGCGATTATAATAGTGACGGTGAATATGAGTTTAGAGTATGCGCTGATTAATGATACCAGCTGGCAGAGCCAAACAGAGTGGCAGACGTCAGATACCCCTTTTATGTCATTCGCTTTTTGGCAAGCGCTGACTGACACCGGAGCAATTGGTGAGCAGGCAGGGTGGCTACCGATATTTATTTTGGTACATCGTGTCACAGGCGCTACTAGTAGTGCCGATAGTGAAGATAACACCGACACCTTAGTAGACACCGCGGCAGAAAATACATTGCAGCCTGTGGCCATCATGCCAGTGTTTATAAAAGGTCATCATCGCGGTGAGTTTGTATTTGATCATGCATGGGCTGAAGCTTATGCACGCTATGGCGTTGATTATTATCCGCGATTGGTCACTAGCTCACCGTATACACCGATTACTGGTCAAAGGATTTGGTTGGCAAAAGGTGAAACCTTGAATGAAGATATCCTTAAAACAGCCATCGCAGGTATCGATGATATCGCTCAACAAGTGGGCGCCTCAAGCTGGCATGGACTATTTGTGACACCTAATTTGGCCTCTATCGCCACCACATCTATGCCAACTGAAATTAATGTAGAGCTTGCCATAGCGGCTCAAGAAAGCGGCGTAGAGTCAGCTAATATTGAGCTACCGATATTTGAGCGTCAAGGTTGCCAGTTCTTATGGCAAAACAAAGACTTACTTAATGACAGTAAGCCATTTGCAGATTTTGATGCTTTTTTGACGACCTTAAAAGCTAAAAAGCGTAAAACCATTCGGGCTGAGCGCCGTAAAGTTGTCGAGCAAGGCATTAGTTGCCAGCGCAAGTGCGGAGATGCTATTAGCGATGCTGACTGGAAAGCTTTTTATCACTGTTATGTGATGACCTATGCAGTACGCGGACAGCAGCCTTATTTGACGATAGACTTTTTTATGGCATTGGCAGAGAGCATGCCTGAGCATATAATGCTTGCGCAAGCACTCGATGCCAGTGGTGAGATTATCGCGAGTAGTTTGTTCTTATATGATAGACCTGATAGTGACAATGTTGATGGTGACAAGGCTGATGGCGATAATAATGCTACCTTATATGGTCGTTACTGGGGCGCGCTAGGTGAATATGACAGCTTGCATTTTGAGCTGTGCTATTACCAAGGTATTGAGTTTGCTATTGAGCAAGGGTTGATATCTTTTGATCCTGGTACGCAAGGCGAGCATAAGTTGGTACGTGGTTTTATCCCAACCACGACCCATTCTATCCACCGTATCTATGATCCGCGTTTTGTACCGGCGATTAGCGATTTTTGTGCTAGAGATCGGCTACATATGGCGCAGTATCGTCAGCATGCCTTTGAAGCTTTGCCTTTTAATGCTGACAATATGCCTGCATTTGATGGCAGTGCTTCATAGCAGTAATTTATAACGGCAATCAGCTGTGCTCACTTTGCTTCTATTTGCGAACACTTTCTAACTATCAAACATCCTATAAAAAATACTAGCTATAAACTATGACCAGCAATACTCTCAGTTCTACAAGTAGCCTACCTCCTACTGAACTCTTACCTTGGCTAAATGCTGAAGGTTCTCTCACTGCGATATTAGAAGAGAGGGCAGGGCAGCCGCTGCGCGTAAAACGCAGCTTTGAGGGCTATCGTTCGCTGACTTTAGGACAAAAAAAGCAGCTGGGTGTACGAGGCATGATGCTAAATCGTCCAATGCTGGCATGGGTACGGGAAGTGCAGCTATATGGCAATGATGACATGCCATGGGTGCAAGCACAGAGTATCTTTCCTTTAAACAGTCTAAAAGGTCAGTCTCGTCGTCTTCAACATCTGAAAAACACACCTATTGGCTACGTTTTATTTAAGCGTCGCCGTACCTTGCCAAATGAGCGTTTTATCAGTCATACCAGTGACGGTTGGCAACGACAAACGCGTTATGACTGGCATGGTCGTAAGATAATGATTAGTGAAACGTTCCTACCTGCGTTTTTATCTAGCGACCTGTAAAAATATTTTATGCCTAAAACAGCATAAAAGTGCAAGCAAGAGAAAAAACTCAGCGGGTAAATCCTTTATTTTATTGGCTATTTATCTGTGTTATATAGTCATTTAATTCCCTCATCTTAAGGTGAGGTTTTTTTGCGCTCACAGCATAAATTTTCATGTTACACTTAATCTTTCGCGATGATATCGATGCAAATGTACATCGATTTTATTGACGAATCAGTCAAGTTAATAACAGGTCAGTCGCCTGTATTTATTCTTATTTCAATCTTTGCTAATAGACTCCATTCACAATAATGGTCATACCATAAAACAGACTACAAAAAAACAGCGTGCAGAAGTATCAAGCTTACTTCAGCGACGTTGACGCAGTAGTTGTTTTATTGTGGGCAGGCTATAAGCTTCTTTTCAATGACGTTTTTTAATGACAGTCACTACTTAGGACATCACTATGTTTAAAGATATTTCTATCAAAGATTTTGATCCAGTACTTGCTGAAGCGATGGCCGCAGAAAGCGTTCGTCAAGAAAACCACATCGAGCTTATCGCCTCTGAAAACTACTGCTCACAAGCAGTGATGGAAGCACAAGGTACTGACCTTACCAACAAATACGCAGAAGGCTATCCTGGCAAGCGTTATTATGGTGGTTGTGAGCATGTGGATGTGGTTGAGCAATTGGCCATTGACCGTGCTAAAGAGTTGTTCGGTGCAGAGTATGTGAACGTTCAGCCACATTCTGGTAGCCAAGCAAACTCAGCCGTATTTTTAGCATTGCTAGAAGCAAATGACACTGTACTAGGCATGAGCTTAGACGCTGGTGGTCACTTGACGCATGGCGCACACATCAACTTCTCAGGTTTGAACTACAATGCCGTACAGTACGGATTGGTAGATGGCACTGGCCTTATTGATTATGACCAAGTAGAGAGCTTGGCGCGTGAGCATAAGCCAAAAATGATCATCGCTGGTTTCTCAGCGTATTCACAAGTAGTCGACTGGCAGCGTTTCCGTAATATCGCGGACGAAGTAGGCGCGTATCTATTGGTCGATATGGCTCACGTTGCAGGCCTAGTTGCTGGCGGAGTTTATCCAAACCCAGTACCTTTCGCTGATGTGGTCACAACGACGACGCACAAAACTCTACGTGGCCCACGCTCAGGTATGATTTTGTCGCGTGATGAAGTATTGGCTAAAAAGCTAAACTCAGCTGTATTCCCAGGCAACCAAGGTGGCCCGTTGATGCATGTCATCGCAGCAAAAGCAGTTTGCTTTAAAGAAGCGTTAGAAGATAACTTCAAAACGTATCAGCAGCAAGTAGTGAAAAACGCACAAGCTATGGCAAAAGTGGTTCAAGAGCGCGGCTATGAAGTCATCTCTGGTGGTACTGAAAACCATCTAATGCTGATTAGTCTCGTTAAGCAAGAAATGACGGGTAAAGAAGCGGATAAATGGCTTGGTGAAGCACACATCACTGTCAACAAGAACGCTGTACCAAACGATCCAAAATCACCATTCGTGACTTCTGGTATCCGTATTGGTACGCCAGCGATTACTACTCGCGGTTTCAACGAAGCACAAGCGGGTGATTTGGCAGGTTGGATCTGTGACGTACTAGACAGCCGCGGTGATGAAGCGGTTGCTACTGAAGTACGCTCTAAAGTAGAAGCTATCTGTGCAGAATTACCAGTCTATGCTAAAAATCAGTAAACTTTAGAATGGTAATAAAGAAACCGCTAAGCTTTTGCTTAGCGGTTTTTTTGTTATTGCTCTCTATAAATATTAGAGAATTTAACGCAAACCTGTATTGGTACTGCTATTTAGCTCTTTTTAATTATATTTCAGTCTGTTGTTTAACCTGAAAATCACTACCGACATTTTTCGATAAGTGTAGTGATCTTGACTGAGTTCTGGTATTAATTTTAAGGAGCTAAGTTGATGTTTAATGAAGAAAAATGTGTAAATCCCTTTGTTTATACAAAAATATTAGTATATAGTCAGTATTGAAGTTCTAGTAATAATACTAATACAAATTATAATAAATAGTTACACTTTGTATTAGTATCGCTGTAATTGATTGAATAATTATATAAATATTATTTTCAATAGAGGGATTTACATGAAAAAACAATCTTTAGTCGCAACGATGCTATTACTCAGCACGACTCTTGCGCAAGCAGCAGAACAATCAGGTTTAGCAGCATTTGGAGCAGGTCTCGATGGCTTTATGTCCAATATATTTGGCTGGTTCGTCGACCTTATTTTCTTTTCAGTACCTCTTGGAGACGTCAGCTTCCCGCTCATTGTAGGTTGGTTATTAGTTGCTGCACTCGTATTTACCTTTTACTTTGGATTTATTCAGTTTCGCCAAATAGGCTTGTCTCTAGATATCGTCAGGGGCAAATATACCGATCCCAATCCGGCTAATAAAGAAGAAGGCGAGGTCAGCCATTTTCAAGCTTTAGCTACTGCGTTATCAGGTACTGTTGGGCTTGGTAATATCGCAGGCGTTGGTGCAGCACTTGCTATTGGTGGACCTGGCGCTACCTTTTGGATGATTATGGTCGGCCTATTTGGTATGGCGACTAAGTTTGTAGAATGTACGTTAGGTGTCAAATACCGTACGGTACTACCATCTGGCGTCGTATCAGGTGGCCCTATGTACTACCTAAGCCGCGGTATGGCTGAACGTGGTATGGGCGGATTAGGTAAGTTTCTGGCTGTTGGTTTTGCACTTATGTGTATATTGGCGACCTTTGGTGCTGGTAACATGTTCCAGGGTAACCAAGCCTTTGCAGTCATGAGCTCTACTTTTAGCATTCCAACGGATTACAGTGTATTCTTTGGTATTGGCTTAGCATTTTTAGTCGGTATGGTTATCATTGGTGGTATGCCACGCATCGCAACCGTTACCGAAAAAGTCGTACCTTTTATGGCTTTGTTATACATTACTATGGCGGTAATCGTACTGATTGCTAACTTTAATCATATTGGCGCTGCATTTGGCGAGATTTTCTCGGGTGCCTTCACTGGCGCTGGTGTGGCTGGTGGATTTATTGGTGCATTGATTCAAGGTTTGAAACGTGCCACTTTCTCTAACGAAGCGGGTGTTGGTTCAGCCGCTATTGCTCACTCAGCAGTAAAAACCAAAGAGCCTGCTACTGAAGGTCTAGTAGCGCTATTAGAGCCTTTTATTGATACGGTTGTTATCTGTACGATGACGGCACTTGTTATTACTATCTCTGGGGTGAACACTGCCGCAAACTTACAAACCCAAGCGCTTACTGGTGTGGATCTAACCCGTGCAGCCTTCATGGAAACGGCGCCTATCTTCCAGTATTTCCTAGCTGTCGCGGTATTGTTGTTTGCTTTCTCAACGATGATTTCATGGTCATACTATGGTCTAAAAGCTTGGACTTACCTCTTCGGTGAAGGTAAAGGCGGCGAGATGATATACAAACTTATCTTCTTAATCTTCGTTGTTATCGGTACCATCGTACAGTTCAGCTTCGTTATCGACTTCTCAGATGCGGCTCTATTCGCTATGGCGATCTTTAACATCATCGGTCTGTACTTCTTGATGCCAATTGTGAAAAGAGAGGTTAATTCTTTCATAGCTCGTGTGAAAAGTGGTGAAGTTAAAAAGTATAAATAATGGGTTTGATTGAATACTCTATTATAATTTGATAATTAAAAAAGCCCGCCAAGATGAGTCTTGGCGGGCTTTTCGATGGCTGGTATTTGTTATTTACTAGATAGCTATTCAGTTTTGATCTGTGACAGCATCAGCCTACATAAACGGCAACTTCGTAAAAATCTGCAATATCGTGGCATTGACGATATCAACAAAGAACGCACCTACCATTGGTACGATTAAGAATGCTTTAGGTGAAGGCAGATAGCGATCAGTGACTGCCTGCATATTTGCAATTGCAGTCGGTGTCGCACCCATACCAAAACCACAATGCCCCGCTGACAATACAGCTGCGTCGTAGTCTTTACCCATAATTTTAAAGGTAATCAAGTAAACGTAGATAATCATAATGATGGTCTGTACAACCAATATAATTAGTACAGGGCCTGCCAAATCGGTCAATTGCCAAAGTTTTAAAGACAACAATGCCATCGCTAAAAATAGGCTTAAAGACGCATTACCAAGTACATCGATTGAGCGGTCAAACATATCAAAATTAAAGACCATCGTTAGTACATTGCGAATGATGACGCCGCCTGCCAGTGCCCATACGAACGTCGGCAACTCAAACCATGTACCTTCAGCAACGATGGCCATCACATCGGCAAAAGCCAAAGCACCTGCGAATAGTGCCAAGGTTTCGATAGTAGAAGAAGCGGTGATAAAGCGCATGCTATCAGGTCTTTCAAAGATATCTTTATTACTACCTGCAGACTCTTCATCGTGTTTGGTGCTATATAACGACTGTGCACCAGCAACTTTTTCGATATCGCTAGGATTAGGGTTGGCTGGTGTTGGTTTTAGGCCAAGTCGGTTAATCAAGCGACGGGCAACAGGACCACCAACGATACCACCCGCGACCAAACCATAAGTAGCAACCGCAATACCAAGCGTCGTCGCACCGACCACACCATAGTCTTGTTCTAACGTAATACCCCAAGCGCCTGCTGTACCATGACCACCCGTTAGAGCGATAGACCCTGTCACTAGACCGAGCAAAGGATCAAGTCCTAACGCACTTGCCATAGCCACACCAACGACGTCCTGCAGTACAATAAACACTGAAACAACGATGGTAAAAATCAATAATGGTGTGCCGCCTGCTTTTAGCCTACTAAAATCAGCGCTCAGACCGATGGAAGCAAAGAACATCAACATGGTGGCGGTCTGTAATCCTTGATGAAAGTTAAAACTATATCCCCAAACCATATTGAGAGCATAGACAACAATCGCCGCGACCAGACCACCAGCAACCGGTTCTGGAATATTAAAGTCTTCTAAAAACTTGACTCGTCTCACCAAAAACCGCCCAAGCAGCAGCACTAAGGTGGCCAATATCAGGGTGTAATAACCGTTTAAGGTAATCTCCATAGGTTAATCCTTTCTATAAAATAAATTAACCTGAATTCGGGATAAATATGGCTTTATCTCGAATTCAGGTTTCTATGATGACGAATAATTATCGGTGACTATCGGCGGTCAGGCTTGAAATATATAGGCTTTTAACGACTAAATGTCTAACGCATAATCTTCATCCTCAGATGGCACGATGATCCACAATTGTGGTTTGCCAAATTCTCTAAAGGCATCCTCAATGATGCTTTTAAAGACATTGAAGTCCTCAGTGTTTATCCTTTTAACATCTGTCAAATCCAGCCTTAAATGAATTGCTTCACTGTCTGTTAGACAATCCCATGCACTGTCCCAGTTTTGTGAAAAATAACTGGGGAAGTCACAGGCTTTGGCCAAACTCGTCAATAGCTCAGTTTTTTCGAGCGTGTCACCGACGGCTATAGTAACAGCCTGCGCAGGAATGCTAGTACCCAGTGCTGTACCGTTTTGGTTAATGTGGCCTTGATTAACATGGCTTTGATTAACGTAGTGGATGGCTTGGTTCATACTTTCTCGATTCATATCAGCTTTTTTCATATTAAGGCACCTGTAGTCTTTGGAAACTATCATAATGGTCGACAGTCAAGTAATAGACAGTAGGTGGGTTGCCACCTGTGACGATACGCCGTGCGCCGCGATGAGAGACACCAGGGGTGGGTACGGTATATTCGCGGTAGTAGCCTTGTGACTGGGCGGGTAGTCTGCCTTCACGGTTATAAAACGTCGTGCCATCTTTATTTGGATACGGAAACGGGCCTCCTTGCTGAATAAGTGCAATCGTATTATCGACCTGTGCATCACCCGTTATACCAGCACGGGCGACTTGGCTAGTATTGTTAGTAACGTCCTGCGATACCGTTGTCGACTCGATGCTATCAGCAAACAATGTCGAATTTAAATCGCCAAAGAAATAGAAAGCGACGGCGATTATGGCGATGAGGCTAAATAGCGTAGAGCCTAAGCTTCTTTTATTGGGTCTGCTGTTTTGACTGCTACGATTTGAGTTACGAGTGCGTTGATTGCTATTTCTATTAGCATTAGTAGGGGTATAGCTTGGAACATCTGATGCAGTATCTTGGTCAAGGCTCAACGAAGATGAGGTCACTTCAGTGGCTCTTAATTGATTTTTGTCGTTACGGGCACTGTTAAAGTAGACACTTTGACCAACCGTTATAGGCTTCGCCAGTCTTGCTTTGCTAATATGAAAGAACACATCTTCACTTTGATTGTCTACATCGATAAAGCCATAGCCTTTATCTTCGTTCCAGTGCTTAATCTTGCCACTTTGCATGGTCGTACCGCTCCCTATAATTTAAATGCCTTAACTAAAATACTTATGATGCAAACGAAGAAACGCCAGCATAATTGCTGACGTTTCTGATTACTCGTTTCGATAGTAGATGTTGGTATGATTAAGCACGGGTTTCGCCATGACCATAAACGATCCATTTTTGCGACGTCAGACCTTCGAGACCGACAGGGCCACGGGCATGGATTTTGTCCGTTGAAATACCAATTTCAGCACCGAGACCGTATTCAAAACCATCAGCAAAACGGCTAGAAGCGTTAATCATCACGCTGGCCGAGTCCACTTCACGAATGAAGCGCTGTGACTTAGTATAGTTATCAGTGATGATAACATCGGTATGATGGCTACCGTGCGTATTAATATGCTCAATCGCTTCATCAATACCTGCGACCACTTTTACCGCTAGGATAGGAGCTAAATATTCAGTATCCCAATCCTCAGAAGTGGCAGCTGATAAATGACCTTGAAGTTTAGCATTGTCATTTAGGATAGCTTGTGATTTGTCATCAAGACGTAGTTGCATTGCATCATCAGCAGCGACGATGGCCTCTGCTATTTTAGGCAATAGCTCATCTGCGACTGTTTCATCGACCAGTAGCGTCTCCATCGTATTACAAGTGCCGTAGCGATGTGTTTTGGCATTGACGCTGACTTTGATCGCAATATCAGGATCTGCATCACTATCGATAAAGGTATGGCAGTTACCGTCTAAATGCTTAATCACAGGTACTTTTGCATCGTTGCTGATACGCGCAATCAGACCTTTACCACCACGTGGCACGATGACATCGACATATTCAGTCATGGTAATCAGCTCACCAACAGCTGCACGATCGGTCGTCTGTAGCACTTGCACGCTATGTTCTGATAGATCAGTATGGCTAAGACCTTTGATGATGCATTTAGCAATCGCTTGGTTAGATTCAAATGCTTCAGAACCACCGCGCAAGATAATAGCATTGCCTGACTTGAGTGCTAGTGAGGCAGCCTCCAATGTTACGTTAGGACGCGACTCATAAATCATACCGACCACACCAAGTGGTACGCGCATTTTGCCCAAATGAATACCTGATGGCTGATAGGTCATGTCAGTGACTTCACCGATTGGATCAGGAAGGCCAGCGACATCTTTAAGACCTTGTAGCATACCGTTAAATCGTGCTTCGTTTAGCTCCAAGCGGTCGAGGAGTGCACTATCAAGATTGTTTTTTTGACCGTTGTCCATATCGATTTTATTGGCTGCCAAAATATCTTGTTTGGCATTGACCAGTTCATCATGAATGGCCAAGAGTGCTGAATTTTTATCGCCAGTGTTGGCAGCAGCCAGCGCGCGAGAAGCAGCTCTTGCTTGCTTGCCGACAGACTGCATATAGGTCGTAATATCCGTAGTATTCGATTGACTCATAAATTATTTTCCTTATGTGATACAGGTTTTTCATAGCTAAAAGCGCCCAGTTTTATATAGGTAAAAATACCTAAAAAGGCGAAAAATGTCGCAAAAAAAGAAGTTTTGAATGCCTACTGAAATAGCGATAGGTCATTATGCTATTTAACATAGAGCAGATTGGAACGATAGTAAAGATGATTTTGTGAACAGAATCCGCTTTGCAGCGCTCTTGTAGGGGCTTATTTAAAGTAATATTGCTGATGCTAAGCGGTATTTATTAAAGACAATCGCGTTATCAGTACTACACTATATCTTTACGTGTTTTTAACAGAATTGCGCTGTAAATACTAAGGTAGCCGCGAGATATCCTCAGTATAGTAAGCATTAAAACAGCAAGGCTATCAGTAGATAGTACTTAATCTTATTATGATGAGTGATGGAGAACGAACATGGCTACGAAAAATACAACTTATAAAAATTGGTTAACGGTTGGCTTGGTAGCAGGTGCTCTAGCATTAGGCGCTTGTAGCAAAAAAGACGACACACCGATGGAAACTGACGCTGATACTACTGTAGACGCTCAAACTTCTGTAGAAGAAAGTGCAACAGCGAGCGACTCTGATGATGTGGCCGTTGCTAGTGCCGATGATGAGGGTATGGACGTTACCAATAACGATGATGTGGCAGTGGCGACAGCAGAAGATGCGGATATGATAGACGGTACTGAAGACTCAGAGCATGTATCGACGTACTAATCGCATATTATAGAATGAATTAACTACATATTAAATGTACTAAGCACATACTATAAATAGGCAGTTATCAGATAACACAACGTCTCGTATTCTAAAGTGATAAAATAAAGCCCAGAGCGATAAATGCAGTCTGGGCTTTTTTGTACTCGCAGTTTGTTAGAAGCTGATTAACCCGTTGGTTAAATACAATATTTGCCTTTTTACTGCGTAATAAGAGACAATATGGCATTTTTCTCTTTGCCTCATCAGGCATATTACGATAATGCATCTAGATGCTTGTACTATATATACAGATATAGCTCTTATTTTATTCGTGTTTTCACTCATATTTATTGGAAGTCTGCTGAACCATGCTTGATACTGCAAAAAACCCGACTCGGCCTATCGCCCTAGACTTACAAGACATCCATAAAAGCTACGGCTCATTAGAGGTACTTAAAGGGGTATCCCTGACTGCCTATGATGGCGATGTTATCTCTATTTTGGGCTCATCTGGCTCAGGTAAGTCGACGTTGCTGCGTTGTATTAATCTTCTAGAAAACCCCAATCATGGTCGTATCTTGATCGGTAATGAAGAGCTGATGCTAAAACCTGCCAAATCAAGTGAGCTACAAGCAGCAGACGTGAAGCAGCTAGAAAGCTTGCGCGCACGCGTGGGGTTTGTCTTTCAGAACTTTAACCTATGGCCGCATAAGACAATTCTACAAAACATCATCGAAGGGCCAACGCAGGTCTTAAAGATTAAAAAAGACCAAGCGATTAGCGATGCAGAAAAATTGCTCGATAAAGTAGGCCTACTAGACAAAAAAGATGCATATCCTGCGAACTTATCTGGTGGTCAGCGTCAGCGTGTCGCAATTGCCCGTGCACTTGCTATGCAGCCACAAGTTCTACTATTTGATGAACCAACCTCTGCGCTAGATCCTGAACTGGTTAACGAAGTGCTTGCAGTAATGCGCGAGCTAGCAGAAGAGGGGCGTACGATGCTTATCGTTACTCACGAAATGCGCTTCGCCCGTGAAGTATCAAGCAAAGTCGTCTTTTTACACCAAGGTGTGGTTGAAGAAATTGGCACACCTGAGCAAGTCTTTGATAACCCTACCTCTGAACGCGTCAAAGACTTTATGGCATCGCATCGTCCTACTTAGTTATTAGTTTTTTACCTAGTATCATGTCCAATACAGATGGTGGCAACATTCTTGCCGCCATTTGCCCTGCAAACGTAAAATCACTGTAACGTAACCATTGTTGACTGTTTATTGCCCAATGATAACTATGAGTATGCAAAACGTTTGTTTTTGATATTTTACTCAGGTATTATCAAAAGGTTTATAGGCCGTCACGTCTCGTGGCTGTCTGTTATTCTGCTATCTATATTGCTTGTCTGGCAGGGACGTCAGAGAACAAAATATCAGAACCCTAAGTCAGAAAATCCTGTCAAAAACTTATGTAAAACCCATCAGAATTTAAGGAACGTATGATGTCGAATTCTCGCCTACTGTGGTCATCGATGACCGTTACTGCTGCATTGATGTTGAGCGCTTGTAGCCAACCTGCCGATGAAACTACCGATACCAACGCTGACGCCCCTGCAGCAGAAACCACTGGTAAAACCATTCGTATCGCCACTGAAGGCGCTTACCCTCCATTCAACTACACCAACGCTGACGGCAGCTTGGCAGGTTTCGATATCGATGTTGCCAATGCCTTGTGTGATCAAATGCAAGCCAAGTGTGAAATCGTTGCACAGGACTGGGACGGTATCATCCCTGGTCTATTGGCACAAAAATATGATGCGGTGATTGCAGGTATGTCTATCACTGCTGAGCGTCAAGAAAAAGTTGATTTCAGCGAGCCGTACTTTGCCAATACAATGGTATGGCTAACCAATACGGATGGTGGTTTTGATCCTATGGCGATTAAAGACGCAACGCTTGGTGGTCAACGTTCTACTACGCCAGGTGCTTATCTACAGGATAACTACGAAGGCAAAGAAGGCAACACAGTTCAGTTGTATGACAACTATGACAATGCCTATCTAGATCTAAAATCTGGTCGTAGCGATGCCGTATTGGCCGAAAAAGTTTCTGCCAAATCATGGTTAGCAGAAAACGCAGCGGGCTTCGGTATCGTTGGTGATGAAATTGATAACGATGACAATATTGCCATTGCTGTACGTAAAGGTGACTCACTCAAAGCTGACTTTGACAAAGCATTGAGCGAAATCCGTAGTAACGGTGAGCTTGCACGTCTTGAGCAGATGAACTTTGGTCAATAATGACTCACTGAAGATTTGTGCTTAGAACAAGTAACGTTTGATGCGAGTAATGCTTAAAACTGGGCATGTTTCAAATAAACGGTGTTTATAAGCATAAATCAGCAAGCAGTGATGGACGATACAGCTGGTAAATATATTAAGGAATAAAACTTATGACAATTTCAATGAGCAAAAAAGCCTTATGGCTAGCACCGCTTAGCGCAGCAATGCTAATGCTGGCAGGTTGTAACAATAGCTCAGCACCAGCAGAAAATGCTGAAGCTGATACCGCTACTGAAGCGCCTTTAAACATAAAAATTGCGACAGAATCAAGCTATAAGCCTTTTAGTTATACCGATGCAGATGGCAAACTGATTGGTTACGAGATTGAGCTTGTTGACGCACTATGTGCACAAATGAAAGCTGAGTGTGAAGTTATCTCTCAAGATTGGGATGGTTTGATTCCAGGACTTAACGCACAGAAATTTGATGCAGCTATCGCAGGTATGTCTATCACGCCTGAGCGTAAAGAAGTGGTTGATTTCAGTGACCCTTACTTCCATAGCGGTATCATCTTGATCGGTAAAAAAGGTGATGACTTAAGCGTAGAGTCACTAACAGGTCTACCAATTGCCTCACAGCGCTCAACTGTTGCCTCGCAATACCTACAAGACGAGCATGCAGATGCTGATATCAAGCTATACGATACGCAGGACAATGCTTATCTAGATCTAACCTCAGGTCGCGTGCGCGGTATGATGTCTGACAAAGTAACGGGTATTGACTGGTTAAAAACAGACGCAGGCAAAGGCTACGAAGTTAAAGGTGAAGAAATCAGCACCAATGATGACGCAATGGGTATTGCTTTCCGTAAAGGCGATCCATTAATTGCTAAGTTCAATGCAGCATTGGCTGAGCTAAAAGACAATGGCACCTATGATCAAATCACGGGTAGCTATTTTGGTACTAGTTCAACGGCTGCAGCACAAAAAGCGGTGGCAACAACTGATAGTGTCGAAGAAGTAATGGTCGCTGAAGAAGAAGCGCCAGCTAACTAATACGATATCTAGCAGTTTGACTGCCGTTGTTTGAAGACGTGTTGTTTACTCAAGAAAAAACCAAGGATGATCATGAGCAACCATTGTGCCCCAATATGTGCCACGACTGGCAAATCTAACATTACTGTAGCCAGTCGTCTGTCGATGTCATTGTTTGCACTAGCGACGGCCTTTACCGTTGCTGGCTGTAGCAATAGCCAAGAGAGTGCCGCTGATACCAATCCAGAGGCTACCGAAGCAACGGCAGCGTCTACAGGTGATGTATTACGCATCGGTACAGAAGGGGCCTATGCGCCTTTTAACTATACCAATGCCGATGGGACACTGGGTGGTTTTGATGTTGAGATAGCAAATGCACTCTGTGCGGATATGCAGGTAACTTGTGAGATTGTGGCGCAGGACTGGGACGGTATTATCCCTGGTCTAAAAGCGGGTAAATACGATGCAATCGTGGCCGCGATGTCTGTTACTCCAGAGCGTTCGCAGCAGGTGAGCTTTACCGATCCGTACTTTAGCAATGCCTTGGTTTTCTTAGCCAAAAAAGACAGCAGCTTCGACCCTAGTAACAACAGCGATATCGACTCGCATTCTATTGCTGCACAGCGTTCAACCATTTCATCGCAGTGGCTAGAAGACACGTATCCAAAAGCCAATATGAAGCTTTATGATACGTTGAGCAATGCGTTTTTGGATCTCGGTTCAAACCGTGTCGATGCGATGATTTCTGATAAGCTGCCTGCGATAGAATGGCTGAGCTCAAATGCTGGTAGCAAATATGCGCTCAAAGGTGATGAGATCGATATCAATGATAACTTTGCGATAGCAGTACGCCCAGGCGATCCGCTACAAGTAAAGATCAATCAGTCTCTTGCTAATATAAAAGCTAATGGTACTTACGATAAGATCAATCAAAAGTACTTTGCGGTGCCAGCGTCTGCAACGAGCACAGTTGATGAAGACGCAGATACGGATGCAGATGCAGACATTAGCGAGCAACCAGCGACAGAAAACGCTAGTTAATAGCTAACAGTAGTCAAAGATAGCAGTCAAGAAATATTGTTTTGATCAATAAAAGGATATCACCATTATGGTGATGTCCTTTTTTATTTGTCGTTATATCAAAGAATATACATAATAGCCGCCTATCAATTTTACTCAAATTTAGTCGGCTTATTGTATGTCTCTAGAGGCAAGTGTCTGTTTAAGTACGGTTTAGGCGCAGCTTTTACGCGTCAGTATTAACATCACGGCGAGTGAATATGATAAAATCAGCGCTCATTTCTACTGTGTCAATTATCGCAGCGTTAATCGTATTCTTCTGACGTCATTTTTTGACGCCGACCATCCCTATTGATTTGGTATAAAATACGGTGTTTCGCCGCGTTCAGCTATTGATGCTGATTCTTTTAACTCATATTTTGCTAGGGTGTGTCTTCATTTTAAAAATGGTAATAAAAATGAGATAAATTGCAGTCAAACAAGGAAAATAGCGCAAATAATATCGAGATATTAGTCAGCTATTTGACGCCGTTTGGCAAGATTTAGCCGTTTTTAAACCATTTAGATGTCTATCGATTGAATTGAAGACATGCCTTAATTGCTAATATAAAGAGACTGAGTGGATAATCGTGTTTGACTTACAAGGATTTGGCGCGCTTTTATTAAGCGGCGCTACCGTCACCATACAGCTAGCTGTGACCAGTTTGATCATTGGTCTGGCTTTAGGCTTGCTCGGCGCAACCGCAAAGATGTCCAATATCTGGTTGCTGCGTAAACTTGCGACTGTCTATACTGCGACAATGCGCGGTATTCCTGAGCTGCTATTGGTGCTCTTTATTTATTATGGCGGCTCTATCTTATTGATGAGTATCCTCAAAAAGTTCGGCTATAACGACTATGTCGAGATTAGCGCTTTTTGGGGTGGTGTCATGGCACTGTCTATTGCTTTTGGTGCATATGCGACTGAGATTTTTCGCATGTCCATTCAAGAGATTCCAGTAGGGCAGCGAGAGGCTGCGCAAGCGATTGGTATGCGTCCTTTTCAGACTTTTTATCGCATCACTTTGCCGCAAGTGTGGCAGATTGCTTTACCAGGTTTGGGTAACTTATTTTTGGTACTGCTCAAAGATACCGCATTGGTATCGGTCGTGGGTCTCAAGGACATCATGTATCAGTCATCGCGTGCGGCACAGTCTACACAGCAGCCGTTTACCTTTTATATGGCAGCAGCGATTATTTATTTGGGTCTGACCATGTTGATTACTGGCTTTATGATGTGGCTTGAGTGGCGCGCCAATCCTGCGGCACGCTATGCCAAAAAGATAAGCCGTCAATCCACTCACAGTCAATCGACCATAGGGTAGAGGAGAGATACTATGGATTGGAATTGGCAGGTCATTTTTGACCATATCCCTGATTTACTAGGCGGCGCGGTATTGACCGTACAGCTGGTCTTATTTTCAGGTGTGATTGGATTGCTGTTTGGTTTGGTTTTGGCGTTGTTACGCCTGTCTAAGAATTGGGTGGTACAGATACTACCGTTTCTGTATATCTTCTTTTTCCGTGGTACGCCGCTGCTGGTACAGATATTCCTAATTTATTACGGTTTGGGTCAGTTCGAGGCCGTACGCGAGTCGTTCTTGTGGGAGCCAGTACTTAGCCAAGCATATTGGTGTGCCATCATCGCCTTTACCCTGAATACCAGTGCTTATCTAGCAGAGATTATACGCGGTGCGATTCAGACGATTCCGATTGGAGAGCTTGAAGCTGCTGATGCGCTTGGCATGTCAAAATGGCAAAAGCTAACACGTGTGACCTTGCCGCGCGCATTTGGTATTGTGATTCCAGCGTACAGTAACGAAGTTATCTTTATGCTAAAGGGTAGTGCGCTCGCTTCGACTATTGCATTGATGGATATCACAGGTGTTGCTCGTACGATTAGTGCGCGTACCTATACCTTGATGGAGCTATTCTTTGCCGCTGGTATCGTCTATCTATTGCTGTCATGGGTTATCTTGTTTAGCTTTAGAATGTTTGAAAAGCGTATGAACCGTCATGCCAGTTATGTACCACCAGATGTGGTGACCAACACGATTCCATAGTTAGCAGTTAGCAACTAAAAATCGTCAACGTCACTGTAGACAATATAGTAGGGACTGCTGATAGAGTAGCCATCATTTACAGGGAGAGTTTAGTATGAGCCAATCGCCACACGAGTCATTAGCGAACGCCATTGCAGCTGGTGTCAGTGCCGAGCAGGGCGTTATCAATCATAATGAAAGATTGCGTACTTCTATTGGTAAAGTCGTCTGTGTTGGTCGCAACTATGCGGCACATGCTGCAGAGTTGGGCAATGAAGTACCAACCACGCCGATACTATTTATGAAGCCTGCGTCTTCAGTGGTCTCTATCCGTAGTGATGTGGTTCGCCCAAGTCCAGAGTTATTTGGCGAGACTCACTACGAGGCCGAGCTATGTATTCAGCTATCAGCTGATTTATCTATGGCGACGATTGAGCAAGCTCAGCAAGCGATTGGTGGCGTGACACTAGGACTGGATTTGACCTTGCGTGATTTGCAAAGCAAGCTAAAAGAAAAAGGTCATCCGTGGGAGCGTGCTAAGTGTTTTGACGGAGCCTGCGTGCTTGCTGATTGGCTCGACCCACAAGCGTTTGGCAATCTGCAGAATGTACAGTATCAGCTATCTATCAATGATAAGTTAACGCAAGATGGCGATAGTGCCTTAATGCTATTTCCTGTCTATGAATTACTGGTCAATATCAGTCACGCCTTCAGCTTGCAAGCAGGGGATGTGATTATGACTGGCACGCCAAGCGGCGTTGGTGTGTTGCAAGCAGGCGATCAGCTTAAACTAAAACTGGGTGCTCATGAGTGGGTGTCACAAGTACAGTAAGCTTGATTGCAATAACAAACGCATATTAAAAGCCCTGAGCAATTGCTTGGGGTTTTTTGCGTTTGTGCTCTTTATATTAAGCCTGATTATTACGCTATCTTATCTGCTTGATGTGTCTTATTGGCTTAATGGTTCTTAGTTGTCATTGAGCCGACAATTGTCATTATTTTGTCATCTATTGTTCAGCGTACTGTCATAAAGGTTGAGTAGACTTAAGCGGAATTCGTATTTTTATGGTCGTAATTATAAAGCCGCGATCAACTCTCTGCCAATCTAGCCTAATAGCAAGGTGACTGATAATGACATTATTGAACAATGAGCGAACGCTTGCTCACGAAGTAGTTGAAGACTCAAACCCTACTAATAACACTGACTTTCAGACGATTATCAATCGTCGTTTGAACCGCCGTAATATCCTAAAAGGTGGCACAGGGTTGACGGCTGCTGCGTTTTTTGGCGCATTACCTTTGGTCGGTTGTAGTGAAGACGACGATAACAGTATTGCTGGTAATGATGATAATGCCGCTATCCCTGCACAAGGTGATCTAAAGCGTCCTGATACCTTAAAGTTTGAGGCAGTCGCGCATTCAACAGCGGATACGATGACCGTAGCAGCAGGCTACAAGGCAGAGATGATATTACCGCTGGGTACACCGCTGAACTCTGGTATTGAGGATTGGAAAGACAATCGCGAGCAATCAGCAGAGTCGTTTGAATGGCGTATGGGTGACAACCATGATGGGATGTGGTTCTTTGGCAAAAACGGTAATGCTTACGATGCCAAAGCGTCAGAAAACAGTTTGCTAGTCATGAACCATGAATACGTTAATAGCAGTGAGCTTAGCCCATTTGGTTATTATGTCACTCAGGATAACGATGCTGCGCCTATCTTTCAAAACCGTCGTCTCGCAAGCGACGTACGCCGTGAAGTCAACTGTCATGGGGTTTCGGTGGTTGAGTTAACTCGCCGCGCAGATGGTATGGGTTATGAGATGGTACCTGACTCTAAATACAATCGCCGTATTACCAGTAGTACAACAGCACAATTGGCTGGCCCTGTGGCAGGCTCTGCTCTGGTCAAGACTAAGTTTGATCCGACAGGCTATCAGACTCGCGGTATCAATAATAACTGCGGTGCAGGTTTGTCACCGTGGGGTACTTATCTGACTACCGAAGAAAACTTCTTAGGTGTGTTTGCCCGTGGACAAGATGCCAGTCAATTGAGCGCTGGTGATAACTATGCGCGCGAGCGCTACGGTGCGGTGGAGGATTTCCCAGGTTGGGAGTATCTATGGCATACCCCAGAGGCAAAGGATGCCAAGATAGCAGACGAGTTCTCACGCTGGGACATGACCGCAGTCGGTGCCAGTGCTGCTGAAGATTATCGCTACGGCTTTAACACTTTTGGTTATATTACTGAAATTGACCCATTTGACCAAAACTCTATACCGCAAAAACGTACCGCACTGGGCCGATTCGCTCATGAAAACTGCGCGTATGCTCCTGTCGAGCAAGGTAAGCCAGTGGTGTTCTACATGGGTGATGACGCCCGAGGTGAGTACATTTATAAGTTTGTCTCCAAAGCGATGTGGTCAAACTCGGACATCGGCGGCGGACTAAAATCAGGTGACAAATATCTGAATGACGGCACGCTATACGTGGCGGTATTTAACGAAGATGGTAGCGGTGAATGGAAAGCTCTCGTCCATGGTCAAAATGGACTGGATGCTTTCAATAGTGTACTGCCATTCAATGGACAGGATGAAGTACTGGTCTTCGCCCGTGCAGCTGCCGATGCTGCTGGTGCTACTAAGATGGATCGTCCTGAATGGGTATCGGTCAGTCCTATGACAGGCGATGTCTATGTGACATTGACCAATAATAAATATCGTGGCGTACGTGACGACCAGCCTGTCTCAGCCTCCAATCCGCGTAGCTATCAATCAAACGGAAAAGCGCTTGGTAATGACAATGGCCATATCATTCGCTGGGCAGAAGCGGGCGGCGACCATGCCGCAACAAGCTTCGAATGGGATATCTATCTGTTTGGTGCGCCAAGTGATTTATCGGCAGAAAACCTATCTCAATTAAGTGATAATAATGACTTCTCTTCACCTGATGGGCTATATTTTGACCCGCGCGGTGTCTTATGGATTCAGACAGACGACGGCGCTTACACCGATACCAGTAGCTGTATGTTGCTTGCAGCTCTGCCGGGTAAGGTCAGTGATGGCTCGATGACTACTACATCGGCAGGGCAGTCAACCCGAGTCGGCACATCTGCTAGCAATGACAATATTAAACGATTCTTTGTTGGTCCTGAAGGATGCGAAGTAACAGGTATTACCATGGCACCAGATTTTAAGACGCTGTTTATCAACATTCAGCATCCTGGTAACACATGGGGCGCTGTCGCTGGCGGTAGTATTCCTCGCTCAGCGACTGTGATGATTACTCGCGAGGATGGTGATGTCATACTGGCAGAATCATTTGATACAGCTGATAGCACGACATAGATAGATAAGCTATAGGCGAATAATAGAAACAACCAAAATGCTCACAACCATAAAAATCCCAAGTTAAGGCTTGGGATTTTTTATTATCATATTGATTTGATGGCTAACGAGACCGTTTATCAGTAATCTGGCTCTGCTAGTCGTCATCCCGCTCTAAAGTCAAACCATTTACTTCTCTTTGCTGCAGTTACAGGATAATATAGACCATTACTTTTCTCGCTGAATGTGCAAATATTATGAGCAGTCCAAAGGTGTTTTATAACGACAGTGTTAGTGACAGCGACGCTCAAAATGATAGCAGCTACACTCGTACTCATCATGAGCTCGATGCGCATTTTGTCCCAGATGCGAGTGTACCGCTACACAGTCATCTATATGAACAAATCGACCAACTCGAAGCCATCGATATGGATGAACTGGTTAAGCTACTAGCAGATTCAGATGACAGTGATGAAATCAACAAAACCCCTGTATCTTTGGCTGATTTTTTTGAAGGGTTGGCGCAACTTGCTACCATGGGTGTGGTTGAAATTACAGAAATCGTAGAAGCCATCCACCGTGAAGTTATCTTGCGTCCATTGGGGCGCTTCAATGACAAACATTTAAATAAATGGTCGCGCGGATTTACTGGACGTATCTATGGCACGATACGTCATGTCATGCAAATAGTCGGTAATAATCTGGCGTCTGTACTACGCATATACAAAAACCTGATTCTCCAAAAGTCAGTGCAGCCACTACCAGATTCACTAAAAAAGCTGGTCAATGTGCTCAATGGTGTCATGGGTGATCATCTGGTCAATAATCAAAATGCGCTCGCCATTCCGATGATGCTATACACTCAAGATGGCAAGCCACAGAATGAAGTGCTATCAGGCCGTATCGTTATTTTGTGCCATGGTCTATGCATGAGTCATTTAAGCTGGCAAGCCCAAGCGGATAATGATTTAGGTGAGGCCATTCATGTCAGCCAGCCTGATACCACGGTGCTGTATCTGGATTACAATACAGGTCGCCGTATCTCTCGTAGCGGCCGTAAGTTCTCTCAATTGCTACAAACGCTGGTCGATGATAACCCAAATATCAGTCAGATAGATCTGGTCGGACATAGTATGGGCGGCTTGGTTTCTCGCAGTGCACTGTTTTATGGCGAGCAAGACCGTCTAGACTGGATCAAGCGCGTGGGCAACCTTATCACGCTAGGTTCGCCGCATCATGGGGCAGTCCTTGAGCGTATCGGTAATTATGTGCAAGACATCATTGCCAAGCTGCCATTTGCAGGCTCACTGGCCAAGCTCGGTGATATGCGCAGTGCCGGCATTATCGATCTACGTCATGGCAGTATTCGTGATGCGGACTGGAAAGCATTAGAAGGACGTAGCGTCCTACCACAAGACTTCCGCCATCCTGCACGCTTGCCAAGTGGTATTAAAACTTACTTTGTCGCTAGTGCGTTGCTTGAGACGCATTATGATTCTAAGGTAACGGACCTGCTAGGAGACAGTTTGGTATCGGTGGCTTCAGCCTTAGGCGAGGATGACGCTGAGCATGCCTTGTTTGTGCCAGATGGTCATAAAGCGGTATTCTACGGTGTCAATCATATGAACTTAATTCATAGTAGACGAGTACGCGAACAAGTGGTTGAATGGCTACTTGATAATGGTCGAAGTGACTATGCTGGACGTCCGCGCATACATTCTTATCCTAGAAGTTTAGATGTGGCGGTGTAGAGAGTGGTGGGTATTATTTTGAGTTACCTACGCTATATGTACTGCGCGATGATGCTTTTATCCTTGAAGAAAGGGCTATTGAGAAATGTGTCTTTGCTATTAGGCGGCGCACTCATAGTCATTAGTTGTGCCAAGCCAGATGTACACGACCCTAACGCTCAAATTAAAGTCGATGTAAATGGTGACAGTTATGTCATTCCCTTAAACCATATTGTCAGACCAGATACAGGGAGTTACGCCAGCTTTGAGACGGATATGGGTCGCGTTTATTTTTTTTGGCCAAGTGGTCGAGGGCTAAACAACAATGACAAAGATCCAAACATTTTTGAACATGACGACGATATCATACAGTTTCGTTGGGCAGCTAGAAATTCAAAAATTGAAGGTGCTGATATACCGACTAGAATAGATAGTATCAAGCAAGAAGAGAATAGAGATTTGGATAAAGACAATTATGAACTAGAAGCATATATTGGATCAGGCGATAATCCCTTTATATACTATATAGGAGATATTGATCTAAACTCACCTTTTATGATTCGCTGTATGCCTACAGTTGATGAAGACCAAGATAGAATGTGCCAAATGGATTACATGTATCCTGAGTACAACAACTATGTAAGACTTCAGTTTTCAAAAAAACATTTAGCTGACTGGCAGGCAATCAATATCATGGCGATTGATTATATGAAAAAATGGCATCAAGAATAAAGGCAATTCAACGTAAAAGCAGTCATATATTTTAAAATTCCAAAAACAAAAACCCTCAAGCATGACGCTTGAGGGTTTTTTTATAAACATTGACTTATAGTAAGTAAGAAAAAAACTTACTCAGCAAATATTGCTGCTACATCATCTTTATTGAACTTATAGACTTCACCGCAGAATCCGCAGTCCATCTCAAATGTACCGCCTTGCTCTTCGACGATATCTAACGCTTCTGCTTCGCCGATTTGCTCGATTGCCATTTCACACTTCTCGCGTGAGCAAGTGCAACCAAATGATAGAGGCGCAGGCTCAGGTGCCACGATGTTTTCTTCGTGATACAAGCGATAAAGTATTTCGTTAGCATCCAGTGTCGTTAGTTCTTCTGCTTTTACCGTGCGCGTCAATACAGACAAGCGCGTCCATAAATCATCGTCGATACCTGCGTCTTGGTTTTGCTCAACTTCAGACGTTTCTTCAGCAGTACGCGGTAGCATTTGTACCAATATACCACCGGCTTGCAGGCCATCAGATGCCAAGTTAATCAACGTTGGAATCTGTGCTGATTGCTTTTGATAATGTGCTAAGCAGTCCGCTAGATTGTCGTGGCTACGCTCAACGATACCTTGGTATGGTTCACCACCATCAGGCTGAATATTGATAAATAATACGCCTTGTCCCATCGCCCCAAGCTCAGCAAAGGCTTCTTTGGCATGGATCATATTGTCCCACGCTTGTACTTGCTCATCCGTTTCGCCTTTCCAGCTAGCAAGTGCACGAATGATACCGTCTTGATCGCATTCTGCCATCGCCCAGTTCAGTAAACTGTCACTGTCTGATGACTGCAACTGAATAGATAGGCGACCGTTGATTTTGACCGTACTGATTAGCAAACTCGCTGCGGTCAGCATCTCACCCAATAAGCGTTTGATGGCTTCAGGATAGGGCTTTTGCGCAATCGTACTCGCGTAGCTGCGTGATAGGCGTACCACATCACCGCGCACGGGAGAGTCTTCAACAAAGAAACGTTGGCGAATGTCGTTGCTGCCATGGTTGCCAGTAGTTTGGCTGTCCGTATTTGGGACTTGGATATCTTGAGTCATAAGTCATTTGTAGTATAGAGAAGTTGTTTGCTTTATGGGGATTACTGCCGATTTATCAATCTCACTTAGTAGACTGTTTTGACGATTATAAGCAGCGAAGGTTAATAATAGGCTTAAAAAACCAAGCAGCTGTTTGTACAAAGTTCTGAGTAGATAGCCGCTATGAGCCAACATTTTATAGCCAGGATATAAATATATTCATAAATATGTACTCTCTCAAAAAAAATTCACCCTCTACTGCAAATTTGTTGTACAGTAACATTAAGTTGCATTGTGATAAACAACAGCAACAACCGTACGGATGCGGGGCAGTCGGGTCAATCAGGCCTATGTCGTCCAAGCACTCACTCAATCTTGCGATAAAAGGATGTATTTCATGACATACTCATTTTCCAAACCGTTGACTTTAGCTGCTGTTATGGCATTAGGCTTAGCGGGATGTAATAACAGCAGCCAGACCAGCACTGATGCGCCAGCAGATGATGCAGCGACGACAGAAACCACGACCAACGGTACGCTACAGAAAATCAAAGACTCTGGCACTATTGTCGTCGGTCACCGTGATTCCTCTATTCCTTTCTCTTATATCGCTGATGATCCTAACCAACCGATTGGCTATGCTCACGATTTGGAAATGAAAGTGGTTGAAGCCGTTAAGCAAAAGCTAAACATGCCAGATCTTAACGTTCGCTATAACCTAATTACTTCGCAAACTCGTATCCCATTGGTACAAAACGGCACGGTAGATTTTGAGTGTGGCTCAACAACCAATAACGAAGAACGTCAAAAGCAAGTCGCATTCTCAAACGGTTTCTTTGAAATTGGTACGCGTCTGTTGACCAAAAAAGACTCTGGTATTCAAGATTTTGAAGACCTAAAAGGCAAAACCTTGGTAACGACAGCAGGTACGACTTCAGAGCGTTATATCCGTCAGTACAACGATGATAATAAAATGGATACCAATATCATCTCAGCAAAAGATCATGGCGAAGGCTTCCTAATGCTAGAAAATGGTCGCGCTGATGCCTTTATGATGGATGATGTATTGCTCGCGGGCGAAAAAGCCAAAGCAAAAAATCCTGATGAGTGGGTAATCGTCGGTACGCCGCAATCGTTTGAAATCTATGGTTGTATGATGC
This sequence comes from Psychrobacter proteolyticus, assembly GCF_039762275.1. GTDB lineage: Bacteria > Pseudomonadota > Gammaproteobacteria > Pseudomonadales > Moraxellaceae > Psychrobacter > Psychrobacter proteolyticus_C. The sequence continues at coordinate 125,334 of NZ_JBDLOB010000002.1, read as the reverse complement.
GTAAGGATGATCCTGAATTCAAAGCTGTGGTCGATGAAGCACTTGCTAATGTCTTTAGCTCAGGCGAAATCAATAGCATTTATGACAAGTGGTTCTTGAACCCAATCCCACCAAAGAACGTCAATCTAAACTTTGAGATGTCAGACAACTTAAAGGCCTTGATTGCCAATCCGCATGACAGCGCTCAGCCTAAAGAAGCAGCAGCGCAGTAAGGCTCATTGTCCCTCAACATAGCTTGCCTATACGTTCAGATAGCCAGTATTTTATTTGACGTATAGGCTTATCAATCGTTGCTCGGAGAGACAACCATGAATTATAGCTGGAACTGGGGTGTGCTCTTTGAGCAGACTGGTATTGGCAACGAGCTCTATATCCATTGGATGATCACAGGTCTTGGCTGGCTGCTATTGATTGGTAGTATCGCATGGGCCATTGCGATGGTCGTCGGTACTATCTTCGGTATCATGCGTACTTTGCCCAACAAGACCGCTCGTGCAATCGGTACGGCTTATGTGACATTTTTTCGTAATATTCCACTGCTGGTTCAACTGTTCTTTTGGTTTTATATCGCGCCTGGCTGGCTCACGCCGACGATACAAGAATGGTGGTATAAGGATTTGTCTCCGAATACCTCAGCCATGTTATCAGCCAGTATTGGTCTTGGCCTATTTACCGCTGCTCGTATTGTTGAACAGGTACGGACAGGTATTGAGTCATTACCAGATGGACAGATTAATGCGGCCTATGCGTTAGGATTTAGCATTCCACAAGTCTATAAAGAAGTACTGCTACCGCAGGCATTTCGTATTATCTTGCCACCGCTCAGCTCTGAGTTGACCAACTGTTTCAAAAACGCTTCTGTGGCCTCGCTTGTGGGGGTAATGGAGCTGATTAGCCAAACCAAAACCATCAGCGAATATACTCAAAATAGTATCGAGATATATACTTACGCGACGATTATTTACTTGGTTTTCAACTTATCCTTAATCGCTATTATGGGATTGATTGAACGTAAATTGCGTGTGCCTGGGCTTATTGCGGGAGGTCAGAAATGAATATGACCGAATTGGCAACAGCCTATCCTGGTTTGATGGGTGGCATGCTTACCACTTTAAAAGTACTGTTTTTGGCTATTTTGGGCGGTATTAGTTTAGGAACTGTACTGGCATTGATGCGTTTGTCAGGTATCAAAGCGCTTGAGATTCCAGCTAAACTATACGTCAATTACTTTCGCTCCGTGCCGCTGCTATTGGTACTGCTATGGTTTTATTTTGCCGTACCGATGATTTATCTTTGGGTAGCGGGTAAGTACCTGCAACTCGATGCTGCGTTTGCTTCTTGTGTGGTCGCATTTATGATGTTTGAGGCGGCTTACTTCTCAGAAGTGGTACGTGCTGGTATTCAATCGATTGGTAGCGGGCAGGTCAATGCGGCAAAAGCGCTCGGTATGACTTATGGGCAGACCATGCGTCTGGTCATCTTGCCACAAGCCTTTCGTAAGATGCTGCCACTGATTTTGCAGCAATGTATTATTTTATTCCAAGATACGACGCTGGTATTTGCCATTGGTTTGACCGACTTTTTCCGCGCAGCCTACGTTCGCGGTGAGCTAATGGGATTACTCACGCCGTATATCTTAGGTGCTGGTGCTGTCTATTTTGTGATTAGCTTAAGTGCCTCTATTGGCGTGCAACAATTACAAAAGCGTTTGCGGTTTTAGTATAGCTATTTTGATACGCCTATCGCTTGCTCTTTTGAGTGTTGAGAGCTTAGATTGAGCGTTTGATTTACCTTTTTTAAATAATGATTATCGAAAATAATGTGGTTAGGAGCCAGTGATGAGCAATGCTGATACGTACTTAAATGCCTTTGGCGGGCTGGTTACCAATAGTGGTCATGCTAGTGATGAGATGGTCATTGAGATATCCAATGTCAGCAAATGGTATGGAGACTTTCAAGTACTGACTGACTGTACGGCGCATGTACATAAAGGTGACGTCGTTGTTGTTTGTGGTCCATCGGGCAGTGGTAAATCAACTTTGATTAAGACAGTTAATGGACTTGAGCCTTTTCAAAAAGGTGACATCATGGTCAATGGTATCTCTGTCGGTGATCCAAAGACCAACTTGCCCAAGTTACGTAGCCGTGTTGGCATGGTGTTTCAGCATTTTGAGTTGTTTCCACATTTAACTATCATTGATAATTTGACTGTGGCACAAATCAAAGTGTTGGGTCGTAAAGAGTCTGAGGCCAAACAAAAAGCGATGGCCTATCTAGACCGTGTTGGTCTGACGGTACAAGCGGCGAAATATCCAGCAGAACTCTCTGGTGGTCAGCAGCAGCGCGTCGCGATTGCACGAGCGTTGGCCATGGATCCAGTCGCAATGCTATTTGATGAACCAACCTCCGCGCTTGATCCTGAGATGATTCAAGAGGTGCTAGATGTGATGGTTGAGCTGACTCGTGATGGTATGACCATGATGTGCGTGACGCATGAAATGGGCTTTGCCAGTCAGGTGGCCAATCGTATTATCTTTATGGATGAAGGGCATATCGTAGAAAACTGTAGTAAGGATGAGTTTTTTGAAGGGGCAAAAAGTGACCGTGCGCAGATGTTCTTATCGAAGATTTTAAATCATTAAATACACTCTGATTTACGATTTTTTATAGCAGTGTTGCTAATATGAAGACGTGTTCTAAAGCTTACTTTTCTTTCCCCTGCTAATAATTATCTAAAGCGCCCTATTAAAGACAGTTAAACGCTATCTTTAATAGGGCGCTTTGTATTTAGCTTTTTTTGTATAGCCATTTGAACAACAATTTAGAGCCTATAATGTTTACACACAAGGAATTTAAATAAGATAGCTTTGAGACTATAAAGCTGCTGAAAATAGAGCGGGAATAGTCGCAGGATTAGAGAGGTTGCAAACGGCAAAGGCAGATGAAATGGCTCATCTTATTAATCAAACAAGTTTGAAAAGATAGTAGTCATAATATAGATGAGTTTAATTTAATTTAACGCTATCAACTTAATTAGGATTGAATATGACGCTAAAACGAACCGTCGGCATACTAATGTTCAATGAAGTAGAGGTGTTGGACTTTGCAGGACCTTTTGAGGTGTTTTCGTTGGCTGAAAATGCTACCAGTACTAGTGATGATAAGCACTTTAAGGTTATTACTATTGCTGAGCATCAAGCCACAATATCCGCTAGAAACGGTCTACAAGTCATTCCTGACTATGGTTTTGCCAATCATCCAGACATTGATGTCTTAATCGTCCCCGGTGGGTACGGTGCTGAAAAAACAGAAATATATAATAAGGTGGTAATTGATTGGATTAACACTCAAGCAAGTTTGGCAGAGCTGACGCTTTCAGTGTGTACAGGAGCGTTGCTGTTGGCTAAGGCAGGTTTGCTAACTGGTAAGTCAGCAACCACGCACTGGATGGATTTGGATAATTTAGCATCTTATCCTGATATCGATGTGATCTCGCATACGCGTTTTGTAGATGCTAGTGATGATACTTGTAATGTCGTTACATCAGCGGGGATAAGTGCAGGCATCCATGCAAGTCTATACTGTATAGAAAAATTAATAGATAGTGAAACCATGCGTGCAACAGCACATCGCATGGAGTTCGATATTGACTAAGTGAATTGCTAGATAGGTGAGTGAATGGCTGTTTACTGATACAATAGCGGTCAATATTTTTGATAACTAAAATAATTCATAAACCATGTTGGAGTTTATATGAGCGTAGAAAACTTATCTGTAGCATCGAGTACAGCAGCAAAAAAAGGTGTGGTTATTATTGGTGCAGGACTGGCAGGCTGGCATGTCATTGATGCCATTCGTGCCAAAGACACAGAGATTCCAATTACTCTAATCACGGCTGATAGTGGAGACCGTTATCATAAGCCGATGTTGACGATGGCAATCAGCCAAAACAAACGAGCATCAGATTTGGTACGGGCATCTGGTAGCGAAGCGGCGAACATAGCAGAAGTGACGTTGCTAGCCAATACGCAAGTGACAGATATTGATCCAGTGAGCCAAACCGTACAGGTACGATCTACTGCACAGTCAGATGATGCGCTGACGACTATTGGCTATGAGAAAATGGTACTAGCGATGGGCGCGCATCCTATCTTCCCTAAAAGCCTTCCGCAAGATTTGGTCTGGCATGTCAATCATATCGAGCGTTTTAGTCAGCTACAAGAAAAGCTAGCAACAGGTAGCCAGCACGTTGCGATCGTCGGTGCTGGTATGGTGGGTACAGAAATCGCAGAAGACCTGCTCAAGGCTGGTCATAAAGTAACGCTCATTGATTTAAACGATGCACCGCTTTCACAGATGCTACCAGCCAAAGCGACCGCACGTATCGCCAAAGCGATCGAGTCGCAGGGTATTCAATTCTTAGGTGGTTATCAAGTATCAGCTGTCACTCGTGTTAATGACGATGACGATAACAACGACAGCGAAGATACCGAGAAACTACGAGTAGACTATGCCCCATTATCATCGGATGCAGATAATACTGATACTCAGCCGCTCGAGCCATTGATTGTAGATCATGTGATTGCCAGTACAGGTCTGACAGTCGATGAGCAATTACCTGCGGCGGCTGGTGTGGAATTCGATCGCCGTACAGGTATCGTGGTGGATGCAGCGACGTTGCGTACCAATGCAGCGAATATCTATGCCATCGGCGACTGTATGTCTATCAACGGGGTTGCTTGTCGTTATGTTGCGCCATTACGCGCGCAGGCTGCGACTATCGCTGATGATATCTTAGGTCATGAACACAGTGGTTATGATCATAAGCCACCAATGATTCGCCTAAAAAATAAAGCTGTCTCTGTGATGGTGACGGGTGTACCGCAAGCAGTGGGCAATTGGCAAGTGAAGACTGAGAATGATGATGAGCTAATCATGGATTTGCTTGATGACAATGAAGCCGTTAGCGCAACGGTAACGATTAAAGCGCCTGCAGTTCCTAAAGCATAACGATTGCAATACCGTCTTTTGAAAAACTAATAAAAGCACATCATTTATAAGTAATGTCCTTTATTAGATGCTTTCCAGACAGTTTAGTTAAACGACAGTATTGATGATTGAGCCAGCCCATTGCTTATGATGTGGCTGGCTTTTTTGTGTCAAATATCTGCCATGATTCTATGTTACCTTTTAATAATTAGAAAGGCAGACTGTCTAATTAAATGATACATACTGTATTGATATTGTTGACAGGCTTTCATTGATGGCGTTATAGTAGCTAAATGTTATGTAAGACCTGCCCAAGGAAGAAGGTTTGCACGCAGGCTATCAATAAGTGCTATTTATAAATGATATAAAAAGTAAAACGAAAGGACTCGTTATGACTCAAACTCCTGATCTCGATTCGACTCGCGTTGACTTCGATACTATTTTAAACAACATTCCTAGTATCAATATGGGCGCACGCTCAGCCAATGCACCACTTACTCAAAGCTATGACAAAGGTCCTGATGTACCGCTGATTGAAGCGACAATCGGTGACTTTTTTGATGCTATTGTCTCCAAATATCCTGAGCGCGAAGCACTGGTCATCCGCCATCAAAATATCCGCTGGACATATCGTGAGCTACAGCAGCAAGTGAATCAGCTAGCCAGTAGTATGATTGAGATGGGACTAGAAATTGGCGATCGTATCGGTATTTGGTCGCACAACAATGCTGAATGGTTGCTCATGCAATTGGCTACAGCAAAAGTTGGCGTTATCCTCGTTAATATCAATCCTGCCTACCGCACTTTTGAGTTGCAATATGCCTTAAATAAACTGGGCTGCTCAGCGCTGGTACTTATGCGTCATTTCAAAACCAGTGACTATGCCAGTTTAATCCGTGAGCTATGCCCTGAGATTTACCATAAAGATTACACTCAGCTTGATTTGGTTGAGATTCCGACGATTGAACGTATCATTTGGATTGATGAGCCAGAGTCGGATGAGACCTTCGGTTTTATGCAAAAATTCTCTGCGTGGATGAGCGAGGGCGATGCCAATGATCCGCGTGTTGCTGAGCGTCAAGCCCAGCTTAAAAACACTGATGCTATCAATGTACAGTTCACCAGTGGTACGACAGGTACGCCAAAAGGTGCAACCTTAAGCCATCGAAACATCTTAAATAATGGCTACTTTATCGGTGAGGCCATGAACCTTACCGAAGAGGATAGGCTGTGTATTCCAGTGCCCTTGTATCATTGTTTTGGCATGGTGCTTGGTAATCTAGCGATTCTCACGCATGGCGGTTGTATCGTATATCCAAACGACGGCTTTGAGCCATTGACCGTATTGCAGGCAGTCGAAGAAGAAAAGTGTACAGGTCTGCACGGCGTGCCAACGATGTTTATCGCTGAGCTTGACCATCCTGAATTTGAAAACTTTGATTTGTCTACCCTTCGCACGGGTATCATGGCTGGGTCTAGCTGTCCGATTGAAGTCATGCGCCGCGTCATCGATAAGATGCATATGAGCGAAGTCACCATTGCCTATGGCATGACAGAGACCAGTCCTGTATCTTGCCAGACCAATGAGCATACGCCACTTGATAAACAGGTCTCGACGGTAGGACTGGTACAGCCTGCGCTTGAGGTTAAAGTCGTCGATACAGAAACAGGTGAAATTGCCCCGCTAGGTGAGACAGGTGAGCTGCTTACGCGAGGCTATTCAGTGATGAAAGGCTATTGGGGCAGCCGCTTTAAAACGCGTGAGGCCATCCAAGATGGTTGGATGCATACGGGTGACTTGGCTACGATGGATGAAGATGGCTACGTAAAAATCGTCGGCCGTAGTAAAGACATGGTGATTCGTGGCGGCGAAAATATCTATCCAGTAGAAATTGAAAATTACCTCTATCGTCACCCAAAGATTCGTGATGTACAAATCGTGGGTATACCAGATGAGCGTTATGGTGAAGTGCTGGCAGCGTGGATTATTCCAAAAGAACCTGGCTGCTTGACTGAACAAGAAGTACGCGAGTTCTGTAGCGAGCATATCGCTCACTATAAAGTGCCGACTTACTATCGCTTTGTGACTGAATATCCAATGACCATCACTGGCAAAATTCAAAAATATAAAATCATTGAGCAAATGAAAGAAGAGTTGGGTTTGTAGTAAGCTTGCTTATCTGCTCTAAAAAATAAAAGACTAACCATATTCATTTCACTATAAAAGTATTACAGCGTTAACCTCGCTTGAAGTATCACACATACATCTGCACTCGGTTGCCTTGTACTACTTTTAAATTGAATCGACTATATGTGAGCAACGCTTAAAAATAGTAGTTAGTATCATTTATATAAAAAGCTACTCACATCTACGTATCTATCTATGTATAAGAAAAAAAGGGATATCATGAGCGCTATCATAACCAGTAAACTGAGTCCAAACTCAAGCGATTTTCAGCAAAACAGTGCCGCGATGCAAGAGATAGTCGATGACTTGTATGTACACTTGCGTAAAGTTGCCCAAGGTGGCTCAGAGCGCGCACGAGCCAAGCATTTAGCGCGTGGCAAGTTGTTACCACGTGAGCGCGTCGAGCGTTTATTGGATGTAGGCACACCGTTCCTAGAAGTGGCACCGATGGCTGCACATGATATGTATGGCGAAGAGATTCCAGCGGCTGGTGTTATTGCGGGTATCGGTCGTATCAATGGTATCGAGTGTATGATTGTCTGTAATGATGCCACGGTAAAAGGCGGCACATACTATCCAATGACCGTCAAAAAGCACCTACGTGCGCAAGAAATTGCGCAAGAAAACCATCTGCCATGCGTTTATCTGGTTGATTCAGGTGGTGCAAACTTACCGAACCAAGATGATGTGTTCCCTGATAAAGAGCATTTCGGTCGTATCTTCTTTAATCAAGCAAATCTGAGTGCGGCAGGCATTCCACAGATTGCTGTGGTCATGGGTAGCTGTACGGCTGGCGGTGCCTATGTGCCTGCCATGAGTGATGAATCTATTATCGTCAAAGAGCAAGGCACTATCTTTTTGGGTGGTCCGCCACTGGTAAAAGCAGCAACGGGTGAAGAGGTTACCGCAGAAGACTTGGGCGGCGGTGATGTACATACTAGACTATCAGGTGTGGTCGATCATCTAGCGCAAAACGATACGCACGCACTATCGATTGCCCGTAATATCGTCAGTCATCTCAATCGCCCTACAAAAAATATTCCTAATCAAATCACACCGCGTCCGCCACGTTATGATGCCAAAGAGCTCTATGGTGTGATTCCAACGGACAAGCGCAAGCCATTTGATATCAGAGAAATCATCGCGCGTATCGTTGATGATAGTGCCTTTGATGAGTTTAAATCGCGTTTTGGTACGACGCTAGTCTGCGGGTTCGCTCATATCGAAGGGATGCCTGTTGGGATTATTGCCAATAACGGCATCTTGTTCAGTGAGTCAGCGCAAAAAGGCACGCACTTCATTGAGCTGTGCTGTAAACGCAAAATCCCATTAGTATTCCTCCAGAACATTACTGGCTTCATGGTGGGTCGTAAATACGAAAACGAAGGTATCGCTCGTCATGGTGCCAAGATGGTAATGGCGGTGGCTAATGCCAAAGTACCAAAATTCACAGTTATCGTCGGTGGCTCGTTCGGCGCTGGTAACTACGGTATGTGCGGTCGTGCTTATAGCCCGCGTTTCTTATGGATGTGGCCAAATGCGCGTATCTCTGTCATGGGCGGCGAGCAAGCTGCATCAGTACTGGCGACGGTCAAACGTGATAACTTTGATCGCAAAGGTGAAGCGTGGAGTGATGAAGACGAAGCCGCATTTAAAGCGCCGATTCGTGAAATGTACGAAGAGCAAGGTCATCCGTATTATGCCACCGCACGTATGTGGGATGACGGCGTAATTGATCCTGCTGATACGCGTAATGTATTGGCGTTAGGACTAAGCGCGGCTTATAACGCGCCGATTGAAGAGACGACGTTTGGTGTCTTTAGAATGTAAGCGTTCTAAGGTCTTCCCATAATAAGCGACCGCTGTGTCAACTTCATTTGAAGTACGATTGGTACATCTACGCTTAGTCTTTGTACTTGGTTTCCTTGTATTAACATTATTATGGATTGACCAAGAGTTTGTTTAAGTATTTACATAAAAAATATAGAGAAAGTTATGCAAAAAGACAGTGATAAAAATTACAAAAGCCTATTGGTTAACGTTGAGCAGCACGTGGCGACAGTGACGTTAAATCGTCCTGAGATACGTAATGCCTTTAACGATGAAATGATAGCTGAGCTGACCGATGCATTCAGTACGCTTGGTGCTGATGATGAGGTACGTGTCATTGTGCTAGCGGCTGCTGGCAAGGCATTTTGTGCAGGCGCTGATTTGAATTGGATGCGTGCCATGGCGGATTATAGCTATGAAGAGAATCTAGCGGATGCTGATAAATTGGCGCAAATGCTTAAGACTATTTATGAATGTCCTAAGCCAACAGTTGCGGCTATTCAAGGCGATGTTTATGCAGGAGGCATGGGTTTGGTTGCTGTTTGTGATGTGGCTATCGCCGTTAAGATTGCTAACTTTTGCCTCAGCGAAGTCCGTTTAGGGTTAGCCCCTGCTACTATCAGTCCTTATGTTATCCGAGCGCTAGGCGCTAGAGCATCGCAGCGTTATTTCTTAAGTGCTGAAGTGTTTGATGCCAAAAAGGCGCGTCAGCTTGGTTTTATCCATGAGCGTGTTAGCGAAGAATGGCTGGCCGATGAAGTGGCTGCGTTCTGTAACAAGGTCGTCAAAAATAGCCCTGACGCGGTAAAAACCTGCAAACAGCTATTACACGATGTCGCTGGTGCACCTATTACAGATGAGCTGATTTCTGACACGGTCAAAGGTATTGCTGATATCCGCTCATCAACACAAGGCCGCGAGGGTGTACAGGCGTTTTTGCAAAAACGTAAACCTGATTGGTTAACGGCAGACTAACTAGTAGCAGAACAATGATAGGCAAATGGGTAAATAGACAAGACGTCAAATAATAACGACAAGACACAGGGATAGTTATGTTTTCTAAAATTCTAATCGCCAACCGTGGTGAAATTGCTTGCCGAGTGGCCGCGACTGCTAAGCGTCTTGGCGTCAGTACCGTTGCTGTTTATTCCGATGCGGATCGTGAGGCCAAACATGTGGCTGTCTGTGATGAGGCTATCTATTTGGGCGGTTCGGCACCGAAAGACAGTTATCTCAAAGGCGATGCTATTATTGCTATCGCTAAGCAAACGGGTGCTCAGGCGATTCATCCAGGATATGGGTTTTTAAGCGAAAATGCAGACTTTGCGCAGGCTTGCCAAGATGCTGGCTTGGTGTTTATTGGCCCATCGGCGGATGCTATTCGTGCCATGGGCGGCAAATCTGAGTCTAAGCGCTTGATGGAGTCAGCTGGTGTGCCGCTGATACCGGGCTATCATGGTGACAATCAAGACGCACAGTTTTTGCAGCAGCAGGCAGATGACATTGGCTATCCTGTCTTGATTAAAGCCAGTGCAGGTGGCGGCGGAAAAGGTATGCGTATCGTTGAAAAAAGCAGCGATTTTATTGATTTGTTAGATTCATGCCGCCGAGAAGCGATTACCAGTTTTGGCAATGATCAAGTATTGGTCGAAAAATACGCGCTAAAACCACGTCATATCGAAATCCAAGTATTCGGTGATACGCATGGTAATTATGTGCATCTGTTTGAGCGTGATTGTTCAGTACAGCGCCGCCATCAAAAAGTACTAGAAGAAGCGCCAGCGCCCGGTGTCGATACTGCCATGCGTGAAGCGATGGGCACAGCGGCAATCGAAGCTGCACGTGCGGTCGATTACGTTGGTGCAGGTACGGTCGAGTTTATCGTTGAGCAGCGTGAAGACTCTATGAATTTTTATTTCATGGAAATGAATACGCGCTTGCAAGTTGAGCATCCGGTTAGTGAAGCCATTACTGGTGTCGATTTGGTCGAGTGGCAGCTGTTGGTTGCTGCGGGTCAGCCATTGCCAAAAACGCAAGACGATCTGGCTATCAACGGTCATGCAATTGAAGCGCGTATCTGTGCCGAAAACCCTGACAACAATTTCTTGCCAGCGACAGGTACGTTGTTCACTTATCAAAAGCCTGAGCATAGTACCTTTAACATTACCGATGTGCGTATTGACGATGGCGTACGTGAGGGTGATGTGATCAGTCCTTTTTACGACTCTATGATTGCCAAGCTTATCGTCCATGCTCCTACGCGCGAGCAAGCGTTGGCGAGACTAGATCGTGCATTGGCACAGACGCGTATTGTGGGTCTGCCAAACAACGTGGCATTTTTGCGTTATATTTTAAATACCGATTCATTTAGCAAAGCCAATCTTGATACGGCATTGATAGAACGCGAGCAGGATAAGCTTTTTGACCAGCATCCTCTTGAATTATCGACGCTTGTGGTGACAGCTATTACGCAGCAGCTTGCGAGTGAAGCGACTACTCAGGGCTCAGATCCATTTAGCAAGCCAACGGGTTTCCGTGCTTATAGTGATTATACTCGTTCATTTAGCTTGGTTTATGATGAGCAAGCCTACAGCGCTCGCATCAGTAATTGGCATAATGCGAGTTGTGCTGATAGCAAAAAAGGCAGCGATAGTCTCAATAGTTTTACGCTCGTCATTGGTAAAGAAATCGCGAATATGCAGGATGATAGCAATATCAATGTAGCGGCTCAGACCGAAACGATTTATGAAGGTCAAATTAGCTACGATAGCAGTGACGCGCACAATCATACCTTATGGTTAGAAGGTGCACGTATCAGTGCCCAAAGTTGGGTGAATAACGAGACGGTCTACGTATTCACAGATAGCGGACGTGATGAAATTACGCTTATTGATATCATGGCACATGTGGGCGAAGACACAGCAGCAGTTGGCAGTTTGAAGTCACCAATGCCAGGACAAGTGGTTGCATTCAAAGTAGCTGTTGGCGATACTGTGAAAAAAGGCGAGCCACTTGCCGTCATCGAAGCTATGAAAATCGAACATACCATTACCGCACCGACGGATGGTGTGGTAGCAGAACTGTTATTTGCAGCAGGTGATTTGGTCGCTGATGGTGATGAGCTACTGCGCATCGATAGTGAGAGCGCATAGCTGACGAAGACTAATAAGAAAGCCTCATCAAAGCGCAAATAACAAAAAGGACGACAAGTATGAGCCATTCGTATCCAAGCCATGTCAGCATCGTTGATGTCAGTCCACGTGATGGCTTGCAAAACGAGTCAACGACAGTACCGACTGAGGTTAAGCAAACGCTCATCAATGATTTGATTGCGGCGGGTATTAAAAAATTGGAAGCGACCAGTTTTGTCTCGCCAAAGTGGGTGCCACAAATGGGCGATAACAGCGCATTGCTTGACGCGCTAGCACCTACGCGGCAGACAGAAGTTTGTTACTCGGTACTCGTACCCAATATGCGTGGCTTTGAAAATGCCATCGGACATCGTCCTGATGAAATCGTCATCTTTGGCTCAGCCAGCGAAACCTTTAGTCAAAAAAATATCAATTGTAGTATCGATGAAAGTATTGAGCGTTTTGCGCCAGTAGCTGCTGCGGCAAAAGCGCAAGGCATCAAAGTACGTGGCGTTATCTCTTGTACGGTCGGTTGTCCTTATGAAGGTGACATTGACCCAAGCCAAGTAGCGTATGTGACCAAGCGGTTGATTGAGATCGGTTCAGAGCAGATTGGTATTGCCGATACGATCGGTGTGGGTACACCGCTCAAAGTACAACGAGCGTTGCAAGCTGCACTCGAGTATGCTGATATCTCTATGCTATCGGGTCATTTTCATGATACTTATGGTCAAGCATTGAGCAATACTTTGGCTGCATTACAAATGGGTGTGAGTGAGTTTGATACCTCTGTCGCTGGCTTGGGCGGTTGTCCTTATGCTAAAGGCGCAACGGGCAATGTCGCGACCGAAGATGTGGTGTATATGCTGCATGGTATGGGTATCAGCACAGGCATCGATTTGGATAAATTAGTCGTGGCAGGTGAACGTATCAGTGAGTTCTTAAAGCGTCCGAATGGTTCAAATGTGGCACGTGCCTTAATCAATAAACGTCAGTCTTAAAAATTATCGTAAAAATTAAATACTAAAAACAAGGAATGGTTATGAGTTTACCTGGATTAAATTTTCAACTTGGCGAAGATATTGACGCCCTACGTGATGTCGTGCAGCAGTTTGCAACAAACGAGATCGCCCCACGTGCTGCTGAGATTGATAGCAGTGATGAGTTTCCAATGGATCTGTGGCAAAAGATGGGTGACCTCGGTCTACATGGTATTACCGTTCCAGAAGAGTATGGCGGCTCCAATATGGGCTACGTCGCACATATGGTCGCGATGGAAGAGATTAGCCGAGCTTCGGCATCGGTAGCGCTTAGCTATGGGGCGCACTCTAACCTATGTATTAACCAAATCAAACGTAATGGTTCTGAAGAACAAAAGCAGAAATATCTGCCAAAACTAATCAGTGGCGAGTTCATCGGTGCATTGGCAATGAGTGAGACAGGCGCTGGCTCAGACGTCGTTAGTATGAAGCTAAAAGCTGAAGAAAAAGACGGCAGCTATGTGTTGAACGGTAGCAAAATGTGGATTACCAATGGTCCTGATGCTGACGTGATGGTGGTCTATGCCAAGACCAATCCTGAATTGGGTGCAAAAGGCATGACGGCCTTTATCGTTGAAAAAGGTATGGAAGGTTTTGGTACCGCGCAAAAGCTAGACAAGCTCGGCATGCGTGGTAGCCATACTGGTGAGATGACTTTTAATAATGTAAAAGTACCAAGCGAAAATATCTTGGGTGGTCTTAATGAAGGCGTTAAGGTATTGATGAGTGGCCTAGATTACGAGCGTGCCGTATTGGCCGCAGGTCCTATCGGTATCATGCAAGCGGTGATGGACAATGTCGTGCCTTATATCCATGACCGTAAACAGTTTGGTCAAGCGATCGGTGAGTTCCAGCTTATCCAAGGTAAAGTTGCGGACATGTATACGATACTGCAAGCAGGTCGTAGCTTCTTATATACTGTGGGTAAAAACCTCGATATGTTGGACGCGCGCGGTGCTGGTCATAGTCGAGAAGTACGTAAAGATTGCGCCAGTGTGATTTTATGGTGTGCCGAAAAAGCCACATGGATGGCAGGCGAAGGCATTCAAATATTTGGCGGAAACGGCTATACCAATGAGTATCCACTTGGTCGCTACTGGCGTGATGCTAAGCTGTATGAGATTGGCGCAGGTACCAGTGAAATCCGCCGTATGCTAGTTGGTCGCGAGCTGTTTAACGAGACCAAATAAGAGACAGCTAATGACGCCTTAGCTATTTTCTAATATAAAATAAAAAAGCAGCACGTTCAAAACGTGCTGCTTTTTTTGTGTCGACGTCGAACCGAATTATCTATAAGCGGTTAAGACTTATTGCGATAATCAAAATACCTTGCCAAACCATTTAATAATAAATCATCACGCAAGCGTACTGGGCGATTAACATGCTGCGAGATAATGGCTGCATCTCCACCTGTCATAATCAATTCAAAATTAGGATGGCGATGGCTAATCTCATTGATCGCGCCGACGATAGAAAGCAAAATACCGCGATGGACCGCGTCTTGAGTGGTCAAGCCTTGGTTGACGCTATCAAAAGTACCGTTCGAGATGGTGATTTGCTTAGTACCAGAGAACAGTGATTCACGTTGCAGGTAGATACTGGGGAAAATATAACCGCCCAGATGCTCAGCATGATCAATCAAATCAATAGTCACCGCTGTACCACAACCAATCACACACTGGCGTTTTTTCTTATCGACCGCGCCCAGCATCTGTAGCCAACGATCACAGCCGAGCTGCTGATCACTGTAAGCACTTTTCATCAGCGCGTGTGCGGCATCGACATGGACAAACTCAAACGGAATATTCAAACGACTGAGTGTTTCTGATACTTTGGCATTTAGATTGTCGCCTAATACCGATGAGATACCAATAAAATCAGGCGCGTAACGTTCAAAGCGATCCGTCAGACCCATAAGTAGTTCGGCAGGCGCTTGCAAATGCTGCTTGGCATCATGTGCGACTATTTGTCCGATATCATCGGTTAGCCAGTATTTTAGGCGGGTATTTCCAAGATCAAGCCAGAGCATAAAAGTCCCTTTATATAGTGCTCGTTAATGATGGTGTTCATCAATATAGTTGTCTAAGCCTAATAAATAACGTCGATGCGTCCAGTAAAAAGCGTAGAAATCTTACCGCTATCTTGGCGCAATTGCAAACAGCCATGTGTGTCGACACCGCAAGCGATTCCCGTCACGACTTTTTCTTCGTTATTATAGTCTTGGGTGACGCGTAAGCGCAGACCTGATAGCGCATCCATTGTCGCAAACTGCTCCAAAAAACTATCCAAATAATAAGTATGACCCGTTGGCTGCTCTATGCCCAAATGCTCAAAGCGCGTCATCGCCGCTATCAATGCTTTGCTCATCTGCTGATAGAGCATTGGTAGGTCTGGTAGGCTCGCAGATCGTGTCTCTAAAGGTAGCCTCTCATTAATGTCTTGTAAGCTTATCGCCTGATAACTCATCCCCTCAGAGGTTTGCGCGGTGAGCGTTGGCGCCGCTTTTACATTGAGACCAATGCCTAGCACCACACCGACCAATTTGCCAGACTTGGTCACGGGTTCTATTAAGATGCCAGCGAGTTTTTGAAAAGGTAATGTGTGCTGTTGCTGTTGCTGTTGCTGTTGCTGTGTGGCGGCGTTATCCGATGATGCATGATGGGCTTCTTGAGGGGGATAAAAGCCCAAGTCATTTGCCCATTTCACACCAATTGGGGTCAGTCCCTGCGATTGTAGTTGCTCGTTCAACATTTGAATGATAGGCATCTTCGCCAGTTCAAGGCCAATGATGAGCGATAATAAGCCACTGATTGGCATATGCACAGGATGGTATAGCGACAGATAGACATTGCCGCGCGGTGATTGCCACGAGCGCCCGTGCTGACCACGACCTGCGCTTTGGGTTTCCGCGGTCAAAACGTGTACGGTGGCGACATCTAACGACCCGTTTTGCAAGGCTTCTATCAGCTCGCTATTGGTCGAGGCACTACTAGCCACATGACGATGATTGAGCTCGGATAGATAGGTAGAAAAACTAGTGAGTGGTGGCATAAGTTTAGTCAATGTGGTTAAAGGAAACTTTGATATACTGAGCGATTGTTGCGGTCAGACAGTACCGAGTAAACAGCATAAAGGTCACGTTGAGATTTGGCAAATACAATTAAGCACGCCTAAGCGCTAGTGAGTACTATAGCGCCAGTCAGTATTATAAAAGGTTCGTTCTATGATGTTATATGTGTGGTTTGTGATTGCAGGCGCGTTTGCGGGTGTCAGCGCGGGCCTGTTTGGCGTCGGCGGTGGCATGATTATCGTGCCGGCTTTGGTCTGGATCTTTACCGCTTATGACTTTTCGCCAGAAGTAATCACCCATTTGGCCATTGGTACGTCATTGGCGACCATCGTTGTGACCTCAATTAGCTCACTGACGGCACATAACAAGCGCGGCGGCGTGCGCTGGGAAGTATGGTGCAAGATGGCGCTTGGGTTGGTCATCGGTAGTTTGGTTGGCGCTGGTATCGCGGATATGATTGATGGGCAAGCGCTACAGGCTATCATTGGTTTCGGTGCGCTATTGGTCGCTCTAAAAATGCTGTTCTTTTCAAATAAAGAACAAGTGGGTAAACCGTTACCATCGGCCGGCATCCAGTTTGGTGCAGGTACTGGCATTGGTATGGCGTCATCTATTTTTGGTATTGGCGGCGGCAGCTTGACCGTGCCGTTCTTGAACTGGGCAGGGCTGCCGATGAAACAATCGGTCGGCACGTCAGCGGCATGCGGTTTACCAATTGCACTGGCTGGAGCAGCAGGCTTTGCTTGGTTCGGTCAAGACGTAGTCAATCTGCCCGAGGGCACAATAGGATTTGTCCATGTCACAGGATTCTTGTTTATTTCAGTCGCTAGCTTTGCCATGGCAAAAGTCGGTGCCAAGCTTGCCCACATATTACCTGCGCTGATGCTTAAGCGCGCATTTGGCGTATTGTTAATATTTGCTGGAGGACAGTTGTTATTGAGTGGGTTGGGTGTTTTATAGCAATAATGAGTTTTTATAAAATTAGTATGCAAACCGTGAGACATTATTAGTATGAAAGCTGCAGAAAAGTACCGCCGTGTTTTCGGCTCAATGAATCATCTAAAAGACCAGTTATCATGGACGACAGGTCTCTCTAATATGGTAGAGTTTTTGGCATGGGAGCCGCAGCGCATTTTAGGCATCACTAAAAAGCAATACGTACGCCAAATCATCGAATGGGTCGCCCACCCAGATTTGAAAGATAAAAATATAGAAGAGATTGAGCAATCAGTCATCAAAAAGCTCAATACAAAAATGAATGAGACTGAGCAGCTAGAGACGTATTCAACGCAAACGATGGGTATCTGTAATGCAAGAGAAGCCGTGCGCCGCGTAACGTTCTTTTCTGAAGACTATCTCAATAAAGAGTTCGATATCTTTTTGAGCTTGTGCAGTGATGTTTATCTAAACTTATTTTATCAGCAATTTATCAACTTTGAGCCGAGTGGATCATGGTCGACACATGGTAATAGCGGCATGTTTGAAAACAGTACAGAGCTAAAAGCAATGTATATGGACAACCTCGCCTATAACCATCAGGCGAATGTGCTGATAGCCAATGAGTTAAAACTCGCTGGTCGGAAAAACCCAGACCCAATCCTAAAGTACTGTCTGATGTATGAGCATTTATTAGAAAAAGGCTTTATCGATAAAGGGGCAAAGTTTTTGCTGTTATTTATCGGTGGTGACGCGCTAAAGCAAAACAAGCAAACGCTCGTAAATAGGGAGCTGGCTCTGTGTCATAAACGGCCAAGGAAGTATCAGCATTTGCTAAGACCAGAGCTGTTAGAGATAGTCGATTATTTAGAAGTAGCAAGTATCTCTTGGTCAGCCTTTATCGAGTTTAATAATCGCTACTTAGCAGAAAATAGCGTCTGCCAAGTGGAGCAAAAACTGCTGCGAGGGTTCCATCAAAGCCTTGAATCAAAATCGTTTGTGCACTTAGCCGTTTAACTCTAAAAACCTACTACAATTTCAGGTAGAATAGCCGCCTGTTTTTGCTAAGTTTATTGACTCTTCATGCGTTTAAAATCTCTAAAGCTGGCAGGCTTCAAATCCTTTGCCAATCCAACCACTTTTACTTTTCGTCATGGTATCACCGCCATCGTCGGGCCGAACGGCTGTGGCAAATCCAATGTGATTGATGCCATCCGTTGGGTACTGGGCGAAACCTCTGCCAAGCAGTTACGCGGCGGGGCCATGAGCGATGTTATCTTTGCCGGTACGCAAGATAAAACAGCCAAAAGTGTCGCCAGTGTCGAGCTGACCTTTGAGCATACCCAAGATGAGCAGACTGGTATTCGCCACGAGTTTAACTTGTACCAAGAGCTATCGGTTCGCCGTCAGGTAAATAAGGATGGCCGCTCAGATTATTTTATCAATGGTACGCGTTGTCGTCGCCGTGATGTGGTCGATGTGTTTTTAGGTACAGGGCTTGGCGCACGTAGCTATGCGGTGATTGAGCAAGGCATGATTGGGCGCATTGTTGAGTCTAGTCCTGTGCAGCTGCGTGAGTTTATCGAAGAGGCGGCAGGTGTCTCTCGCTATCAGGCGCGCCGTGAAGAAACGCAAAAGAAGCTAGAGAAAACAAAAGACAATCTAGCGCGCCTGCACGATATGCAAAGCGAATTACTGCGTCAACAAAAGTCACTGTCTAAACAGGCGGCTAGTGCGCAGCGTTACGAGGAATTAGCATTAACACTAGCTGATATCGAGCAGCAGCTTGCTATTCAGCAGCTCTATCAAGCCAAGCAAACGCATCAACAGCAGAAAGTAGCGCATGAACGTAGTGCTACTGAGGTGTCGACACTACAAGCTGACTACGACACGCTCAAAGCGCAGCAAGATAAGCTCACTGCGCGTATTAATCAAGAGCAATGGCTCAAAGACGATGCCCAAAGCGCTCACTATCAGCAGCAGCTCGGCTATCAACAAGCGGAACATAAGCTAAGTGATGCTAAGTCACAGCTGACTACTATCGAGCAGCAACTGTCTGGCTTGGCTCAGCAGCGTGCTCAATCACTCGCTGATATCGAACGGCTCAACGCTGAACAAGCTGAGCAGAATCAAGCGCTAGAAACGTTACGTCCGCAGCTGATTGAGCTGACAGACAAACGCGATAACTATAAGCGTAACGAGCAGCCACTACAACGCGCGTGGCATGAAGCGCAAAACAATCTGTCACGCTTGCAAGATAAAGCCCGTTCGCTTGAGCAGCAGCAAGCTATCAACATTCAAGCGCAAAAGCGCCATCAGCAGAGTCATGATAAATGGCAACGCCGCGAGCAAAACTGGCAAAACCTGTGGCAGCAATTACAGCAGTCTATAGCACCATCTGATCGTACTAATGTGAGTAAGACGGATAATGCGCAAGATCTAAGTCAGGTGCTAGAACAGCAAGTTACTGAGCTAAACACACAGTTGCAGCAGGTTGAGCGTCAACGCGAAGCCGTCGATGAACGATTATCCGAGATACAACCGCAAGCGCATAGCTTGCAGCAGAGACTAAACGCACAGCAGAGCGAGCTTAGCGATGATGAAAAGCGTCATGCGCTGCTGGCAGGCGAATACGATACCCTGCATCAGATATTGCATCCAAAACCTACACAACAGCAATCAGAAAAGTCGAAAGTTACTGCGACAGACAAGACGGATAGCGATGGCATACATCATCAGCCGTTAGCCATTGCAACGCTACGTGAGCAGATTGAGCTAAGTGCGAAAGGGCAGGAGTATGCGCCGCTACTCGATAGTATCTTGGCGTTGTGGCTAGATAGCCATGTACTGGTTGCTAACCAAAAAGCTAACCAAATCAAGCAATCAGACACTAATAACGCTAACGGTATTTCTCAAAGAGC
This sequence comes from Psychrobacter proteolyticus, assembly GCF_039762275.1. GTDB lineage: Bacteria > Pseudomonadota > Gammaproteobacteria > Pseudomonadales > Moraxellaceae > Psychrobacter > Psychrobacter proteolyticus_C. The sequence continues at coordinate 105,229 of NZ_JBDLOB010000002.1, read as the reverse complement.
CGATAGCTTGTGGCAAGCGCTTGAGCATGACGTTGCAGATTTACTGACTTATCAAACGGCACAAAATACACCTGCCAGTGAAAAAGACAAAGCTCTAGTAGAGACGGGTCATAGCCTATGGTTGCCTACTGCGCAAAGTGCTATTAGTGACCAAGAGTTTGTCAGCGAATTGTCAGATAATTTGATTGATAGAGTATTGCCAGTATCGCAGTTGATTACTCAGCCTCTACTCTCGCTATGGCAACAGTGCTATATATATACAGCGCAGTTTGAAACCAGTGAGCAGCATGAGATTGACACACTTACTAACGTACTAAGGTCATTACCGCCGTCCGCTATTTTACTTACCGTAGATGGTTGGCTGATCAGTCGTCATGGGACGATTAATTTAAGCAAATTTGCTGGTGCACAGGATGAGCAAAACGATAGCAATAGCCAATTCCTCACGCAGCGCCTGCAACAGCGTACGCGTTTGCAAGCATTAGAAGACTTGCTTGATGAGTTTGAAAGCAAAATACAAGATCAGCAAAAATCTATCGCCAAAAATCAGCGCGATTATGATGCATTGATAGTCAGTTTGGAAGAAACGCGCGCGCAAGCTGAGCAGTTAACCCGTGATAAACATCAATACCAGCAGCAACTGACGACCGAGAGAGCTAATGCCGAGCGGTTGCAAGCGGATAGCCAACGCCTGAACGCTGATAAAGTAACGCTTGAGCAGGAAAAGCAAGAACTGACGCAAGAGCAACAAACCCTTGAGCAAGAACAACAGCACATTGAAAGCGAGATTGCTACGCTAACGCCGCAAATAGTAGAAGCACGAGCGACAACTCAGCAACTGCAAGCTGAGCGCAGCGAGCTAAACCGTGCGCGTCAAGCTGATGATGACGCGTGGCAAGCATTGCAGCTGCGTATTCAGCAATACGAGATGCGCTTGGAGCATAGTGTTAGTAGTCTGGCTCGTGCAACTGAGCAACACGACAAGTCGTTAGAGAATGAGCAAAGTCTACAGACGCGTCACGAGAAGCAGCAATCCAAGTTGCCAGAGCTACAAGCAGCTTTGCAGTCTGCACAGGTAACGCGCGATGAGCAGCAAGTGCTATTGAACGAGCGTGATACTGCGCTAACAGCACTAAAACAAACGTACGCTGAGCAGCAGACAGCATTTGATACATTGCAAAATACGTTACAAACGCAGCAAAGCGAGCTTGCCCGTCATGCTACTGAGCTGGCACTGAGTGCAGCGCGCTTGGAAGATGCTAGCGCACACACGCAGAGCGCTTTAGATGCTTATTATCGTGTAAGTCATAAATATAAAGCGCAAGCAGAGCAACCGCAACAAAGCATGAGCGTCTCAAACTTGCTAGCAGATTTTATCGCTCATGATCGCCGCGTCCGTCCAGACAAAATCGCTGAGCTAGAGTCCGAGCGAGCTAAGTTAACCCAGCAATTGAGTAAGATTGGGCCAGTGAATTTGGCAGCGGTCGCAGAGTTGGCCGAGGTAAACGAACGCTTAGATCCGCTCGCACAGCAGACGGCAGATATCGCGGCCAGTATGCAGACATTGACCGAAGCGATTGCCTCAATTGATGAGACGACCAAGACACTGTTTATGCAGACACTTGATGCGGTCAATAATGAGTTGGCCAACTTATTTGCCAAAGTCTTTGGCGGTGGACAGGCTAGCCTGACGTTGAACACTGACGAGATGCCAGCCAATACGCCAAAGTCCGAACAATGGCGGGCAGGGCTTACCTTAATGGCGCAGCCGAAGGGTAAACGTAACAGTCGCTTAGCGGTGCTATCGGGCGGTGAAAAAACCCTTACTGCATTGAGTTTGATTTTTGCGATATTTAAGCAGCATCCCGCACCGTTCTGTGTGCTTGATGAGGTCGATGCACCGCTTGATGATGCAAACGTTGCGCGCTTTACCAGTCTCATCCATGAGCTAGCAGATGATTTGCAGTTTATCTTTATCAGTCATAATAAATTAACGATGCAAATTGCTGATGAGCTAAAAGGTATTACCATGCCAAGTGCAGGCATTTCTACACTAGTCAGTGTGTCACTCGATGAAGCTGCGCGTTACGTAGAGAGCTAAGTGTGAAATAGCCGACATTAAAAGTGCTATGAGAATCAGCGCGATGCAAATATAATCAATCAATTGGCATAAATGCAAATAAGCTTGACCTCAGTCCAGCATACTGGTTATAAAGTACACAATGTGGTGACGATATAGGTCAGCCATGCTAGAATATTGCCATTTATGCTCGTTTGTGTATTCCCTTTTGTTATATATACTAGGATGTATTTATCATGACCGTTATTCAGTTTATATTGATTGCCATTGCCGCGTTTATCGTGCTCGCAGGGCTGTTTATGGTCATTCGTAGCTTTAAGCGCCGCGGTGCTACCGAAGCTGCTGCGGTCAATTATGATAAAAATGGTATTCCGATCATACCGCGTCACGAGCGCAACATCGTCGATCAGCCAGATCTTGATGATACAGTCGCAGGCGAGACGAGCATCGGTCCAGATCGTAGCTACTTAGATGCTGTGGTTGAAGAAGAGCCATTGACGCAAGCACATACCAACGTTGACGCTCAACTAACGGCTGAGCGTGACCATGTAGCAACTGACGATCATGACGTCATCGATGAAGCGGACTACGCGCGCTGGCAAGAAGAGCAACGCCGTGCCGATAGTGCTGAGTTTGTAGAAGTCGCCGATCAGATGCATATCGAGCAAGAGCCTGATGCGTTCTCTAGCCTAATGTCAGCGACTGATAGCCTGATGCCAACCATCGATACGGCAGAAGAGCCAAGCTTCGATGACAACAGCCCGATACTGGATCAGCATCTATCAGAGTCAGGTGATGACGCGCAAAACGGCCCATTGATTAATGCCAAAGACAATATCAATATCACCATCTTGCCGCACCAGTATCGCGATCGTCCAGCGGCGATTATTCGTGGTCGTGACCTGCTAGCATTGATTGATAAATACGGTCTACGCTATGGCGCGATGAATATGTTCCATCGCTATGAGCAAAAAGACGGCACGGGTATGCTGTGGTTTAGTATGATGGGCATTACTGATAGCGGTATCGCACCATTTGATCCGCATAGTGTTGCGACCAATACCTATAACGGTGTCGTCGTGTTCTTGTCATTGCCGCATCCACAAGCCGTGCGCAGCTTCGATAGCATGATGAGCATTGCTTATATGATGGCAAGCGACCTTGACGCGATTATGCTTGATGAAGAGAACGAACCAATCACGCCTGAATACAAGCAGCAGCTACGTAATCAAGTTCGTGATTATGAGGGTTAGAAGGCTAAAAGCTGCTTAATAGCAGAAATCATAAAAAGGGCAAATAGCGATTAACGTTATTTGCCTTTTTTAATGGGCTATAGTTTCCGCAAAGTGCTAATCATAGTAGACTGAGCAAGCCTGACATAGTATTTGATTTATATAGGATTGACTATACCGAGCTTCCTACAAACTTGTTATCATATCGACATCTTGAATTGCAAAAAAGACGCCGACTATGACTGACTCTACCTCATCAAATAATTCTAAAAACCTATCTGCTCAAGTAGAAAACCAAGCACCTGCGACCTCTAATATACCCAATCCTACCGATGGCAGTACGGATAATAGTGTAGAGATTGTCTCAAAAATGCGTACGCTTATTGAAGCGATTAAGACGCATAACTATGCTTACTATGTGCTGGACAATCCAATTCTAGAAGACAGTGAATACGACCAGTTGCGTCGCTCGCTGCTCGAGATTGAAGAAGAATATCCAGATTTGGTGCAGCCAGATAGCCCAATTAATCAAGTCGGCGATATGCCGCTATCGGCCTTTACCCAAGTTACGCATGATATTCCGATGCTGTCGCTAGGCAATGTCTTTGAATATGATGATTTGCGCGATTTTATGCGCCGCGTCAACGATCGTCTCAGCGATTCACAGCAAAACCCTGAATACGAGATGGAGCTAAAGCTTGATGGACTGGCGGTCTCACTGAAGTATGAGCATGGTAAATTTGTCCAAGCGGTCACGCGCGGTGATGGGCAGACGGGTGAAGATATTACCCAGAATGCTAAAACCATCCGTAACCTGCCACTTTGGCTCGCGGATGCTGCTGATATCGAATTGCTAGAAGTACGCGGTGAAGTATTAATGCCAAAGGCAGGGTTTGAGCGTCTTAATCGCTTAGCAGAAGAGAATGAGGGCAAAACCTTTGCTAATCCACGTAATGCCGCTGCTGGTAGCTTACGTCAGTTAGATCCAGCCATTGCTGCTAGTCGTCCATTGGCATTCTATGGCTATTCGGTCAATCAAGGTTTGCCAGATACTATCGACACGCAGTCAGGAGCGTTGGCATGGCTTACCGAGCTTGGATTTACGGTCAGCGCCGTAGAAGTGGTAGCAAATCCACGCGCCGCGCAGACCTATTATGAGTCAGTGATTGAGAGCCGTGCCAGTTTGCCTTTTGAAATCGATGGCATGGTGATCAAGGTCAATAGCCTTGCGTTACAGCAGCAACTTGGCTACCTATCACGCGAGCCACGCTGGGCGACTGCTTATAAGTTCCCTGCTGAAACGGTAATGACGCGTCTAAATGATATCGAGTGGCAAGTCGGCCGTACGGGTCAAATCACACCAGTCGGTAAGCTTGAGCCTGTCAAAGTCGGCGGCGTCACCGTCAGTAATGTTACTTTGCATAACTTTGGCGAGATTCAGCGTTTAGATGTGCGTGCAGGCGACACGGTCAGCGTCCATCGTGCAGGCGATGTCATCCCCAAAGTCACTCGTGTCTGGCACGATCAGCGCTCAGCCGATAGCGAGCCAGTCACGCTACCCTCTACCTGTCCTGTCTGTGACTCTCCCGTCGTGCTGCCTGAAGATGAAGCATTGGCACGCTGTACGGGCGGATTGTTTTGCCCAGCTCAGCAGCAGGAAGCGCTTATTCATTTTGTCTCACGCCGTGCCATGGATATCGATGGACTTGGCGCAAGTTGGCTGATTAGCTTCTTTGAGCATGGTCTGGTCAAAACCGTCGCTGATATCTATCAATTGCACTACCATGCGGATGAGATGGTCACCTTTGAGAAACTGGGTGAAAAATCGGTACAAAATATCATCAACGCTATCGAAGCGAGCAAGCATACGACATTGGCTCGCTTTATCTATGCGCTCGGTATTCGCGGTGTCGGTGAAGGCACAGCACAGAACTTTGCTCAGCAGTTTGGTGACTTAGATAGTCTGATGGCAGCCAGTATTGAGACTTTGATAAAAACCCCAGATGTCGGAGAAATCACCGCCGAGCTGACTTATAAGTTCTTCCGTGCGCCGCATAATATCGAAGTGATTAATTCGTTGCTTGAAGCTGGCGTGCACTGGGATAAGGTCGAGCAAATCGCCTCAGAAGGGCTACCACTCGATGGGCAAACATGGGTCATTACAGGTGCGCTCGATAGCATGGCGCGTGATGAAGCCAAAGCCAAACTACAAGCATTGGGTGCAAAAGTCTCAGGTAGCATCTCGGCAAAAACCACCGCGTTACTGGCAGGGGATAAGGCTGGCTCTAAACTGACCAAAGCAGAAAAACTGGGGGTCAAAGTGGTGGGTGAGGAAGAATTTTTGGCGTTGGTTGGGGAGTAGAGTATGAATATTGATGAATTAGAAGGTCTGGACGAAGCAACACGGAAAGAAATTGAAGAGTTGCAGAAAGTGACGCGAGAGAAAGATGGAAATGAAGAATATGTATATTCTAGGTTTTCTATATTTTATAAAGTACGTCTTTTAGAAGATTGTAATATAGGAATAGAAGCTTTAAAAGATATAAAAATAGAGGATGGCGATTATGATATTGCACAATGCTACATTGTAGGTGAGTATTTATTTACGAAAAATAATATAGAATTGGCTTTTGAAGCATTAAAAAATATTAGAGATGTGAAAGAAACAAGAAATTTTAATTATATTTTTCTTAGAATTGCACAGTTATATATAGTGGATTTAGAAAAAAGAGATACTTCTAAAGCGGCGTTTGCACTGAATCTATGTAAAAGCACACATTGCTACGAAGTTAATTGCTATTTGAAAATATGTGCATTATTAGATGATGCTAAAACTAAAGTTATTGGTGAATACTACCTAGAGTTGTTTATTATTTTAATTGAAGCCCATTCTTTATTAGTAATAAATTATAATCATGAAAAAGAAAAATCTCCAGAAAGAAAATTAGCTCATTATACTAATACTAATGTAGCTAATATTCTACTGAACAACGAATTAGATGATCCAAAGTATATTAGGTTGAATACAATAAGTAATGTGAACGATCCAAGTGAAGGGCAATTACTTGAGCTACTTTTAGATGATAAAGGTAGTGATTATAATGAATCTTATTTCAATAAAGACTTTCATGCTTTTATTAGCTGCTTTACTCTTAATCATGATAGTTTGAACCAGTTTCGCCTATATGGAAAAAAGGATAACAAAGAGGCTTCTGGTATTAGTATAGTGTTTAAAGGTAGCTTTTTTCAGAAAGATAAATTCTCAGGAATGTCTTTTTTATCAGTTGGTTCTAAAAAAGAACATAATGCAGGTGTTGATTATTCTAATGCCACTATAGAGAAAAATATTTCTATTGAAGAAGACTCCAATAAATACTTAGTTATGCGTTGTGTCTATGTAGATCCAAAAAGCGATTACATACAATTAGCTCATAGGGATAGACTAACTTTTTATCGAGAGTTTGATGATAAGAGCTTAGCGGAGAGCAGTTGGGAAACCTACCAAAATGAAATTAAAGAGAAGTCGAAAGATTTTGGAGATTATTTTTATAAAATAAAAGTTGCTTATAGAAAAATACTAAATGAAAAGAAGGCTTTGAGTAGTAGTGATGAAAAATCCGAAAAATACTGTGAAAAACTTCTAGATGAAATTCTTCTTCCTTTGAAATATCTTATAAAACATTCGGCTTTTCAAGAAGAGCAAGAGTGTCGGATGGTATATATCACTTCTCTCGAAGATACAAAAGTAAAAATGATCTACGGAGAGGCGCTATATGTCGACTATGAGCTAAATGTTAGGGATTATCTCGATAAAGTTTATATCGCTCCTGCTGCCACACAATATCAGCCTTATCTAGCCAAGCTACTTTGCAATACTGATGTCAAAATTGAACTTTCAAACAATCCATATCGTCAAACTTAATATCTTTTAGTAGCGTGTGTCATATAAATAAAAACACACGCTATTAACTTCTACTCCACCATCTCACTATGTGCTTTTGCATCACCTTTCTTACCATCTGGCTGAATCACGATAGGTAGCACCAGCCCTTTAGCAAAGTCATCAGACAGCACATAATCATAGCGACTGGCAGCGACATCGGGCGTGGTATGAATGATAAGCGTCATCTCATTGCCGTCGGTTAGTTCGTGTGAGACATAGGTTTCGCTGAGTTGATCTAATGCTTTCGATAGTGCTTCGTTACTTGCCATGCTCACTGTCAGATTATGCTGAGCGGTCGCAGCGTCCACTTTGAAGTAATCTGCATAGTCTCGGACGTTTTGACTATCGATCGCAAACGGATACTTATAGTTGGTAGGGTCAGCAGGCTTTTCACCGCTATCTACCAGTGACCAGTCAATGGTATCGGCTGTCGATGCAGATGGATCTGCTGCTGTCTCCGCAGTTTGCTCAGTGGCATCGACAGAATCGGTAGCGTTATCGCAGCCTGTCAGCGCCCACATGCTTGCCGTTGCAACTACCATCATACTTATCAGACGCTTCGCCATCGAGTTACCCTTTTGATTGTTGGTCATGATTGATTTGCTCTACCTGCTATTTTGACAGCTTTCTTGGTGCTTCTCTAGCGAAATACATCAGATGGGAAGTTTTGATATAGTCGATCCTCTATAAAAGAATGACAGCGTTAGCCTCGCTTGCAGTATCACAGTTATATCTGCACTCGGCTGCCTTATGCTACTTTTGAATTTAATCAACCATATAGTCAAGTCTATATAAATCCGCTATATCGTCATCCTCGCTAAGCATACTAATGTATAACTTGCACTCGGTTTCCTTGTATCGAAATTATATTGAACTGACTGTACAACTATCTATCTGATACTGATTTTTATAGCCATTTTTATAAAAACATCAAACGAACACGCATAAAAAAGCAGCCACTATTTAATGACTGCTTTTTGTCTATTACGACTATTTGTCTATTACGATATGAGCTTATCTTTAACTGATTAGATTTGGCAGTTTACTTGGTATTCTTTACCATCAGCCCACTTCATCGCAAAGATACCTTTGTCACCTTTCATGTGCCATGCATAGACGACCTCTGGGTTTGAGTCGTTTACATAGCTTGCGACTTCGCCTTTCACTTTACCGTTTAGGATGATTGGCTGCTCGGCCCACTTTACTTTTGGTAGGGTAGCGTTGAGCATCACTTGTTCTTTATTGATAGATTGCTTTGCCATGATTTTGCTGTCATCGGTACAGGTGTATGGTGCTGGCGCCATACGATCATAAGCAGCGGTTACTTTTTCTGGAACTGGCGTATCAGTTGCATCTGGGGTAGTTGGTGCGGTAGTCGCACAAGCGCTCAATAGGGCAAGAACTGGTAGGGTAGTCGCAATTTTAGTTATCATTTTCATAGTGCTCTCCAAAGCTTTTTACTAATGTCATTTACTTGTTCTTAATGATGCGTTTAGCATATGAGGGTTATAGTAGCGAAAACGAACCATTTCAATGTTAGAAATTGTTCGTTACCTGTTAGCTTCGTTACCCAACCGCTGTCTAATGTAACTTGTAATTTGTAACAGGGTGAAAAGTAGGCAGTATTAGTTTGAAATACGCATCTATAAAATTAGCGCATAAAAAAGCGCCTATCAACGAGTGGCTGATAGGCGCTTTTGTTTTACTTAACACGCTCTAGATTGAGCATGCATTTTTATACTATGAATACTACTTGCTATGAACACTACTTGGTTTTACGTGGTGGCAGACCAGTATGCTGAGTCTGAAAATTGCCTTTGCTAACTTTCTTCTTACTGTTTTTACCCGCTGCACCTTTAGCTGACGCACTGTTGTTTGACGAACCATTACTGCGCTTCACTGAATCATTGCCAACACGGCTATTCTTTTTGCGCGCTGACTGATAAGTATCTTGCGCGGCATCACGCCCTTCTAAACTGGCGTTAAATGGTGGAATCAAGCAACCACGATTTTTACCAATCAAGTCGCTACGACCCATGTCTTGCAGGGCTTTACGTAGTAGTACCCAGTTTTTTGGATCATGATAGCGCAAGAACGCTTTATGCAATTTGCGCTGCTTGCCAGACTTGACGATATCCATGTCACCTTCATCACGGCTGACCTTATGTAGCGGATCTTTGTGCGTGTGATACATGGTAGTCGCGGTCGCCATTGGGCTTGGATAAAACGCCTGTACTTGGTCAGCACGATAGCCATTACTTTTGAGCCAAAGGGCAAGGTTCATCATATCTTCATCTTTGGTACCCGGATGGGCAGCGATAAAGTAAGGAATCAGATATTGCTCTTTGCCTGCTTCTTGGCTGAATTGCTCAAACATGGCTTTGAACTGATCATAGCTGCCCATGCCCGGCTTCATCATCTTCGATAGCACGCCTTCTTCAGAGTGCTCAGGCGCAATCTTGAGGTAACCACCGACGTGATGACTGACCAACTCTTTCACATATTCAGGATCTTTTACTGCCAAGTCATAACGCAAGCCTGAAGCAATCAGGATTTTCTTCACGCCTTTGATATCACGCGCTTTGCGGTATAGCTTGGTCAAATTACTATGATCAGTAATCAGGTTTTCACAGACATCAGGATAGACACAAGATGGCTTACGACAGTTCTTTTCAATTGTCTCATCTTTACAGCTGAGGCGATACATGTTTGCCGTTGGGCCACCAAGATCAGATATCACACCAGTAAAGTTCGGTGCAGTATCACGAATCGCTTCTACTTCGCGTAAGATTGAATCTTCTGAACGGCTCTGGATAATACGGCCTTCGTGCTCAGTGATAGAGCAGAAGGTACAACCACCAAAACAGCCGCGCATGATATTGACCGAAAATTTGATCATGTCATAAGCAGGGATACGCGCATCGCCATAGCTTGGATGCGGCAGGCGTGCATACGGCAGGTCAAACACATAATCCATCTCTTCTGTCGAGAGTGGCACTGGTGGCGGATTGAGCCAAACGTCAATAGAGGTATGCGAGTTACCAGCACCGCTGCTATGACGCTGTACGAGCGCACGGGCGTTACCTGGATTGGTCTCTAAATGCAGGATACGACTTGCATGAGCATAAAGCACAGGGTCAGATTTGACATGCTCATAATCAGGCAGACGAATGACGGTTTTTTCACGTGGTGGCATTTTTAGCTTATGCTTACGTGCGGTCATTGGCTTATCAAAGCCGCGCATTTGCACCACTTGCGTCTCTTCGTCGACTTGTTCAGCGTTGATGACTTTATTGGTAACTGGCTCAGCGACAAAACCCTGATATTGCGATGACATAGATGAAGGCATGGCTTGGCCAACAGGCGAGTCCGATGGTTTGCTCTGCTCAATTGAACAGCTATCAACGTCTTCGGTCATTACATAAGGGTTGATAATTGGATCGACACGGCCAACGGTATCGACATCGTTACTCGCGACTTCAGTCATGTCTTCTTGCCAATGGCGACGAGTCGGGGTCAATAAGTAAGCAGTACCGCGCAATTTGCTCATCTGCTCAAAGCTATAGCCTTTAGACAGACCATGTACCACATCGACGATCGCCCGTTCAGCATTACCATATAGTAAGACATCAGCACGCGCATCCAACAAGATACTACGGCGCACTTTGTCTGACCAATAATCATAATGAGCGATACGGCGTAAGCTGCCTTCGATACCGCCTAAAATAATAGGCACATCAGGATATGCTTCACGACAGCGTTGGCTATAGACGATAGCCGCGCGGTCAGGGCGTTTGTTTGCCACATTGCCTGGAGAGTAAGCATCATCGCTACGGATTTTGCGATCGGCAGTATAGCGGTTGATCATGCTGTCCATGTTGCCCGCGGTCACGCCATACGCATAGACAGGTTTGCCAAGTTCCATAAAGGCGTCTTTGCTCTTCCAATCTGGCTGAGCGATGATGCCAACACGGAAACCTTGCGACTCTAATAGACGACCGATGATGGCCATACCAAAGCTTGGATGATCGACATAGGCGTCACCTGAGATGATGATGACATCACAAGCATCCCAACCCAAATCGTCCATCTCTTTGCGGCTCATCGGCAGATAAGGCGCTGGCTCGTAGCAGCTTGCCCAGTGTTTGTCATAATCATAAAGTGGCTTGGTGCCTTGTTTAAAGGCAGTGCGGGCGATGGTATCGGCAGACATGGGCGGACCTGTTAATTAGAAAAATGGCACTAAAAATACAGCCCTTATTACCCAATGATAATAAAGGCGAATTTAAAAGCGCTCATTTTAACATGAATCGCCTTCACTATGCGACCTATTCTATGAGGGACGATTGCCGATAAGTTATTGATAGCGTGAGATAAACTGCTCATGCAAAGTAAACTATCTGCACAGCAAAATAATAGTAAAAATAGCTTAGCTATCACTGTCACGCTGTTAGTTTCATCACTAATTTTATACAGGTCATTATCAGTTCAATCAAACTTACTTCCAACAATCACTCTTTATCCTATTTCAACTTTTAGCCACGTCCACGCAAACGTAATAGTCAAAATATCGACTTAGCTGATACTGGTCATTTGTTTTCTTATATTTATAAGTTTCTTTAATTTCTAATAATAGGTTTTGGCACAGGTTTTGCTCCACCTTCATTAGGGCTTATTTGTGTGCATTAATGAGTAAAAATAGTGCACCGATAAAATTTGAACGGATAGATAAGTGTTTGGAGATAAAATGAGAACATCATCTGGTGGACTGGACACGATAAAGACATTATTAAAACTATTACAACCATTAAAATCATCGCTAAGTAACAGGCTGATGCTAAGTACATTATCGTTTGCAATGATAAGTAGCGCCCAAGCCGCTGAGGCTGACACATTGACCGTGGCACAACTGCTCGAATATCAAAATATCACTTGGATTATCTGGGGCGGGGTATTGGTGTTCTTTATGCAGGCAGGTTTTGCTCTACTTGAGAGCGGATCAGTACGAGCGAAAAATGCGGTAAACGTGATGATGAAAAACTATACCGACATGTGTATCGGCGGTTTAGCGTTCTACTTGATGGGTTTTGGGCTAATGATGGGTACCAATCACTCCGGATTTGTCGGTACGGATCACTTTATGCCAGTCGCGTTGTCCAATATGGACTGGGCATTGATGTTCTTTCAGATGATGTTTGCAGCGACAGCAGTGACCATTGCTAGTGGTGCAATGGCAGAGCGCGTTTCGTTCATCGGCTATGCGGTGGCCGCCTGTTTGATTTGTTTGTTCATTTACCCTGTATTTGCCAGTTGGGTATGGGGTGGTTACTTCGGTGGTACAGGTTGGCTAGCTGAGCTTGGCTTTATTGATTTTGCTGGATCTACCGTCGTACATTCTATCGGTGGCTGGTTGGCATTGGCAGGTATCTTGGTCATTGGCCCAAGGCTAGGCCGCTTTGCACCTGATGGCACGCCAAGACTCATCGCAGGGCATAACATGACGTTGCTGGCGTTAGGTGGATTTATCTTATGGTTTGGTTGGTTTGGCTTCAATGCTGGATCGACATTGTCTATCACTGGCAATATTGGTCTAATCGCAGTCAATACTTTTGTCGCTGCAGTCAGTGCGGTGGTGAGTTATATGCTGATCTCTCGGACACTTAACAAAGCCATTTTACTGAGCGATAGTGTCAATGCCAGTTTGATTGGTTTGGTATCGATTACCGCAGGTTGTGCGACCACAACACCTGTCTTTGCCATTATTATCGGTGCGGTCGCTTCAGTAGTGTATATCTTATCATCGCAAGCATTATTAAAATTCAAAGTAGATGATGTGGTCTCGGCAGTGGCAGTACATGGCTTTGGCGGGGCATGGGGTACGCTCGCAGCAGGATTATTCTATACAGGAGATTTATTTAACTTATCACGGCTTGGCGTACAAGCGCTAGGCGTCGGCGTGGCGTTAGGTTGGGGGTTGGGATTGGGTCTAGTGATGTATAAGCTGATCGATCTAAGCTTTGGGTTAAAAGCCAGCCGCTTACATGAGCAGCGAGGCCTTGATTATACCGAGCATGCAGAGCTTGGTTACCCTGAATTCCAGAAACAAATGTTTGATTCAAAGAGTTTAACCGAGCGGCATTTATAGGAGAGAGCTGATGAATATTGATACTCAATCCGTAGACCAAGCTGTGACTGCGATGGCAGAAGTGCTTGCCGAATATCTACATCCTGAAGAGGTGCGACTGCTTAAATCACAGTGGCAGCGATACTCAACGGTCTCTGTGAAAATGATGCAACAGTGCGTCTTGGATGCGACAAGGCGCTATCCTGAGCTGCAAGCTTATAAGTCTGATATTAGGAAAGGCTTTTGGGCTACGTTACAAGCAGACAGTCAGCAGACAGTCGAGGCTGACAGTCACAATAGCCATAATGAAGCAATTAAAGCGCCAGTCCCTGTCTCTGAGTTAGTTTTGGCATTTTATACTGTCATAGAAGCACTGCGCAGTCAGCTATCAGAAACAGAAAGTCGTAATCTATTTCTGACCATGCACCAAACTGTTTCGCAAGAGCGCACCTTCAAAGGGCATAGTCTTAACATCAGTCAGTTTCTAGAAGGTAATCGTCCGTCTGTACCTGATAATGAGCACCTGTTGAATAATTTGATGCAGTTGGCTTATGTATGCTTGTGCGACGTTGCAGGACCTGTCGAAGCAGATGAGATGATGTTTCGAGCGGCAGAGAAGGCAAAACAAAACTACCCGAAAACACTGGTTGAAAAGTTATTCTAAAGTATTAAGCAGGCACGTTACGATTGAGAACGGAATACTTTTCGATAGCGTGCCTTATATAACGTAGTTTTCATGAGATAGCTTTCACAATGTAGCCTTCATGGCGTACCTTGAAACTTGATACTAGACGATGAGTAGTCTAATAGTTAGCTATTTAATCTAATAACTGAAGTGGGAAAGTAACCACGTCAAAGGCGAGGGCAAAGGGTAGCAGTACCAGTTTTTGTGCGCCATTTGGACCGCTACGAGTGACGACATCTTGCTGAGTTTGTGTATAGAAGCTCACCGTATATGGTTTGGTCAATGCGCGATAGTTTGACTGAATCAAACCTAAGTTACTAACTTGCGGATAGATAGCGCCTTTGACAGGAACGCTAAAGCAGAAGCGCTGAGCATTGATACGTTGATCGCTCGCGGAGGTGCACTCTTTACCATTATTTTGCAAAAAGAACTGATAGTCTGAGCGCCCAAATTCATCTTTTAATTTGGCATAAGACAGTTTCATTTCACCTTGAAAATATCCATCATTATTGGGTACATGAAAGCTCATGTCGTTATCCACTTGAATATTTTTTTGAGACAGATTACTCAGTAAGTTCACCATTTCTGTCCCACCTTGGGTGAGGACGTAGCTGTTCTTCTCTCCTACGATAACCATTGACGCGTTTGGCATTTTTGGTAACGCCTGCGCAGGGCGGCCAAAAGCAACAATTTGGTCTTCAGACAGTATTTGCTTTGTTGTGTTCGTGGTGACGTGTCCACTATTGTCTAATAGCGAGCTAGTCGCACAGCCTGAGCTGGCTAGTACCATAGCAAAAAGAGCACCTGCTATCACCTTTTTTGAATTCAATGGGTTTAACGGTTTTAGTGACGATTGATTATTCTTGTTATCAGCGTTTGTATGGTCAGTCATGGTTAGGCTTCCTTGTCTAAAAAATAGGCTCATGAATCAGCTATTAGAATTTAATTTCTATCAGATATTTGGTGATATCGTACAGGCTGTAGAGGCAACTTAGCTACTTATCATCTATTGTCATATGATAGGCAACTTCAGCTGAGACGTATTAATTATAATTAATCTAAGGTGATTTTGGTTCCACTCTTGGTAAAGTTCATCACAAACTGGCTTTTGAAATTGCGCACATTATTTTCATAAGTCAGTAAGCTGCGGGTGAACTGATGATAGTCGCTCATATTCTTGGCATTGACCATGAGCATAAAGTCAAAATCGCCCGATACTTCATAGCAGCTCATGATTCGTGATTGCGCATCCATCAAGCGCTCAAACCGATGCTGCATTGAGGTATTAGAGCGCTCCATTTCTATCATTACCACCGCTGTCAGACCGTAGCCCACTTTGTCAGGATTGACGATGGCGACTTGTTTGGTAATCACGTCACTATCTATTAGCGCCTGTATACGCCGCTGCGCCGTCGCAATGGATACATGCACTCGCTCTGCGACAGTTTTGAGCGGTAATGTCGCATCATCTTGCAGCAAGTTCAAAATGGCTTTATCAATATTATCTAAAGTATGGCTCATATCAGGACATCCTTAATAGCAGAGTTTTCTATCTATTTTTATAAATATTATCACTAAAAATACTAATATAAGAAAATAATCATTTATATGATACATATTTGATATTTTTATTCATTAATACATCTATATAGAGATAATATATTAAAGCATCCTAGTAGAATAGACCATATCAATCAGAGCTGCTTCAAAATAAGAGCTAGCAATTGGTTTTCTATCATCTATTAATAGCTACGGTGCTTATCATGTCTATCTCAATGTTCTCCAATGTATTCGCTAATACGCTAGCAACGACTGCTGCACGTTTGCCACTACCTGCGATTTGGACGACAGGTAGCGTACAACAACGTACATTAATACTAGGGGTGTCTTTTGCCATATTGTCCAACGTGCTATTTGGCGTACTTTATGCGTATAGCAGTTTTTTAGCGCCATTATCAGGGACGCAAGTTTTTATCTGGCGTATGCTCGCAATGTGGGCAGCGTTGGTTGGATACCTGATGGTAAGTGGACGTCTAGGATTACACATTGATAAATTGAAAGTGATAAGAGACGCTAAGCAATGGGCTTGGCTGCTACTACCTACACCGATATTTCTCAGCCAGTTTTGGTTATTTATGTGGGCGCCAGTGAATGGGCAAGGTGTGCAAACCGCGATGGGATACTTCTTATTTCCGTTAATGATGGTGGTGTTTGGTTGTGTCTTGTTTGGCGAAAAACTAAGCCGTTTGCAATGGTTGGCAGTAGCCTTTGCTGCATTGGGTGTGGGTAGCGAAGTCATCCGTACGCAGAGTGTTTCTTGGGCGACGCTATGGGTATGCGGTACTTATCCTATTTATTACATTTTACGCCGCATGCAAGGAATCGGTGCTGTAACGGGATTGTTGGTCGATTTGACGATATCTGCGCCCTTTGCTTTGGCTTACTTATTCTTTTTTGCCCCAAACAGTGTAGCGCTGGTTGGCGGCTCTGGTTTCTTTATCATGATGCTTATAGGATTGGGTGTGCTCAGCGTCTTGGCGATGAAGACCAATATTGATGCCAGTCAAATGCTACCCGTTAATGTTTACGGCATGATGAGCTATCTAGAGCCTGCGTTACTATTTATTTTGGCAGTGACCGTGCTGGGTAATCCTTTTGAGTCAGCGATGATCTATAGCTACGGTTTGATTTGGTTGGGTATTGCCTGTCTGATTGCGCATGGTGTTAGGCAGTTGCGTCAGGCTAGTAGAAAGACAGCGTTGTCGATAGATGAGCAAATGGCATAAAAAATCACTGGATAGATGTTATAAAGGTGATTATTTAAAAAATGTGATAGGCAACAAAAAAGGACGGCTCAATATTTACTGAGTCGTCCTTTTCTATTTAGATTAAGCAAATACTAGTTAATCTAGGTGCTGTTTGAAGCCGCGCTGCTTATCACGTTCCCAGTCACGATCTTTTAGCGTTTTACGCTTGTCATGCTGCTTTTTACCCAAGGCTAGACCAATTTGGCATTTCACCAGTGAGTTTTTCCAGTAGCAAGACAGCGGTACACAAGCGTAGCCTTTCTGGTTGATTGCCCCAGACAGCTTTTCGATTTCACGACGGTTCAGCAGCAGTTTACGGGTACGAATACTGTCTGGACTAACGTGCGTTGAGCTCGATAGTAATGGCTGAATGTGCGCCCCAAACAAGAAGGCTTCGTTATTGCGGAATATGACGTACGCTTCAGTAATCGTCATTTTTCCTGCGCGAATGGCTTTTACTTCCCAACCTTGTAATGCCAGTCCTGCCTCAAAGGTTTCTTCGATAAAATACTCATGACGCGCCTTTTTATTGGCGCAAATCTGATTATCTGGCTTTTTTGATTTTTTTGACATAATTTCTCCATAAGGATGACCTAAAACACAGGCTCCTTATTTAATCAGTCCCACTAATTCCTCATCCTAATCCAATAACTGGTCTTGTTTTTTATTTCGATTATGAGATGGATGAGTCGAACTGCCTATTGTACCAAAGCCTCTGATGAAAAGGTAAATCAGCTGTTAGGACAAATGTAGCAGATAAGTATTAAGTTTGAGCAAAATTTGCTAGCATATGGCCTAATATCACCGATTATATCAGTCATGCTATGAGCCACTCTATTTCTTCTAACTCCTCAAAGCTACATACCAAAATCCTATATCCTGGCACTTTTGATCCTATTACCAATGGTCATGTGGATCTGGTTACACGCGCCGTCAAGCTATTTGATGAGGTCGTAATCGCGGTTGCCTCAGGGCATCATAAAAAACCCCTGTTCAATTTTGAAGAGCGGGTCGCCTTGGTCGAAACCGTATTTGCAGACTTACCGCAAGTATCTGTGATTGGCTTTGAAGGGTTGCTTGTCGATTTCATGCGCGAAAAGCACGCTACGGCAGTGTTGCGTGGATTACGTGCGATGTCAGATTTTGAGTATGAGTTTCAATTGGCCAACATGAACCGCGAGCTAGACGAAAACTTTGAAGCCGTGTTTTTGACCCCATCTCAGAACTACTCGTTTATCTCATCTACCATGATTCGTGAGATTGCAAAGCTTGGCGGTGATGTTAATAAGTTTGTTCCGCCCTGTGTCTTGCAAGCTTTTGACAAAAAATTAAATATTGAATAGTAGATGCTGACTAAACGGTTTGCTGGTAGGACTTGCCAAAACGGCAAAGAGAGACCAGTTACGCGTGAAACGATTAAAATATAAGGAGCAGTTTATGGCACTATTAATCACTGATGAGTGCATCAACTGTGATGTGTGTGAGCCTGCTTGTCCCAATGAGGCCATCTCGGAAGGCGATGATATCTATGTCATCGACCCTGATCTATGTACAGAATGTGTCGGACACTTTGACGAGCCGCAGTGCGTGGTGATCTGTCCAGTTGACTGTATCCCTCATGATCCTGATCATGTCGAAACAGAGAGTGATTTGTTATCTAAATACAAGCGAATTACGGGTCAATAAAACATTGATAAGCGATTGATGACGTTTGGATTTACAACGTTTTGGGGACAGCACGATGACCATTGAAACAACAACCACGCAAATAACAACCAAACTCATTCAAGTAGCAAGTGAGTTCGATCAGCGACATCTTTGGCACCCATATGCCAGCCTGCCACCCACTTATTCTAATATCGTAATCGATCGCGCTGAAGGCATTTATATCATCACTGAAGACGGCACACGCCTGATCGATGGCATGTCGTCATGGTGGGCGAGCGTTCATGGTTATAACCATCCAAAACTGAATGAAGCACTGACTCAGCAGTTGGGTAAAATGGCGCATGTCATGTTTGGTGGATTGACTCATCAGCCAGCGATAGATTTGGGCAAAAAACTGCTCGACATTGTACCTACTGGTCTCGATGCGATTTTTTATGCGGACAGTGGCAGTATCGCGGTAGAAGTGGCACTAAAAATGGCGCTGCAGTATCAAGTAGCTGCCAAGCGTCCAACCAAGCAACAGTTTGCATCAACCCATTCAGGGTATTACGGAGACACGTGGCATGCCATGAGTGTCTGTGATCCTGTTAATGGTATGCACAGCCTATATGGCAAGCAATTACCGATGCAGCATTTCGTCCCTGCGCCGCCGCTTGGCTTAGATCGCGCATTGACAGTAGATGAGCATGAATCATTAGCTCAGTTTTTTGTCGAGTATGGTGCGCAGCTGGCGGGATTTATCATTGAGCCAATTATTCAGGGCGCAGGCGGAATGCGTTTTTATAGTCCTGAATATCTACAATTGCTGCGTCAACTGTGTGATGAGCATGATGTGCTCTTGATTGCCGATGAAATTGCCACTGGGTTTGGACGTAGTGGTAAATTATTTGCGTGTGAACATGCTTGCATCAGCCCTGATATCATGACCATTGGCAAAGCGCTGACGGGTGGCTATATGACCTTTGCGGCAACTTTGTGTACCCGTCATATTGCCGATACCATTCATAATAGTGATTATCCAGCGCTGATGCATGGCCCAACCTTTATGGGCAATCCACTGGCTTGTGCGGTTGCGTGTGCATCGATTGATTTGATCCTGTCTTATGATATTGAAGCGCGTACCGCAAACATGCAGAATATTATGGAACAGCAGTTAGCGCCTGCTGCGTTATCAGAAGGCGTTGCTGAAGTACGCTGCTTGGGTGCAGTCGCCGTCATTGAATTGCATGAAGGAGTTGATATGCCCATTTTTCAGTCTTTATTGATTGATAACGGTATCTGGGTCAGACCATTTGGCAAGCTGGTGTATATCATGCCACCCTACATGATTACTGATGATGAGCTGACTACCTTATGCCAATCACTGCTAAAAGTAGTACGTACGTATCTAGAAAACCGAGGTCAACCATGAGTGTTTTATTTGTTTCTGGTATCGATACCGATATTGGTAAAACCTATGCTACTGGACTGCTTGCCAAAGCGCTAATGGAACAAGGTGTGAGTGTGATTACTCAAAAGCTAGTACAGACGGGCATATCGATCAATCCAGATAATGGTGAGATGAATATAGCTGATGACATTATTACTCATCGTCAATTAATGGACATACCTCTACAGCCATGTGATCTCGATTTTACGACTTGTGCTCATCGTTATAAGAAGCCTGCGTCTCCTCATTTGGCTACTAAATTATCAGGGGAAACACTTGATCCTGATATGATTACTAACGCCACTAAGCGATTGCAGGCACAGTATGATGCGATACTACTAGAAGGTGCAGGTGGCTTACTTGTGCCCATTACAGAGAATCTACTCACGTTAGACTATATTGCCGAGCAAGGCTATCCTATTGTCTTGGTCACCTCTGGTCGATTGGGCAGCATCAATCATACGTTGCTGAGTTTAGAAGCTATAAAATCGCGCGGATTAATAGTACATAGCATAATTTATAATCATATTCATGATGATGCTGAGCAAACGGATACTGAAATCGCAAATAGCACTATTGAGTTTCTACGAAAATATTTGGACAATCATTATCCCGAAGCGCATTGGCTACAAATACCATATCTAAAAGATAATCTGGTCGGTAATATTGAAGCACTGCCAGAAAATTTTGTTTAGCCTATTTATGTTGTCCACAAAAATAAATCCAAAAGACATTCGCAGGCAGTCATAAGTTTGCTATACTAGCGCGCTTGGTAGACTAGGCGATCGCCGCTGCACACTGGCAACAGATGAGCAGGGGAGGAAAGTCCGGGCTACATAGGGCAGCGTGCCAGCTAACGGCTGGGCAGGGTAACTTGACGACCAGTGCAGCAGAGAGTAGACCGCCTTTAGTATCTTAGGGTATTATCGGTAAGGGTGAAAGGGTGCGGTAAGAGCGCACCGCGTGGCTGGCAACAGCTCACGGCATGGTAAACTCCACGCGTAGCAAGACCAAATAGGCATCGGCATGGCGCGGCCCGCGTTCGATGCGGGTAGGTTGCTTGAGCGTATTAGCGATGATACGCCTAGAGGAATGATCGTCCATGACAGAACCCGGCTTATCGGTTTACCAAACCTTTTTTATCGTTTGTTGTAGTAATAGTTGCAATTAATCTGAATTAAATTCGTTTTTTTGCAAAAAATGCTTATTAGGGGTTGACGGCAGTCAACAGCTTGGGCATAATGTGCAGCCTAAAACGGCGATGTAGCTCAGCTGGTTAGAGCGCATGACTCATAATCGTGAGGTCAAGAGTTCAAGTCTCTTCATCGCCACCATATATAGCAGTACTAAAAAAACCAATCTCGATAGATTGGTTTTTTTTTGCCCGAAATAAATGGTTTTATAAACTAGGAGCAATTGATAGATATAGTTTTAGGTGTGATTTGCTTACAGATTTCTTACTAAATCATAGGTTTATCTGTCTATATACAGATTAATTCTTGTAACTTATGTCGCGCTTACTTATCATAGGGGCTGTTTTCGGTAAAGTCCTGTAACGCCATGTCTGTTCAACTACCTCCTTATCGTCCTATCAAGCATCGCAGTGGCATTAAAGTCATGGGTGCAGCATTTCATGCATTGCTGATGCGTGAGTTACAGACCCGTTTTGGTGGTTACCGTTTAGGCTACCTTTGGGCGCCGCTCGAAGTCCTATTTCAAATTCTAATTTTTTTAGTGATATTTGGAGCCATTAGAGAACGCCTAGTTCCAGGTATGGATTTTTCTTTATTCTTAGTTGTTGGAATGGTGCCTTTTAGAATGTTTCAAAAGATAGCAACGAGGGCTTTAGGAGCCGTCGATGCTAATAAAGGTTTATTGATGTATCGGTCAATTAAGCATATTGATGTGATCATCGCACGCTCATTTCTAGAACTAGTAATTTATTTCTTTACATCGATATTATTACTTTTAGGATTGGCTTTTTTTGATATCTACGCCAATTTGGAAAACCTGCACATTGTATTGTTTTGCTGGATAACGCTATTTATATTTAGCTTTGGTGTTGCTCTGATTATGATGGTTGTAGGGTTTTATGGTGGCGAAATCAGTAAAGTAATAACTATATTTTTTACGATATTGTATTTTGCATCTGGTATCATTTTCCCCATTCATATAGTACCTGAGCCTTATTTTAGCTATCTATTATATAATCCCTTTATTCATAACATTGAGCTAATTAGGCACGCTTTTGCGCCCAATTATCCAGCCACTCATATAAATATTTGGTACTTTTTAGAATGGATGTTCGTTGTGAACTTTTTAGGACTTCTACTCTATAAGTATGCTGAACGCGACATGATTCGTTCTCGTTAAGGGAATACCCATAACTATAGGTGCTAATATTAAGAAAGGTGAGTAAATGATTGAGATAAAGAATATTTCTAAGTCATTTATGACAAAGGAAGGCCGTCATTACTTGTTTAAAGATTTAAACCTGACTATTGGTGATAAACAAAGTGTGGGCTTGCTCGGTCGTAATGGTGCTGGTAAGTCAACACTGCTACGTATTATATGTGGGCTTGATGAGCCAGATCATGGAGAGATTATTACCGACTCGACTATTTCTTGGCCTGTCGGGGTCGCAGGTGGCTTTCAAGGTAGCCTAACAGGTCGTCAAAATGTCCGATTTGTTTGTCGCTTATATTCAAGTGGTCCTTATATTGATGAAAAAATTCGTTTCGTTGAAGAATTTGCTGATATTGGCAGTTATTTTGATATGCCAGTAAAAAGCTATTCATCAGGAATGAAAGCCCGCTTAACGTTCGGTTTAAGCTTGGCCTTTGATTTTGATTATTATATGCTCGATGAAGCGGGTGCTGTTGGTGATGCAGCATTCCGTAAGCGTAGTGAAGAGATTTTAGCGGCCCGCCGCGCACAAGCAGGATTTTTAATAGTGTCGCACAATATTGGTGATATCAAACGAAACTGCGATATTGGTATTGTACTAATGGATCAAACAGCACACGTGTTTGACGATACAACAGAAGCGATTGAGGTTTATGAAAAGCATATCCACAAAGCAAAAAAGTAAGATAATTAACTTCTCGCTGTTTATTGGCTTGGTCATCCTTCCTTGGTTGCTCGTTATATACTATGTAATGACGCTGGCTCATCCGCGTTTCGTTTCGACTGCTGACGTGGTAGTGAAGCAAGTCAGTGATTCGAGCGTCCCAGCTGGTGGTGGTATATCAGCTCTACTGGGCGTTAATAGTACCAGTAAAGAAGACGCGACTTATTTGACAGAGTATATTTTGTCGAATGATATGGTGAAGCGACTCGATAATAAGTTTAAGTTCCGAGACGCTTACTATGTTGATGGTTCAGACCCTATTTATGAAATCGATCCTGATGCAACCCAAGAAGATCTACTTGAGTACTTCAAAAAACGGGTTCACATTGATCTTGACGAGCAGAGCTATGTGCTTTCAGTATCAACAGAAGGCTTTGACTCAAAGTATGCTTTCGAGCTGAACAAAGCTATCTTAGGTGAGTCTGAGCGTTTTGTGAACCGCATTTCACAAGAAGTGGCTCGTGATCAATTGGCGTTTGCAGAAACTCAGTTAGACGAATCAGAAGAGCGTTTAAACGATGCCAAAGAGCAGTTGTTAAACTATCAGAATGAAAACGAAATCTATGACCCACAAGCCAATGCACAAATTGTCAATCAGTTAATTGGCAGCTTGCAAGCGCAATTAAGCTCGTTGCGTACTGAAGAGCGTCAGTTACTCAGTTATCTAAATCCGGATGCGCCGCAAGTGGTTTCACTAAGAAGCCAGATAAAGGCTGTTGAAGAGCAAATCACTCAAGAACAAACTAAATTGACATCACCAAATACAACCAAATTAAACCGTCAAGCGGTACAGTTTGAGACCATCAAGGCAGATGTGGATTTTGCTACCGAGTTATATAAATTGTCGTTGTCATCGCTTGAGAAATCAAGACTAGAAGCATTCAAGAAAATGAAAAACTTGATTGTAATCTCGACTCCCTATGAAGCAGAAGATGCAACATATCCGCGCCAAGCGTATCTAATTTGGACATCGCTTGCGTTGCTCTTAATGCTATACGGATTTGTGCGTTTGGTGATGGCAGTTGTCCGTGATCACCGCAGCTAATCTTGAAAAACCAGATATCAGTAATGATCGATAGATCAGGAAAGGAATATAACTCATGAATATGAAACCACGTTCTATCGTGATAGCGACAAGCTTGGCAATGGCGGCGACTAGTATGTCTGCAACAGCTGCAAGCAGTTATGCAGATCAAATATCAGGTTCA
Source organism: Psychrobacter proteolyticus (assembly GCF_039762275.1). Taxonomy (GTDB): domain Bacteria; phylum Pseudomonadota; class Gammaproteobacteria; order Pseudomonadales; family Moraxellaceae; genus Psychrobacter; species Psychrobacter proteolyticus_C. Next base: position 80,923 of record NZ_JBDLOB010000002.1, on the reverse strand, counting down.
GGCTTTGGCACAAGCAACAATAACATGAGTCAATCTCAGAACCAGAGCAATATTAACGTGTCTACCCAAGCATTTGCTGGGGCAGTGCCAGGGCAAGCAACGACTCAAGAAGCGGTTAACGCAGCAAGTTTACCAAGCCAGTCAGTTATCAATACTACGCGTCCTTATCAAGATATCAAAACTCAAGATATGATGTTCGGTGAGCAATTGTTCCGTGGGGCATTTTCGACGACTTCAGGCTCTACCTTTAATGATAGTTATGTGATTAACCCTGGTGATAACGTCCAAGTAAGAATGTGGGGCGCTTATCAGTACGCTGCTACCATGACCGTCGATCCACAAGGTAATATTTTCTTACCGAATGTTGGACCAGTACGCGTCTCTGGTGTGCAAAATGGCAGCTTACAAAACGTGGTCAAAAGTGCCGTCAGTCGTATCTATCGCTCGAATGTAGGGGTTTATGCTTCATTAGAGCAGGCGCAACCCGTTAAGGTGTTCGTCACAGGTTTTGTTAAACAGCCGGGCTATTACGGTGGTCTAGCAGCAGACTCGGTATTGTCTTATTTAGATAGAGCAGGCGGCGTTGACCCAACGCGCGGCAGTTATATTGACATTCAAATCAAACGTAACGGTCAAATGCTACAGCAAGTCAATTTATATGACTTTTTGCTAGCAGGTAAATTACAGGCATTTTCATTCCGTGATGGTGATGTCATTACCGTGGCACCACAGAAAAAGACATTTGTGGTAAGCGGTCAAGTTCAAAACGAATATACCTTTGAGTTTGATGTGAATGATCTGACTATTGGTGATGTGTTGCAAGTGTCTAATCCAGCAGCCAATGCTACTAATGTCAGTATCACTCGCAGTGCAGGACGTGCACAAACGGCGGAGTACTACTCATTAAGTGAAGCCCAAAACGTTCCCGTCTATAATGGCGATCAAATGGTAGTAACGTCAGATCGTTACGCAGGCACCATCGCGGTGCAGGTAAAAGGTGCACATACTGGTAATGGCGCAATGGTTGTGCCATATGGCGCGCGTCTAAAAGATATCGTGCCACAATTACAGCCAAGCCCACTGGCTAAATTGACGCATCTAACCATCTATCGTGAATCTGTTGCTGAGCAACAAAAACGCATGATTAACGAGTCGCTCGATCGTCTAGAAGAACTCACACTTGCTACTCAGTCAACGACTCGTGAAGAAGCCGCATTGCGTCAAGATGATGCAGCATTAGTCAAACAGTTCGTTGCTAAAGCTCGTAATGTTCAGACAGATGGTCAAATCGTTGTTGTGCCAAATTCATGGCAGGATATTATTTTGCAACAAGGCGACATCATTGAGATACCAGCACAAACGTCAGTCATTACAGTCAATGGTCAAGTACGAGCACAAGGGGCACTTACCTTTAATCCTGACTATACCGTCGGCGATTATGTGGCTAACTCTGGTGGTTTCTCTGATAACGCTGATACAAAAGATATCTTAATTATTCATCAAAATGGGGCGAGCCAAGTGGTCAATACTGCGTATCGTATCCAGCAGGGTGACGAGATTATGGTATTACCGAAAGTTAAAACTAAGCGTGTGGAGATTGCGCGCGGTCTATCACAGATTGTTTATCAGTTAGCAATTGCTGCCAAGGTAGTTCTAGACCTATAACGGTTAGCCATTCATGACTTAACGATGTCGGCTGAACGAATTTAACCAAAACCAATGAGTAAAGGTATCAAAGATATGGCAAAAGAAGTAGCGAATGAAGTCAAGGTATCTACTATGTCTACCTCTGATCATGCGCTACTTTCGCCTTCGTCACAGTATCAATCACCAAAGCAGTTGGCAGTAGTTGGTAAAGGTATGTGTCGCAACAACCTGCTACTCTCGCAAGTGTTGCAAGCTGATATTCAGCGCTGGTATCCGTGGTCAGGTTTGCAACGAAACCTGATAAATCGCAAGAAAAAACCACAACCTGAGGCATTTATTGGATGGGGGCACAAGAAAAGCTTTCAACGAGCTGATAAAGCTGCCACTCGTCAGGACGTGAATGCCTTAAGTATTGAAGATGGATTTTTGCGTTCATTGGATTCAGGTATTAGTAGTCGTCATGGTTTGAGCGTGGTTGTCGATGACATTGGCATCTACTTTGATATGACGCACCACTCACGTCTTGAGCAGTTGATTATTGAGCGTACCAAAAGTACTAGCAATGATCGCGCAGCAGGCGAAGCACGTGCTCGCCATTTGATGGCACGCATATGCGAAGAAAAACTGAGTAAATATAATTCCATAATCGATTGTCCGTCGTTGGATAAATTGATTAGTAAAGAAAATATTAACGAAAAGAAAAATGCTGTACAATCACATATCCTATTGATTGACCAAGTAGCAGGTGATGCCTCTGTTAAAGGCGCTGGTGCGAATAAACGTCAATTTAAGAAAATGCTAAAATCTGCATGTCGCAACCATCCTAATGCCCATATTTGGATAAAGGCTCATCCTGCGTCAAAATTAGGCTATTTATCCAACTTAAGACTACCTAAAAACGTTAGGTTATTGACAGAGTTTCTCAATCCTATCGAACTGCTTAAACAAGTAAGTGATGTCTATACCGTCAGCTCACATATGGGCTTTGAAGCATTAATGCTAGGTAAAAGAGTACATTGCTTCGGGGTCAGCTGGTACAGTGGCTGGGGGCTGACTAATGATACTAACGCACCTAAAAACCTACTTAAAGCAGTTCAAAAACGTCGTTTAGTATCAGCTGAGATACTTCTCAGTAATAGAGATTTGTCAAACTTAGCAGTGTTTCCTGCGACGTCACATAAGACGCTTGAAACGTCATTAGAAACGCTGTTTTATAGTGCTTATATTGATTATAGTCGTTATGTAGATCCAGCAACGAAACAAGCTTGTGATATCGATGCAGCCATCGAATGGCTAGTGACCAATCGGCGGTGGCAAGCGCGCCTTGAAGGCGATTTAACAGTATATGAGTTTAGCCGTTGGAAGCTACCATTTGTCAAAGCCTTTACAGACCTACCGCGTACTACATTATTCATCAAACCTAAATTAGATTTAATAAATTTTCTACATCCAGACCATTTCCGTGTCAATTTCCGCCAGCCTTTATTGGTATGGGGCTTGGCTAAACGTCAGCAAGTACAAAAGAAGCTACAGAGTAAAATTGCTGAACAAAGCTCGGATACGCCAGCTATTTATTGTATGGAAGATGGGTTTATCCGATCAAACGGTTTAGGTGCTACTTTATTGGCACCACTGTCTGTTGTGATAGACAAACAAGGTATTTATTACGATGCGACCCAGCCTTCAGATTTAGAGACATTACTACGTGATTGTCATCCGCTAAGTCCACAGCAGCATGTGCGCGTACAAAAGCTTCGAGAAAAATTACTCACTCAGCGGGTGAGTAAATATAATGTTGGGGGTGATATTGGTGGTGCGAAAGCCAATGCCAGAAAAAGTGTTAGTGGCCAGCGTGCCTCATGGATGCAAGAGGCAAAGAACTCTGGGAAACTTCGTATTCTGATTATCGGTCAGGTAGAGGACGATTTGTCAGTACAGTACTGTGGCTCTACAATAAAGACAAACAGTGGTTTGATCGAACGTGTACGACAAGATAACCCAGACGCTTATTTGGTTTATAAGCCGCATCCTGATGTAGAAGCAGGACTGCGAGCAGGTAAAGTATCAGAAGTTTACCTACGACAAGTTCAGGCGGTTGCCTACGATACTGCGATTCCTGATTGCTTAGAATGGGTGGATGAGGTTCATACGATCAGCTCATTGACTGGTTTTGAAGCGTTGCTGCGTGGATTGGACGTCACCTGTTATGGATTGCCGTTTTATGCAGGTTGGGGATTGACCACAGATATTGACGAGCAGTCGTTACCGAAAGCCACCTATCTAAAAAGGCGTGAACGAGACATGCCTTTGTCTCTTGAGCAGCTAATATATGGCGCGCTTATATGTTACCCGTTGTATCGTCTACCTGATGGCTATGGGCTAGCGCAAGTAGAGCAGGTGATTGATTATTTGTATCCTCCTAAAGATTTACATCTACTTGAGAGCAGTGAAGAATCGCAATCTGAAATGGCTAGTACTTTGAATAGTTCATCTAAGACTGTGACCTTGTCTTTATCTACAAAATTGAAACATCACGCGACTATGCGTTTTATGCAGCAGCGTCATCGATGGCAACAGAAATTGCGTAAAATGTCTCGTTAATTTATTAGAGTAGCACCGTATAATTGCATTGCGACAAATAGGTGCTTTTTCGGTATAATCACTTTTACGCTATGTGTTTTCACACGGTTGCACGACCTTTCTCATTTTTATTTCTTATTTTCTCATTTAATGGTAGCCCTGTATTATGGCAGCTTCGATGTCTCACTTGCTTACTCATCGACATGTCTTGCTACTACAAGGAAAAATGGGTGGGTTTTTTAATCGATTTTCTTCATTCTTGCAAACTCAAGACATTAAAGTAAGCAAAATTAATTTTAATGCAGGCGATGCCTTTTTTTATCATCACGACAATACTTACGAATATACTAATACATTAGCGCAATTTTCCTCTTGGTTGCAGGCGTTCATTAAAGAAAATGCCATTGATGCGATTGTATGCTTTGGCGATTGTCGACCGCACCATACTCAAGCAGCGTGTATCAGTGAAAAGTTAGGTATTTCATTCTTTGTTTTTGAAGAAGGGTACTTGCGTCCTGATTATATTACCTTGCAAGAACATGGGATTAACGGTTATTCACGCCTAAACACTGCTGAGATTAAAGCGCTTAAGAAAGCGAATGATCAGCCTCTATACACACATAATCGATTTTATCGCTTAAGTATCGCAGCCATCGTCTATTATATCATTGCCTGGCTTTTCAAAAACCGTTACCCACATTATTCGCATTATCGTGGTATGACTGCTTGGCAAGAGGCCATCGCTTGGTTAAAAGCACCGTGGCGGAAGCTACGAGGATATTTACCAGACAAGCACTTGCAAAACAAACTGACTAAGCAAGAAAGTAACAATTACTTTTTGATTAGTTTACAAGTACATAATGACTCACAGATTACCCATCATAGTGATTATCGTGATGTGGTACAGTTCATTGACGAGTCTATCGCAAGCTTTGCAAATTTTGCTAAGCAAAAACAGTTACTCGTGTTTAAGCATCATCCATTGGATCGAGGTCATAGAGACTATCGGGAGCTGGTAGCTAGCCTAGCTGAGCGCTATCAAGTGTCTCATCGTGTTTTTTATGGGTGTGATATGCACCTACCAACTTTGATGAAATATAGTATAGGTATGGTGACTATTAACAGTACGACAGGCTTGCAGTCGGTTTATCATAAAAAACCCACTAAGGTTATGGGTCGTGCAATTTACGATATTCCTAAGCTAACAGATCAAAAGCCGCTTGATGATTTTTGGCAGCAGCCTAAGGGCCCAGATAATGAATTTTATTTGAGATTTCGTGAGTACCTGATAGAGCAAACTCAAATAAATGGTGCTTTTTATGGCAGATCGCCATGGATGTATAAGTATTTGTGCCAAACTGGCAGCGAAACGACAGACGTAGATATGTCTAAAACCAATTTACCCTAGTTATTTATTTACTTTTCTTTCTAAGAAGTCATAGTAACTATAATGGTATCTATATAAAGAAACGAAGTTCAACAAGTGTAACGATTGTTGCGTTATCCTTTTTTAGCTTGTCATTTCATCTGCAAGTCACATCTCTTCTAACAAAATGGCCTTACTTTGCAGTGGAAAACTGCTAGAATACTCTTTTATGTCTGCGCATAAGAGTTAATGTGCTTGGCTATGGATTTTAGACGGTAGTATTAGCCGAATCGGCTTGTTATAACGGTTGACCTTCAAAGAAGTACAAGCAACTTATCAATTGCATCTGACAGTATTTATTTTTTAGTTTTATTATTCTATCACTCTTAATTTAGTAGGCGCTTTGTGACTGCATTAGCCAATATTCGTAACTTTTCAATCATTGCCCACATTGATCATGGTAAGTCGACGCTTGCCGATCGTTTTATTCAAATGTGCGGTGCCTTGCAAGATCGCGAGATGCAGGCGCAGGTGCTCGACTCAATGGATATTGAGCGTGAGCGCGGTATCACTATCAAAGCACAGTCAGTAACACTGTTTTATGATCATCCAAATGGTGAGCGCTATCAGCTTAATTTTATTGATACCCCTGGTCACGTCGATTTTTCATATGAAGTGTCGCGTTCATTAGCAGCTTGTGAAGGTGCGCTATTGGTGGTTGATGCCGCTCAAGGCGTAGAAGCGCAGTCAGTGGCCAATTGCTATACAGCCGTTGATCAAGGCCTAGAAGTCATGGCGGTGTTAAATAAGATTGATTTACCGCAAGTTGAGCCTGAGCGCGTCATTCAAGAAATTGAAGATATTATCGGTATCGATGCCGTTGATGCACCGCGAGTATCAGCCAAATCTGGTCTTGGTGTTGATAAGCTGCTAGAAGCGCTAGTAGAGTTTATTCCAGCACCAACTGGTGATCGTGAAGCACCATTGCAAGCACTAATTATTGACTCTTGGTTTGATAATTATTTGGGCGTGGTCTCATTAGTACGGGTGCGTGAAGGTACTATACGTAAAGGTGACAAATTATATATCAAGTCGACTCAAGAGGCACATCTGGTTGGCTCGATTGGTGTCTTTACCCCTAAACCTGTAGATACAGGTGTTTTAGAAGCAGGGGAAGTCGGCTTTGTTATTGCGGGTATTAAAGATATTGCCGGAGCGCCAGTAGGCGACACGATCACTCATGCTAAAACCCCTGATGTCGACCGTATCCCAGGCTTTAAACAAGTCACGCCACAAGTCTATTCTGGTATGTTCCCAGTAGATTCGAGTGATTTCGAAAAATTCCGTGAAGCTTTGCAAAAACTGCAAATTAACGATGCGTCACTGTTTTTTGAGCCAGATACTTCAGATGCGCTTGGCTTTGGTTTTCGCTGTGGCTTCTTGGGTATGCTGCACATGGAGATTATCCAAGAACGTCTAGAGCGTGAATATGATCTGGATTTGATTACTACAGCGCCCTCAGTTATTTATGAAATTGAGAAAAAGAACGGTGATGTAATCTATGTAGATAACCCATCACATCTACCTGAGCCAAACAACATAGAAGAATTCCGTGAGCCAATTGCCCGCTGTCAGATTTTAGTACCGCAAGAATTCTTAGGCAATGTAATGACGCTATGTATTGAGCGTCGTGGCGTTCAGGTTGATATGCGTTTTATGGGTCGACAAGTACAGCTGATATTTGATATCCCAATGGGCGAAGTTGTCATGGATTTCTTTGATCGCCTAAAGTCGGTTTCACGTGGTTTTGCATCGCTAGATTATAACTTCGAGCGTTATCAAGCTGACAAGCTAGTAAGAGTTGATGTGCTAATTAATGGTGATAAAGTCGATGCCTTAGCGATGATCGTGCACGAAACCCAATCACGTTATCGTGGTAATGCTCTAGTTACTAAAATGAAAGAGTTGATTCCACGTCAAATGTTTGATGTCGCCATTCAAGCGGCTATCGGTAGCCAAATCATTGGTCGTAGTACGGTAAAAGCCATGCGTAAAGACGTATTAGCAAAATGCTATGGTGGCGATGTGTCACGTAAGAAAAAGCTACTGTCTAAGCAAAAAGCTGGTAAAAAACGTATGAAGCAAGTAGGTAATGTGGAAATCCCGCAAGAAGCCTTCTTAGCTGTGTTGCAAGTCGATAGCTAACCGCTAAACGTAACCTAAGATAGTCATTGTAGATAACAGTCAAATGTAGTGAGTCTTATCGTAAAGGTGTTAGATAAGCCGCTCGTTAATAGGCAATTTGGTATGGATTTTGATTTTAATTTAATTTTAGTGCCGTTAACTATAGTCCTAGGAATTGTTTGGCTGTTAGACAAGTTAGCGCTCAAACAGCGCAAAACTCGTGGTCGAGGTCAGGAAGGCTTACTAGTTCGCTGGGCTTATGACTTTTTCCCTGTGTTAGCAGTGGTATTGATAGTACGCTCATTTTTAATTGAGCCATTTAATATCCCATCATCTTCTATGGTGCCGACGCTATATACGGGTGACTTTATTGCTGTCAATAAATATGCATATGGCGTGCGCTTGCCGTTAACCTATAATAAGGTGCTAGATACTGGTGAACCTGAGCATGGTGATGTGGCAGTGTTCCGCTATCCTGAGAACCCGAGCATTTATTATATTAAACGCGTTATCGGTTTGCCTGGTGATACCGTAAGTTATAGTCAAGGCACGCTGTCTATCAATGACGTACCTATTGAGACTAAGTCTGTATATTTTGCGGCAAATGCTGAATTGACTTCACAGCTATACTTACCAGGGCAAATTGGTCCAGGTCAAGTGCTGACCGAAGAGAGTGCTTCTGCAATGGGTCAACAAGAAGAAGACGCGGCACAATATTTCGAAGAAGTACAAGGTGACAACAAGCACCTCGTGCGCTATTTAGACGGCATGAACAGTTCACAATACGCGCCATTTTTGCAGCAACAATCACCAGAAGTGGTGGAATCAGAAGGTACTGAGTGGCGCATTGAGGTGCCAGAAGGTCAGTATTTTGTGATGGGTGATAACCGAGATCGCAGTGCAGATGGTAGATTTTGGGGCTTCGTTCCGGATGAAAACCTAGCAGGTAAGGCGGTCTATATTTGGATGCATAAACCACCTGGTCTTAACCTACCGACCTTTGAACGTAATGGTACTATCAATTAAGATTATGAGATTGTCTAGAGGTTGATTGGTTAATAATAGTTTTATGCTAATATCGTTGCTAAATAATTAATAGCTATTTATTATTTATACACTTATTCGAAATAGTCGTTTATCTTTAGAAGGATCTTATAATGCAGCAATTATCTGGTTTGGCTACGCAGCGCGGTGCCAGTGTGACAAACATTGTTCTCATTATTATGCTTTTAGGTATTGCGACTAAGTTGACAGTAGCTATTGTACCGGCTCAAATTGGTGACTATCAATTGACCAAGGTATTAAGTGCACAGCTAAAAGAAGCCAATAACAATAAAGAGACAGCTAAACAATTTGTTGAACGTGTCAACAAACAGTTATCTATCAATGCTGACTATGATACCAAGGCAGAAGAGGTATTTACTTTTACCGATAAAAAAACAGGTCAATTGGCTATTCATAAAGAATATGTAATAACTAACAACTTTTTTAGCAATGTCGACATCGTGAACCGTTTCGAGGGTAATATCGAGATGGCAACAGTAGAGTAAGCCATCATAGTACGACATAGCGCTTTCATTATTTTATAAAATATATCAAATAATATTATTAAACTAAATCTGTCAAGCAGAAGGGATAACCACAAACCACGCATGAAACCAACTTCGCACCATTCCCAAGCGGTTCCTACTTCCCAAAAAAATAGTACGTCTGTTGACACGCTTGTTGTTAGCTCAGAATTTATTCAGCGGTTAGCAGTATTAACGCGTAAGTTAGGCTATGAGTTTAATGACTTGAGCCTACCTAAACTTGCATTAACGCATCGCTCATTTGATAGCAAAAAAAACTATGAGCGCTTAGAGTTTTTAGGTGATGCACTGTTAGGAATGATTGTGGGTGAAGCTTTATATCATCGTTATCCTAGTCAAAACGAAGGGCGCTTAACGCGTATGCGTGCGACATTGGTGCGCCAAGAGTCGTTGGTAATTATTGCTCAAAACTTAGAGCTATCTAACCATCTTATATTAGGAGTAGGTGAGCGCAAAGGTGGCGGTCGCAATCGTGCTTCTATACTGGCCGATGCCGTAGAGTCTCTGATTGGTGCTATCTATTTAGACAGTAAAGATATGGATATTACTCGTAAATGTGTTCTCTCTTGGTATGGTGATCTGATTGATAATGTCAATGACCAAAAAGCGCTTAAGGATGCTAAGAGTCGGCTGCAAGAGTGGCTACAATCTAAGCAGTTTGACTTGCCCAACTACGAGCTCATGGAAACGCGTGGTAATGCACCGCATCAAATTTTCGTTGTACGTTGCCATGTCAATATCAATAATTGCCCTGATATTACTGAATCTGGTGAAAGCCGACGTATTGCTGAACAGAAAGCAGCTGAGCTTATGATTAACCAATTACATAAATTGCCAGGATCTGCCAAAAAACGTGTATAGCTGATGTCTATTAATGCATTTTTAGATGCATAGTATCGGTTTAGACTGGTTTATAACTTGGCAAACATACATTAAAACTACTTCACATATTATTTATTTTAAAACTTTAAATGTTTCTAGCCCATTTTTAATGGTGACTAAATAAATTTACCATTAGAGACAGTTCGGCTAGTCACAAACCCTATAGGATTAACTTATGAGCAATCATACTGATTTGCCATCAAACAATGAAGACAGCACCCAAAATTTGGGTGAAAATACAGATATTGATTTAAGCCAAAATAATATCGAAGTTACCGAAGAGACTCATGGTATTGATGCAGAAGATATTGCATTAGACAATGATATGGCAATTGAAGAATTTTTTGCACCGAGTGGCAATGCTCGTATGGCTGATGATTTTAGAGCAGGCTATGTGGCCATTGTTGGACGTCCAAATGTGGGTAAATCAACTTTGATGAACCACTTACTAGGTCAAAAGCTGTCTATCACCTCACGTAAACCGCAAACTACCCGTCATCGTATTCATGGCATTTTGTCAAACCATGAAATGCAAGCGGTGTTCGTTGATACACCAGGTATTCACCGTAACGAAGTACGTGCTATTAACGAACGTATGAATAAAGCGGCGGTATCGGCGTTAGTAGATGTAGATTTAGTACTGTTTGTTGTCGATTCAGATCAATGGCGTGACGATGATTTATTGACCTTGCAAAAGCTCGGTGAGACCAATCTAACAGTCGTATTGGTTATCAATAAGTCAGATACTCTAAAAGATAAAGGCAGCGTGCTACCACTTATCCAAACTTTCAACGATAGTTTTGATTTCGCTGATATCGTTCCTGTATCTGCACTAAAAAATCAAAACTTAGATCGTTTGCAAGAAGTGATTGCCTCACATTTACCAGTCGCTGCGCCTATTTATGATACAGAGCAAATCACTGATCGCTCTGAGCGATTTTTAGCCAGTGAAATCATTCGCGAAAAAATCATGCGTAGTGCGGGTGATGAAGTGCCATATGATTTAACCGTACAGATTGATGAGTTTAAAGATGAACCTGCCCATACTGATCCAAAAACAGGGCGTCCACGCAAAGCTTGTACTTTCATCGATGCGACTATCTATGTTGAACGTGGTGGTCAAAAAGCCATCGTTATCGGTGACAAAGGCCAGCGTATTAAACAAGTTGGTATGGATGCTCGTAAAGATATGGAGCAGTTGTTCGGTAAAAAAATCATGTTAACTTTGTGGGTCAAAGTGAAACGTGGTTGGTCTGATGATGAGCGTGCGTTGACCAGTTTGGGCTATTGATAGCGGTTAAAAACGAACGCTTCAAAAGCACTGTCTGCCTTTTAGCTATTTAGGTAATAAAAAATGCGTAATGAAGCGCTCGTCGGGTATTTATTGCATCAGCGTTCTTATCAGGAAAAGCGCGCTTTGTATTATCTTTTTTCTCAACAACACGGTGTGATACATGGTGTTGGGAAAAAAGGCGCGCCACTATTTATGCCGTTACAGCTTTTTGCTACTGGCAAACGCGACTTAAAAACTTTTAGTCAAATTAATATTGCTTCGCAAGATACAACTCAAGCTGATAGCGTCCAAAAAGACAGTGTTCAAAAAGACAGTACATCTGCTGTCTTAGAAGCCGTACCTTACGCTAATATCAGCGGTCAACATCAGTATGCTGCACTATATATAAACGAGATTCTGTGGCGGCTGTTACCTACTGAAGACCCAATGCCTGTATTGTGGCAGCATTATCAAATCAGTCTACAACAACTCAAGCAGCCCTTAAGTAATAGCGAGCTTCGTCTCTGTCTACGTCAGTTTGAGCAGTATCTATTTACCGAATTAGGATTCACTTTAACGTTAACGCATGACAACGTTGAAGACCCTATCGAGTCTGATTGTACTTACCGCTTTTTACCGGATGTAGGTTTACTCCCTGTATTGGTACATAATGAAGAGTCTGAGCATTTAGCCAGTGAGTCTGGACAGACTGTTTTTAAGGGTGCAGATATTATAGAAATGGCACGCTTAGGGATTACTGAGCAAACGCTGAGCCATTGGTCAAAACTACATCGACATCTTATTGATCATTTGCTTGACTATCAGCCGCTCCAAAGCCGTCTGTTGTGGCAGCAACAGCAACGTTATCAATAACTGCATTCTCAAATATTATCGTAGTATCAACTATATAAGTTAGGCTTAATTGTCCAAAGGATTTTTATGAGTATCTCTGTATCTACCTCATCTGAAAGTAATTCAAAAAAACCTTTGTTAGGCGTGAATATTGATCACGTGGCAACATTGCGTCAAGCGCGCGGTGTGAATTATCCAAGTCCTCTAGCTGCTGCATTATTGTGCGAAAAGGCAGGGGCAGATGGTATCACTATACATCTACGTGAAGATCGTCGTCATATACAAGATGCAGATGTTTATGAAATGGCAGGGCAGTTGTCGACGAGAATGAATCTAGAGATGGCCGCAACTGATGAGATGCTTGCAATTGCCTGCGAAGTTAAACCTTTTTGGGTATGTCTAGTACCTGAAAAGCGTGCAGAGTTAACGACAGAAGGGGGTCTTGATGTTGCAGGGCAAGTCATATCTCTAAAAGAGTATGTTCATAAGCTACAAGATTCTAATATTAAGGTTTCTTTGTTTATTGATCCTGATGACAAGCAGATTGTAGCCGCGATAGAGTGTAGTGCAGACGCGATAGAATTGCATACTGGTGCTTATGCGGAAGCAGGATTAGCAAATGATACTGACGCACAGTTGGCTGAACTTAAAAGAATCGAACATGCAGTAGCTACAGCACAGAGCCTAGACGATAAATTGCTTATTAACGCAGGTCATGGCTTAACGTGTGACAATGTGAATGCCATTGCAAAGATTGATGGTATATATGAATTAAATATCGGTCATGCACTTATTGCAGATGCCGTATTTGTAGGATTAGAGAGTGCAGTGATAATGATGAAAGAGGCCATGCATAAATAGGTTTGCATATATGGCATCTATTAACCGCTACATTTCGTAGGGTGGTCTACATTAAGTTTGTGTTTGACGATACCGGATTGGTTAAAAGAGATTTGGTACATTGACTTGTTATAAGAAGAGGTAGGGCAATATTTTATATGACCGAAGTGTCCTCGCGGTCTGCCGCTATCACCCCAAAATTTAGTATAGTGACGCCTACCACCAACTCTTAATTTCACCGTACTATATCTTAGGTTTAAGGATTGCTGAGTTAATAACGTGTCTACTTGAGAATCAAAATGCTTATTGTTATTTTTATCTACGAATAACAGAAGTGTCTTATCACTGTTCCTATGGCACTGCTGTGCATCATTCGATAAACAAACCAAGACATCCTGCCGACTTATATAACTTTCAGCCTTTGCTAAGGATAAAGTGTTCTCCAACTGATGCTTGACGCGTTGCGCTTCCATTCGTGCTAAGTGCGTTAAGATGCTTGGCGCTGCAATAGCTGCGATAATTCCCAATACCATTGTCGTCACAGTTAGCTCAACGAGAGTAAAGCCGTTTGATTGCTTAGCATTTAAAATATTATTGTTTTGAAGGGTTGATTTTCTATAATAGGCTAATTTAAATAGTTTATTGAATAACCTAGATATAATAGCTAAAAACTTATCAACTCCATACCCGCCTTTTCTACAAATAGGTAAACAAAGGGTAAAAATGACTATTCTCTTATAATGGGCCAGTACCTTATTAAATAAGTTCATAATGCGCTACATCCTATAGCTGTTTATCATTCAAGTAAAAAACAACGTCTCACACATCCTTGTGTTGACTATCTTTTAAGCAAACCAATTGTCCAAATTCTTTAAACTTTCTCTTATTCCACTGTATATAAAACACATACAACACCTAATTACTTGATTTTCAAAAGAATATCGGTTTTTTACAATATATATGTAATATATAGCGACTGTCAAAAAATGTTTCAATTAGTGAAAGAACCACATTAGCAATAGAGAAAAAATTCTAATTGTAATAAAATGCTTCAAGAAAATAGCTATCAATAGACTATTCATCTATCGCAAACTGAGGTGTAAAAGATAAGAAGCGTAAGGTGTGTTAGTTCTGGGTAACTTAGACTGGTTATTGTGTTTTAGTTACAACATTATCGTGTAATAATGTGTAGCTCGTTAACGAAAAAAGTTGTAAACTGAATTAATAATCGCTAAGCTACTCCTTAATTGGTTTTGCTTTGTAACTTAAAATGCGTAAGAGATGTCTATCTTAGTACGTCTTGAGAATCGGTTTTGCTTAATGCATCACTAAAATTATCCTTTGGAGGAAGTCCATGAAATTGAATAAAATAGCTCTAGCCCTTGTTGCTGTAGCGGCTGCACCGATGGCAGCTAATGCTGGTGTTACTATTAGCCCATTGTTACTTGGTTATCATATGACTGAAGAGTTCAGTGATACCTCTGACAAACAGCGTGAAGTTTTACGTACTGGTAAAGACTTATATGTAGATGCCAATGGTAATTCTATTGACGGCCGTGCCGGAAACGTAACTAATGGTGGCGTAGCTAAAGAAAGCAGCCTATATACTGGTGCAGCTTTAGGTATCGAACTTACTCCTTCTACTCAGTTCCAAGTAGAATATGGTGTATCTGACGCAAACGGCGAAGCTTCTGAAGATTCAGCTGATGCAGGCGTTAACCGCTTTGATATCGAACAAGAAATGATTTCTGGTAACTTCTTGATCGGTACTGAAGAATTCACTGGTTACACTGATAGCGCACTTAAGCCATATGTATTAATTGGTGCTGGTCAATCTAAGATTAAAGTAGAAAACCAAGAGTCTTATGACGTAACTAACGCCGATGGTTCTACATCTACAGTAGCTGCTGGTACTGAAGTATCAAACTCTAAAGACACTATCGGTAACCTAGGTCTAGGTGCTATGTATCGCATCAATGACGCGCTAAGCCTACGTGGTGAAGCTCGTGCGATTCATAACTTTGATAACAACTGGTGGGAAGGCATGGCTTTGGCCGGTCTAGAAGTAGTACTAGGTGGCCATCTAGCACCTACAGTAGCAGTACCACCTATGCAAGAGCCAGTAGTTGACAACACTCCAGTAGTTGTTGTTGAAGCTGATCTTGATTCTGACGGTGATGGCGTACCTGATAGCATCGATGCATGCCCAGGCACTCCAATGAACGTTGTAGTTGATGAGCGCGGTTGCCCAGTACCAGTAGACATTACTGACGAACTGAAAATGGAACTACGTGTATTCTTTGATAACGACAAGTCAGCTATCAAAAACCAGTACAAGCCAGAAATCGCTAAAGTAGCAGAGAAGATGCGTGAGTATCCTAACTCTACAGCTCGTGTAGAAGGTCATGCTTCTAAGACTGGTCCTTCAGCACGTTATAACCAACGTCTATCTGAAGCTCGTGCCGTTGCTGTTAAATCTATGCTAACTAACGAATTCGGTATCGCTCCAAACCGTCTATCAACTGTAGGCTATGGTTACAACAACCCAATCGCTTCAAACGACACTGAAGAAGGTCGTGCTATGAACCGTCGTGTTTATGCCATCATCACTGGTGACAAAACAATGACTGTTGAACAAACTAAAGATATGGTTGTTCAATAAGTATTAGCAAAATAACCGTATAGTTAAATATACAGTTACAAAAAAAGCCACCCAATGGGTGGCTTTTTTTTATTTATGTATTGAGAAAAGTGAGTTATTACATAAATTTATGAATCAATAATGTTATACTAGCCACCCAAACATTCTGTAAATTAACAGTATGTACATTAGCATAGCAATCTGTATGATGAATTCGTCAGTATAGATATTTGATTGTATTGAACTTTTTTATTTGATAGCATTCTTTTCTGCGTCATCTTAGATTCAATATCTATCTGATTGATGATGAAAGTTTATTCAGCAGCGCTTACTGCTACTGCATTTTTTTAAGACGAAACGAGCATTTTATATGGCGAACGATATCAAACACCTGCGTAACATTGCAATTATTGCCCACGTTGACCACGGTAAGACAACTTTGGTTGATAAGTTATTACATCAGTCTGGTACTTTTGGCGACCGTGCAAACATTGCTGAGCGTGCAATGGACTCAGGTGATATTGAGCAAGAACGTGGTATTACCATTTTGGCTAAAAACACAGCTATCCGCTGGACAGATAAAACTTCAGAAACCGAATACCGTATCAACATTGTGGATACCCCAGGTCACGCTGATTTCGGTGGTGAAGTTGAGCGTGTAATGTCTATGGTTGATTGCGTACTTTTGGTTGTTGACGCTGTTGATGGCCCAATGCCTCAGACTCGTTTTGTGACGCAAAAAGCATTCGAACAAGGTCTAAAGCCGATCGTTGTTATCAACAAAATTGACCGTCCTGGTTCACGTCCTGATTGGGTAATGGATCAAATCTTTGATTTGTTTGACAACCTAGGTGCAAACGATGAGCAGCTTGATTTCCCAGTTGTTTATGCTTCAGCATTGAACGGTATCGCAGGTCTAGAAGCAGATGATCTAGCTGACGACATGACCCCATTGTTCAAAACTATCGTTGACGTTGTTCAGCCTCCACAGGTTGATGCTGACGCTCCGTTCCGTATGCAAATCTCAAGCCTTGACTACAACAGCTTTGTTGGTGTAATTGGTATTGGCCGTATTCAACGTGGTAAAGTTAAACTTAACACGCCAGTGACTGTCATTGATAAGCATGGCAAGACGCGTAACGGCCGTATCCTAAAAATCATGGGTTACCATGGTCTTGATCGTATTGATGTTGAAGATGCGCAAGCCGGTGATATCGTTTGTATCACAGGTATCGATGCGCTAAACATCTCTGATACTATTTGTGATCCTAACAACGTTGAAGCACTACCAGCACTAACAGTAGATCAACCTACAGTATCTATGAACTTCCAAGTAAACAATTCACCATTTGCTGGTCGTGAAGGTAAGTTCGTGACTTCACGTAACATTCGTGAGCGTCTTGAGCGTGAGTTGATTCATAACGTAGCATTGCGTGTAGAAGACACTGAGTCTCCTGATAAATTCAAAGTATCAGGCCGTGGTGAGCTTCATTTATCAGTACTTATCGAAAACATGCGCCGTGAAGGTTTTGAGCTAGGTGTTTCTGGTCCAGAAGTTATCGTTAAAGAAGTTGATGGTAAGCTACAAGAGCCGTATGAAAACGTTGTCTTCGATATCGAAGAAGAGCATCAAGGTTCTATCATGGAGCAAGTTGGTCTACGCAAAGGTGAGATGACTAACATGGAGCTGGACGGTAAAGGCCGTATGCGTATTGAGGCAACCATACCAGCGCGTGGCTTAATCGGTTTCCGTTCTGAGTTCCTAACCCTGACTTCAGGTAGTGGTATCATGACCTCGAGCTTCTCACATTACGGTCCACAGAAGATCGGTGATGTTGGTGGTCGTTCTAACGGCGTATTGGTTTCTATGGCAAATGGTACTTGCCTAGGTTTTGCTCTGTTTAACCTACAGAAACGCGGTAAGTTATTTGCTGAACCACAGCTTGAAGTTTATGAAGGTATGATTGTTGGTCTTAACTCTCGTAACGATGATATGACTGTTAACCCAACGACTGCTAAACAGTTAACCAACGTACGTGCTAGTGGTACTGACGAAGCATTGACGTTGACGCCAGCAGTGAAATTCACTCTTGAGCAAGCGCTTGAATTTATTCAAGACGATGAGCTAGTCGAAGTAACGCCAAAAGCGGTACGTATTCGTAAACGCTACTTGACTGAAAGTGAGCGTAAGCGTCACGGCCGTGGTAAAAAAGGTGCTTAATATCAATAAGTGAGTTACTGAGGAATTCATGATATTGATGTTTGACGCGAACACTTAGTGTCAGTAGTTTCTACGGGCACTGAGTGATTCAAAAATGAGCAGTATAAGGTGAACTATTAGTGGTTCACTTTATACTGCTTTTTTTTGTGTTGTAATCTTGGAAAAATACAGACAGAATGAATAGTGGTATCAATGTATTCAATTATTAACATGAAAGCTAGATGTGACACTAATTATATAAATATCTATTTGCTTATAGATAAATTTTGAGGAAAAAACAATGAGTATGGTTTCAGAGTTCAAAGAGTTCGCTGTCAAAGGTAACGTGATGGATTTGGCAGTCGGTGTCATCATCGGCGGGGCTTTTGCTACCATCACAAAATCTTTGGTAGATGATATTATTATGCCTATTGTCGCTTTTATTTTCGGCGGCGAGATTAATTTTGAAAATATGTTCTTAGTTTTAGGCGATGCACCTGACGGTATTGCTACGACTTATGATGCACTCAAAGAAGCAGGCGTTCCTGTATTGGCTTATGGTAGTTTTATTACCGTACTTATTAACTTCTTAATTTTAGCTTTCATCATCTTCATGATGGTTAGAGGTGTCAATAAAATGCGCCGTGCTGAAGAAGTAGAGGAAGTTATAGAAGAAGCAGTAGAAGAGCCATCAGAGGAAGTGAAATTGCTACGTGAAATCAGTGCCAAATTAAGTAATACTAGTATTACTAAATAAATTATCGACTTTTCGACAATAAAAAAGGCTAACTCCTCGTTAGCCTTTTTGCTATGAAATAGTCACAGTCATTTTTTGTGAACTATTTGATGTGCCTACTAAAAGCAAATTGTTATGGAGTGACCACTACATAGTCATTGGTATTAATTAAAATTTCTGATGGTTGATCGACAACGATACGTACTACGTTATTATCAATAACTTGAGATTTGTAATAGTTGTCTTCTGCAACTGTGCAGCCTAAACAACGTCCCATTGCATCCCAAGGCTCAACAAATAGTTTCTGTTGTGCTTGATCTGCATTACCACCAATAAGTGAGAAAGGTAGGCTTACGATATAAGCTGCCGTACCAGCCACCGCATTCACGAGTTGCAATGGTTTACCAACAATCGTATCGACTACCATCGTTTCGTATGAAGGCCCGAAATCAGTTTCATCAATTTCTATAGCTGCAAAAGTAGGCTGAATAGTCGCAGCTACCAATCCTAAAGTTGCCAATACAGTAAAAAATCTCTGCTTAACTGTGCGTTGAGTTTTTGCTTTAACAGTCATAACGATATCCTGAAACTCATAATAGTATGATTAATGGCTGCTGCTATTTCCACACAGGAATCTTGCGGCAACAATAGTTAGGCTAAATATTACAGAAAAATAAATGATACGCACTATTTATGTAAGCGCTAGCACTATTAAAGCAAGATGTGCGCTAATAAGCAACAAAAACGAGAATAATCTAACTATATCTTTAGCAGTGTTTGATACTTTTAAAAATAGATACTGTATCTAGATATTATCTTAAACTAGACACAGTACAAACAAACGGATATCCATTATTAGCTATTTTAACGGCTGACAATTTGGACAATAAACACTGGCTCTACCAGTAAGCTTGATGTTTTCTAATGTCGTACTGCAATGTAGACAGCTTTCTCCCTGTCTGCCATACACGTTTAAAGTTTGCTGAAAATAACCAGTTTGGCCACTTGCTACTGTGAAATCTCGTAGTGTTGATCCGCCCAATTTTATCGCTTTATTTAAGATTTCTTTAATATGACTCACTAACATGACAATCTGATCGTATGAAAGTTGATTGGCTGGTGTAGCAGGGTGGATGCCGGACAAGTACAGACTTTCAGTCGCATAGATATTGCCAACCCCAACGACGACTTCTTGTTCCATGATGACAGATTTAATCGCTCGGGAGATGGGTTTTAGTCGTTTGTTTGCTTTAGTATCATCTGGCGATGACCTATTGTCATCTTGGCTAGATAAATCTATACGCTGGATTAAGCTATATAAATAGTTTGCGGTAAAATCTTTTGAAAGCGGCTCAGGACCTAGATGGTCTAGTAGTTTATTGCCGTAATCCTCATGCCATAGTACTGAACCAAAGCGTCTTGGATCATAGTAATGTAGCTGAGACTTTTTATTATCAGCATCATTAAAGATGACAATCAGATGGTCATGTTTACGCTTATCAGTACCGTAGCTGTGTTGCTGTAAGCTACCTGACATTCCTAAGTGAATAAGAAGCTGACGTGGTTCAACCTTGCTAGCTGACATGGGAGCGTTATTCTGTGCAGCTACTGGCAGAAAACTAAGAATCAGATACTTTGCTCGGCGCTCAACACTATCCAATGTGTAATTAACCAACTCGTCCAAATTATCTGGCATCATCCATCGCAGCTTTGGTTGAAATACTTTAACATCAACTACCTGTTGCCCCAACAATGGAGCAAGACTGGCTTTAGTGGTTTCTACTTCAGGTAATTCAGGCATAGTATTTTTTGACAACTCTATTATGGAATAAACAACGACTGGCTTAAGGTTTTATTTACACGACCGCACGGCGCGCGTGCAAAATACCATGCTGCTGTTCTAATTTTGCGAGCAGCTTAGATAGATGTGCTAAGCCTGAGACTTCAATATGGAACTTTAAAAAAGCAATATTGTCGTCATTGCTTAATGTTTGCACTTGGCGAATATTGACATTCTCTTTATCAATTATCTGTGTCAAATCACGTAGCAAACCGCGTCTGTCATATGCTTCGACATGAATATCAACAGGCTGATAACGCCCCGTCTGTACTTGCCAAGCGGCTTCTATCTTGCGCTCAGGATCACGCTCGACCAGACGTAAGTACTCTGGGCAGCCTCGATTATGCACGCTAACGCCACGCGATAAAGTGATGTAGCCAGCTATAGGTTCGCCATGCACAGGGTGGCAACAACCTGCCAAATTGATTTCAATATTATCCAAGCCATCGATGTGGATTTTATACGCATCAGGCTTACCTGTATCTCTGTTATCTACATGCGGTACAAAGCTCTCTGGTGGAATCTCAGGCTCTAGATGCAGCTGACGAGAGATATGACTGGTCAACTGATTCAGGCCAATATCACCTGTCACCAGACCCACGATAATGTCATCGGTCGTATTGACATGAAAATGCTGAATATAGTCGTTTAGATCAATACTATTAGGATGAACAGATAGGCGCTCAAGCTCTTTACTGAGCATTTGGCGACCTATTTCAATATTCTTATCACGGTCTTGCTTATTAAACCACTGGCGCAGTTTTGAACGGGCGCGATTGGTATGAATATAACCTAATGATGCTACCAACCAATCACGATTGGGCTCACGCGATGCCTTAGTGATAATCTCAACTTGCTCACCTGTTTTCAACTGGTAAGTCAGTGGCACATAGCGTTGATTGACGCGGGCTGCCTGCGCGCGGTTGCCAACTTGAGTATGCACATAGTAGGCAAAATCAAGAACGGTCGCGCCTTTTGGTAGTTCGGTAATATCACCATCACGACTAAATATATAAATACGTTCTAGCTCATCAAAATCAACGAGTTGCTCTTCTTCGTCAAACTCGATATCGTCTATCTCTTCGCCCGCTACCACAGCTGAGCGTGGCTGATTACGTGTCTCATTATTGATAGATAATAATTGGCGTAATGAGCTGATTCTTTGGTTCAGATAGTTGTCTTTCTTATTCTTTAGCCCCTCTTTGTAATTAACGTGCGCACACATGCCAAGTTCGGCCTCAAAGTGCATCTCATGAGTACGAATTTGAACTTCTAGTGATTTGTTTTCCGCGATTACAGCAGTATGTAGTGAGCGATAGCCATTGGACTTAGGGTTAGTAATATAGTCATCAAATTGCTCAGGAATATAACGCCATAAACCATGTACTAGGCCCAGGACGTGATAACAGTCAGAAGGGCTATTGACCAAGACGCGCAAGGCACGAATGTCATAAAGCTGATCGAAAGATAAGCCTTTGAGCTTCATTTTTCGATAGATAGAGTAGATATGTTTAACGCGCCCAGATACTTCGCCTTCAATACTGGCATCTGCTAATGATTCATTTAATTTGTCTTGTACGCGCTGAATATAAGACTCGCGTTCGCTACGTTTTTCTGACAGTAGCTTAGCAATTTCTTTATAGCGATCAGGCGCAAGATAACGGAAAGCTAAATCTTCGAGCTCCCATTTTAGCTGCGCAATACCTAGGCGATGCGCTAATGGTGCATAAATAGTCATGACCTCACGTGCGACACGAGTTTGACGCTCTGGCCTAGAAAACGTCAACTCACGCATGGCAAAGGTACGCTCTGCCAATTTGATGAGTACCACACGCACGTCGTTGGTGACAGAGATGAGCATGCTATAAATATTTGATAGCTGATCACGCTGATTATTGACGAAATGGTCTTCTAAGCGCTTGTTACTCTCGATAATCTCCGACAGCTTACCCATTGCAAGAGTGTCTTTAACAAGCGTCAAAATATCTGGACCAAAGTTTTTTTCAACTTCAGCGAGACTGATGATTGATTTGCGCGCACTGCGATACAGCATGGCCGCGACCAGTGCGTCTTCATCTTGATAAAGATAGGTCAGAATATCGGTCATACCAATACCGGTCACATAAGCGCCTGAACGCTCAGATTCGCTGGTATTCATATGACTGCGAATAAACTCGCAAGCTGCACTTAGGTTAGGTACTGATTCTTGTCCAATACGCTTGGCCACATTATCTAGCCAAGTAGGTACGTCAATGTTGGCTTGGTCTAAGTCGACTGCCTCGAGCTCTTTGTTTGATAGCGCATTGGTATCATCCAAATACTCGTCTTCAGTGTGAGGGTCATGCAAATGATAAGTGTGTGCAGCTGAACGATCAAAAGTAGTATGTAGCTTGTGGGTTGCCAACTGGTATTTGATGTCGAGGGGAATTTGGGCATAGCTATTGGCTGACTGGTGAGAGCGTTGGCTCGCCACCAGTTGCGCCGCAAGTGTTGCACTATCGGCCTGCGTGGTCTGTCCATCCACCAACGGTAATCCTTCACGAATTTTTACCATAGCCGACTCCTCTTAGCTATTTTGAATTGATTATAACCTCATCTACTATGCACACACTCTGAATTAACGATCCATAAAGTGTCAGCTATAAACCAATACAACTGCTAAAAATGTTATTTTTAGCAGCTATAAAATGCGCGTAAAATATATAAAGCTATGAGTGCAAATGCTTGCTATGTAGCGATTAGAAACATCATCAAAAACATAGGAAGATTGTTTACTATTATCTCATTTTAAAGTGACAAATCAAGCGAGCCTCTGTACGGCTGTGGTCAATTACGCTAAATAATGGCTATTTATTAGCACAAACTTATCAAAGCTTTGAGTTATCTTAGATAATTGTAATAACGCTTAATTGTCTCTTTAATCAGGTTCAACTATCAGTCATTCTTGGCTATTCATCATTTTTGAAAATTAATAACGTTAAACCGCTACCTTTTCAAAGCGAGCGATAGACTCAACATGACCCGTATGGCAGAACATATCCATCACGCCAGCATGAGTCAGACGATATCCTTGTTCTAACAATGCTTTTGTATCACGAGCAAGAGTAGCTGGATTACAAGAGACATAAACAATACGCTCAGCATTAAATTTTGGCAAATATTGCATAATCTCCCAAGCACCAGAGCGCGGTGGATCAATCAATAGTGCATCAAAGCCTTGATTTGCCCATGGCTTATCAGTACAGTCTTGAGTCAAATCTTGACTATAAAATTCAGTATTGTTAATACCGTTGCGACGAGCGTTGTCAGCAGCACGTTCGGTCATGGCCTCACTGCCTTCGACACCGACTACTGAGCCTGTCTCGCCAACGAGGCGTGCTAGTGGTAAGCTAAAGTTACCCAAACCACTGAATAAATCTAATACGCGTTCGCCTGCTTTTAAGTCCAACAAGTCACAAGCAAGCTTGGTCATCTGACGGTTGACCGATAAATTTACTTGAGTAAAGTCAGTAGGGATAAATTCAAAAGTCAGATCATACTCTGGCAATTGATAATATAAACGCCCAAATTGCTCGCTCAAATCATCAGCGTCTGTCAACGCGATACGTTGGATGCTATCAACACCTTTCGACTGCAAATATAGCTGCCAATTACGCGCCGCAAAAAATACTTTTAGTTTGTCTATATCGGCATCTGACAACGGTTCTAAATTACGTACGATGAGCGCGACTGGCTGATTACCATCAGGTAGTTCTGGCAGTTGCTCACCCATGGCAAGCTCAAGCTGAGCAATCTTGTCACGGCTCTCTAAGGTGCTAATAAGTGTTTTTAGGTTTTCAATCTCAAAACCAATACGCGGATCCAAGATATGACATTCATCTAGCTCTGCTAAGAAGTTACTTGAACGCTCGCGGAAGCCGACAAGCGCGGTTTCTTTTTTGACAACATAGCGTACGCCCAAACGTGCTTTGGTACGATAGCCAAGACGATCGCCGACCACAGGCGGGAGCCAGTTGTCAGGCTCCGCATTGGCTTGATGCATCAGCATTTCAGCTAGTACTGACTGTTTAAAGTTTATTTGACCATCTGGCTGCCAGTGCTGCAAGTTACAACCACCGCAAGTACCGAAATGCGGGCAGGGTGGTACAGCACGTTCAGGGTTTGGGTTGGCGGTAATACTAATGGCATCGCCTTCTTCAAAGCTAGCACGGCTGTTGGTTATTTTTACTAAGGCGCTTTCACCTGGTAGAGCAAAGCTAACAAAGATTTTTTTGCCGTGCTTATCTTCAGCATGACCTTCAGCAACGTCAAAACCATTACCATACACAGCAACACCGCGACCATCATGTGATAAGCCATCAACATTAAATGGAATTGGCTCTGCGTCTTTTAGACGACGACGTGTCTTTGATGATGGCTTTGATTTTTTCTTACTAGGCGGAATGACAATCGTTTGGGTGTCGTTTGTTTGAGCTTCATTCGTTTGAGCGTTACTGTTTTGCGCTACCATATCAGATGCTGTAGATGTTTTTGAATCGGTGGGTTGCATAAACCTGCCTTAATAATAAATAACTAGAAGAGGGGAATAAAAACTACTAATAATGCGAATTCTATAATTCGGGTGCCGATGACCAGTCAGCGATAAACTCTTGATGTCGCGGACTACCGTCAGCTTGGGTATACTTTGCCAGATAGTCATAGCTCTGCTGCTGCCAAGCATCAAAATCTTGTGAAGACAATTGTCCTGTTAGACGTAACCAGCGTAAATAAATCAGCCAAGTGTTCATAACATCAGACTCACAGTATATAGATAGGGTCTGCCAGTCACCGCTACTAACAAGCGCGCCGACCATGCTGCCATCTACGTCAGTTTTACCAGGTAATCCGTACAGACTTGCGACGATATCCATGGCCTCTCGGCGACTAGCACCATACTGGCTAAACCGATCCATTAAGTCCAGATGACGCGTATGAAAGCGATTAACATAGTTATCAAAGCGCATGTTTTTAATACGCTCGCCTTCTTCGAACAGCCATGGCGCTGACAAATTATACTGCATGGCACGATATATCAGTACAGGTATGTCAAAGCCTGAGCCATTCCAACTAATAAGTTGTGGCAGTGTCTCAACATCGTTAAAGGCTCTAAAGAATTTGGCTAGGATTTCTTTTTCACTAAATTTATCGGCAGTCAAAGAAAATAGCGATAACTTACCATCCTTAATATACAGAGCTGAGATACAGACGATACGCTGTAGTGGCAAGCGCATGAAATCATGCCCTGCCTCTTGCGTACGTATGGCTGTCAGCGCGCTTAAGGCATCTGTATCATTAAGATCGGCCAATTTCGGATAGATACGGCGTGCTGCATCGACATCGGCGACAGTCTCGATATCAAAAACCAAGATAGGGTCGGATGGTAGCGCTTGTGACATAGATAATCCTGACTATTTATGAGCTTATAGTTAATTCATTATAAAAGAATAACAGCGCTAACCTTGCTTGAAGTATTACGTTTATATCTGCACTTGGTCGCTTTGCACTTCTTTTAAATTAACGATACTAAATGGTATTCTTATGCATTAATTAACTTCTGCGCTGCTGTTATCCGTATTGCTATCGTCAACGTTATATAAACCCGTTGATAAATAACGATCGCCACGATCGCAAACAATAAAAGCAATAACAGCATTAGGGTTTGCTTTTGCCACTTGGGTCGCTGCCCACGCAGCTGCGCCCGAAGATACTCCAGCAAAGATACCTTCAGTCTTCGCCAATTTACGCATATAGACTTCAGCAATACGCTGATCGATATCCATCACTTCATCAATCAAGTCTGCATCAAAAATACCTGGCATATAGGCAGCAGGCCAACGGCGAATACCAGCAATCGAAGCTTCTTCGTCAGGCTGTAGGCCGATGATTTTGACGTCTGGATTTTGCTCTTTTAGGTAGCGTGACACACCGGTAATCGTACCTGTCGTGCCCATCGAGCTAATAAAATGCGTAATTTTACCTTCTGTCTGTGCCCATAGCTCAGGGCCTGTAGTCAGGTAATGTGCTTGGCTATTGTCAGGATTATTAAACTGATCCAATACAACCCCTTTGCTATCTGCTTGCATCTGCAATGCCAAATCACGCGCAGCTTCCATACCTTCGTCTACTTCAATCAGCGTTGCGCCATAAGCGATCATGGCATCTTTACGCTCTTGGGTAGAGTTGGTTGGCATCAGCAACGTTATCGGGTAGCCACGCATCGCGGCGACCATGGCCAATGCAATACCAGTATTGCCACTAGTGGCTTCAATCAACATATCACCAGGCTTGATATCACCGCGTTGTTCTGCTTGATAAATCATATTAAAAGCAGGACGATCTTTTACAGAGCCCGCTGGATTATTACCTTCAAGCTTAGCTAGTACTGTGGCACCATTGGCAATGTGCTCTTGCTCAGGCAGACGTTGAAGTTGTACCAACGGTGTTTGACCAACGCAATCAGCGAGGGTAGTGATTTGAGTAATAAAGTTAGCATTTGACATGGCCGTAGTGGACATAAAGTATCCTTTTCTATTTTTTGAATATGTTTTTAATGGCTTGTTTTTGATGGAAGCGCTGTTTTTATTGTTTGATCATAATTTTAGACAGTCGCTTGGTATATAGGTTTACGGTGATAAGCGAGCTAAAAACGAAAGGCATTAGAGTGCGCTCTCATATGTTATGACTATGAGCGATATATTGTGGTAAATAAAAAGTGGCTTTATTATATCATTTTGTTTTCAGCTGCGCTTATCGCATCAAGGATTAATAGTCACTGTATCAGGTCAATGTCAATGTTACGTTGAGGGTTGCAAAAGTAAGACCATTGCTTAAAGCCATATTCTCTTTGACACAGAGTGGTTGGCACTCTAATTATAACGTTATTCATCATATGGAATGCCTAACCAGAACTTAGAGAATCCTGTTAAGATAATCTTGAGCTGTATAGTAGTTGCCTCGTCAAAATCAGTTACCTTATTAACAATTAGTGGCTTCATTAAAAATAGCGCCTTACCCAGATGCTCTGAGATGATGCGCTGCAAGTAACACGAACACTGACATTATTACGAAAATTCACGGCAAGAACATTAGTAGAGAGTAGACCCAGCATGGCATATAAAAAACGTTTCGATACCAGTAGTGCTTATGGTCAGCTGATCATACTGGTGTTTTTGCCTATCTGTGTATTGGCAGCAGTGGGCGGCATTTTGGTATTTCACGAAACCATGCGTGCAAGCGACTCTGAGCAAGAGGTATTGGCCGAAGCGGTACTTATTCGCTATACGCCAGTCATAGCTGAACTGATTCCTGAGCTGCTAGAACAAGAGCGCCAACAAGTAGGGAGTAGTGCTGAGAGGACCCAGCAAGCGGCGATGACGACGCTAGAGGGTATCCAAGATAAGCTTGGACGTATGCAGTCCGAGCAGCATGTGCAGCGCATTGCTATTATTAATGAAGGCAATCAAATACTGGCAACCGTCGGTTATGGCCTCAATGAAGAATGGCCGCTAATCAGTGATTCCGCAAGCTTTTTGTCACAACGCCCAACGCCTGTAGGCACAGCGTATGGCAGTGTATTAGGAGAATTTGAAGGGCAGACGTTGTGGTTACTCGTCGATATGGATAATGAGCCGCTCTATATTGCACGCTACCGTATTGCGATGGCGTTAGTGATTACTGGTTTATTTACTATCCTGATTCTACTACTGAGCTTAAATATCTATTCAAAACGTTGGATTGCCCCCATTTATGAGCTACGTTTGCAGTTGCAACGTACCCATGTTGATAATTTATACCAACCTGTACCCGTTGAGTCAGATGGTGAGCTAAATTTATTACAGCAAGATCTAGTCAGAACATTACGCCGCTTACATAGAAGCTTTCAAGAGCTCAAAGATCATGCTGAGCAAACTGAGGATGATTTACGGTTGGCATTTGATGAAATGGAGATGCAAAACATCTCTATTCGAAATGCACGTGATGCAGCGATTTCAACCAGCCAAGCCAAGTCTGCATTTTTAGCCAATATCAGTCATGAACTGCGTACACCATTGAACAGTATCGATGGTTTTATTAATTTGCTGGCACGTCATGGTGAGCTTAATCCTGAGCAGGACTTGTATGTACAGACCATACGTAAGTCCTCAGCACACTTGCTCGCTTTGGTAAATGATGTCTTAGATTTTTCTAAAATTGAGGCAGGCAAGCTGGTATTGGATCGCCATGAGTTTGATCTCTATGACACCATTTATGATGTGGTCGATATGCTATCCCCGGTCTCTGCGGAGAAGGGGTTGCGCATGGCAGTACTGTTTTACAATGATGTGCCGATGCGTATCAATGGCGATGCATTACGTCTTAAGCAAGTATTGACCAATATTGTTGGTAATGCCATTAAATTTACGGATAGTGGTGATGTAGTGGTGCGTGTGAGCTTAGATGACCACCGTGATAATTATCTGATGATTAGCGTGCAAGATAGCGGAAAAGGTATTTCTCTGGCAGATCAAAAAATGCTGTTCCAAAGCTTTAGCCAAGGCGATCCATCAATCACGCGTCAGTATGGCGGTACAGGGTTGGGTCTGGTTATCTCCAAACAGTTAACACGCTTGATGGGCGGTGATATTGGGTTTCATGATAATGCTCAAGAAAATATTGCCAACCAAGGTGCGACTTTTTGGTTTCGCATGCCAGCCCATGTCGATGTGCTAGAGGCGGCCACAGGGCAGACGATCGAATTACCAGTATTAGCGCCACTGGCAAGCGAGACCGATGAATTTAATGTACTGGTTTGGATTAATCATACCGCTTCGATACAAGTACTCAAGGCTAGCTTGCAGTACTTACCGATTAAGCTGACTCAAGCCAACTCGTTGCCGGGTGTACTGGAGTCGTTGAAAGAGCACGGTAACTATTGGGATTGGGTCATCGTTGATGATGACACGCAAGACGATATGATGGCGCTCCTCAAGCAAATACGTTTGCATTATCAAGGCAAGCTTGCTGTATTTGGCTATCAAGTGGCGGCCGACCAAGCGCTACTCAACCGCTATCATGCCAACATACTGTATGAGCCATTAGACAAAAGACAGCTGTACGCGATGCTTGATACGCAAAGCCGTAGTACGCCGCAAAGCCTGCAGGAACCACGTTGGAAAGGGGTCACGGTACTGGCAGTTGATGACCATTTGCCTAATTTATTAGTGCTTGATGCTCTATTGAGCGAGCTAGGGATTCAGGTAGTTACTGCGAGCAGTGGATTTGATGCTATTGAGATTATTAGTAAACAGCAAACCAAAAATATCAAAACTGCCAAGAGCGATAAGCAAAGCCTATCGAATAAAACGCAACTTTCTAAAGCAGAAACACGTGATGAGATAAATAAGAAAACAAATAGCGCGTACTATCATGAGGATATAAGCGCTGACGACAAAGCGGCTACGCAAGACAAAGACAATATTGATTTGATATTTATGGATATTCAAATGCCGCGTATGTCGGGACATGAGGCGGCTAAGCAAATTCGCAATATTGAAAATACGGATAGCCGTATCCCTATTATTGCTTTGACAGCGCATGGGTTGGCAGATGAACGTGACAAACTTATAGCCAGCGGTATCAATGACTATGTCGGCAAACCTATTAGCCAACCTCAGTTATTGCAAGTGCTACAGAAATGGCTTGGTCGTAAGAGTACCGCACCACAGTTGACCGCGCTGCCCGATACAGACTTGCAAAGCTTTGGCTTACAGCATCCTGATTTGCAGAGTGATAATTTACAAGATGCTAATGTACAAGGTACCGACTCATCAGAGGCTGAGCTAACTGCTATTGACTCGCTGCGCGGTTACTCAATCAATGACAATGATTTATCGAACGACTTACTCTCTAACAAGGTAAATAATAAAGAGTCTCAAGCCAGTTCAGGTATATCTTCAGATACATTAACCGCTACTTATCCAATAATAAGAGGAGATGGGGTAGATCGTAACAGCACTTCTGTCAGTAGCGAGCCGAAAATTACCCGTCCATTATCCTTGAAAAAAATCCGTGATGATTATTTGCGCGATAGCCAGCCTCGTGAAGGCTATAGACGAGATACTGCGCGTGATATTCAACCGCGCTATGAGAGCTTACGTCTACAAAAACAAGGTCAGTCGCCACTACTACAATCACCAACAAAGTCTATCGACAACTCTCAAGATAAAAGCCCTCAAGACCAAAGCTTTCAAGATAGAACAGCTCACGATAATACGACTTTACACGAGCAAATCAATAATGACCTTAGCCACAACAATATAAGTAAGAGTGATACCTCAAACATTTTAGATTGGCAAGATGCGCTTACTCGTTCAGCGAACAAACCTGAATTGGCGGCCAAGCTGATTATCATGATGATCGATACTATCAATGATGAAAAGCAGGCACTCATTCAGGCATGGGAAGCGCATGACCGCAATATGTTGGCACAAATTGCCCATCGTATATTGGGTGGGAGTCGATATACAGGTGTACCACAACTGCGTCAGGCTAGCCAAGATTTAGAAGATAAGTGCTTGCTGAATGTACAGCATACGACACCTGTGCAGTTTGCAATGATTGAGCCATATTATGAGGCATTATTAACGGCACTAGACAACTTGCAAAAGGTAGATTTATCTTCTTATCCGCAGCTTAATTATCATCGCTTAAGCGAAAATGACATGACGTGGAAAATGATATAAGTGAGAGTAAGGTAGAACAGACAAAATCATTCAGGTTCAGAGAGCGATAAGTAATCTCATTAGATTTGCTTATCGCTATCAACTAGACACTCTATATCTGCTGTATATGAAACTGACTATAGTATCGTGGCAGTCAGTTATTACTACGGTACAACAAAGACAAGCCTGCTAATATTGTGAATATTAGAACCATATTTGTTTTATTCATTAATAAGGATTGTTATGAACGCGATTGCAAGTTACCAGTATGAGACCTTACAAGTTAGTATTACAGATAACATACTGACGGTTACCTTAAATCGTCCACATAAAAAAAATGCAATGAGCTTTCAGGTAATCAATGAGCTGATTAAGCTGGCAGGTCGTATTAGCAAAGACAGAACCATACGCGCAGTCATTCTAAATGGGGCAGAGGGGACGTTTTGTGCAGGGATTGATTTAGGAGACTTAAATCATCCAAAAAACACAGCATTTGCGCTTTGGGAGCTGATTAAGCCATGGCAAAGTGCGTTCCAACGAGTATGCTTAGTATGGCGTGACCTGCCAGTACCTGTCATAGCGGTATTGGAAGGGTATTGTATCGGCGCTGGGTTGCAGTTGGCGTTGGCTTGTGACGTACGTATCAGCCATCCTGATTGTCAATTATCTATTATGGAAGCTAAGTGGGGGTTAGTGCCAGATATGGGACTGACCCAATCAGCATTTGGAGTTCTACGAGAAGATACTCTAAAAGAACTCGCCATGAGCGCTCGTATCATCGATGCTAATGAAGGCAAAGAGTTAGGCTTGATTAGCCATTGTAGTGAAGCGCCTCTTGAACAAGCACAAAAGCTTGCTGCCGAATTCGCAGAGCGCTCTCCTGATGCAGTGCTAGCAAGTAAACGCGTGATAAATGCGATGTATGATCAACCTGCTAAGACTTTATATAAAGAAAAAGCATGGCAGCTTAAAATGATGCTTGGTCGCAATCGTAAGCTTGCCCTCAGAAAAGCAAAGCAGGCCAGCACCTTATTTGGCAAACGCCAGTTCCGCTAAATTTTTGCTACTAGCAACTTTGCTAGTTCCGTTTTTTATTTGACTCGCTTTAATAGAAGAGGGCTATTGTCTAAGAATACCAGACATATTTTGATAAGTTATTTCGACGAGTTTTAATTGTTAGCAGTTGTTTCGCCATTATCTTATAGCCATTGAAATGCAAGTAGATAGCACGATATAGCATTGTCTGCTTGCACCGATATGGGTAAAGATGCACTATTGTTGTTAAAGGTATCTATTTTGATTACTGTATAAGCCAGTAAAATGACGAAAGCCTACCTAACAACACGTGCAAGCAGTTAAACGTCGAAAAATAAAATATCAAAAATAATAGCCACTATATAAAACGGTCTAAATATGTCTGCTTCAAAACCCTCCCTTCCAAATAAACCTATCGCTTCTGAGCGAGTGCGCTCTGCTGATTTGCCTGTTGCATGGATTATGATGCTTGGGCTGATGGTTGCGGTAGGGCCATTATCGATTGATATGTATCTGCCAGCATTGCCATCAATGGCCGATGATTTTGGCGTTTCAACGGCCTTTATGGCTAACTCTGTCCCTGCATACTTTTTAGGCTTGGTATTTGGACAGCTATTTTACGGACCATTCAGTGATCGTGTCGGCCGTGTGAAACCTTTATATATAGGTATGACGTTATACGTTATCGCTTCTATCCTTTGTGCGACCACTGACAATGAGTACGTACTGTTTGCAGGCCGTACTCTACAAGCATTGGGCGCGTGCGTCGGTGCAGTAGTTACTCGTGCCGCAATTCGAGATCGCCTCACTGCCAAACAAACGGCGAAAGCTTTTTCCATCATGATTTTAGTGATGGGCTTAGCACCCATATTGGCACCATCGCTTGGCGCGCTATTCTTACAGTTTTTTGATTGGCACTCTATCTTTTGGTTCTTAGCTGCATTTGGCGCTCTAAACTTGCTACTTACCAAGTTTTTCTTTTTTGAAACTTTGACCGAAGAAAATCGTAACGTACGCCCTGCAAGAGAAGTGCTCAGTCAATATTGGGATTTATTAAAAGACCCGACCTTTAACTATCCAGCAATTGGTGGTGGATTGTTAATGGGAGCAATGTTTGTCTATATCAGCTCGGCTTCAGAGCTAATTATGGATACTTATGGCGTCTCAGCGACACATTTCGCTTGGTTGTTCGGAATGAATGCGGCGGGTTTTGTAGGTTTGACTCAGTTAAACCAATGGCTTACCAATCGCTTTCGAATACTAAGTATTTTACGATTTGGGGCGATGATGCAGGTTATCTCTGCGGGTCTGCTATTCGTGATCGGCTTGCTTTTAGGGACGGACGCTTGGTTGCCACTGGTGCTGGCTTGTATTTTCTTTTGTATCGCAGGATTGGGTCTGACCCAGCCCAATGCTTCTGCAATTGCCCTCGCTTTTCAGAAACGCCGTGCTGGTATGGCAAGTGCGCTACAAGGTTCACTAATGTTTTCAGTCGGTATCTTTGGCGGTTTATTGTTGAATTTGTTTCCAGTCAACCCAGTCCTTAAGGTCGGTATTGCTCTGTTCTCACTAATGAGTTTCGGTTCTTTCCTGATTTGGAAGATAGACCGTAATCTAAATTTGGACGATGCAGAGTAACAGCATCTCTATTTTAAGTTAACTGTATTTTAAAAAGCACTCATACGTTCACAGCGTATAAGTGCTTTTTTTTGTGTTGAATACTTATTCAGTTAAGGATCAAGTCTTGTAGAGACGTTAAGTAGCAACGGTCACTAGATTTTAGTAAACATAAGTTTTTCCGAATTATATGCTAAATTTTATATATATAACTAACTCTAAATAATGACCAAACATAATTATTGCAATCGCAAAATTAGGTAAGTATTATCTAACGTAACTTTCTGTAAGTGAATATGTATAGACATTGCTTAACCTTGCTAGATTGTCAATTAATTAAAATGTAATACAACGTTAGGTTTCAAGGATAGATTATGAAGCAGTTATATCGAGCGTTACCGATTTTATTGAGTGTTGGCCTATTTGGCTGTGGTAATTCTGCTACTCAAGAAAGTGCAAGCGCACCAGTAAAGGAAAACACAGATAGCTTTGTGAGTAAGCTACCTGATACAGCGCCGACCATAAAGGTGGCTACAACAGGTACGATGCCACCGTTTTCGTTTCAAGATGACTATGGCAATATGCAAGGTATTGATATTGATTCAATTCGTGCTATCGGTGAAGAACAAGGTTTCAAAGTCGAGTTCTACAAGGAGACTTGGCAGAACATGTTTGACACAGTAGAGTCTGGTGGTCGTGATCTAGCCATCTCAGGCATCTCTTATAAAGATGACCGAGCTGTAAAATATGGTCTTTCTGCTCCTTATTTCTTTAACCCATCATCAATTATGTACAAAAACACTGACTTGAAAATCAATCGTATAGATGATTTGCAAGGCATGCATGTTGCAGCGATGGAAGGCTCAAAGCAAGAAGATCAGCTCAGAGCGATGGGTAAATATAGCGAACTGACGACTCGAAGCACTGCTTATTTATTATTTGAAGATTTGATGCAGGACAAAGTCGATGTCATTTTGCACGACTTACCGATTCTACAGTTCACAGCGAAAAACCATCCTGAGTATGACGTGACTATCGTCGCTTATGAGGGCGAAGATAACCCTTCAGCACAGCAAGTTATCTTGATGGCAAAAGGCAATAAAGACCTCATTAGTAAAGTGGATGAAGGTATTGCAAAGCTCAAACAAAAAGGAACGTTTAAAGAGATTGAGAATCGTTGGTTGGGCGCAG
Organism: Psychrobacter proteolyticus; assembly: GCF_039762275.1. Taxonomy (GTDB): domain Bacteria; phylum Pseudomonadota; class Gammaproteobacteria; order Pseudomonadales; family Moraxellaceae; genus Psychrobacter; species Psychrobacter proteolyticus_C. The sequence continues at coordinate 45,711 of NZ_JBDLOB010000002.1, read as the reverse complement.
CAGAGACTGCTGAAAAAAGTGATTCTGATACTAATACTAAGCAAGTGAACTAAGGAATTCTGAAGATGGCAACCGTACCTAATGTCGACAATAAGCGCTATCAAGGTCTGATTATTTCAATTGCACTATTTTTATCTCTAATTGGTGCTTTGCTAGCGTTCACGTTTTATACCTCAAACTTATTAGAAAGAAACACCGCTTTAATTGACCAAACCAACCAAGTTGCAAACAGTGCACAGGCGGTAATTAAAGATCTTTTCGACTTGGACAGCAGTTATGGTGAGGATACTAAGTCTCCACACATACAACGAGTGCTAAGTCGTTTAGAGCAGAATACTGCGCTAATTACCAGCTCTATCGCTGCCATTGAGCAAGGCGGTACGATCACAGATGTAGAAGGTAATAGCTACGATTTACCAAAAATTGATAGCAATGCACAAACCAATATTGCTGCTGCCAACGAGCAGTGGAAAACACTAGAGCCCAAAATTCAAGCATACTTAAAAAATGCTGACAACGTCATGGTGCCTTCTGCTGATGAATTGACTCAAGCAGTTGAGCAGGCTAAGACATCAAGTTTGTTTATTAACGACTCTTTGGATAATCTAACCAAAGACGTATTTAATAGTGCAGAGCGTCAAGCAACGACCATTCGTCTTATTCAGGTGCTTGGTGTTGCCGCTATCTTTACCTACTTCCTAATTTTCGTATTCTTCTTTGTACGTCGTCTACGTGAGACGGATGCTGAAGCACTTGCCGCTCGCCAAGAAACGCAAGAAATTATGGAAACAGTAAACACGGGTCTTTTCCTACTTGATAAAGACTTGAATATTGGTCAACAGCATTCTCGCGCGCTGAATAATATTATCGGCTCTGATCGCTTGGCAGGGGAAAACTTTACCAATGTCTTGCGCGGTCGTATCTCTGATAAAGACCTCAAGACCACCCAGCAATTCATTGAACAGCTCTATAACCCTCGCGTTAAAGAAAAACTGGTAGATTCACTTAACCCGCTAAACAAGGTCATGTTGCATAACTTGTCTGAAGACAAGAGTCTTGATAATCGCTTCTTAGATTTTAAATTCTCACGTGTTTATGACAATAAAGACATTGCTCGTATCTTGGTCAACGTAAATGATGTATCAGATGCAGTCTACTTAGAACAGCGCCTAGAAAAAGAGCGTTCGCAAAACGATATGCAGATTGAGATGTTAACGACTATCTTGAATGTAAATCCAAAGATTATTAATGAGTTTATTGGTAATACCCAAGCTCATATCGAGAAGATGAATAATATCTTAAAAAATCCTGGTAGCTCACAATATGAGCTTGAAGGCAAATTAAAAGCTATTTATCGTGAAATGCATAGCTTAAAAGGTGAGGCATCAGCACTAAAACTACATAGCTTTACGAAGATTGCTTCTGATGCTGAAGACAAGTTGCATGCATTACAAAACCAAGGTCAGTTGTCTGGTAATGATTTCTTACCATTGGCGGTACATTTGGATGATTTGCTTAGCTTATCGAACACGATTGCGACGTTGGGTGAGCGTATCAACCGCTCAGCACCGACAGCAGCTAAGTCGTCAACCGTACAAGCACCAGTCGCTACTCAAAATCCAGTAGCAGACCATACAGCTGGCAATGCTGACTTCGATGGTGGGCTAGATATCGACTTAAACAATGAAGCAGATGACGATTTATTGTCTTTTTACAATGAATTCACAAAAGAGATTGCTGCAAGACAAGGCAAGCTAGTACAGCTAAAAAGTACGACGCTGACCCAAACCAGCATTCCAGCGCATCTTGCAAAACCAATCAAAGAAATCAGTATTCAGTTGCTGCGTAATGCAGTGGTACATGGTATCGAGTCGCCAAGTGTGCGTCATGCTACTGGCAAACCTGACGTTGGGACCATAGATTTGGAAGTGCAAGACAACGGTTCAAACTTTATGCTAGTTGTGCAAGACGACGGACAAGGTATCAACTATGACAACATTCGTAATAAACTGATTCAAGAAGGTCGTTTCGGTACGGAAGAGGCAAATCAGCTTAGCAAAGGTGACTTGCTTAAGCAGCTGTTCTCTTCTGGATTCTCTACCAAAGAGCACGCAGATGAAGACGGTGGTCGCGGTGTCGGACTTGATATCATCAAAGCGAAAGTAAAAGAGTATGATGGCAAGCTTAACGTAAATAGCGAGCTGGGTCAGATGACACGGTTTGTCATTACTTTACCTAAAGCTTAATCAAAATAGTAATTATATTGTCAGGGACGACAAGCACTTCATTAAAGGTAGTAGATAAGTTATGCATAAGTTAATGATTGTTGATGATTCAAATATTATTAGAAACCGTATTCAGCGCGCATACGATTCAGGAAAGTTCATGTTGGTTGCGACAGCGACTAGCGGTGTTCAAGCCATCGAAAAGTTCAATGTCCATCGTCCTGATGTGATCACCATGGACCTAACCATGCCACAAATGGATGGACTAGAATGTATTGAAAAAATCATCGCGATTGATCCTGAAGTACGCATTTTAGTGGTATCAGCGTTATCGGACAAAGCCACTGGTATTGAAGCATTGTCACTAGGTGCTAGCGGATTTTTGTGCAAGCCTTTTTCGGAAGAGGAGCTTGTAGAGTCTTTGTATGAGCTGATGCAAGACTAATACCATTCATCGACCAAAGCAGATGTCATTATGAAAGAGCAAAAGCTACAGATTTTTTTAAGTATTATTAGTAATTATTTTGACCAGTTTGGTGGAGAAGAGCTTATTGCCGATACCCCTTACTTACTAGAAAACAAACAGCCAAAAGTCCATGATTATACGGGCGTGATTGGTATATCTGGTGGCCAAAAAGGCGTGGTGTATTTTTCGGCGACGCGTGACTTGCTGTCTTCAATCTTAGACAGCATGGGCGAGACCGATAAAAGTGAAGAGAACTATGTAGATCTGGCTGGGGAAGTGGCCAATACAATTGCAGGCAATGCACGCAAAGAGTTTGGTTCAGAGTTTCATATCTCTGTACCATTTGTGTTCAAAGGTGCGCCGCAAAGTATTGTGTTGCCGAACGATGAGCGTTCTTTTATCATCCCCATCACTTGGCATTCTCAAGTAGGCGAGATTGTGGTTTGTTTGCAAGATTAATGCTGCCACGTAATACAGATGGATATTAATATATTATGGTTAAAGTAGAAAAATTGGGTGTGTTTCTAAGCTCGATCAATGCGTTTTTTGCGCAAATCGATGGCTCAGAAGTGTCAATTGATACCCCTTACTTGAACAACAACAAAAGCGCGATTGGCTTTGATTATAGCGGTGTTATTAAGATATCAGGCCCTTTGGAAGGCTGCGTCTATGTCAGTGCACCAAGCGTGATGTTGCGAGAAGTCATCAAAGTGATGGGCGAGCCTGACTCTTCAATCACGATGATGAAAGATTTGTTAGGTGAAATGGCCAATACAATCTCAGGTAACGCTCGTACAGAGTTTGGTTCAGAGTTTATTATCTCGCCGCCGCACATTGTAGAGAGTGCGCCAAGCGTATCTTATTTGCCTAAAGACCGTCAAAGCTATATCACACCATTTACGTGGCGTGGTTACAAGGCGGTCATTGGTATTTGCATTGCATAAATTATAGTCAATCCTCTATAAACGAGTGATAACTATAAAAGAGCGACAGCATTAACCTTGCTTAAAAATAGCCATTAAAAATATAATCATAAAAAAAGCGATACAAATGTGTCGCTTTTTCTGTTTTATTATCGCCATAGTTTGTTTTTATCTTATTGATACGCTACAAACAAACTGCTGGAGATTCTGAGACGTTATGTGATAAGATACAGCGCAGCTATTTTTTATAATTCACTTTATAGTTTAGATTTGGGCATTTGCTTCAATCTAGCGATAGCTTCTTTTTTTAAACCAACCAATGACACACACATCATGGCAAAAAATTGCTGGGTGTTTGGCGACTTGATTAATTTGTAATCTGTTAGTGCTTTACTAATGAAAACTAACCGGTAGCAGATGCGTGTCGCTAAATAGGCTGTTTTTGTGATGTGGAGGCATAACCCAACCAATAGGATATATTCTCATGGCTACAAAGAATCCAACCAAAATCGAAATGCGCGACTTACTACAAGCAGGCGCTCACTTTGGTCACCAAACACGTTTTTGGAACCCGAAAATGGGTCCATACATCTTTGGTGCACGTAACAAAATCCATATCATCAACTTAGAGCACACCGTAAAAGCGTTCAACGAAGCGTTGACTTACGTAAATGGCCTAGCTGCTAAGAAAAACAAAGTATTATTTGTTGGTACTAAACGCGCTGCAAGCGGTATCGTACGTGAGCAAGCAGCTCGCGCTGGTATGCCATACGTTGACCATCGCTGGTTAGGTGGTATGTTGACTAACTGGAAAACACTACGCCAGTCAATCAACCGTCTAAAAGAGCTAGAAAAGCAAGCAGAAGACGGTACTTTCGCTAAGCTAACTAAGCGTGAAGCGCTAGAGCGTACTCGCGATATGGAAAAACTTGAGCGTTCACTAGGTGGTATCAAAGACATGGGCGGCCTACCTGACGCTATCTTCGTAGTAGACGTAGATCACGAAGCTATCGCTATCAAAGAAGCCAAAAACTTGGGTATCCCAGTTATCGGTATCGTTGATACTAACTCTAGCCCAGACAACGTTGACTACATCATCCCAGCTAACGATGATGCTATCCGTGCTGTGACTTTGTACGTAACTTCTATGGCTGATGCTATCATCGCTGGTAAAGAATACGCACAAACTCAAGCTGGTGGTAAAGCTGAGCAAGCACCTACTGCAACTGAAGAAGCGCCAGCTACAGAAGAAGCTGCTGCAACTCCAGCAGAATAAGTAGCTGACTTAAAAAGTTTAACTTTGTAAGGATGCCTTGATAGTGTATCTATCAGCATCCATATAATGTTTTGAACAGCGTATAAGCTCATAATAGGCATGATGTAGTTTTACTCGTCATGCCTTGTTATTGAATAAAGCCTTATTAATAATGCCATTCGTAGAGCGAGCAGCTATTGAGCGAGTATTATCGCTCCTACTGGTCATATCGCTATATTGTACAGATGTTATTTGTTTGACATCATCTATGGCTATATTAGTAATCGTTCAAAACGAGCTGTCTGCTAGATTTTAAGTAATACTAAGATATCGAATAGAAATACAGCACTCCTATACATAACTATACTAAGGTGACTCTTATGACAGAAGTAAAAGTATCTGCCAAAATGGTAAAAGAACTGCGTGACCGTACTGGTCTTGGCATGATGGAATGTAAAAAAGCGTTAGAAGAATCAAACGGTGATGTTGAAGTTGCCATTGATAACCTACGTAAATCTGGTCAAGCTAAAGCAGCTAAAAAAGCGGGTAACATCGCAGCTGACGGCGCTATCATCATCGCTCAAGGCGAGAACAAAGCATTCTTGTTAGAAGTTAACTGCCAGACTGACTTCGTTGCAAAAGATGACAGCTTCACTGCATTTGCAGAAAAAGTTGCTAACCTTGCACTAGAAAACAACGTAACTGACGTTGCTGCTATCTCTGAATTGTCTTATGGCGAAGGTCAGACTGTTGAAGAAGCACGTGTATCTCTAGTACAGAAAATCGGTGAAAACATCCAGATTCGCCGCGTTGAAACACTTGAAGGTGCTAACATCGCTGCATACCGTCATGGTCTACGTATCGGTGTAGTTGTATCTTATGAAGGTGGCGACGCTGACACTGGTAAAAACCTTGCTATGCATATCGCTGCATTCAACCCTGTTGCTGTAGATGACGAAGATGTTGCTGCCGACGTATTGGCACGCGAAAAAGACATCATCGAAGCAAAAGCTCGTGAGTCTGGCAAGCCTGACAACATCGTTGAAAAAATGATTGAAGGTGGCCTACGTAAGTACCTAGACGAAGTAACTTTACTACGTCAGCCATACGTTATGGACAACGACAAGAAAGTTGGCGAAGTCCTAAAAGCTGAAGGCGTAAAAGTACTTGGCTTCAAACGTCTAGAAGTTGGTGAAGGCATCGAGAAGAAGCAAGAAGACTTCGCTGCTGAAGTTGCTGCAACTCAGGCGGCTAACAAGTAATTATCAAATAGTGTTGGATCAGGCTGTGAGTCCTTATTTGTGGCTCACAGTTTGGCTTTATTACTCTTAATGTATCAAGATATAAAGCATCACGATATAAAGCATCCAAACACAAAAAAGCCCATTAATTCGTTAATGGGCTTTTTTATGTCTGACTTTTAGATAATTGGTTTAGCGTAAAGCCGCATAGGCTGAGTTGGCATAGCTGGCACTATTCACATTGCTGCTGGTGCCGTAACTGACATTTTGTAAGCCACTACTTGTACTGGTGCTACTGGTTTGATTGTTAGCACTGATACTCGCACCAAACAGTCCGGTATCGTTTTTATACAGGCTATGATAACGGCTCATCACTCTTTGAACATAGTTACGTGTTTCTTTGAATGGAGGGATGCCACCGTATTTATCGACATTGCCTTCACCCGCATTGTAGCCTGCGACAGCATGTTCGACGTTATTGTTGAAGCGGCGCATAAGCCATGCGATATATTTGGCTGATCCTTCGATATTATCTGCAGGGTTCCAAGGATTGCTAACATTGAAGCGGCGCGCAGTCGCTGGCATCAACTGCATAAGCCCTTGTGCGCCTACTGGTGAGCGTGCGTTTGGATTGAAAGCGGATTCAGTATGCATCATCGCTTTCATTAGGGCAGGGTCAACACCATTGCGCTCAGCGGACGCACGAATATAGCTGTCGTAAGAGTTGCGACTTCCGCTATTGCTAGCGGCGCTGCTACCATAGCTATCGCTACTTCCGTCATACATCTTAGAGTCTTTATAATAAGTTACTTTTACTTTTTTCGTAAACTTATCAAAATTTCCACTAGGATTGACGTTGGTCAACAGTACTTGTCCACCTTTGTCTTTGTAGATATACATGTTGCCTGCATTTGCAGCGACAGAAAAGGTCGAAAGAGCAATGGCACTTAGCAAAAGGGGAGATAAGCAGCGAGTCATCAAAGTAGCCGTATTTATCATAGTAAAATCACTTTTTATCGAATAACAGCAAATTATTTTGCCTACATATGCGTTGATTTAGGCGCTTAAGCGGTTACTGATTTTGCAGAATTATTTAGCCCACTGTGAGGACAGCAGCTTAGCAATTATCACTTTCAATAAGGAACCACTTGCAATAGATACAAAAAATAATAGTTGCTTACTATAACATATAATAACTTTTTGACGCATCAGATTGACAAACTAAGTTGTAAAATCAGATTTCTATTATTAAATAACCTTAGATAAATCAATATACTAACTTTTCTAAGTGACTTAATGAGCCATTTGTAGTAGGTTTTTTCATTTATGAATTCAGATAAATAAAGTGTCTCAATTTTTTAAGAAATAATAATGACATTTGAATAGTCGAGGTAATTTTCAATCTGAAATTAACAGTAGATAAGCCTATTAATGGTTAGGTTTTTAAAAATATAAGAATAGTTTAGGTAGACTTTTAGTGATGACTAGATACCGATAGCACTGATAAAGATAGGTACCCAAACTGCAGTAACCAACCCATTCACTGCCAAGCCAAATGCGGCATAACGTCCTGCTGTATGACTGATCTGCCATGCCTCTACAGTACCAAACGCATGAGCTGCTAAACCTAGCGCTAGACCTTTGGCACGGTCATCATTGATACCGCGGAACAAAAAGCGAGCGACCGTACCACCTATCAATCCTGAGACGATGATAATTAGGTTAGCCATTGCCAATGGTGCTTTGATTAAATCTGCGACACTCAGGCCAATCGGCGTTGTAACAGAGCGGGTAGCGAAGGCCAATAGGGTCTCATGGCTGAGCGAAAATAAGTAAGCTAATGACATAGGCAGTAATGCGCCAACGACGCTAGCGATAGCGACAATTAAGGTGAGTTTTTTAACTGGTAAGCCTTTGAAATTCATCGCCGCCAATGGTACAGCCAGAAGTACTGTCACATATCCCAACAGATGGTCAAATACAGGTTTTGCCGCGCTGTAATAGTTGTTGTAATCCCACTGCAGTAAAAATAGGAAAACAAGTACTAGGACAAGTGCGGTAATGACCATCGGTAACCATGATAATTTACGTGCCAATACACGTGCAATTACGTGTGCTGCTAATGTCAATAATATTGCAGCTAGGGTTGCCATAAATACGCTGTCAAAAGTCATAATATCTCTCCGCAGCTCACGGCTGTCCCTTTTGCTCAGTGGTAGTCGTACTATCAGTGTTTGCAGCATGGTTAAGCCAACGATTGGCCAATAATGCCAGTCCCCACAGTGGTATGAGCGTACTAACGATCATCGTTATCATCACACCCAATAGCTCATCTCCTAGAGCAAATAGCAACAAGCCTGCACCAGCAGAAACTGGTAAGAAGGCAAAACCACTATCGACTAGTAAAGTATTACTGGCCTGTGTGAGCCAGCTCGGCAACCCTTTAAGCAGTCGCCACGCCATCAAAATAACAAACATCGCAACCAAACCGACAATATTGGCCGCTTTTTCGATGCCTGCCATTTGACAGAGAACAACCGCCGTTTCTCGAACAACGATAACCATGGTCAACGTTAGAATTAACGCAAGCCATAGTGGAAGATGGGGAGAGTGAGCAGACTTCATAAGCAATTCTGGCCAAGTCAGATATAAATGGATGGTGTACCAAACAAAGTATATGATGGCACCAAGAACACAACGTAGAAAATGATGCTATAAATACTGATAGTAGCAATAATTCACTTTTAAAATATTAACGCTATCTATCAATATTTGTTGAATGTACAACAGGCGATTATATAGAGAGTAAGGCAACTAATAAAGCCTATGCACCGTGACTGGTCATATCCAAAAAAAATAGACGATATCACTGGATATCGTCTATTCTATTTTAACGTACTATATAAGGGTCTGTGGGCTAACAGTATGAATCAAACGTTTATTCAGTTACTGCCGCAAATGACTCACTTTCATAATAGTTCTTATTTTATAGGAACAACTATTATTTTTCTGAATCAGCTGTTTCTGTGTGTAATGCATCAAAATCGTCAAACGCTTTTTCCTCAGCCTCTGTCATGGTTGGCTCTTCAACGTCATCAACCTTTTCAAACTCTTCAAGTACCGGCATCAGTAGTGTTGCTTGTGCCAGCGGTAATACATCGATAGGTTTTAAGTTGGCTTGACCGAGTAGCTGTCTTAGACGGTCACTTGGCAAGCGAATCGTCAGACATTCACGACCCGTATCGTCGTAACTTTCTTCTTCAATAACACCCAGTTCATATAAGGTGTTTTTGAATTGTCCAGCATCATACGGCAAGGTCAAATCAAACGTTGTCAATTTACCTGTCAGCAGTTGCTGTACGGCAAGCGTTAGCTCCTCCATACCGAGGTTCTGTCTAGAAGACACATAGACGCGGTTTGGCTGACCTTCGCTAGCATAGCCGATATGTGCAGGTTCATCAGTCAAATCAATCTTGTTGTAGACATTGAGCACAGGTACGTCGTTATCGATTTCTGCCAATACTTCTTTGACCGCCTGAATCTGCTCGTGCATGTCCTCGCTAGAGGAGTCAATGACGTGCAATAACAAGTCGGCTTCTAGAGTTTCCTCTAAGGTCGCATGAAAAGACTCAACCAGCTCATGCGGCAGATGACGGACGAAACCAACCGTATCAACCAAGACGACACGACCAACTCCCTGCCAGTCCAGACGGCGTAGAGTAGGGTCTAGCGTCGCAAATAGTTTGTCAGCAGCGTAGATATTTTCATCGACCAAACGGTTGAACAAAGTAGATTTGCCCGCATTGGTATAGCCGACCAGTGAGATGGTCGGTACATCAGATTTCTGTCTACGGGCGCGACCTTGCGCACGGGTCTGACGGACTTTTTCTAGTTTGCTCTTTAGCTGATTGACGCGAGTCTGTAGTAGACGGCGATCGGTCTCAAGCTGAGTCTCACCCGGTCCACGCAGACCAATACCACCTTTTTGACGTTCCAAATGCGTCCAACCACGTACCAGACGCGTTGATAGATGGTTAAGCTGAGCCAGCTCTACTTGCAGTTTCCCTTCATAAGTACGGGCACGCTGCGCAAAAATATCCAAAATTAAACCAGTACGATCCAACACGCGGCACTTCACTAGCGCTTCGATATTACGCTCTTGTGATGGCGACAGGCTATGGTTAAACAGTACGATATCTGCTTCGTGTTCGCGCACTAGTTCTGCGATTTCTTCTGCTTTTCCGCTACCAACGAAGTATTTGGCATCAGGGCGTGAGCGTGATCCAGTGACTAGTGCCAAACGATCGGCACCTGCTGAATCAGCCAACAGCTCAAATTCACTAAGATCATCAGGATCTTGGATTTGGCGGATGTCTAAATGTACTAAAATGGCGCGTTCGCCACCTTCATGTCTTTCAAAATAATCCAAAGAGTATCACCTATGTAATAAAGTAAATGTCTCGCTATAACCAGCTCAATAAGCTTTGATGTAGCGTTCATATGATTATCTATATATGGTCTTATCACTTGATATTAAAGCGTATTAGCATAATTAGCGATGATTTTATGTTACAGCGTTTGCTGCGGATAATTTTTTATAAATCTGCTTTATTGCCCGTTTGTATAAAAGTCAGCACTCACTGAGTGAACAAGCTATCACTGAGTGTGCTAACTTTGTTATACTGGGCTCGTTTTTTGACTATTAAACACCCGTTATTTAATCATGAGGGCGAAGATGAGCCAAGCTAAATCAAGCTTTTCACTCAGACGACAGTTGAGCCGAGGCAGACAGGTTGCTGGTATGACCACGACCATGGTCGGCGGCATACGCGCGGCGAAGCGTATTGGTGCATTTAAGCAGCCACCACGCGAAACCCTACCACGCTATATCCAGACATTCTGCCGCAAGATGGCAGGCTCTTTTGGGGTAAAAGTGGTAGAAGTGGAACCTGTAGAGCAGTTCCATGGCTTATGGGTATCGAATCACGTGTCATGGATGGATATTCCTGTTGTTGGGACTGTAAGCCCAGCGTTCTTTTTATCCAAGGCTGAGATTGGTGAATGGCCTGTATTTGGCAAACTTGCTCATGCCGCAGGGACGCTTTTCATTGAGCGCGGCTCCGGTGATGCAAGCTCAGTATCGGCGCAGATTGCTGACTTTTTAGCCAAAGGATTTTCGATTGTTTTCTTCCCTGAGGCGACGACCACTAGTGGTAAAAAAGTAAAACGCATTCATGGAACATTGCTGCAAGCAGCCATCGATGCTGATGTGCCTATCAGACCGATCATCATCGCTTATGTCAATAAAGACGGCACACTAAGCGACGCATTGCCATACTATGGTAAGCTGACGATGAAAGAAAGTATGAAAAAAGTGCTCGATAGCAAAAACGTGACCGCTTACGTATTGCCACTCGCGCCTATAGATCCAGAAGGTCGTAACAAGAGTGAGCTTACCAATTTATTACAAGCACGCATGAATGAAGGGTTGGCTGAGCTGCATTCAAGAGTCCTTAGCGCACCAGTTGAAGACTGATTGTTTAGGGTTGAGCTAGTGTAGCTAATCTCAGCCAGGCAACAAAAGGGCGCAAATCGAAACGATTTGCGCCCTTTTTTATAGGAGATTTAATAGAGCAAACTTAATGTTATTTATTCATCAGGCTCTATTAATATCGAGTTTCCATAAAAGACCAACTATGGCGATGGATTAGGTTGCTGTGTATGCACCGCTTCAATCGCTTCTAATACATCTGCTGTTAGCTCCACATTGACACTATCGATGTTTGATTTGAGTTGCTCGGTCGTCGTTGCTCCAATGATGTTACTGGTGACAAAGTGACGAGAGTTTACAAAAGCCAATGACATCTGCGCCATGTCCAAACCTGCATCAGCAGCTATCTTGGCATATTGTTCAGTCGCTGATTTGGCCTGCTCGTTCACATAACGACCGAAACGATCATACATAGTCAGACGTGCGCCAGTTGGACGTTTACCATCAAGGTATTTGCCAGACAACACACCAAACCCAAGCGGTGAATACGCAAGTAGACCAACGTTTTCACGATGGGCAATCTCAGCCATACCAACTTCATATAAACGGTTCAATAGGCTATATGGGTTTTGCACGGTAAGTGGTGGAATTAGGCCGTTTTTATTTGCTTCCCATAGATAGCGCATGAGTCCCCACGCGGTATCATTCGATAGACCATAAGCACGAATACGACCTTTTTTAATTTCATCGTTCAACGCTTGAATAGTCTCTAAAAATGGCGTTAAATCGTCTAATGACTGTGCTGCCATCTCTTCATCATAGCCGCGCTGACCAAAGAAATTCGCCTGACGCTCTGGCCAATGCAGCTGATAGATATCGATATAGTCTGTTTGTAGACGTTCCAAATTACCATCGATAGCGCTGCTAATATGCTCGGCGTTAAAGCGCGTTTGTCCATCACGCAAAAAATTCATTGGCGATATTTTGCTAGCGAGAATGACTTTGTCACGCTGTTTGGTCTTGTTAAACCAAGTGCCCATAAAGCGCTCAGTATCACCTTGTTTGTCTTTATCTGGTGGTGACGGGTACATCTCGGCGGTATCCCAAAAATTCACACCTTCACTGAGCGCCATGTCCATTTGCTCGTGTGCTTCGGACTCAGTATTTTGCTGTCCCCATGTCATCGTGCCTAGACAGATTTTAGATACTTTTTCATCGAGTTGCGGTAACGTTTGATACTGCATATAAGTCTCCCTTTTGACTGTTTTTTATCAATATTTATTTTTAGATGAGTTATATCTATTGATGTTTACATCAATTTGATACCAGTGACACCGGGTGGTGTGACTTTAAAGATTTTTACTTTGAATAGTACGTCTTGTCCTGCCAGTGGGTGGTTAAAGTCGACTTCGACTTGATCATCATCGATGGCACTGATCGTACCGGGCAGTGTATTTTTACCTTTGTCTTCGAACTCAACCATCATGCCAATTTCTGGATTGTCAGCGACTAGCGCAAACTGAGTACGACTAAAGTGTTGGATGTTTTCAGGATTCCACTCACCAAATGCTTGCTCTGGCTCAAGGTGTGCGGTGCGAGTATCACCGGCGCGTAGATTCATTAGTACTTGCTCAAAGCCAGGTAACAAGCTCTCATCACCAATGGTCAAAGACACAGGTGCATCACGATTAAAAGTTGAGTCGATGATGGTGCCGTTCTCTAGTGAAACTTCAAAGTGTAACTTCACAAGGCTACCATGAGCGATACGAGTGTCTTCGTTTGGATTAATAAATTGAGATTGAGTCATAATAAAAAGCCATCGGTTGCTAGAATAAAAGAATAGAAAATAATGCGTTGGATTACAGTCTCTTTAATTGCCGTATTATCGTGTAAGAAATAATAAGCCATCTAAGACCAGATGTAAGCGTCAATAATGTAACGCAGATGGTGTACTATAATTGGCAATTCTAAAAGATATGAGGTGTCGGTAGTGAATAAACAACAAGGCACTGTCAAAAAATGGCAGGACGATAAAGGGTTTGGCTTTATTGAAACTGAAGCAGGCGAGTCTGTCTTCTTTCATATAAGTGAGTTTAAGGCTCAGCGCCGTCCTGATATCGGTGAGGCAGTGGTCTTTAGCATTGGACAAGATGCGGAGGGACGCAAGCGAGCCAAGCAAGTACAAGAGCTTGGGTTTGTACAGCAAAAAATGGCACAAAAAAATCAGCAGATCCGTCAGCGCAATCAGAAACGTAGCCATCAGGCAGAGTTTGAAGCGGGTCAAAAGAAACGCTCGTTTCTTGGACTGGCTTTTTATGGCGTTTTAGTTTTATTAGCAGCGACAGATAAACTGAGCTGGCTAGTGGTCGGCTGGTACGTCGTGCTAGGGATTATTACTTATGGCATGTATGCCAAAGACAAAGCTGCTGCGCAAAGTGGCGACTGGCGTACACCTGAGTCTACACTGCATATACTAAGCGCGCTTGGCGGTTGGGTAGGCGCGCTATTGGCTCAAACGTATCTGCGTCACAAATCACAAAAGCCTGAGTTTCGAGTGACTTATTATTTGACCGTCGTTGTGAACATGGCAGGGTTATTGTTTTTATTGGCAGGTGGTGGGTTAGAGACTTTGAAAGGATTTCTCTAAAAATGGGTTTTACGGAAATAAAATTAACGGAGATATAAGTGTCTAAACTATTTACTAGTATCGAAGACATTAGACGTGAGAACGTCAGAAGACTTATGCAGCAATATAAAACGAAAAGGATGGATCTATCACAAGGTACAAAGATCAATTATGCATTACTAGGCCACTATATAGGTAAAAATCCTATCAAAGCTATTGGTGACGAAACTGCAAGTAAGATAGAAACGTTTTTTAATAAACCTCCTAACTGGTTAGACCATGAACACAATAGCTTAGTTCAGGAAACAGTGAGTAATCTTTCTAAAGAAATAGTTGATGGTTTAATTGAGATACCAGTTTACAAGTCCTTTTTCTTTAATGAAGAAAACAATAGTTGTGATTTTGAAGACATTAAGGATATACATTTTTTCCAAGCTAATTACTTTAAAAGCAAAGGTATAAGCGTTGATTGTTTTAGAATGACTTTTGCGATTGATGATAGTATGCAGCCATATATAAACATTAAAGATAGAGTGGGAATTGCCACAGATGATACCGTCATAAGAGATGGTGATATATACGCCGTAATATTGAATGGCAAGTATTCTATGTTTAAACAGATATTTATAGAAACAGGTAACATGCTGCGACTACACAGCTTAAATAAAGACTATCCAGATAAATTAGTCGACTCAGATGAAAAGGTAAATCTCATCATTGTTGGTAAACAAATATACAGGGCTGGATAACTTATCAAATCATAAATAATGAGAGTGATTTTGGTACTTTATAATATAGATAAATCAAAAGTCCCACTATAGATAGCTATAGTGGGACTTTTTTATGATGGCATATCTTAGTTTAGATACTACTATCTAGCTTCACGCTTTTTTTCCAAAAACAGCATATCGATGACAATCAATAAGACACCGATAGATATACCGATATCCGCAATATTAAAAATCGGATAATGCCATGCATCGGCGTAATGCACATGGATAAAGTCAATCACATGACCATGTAGCAAGCGATCAATCAAGTTACCGACCGCGCCGCCAAGTACCAAAGCTAGACCGAACGATAGTAGCGTGGCTTTGCGTGGTGCTTTAATCAGATAGATGATTAGAAACAGCGACATGAGTAATGCCAGCCCTGAAAAGAACCACTTCTGCCAACCGCCAGCATCTGCCAAAAAGCTAAATGCCGCGCCATAATTATAAGCCAATGTCCAATTAAGAAATGGCTCGATCACTGGCACTGGATCATGAAAGGTCAGTTTGGTTTCTGCCAGCCATTTAGTCCACTGATCGATAATGACAATAACCAATGCCAATACATACCATACAAAAGCACGACTACCATTGGCTACTAGCTTTGGTATCCTATTTGTTGACTTGGTCAGGCGACTTCTAGGTGTAATCGAGCTACCCGTGGTTGCATGAGCAGGCTTAGGTGAATGGTCAACCTCAACCTGCGGCTGCTGGTCATGCTGGCTTTCAGACGAATCAGTTGGGTTAGGCATAGTGACGTACCTCGCCATCGCCACTGACATTGGTCACGCAGCGCGCGCATAGTTCAGGGTGTGTGCTATCTGTACCGATGTCATCACGGATGTGCCAGCAGCGTACGCACTTAGTACCAGTAGCCGCGCTTACTTGTACCACTAAATCTACAGCTTCTTCGGTATTGGTGTCGGTCGCTTCTGCTGTCTGTGTAATGCTATCAGCAGGTGCTTCGCTCATTGGCTTCAATGCAGCGTTACTAGTAATCAATACAAAACGTAGCTCTTCATCAAGCTTGGCTAAGCTCTCATACATTGCACCGTCAGCGTATAGACTCACGTCGGCAGACAAGTTGGCATTGATGATTTTTTCGCCACGTGCAGTTTCGATATGTTTATTCACCATGTCTTTGGCGAACATGATGCGCTGCCAGTCATTGTTGCTGATAGCACTTAGCTCAAACGCTGGGAACTCATACCATTCTTGAGTGAATACATAGCCGCCTTTATCCGCATCACGTTGGTTCAGCACTTCCCATGCCTCTTGCGCCGTGAATGACAAGATTGGTGTAATCCAGCGAATCAGCGCATGAGTGATATGGTAGATAGCCGTCTGTGCAGAACGACGAGGCTGTCCATCTGCCTGCGTAGTGTACTGGCGATCCTTGATAATATCTAGATAGAAGCTACCCAAGTCTTGTGAGCAAAACGCCGTCACGTGCTGAGTGACTTGGTGAAAGTCCATTGCATCATAAGCGCTTATGATTTGTGCTTGTACAGTTTGTGCGCGCTCAATAATGAATTTATCAAGACTGACCAATTCATTGATATCAATGCTATCAGTCGCTGGATTGAAGTCATCGGTATTGGCAAGCAAGAAACGTAAGGTGTTACGGATACGGCGATACATATCGATCGCACCCTTAAAGACCGTTTTACCTGCGCTCATTTCATAACGATAGTCACTCGATGCAATCCACAGACGCAGCATGTCAGCGCCTGTTTTATTAATCTCTTCTTGCGGAGTGATGATGTTGCCAAGTGATTTACTCATCTTGCGACCGTTTTCATCGACTACAAAGCCATGGGTCAGTACTTGCTTAAACGGTGGGCGCTCATACATCGCTTCTGACGTTAGCAGTGACGTCTGGAACCAGCCGCGATGTTGGTCAGAGCCTTCTAGATACATATCAGCTGGATTGGTCAATTCATCACGTTGATCAAGGACAGCGAAATGCGTCGTGCCTGAGTCAAACCAAACGTCCAACGTGTCAGTTGCTTTGTCATAGTCAGCGGCTTCACTGCCTAAGAAGTCTTCACAGCTAGCATCAAACCACGCTTCTACGCCGCCTTCATTGATTTTTTGTGCCGCAGTTTCCATTAGCTCAAGCGTGTTTGGATGCAGCTCGCCTGTTTCTTTATGCGTAAAGAAAGTAATCGGCACGCCCCACGTACGTTGACGCGAGATACACCAATCAGGACGACCCGTCATCATTGATTCGATACGGTTTTGTCCCCACGCTGGCGTCCAACTTACCGATGGAATGTCAGCAAGCGCGCGAGCGCGTAAGCCTTTGGTTTCCATGTTGATAAACCACTGAGGCGTAGCACGGAAAATAATTGGCGACTTATGACGCCAGCAATGCGGATAGCTGTGCTCAATTTTGGTATGGCTGATTAGATGGCCGTTGTCATGTAGTGCAGCGATGATTTTTGGATTGGCTTTATAGATGTGCTCGCCGGCAAATACAGCAGCGCTATCTAAATAAACGCCCGTGCCGCTTACTGGGTTTTCCACTGGTAAGTTGTATTTTAGACCAACGATATAATCGTCAAGGCCGTGACCAGGGGCCGTATGTACCAGACCAGTACCACTATCAGTAGTCACATGATCGCCCAAGATGAGCGGTACTTGACGGTCTGCAATTAGTGGATGCTGGGCATGTAGGCCTTCAAGCTCACTGCCTGATACAGTTGCTAGAATGCCGTTATTGTCTAGTTTTAGCTCACTCAACGCAGTTTCGACAAGATCCGCTGCGAGTAGTAGGTTGCCTTTTTCAGTAGCGACCACGCTATAGTTATGCTCAGGATGTACTGAGATAGCTTGGTTGGCAGGCAGGGTCCAGGGCGTAGTTGTCCAAATAACAGCAGCGATATTATCTGCGATATCTGCCAATGCGGCTACTTTATCTGTACCGAGTACATCAAAGCTGACATAGATCGCGTCAGAGACTTTGTCTTGATATTCTACTTCAGCTTCTGCTAGGGCAGAGCTACAGTCCAAGCACCAGTTGACCGGCTTCATACCGCGAGTCACATGACCATTGTCATAGATTTTGGCAAGCGCACGTACGATGTTGGCTTCTTGATGGAAGTTCATGGTCAGATAAGGGTTGTCCCAATCACCAAACACACCTAGACGCTTGAAGTCTGCTTTTTGCAGTTCAATCTGAGTACTCGCATATTCGCGGCATAGACCACGGAATTCGGTCGCAGACACTTTTTGACCAACTTTACCGACCTTGGCTTCGACTTTTTGTTCGATTGGCAGACCATGACAATCCCAACCAGGGACATAAGGCGCATCAAATCCTGATAAGGTTTTTGATTTTACAATAATGTCTTTTAGTACTTTATTGACTGCGTGACCCAAGTGAATCTGACCGTTGGCGTATGGAGGGCCATCGTGCAAAATATATTTGGTTGCACCAGCACGCGCCTGACGAATTTTACCGTAGACGTCATCCGCTTCCCAAGCAGCCAACCAATCTGGCTCGCGCTTGGCAAGGTTTGCGCGCATCGCAAATGGCGTATCCGCAAGGTTCAGCGTGTCTTTGTAATCTTGGCTTGGTGTGTCAGTGCTTTTATCAGTCATAGAAGGTATCTTTTTAAAAGGTAGGTTTGTGTGTCGGTTCAAAACCGGATACAAGGCTCGATGTTCAATGTAGTTCAATATAGTACTGAGGGTTACGCGATATTGATAATGCTTAATTACTAATAGTAGGTATATTGCTCATCATAGTCGGTTTATCAACCATCATGTCAATAAATACCCATTGTCGCTCATTAGTCGGTAAATAGTTACGTCAATAATAAATGGTAACGAGACGATTGCAACATAAAATATGCTGGTAAAAATAATTCAAGAAAATATTTAGATCGGCAGCTATTATATGACAAAAAGGGTAGGGTAAAAAGAGCTGTGCGAGGTCAACCCAATTTTGTCCAATATCAATCGTTTATCTACGTCATATATCCTCAGCAAAGATGTAGCTATAAGCTCCTTGAATGCTTATTTATTGAAATATAAAGTACGACTCAACTGCTAAAAAACAGACGCTAACCACAAGCGCAGTTTCAATGACCATAATGGCTGAATACCTGTCAGCCCTTGTGTCATCTCGCCATTCTCTAATACCACATAAGACGGTGTGACTTGTCCTTGCCAATCCGCAAAGATATCGCCTTGTTGATCATTTATGGTAGTGAAGTCAAACTGATGTTGATCGAGGTAGCTGCGTAGCTCTTGGTTTGAGCCTGACTGTATGGCCACAGTGACAACGGGATAGTTATCTGCTGCGAGCTTACTGATGGTAGGCGAGGTAAAGCTGCAGACTGAACACCACGTACCCCAAAAGTATACCAGTGTGGGACGCTCGTGACTCATCGCTGCTAGATCGATAGTTTGCCCCTGGTAATCGGTCAGTTGCAACTGAGGGTTGGCAGGAATGATAGGCTGTCGCCACCAATTAACTGCACTATAGATCACGACAAACATGAGACCGTATAACATTATCGTTTTAAGTATCGAAATTATCTTCGGCTTAGTTTGCTTCTTTGGTTTTATTTTTGTTTGCTCAATATCAGTCGTCATGACATCCGCTTTTTAGTTTGCATACTGTTTTCAGTTATTTTCAAATGATGGCTTATCGTTACTGCTTATATTATCGTAATTGCCTATATGGTCATTGCACAAAGAGTAGACAGTAGATAAAAATAAACGGCTGAAAATCAGCCGTATTATTTATAAAGTCTACTATAAGTGTGCGACGTCAACCTATTATGGCTTTTGTGCTCGGTTTTGTAATGGATCACCAATAAGCACGCTGCCTGAATTTTCACGGCGCTGCTCATCAGTTAATTTGCTCGCTGGAACTTTAGATTTTCGCTTCCATTTCAAGCTAAACAAGTCATCACGGCGGTCGATTAAGTTATGTACTGAGCCTTCGTGACGAACGTGAGTAAGCTTGTCCAAGTTTACATCAGAGAAGAACACCATCTCCGTGTTGGCAGTGGTCTCTGCCATAATCGCATCATGCGGGAACGCAAAGTCTGATGGTGAAAAAATCGACGACTGAGCGTACTGAATATCCAAACTCTCAACTTGCGGTAAGTTACCGACTGAACCGCAAATCATCACATAGCATTCGTTTTCGATAGCACGGGCTTGCGCACAGTGGCGGACACGTAGATAGCCGTTTTTGGTGTCAGTCCAGAAGGGCACAAACAAGATATCCATGTCATCAAGTGCCATTAGACGTGCAAGCTCAGGGAACTCAACATCGTAGCAGACCAAAATACCGATACGACCCGCATCTGTGTCGAATACTTTGACTTCATCGCCACCTTCGATTACCCAAGCGCTGCGCTCATGCGGGGTAATATGAATTTTGCGCTGCTCTTCAACGGTGCCATCGCGGCGGCACAGATAGCTGACGTTGTATAAAGTATCATCTTCGTCTAGTAACGGCATCGAACCGGTAATGACGTTGACGTTATAGCTGACGGCTAAATGCGAGATTTCATTTTTGAACCACTCGGTATAACCCGCCAAAAATCGAATGGCAATATTTTGATCGGTTTCTTCGCATAAACCCATCAATGGCGCATTGAAAAATTCAGGTAAGCAGGCAAAGTCTGAGTTGTAGTCAGCCATGATATCGACAAAGAACTCAACCTGTTGCAATAGCTCCTCAGGTGATTCGACTTCACGCATTTGCCACTGAATACCACCAATACGCACCTCAGACTTGCGTGTATTAGGCTTATAATCTTTAGGCTCGTAATAGATATTTGCCCACTCAAGCAAGGTAGCAAAGCCCTTCGACTGCTTATCATCTGGCAGGTAAGCGGTCAAAATACGTTTAACAATAAAGCCATTAGACAGCTGGAACGACAAAGCTGAATCGTGAATTTCACGGCTTTCAACGGCATCGATGTACTCGCCTGGGGTCAGGTCTTTATGATTGTGGTAATTAGGAATACGGCCGCCGGCAAGAATAGAGCGGAAATTCAACTGACGACACAGCTCTTTACGAGCATCATAAAGACGGCGACCGAGGCGATAGCCACGATAATCAGGGTCGATGAGCGCATCTAAACCATAGATTGCATCACCTTCTGGGTTGTCTCTGATGATTTCTTTTTGCCCAATCAAATCATCATAGGTGTGCGGGTTAGAGAACTTTGCATAATCGACACGCATCGAGAGCACGATACCGATTAATTGGTCATGGTCAAACAAAGCAATCTGACCTTCAGGAAAAGCGTCAATCAAAGTATGAATGGTTGTCTTTGACCACGCGCCACCCAAGTTTACATAGACACGATCCATCAAAGCTTTTAATTGTGGGTAATCTTTTTTCTTAATCTCAGCAATCGTGAGGTGAAAGTCATCTAGTTTTTCCATCTTACTCATAAGTTTCCTGTTTTAAATAGCTATTGAATGTAGTGGTAACAAATAATGGTGTCATAGCACATTGATATGCCGATTTTTGTGCAAAAAAGTAATAAAAATATTCCAATAGGAAGATATTGTCGTTACAATAATTTATTGCCGTATTTACAATAGGTTATGTTGATATATTAGGCCGTTTTGCTCACTCTATTTAGTAATGGTTTTAGCTAACGTATAGGGTTAAAAGATAGCGAACGCCGCATTCTATATCACTTTACACCTATTAGGTTTGTGAGTACCGATAAGGGCCTAGCTCTACGTTATCATTGTACCTGCGACTGTCTTGCTATTTATTATCTCAATATAGAATCTAAATAATATCTATCAGCACCTTTTGTTTTGCTTGTTATCATAGCAAGCTGTAACGGTAATAACAGTCTCACGTAGTAAATATTTGCTACGTTTTTGTGAGTCAATTTTTTGTTTCAACTCAGGCATAGTATTGTGTTGCTTGTTTCGTTTAGCCGTATCTTATCGGCTTCTTAGGATTATTTTATTATGCCTTTAAATCATACCAATAGAATCATGAAGTGGGATGACATAGATGACTCCGCTTTGGTTCAGTTGGTTTATGTCAGTACGCTGACTCTTGGCTCGCGTTTGAGCACTTCTATTTTTGATGAAGTAGAAGGCCACGCACGTAACTACAATCAGCAGCATAACATCACAGGCACGCTATGCTACGGCAATGGTCACTTCTTGCAATGTATTGAAGGCAAAAAATCAGACGTATTTAATCTGCAAGAGCGTATCTTTGTAGATAGTCGTCATAAGAATGTAGAAGTGTTGCTATTACAAGTCATCAATCATCGCAGCTTTGCCGACTGGCGTATGCGCTTGCTGTTTTTGGAGCGTTGGTTATGGTCACCCGCAACCAAGAAACAGGCCGTACAATTATCTCCGTTTTTACCATTTGCGCCGCACGGCTGGTCATCTGATCGGACTGAGCAGTTTTTGCAAATTATCAAAACTTTCGATAGTCCACCTCATATTAAGGCGGCAGGTATTACTTATAATGCTTTAGGTAATATGGTACGTCATATCGCGGCACCGCATCAGGCGTTTCTGATTATTCAAGGGTTTTTGAGCATATTACTGGTCGTCGCATTGATACTGTTATATTTATAGATTGTAGTTTTTGCGAATTATAAATCCAAAAAAAGACGCTAGCCTCTCGGGTTAGCGTCTTTTTATTTAGATTAAGTGTTTAGCGTGCTAATCACATATCAAAAATCTTACCACGGTTCATAATGTTGTTTGGATCGAATACTTTTTTGACTTCTCGTAAATAATCAATCTCAGTCTCACTGCGGCTATAGTGCAAGTACGGCTTCTTCGTCATACCCACCCCATGCTCAGCAGACACTGAACCGCCATATTTCTGTACCGTCTCAAACACATATTTATTGACGACCTGACACTCAGCAAAGAAATCATCTTTATTCATGTTTTCTGGTTTTAAAATATTCAGATGCAAATTACCATCACCGATATGACCAAACCAACAGACTTCAAAGTCAGGATAGTTACTGCTGACAATGTGATCAATCTCTTCGATAAAGGTCGGTACGTGACTTATTAGCACCGAGACATCGTTTTTATAAGGGGTAAATACTGAGATGGTCTCTGAGATATACTCACGTAGCTTCCACAGCTCTTCAGCCTGTGTGAGATTTTGACTCATCACCCCATCGACGACCCAACCTTGCTCCATACAATGCTCAAATATGGCCATGGCTTTGTCCATGATTGGCTCATAAGGCGCTTCAAACTCTAATAGCGTATAGAACTTGGTACGTGATTCAAAGGGTTCTTGTACTTGACCATGTGCCATCAGCTTATCAATGGCTACATCGTCAAAGAACTCAAATGCCGTCAAATCAATCTGTGCTTGAAAGGCAGAGAGTACGTTCATGACGTCATTAAAGCTGTCCATGCCAAGCACCATGACGTTTAAATCTTGTGGCTGACGCTCAAGTTTGATTTGCGCGTGAGTAACAAGGCCAAGCGTACCTTCACTACCGATGAACAATTGGCGCAAGTCATAACCAGTAGCATTCTTTACCATGCCGCGATTGAGGTGCAAGATATCGCCTTTACCTGTGACAACAGTCAGACCCATGATCCATTGACGAGTCATGCCATAACGAATGACTTTGATACCGCCTGCGTTGGTGCCGATGTTGCCGCCTATCTGACTAGAGCCTGCTGAGGCAAAGTCGACAGGGTAGTATAAGTCTTTTGATTCAGCGAATTCTTGCAACTGCTGAGTGACCACACCTGCCTCAATTTCGACCATACGATCGGCAGGATAAAACTGTCCGATACGGTTCATTTTATCCATGCTAACAACGATTTCACCGTTGGCTGCGACGGCACCAGCAGACAGGCCTGTACGACCACCACTGGGGGTTAGGACGACGTTGTGCTCATTGGCAAGGAGTACTATAGTCTGTACTTGTTCAGTGTTCTTTGGAAAAACGATGGCAGAGGCAGCAGGGGCAAAGTGCTTGGTCCAGTCTTTGCCCCAATGCTCTAGACTTTCAGCATCGGTTTTGATTTGGGTCGGGTCGAAGTCATGGTTATCAGTGAGCGTGCTCAAGATGGTTTGCACGGCATTAGTTTCGGATGTGTTCTGAGCGGTAGTTGGCGTCATGGTCAAATCTCAATATTGGCGTAAGCACGATGCTGGGACTGTTTATTATATAGCGAAATAACTATAAATTCAGTGATGAGTCAGCTCGTAGAGGTAATAAGTGGATGATAATTTTTACCTATAAGAAGAGGTAAGTAATAAATAATTGATTCGAGCGGTTTCAAACAGAATAATTCACTATAGCATAAAAATTTTTCAGGCCTGATAACCAATAATTCATCTAATCTGCTAACATCGACTTCAAATTTTGTGTAAGATATCGGGACTGTTTTCGTTTCCTCCATCATAGATTATCCAACAGGTAATCTTATAAAACAATTATAGGACAGTTCTCATATGGCGTTATCACTACAAAAAGACAAAATCCGGTTTTTATTGCTTGAAGGTCTACATGACAATGCCCTAAAAGTATTGGAAGGAGCTGGTTATCACAACATCGAGAATATCAGTCACGCTTTAGATCAAGACGAGCTGATTGAAAAGATCAAAGATGCTCACTTTATCGGTATTCGTTCGCGCACTCAGCTGACGCGTGAAGTACTTGAGCACGCACACAAGCTTATCGGCATTGGTTGCTTTTGTATTGGTACCAACCAAGTAGATCTAGACGCCGCTCGTGATCTTGGTATCCCTGTCTTTAACGCGCCATTCTCGAACACTCGTTCGGTAGCTGAGCTAGTATTGGCAGAAGCCATTATGCTGTACCGTGGTATTCCTGAAAAGAATGCAACCGTACATCGCGGCGGCTGGGGTAAGTCTGCGACCAACTCACACGAAGTACGTGGCAAGACTATCGGTATCGTCGGTTATGGCTCTATCGGCTCGCAGCTGTCTGTCTTGGCAGAAAGCTTTGGTATGAAAGTCATCTATCATGATGCTGTGACCAAATTGCCACTAGGCAACGCGGTACAAGTTGGTAGCCTAGAAGAGCTACTATCAACGGCTGATATCGTGACATTGCATGTACCTGATGTACCAAGTACCCGCTATATGATGAAAGCTGAGCAATTCGCTCAAATGAAAGAAGGCAGCTACTTTATCAATGCGGCTCGCGGTACGTGCGTCGAGATTGATGATCTGGCGGATGCGCTTGAGTCTGGTAAAATTTTGGGCGCGGCCATCGATGTGTTCCCAAAAGAGCCAAAGTCAGCTGACGAAGAGTTTGAGTCACCACTACGTAAGTTTGATAATGTGATTTTGACGCCGCATATTGGTGGTTCAACACAAGAAGCACAGGCCAATATCGGCCTTGAAGTAGCAGATAAATTTGTTAGATACTCTGACCAAGGTGATACGGCGACGGCTGTGAACTTCCCAGAAGTTTCTATTCCGTTCAAAGAAAACTCGCATCGTCTACTACACATTCACAAAAACGTGCCAGGCGTACTGTCTCAGATTAACCGTTTGTTTGCTGAAGCTGGCATTAACATCCTAGCGCAGAGCCTGATGACAGAAGGTGATGTTGGTTATCTAGTGATGGATGTCGATTACAATGATTCGACCGCTGCACTAGACCAGTTAAAAGACGTAGAAGAGACTATCCGCGTACGTATCTTATTCTAATATAGTCAATCCACTTTCAAATTGGATTAACTATATCAGTGCTAATAGTTTTGATAGGCACTGAAGATTTGTCATAAAAAAAGAGAGGTTCTATTGATTAGAGCCTCTCTTTTTTGTTTCACTTCTTTCTTATTGTACTAAGACTAAGTTTAGTTCGCTTTAGTATTGTTTGCAGCTTCCGCTTGTAGACGCGCTTCCGTCTTAGCAGCTTTACGTTTTTCGATTACATCCATCACATCGCTACCGATATGGGCTTCGCCACGCTTTTTCGCTAGCTGCATTTGGTGCTCACGCTCACGGAAACGGGCTTTTTGCTCTTCGGTCGCTTTGTCGATACAGTGTGGGCATGACTCGCCTTTGATATAGGCAGGGCTTTGCATGTCATCGACAGTGATCGGCATACGGCAAGCAAAACACTGCTCGTAGCTGCCTTTTTCTAAGTTATGGTTGACCGAAACTCGATTGTCAAAAACAAAGCAGTCGCCTTGCCACATAGAGTCACTGGCAGGGACTTCTTCAAGGTATTTTAGGATGCCACCTTCTAAATGGTAAACCTCTTCAAATCCTTGTTCGCGTAGATACGCAGTCGACTTCTCGCAGCGGATACCACCCGTACAGAACATGGCGACTTTTTTATGCTTAGTTGGGTCTAGCTCTTTTGAGACGTATTCTGGAAACTCGCGGAAGGTCTCAGTGTTTGGATTGACGGCATTTTGGAAGGTACCGATTTGCACTTCATAGTCGTTACGCGTGTCGATCAAGGTGACTTCAGGATCTGAGATCAATGCGTTCCATTCGCTAGGCTTCACATAGCGACCAACGGATTCCAATGGATCGATATTCTCGACACCCATAGTAACGATTTCTTTTTTTAGCTTCACCTTAGTGCGATAAAAAGGTTGTGCGTCAGTATAGGACTCTTTGAAGGTAAACGTACCAATTGCCTCAATACTACGCAGGTAGTCAAGTACGGTATCGATAGCTTGACGCGTACCAGAAATCGTACCGTTAATGCCTTCGCTTGCAAGTAACAACGTGCCTTTTACATCGTGATCGAGCATAGTGTTTAAGATAGGCTCACGATATTGCTCAAAATCAGCAAAGCGCGTGAACTTATATAGTGCGGCAACAACGATACTGTTAGTCACACTATCGTATACAGGGGCTGAATTGCTTTCAGTTATTACGGTTTCTTTGATATTACTATCTTGAGAGGTGCTCATGTCTTTCTCCTGCTGGCTAGGTCGCAAACCTAGTGCGTTGGGGTTAAAGTAACTTTTCAATTTAAAGCATTAACAAAATTGTGGAATTGATTAATGCGCGCGTAGTGTAGCAAATTTTACGTGGGTTTTGAATAGTTTGTAATGCGTGGCTTGATGTTATGGAAAACGTTCTACCACTGATGAATATGATAAAAAACAAAAAAGCCCAGTAAAATACTGAGCTTTTTTTATATTCAATTCGTAGTACGAAAGTTAGATACTATTTACTCTGGAACCAAGTATCCGCTTTGCTACGAGCACTGGCGATATCATCACTTGATAAGTTTAATGCCAACTGACCAATTTTACCGCGCGCTTTGTTACGGACTTTTTCATCTAGCATGCCATCACGGGCAGCCAAGTCATACCATTTATAGGCATCGACCAGATTTTTTTGCTTTTCATCTAATAGCGCAAGCGTGTAGCTGGCACGGTTATCGCCACGCATTGCAGCTTTTTCTAACCACAGACGAGCTTGTTGTAAGTTAGGCTGAACACCTTCACCGCGCAAATACATGATGGCAAGATTCAACTGAGCAGGGGCAACGCCTTGCTGAGCCGCTTTGGTATACCACTGGATTGCTTGTTGGGTATTTTGCGCAATGCCTTCACCTTTTTGCAGACGCTTGGCCAGATAGAACTGAGCGTGATCGTTACCTTGGGCGGCACGACTAGACAACTCACTCACAGGCATAAGCTCAAAACGTGAGGTATCAAGCGGTACGTTTGATATTAACTCAGCATTGGCTAAACCAGCACAAGAAAATAATGCGGTAAACAACGCAGCTTTTAATAATTTCATAGCAGCTCCAAAATTAGGCAGTTAATAAGCAAAAAAAATTGTACCGCTAAACATTGTCTCGCTAAAGACAGTCAGACGGCGATAACAATTAGGTGGAATCTTGCGATATGAACTTACCTAATCATTAGCAAAAGGGGGTTGTCATCTCTAAATCAGAAATTTCACCCTAACTGATTAGACAAACGGTCGTAATAGTGGGGTGGCTGACAATATTTTGCTAGCTTAACACCCAAACTTACGAAACTCAAATACTAATTACAAGGTCTCATAGACGTTTGTACCTGATTGTCCTTAACAAAATCAGACAGTTACTAAAAAATTATATTAAGTTAACAATCTATTAAGGTTAATACTAGCTCGTAGAGCATTGTTTAGCAGTCTATAAAACATAAAGACAGCCGATAATTTAACGGCTATTTCTTGGTCACTCGGTAGATAGCGACGTCTGCTAACAAGTTAGGCGCTTGCCTAATTAACGCCTTAATCAAAGGTGTATGACCTTTTTCAGAATCACTAACGGCAAAACGATTAATAATATGAATATCATGCTGCGCACATAACAGTTCAAAATCTTTGAAAGTACATAGATGAATGTTTGGCGTGTTGTACCATTCGTAAGGCAGCGCTTCAGAGACAGGCATCATACCTTTAAGCCCTAAATGAATGCGGTTTTGCCAATGCGCAAAGTTAGGGAAGGTGATGACTGCTTCACGGGCAACTCTCAGCATATCAAGCAACAACTCATCAGGTGCTTTTACTGCTTGTAGGGCACGTGCCATGACGACCGTGTCAAAGCTGTTATCAGCAAAGCGCGCTAGACCATCGTTGAGATCCTGTTCGACAATTGATAAGCCATTGCCAATTGCTTCATTAATTTTGTCTTCATCAATCTCTAGTCCGTAACCTGTCACGCCTAGTTTTTGCTGTAAGTGGGCAAGCAGCTCGCCATTACCACAACCTAAGTCCAGTACATGTGCTTGCGGCGCAATCCAGCGCTCTGCCAGTTGGTGATCCATTCTCATGAGCGTTCTCCTGTGGCTGGGCGGCTAGGGGTAATAAATGGTGCAGTCAAAAATCCTTTAATCGCACCCATGTAGCGAGGAATATCAAACAAGAAAGAATCATGTCCGTGCGGCGCGTCAATATTGATATAGCTGACTGGTTTGCCAGTGGCCATCAGCGCATCGACAATCTCTTGCGAGCGCTCAGGTGCAAAACGCCAGTCAGTAGTAAATGACACGACCAGATACTGGCATTGTGTATGGGCAAAGGCTGCTTTGAGCGCAGAAAGCTCTTGCTGACGATCAGACTCAATATCTTCAATCGTCGTTACTGCATCTTCTAACTCACTCTGTGCATTCGCCTTGCTAGATTCGACTGACGCCGCGATTGATTCTTCTATTTGTACTGCTGACTCTGTAGTATCTTTTGCTACGGTTGATGGGTAGTCGCGTATTGGATAGTCGCGCGTCGGATCAAAGTAATCTAAGGCTTTGGTCATGAGCAGATAAGTATTGGCATCGAAGTTTTCACTAAAGCGCTCGCCTTGATATCGTAGGTAGCTTTCGACCTGAAACTCGACATCGTAGCCATACATGAATTTACCTGATTTTAAATCACGGCCAAATTTTGCTTTCATCGCGTCATCAGTTAAATAGGTAATATGGCCAACCATACGCGCCAATATCAGTCCGCGGCGAGGGTAAGTGCCTTCTTGGATATAGCGTCCGTCTTTAAAGTCAGGATCGGATAATATAGATTGGCGCGCCACTTCGTTGAAGGCGATATTTTGAGCAGATAGCTTTGGCGTACTGGCGATGACCACACAGCGCTTTAACCGCTCTGGATAATCAACAGACCATTGTAGCGCTTGCATACCACCCATCGAGCCGCCGACAATAGCGTGCCAAACGTCAATGCCTAAACGATCTGAGAGCATTGCTTGGGTTTTTACCCAGTCTTTGATGGTGATCAGCGGGAAATCAGGGCCATACACTTGCGGCTCATCGCTACTATTTGAATCAAGGCTGTCCGAACTAACATTATCCGAATCAACACTATCAGGGTTAATAGTGGTAGGCCCTGTTGAACCAAAACAGCTACCGATATTATTGACACATACTACATAGAACTGATTGGTATCAATCGCTTTATTAGGGCCAATCATATTGTCCCACCAGCCTGCTTTTTTGTCATCAGTACTATGGAAGCCAGCTGCATGATGATTGCCCGATAACGCGTGGCAAATTAGAATCGCATTTGATTTGTCGCTATTGAGCGTACCGTAAGTCTCTACCATCAAGTCAAAAGAGGGCAGGGTACGGTTGCATTCTAACGTTAAGGGCTCAGCGAAATGAAAATTCTGAGGCGTAACGACACCCACAGACCCTGCAGCACTATCGGTATTGGCTGAGCCATTAGGGTGAGGTTGTGAATTAGGATGCTGGTCACTGGTATTATTAGAGCGTGCGTTCAAAGCTACCTCGCAAGACTACAATCATCAATAAAATAAAAGCAAAATAGCACATTGCTAACTGGCTATTTTAGCTACACGGTTTTTATAAACTGGGCTTGCCTATTGTATGGTGATGCGCGTTGGAGTACAACCGTCGAGCGCGCCTTTCGAGCGTATCGTTCGTAGTTTTTATGGAACATACTTTATAAATGAATAACGAGTAAGCCGCCAGCATCAAGTAATCAAGAGTTAATAAATAGCAACTGCGTATCAAATTGTATAGGTGCGCTTTTAGCCCGCGTCATTAATGGATAAAATGCTACACTAATGAGGTGTCTATTCAACTGTGTCTTAACAGTAACGTCTCTTATTATTTTGACCTCACCCTTAATAACTTACTGCTAATAAAGTGCTGCTATGAAACCTAAATTGCCCCCACGTATTGCCGTTTTGTTAGTGAATCTTGGTACACCAGATGAGCCAACGGCCCCTGCCGTACGTCGCTACCTCAAACAGTTTTTGTCAGACCCACGAGTGATTGAGATTCCCAAATTTCTATGGGCTATTATTCTGAATCTATTTGTCTTGCCCAGTCGTCCTAAACGCGTAGCAAAGGCTTACGCCAGTATCTGGGAAGGTGACTCACCGATTCGTAAAATACTAAAAAGCCAAGTTGAGCTATTGGAACCACGTTTGGCTGATAGTGTGGCGCCATTTCGTGTCTCTGTGCATCCTGCGATGAGCTATGGTAATCCTGGTTTGCCTGATGTGATGGACGCGTTACGTGGTGAAGGGGTTGATCACTTTGTCATTCTACCGTTGTTTCCGCAGTACTCTGCCTCTTCAGGTGGTGCTGTATATGATGCGCTGACGAAGTGGACGCTGAAACAACGCAACTTGCCAAATTATACGATTGTAAAAGACTACTTCGCCCATCCACTATATATTCAAGCATTAGCCAACTCTATTCGCCGTTTTCAAGAGAAGCATGGCAAGCCTGAAAAGTTAATGTTTAGTTTTCATGGTATTCCGCAGCCTTATGCCGATAAAGGCGATCCGT
Source organism: Psychrobacter proteolyticus (assembly GCF_039762275.1). Taxonomy (GTDB): domain Bacteria; phylum Pseudomonadota; class Gammaproteobacteria; order Pseudomonadales; family Moraxellaceae; genus Psychrobacter; species Psychrobacter proteolyticus_C. Next base: position 14,448 of record NZ_JBDLOB010000002.1, on the reverse strand, counting down.
ACCCTAAACGTTGTAAATGTACGGCTGCGCAAGTGGCGCATGAACTTGGCCTGAACGATGACGAATGGATTATTAGTTTCCAGTCACGCTTTGGTAAGCAAGAGTGGGTTAAGCCGTATACCGATGTGGTGTTGGAAGATTGGGGTCAGTCAGGTGTGCGCTCGGTACAAGTCATTAGCCCTGCATTTTCAGCGGATTGTCTTGAAACGTTAGAGGAGCTAGCCATTGAAAACCGTGACAACTTCCTTAATGCTGGCGGGCAAGAGTATCATTATATTCCTGCATTAAACCTTGATGAGACACATATTGAATTGCTTGAAGCGTTGAGCTTGCCTCTAGTAAAAGGTTGGGCTGGCACGCTAGATGGCTGGGTTTAGTTAGTCGAGAGTAGTTGTATTGGTGCGTTAAATAGTAGAATAAAAAAGCACGCTTAATATAGTTAAGCGTGCTTTTTTGGTTTAGAGGGGTAAATCAACAATCGTATTAAGTGCTAAAAATCATCATCGTTGCTACGTTCGGCCGCTTCTCTATCAACAATATCCATCGCATCTGGATAATCACTGTCATCAAGATTGTCTTGAACCAAAATCTCATCAACACGTGACTCATCGATATTTTGACGATGCGCAGGTGTGAGTCCTTGGGTCGCATCACTACCGACTTCTGAATTGTTGAATCCCGCACTATTATCAATTACATCATCGTTATCGATGGTATGCAGCATAGGATTGTCCAAATCGACCAATTGGTTGTCTTGTTCATCCTGATTATTGTTATCTAAATTATCTGAGTTATCGACGCTGTCATTGGTATCACGACGATTACCGTCAATATGATCCATCTCTTCTGGTAGTGGATTTTTTGAGTTTTCCATGAATAATTCCTTATTGTAGTTATTAGATGTCGCCATCATTAAAAGTAAAAATATCGCGCTGGCTTGTTAAAGCATCGCTCATTGCAATGTAGATAATATGCTTCTCAGTTTGTACGCTTAATCAACTTTTCACTAGTAGTAAGGTGTGACAGGATGTTCAAAAAATGTAAGGCAATGACTAGAAAGCAAAACGACTACTCAAAATGAGCAGCCGTAATTGTTTATGAAGTTTATGCTAAGTCTTTGTACGATAGCAAAGTCGCTAAATAAGAAATCAAACTTATAGTTTTAATTATTGGCGTGGTCGAACTTATAATTTAACTTCTGTACCAGACATGAGTGATAGTCAGCCAGTTTGAATCGCCATAAATAGGTCAAGGCAATACCGTAGATTGCAGTCTCAGCCAGCTCTTCGATAATCTCACCAAATGTATGCGGGAACACAATAGCGTTCTCACCCATGTACTGAATGATAGCCAGTACAGTAACGCTAAGATAGAGCGAAACTGGCACGTTTTTTAGCACTGCCCATAGGTAATGCCTTGAGTAGACCAGCAAACCAAGCGCGACGAGATAGATAACGGTAAGGACGCTGTCCTCCCACCAGTCATAAGACTGACCAAGCATTGAAAAATCGCTTGGAACCAGTAAGTCTGGTAGATAGTTCAACTCTCGACGAATGACAGAGACAAATATAAGTACGGCTGCTAGCCAAAAAGCCTTAATTTGTTTGACATGACTTTTCATAACATATTGTGAACTGCGCAATAGGCATATTATCAAAAGGATAATGCCAGGGACTTCAATGATGCCATCTGAACTCAAAATAACTGGCTCCTGCGTATCAAAAAGAATGTGTTAAAAACAAAAAAGTGAGCCCATAGGCTCACTTTAAAGCAAAGATATCGAATAATTAGGGTTTAATAGGTGTCCTATTATAAACCCCGTACCTAGACATTACTGTTATTAAATATAACTAACTGGTCATAAGTGATTGTTAATATAAACAATATATAATGACTTATTGTAGTATCAGTTATCAAAAACTGTCATATTTGCAAGGTACATCGATAATCATACCTTACATGCTTGATTAAATGGCAGTTAATGATTAATGCGCCTCATCCCAGTTTTGACCACTATCAGTTTCGACCAATAAAGGCACTGCAAAGTCGACATTCCAGCCTTTTTCTACTGCTGTAGTCGTCAATACATCTTGCATAGCATCAGTAATCAGCTGGCTAACTTCGTCTACTTTATCGGCATCCACTTCGAACACCAGTTCATCGTGAACCTGTAGCAGCATTTTAGCCTGCTCTTTTGGCAGCACTTTATCAACGGCAATCATAGCAAGTTTGATTAAATCAGCAGCAGAGCCTTGTAATGGCGCGTTAATCGCCGCGCGCTCAGCACCTTGCTTGACCATACGATTGCTGTGATTGATATCAGGCGTATAGAGCTTACGGCCCAGTATCGTCTCGACATAACCTTGCTCATAAGCGCTAGCACGAGTATTGATCATATAGTTTTTGACGCCTGGATAACGCTCAAAGTACATATCGATATAGTCTTGTGCTTCGCCGCGGCTCATCTGTAGCTGCTTGGCAAGTCCAAAGGCACTCATCCCGTATAGCAGACCAAAGTTAATGGCTTTAGCGTTACGGCGCTCGGTTGAAGTGACGTCTGCGACATCCTTACCAAGTACTTCGGCAGCGGTGGCCGCGTGAATATCTAACCCTTCATTGAAGGCATGAGTTAGGTTCTTATCACCTGAGAAGTGCGCCATTAGACGCAACTCAATTTGTGAATAATCGGCGGCCAAAATAACGCGACCTTCTGGTGCGATAAAAGCTTGACGAATGAGGCGACCAGTCGCAGTACGAATTGGGATATTCTGTAAGTTAGGATCTGTCGATGACAAACGCCCAGTGCTCGTTAATGCCTGATGGTAGCTAGTATGTACACGATCGGTTTCGCTATCTGCGACATTATCGAGTGCGTCGGTATAAGTGCTCTTAAGCTTGGACAGTCCGCGATACTCTAGTGTAATATCGACCAATGGATGATCGATTTTTGAGAGTACCGCCTCACCAGTCGAGTATTGACCAGACTTGGTTTTTTTGCCACCAGCAACGCCTAGCTTTTCAAACAGCATCTCACCAAGCTGCTTAGGAGAGCCTAAGTTAAACTCTTCACCTGCTACTTCATAGGCGCGCTTCTCTAGGGCGATAATTTCTTCATCAAAGCGTTTTGACAGCTCGTTTAAGAAGGAGCGTTTAATCAAAATACCATGCGCTTCCATTTGGCAAAGTATCTCTGCCGTTGGAATTTCTAGCTCGTGTAGTAATTTGGCATTATTGGCATCGTTAGCTAGCTCAACGCTGAACACGTCAAATAATTGATAGGTGATATCGGCATCTTCACAAGCATAATCGCTCGCGATATCGATAGCCACTTGGTCAAAGGTAACTTGCTTAGCGCCTTTACCTGCTACGTCTTCAAAGCTGATGGTTTGCGTTTGTAGATAATGACGTGCCAAATCGTCCATACCGTGGCGAGTAGCTGCCGCATTGATGACATAGCTGGCAAGCATGGTGTCCATTGCCCAGTTGTTTGGCTGCTCATGTATAGCACCAACTAGGTCGATATCGTAGTGAGCGAGGATATGTGCATCATACTTTAGATGCTGACCGATTTTACCGATATTAGGATTCTCTAGTACAGGTTTTAAGCGAGCTAATACTGTATCGCGATCAAGTTGCTTGGCAATTAGCTCATCACCTTCTAGGCTATGCGTAAGCGGAATGTAATAGGCTTCGTGTGCTTGCAACGCAAAGGATAAACCGACAATTTGTGCATCGCGCCAATGAACGCTAGTGGTTTCGGTATCAATGACAAAATGCGGAGCAGCTTCTAACAATTCGACCAAGCTATCAAACGCTGGCTCATCGAGTACAGTGTGCCACGCTTTATCATGGTTAGTGCTGTCTTTGATGTTGTCGCTCTTGGTTGATTGGAGCGATTTTGCCACCTGTGCCTGTGACTCCGTATCGGCTTGGCTATCAGCAACACTTTTAGAGCCATTGGCAGGATGATTTGGATGGTCAAGCGATGCCAGCTCATTTCTAAACTCAAGCTCATTATATAAGTCGCGTAATTCATCTATATGAGCACAAGGGTCAGTATTGATTTTTAGGTCATTCCAATCTTGACCGATGGCTAAGTTAGTGACGATGGTAGCAAGCTTTCTGTTAAAAGGAATATCGTCAGCGTGTTCAATCAGACCTTTCGCCCCACGACCTTTGATAAAGCCAATATGTTTGAGCATATTTTCGATATCACCATACTCAACGAGTAGGTCTTTAGCGGTCTTTTTACCGATACCCGGTACGCCTTTGATACCGTCAGAGGCATCACCCATTAGCGTTAAGAAATCGATCATCTGATTTGGATTGATGCCAAACTTATCGATTACCGCTGGTGTATCCGTGACTTTACCTGTAAAGCTGTCTTCCAGTATCACGCAGTCGTTGACCAGCTGCATCATGTCTTTATCACCCGTCGAGATGACCACATGATGGCCTTGCTCGACAGCACGATGGGCAAGTGTACCGATGATATCATCGGCTTCTGCACCTTCGATACGCAACAGCGGAATACCTAATGCAGTGACCAAACGATGAATATAAGGAATTTGCTCTACTAACTCGACATCGATGGGTGGACGAGCGGCCTTGTAATCAGCAGACATATGATGGCGAAAAGTCGGTGATTTGGTATCGAAGCAAACAGCCATATGGGTAGGGTGATAGCGACGCATCAGCTTGAGTAATGCGTTGAGTGTGCCGCGTATCGCATTGGTGATTAGGCCCTGCGAGTTTTGCATGGTTTTTGGTAGGGCGTGATAAGTGCGGAACAGATAATAAGAGCCATCAACCAAAATAAAAGGCGGCTGCTCTTTGTCTACATGACTGGTATCCATCAGCGCCACGTTAGGCATGGTATCGAAGTTCGGTAGTGCTTTGGGGTCAAGCGCTTGGTGAGAGTTGTGGTCGTTATCGGTGGTATTGTCAGCTATGTCATCAGTCATAAAAGTCACTTATCAGCTATTAGATAAAAATATATACGCTTATTATAACGATAAAATTAGCGCGTGCCGAACTGCTTAACCGTTACGAGATGTTCTATCGTGTTCTTTTTTATTGAAATCTATATTGAGTTTTCAAAATTTCATGTCTAGGACAAATAAATTGCTAAAGACAAAAAAAGAACCCAGATAAACTGAGTTCTTTTAGAAGGAAATGACTATCGACTACTTATCATCCAATAGGTATGGATAACGAGTCACTGAATACGTTATTTTACTTCTGAAGAGACTTCGACATCGATGTTACCGCTAGTCGCTTTCGAATACGGGCATACTTCATGCGCTTTTTCGACCAATCTTTGGATCTCGTCAGCAGATAGGTCTGTGTTATCAGCGATGACATGAATTTTTACAGCAAGCTTATATTCATGGTTGTCACCTTGTAATAGGTCTACAGAGGTCTCAACAGTTGAGCCAAATGTTGCGCTTTCCATTTTTTTGACTACGCCTAAGGCGCCATCGAAACAAGCGCCATAACCCATAGCGAGTAATTGCTCAGGGTTATTACCTTTTTCATTACCGCCTGGTGGTACCATATTGATTTCAAGATCGCTATCGCTTAAGGTTGCTGTACCCATGCGACCGCCAGTAACAGTAGATTTGGTAGAATATAGAGATTTCATGACACATCCTTTGTTGTGAGTTTTTATGTTTATAGTTGAGTGGTAAATCTTGATATGAAACCTAGCATAACAAATCGCTCACGCAGCTCAGTGCATAGAGAGTAAATATATACTGCTAGTTTGTAAATGAGATTTTGCGCACAGTTTTATTCGTTTCTAGATTTACAAGCTTATCGTACAGTCGCCAAAGAGGTACAATAGCGGTAATGAGCCATATATACGTTATCAGTACGGATAATAGAAATCTGAATCATAAGGACATTGTTTGATGAATAGATGGATTGCGATACCTAGTGTTTGCTTTTTGACGACGCTTGCTTTGATAGGGTGCGAGGAAGAAGACGGCGCTTATGGGACGGCTAGTAGCGAGATTACTTTGACAAGCTTTGCTAATAGTTATGATAGCAAAGCCAATGCAACGGCAATTGCGCGGATTGATGAAACGTATCGTACTGGTGCGCGCGAGATCAAAACAACCAATCTCATCAACAGTTATAGTAATCAAAGCCTGAATGATTTAGACAGAACCGTGCTAGCAGATGATTTCGAAGGTCGACTTGAAAACAAAGACATCGAGGTTAATAATCGGACGGTTAAACGCCCCATTTATGAAAAAAATACCAACAACCAGCTAGACTACCAAACCACTTATAAGACGCTCAATTTGTCAGGGCTGCGTGCTAACAGCTATGTTGCTAGTACAAACGTGAACAATAGATATGGTATTATTACCGACTTAAATAACTATTCTGAAATTCCGACCAATGTTGCTTTTCCTGAAGGGTCGGTTTGTTATATTCCTGTGGTAACCAGCGAGCGTTCGTTTTTGGCATTTAATGAGAAAAACAAGACTGGTTACGCTTCAATAGAAAGGTGGATTGAAGTGGCCAAAACTCGCTTTAGTGCAGATAGGGATCATAGAACCTCTCAGTTCGGAGTGGGCGTAGGTAATCAGCAACAAGCCGCGCAAGTTATGTTTTTTGAGTATGATGACCAGCCTGCTTATGAATATAGCGGTGTTGAGTACGGAAAAGACGTCTATGAGGCAAACTATGTAGCCAAAGGTAGCACCGACCTGAACACAGACAGTCGTTTTGACGTAGTCGATTGTACAATCGTCAATGAGGTAGCTGGCGACTTCTTAGCTGAGCAAATAGAACGCTACTATTGAGATGAATTGATGGCTATTGGTCATGCTACTCAAGCATGATGATCGCAATTAAAAAGCCCAAAAACACGCTTCGTTGAAATAACGGAGCGTGTTTTTTTATACGCTAATTCTGCACCCTGATGCTAAATCCGCTACAATACGCCCATTATTTATTTTATTTATTTAGAGTCACTTCTAAATCACATAACTGTTGAAGCTGAAAATTATGAGCGTAGATCCAAAGAAATTAAACAAAGAAGTTGCTAAGCGCCGCACCTTTGCCATTATCTCGCATCCCGATGCTGGTAAGACCACCATGACCGAAAAACTCCTGTTGTGGGGTCAAGCGATTCAGGTAGTGGGCGAAGTAAAAGGCCGTAAGACAGATCGTCATGCAACCTCGGATTGGATGAGCATGGAGCAAGAGCGTGGTATCTCGATTACGACGTCTGTCATGCAGTTTCCGTATAAAGACCATATGGTCAACCTACTAGACACCCCAGGTCACGCCGACTTTAGTGAAGATACTTACCGTACTTTGACTGCAGTGGATAGTGCGCTGATGATGGTTGATGGTGCAAAAGGTGTCGAAGAACGAACCATCAAGCTGATGGAAGTGTGTCGTATGCGCGATACGCCTATCATCTCATTCGTCAACAAGCTAGATCGTCAGATTCGTGAGCCGCTTGAGTTGCTTAGCGAAATCGAAGCAGTTCTAAAAATCAAATGTATCCCAGTGACTTGGCCTATCGGTATGGGTCAAGACTTCATTGGCGTCTATCATTTGACTGAAAATAAAACTTACTTTTATGAAAAAGGTAATGGCGGCAAGATGACGGTCTCTGAGACCCGAGAAGGCTACGATTATCCAGATATCCGTGAGCGTCTAGGACAGTTGATGTTTGACGCTTTCGAAGAGTCGCTTGAGCTGGTACAGATGGCACTAGAAGAGTTCAGTGTTGAAGCATTTTTGGCTGGCGAGATGACGCCAGTATTGTTTGGTACAGCATTAGGTAACTTTGGGGTGAACATGGTACTTGATACCTTGGTCAAATATGCACCGCCGCCAAAAGCCCATCCAACGACTGAGCGTGAAGTATCAGCTACTGAGACAGATTTTACAGGCTTCGTCTTTAAGATTCAGGCCAATATGGATCCGCGTCACCGTGACCGCATTGCGTTCTTGCGAGTGTGCTCTGGTAAATATGAGAAGGGCATGAAAATGAAGCACGTGCGTCTGGGGAAAGACGTCCGTATCGCTGATGCTCTAACCTTTTTAGCAGGTGACCGTGAGGCGTTAGAAGAAGCTTATCCAGGTGATATCATTGGTTTGCATAACCATGGCACCATCTCTATCGGTGACAGCTTCACTGAAGGCGAAGAGTTAAGCTTTACGGGTATTCCGCATTTCGCCCCTGAACTGTTCCGCCGTGTGGTACTAAAAGATCCGCTTAAATCAAAAGCCCTGCAAAAAGGTCTACAGCAGTTGAGTGAAGAGGGTGCAACGCAGGTCTTTATGCCGCAGATTAACAATGATTTGGTTTTGGGTGCGGTTGGTGTACTACAGTTTGAAGTAGTCGCACATCGTCTAAAAGAAGAGTACAAAGTTCAGTGTACCTTTGAGCCAGTCTCGATAGCTACGGTACGCTGGATTCATTGCGATGATGAAGTAGCATTGGCGAAATTTAAGAAAAAAGCCCATGACCAGTTGTCGATAGATGGGGGTGGTTATCTGACCTATCTTGCGCCATCACGCGTCAATCTACAGCTGATGCAAGACCGCTATCCAGAAGTGACTTTTAGTAGCACTCGCGAACATTAAATTTATTTATACGCTTATATCTTTTATTGATTAAGACACGCCAGCCGTGTCTTTTTTATTGCCTGTGTTTACGACTCAAATAGTGAGAGTCAGATAACCGTACGCTTACACCACCTCAAAAACGTGAACAGTCTTCCTACAATACATTGCAATTGTTACGGTAGAATATTGAATGGCATTTTATATTTGTAAAAGAGGACATATGCATACTACGACTCAAACTGATGATAAATCTATATCGGCTGATCTATTTTCGATGAAGGTGAGTCAGGGACGTTCAATTGCTATGTTGACTGGCAGCCTACTGTTAAGTGCCGTTAGTATGTCGGTAAATGCAGGAAGTTTTATTAGCAGCACGGAGTATCTACCGTATCAGCTACCCAGTAATATACAAGAGACGTGTGACAAGCGTGATAACTGTCCAGAGATTGAAATTAAATATCTCAAAAGCAGTCAAAACTGGATAGATGAGATTGCCAATGCCCGTATCGATAACTTAGTCGTCAATAGTCAGATGACAGAGTCAGCACCTATTAAGGGTAAAATCAGCGAAAAAGAAGTTAAAGATGCTCTTGATAGCTTTGTGAGTTCGCAATTCCAAGATATGCCTGATGATGTGTCATGGGGTTATAATCTGATGGTAGCGCCCAATTATCTAGGTCATGTTGATGACTTTGAACTGTTTGAGATTAGTTCCTATGTCTATACTGGCGGTGCACACGGCATGCCTTATAGCGAGTACCTAGTATTTGACCCAAGTACCAAAAAGCAAGTCACGCTTGATGATATGCTTATCTCAGATAAAAAACCTCGTTTTGAGGCGCTTGCCTATGATGCTTATAAAACGTGGGTTAAAACGGTTGCCGAAGACGTGAGCAGTTATGAGAAAAACTGGCCATTTACGTTAAGCGATAATGTGACTTTGACAGATGCAGGCGTTAGCATTCGTTATCAGCATTATTCTATCAGTCCATACGCTTACGGTATGCCTGTCCTTAATATCCCCTATAGTAAGCTTGATAAAGTTATAAAACCTCACTTTATACCAAAGTAAATACTGTATGGTGTCTGAGGAAAGTACTTAATAAACCGTGCTAGGCAAATATTATTAAAGAAATAGCGACAATACTTATCATAAATTGGCAGTAATATTTTAGAGTTATTATTTTTAGCATCATTGGATATTCAATAGAAAAATAAGGAGTTATAACATGACAAACGAGACAGATAGTATGAATACAGTAGCAAGTACAACTTGGCAGCTGAATGCATTGACCGAAGCGCTAGGTGACCTGACACTGACAGTTAGTGATAGCTTATCTATAGGTCGTGGTAGTGATAACGACGTAGTGCTAGGTAGCAAGCAGGTTTCTCGCAATCACGCGGTACTCAGTGTGCTAGATGGTCAATTGTACGTAAAAGACCTAGATTCTTCTAATGGTACGTTTATCAATGAGCAACGTATCGAAGGTAATGAATCTAGTCATCTAAAGGCAAACGATACGCTTGGCTTTGCAAGTTTTAGTTTTCAAGTACAGGAATCTACTGCACCTGCGACGACGGAGAGTGAAACGCTAGCGCCAGTAGTCACAGAAGAGCCAGTAGCAGATACACATGAGAATGCTGACACAGCTACTGTGCTAGAAATTCCTGCTAGTGAACCTGTGACCGAAGAGCAAGTAGTTGAGGAAAGCGTTCTTGAAGAAAGTGCGAGCAAAGAAACTCTGATTGAAGAAGAGCCGATCATAGAGCAAACAGGCAACGAGCCAGTGATCAAAGAAACTGGCATCGAAGAAATGTTACCTGCTACAGATGATACTGTACCTGTAGATGCCGGCTCAGATATGACCGAAGAATCAGTAACTCCTACGCACGAAACCGTTGAATCAGTTGTTGAAGAGCCAGCTTTTGAAGAACCAGTTACTGAAAAGGTAGCTACTGAAGAGGCCGTTGCTACAGAGCCAGTTGTCAAAGAAACAGGGATTGATGAAGTACTGTCTGACGCGGATGTAGCATCGCCTACGCCAGTAGAAGAAACGCCAGTTGCTACAGAAGGGGTGGATGACACATCTGTACCAACAGCAACTGAAACAGAAGCTGTGACGTCTACAGAGTCATCACATGCAGCATCTACTGATAGCGCGCCAGTGGTAGAAGAGCAGCCAGCAGTGCATGAAGAGCCAGCAGTGCATGAAGAGCCAGCAGTCCAAGACGAACACGACAAAACGACAAAAACAGAGTTACAAGAAGAAGCTGACCCTGAAGTTTTAAAAGCCAAACAAGCAGCTAGCGCCCAGTTTTCAGGCACAGCTAATTTAGGGCAGCCGCGCGATCTTGGTACCGAAGGCAATAATGCGATGGATCAAGAAATCAGCAACCCTGCTCATGCAGGTCATGTAGAGAAAAAAGCGAGCGGCGGCTGGTTTATATGGGTATTTGTGACCATTCTAATTATCGGTTTGGCCTTATGGTTGTTTAATATGGGCGGTGCATAATTTAATTCTACACTAGGTCTTTGTCGTAATTTTTGACAGAGGCCCTTGTGTGTGTACCGTTTTTTAAACAAATGACTCATTATAGCGTCGATATTTTAGCGAATATTGGCGCTATATTTTATAGAGCAGCTTATAGTTTTATCATTGCCTATAAGGTGCTAAGAGAGCGCTATTATGATGACTTTTGAAGAATACCAAGCTTTTAGAGATAGAGGCTTTAGTCACGCACCGCTAGTAAAAAAACGTCTGATGGATGCGCAGACTCCCGTATCTGTATTCTCCAAAGTACGTGATCTAAATGGCTCTGCCTATTTATTTGAGTCTGTAGTAGGCGGTGAGCGCTGGGCACGATACTCCATGATTGGATTGGGTAGTGATCTGATTTTACAGTACGCTGATGGCAATATGACGACCAAGCGAAACGATCATATTGATACAGAGGCAGTAGAGAATCCCTTTGATTACCTGCGTGAGCTGATGGCGCAGTATCATATGCCAACCGCTGAAGATGTGCCGACGATGCCGAGCTTTAGCGGCGGTCTAGTCGGTTACTTTGGATACGATATGGTACGTGTTATTGAGCCAAGTGTCGGCTTATCTGATGCGCCCAATCCAATGTCGATGCCAGATATGTGGCTGATGCTTTCGATGAGCGTTATTGTATTTGATAATTTAGAGAATACGCTATCAATCATCGTCTATGCTGATTGCCAGTCCGAGGATGGCTACAGTTCAGCTATTCGCGAGTTAGAACAAATCGAAGAAAAGCTAGCAGAGCCATCAAACCTGCGCGCACCTGTAATGCCTACGCCTAAATTTATATCGCAAACAGGTGCCGAAAAATACTGTAGCGATGTCGATAAAATAAAGGATTACATTGCCGCAGGTGACGTCATGCAGGTAGTGCCAGCGCAGCGCTTGACAGCGGACTATACAGGCGACTCTCTAGCCGTCTATCGTGCGCTTCGCTATCTAAACCCATCACCGTATCTGTTTTTGGTGCATGGCTATACACTCGATGATCACAAACGCTTTGATATTATCGGTGCTTCTCCTGAAATCCTATCTCGTATCGAAAATGGCAAGGTGACGGTAAGGCCGCTGGCAGGGACGCGGCAACGTGGCCGAGACGAAGCTGAAGACCTAGCGCTTGAGCAAGAGCTGCTAAATGATGAAAAGGAGACAGCCGAGCATCTGATGCTCATTGATTTAGGTCGCAATGATATTGGCCGCGTTTGCGAGTATGGCAGTGTCAAAGTCACAGAAAAGATGTTTATAGAGCGCTACTCACAAGTAATGCATATCGCATCTAACGTTGAGGGTACGATACGAGCTGACAAGGATGCACTAGATGTGTTTTGTGCCACTTTCCCAGCTGGGACGCTATCGGGTGCACCCAAAATCCGTGCCATGCAAATTATCGATGAGATAGAACCGGTACGCCGAACGGTGTTTGGTGGTTCAGTTGGTTATTTAGGTTGGAATGGTAATATGGACACGGCCATTGCTATCCGTACTGCGGTGATGCGCCGTGGTGAGATACATATTCAAGCCGGAGCAGGGGTTGTTGCTGATTCTGTTCCAGAAAAAGAATGGGATGAAACCAATAAAAAAGCATTGGCCTTAATAAAAGCGGTAGAAATGGCCTGTAATGGCTTGCGCATTCGCTAATTAAATAGCCAGTGATATGGCAAAAACAAAGGCTGCAAGTAAAAAGCCAATTTATTGCCATATTTTTATTTATAAAAAAACCAGCTTAATCAGTGACTTAAATATTTATATCAAATTAATTTAAAAAAAGATGAAAAAGTACTTGCGCATCTCAAAAAATTTGATAGAATAGCCACCACTTTAAGAGAACAAGCCGACTTAGCTCAGTTGGTAGAGCAACTGACTTGTAATCAGTAGGTCGCCAGTTCGATCCCGGCAGTCGGCACCATCTCTCTTAAAGTAGCTTTTTATGAATTTGTCTTAAATGTAAGTCATTTTTGTTCAAAGCAACCTAAGGTGGGGTTGGGGAGCGGTCAAACCCAACAGACTGTAAATCTGTCGCGAAAGCTTCGAAGGTTCGAATCCTTCCCCCACCACCATATTTTCTAAAGTTTGTCATAGCGCCAAGCATACTCTCTATATCTCATAACTCTCGATTAGAGTTATCCTGAATAAGAGTAAATGCGGGTGTGGTATAATGGTAACACCTTAGCCTTCCAAGCTAATGACGCGGGTTCGATTCCCGCCACCCGCTCCATATATACACCATCGCAAAGCATAACAATAAATCATCACGAGAGTCAGTAATTATTGCTGCATCGTGATATTTTTTTTAGTGCAGTTCAAAGGTTTCAATATACGCTCATATAGCTCAGCGGTAGAGCACTCCCTTGGTAAGGGAGAGGTCTCGAGTTCAATTCTCGATATGAGCTCCATTTATTGTTTATACCTTTTATGCTTGTTTTGCTATTTATATAACTTTGCGTCGATATCGAAATTATAGAATATTGAAATATATAACAGTAGTGCGGTAGACAATGATTCAAAGGTGACACTGAGGTGTTGCCTTTTAGTGCTGTCAGTATATTAATAAATGTTGGTTTTGATGATCTTATATAGAGAAGACTAAAACTAATAGGTCAGTATGCAGACATTAATACATTATTTTTTGCATTTTGGTTTTCCTCTTTTTATCGCGATTGCGTTTTTTAGAAAAGAGTGGAAAAAAGCATATCTGATTTTGCTTGCGACCATGCTGGTTGATATAGATCATCTGGTAGCAAACCCAGTATTTCAGGCAAATAGATGTAGTATTAATTTTCATCCGTTACATACTTATTATGCGATGCTAGTGTATTTTGCTTTACTCTTTCTTCGTAAGCCTCTTAATATCATTGGAATTGGATTGCTGTTCCATATGTTAACGGATTTTACGGATTGTTTGATGATGTCGGTCAGCTAATATCGCGACCTTGCATATCAAGATAATTATACGGTTATAAGAAAGGTTATAATCAATCGAGCTTTATATCTACTCGTTAGAGAGAAGTTGATTTCGATTGAGAGATGTATGACTATTTAAGACAAGTCAGCGTATAATAACGGATACAAGAATTAGTTCGGAGCATTGTTTAAGCAGTGGTTCGTGCGGTTGATAGCTAGGTTTATGATGATTTAATTCTATTATGAGCCATTAAACAGCTTTTTATTGATCATTCACCAAAAAAAGAGGAAATACCCATGGCAAAGGCCAAGTTTGAACGTAACAAGCCACACGTCAACGTCGGTACAATCGGACACGTTGACCATGGTAAAACAACCCTTACCGCTGCAATCGCAACCGTAG